>CAVSHD010000001.1:0-76469 GCA_963727615.1 uncultured Solirubrobacterales bacterium
AGTTCCAGGCGATGAAAGCGGTGGCGCAGGAGATCCAGCGGATCGAGGAGCGGCGGGCCTGGCCCTGGGCGAGGCAGGCCTGGTTGACCGTGACCGCGGCCAGATAACAGCCCATGCCCAGGGTGACCAGGATCAGGCCGGGCCGGTCGTAGGTGAACTTGTGCCGAAGGCGATCTGCATCATCTGCGGCCCGGCGATGCACCATGACGACGACGGAGATCGCGGTAAATCCGGCGATTCCCGTCAGGACCGTTCGCAATTTGGTGGAACTCGCCGCTGTCGGCGTCCCCGCTCGCGGAATGAAGCGAAGTCAGGTGAGGCAGGATGCTGGTCGAGACGGCCTGGAAGAGCTGCAGCGGCGCCCTGGCGATCATCAGCACGTTGAATATGTAACCGGCGGCGGCCACACCCTCGATGCCGCGGATGACCAGGGGCCCGGCGTTGAGGAATACCTGCTCGCTGAACATGATCAGGAGAAGCGAGGCGGCGAAGCCGGCCCCGTGGGGGAAGGAGAACTCGTCGTCGGCACTCGGTGCCGGGTGGCTTCGCCGCGAAGCCTCGGCTTTCGGCCGCTTCTGACGGCTGCGCCTGGCATGATCGCCACCGGTACGACCATCAGGCTCAGCAGCGGTGCGGCGACGATGCCGATCGCAACCATCGACTGGCCGCTGAAGATGCCCACCGCGACCAGTACCGCGAAGATGGTGCGAAACAGGGACTCCGAGAAGATCAGGGCGGTGAAGAGGCCGAACTGCTGGTGGCCGGCAAGGAAGCCCCGGGCGAAATAGCTGGCGGCGTAGAAAAGCACGGCGGAGAAGAAGACCCAGTAGAGCGTGGAATTGCCCGAGAGAAGCCCGTTCTCGAGCGGGCCCTTCAGGATCAGGGCGACGACTGCAAAGCCGGCCGCGAGGCTGAGCTGGATGCGATGGCGACTCGTACCGGACCGGCATCGGCTGGCCCTGCTCGGCGTTTTCGGAGATATGGCGGGAGAGCAGCTGGTCGATCGGCCTGTAGAGGGTCGAGACGGTTATGAACACGGCCGACCAGAGCACGGTGATCTCCCCGTAGTCTCTTCGAGAGCTGGTGGGAGGAGACCAGGAAGTAGGCGTAGGTCAGCAGGCCGGTGAGGCCTACCCCGATGGTCAGAAAGCTCGCGGTCCTGCCGTACTCGGGGAGCGGTTCGAAGTGTCGCCACCACGGTCCGGCGTGTCCGGATCCCGCCTGATTCAGACAGGGTTTAGTCTCTTCGGAGCGGGCGGTGGGAAGGGTCGACCTCAGGTTCGAGCTCGATGCGACGCACTCTCTCGAAGACACGCTGGGTCATGACCCGCTGTCCGGCCAGCAGGTCGCCGATCACTCCCAGGGCGAAGAGCTGGATGGCGACGATGAAGAGGACCGCGCCGAGCAGCAGGGATTGCACATGGCCGGTGCGGTCGCCGTTGAGCGATCCAGTCGACCAGGAACGGCAGCCAGGCGAGCAGCGCCAGCAGAAGATGATCAGGCCAGGGCCGGTAAAGACCCTCAGCGGCTCGTACCGGGCGTAGATGCGCAGGATCGCGAGGGCGTTGCGCCGGACGTAGGCCGAGGTCGAGCCGAAGAGCCGCGATTCGCGGGTCTTGGGGTTGGTGCGGATCGGGACCTCGTCGACGGCGACGTTTCTTGCCGGCCTGGATCAGGCTTTCGAGCGTGTAGGTGAAGTTGTCGACGACGAGCAGCTCCAGCGCGGCCTCGCGGCTGTAGGCACGAAAGCCGGAGGTGGCGTCGGCGATCTCGGTGCCGGAAAGACGCCGCACGACCCAGCTGCCGAGCCGCTGCAGGGCTTTCTTCGGGCCGGAGAAGTGCTCGATCGCGGCTGACGTCGCGGTCGCCGACGACCATGTCTGCCTCGCCCGCCAGGACCGGGGCGACCAGCTTGGCGATGTCCGCGCCGCGGTACTGGTTGTCGGCGTCGGTGTTGACGATCGATGTCGGCGCCGAGCTTCAGGCAGGCGTCCAGGCCTGCCTGGAAGCCGGCCGCAAGGCCCCTGTTGTTGGTCAGCCGGACGATGTGGTCGACCCCGCGCTCGCGGGCGACCTCGACGGTACGGTCGGTCGAGCCGTCGTCGATCACGAGCATCTCGACCTGCGTCGATCCCTTCGATCTGCCGCGGGAGGTCGGCGATCGTCGCCGGCAGGGTCTCCTCCTCGTCGAGGCAGGGGATCTGGACGATCAGCTTCATCCGCCGCTCAGGGTATCCGCGACCCCGGCCGCGCCGCCCGTTCCCACGCCGGCTCGGGCTTTTCCCAAGAGAGGGCAAAAAGTGCGAGCTCGGCGCGGGCCTGGGAGTACGATGGCGTTGACTGACTGGTCAGTCAACATGATGAGCTCCCAGCTGACAGGCACGGATCAGGCCCATATGCGCCGAGCGCTCGAGCTCGCGGAGGGGGGGCGTGGCCAGGTCAGCCCGAACCCGCTCGTCGGCGCCGTGACGTCGCCGATGGCGAGATCCTCGGCGAGGGCTGCCACGCGAGGCTCGGCGACCTGCACGCGGAGCGGGCGGCGCTGGCCGACTGCGCGGCCCGGGGGGAACGACCCCGCCGGGGCGGCGATGTACGTGACGCTCGAGCCCTGCGCCCACGAGGGGCGCCAGCCGCCCTGCGTCGAGGCGATCCTCGAGGCCGGGCTCGGCCGCGTCGTGATCGGCTCCGACGACCCCTCCGAGAAGGCCGCCGGCCGTGGCCCGGAGATCCTCCGCGACGGCGGCGTCGAGATCCTCTCCGCGTCCGGTGAGGAGGCGACCGCGGCCCGCCTGCTCAACCAGCCCTTCCGCAAGCACGCGCGCACCGGGATGCCCCTGGTCACCCTGAAGCTGGCGATGTCCCTCGACGGCCGCACGGCGACGGCGCCCGGGGACTCGCCCTGGATCTCCGGCGAGGGCAGCCGTACCCTGACCCACCGCTGGCGCGCCGAATCGGACGCGATCGCGGTCGGCGTCGGCACCGTCCTCGCCGACGACCCGCTGCTGACCGCCCGTGACATCGAGGAGGCCAGGCAACCCGTGCGCGTCGTCTTCGACCGCCGCGCCCGCCTCCCGCTCGATTCGCAGCTGCTGAAGACGCTCGACGTCTCGTCGGTGCTCGTCGTCGTCTCTCCCGGGCGTCGATCCGGCGCGGCTTGAGGCGCTGCGCGCCGCCGGCGCCGAGGCCCTCGTCAGCGACGGCGTTCCCGCTGCTCTGGCCGACCTCGGCCGCCGCGGCATCACCTCCCTCTTTCTCGAGGGCGGCCGCACCCTCGCAACGGCATTCCTCGAAGCTGAACAGATCGACGAGTCCCGCACCTTCGTCGCCCCGTTATTGCTGGGTGGAGCCGAACCCGGTGCTGTCGGGGCAGACGCCGCACCCGCTTCCGTTCCGTCGGGCGGGGAGTCTTCTCGGGCCGCGTCAGGACCCGCCCGCCAGAGGGCCATGTCCACGAAGGTCGAGACGGTGGGCGAGGACACGTTGATCACGGCCCGCTTCAAGGAGTGGTGAGGTGTTCACCGGGCTAGTGGCAGACATCGGCACCGTGGAGCAGGTCGAGGCGGGCGACGACGGCGCTCGGCTGCGCATCGCCACCGACCTCGGCGCCGAGATCTCCCCGGCGACTCGGTCGCCGTCGACGGGGCCTGCCTGACCGCCTCCGAAGTCGACCCGGGCGGCTTCTCCGCCGAGGCGATGAACCAGACCCTGCGGCTGACGACGCTCGGCGGCCTCGGGCCGGGCGGCAGGGTCAACCTCGAGCTTGCGATGCGCGCCTCCGACCGGCTCGGCGGCCACATCCTC
This sequence comes from uncultured Solirubrobacterales bacterium, assembly GCA_963727615.1. Lineage (GTDB taxonomy): Bacteria > Actinomycetota > Thermoleophilia > Solirubrobacterales > 70-9 > VRUE01. Next base: position 3,802 of record CAVSHD010000001.1, read on the forward strand.
CAGGGGCACGTCGACGGCGTCGGCGAGGTCTCCGCGGTCGAGGAGGACGGCTTCGCCCGGCGCCTCCGGGTCGGGCTCGGCCCCGACCTCGCCCGCTACGCGGTCGAGCGCGGCTCGATCGCCCTCGCCGGCGTCAGCCTCACGGTCTCCGGTCTCGGTGACGACTGGGTCGAGGTCTCGCTGATCCCCGAGACGCTGGAGCGGACGACGCTCGGCGGGGCGGAGCCGGGCTGCAATTTGAATGTCGAGTGTGACGTGATCGCAAAGCACGTCGAGCGGTTGGTGACACCATTCGCGCGAAAGGAGCGAAGTTGAGCCAGATGACGGACACGCAGAAGACAGACGAATCGGGCGGCGGGGCGGGCGAGGCCCCGTTCTCGACGATCGAGGAGGCGATCGAGGAGATCCGCGCCGGGCGGATGGTGATCGTCTGCGACGACGAGAGCCGCGAGAACGAGGGCGACCTCGTGATGGCCGCCCAGTTCGCCACCCCCGAGGCGATCAACTTCATGGCCAAGGAGGCGCGCGGCCTGATCTGCCTGGCGCTCAGCGCCGAACGCTGCGAACGGCTGGGCCTCAACCTGATGGCGGCCAAGAACGAGGCCCCCCTGCAGACCGCGTTCACGGTCACGATCGAGGCAGCCGGCGGCGTCAGCACCGGGATCTCCGCCCACGACCGCGCCCACACGGTCCAGATCGCGATCGACCCCAACTCCGGCCCCCGCGACATCGTCGTCCCCGGCCACATGTTCCCGCTGCGCGCCAAGGACGGCGGCGTGCTCGAGCGGACCGGCCACACGGAGGCGAGCGTCGACCTGGCACGCCTCGCGGGCCTGACGCCCGCCGGGGTGATCTGCGAGGTGATGAACGACGACGGGACCATGGCCCGCGTCCCCGACCTGATCCCATACGCCGAGCGCCACGGGCTGAAGATGATCACGATCGCCGATCTGATCGCCTACCGGCGGCGAACCGAGAAGCTGGTCGAGCGGGTCGTCGCCACGGCGCTGCCGACCTCCTTCGGCGAGTTCACGGCGGTCGGCTACCGCTCCCTGGTCGACGACAAACACCACGTGGCGATGGTCAAGGGCGAGGTCGAGGGCGCCGAGGACGTCCTCGTCCGCGTCCACAGCGAGTGCCTGACCGGCGACGTCTTCCACAGCATGCGCTGCGACTGCGGAGAGCAGCTCGCGGCGGCGCTCTCGATGATCGAGCAGGAGGGCCAGGGCGTCCTCCTCTACCTCTCCCAGGAGGGGCGCGGGATCGGGCTGCTCAACAAGCTGCGCGCCTACAAGCTCCAGGAGGAGGGCGCCGACACGGTCGAGGCGAACCTCAAGCTCGGCCTGCCCGCCGACCTTCGCGACTACGGGATCGGCGCCCAGATCCTCGGCGACCTCGGCCTGACCAGCATCCGCATCCTCACCAACAACCCGAAAAAGATCGTCGGCCTGGAGGGCTACGGCCTCTCGGTCACCGAGCAGGTGCCGATCGAGTCCGACCCCAACGCCCACAACGAGGACTACCTGCGTGCCAAGCGCGACAAGATGGGGCACACCCTCCATCACCAGGGCCTCGCCTTCGACGAGGAGATGATCCACGACGAGGAGGAGCGCGACGCGAGAGCCGGCGGCGGCGCGGCGGCCGGTGAGGCCGGCGGCGACTTCCTCGAGAGCTTCAGCGAGGAGGAGCGCGCGACTGCTCGCGCCGTTGCGCTTCGCGGTCTGCGTCGGCCGCTTCTACGAGGACCTCGCGCAGCGCCTGCTGACGCGGCGCCGACGAGGGCTTCGAGATCGCCGGGGTGCGCGGGCGCGAACGTCGGCCACGTCTCGGTGCCGGGCGCCTACGAGCTGCCCTTCGCGGCGAAGAGCTGCATGCCGAGGGCCGGCGGCTTCGCCGGGGTCGCCTGCCTCGGCGTCGTCATCCGCGGCGAGACCGACCACTACGACTTCGTCTGCGCCGAGGCGGCACGGGGGATCCAGGACGTGCAGCTGGAGACCGGCGTCCCCTGCGCCTTCGGGGTGATCACCTGCGACACGATGGAGCAGGCGCTGGCCCGGGCCGGAGGCGGCAAGCGCGACCAGGGCCGCAACGCGGCGCTGACCGTCGCCCGCATGGCGCTGCTCCAGCGCGAGCCGGCCGGCCGGCGGGCGCTCACCGGCTACTATCCAGCGTCCCGATGGCCAAGGTCTGCCACAGCTGCGGAAAGGGACCGGCGTTCGGCCAGTCCCGGAGCCACTCGATGGTCGCCACCAAGCGGCGCTTCGACCCGAACCTCCAGAAGGTGCGGATCGAGGAGAACGGCCGCAAGCTTCGCGCCTACGTATGCACTCGCTGTTTGAAGTCGAACAAGGTAGTCAAGGCGGCTTAATCGAACTCGAGGGACCTCTGCGGTCCCGGCATCCGTAGTACAGGATGTGGTCTCTGCCGGATTCCGAGAAAGCGGGCTTTGCCGGCGCCTCCGAGCGCGCCCTGGTCGCCGCCGCCCAGGGCGGCTCGGAGCGGCGCGGTGGAGGAACTCTTCCAGCGCCACTGGCCGGACGACCCACCGCGCCGCATTCCTGATCGTGCGTGACGCGGCCGCGGCCGAGGACATCGCCCAGGAGGCATTCCTCTCGGCGCTCGGCTCGCTCGATCGCTTCGACCGCCGCCGACCCTTCGCGCCCTGGCTGCACCGGATCGCCGTCAACAGGGCGATCGACTGGGGCCGGGCGAGAGCGGTGCGCCGCGAGGTCGCGGCCGGCGAGCCGCTGCTCGATTCCATGGGCTCTGGGGAGCCCGCCCTCGAGGCACTCGCCGTGGAGGGTGAGATCGCCGATGCGCTTGCCGAGCTGACGGCCGAGCACCGTGCGCTCGTCGTCCTCCGCTACCTGCTCGAGTACACCCCCGGCGAGATCGCCCGCATGCTCGACCTGCCCCGGGGCACCGTCAACTCGCGTCTGCGGCGGGCGCTCGACCGGCTCTCGGGGACTGTTCGGGGGAGCGATGTGAGAGAGCGCGCCTGCGCGAGGCGCTGCTCGACGCACGGGTCCCCGGCGAGCGGGAGGCCGCGAGCGCGGCTGGCGCCTGGTCCGGGCCGCCTACGTCGCCTCTCCGCCCGCCGTCGGCCCCGCGACGCGCGTCGGCGGCCGCCGGGCCTGCAGGCTGCGCTCGCCGGCCTGCTCGTCGCGCGGCGATCAGCCCCGCGGGCGCGGCGGTCAGGCACTGGGTCGGAGGCGCCGGCGAGCCGGGGCCCGCGCCGGCGGTGCCCGCGTTGACCGCGTTGCCGGCGCCGGGCGGCCTGCTGGTCGACTCGGCGCGCGGGCCCTGGGTCGTCCACGGGGATGGCTCCAAGCGGTTGCTCGGCGTCCTACGCGCGAGTCGTCATGGTCTCCCCACGGCCTCTATGTCGCCGTCACCGAGCGCACCAGCTCGCCGCGGTGGACCCGCTCGGGGAGGTGCGCTGGACGCTGGAGCGCAGCGGGCCGGTGCGTCGCCCGGCCTGGTCTCCCGACGGCGAACGGATCGCCTATCTGAACGGCCCGCAGCTGCGGCTCGTCGTCGGCGACGGGAGCGGCGACCGGCTCCTGGAACCGCGGGTGGAGCGGACCGGGCCCGCCTGGGAGCCCGGCGGGTCACGCCGTCTCAGCTTCGTACTCCCGCGCCGGCCGCGTACGGACGGTCGACGTGGATTCGGGCCGAGCCGTCTTCGAAGTCCCCGTCCCGGGCGACCCGCTCGATCTCGGTTGGTCGGCGGACGGGGAGCGCCTGCTCGTCAGGACACGCGCCTCGCTCGTCGTTCTCGACCGACGCGGAAGGCCGGTCTGGAGCGCCGAGGCGCCGCCGGGGATGGAGATCTCCTCGGCCGCGATCGCCCCGGCCGGCGACCGCGCCGTGGCCGTCCTGGTCGCCGCGTCGGGCGGCCGCGGGGCGGTCGAGCTGTTCGGCCCGGGCGGTCGCGGTCGGGCTCTCTTCGAGGGCCCCGGGCGGTTCGGCGAAGTCGTCTACTCGCCCACGGGGGAATGGCTGTTGCTCGCCTGGCGCAGCGCCGACCAGTGGCTCTTCCTGAACCCCGGCAAGCCGCACCGGGTGGTCGCGATCTCCGACATCGCCGCTCAGTTCGATCCCGGCACGACATCGCCGCCCTCCTTTCCCTCGGTCGCCGGCTGGTGCTGCACGGCTTCTCCCTGATCTGGCCGGCGAAAGCGTCGCCACGCGGGACCTGTCGCGGCACCGGGCGCGTATCGGGGGTATGAAACGCCACACCCTCGTACCGCTGCTGTTGCTCCTTCTCACCGTGGCGCCGGGATGCGGATCGGGTGGGCCGGCGGAGCCGGCGACCGCGGCCCGGGCGGCGACCGACTTCGACCGGATGCGCGCCAAGGTGGTCACCGGTCTGGCCGCCGACTTTCGCAGCGGGACCCGCGTCGGGCCGCGCGGCTTCGGCCTCTGCCTGCGGCTCGGCATGCGGCGGGCGCTCAGCGGCGCGCAGCTCAACCGCCTCGTCTCCGTCTACCGCCGGCCCGGCGGGCGCACCTATGCGGCCCAGGCGATCAGCATGCTGGCGGCGCCGGTCGGCGCCGAATGCGGGGGCGCGAAGTTCGTCCCCGAGCCGATCAGGGCCGCCGAAGCGCTCGGCGGCAGCTACCGGCTCGGCAGGCTGGAGATCGCCGCTCGCCGGCTCGGGATCGGCTACGGGCCCTACCTGGGTGTGCGCTGTCGGCGCGCCGGCTCCACCGCTTGCGACGCGGTCGGGATCGACCTCGTCCTCCACCGCGAGGCCGCGGCCGTCACCGCCTGGATCGGAGGGCGCAGGGTCCGGATCGGCAACGGGAGGAGAGTCCGACTTCGGACGCCCGGTCGGCACAACGGCGTCGCCGGCCGGGACTGGGTCGGCTACCTCGATCGGGTCGGGCTCGATCGTCCCGGGAGTCCCTTCCGCATCCCGTCGAACGGCAGGAGGCCGGGGACCTGGGGCGGCTACCCACCGGTCTACGTGCCGGTTCGGCTCGAGATCGCCTACCCGGACGGCACCAGGGTCGCGGGCACGCTGCCACGCGTCTTCCTCAGCCCGGGGTGGGGATGAGGCGCGCTCTCGCCGCCTCGCTGGTCGCCCTGATCGCCGCCGCCCCGGTCGCGTCGGCACTGACCGGGGGTGCCGGCGGCCGGCCGTCGCGGCGGGTCCACGCCGACGAGCGCTACGGATACTCGGTTCCGATCCCCGACGGCTGGAGGCGAGCCCGGGGACGCCTGGTGCCGAGGCTGCTGTCTCCGCGCGAGATCCTCACTCTCGGGACCGCTTCCCTGCCGGTCGGCGGCGGGGGAAACTGCGGCCGCGAACCGGTCGCGGCGATCTCGCGGATGGGCCCGGGCGACGCGCTCGTCACCCTCCAGGAGTACGCGACGAACGCTTCGATGCGCGCCAGGGCCGGCGCCGCCTCGGCGCCGCCCACGCCGCGCGCCGCCGCCGCCGATCTCCGCCTCCGCCCCTGGCCGGTGCCGCGCGGCGAACGGGTCGCCCCCGAGGAGCGGCTCTGGGCCGCGACGGTGCCCTTCGGCGGGCGCGGCCGCTGGTTCGACGCGCTCGTCTACGTGCGCGGGACGCCGGCCCCGGGGCGACTGCACGAGGTCCGAACGATCCTCGCCGGCCTGCGACTGCGTGGTGGCCGCTTCGTCGGCGTCCCCGGTTAGGGCGGGGCGTCAGCCCTGCTCGACGACCAGATGCTCGCCGGTCGGCGCCGGGTCGCCCTCGGCCGGCTCGACGTGGAGGCGAGGCAGGATCCGGTCGAGCCAGCCGGGCAGCCACCAGGCGCGCTTGCCGAAGAGCTGCATCACCGCCGGCACGAGCACCGAGCGGATGATCACCGCGTCGATGAAGATCGCGGCGGCGAGCCCGAGTCCGAAGAGTTTGATGATCCGGTCTTCGCCGATCATGAAGGAGAGGAAGACGGTGCACATGATCGCCGCCGCTGCGGTGATCACCCGGCCGGTGAGAGCGAGGCCGCGGGTGACGGCGCCGGTCGCGTCGTGGCTGTTCTCCCACTCCTCGTGGATCCGCGACATCAGGAAGACCTCGTAGTCCATCGAGAGGCCGAAGATGATCGCGAAGAGGAAGATCGGGAAGAAGGAGACGATCGGCCCGGTGCCGTCGATGCCGATCAGGCTCGCGCCCCAGCCCCACTGGAAGACGGCGACGATCAGGCCGAAGGCGGCGCCGATGCTGAGCAGGTTCATCACCACCGCCTTCAGCGGCACCAGCACGGAGCGGAAGACGGCCATCAGCAGCAGCGCCGAGAGCAGCACGACGACGCCGATGAAGAGCGGCAGCTTTTCGGCGATCGCGGTGCCGAAGTCCTCGAAGATCGCGGTGATGCCGCCGACGTGGACCGCGGCGCCGGTGCGCTGCTCGAGCGGCGGGACCAGCTCGTTGCGGATGCGGTCGAGGAGCTCGTCGTCTTCGCGCTCTGCGGCGAGGTGGTCGGGTAGACCTGGAAGACGCCGGTGTTGCGGGCCGGGTTAAGGTTGACCGGCGTCGTCGAGGCAACCCCTTCTTCGTCTTCCAGGGTCGAGCGCAGCTCGGTCAGCGCCGCGTCCTCGCCCTTCGCCGGCAGCGCGGCGACGATCGAGAACGGGCCGTTGAAGCCGGGGCCGAAGCCCTCGGCGAGCAGGTCGTAGGCTTCGCGGGTCGTCGTCCCCGCCGGGTCGGTTCCGGCGTCGTTGGAGCCGAGCCGCAGCGAGAGCGTCGGCACGCAGAGCAACAACAGCAGGCCGCCGGAGAGCAGCGCCGAGGCCACCGGTCGCTTCTGGATCTCGTGGCTCCAGCGGAACCAGCGCGTGTTCTCGGCGGTTGACGGCTTGCGGCTGCCGAGCCCGGGCAGGCGCAATCGGTCGACCCAGTGCCCGGCGATCGTCAGGAAGGCCGGCAGCAGGGTGAGGGCGGCGATCATCGTCATCAGCACCGCCAGGGCCGCGGCCATCGCCACCCCGTAGAGGAAGGAGAGGCCGAGCAGGAACATCCCCATCAAAGCGATGATCACGGTGATCCCGGCGAAGAGCACCGCGCGCCCGGCGGTGTCGACGGCGGCGATCGCCGCCTGTTGCTTCTCAAGCCCCTCGTCGAGCCCGTTGCGGAAGCGGGTGAGGATGAAGAGCGCGTAGTCGATGCCGACCCCGAGGCCGATCATCGCCGCCAGCTGCGGCGCGAAATTGGCCGTGTCGAAGACGTGGGTGCCGAGGGTGACGAGGCCGAGGCCGACACCGAGAGCGAACAGCGCGGTGAGGATCGGCAGCCCCATCGCGACCAGCGAGCCGAAGGTCACGAGGAGGACGACGACGGCGGCCAGCAGCCCGATCGCGAAGGAGAGGTCGCCTTCTTCCTGCCTGGCCTCCTCGACGGGCTGCCCGCCGAGCGCGACCTGGAGCCCGTCGCCGCTTGTGCTCTGCGCCTCGTCGATCAGCCTCTTCGTGTCGTCTTTTTCGATTTCGTTGGTGAAGACGTCGTACTGCACCGTCGCGTAGGCGATCTCGCCGTTCTTGCTGATCGCGGCGGCGCCGCCATGCTCATAGGGGCTGGCGACTTCGCTGACGTGGGGCAGGGCTTCGGCTTCGGCGAAGAGCTTCTCCATGCGCCGGCGCACGGCGGGGGCGCGGACGCCGTCGCCCGCCTTGAAGGCGATCGTCGCGGTGTCGCCGGACTGGGCCGGGAACCTGTCTTCGAGGAGTTCGAAGGCGTCGGTCGAGTCCGAGGCGGGGAGCTTGAAGTCTTCGGAGAAGTGGGCGCCGACCGATCCGGAGACCATCCCGACCCCGACCAGGGCCACGAGCCAGGAGACGATCACCGTCTTGCGGTGGCCGGTGCACCATGTCGCGAAGCGTCGCATCGGGCGGGCACGCTAGCGAATGCCCCCGACCGGCTCGCATCCGCGGGCTACAGCTAGATTTCGCCCAATGCCCGATCCCAGCATCGTGCGCTTCCGCCGGGTCGTGACCTCGGCCTACGCCTATCTGGAGGAGCGCCGCCAGGAGGTCAACGACCTCAACGTCTTCCCGGTCGCCGACGGGGACACCGGCGACAACATGGCGATGACGATGCGCTCGGTGATGGAGGAGCTCGACCGCATCGACGGCCAGGACGTCGACGAGATCGGCCGCACGGAGCTCGTCCACCTGCTCGCCCGCGCGGCGCTGATGGGGGCCCGCGGAAACTCCGGGGTGATCCTCAGCCAGATCGTCCGCGGCGCCGCCGAGGAGCTCGCCAGTCGCCCCGGGGAGCTGATCGACCCGGTGCTCGTCGCCTCCGCCTTCGCCAGCGCCGCCGACGCTGCCTACGAATCGGTTCGCGAGCCGGCCGAGGGCACGATGCTCACCGTCTTCCGGGAGATGGCGCACTCGATCGCCCGGCAGCTGGCCCGCCTCGATGCCGACCGCCAGCGGCTCGACCGGGGCGTCAGCGAGGAGCAGCAGGACGCGGTCCTGGCCGAGGTGCTGGAGCGGGCGATCGAGGACGGGCAGCGGGCCGTCGAGCGGACCCCCGAGCAGCTCGAGGTGCTGCGCGAATCCGGCGTCGTCGACGCCGGCGGCTACGGGCTGGTGCTGATCATGGCCGGCGTCGTCGCCGGCCTGCGGGGGGACGGCGCGGAGGTTCCCGTCGTCGAGCACCAGGAGGCGCCGCGGATGAGCCGGCCCCACCACGAGGACAGCCGCTTCCGCTACTGCACGAACTTCATCGTCTCCGGCGCCGGGCTCGTCGCCCGCGAGCACCTGCCGCGCCTCGAGGGGCTCGGCGACTCGGTCCTCGTCGTCGGCGACGAGGCCACGCTAAAGGTCCACGTCCACACCGACGAGCCCGAGTCCGCGGTCGCCCTCTTCGAGGGGGTGGGCGAGGTGACCAACCTCGACGTCGCCGACATGCGCGAGCAGATCAGCGAGCGCGCCGCGCGGCTTCAGACCGGCCGGACGGGGGTGCTCGCGGTCGCCGCCGGCGCCGGGTTCGAGCGGCTCTTCGGCCAGCTCGGCGCCCACGTCGTTCCCGGAGGCGAGACGCTCAACCCGTCCACCTACGAGCTGCTCGCCGGCATCCACGAGGTTCCGGCGGAGGAAATCCTCGTCCTGCCCAGCTCCGGCAACGTGATCATGGCCGCCGAGCGGGCCTGCGAGCTCTCCGAGAAGCCCGCTCGCGTGGTCCGCTCGACCTCACAGCAGGAGAGCCTGCTTGCCCTGGTCGAGCTCGACCCCGGGGGCTCGGCCGCCGAGAACGCCGACCGCCTCGAGGCGGCGCTGGCCGAGATCGACAGCGGCGGCGTCGCCGCCGCGGCCCGCGACGACGCCCGGGGACGCTTCCGCAAGGGGGACGCGGTCGGCTTCGTCGGCGGCGAGATCGTCGCCTGGGGCGGAGCGGGGACGACCCTGGCTGCGACGATCGGCAGGCTCGCCGAGGATTCCGAGATCGTCACCGTGATCGCCGGCGAGGAAGCCCCGATTCCGCTCGAGGAGATCGACACCCACGTCCCCGACGGTGTCGAGATCGAGACTCACGAGGGCGGGCAGCCAAGCTGGTGGTGGCTGCTGGCGGCCCAGTAAGAGGGACGTGCGTCGCTTCGCCGGCGATACCGAGCTGACCGACGCCGAGCTCCGCGAGGCCCCGATCCACCCGCCCCGGCCGGCCGTGCTGGAGGCGTCCCTGACGACGCTCGCGGGCGTCGGCCCGAAGCTCGCCGAGGCGGCGGCCACGGCCGGCATCGCAACGCTCGGCGACCTGCTCCTGCGCTTCCCCCACAGCCACCACGACCGCACGGTCGTGCCGCTTGCCGACCTCGAGCCCGGCGACAGCGGCACCGTTCGCGTTGAGGTCCTCGGCAACGCCCCGCGCCCCTTCCGCCGCCGCGGCCTCTCGATCACCTCGGTGAAAGTCGGCGACGACTCCGGGTCCCTGCGGGCCTCGTGGTTCAACCAGCCCTGGATCGCCCCGAAGCTCACCCCTGGCTCGACCCTCCTCCTCACGGGCTCCCGCGACAAACGCGGCTTCCGGGTGTCGGAGTACGAGCTCCTTGCGCCCGGCCCGCGGGCCCTGTCGCAGGAGGAGGGGGGCGCTGCGGGCCGAGCTGTCCTCGACCCCCCTCCTCCTGCGCCACCTGCGGGAGAGGCGCCGAAGCTGGTCCCAATTCATGCGGCGACCGAGCAACTCAAGGCGCAGAGGATCAGGCAGTGGGTCGAACGGACAATTGGGCTGGCACGGAATATGCCCGAGGCGCTGCCGGCGGAGATGAGAGCGCGCCGGGGCCTGGCCGGGGTCGCGGACGCGATCACCGAAGTGCACTTTCCCGACAGCGAGGACCGCGCCGAGGAAGCCGAGAAGCGCCTCAAGTTCGAGGAGCTGTTCCTCTACCAGGCGATCCTGACCAGCCGAAGGCGGGCGCATCGGACCGCGAAGCCGGCGCCGCGCATGGGCGAGCCAGGGGAGCTCGTCGCTCGCTGGCTCGAGTCGCTGCCCTTCGAGCCGACGGCCGGTCAGCTGGCGGCCTTCGAGGAGCTCGATGAGGACCTCGACTCCGGGGAGCCGATGGCGCGGTTGCTGATGGGGGAGGTCGGCTCGGGGAAGACCGTCGTCGCGGTCTACGCGATGCTGCGCGCGTTGGAAGCGGGTCATCAAGCGGTTCTGATGGCGCCGACCGAGACTCTTGCCGAGCAGCACGCGTTGACCCTCGGGCGGCTGCTGGGGGCGGAGCCGATCCCCTTTGCGCTGCTGACCGGCGCGACACCCGCCGCGACCCGCAAACGGGCCCTCGACCAGCTCGCCAGCGGTGAGCTGGGGCTGGTCCTGGGGACGCATGCCCTGATCGAGCCGTCCGTCCGGTTCGCCCGCCTCGGCCTCTGCGTCGTCGACGAGCAGCACCGGTTCGGGGTCGAGCAGCGGCGGGCGCTCGACGACAAGGCTCCTCCCGGGACCGCCCCGCACGTGCTTCACATGACTGCGACCCCGATTCCCCGCACCCTCTCGCTGACGGCCTACGGCGACCTCGAGGCCACGGCCCTGCGCGAGCTCCCGGCCGGCCGCGGGTCGGTCGAGACCCGGCTCGTCGACGCGGGGGAGAGGGACACTGCCTTCGAGCTCCTGCGCTCGGAGCTTCGCGAGGGGCGTCAGGCGTTCGTGGTCTGCCCGCTCGTCTCGGAGTCCGATCGGCAGCAGGGCCGTGCCGCCGAGCAGGAGGCGGCGCGGCTGGCGACCGCGGAGCTGAGCGGCTTCTCGATCGAGGTCCTCCATGGCCAGATGCCCTCGGCCGAGAAGGCTGAGGCGATGGCGCGCTTCGCCTCCGGCGCGGCCGACGTCCTCGTCGCGACGACGGTCATAGAGGTCGGGATCGACGTTCCCAACGCGACCGTGATGCTGATCGAGGGCGCCGAGCGCTACGGCGTCTCCCAACTGCACCAGCTGCGCGGCAGGGTGGGGAGGGGCGAGCACCCCGCCCACTGCCTGCTGCTTCCCGAATCCCCGGGCGAGCCGGCCCGTCGGAGGCTGCGCGCGGTCGCGGCTGAGCGCGACGGCTTCGCCCTCGCCGAGATCGACCTGGCGCTGCGGGGCGAGGGCGAGGTGCTCGGCACCCGCCAGCACGGCCTGCCCCGCTTCGGCCTCGCCGAGCTGCCCGACGACCTGCCGTTGCTGCTCGAGGCGCGCGAGGAGGCACTCATGCTGCTCGCCGAGCACGGCTCGCTCGAGGCGGCGGCCCTCGGCCCCCTGATGGACGCCGCCCGCGCCCGTTTCGGCTCCGGCGCAACCGACCCGATCCCCCTCTGACCGGCATGGAGGCTGCGGAGTGAGGGTGATCGCGGGAGAGCTGAAGGGAAGGCCGCTGGTCGCACCGCGTGGATGGCGGGTGCGGCCGACGTCCGACCGGGTCCGCGAGGCGGTCTTCTCGGCGCTCGGGGACAGGGTTGCCGGGGCCCGGGTGCTCGACCTCTTCTGCGGCACCGGGGCGCTGGCGATCGAGGCGATCTCGCGCGGCGCGGAGTCGGCGGTCCTCGTCGATCGCGACACCCGGCCGGCGCTCGGCAACGTCGAGAGCCTCGGGCTCCGGGAGCGCTGCGAGCTGGTCCGGGCGGACGCCGGGCGCTGGCTCGAGAAGCGGGTCGCGGACCCGTCGGAGACCCGATTCGACCTCGTCTTCGTCGACGCCCCCTATAGACTCGCCCACCGCGTGGGGCAGGAACTGAACGCACATATGCCCCGCCTCCTCGAGCAGAGCGGGCGGGCGATCGTCGAGAGCGGCGCCCGCAGCCCGTTGCGGATCGACTCGCTCGAGCGCCTGCGCCGGCGCCGCTATGGCGCGGCCGACGTCTCGTTCTACGGTCGGCCCGGGGACTCCGAGTGATGGTGCGCCAGGGCGGCACGGCCGTCTGCCCGGGGAGCTACGACCCGGTCACGAACGGCCATCTCGACATCATCACCCGCAGCTCCGCCGTCTTCGACCGGGTCGTGGTCGGCGTCGTCAACAACCCGATCCGCAAGCAGAAGACCCTCTTCACCGCCGAGGAGCGGAGGGCCTTCATCGAGGAGGCGACCGCGGACCTGGCAAACGTCGAGGTTCAGACGTTCTCCAACCTCCTGGTCGAGTTCGCGCGGGAACTCGACGCGACCGCGATCGTCAAGGGGCTGCGGGCGATCTCGGACTTCGAGTACGAGTTCGAGATGGCACAGCTGAACCGCAAGCTCGACCCCGACATGGAGAGCATCTACATGATCGCCTCCCCTCAGTACAGCTTCCTCTCGTCCACCGGAGTGAAGGAAATGGCGACCTTCAAGGGCGACGTCTCCGATCTCGTCCCGGGTCCCGTCGCGGCGGCGATGACCGACCGCCTGGGCGAGAGATAGGGTTCGGACGGAAAACTCGGTGTGGGCGAGAGTTTGCAAAAAGCCGAGGAAATCACGGCTTCTTCACCAAAAGTCGCTCTGACACGTAGGCTTACGATCTGCCGATGGACGTACTGGTCCTAATAGACAAGCTGGACGACGTCGTCCACAACGCACGAGCGGTCCCCCTGACCGATCAGGTGCGCGTGGACCGCGAGGAGATCTACGACCTCCTCGACCAGATGCGCGCGACGATCCCCGAGGAGATCAAGCAGGCACGCTGGATCGTCAAGGAGCGCCAGGAGATGCTCGCCGAGGCCAAACGCGAGGCCGAGCGCATCGTCCGCGAGGCCCGCGAGCAGCAGGCCCGGCTGATCTCCGACGAAGAGGTGACCAAGCAGGCCGAGCGGGCCGCCGACGAGATCGTCGAGGATGCACGGACCCGCGAGCGTGAGATCCGCCTCGGCGCCGAGGACTACGCCGACGAGATCCTCAACACCCTCGAGGTCAACCTTCAGAAGTTCCTCGCCGCCGTGCAGCGCGGTCGCGACCGCCTCGCCGGCCGCGACGAGGAACCGGTCGCCGAGCTCGACGATCAGCAGGCCGAATAGGGCCGAGGGGTCGGGTGCCCCTCCTCACTCAACTTTTTCGCTCTCCCGCGTCCGGAGGCGGCGGCCTCATCGCGGCGGGTGGCGCCGATCTGGGGGACCACCCCGAGGAAGCTTCAGCTACCGCAGGGGTGGTGGCACCAGATCGGTGACAGGACCCGCCGCGGCGTGGCGCTAGTCCCGGCGTAGCTCCTTGAGCTTGTCCCAGCGCGGGTCGGTTCCCGTGTCGTGGTCGTGGTCGGCGGGGTCGGCGTGGTTGAGCGACTCGCCGCAGGCCGGGCAGAGGCCGGCGCAGTCGGGGCGGCAGAGGATGCGAGTGGGGAGGGCGAGCATCGCGGCGTCGTGGGCCCAGCGGCCGAGGTCGAGGTCGTTCTCGCGATCGACATATGGGCTGTGGAGCTCCTCGTCGTCGGTGTCCTGCTGGTCGACCTCGCGGGCGTCGACCTCGGACTCGAAGCCCGCCTGCTCGAGGCAGCGCATGCAGGGCCCCTCGACCCGGAGCGGAAAGCGCAGGTGGAGGGCGTACCCGCGGGTCGGTCGCGAGACCTCGAGCCGCACCGGCACGGGCTCGGGGGTGAGCCCGTAGGCCTGGCCGCCGAGCTCCAGGTCGCCGATCGGGACCGGGAGCTCGATCCTGGTGCCGTCCCCGGAGGAGAGGGAGAGCCGGTCGAGATCGATGATCGTGGAAGATTGCACCTCCCTGACGAGGTTAGAAGATGGGTCAATTCGACTGGACACCGGACGAGTACCTGGAGCGCATCCGCTCGCGGATCCCGCGCTATGACGAGCTCCAGGAGCAGGCCGTGGCGGCGGTTCCGTTCCCGCCCGAGCGGGTGCTCGAGCTCGGGATGGGGACCGGCGAGACCACCAGGCGGCTGATCGAGGCCCATCCGGAGGCCTGGGTGATCGGCCTCGACTCGAGCCCGGACATGGTCTTCCGCGCCCGCCAGACCTATGACGACGTGCAGCTCGCGCGGATGGAGGACCCGCTGCCGGACGGCCCCTGGGACCTGGTCATCTCCGTGCTCTCGGTCAGCGACCTCGACGACGACCAGCAACGAGCCCTCTTCCGCCGCGTAAGAGAGCATTCCCGCTCCCTCGTAATCGGCGACGTCTTCGAGGAAGACGAGCTGGAGAAGCTAGTCGAGTCGTGCGCCGGTGAGGTCACCTGGCAGGCCGATGGCCTGGCCGTGGTCCGCGCCAGCTATTGACACTGGCTCGGCCGTGATTCACGCCTTCTATTGAGGAAGGGTCGGGGTGCCTCTGCGAGCGGCTTGTGCTTTTTCGCCTGTTTCGAGCTCGGACGGCCTGCACCGATGCACGAAAAAGTTGAGCGAGGAGGGGTGCCCCGACCCTTCCCCGCTACCATGCCCGACTCATGGCAGTCCCGAAGAAGAGAACCTCATCCGCCCGCCGCGACAAGCGCCGCGCGACCCACAAGGCCGGCAAGGCCCGCCTCAACCGCTGCCCGCGGTGTCACAGCCCGCGCCTTCCGCACCGTGTGTGCCCGACCTGCGGGACCTACGCCGGCCGTGAGGTGGTCAGCCGGCGCGTGGTGGACCGAGCCGCGTCCTCCCCCGACGCCGAGGAGTAATGCCGGCGGCCACCGGCGCGACCGTCGCCCTCGACGGGTTCGGCGCCGAGCGGGGCTTCGAGGCGCTCGCCGAGGGTGCCCGGATCGCCGCCCGCGACGGGATCGCGCTGCGGGTCTTCGGCCCGCCCGACGAGCTCGGCCTCGGCGGCGTCGAGGGAATCGAGGTGGTCGCCTCGGATGATCGGATCGGCAACGACGAGGACCCGGTTCCGGCGGTGCGCTCGAAGCCGGAGGCCTCAGTCGTCCGCGCCGCCCGCGACGTCGCCGAGGGACGCTCCCAGGCGCTCGTCAGCAATGGCTCGACCGGGGCGACGATGGCGGCGGCGACCTTCGGCCTGCGACGGCTGCGGGGCGTTCAGCGCCCCGCCCTCTCCGTGCAGCTGCCCGTGCCCGGCAGCCCGGTCCTCTTCCTCGACGTCGGGGCCAACGTCGACGTCCGCGCCCAGCACCTGGTCCAGTTCGCCTTCCTCGGGGCTGCCTTCAGCGAGGCGGTGCTCGGCGTCGCGGCTCCGCGCGTGGCGCTGCTCTCGGTCGGCGAGGAGTCGGGCAAGGGACGCGAGGAGGTCGTCGCCGCCCATGCCACGCTCGCCTCGGTGCCGGGGATCGACTTCCGCGGCAACGTCGAGGGGCGCGACCTGCCCGCCGGCGTCGCCGACGTCGTCGTCACCGACGGGTTCACCGGGAACGTCGCGCTGAAGCTGATGGAGGGGACGGCGCGAACGGTCACCGGGGCGATCCGCGACGCCGCTCGCTCCAACCCGCTCTCGGCGCTCGGCGGGCTGCTGCTGCGGCCGGCGCTCGGCGGCCTTCGCCGCGAGCTCGACCCGGAGGCGACCGGCGGCGCGATCCTCCTCGGGCTGCGCGGGATCGCCGTCGTCGGACACGGCAGCGCCGGGCCCGAGGGGATCGCCAACGCGATCGGGCTGGCGGCGCGCGCGGTCGAGGAGGAGGCCGTCGGGCGCACGGCGGCGCTGCTCAGCGAAGGCGGCGTCGGGCGCGGCGCGCTCGCCTCCGCGTCCCCCGACGGCGGCGCGTGATAGGAAGGCGGCGATGAGCGCGAAACGCGAGGGGCGGCATTGACCGGGGACGAGGTCCTCGAGCTGGTTCGCGCCCACCTCGCCGAGGAGCTCGAGGTCGACGTCGCCGAGATCGGCGAGGGCACGCGCTTCAAGGAGGACCTCGACGCCGACTCGCTCGACCTGTATGAGCTGGTCATGGAGCTCGAGGACCGGTACGGCGTCGCGGTCTCCGAGGAGCAGGCGGCGCGGATCGAGACGGTCGGCGACGCGGTCGCCTTCGTCGTCGAGCACGCCCCGGCAAAGTGACGACCGGCCCGCCGGAGCGGGGCGCGTTGACGGAATTGATCGAGGAGCTGCCCGCGGAGCTGCGTGGGCGGGCGCTGACCCATGCGACCTGGGCCGAGGAGCGAGCGCAGTCCTACGAGCGGCTCGCCTACCTCGGCGACAGCGTCCTCGCCCTCGCCGTCGCCTCCGACCTGATCGACCGCTTCCCCGGAGTCGACGCCGGCGGCCTGACCAAGATCCACAACCAGGCCGTGAGCGGCGTCTCCTGCGCCCAGGTCGGGCGCGCGGTCGGGGTGCCGGAGTTGCTGCGCGATGCCGAGCCCGGTGGCGAGCCGGCGATCCCGGCGGAGGTCCTGCTGAGCGGCTCGCGGGCGCTGCCCGAGGTCACCGAGGCGCTGATCGGCGCCTGCTACCTCGCCTTCGGATACGACCGCACGGCGGCCGCCGTGGTTGCCGACTTCGAGGGGCAGATCGAGGCCGCCTCGGAGTCGCCCGTCGACTTCAAGTCGGCTCTTCAGGAGCTGCTCGCCCGGCGCAGGGCGCACGTAAGCTACGAGGTGATCGCCGAAGCGGGCCCCGCTCACCGCCGCACGTTCGAAGTTGCGGCGGTCGTCGACGAGGAGGAGGTCGGCAGAGGGCGAGGCCGGAGCAAGAAGGTCGCCGAGCAGGCGGCCGCCGAGGAGGCGCTGGGTCAGTTCGGGGCCGGAGACCAAGATTGAGATCGCGTCCGACCCGGACGCGAGCCTTAGCGTGAGGACGAGATGTATCTGAGATCAATCGAGATGAAGGGGTTCAAGTCGTTCCCCGAGCGGGCGAGGCTGGAGTTCTCGCCCGGCGTCAGCGTGATCGTCGGGCCCAACGGCTCCGGCAAGTCGAACATCACCGACGCCGTGCTCTGGGCGCTCGGCGAGCAGAGCCCGGGCGCGATCCGCGGCGCCTCGATGCAGGACGTGATCTCGGCCGGCGGCAAGGGCGTCGGCAGGCGCAAGGCGGCTGAGGTCGAGGTCGTGATCGACAACTCCGAAGGCCGCGCCGCGACCGAGTTCTCCGAGATCTCGATCCGGCGCACGCTGGATCGCGCGGGAGACGGCGTCTACCGGCTGAACGGGGCGCGCTGCCGGCTCTCCGACGTGGTCGAGGTGCTCTCCGACACCAACCTCGGCCGTGAGATGCACTCGGTGATCAGCCAGGGTCGGGTGGAGACGATCGTCCACTCGAAGCCGCGCGAGCGGCGGATGCTGATCGAGGAGGCCGCGGGGCTGGGCAAGCATCGCAAGCGCCGCCGCAGGGCCGAGCTCAAACTTCGAGCGGCGGGCGACAACCTCGCCCGCGCCCTCGACCTGGAGCGCGAGGCGCGGGCGCGCCTGCGCCCCTTGAAGCGCCAGGCGCAGGCCGCCGAGCTCGGGCTGCGAATCGAAAAGGAGGAGCTGGACCTGCGTGGGCGGCTCGTCGCCGAGGAGCTGCGCTTCGGCGAGGACCGGGCGCTGGCGGCGCAGCAGACGGCTGAGAAGGCGCGGGCCGAGCGCGCGACGCTCGACGAGGCGCTGGCCGAGGTCAGCGAGCGCCGCCGTGCCGCCGAGGAGCGGTTCGCCGACCGCGACCGCGAGCGGACCCGTGCCTGGGGCCTGCTGACCAAGCTGCGGGGCGACCAGCAACGAGTCGCGGTGCCGGCCTCGAAGCTCGCCGGGCGAGAGGCTGAGCTGGGGGCGGCGCTCGAGGCCCTGCGCGCCGAGCTCGGGCCCCTGACACTCGACCTCGGTGAGGCCGAGGCCGCGCCGGGCGAGCGTGCCCGCAAGCTCGAGGACGAGCTCGGCGAGATCGACGCAGGCCTCGGCGCCGCCGTCGAGGGCCTCGCCCGGGCGCGCGCGGGGGAGGCAACCGAGACCGCCCGAGAGGCCGCGCTCGGCGCGGTTCGCGGCGGCGCCGAGCGGGCCACCCGCCACGCTCGCCGCGCCGAGGGCCTGCTCGGCGAGCGCCACCGCGAGAGACTGCGCAAGCGCCTCGCCGACGGCGAGGGCCTGCTCGCCGACGTCAGCTCCGCCGCCGCCGCCGCAGCGGGGGTCGAGGCGGCGATTCGGGCGCGGGTCGAGAGGACCGAGGGCAAGGTCGTCGGCGGCGAGGGTGCCGGCGATGAGATCGCCGAGGAGATGCGCGCCTGCTCGAAGCGCGAGTCCGAGCTCCAGGTCGAGCTGAAGGGGGCCGCCGACAGGCTGACCGCGGCCGAGGTCGAGGCCGCCCACCTCGGCGACCGGCGCGCCGAGGCCGCGAAGGAGCTGGCCTCGATCGCCGAGCGGCTCGGCGAGGAGATCGCGCCGGCGGAGGGGCCGCTCGGCGAGGAGGAGCGCGCCGACGTCGACCGGCGGCTCGAGCGCCTCGACCGTCGCCGGGCCCAGATCGGGCCCGTCAACCCGCTCGCCGAGCGCGAGTACGAGGAGGCTCGCGAGCACGTCGAGACGCTTCAGGTCCAGCGCGAGGACACCGAGCGGGGGATGCGCGAGCTGGAGGCCCTGATCCGCGACATCGACCGCGAGATCGAGCGCGCCTTCGAGGAGACCTTCGAGGCGACCTCGAAGAACTTCGAGGAGATGGTCGCCCACCTCTTTCCTGGCGGCCGGGGGGCGCTGCGCCGGGTGAGCCTGCGCCCCGTCGCCGACTCCGAGCCGCCGGCGGGATCCGGGGACGAGGAGGACGAGGAGGACGGGGAGGAGGCCCGCGAGGAGCTCGGCGTGGAGATCGAGGTCACACCGGCCGGCAAGTCGACCCGCAAGCTATCGCTGCTCTCGGGGGGCGAGAAGTCCCTGGTCGCGCTCGCCTTCGTCTTTGCCGTGTTCCTCGCCCGGCCCTGTCCCTTCTACATCCTCGACGAGGTCGAGGCGGCGCTCGACGACGCCAACATCGACCGCTTCCTGCAGCTCGTGCGGCGCTTCTCGGATCGCGCCCAGTTCGTGATCGTCACCCACCAGAAACGGACGATGGACGCGGCCGACGTCCTCTATGGGGTGACGATGGGCGACGACGGCGTGACCAAGGTCGTCTCGCGCCGCCTCCCGCGCGAGGACGCCACCGACACCGAGGACACCGGCGAGGGCCCTCGCCCCTTTGCCGGCGTCGCCGCGGAGCCGGAGGAGGCGGACGGCCAGGCGACGCTCGGCGAGAGCTCCGTGGAGCGCCCGGCCGGGTCGTCGAAGGCTCGGCGGCGGCCGCCTAGGCATGGGCGTGCGCCCGGCGGGCGACAACTTTCCGTAACCGACACGGCCTGACACGGGAATCTCCAGCCTTTATCCTGAGTCGGCAGGGCGTGTTGCCCAGCTAGAGATCGGGAGGAGGGCCGATGGCCCAGCGCCACATGGACAGGCTGACGTCTTTCGACACGTCGTTCCTGACCAACGAGAAATCGAACGGCCATATGGCGATCGGCGCGATCATGGTCTGCGAGGGCACAGCCCCCAGCTACGACGACTTCGTCACGCACATCCGCAGCCGCCTCCATCTACTGCCCCGCCTGCGCCAGAAGCTTGCCGTGCCCCCGTTGCACCTGGGCACCCCGATGTGGGTCGACGACCCGAGCTTCGACGTCCACAACCACGTGCAGCGCGTGACCCTGCCGGCGCCCGGGACCGACGCCCAGTTCCACGAGGTGATCGGCGAGTACCTCTCGCCGCCGCTCGACCGCTCCAAGCCGCTCTGGGAGCTGTGGCTGACCGACGGCTTCGAAGACGACCGCTTCGGGATCATCTACAAGACGCACCACTCGATGGCCGACGGGATCTCGGCGACCGATGTCGGCATGCTGCTCTTCGACGTCGAGCCCAAGCACGAGATCGTCCGCACGGAGGAGCCCTGGCATCCGCAGGAGCCGCCCACGGGCCGCCACCTGCTCGGGCTCTCGGCGAAGGGCCTGTTCGGGATGTTCGGCGGCGCCGCCCGCTGGCTCTGGAACGCCGCCAGGGCGCCTCGCAAGGCGTGGAGGCGGCTCGCCGACGGGGCCGTCGGGCTCTTTGAGGTGGCCTGGAACCTGACCAGGCCCGCTCCCAAGGTCGCCTTCAACACCGACATCGGGCCCGCCCGCGGGTTCGCCTGGACGACCGGCCCGCTGGGGGACTTCAAGACGATCAAGAACAGCCTGGGGGGGACCGTCAACGACGTCACCCTGGCGGTCGCGGGAGGCGCGCTGCGGCGCTGGCTCGAGGATCGGGGCGTCGATGCCGACGAGCTCGAGCTGCAGGCCCTGGTGCCGGTCTCGGTGCGCACCGAGAACGAGCACGGCGAGCTCGGCAACCGGCTGACGGCGATGCGGGGGCCGCTGCCGGTCCACATCGCCGACCCCTACGAGCGCCTTCAGCACGTGACCGAGGAGATGGAGGCCCTGAAGGCGTCGAAGCAGGCGCTGGGCGCGGAAGCGATCTGGGGCCTCAACGACTGGTTCCGCGAGTTCGCCCCGCCGTTGCTGCTCAACCCGACGGCGACGATCAACTTCTCGACCCGCCTCTTCAACATGCTGGTCACCAACTTCCCCGGCCCGCAGGTCCCCTTCTACGTGCTCGGCCGCGAGCTGACCGCGGTCTACCCGATCGGGTTCCTGGCCAAGCGGCACGCGCTGGCGATCGCGATGTTCAGCTACAACGGGGCGATGCACTTCGGCCTGCTCGCCGACTCCGGGACGGTCGACGACCTGGAGTCGATCGGCACCCACATCGACGACTCGATCCAGGAGCTGCTCGACATCGCCGGCGCCGGCGCTTCCGACTCCGAGGCCAGCCCCCAGCTCGTCTAGATAGCCTGCCGCGGCTATGCCGACTCCGTGGCACGAGATGCTCGACCTGGGCTCCCGCGACGCTTCCCCGGCGGCCGTCGAGGACGAGTCGACCGAGCGCGGGGGAGTCTTCCGGCGCCTGCGCGAGTCGCTCTCGAAGAGCCGGCGGGCGCTCGGCGAGGAGATCACCGCGAGTCTCTTCGAGCGGCTCGACGACGAGACCTGGGAGCGCCTCGAGGAGGCGCTGATCCTCGCCGACGCCGGAGCGCCGACGACGGCGAAGGTCGTCGAGCGGCTGGAGCAGGAGGTCGACTCGGGGGCCGTCTCCCCGGACGGCGAGGCGGTGCGCGGCCGGCTGGTCGAGATCCTCGCCGAGGTCGCCTCGACCGGGCGCGCCCCGATCGACCTCAGCGGCGAGCCCGCGGTCCTGCTGATGGTCGGCGTCAACGGCACCGGCAAGACGACGACGATCGGCAAGATCGCCTGGCACCTCTCGCAGGAGTTCGGCCTCTCCGTCGTGCTCGCGGCCGGCGACACCTACCGCGCCGCAGCAGCCGAGCAGCTCGCCGAGTGGGCCGACCGGGCGGGGGCGGAGCTGGTCCGATCCGCCCCCGGGGGCGACCCCGGGGCGGTCGCCTACGACGCGATCGAGGCGGCCCGGGCGCGCGGCGCCGACGTCGTCATCGTCGACACCGCCGGCCGCCTGCACACCGAGGGGAACCTGATGGAGGAGCTGGCCAAGGTCGGCCGGGTGATCGGCAAGCAGATCCCCGGCGCCCCCCACGAGACGCTGATCTCGATCGACGCGACGACCGGCCAGAACGGACTGCGCCAGGCGAAGGTCTTCTCCGAGGCGGTCGAGCTCGACGGGGTCGTCCTGACCAAGCTCGACGGCACCGCGAAAGGCGGGATCACGCTCTCGATCGCCGATGAGCTCGGCATCCCGGTGAAGCTGATCGGCACCGGCGAGACCCTCGAGGACCTGAGCCCCTTCGACCCCGCCGACTTCGCCCGCGCGCTGCTCTCCGAGTAGCCAAGAGCACTGCCGTAAAGTTCGCCAGCCGTGTTCGACCAGCTCTCAGACCGGCTCCAGGCGACCCTCTCCGATGTCCGCAACCGGGGCACGCTGAGCGAGGGCGACGTCGACGCCGCGATGCGCGAGATCCGACTCGCCCTGCTCGAGGCGGACGTCAACTTCAAGGTCGTCAAATCCTTCACCGCCAACCTCAAGGAGCGCTGCCTGGGCGCCGACGTCCTGCAGAGCCTCGATCCGGGCCAACAGGTGGTGAAGATCGTCAGCGAGGAGCTGACCGCGCTGATGGGCGGCTCCGGCCGCGACCTCGCCTTCGCCTCCAAGGGGCCGACCGTGATCCTGATGGCCGGCCTCCAGGGGTCGGGCAAGACGACGGCCTGCGCGAAGCTCGCGCGCCACCTCGCCGATCAGGGCAAGGACGTGGCCCTCGCCGCCTGCGACGTCTACCGGCCGGCTGCGGTCGAGCAGCTGGTCACGGTCGGGGGGCGCGCCGGGGCGGCGGTGTATGAGCGGGGCACCGACGCCGACCCGGTCGAGATCGCCGCCTGGGCCGTCGACCGTGCCCGTGAGGAGGTGCGGGACGTGCTGATCGTCGACACCGCCGGTCGCACCCACGTCGACGAGGAGCTGATGGCGGAGCTGGCCAGGATCCGCAAGAGGACCCGGCCCCACGACGTGCTCCTGGTCGTCGACGCGATGACCGGGCAGGACGCGGTCGGCGTCGCCGAGTCCTTCGCCGAGGCGGCGGAGTTCGACGGCGTGCTGATGACGAAGCTCGACGGCGACGCCCGCGGTGGCGCCGCGCTCTCGGTCAAGGCCGTCACCGGGAAGCCGATCCTCTTCGCCTCGACCGGCGAGAAACTGGAGGCGTTCGAGCGCTTTCACCCCGACCGGATGGCGTCGCGGATCCTCGGCATGGGCGACGTCCTCAGCCTGATCGAGAAAGCCGAGCAGCAGGTCGACGAGGCCGAGGCCGAGGACCTCCAGCGCAAGCTCGAGACCGAACAGTTCACGCTCGAGGACTTCCTCACGCAGATGCGCCAGGTGCGCAAGATGGGGCCGCTCAGCGGCCTGATCGGGATGCTGCCGGGGATGGGGGCGATGAAGGGCCTGAAGAACGCGAACGTCGACGAGGGCGAGCTCGACCGGGTCGAGGCGATCATCCTCTCGATGACCCCGGGCGAGCGGGCCGAGCCGGCCACGATCAACGGCTCGCGCCGCAAACGGATCGCCAACGGCTCCGGCACCAAGGTCCAGCACGTCAAGCAGCTGATCAAGCAGTTCGATCAGATGCGGGTGATGATGAAGCAGATGGCGACCGGGACGCCGCCGACCCCGCAGCAGCTCGCCCAGATGCAGGGCGGGGCGCCGCGCCCCAAGTACAAGAGGCGCTAACCTCTCGCGGCTCATGGCTGTTCGGATAAGACTCAGGCGGGTGGGTTCGAAGAAGAACCCGATCTGGCGCATCGTCGTCGCCGACAAGCGCTCGCCGCGCGACGGCCGCACGATCGAGACGATCGGCCGGTACAACCCGCAGACGGAGCCCTCGACGATCGAGTTCGACGAGGAGCGCGCCAAGCACTGGCTCGAGCACGGTGCCCAGCCTTCGGAGACCGTCGCGACCCTGCTCCGCACCAAGGGCATCGCCGCCTCCGGAAGCTAGCCCGGATGACCGAGCTGCTCGAGTTCCTCGTCCGGGCACTGGTCGAGGACCCTGCCGCGGTGGTGGTCGAGGAGCTCGAAGAGGAAGGCGACCTGGTCTACGAGATCACGGTCGCCGAGGCCGATCTCGGCCGGGTGATCGGCAAGGGCGGGCGCGTCGCGAACGCGATTCGGACCATTGCCAAGGCGGCGGCGGTTCGGATCGACCGCCGGGTGATCGTCGACATTCTCGACTGACGGTGTCGGGGCGGGTCCAGGCAGGGCTTCCGCTTAACCTTTTCGTGGAGCGGCCCGGGCCGTCCGAGACGGCACGGCGGCGAAAAAGCACAAGACGCTTCAGCCCTGCCTGGACCCGCCTCATCGCCTCGCTCACCAGCTGATGAAGCTCGACATCTTCACTCTGTTTCCCGAGGCGTTCGATTGGTTTCGGTCGCAGCGGTCGGTGGAGAACGCGGTGCGGGAGGGCAATGAGCTGCGGTTGATCGACTATCGGGATACGACGCCGCTGAAGGCGGGGCAGGTCGACGATGCCCCCTATGGGGGCGGGGCGGGGATGGTCTTGCGGGTCGATGTGGTCGATGCGTCGCTCGAGGCGGCTTACGCGGACGGCTCGCGGCCGCGGGTCGTGCTGCTGAGCCCGACCGGGCGGCTGCTCGACGACGCCTACGCCGACGAGCTCACGGCCGAGCCGCACGTCGCCCTGCTCTGCGGACGCTACGAGGGCTTCGACGAGCGCGTCCACGAGCACCTCGCCGACGACGAGATCTCGATCGGCCGCTACGTCCTCGCCGGCGGCGAGCTGCCGGCGATGGTCGTCGCCGACGTCCTGATGCGCAAGCTCCCGGGGGCGCTGGGCCACGCGCAGAGCGCGGTCGAGGAGTCGTTCAGCCCGCTGCTCGAGGGGATGCCGGAGTATCCGCACTACACGCGCCCGGCCGACTATCGCGGCTGGCAGGTGCCCGAGGTCCTGGTCTCCGGAGACCACGAGCGGGTGCGGCGGTGGCGGGCCGAGCAGAGTCGCTCACGGGCCGAGCAGTTCGAAGCCGGCCCGGAGTAGGTACCATTCCGCAACCGCGCGGCGCCCGACGACGGCTCCGGCGGTTTTTCTTCGCGAACTTCTCCGATGAGCAGCGTAATCGACAGCATCGAGCGTGCCCAGGTCAAGAAAGGACTGCCGTCCTTCGACCCGGGCGACCGCGTGCGCGTCCACTTCCAGGTGATCGAGGGCAACAGGCGCCGGACCCAGGTCTTCGAGGGCATCGTGCTCAAGCGCCAGGGCTCGGGGGCGCGCGAGACCTTCACGGTTCGCAAGCAGTCCTTCGGAGTCGGCGTCGAGCGAACTTTCCCCCTGCACTCTCCGAAGATCGAGAAGCTCGAGATCGCCGCCCGCGGCGACGTCCGCAGGGCAAAGCTCTATTACCTGCGCGGCCGGATCGGCAAGGCGGCTCGCGTCGCGGAGCGCCGTTGGGGCATCGACGAGGAGCTGATCTCGGCCCCGGTCGCCGTCGATGAGGACGAGCCGCAGGCCGTCGACGCCGAGGGCGTGACCCAGGCAGAGGCCGCGGCCGATGAAAGCCCCGAGGGGGCGGCCGAGGCCGAGGAGGCGCCGGAGGGCGATGCCGAGGAGGAGGCACAGGCCGCGCCCGAGGGCGCGGCCGAGCAGCAGGACCCGTCGGCGGAAGCCGGCGATACAGGCGCCGAGGCGCCCGAGGAAGGGGAGACCGAGGACGACGCCACGGCGGAGGACGAGAAGCCGGCCGATACGGACGGCGACTCCGGCGAGGACTCGGAAAACTGAAGATCCCGAAGCCCGAGAGCCGCGCCGGCGGGCTGGTCGAGCTCGTCGTCATCGTCGCCCTGGCGCTCGGCCTGGCGCTCGGCATCCAGGCCTGGCTGGTCAAGCCGTACCAGATCCCATCCGAATCGATGGAGCCGACCCTCGACGTCGGTCAGCGCGTCCTCGTCAACCGCTTCCTGTACCACTTCACCGATCCCTCGATCGGCGACGTCGTCGTCTTCCACCCGCCGCGGGGCGCCGACAACTCGACCGAATGCGGCGAACCGCACCCGAGCGACCAGGCCTGCGCCAAGCCGACCCCCGAGCGCTCGAGCCAGAACTTCATCAAGCGGATCGTCGCCGGGCCGGGGGACACGCTCTCGATCCGCGACGGCCATCCGGTCGTCAACGGGGTGATCAAGAAGGACGAGCCCTACACGCTGCCCTGCGGCAACGGCGGTATCTGCAATTTGCCGAAGCCGATCACGATCCCGCCCGATCATTACTTCATGATGGGCGACAACCGTGGGGCGAGCGACGACAGCCGCTACTGGGGGCCCGTCCCCCGAGCCTGGCTCATCGGCAAGGCCTTTGCCACCTACTGGCCGCCGGACCGGGTCGGCATCCTCTAAGGGCCACCGTCGCAGGCTGGCCCGCTCGCGGCGCCTTTTCGCCTTCGACCGCGGCCTCGGCAGCTCGCTGGTCGCAGGTGCCGACGAGGCGGGCAGGGGCTGTCTGGCCGGCCCCCTCGTCGCGGCAGCCGTCCTCCTCGACCACGGCTCGTTGAGCGCCGCCGATCGGCGCTCCCTCTCCGGCCTGCACGACTCCAAGCAGATGACCCCCGAGCGCCGGGAGGACCTCTTCCCGGCGGTGATGCGGGCCGCCGAGCGGGTCAGCGTCGTCGTCCGCAGCGCGCGGGGGATCGACGCGCGAGGGCTGCACGTGACCAACATCGAGGCCCTCTCGAGCGCCCTCGAGCGGCTGCGGCCGGGCGCCGACGCGGTCTGCCTCGTCGACGGCTTCTCCCTGCGGCGCTGCGCGGTTCCCCACAGGGCCGTCGTCGAAGGTGACGGGACGAGCGCCGCGATCGCCGCCGCCTCGGTGATCGCCAAGGTGACCCGCGACCGCTACATGCACGGGGCGGGGCGCGAGCACCCGGGCTGGGGATTCGAGGAGCACGTCGGCTACTCGACCCCCGAGCACCGGGAGGCGATCGAGCGGCTCGGGATCTCGCCGCTGCATCGCCGCTCCTTCCAATCGGTCGCCTACTCCCAGCTCGAGCTCGCCTGACCGGGACGAGGCGGCAACAGCGTATTTCTTCGTCCTCGGTCCTTGATCTGCTTGGTGAGTCGAGCCCGCCTCAGAATGCCGATCGGATGTGCTCGATGTCGGTGACGCCGCCGCTGCGATCGAAGGTGACGCCGACGGCGTCCAGGCGGATCTCGGAGTAGTGCGGCAGGTCGCCGCGGCGCGCGGCCATCCAGGCTGTGGCGAGGCGGCGAACCTGACGCTGCTTGCGCTGCCCGACCGAGAGGATCGGCCGCTCCGGGCCGAAGTTGGCGCTCTCGCGACCCGCCTTCACCTCGACGAAGACCAGTGTGGGGCCGTCGAGGGCGACCAGGTCGAGCTCGCCGAAGCGGGTGCGCGCGTTGCGCTCGACGATCTCCCAGCCGGCGCCGAGCAGCCGTGAGGCGACAAGTGCCTCGGCGGTTCGCCCCAGCTTGCGGCGCGTTGCGGTCACCGGCTCGACCCTAGGGCCGCGAGGCGCAGGTGGGGCGCGCCGTTCGTCGCCTGACCCCCCGCGGTTCGTGTCAATTCCCAGACCTGGGCAGGCCGCCGGGGAATTTGCCCAAAGGGTCCGCTGAGAATTGACGTTTGGCGCGCTTTGGGGGCGCCGGCGCGGCCTACCGTCGCCGGAGATGCTCGCCACCGCGCAGACATTCACCCTCGACGGCATCAGCGCCCGCCCGGTCCGGGTCGAGGTCGACGTCCACCGGGGCCTGCCGGCGTTCTCCGTCGTCGGCCTGCCCGACGCGGCGGTTCGGGAGGCGCGCGAGCGGGTGCGGGCGGCGCTGACCAACTGCGGCTTCGAGTTCCCGCTGCGGCGGATCGTCGCCAACCTCGCGCCCGCCAGCCTGCGCAAGGCGGGTCCCGGGCTCGATCTCGCGATCGCGACCGCCCTGTTGCTCGCCTCGGGTCAGGTCGAGTGGGCCGGGGAGCCGCCCGCGATGGTCGGGGAGCTTGCCCTCGACGGATCGGTCCGGGGGGTCTCGGGGGTCCTGGCGATAGCCGAGGCTGCCCGCGAGCAGGGGCCTCGCCTCGGTGGTCGTCCCGGCCGAGAACGGGCCGGAGGCGGCTCTCGCCGCCGGCATCGACGTCATGCCGGTTGACAGCCTCGCGCGGATTCCGGCGTTGGCGGCCGGGTCGTGGAGGCCGGAGCCGCCGGCGGCTCCGGCGCCGCCGGGCGACCCGAGCCCGGGCGAGCCCGACCTCGCGGACCTTCGCGGCCAGCGCCACCTGCGCTACGCCCTCGAGGTCGCCGCGGCGGGTGGGCACAGCCTTCTCATGGTCGGCCCCCCGGGCGCCGGCAAGTCGATGGCAGCCAGTCGCCTGTCCTCTGTGCTGCCCGCCCCCGGTCCCGAGGAGGCGCTCG
This sequence comes from uncultured Solirubrobacterales bacterium, assembly GCA_963727615.1. Lineage (GTDB taxonomy): Bacteria > Actinomycetota > Thermoleophilia > Solirubrobacterales > 70-9 > VRUE01. Next base: position 32,006 of record CAVSHD010000001.1, read on the forward strand.
AGGTTGCCCGGATCGCCAGCGCCTGCGGCCGCGTCGGGGGCCGGTTCGGGACGCGCCCCTTCCGGGCGCCTCACCACACGATCAGCCCTGCCGGCCTGATCGGCGGTGGCAACCCCCCTTCCGCCGGCGAGGCGACCCTCGCCCACCGCGGTGTGCTCTTCCTCGACGAGCTCTGCGAGTTCCGTCGCGACACCCTGGAGGCGCTGCGGGCCCCGTTGGAGACCGGTTGGGTCGCGATCGCCCGCGCCGGCGCCTGGCAGCGCCTTCCCTGTCGCTTCATGCTCGTCGCGGCGGCCAACCCGTGTCCATGCGGGCGCGGCGAGGCGGATCCCGAGTGCGTCTGCTCGCCGCTCGCGATCCAGAGGTACCAGGGGAAGCTGAGCGGCGCGCTCGCCGACCGCATCGACATCCTCGCCGCTCTGCGCCAGCCCAGCGCCGAGGAGATCGGCGGGCCCGCGGGGGAGGCCTCGACGGCGGTTCGCCGACGGGTCGAGGCGGCGCGGGCCCTTCAGGGAGAGCGGCTCGGGCGAGGGCGGTGCAACGCCGAGATGACCCCGGCGGAGGCACGCGAATGCACCCTGCGCCCCGACGCGGCACGCCTGCTCGCGGACGCCTACTCGCGTCGCAAGCTGAGTGGCCGCGCTCACGACCGGGTGCTGCGCCTCGGGCAGACGATCGCCGACCTCGCCGGGGCGTCTGAGATCGGGCGCGAGCAGATGGCGCAGGCCCTGCAGCTGCGCAGGAGGGACTATGAGTGAGCGCGCCGCGATCGGCCCCAACCCTCCTGAGGCATGTCCTCCGTGCCTGCGGAGGGCCCACCTGCTCGCCCTGCTCGCCCCCTACATCGAGAAGGTGGCCACGGGGGCACCCGGCTCGCGCTCGCCTGAACTACTGCGCCTCTCCAACGAGGACCTCGTCGCCGCCGTCGCGCCCGGCTCACAGCAGCGTCTCCTTGCGGAGCTCGGTGCCCTCGAGGAGGCTGTCATGCGGTCGAGTCTCGAGCGGGGAGGGTGCTGGGCCTGTTGCCGCCACGACCAGCTCTTCCCCGACGGGCTGCGCGACGCCCCCGACGCGCCCTGGGCGCTGATCGGGCGCGGTGACCCGGCGCTGCTCGCCGAGCTCGCCGACCCCGGCGGGGTGGTGACCGTCGTCGGCTCGCGGCGGGCGAGCTCCTATGGTCGCGAGGTGGCCCGGGATCTGAGCCGGGACCTGGCCGCGGCGGGCCTGGTCGTCGTCAGCGGGATGGCATTCGGGATCGACGCCTGTGCGCACCGGGGCGCCCTCGATTCCGGTCGGACCGTGGCGGTTCTCGGCTGCGGCGCCGACGTCGCCTACCCGACCGCGCACCGCTCGCTTTGGCGTCGGATCCAGGAGCGCGGCCTGGTCCTCTCCGAGCTGCCGCCGGGCACGGGCGCCTGGCGCTGGAGCTTCCCGGCCCGCAACCGGGTGATGGCCGCGCTGGCGGCGATGACCGTGGTCGTCGAGGCGGCGGAGCGCTCCGGCTCGTTGATCACGGCCGACCTCGCCGCCGACCTCGGCCGCGATCTGGGCGCGGTTCCCGGGCCTGTCAACTCGCGGGTCTCGGCCGGGCCGAACGGCCTGCTCGCCGGCGGGGCATGCCCGGTTCGCGGCGCCGAGGACGTCCTCGACGCGATGCTCGGCCCCGGGGTCGGTCGCGCCGTGCGGGCCGGGCCCGCTCTCGGCCCGCTCGCAGCCGAGGCCCTGGCCGAGGTCGAGCTCGGCCGGCAGACGGCCGACGCGGTCGCCGCGGCGCTCGACGTCTCCGGCGCCGAGGCGGCCATGGCGCTGGCCGAGCTCGAGGCGGCGGGCTATCTGACCTGCTCGCTGCTCGGCGCCTACTCGAGGACCACCCTGCTGCCCCCGGCCGGTATCTAGGGTGTTTCGGATGAACCGAGCCGGAGTTCCCGCCGTGCTCTCGATCGCCGGCTCCGATTCCGGCGGCGGCGCCGGCATCCAGGCCGACCTCAAGGCCTTCGCGCGCTGCGGGGTTCACGGGATGACGGCGATCACGGCGATCACGGCCCAGAACACCCGCGCGGTCGAGAAGGTCGAGACCGTTTCCCCGCAGATGGTCTTCAGCCAGATCCTGGCGATCGCCGAGGACATGGGCGCCGATGCGGTCAAGATCGGCATGCTCGGTTCGGCGGCGACGATCGACGCGGTTGCTGTCGGGCTCACCTACCTGGGGGTCGCGCTCGCGCCCGTGGTGATCGACCCGGTCATGGTCGCCGAGAGCGGAGCGGCGCTGATCGACGACGAGACGCACGGAGGCGATGGTCGCTCACCTATTTCCTCGCTGTGCCGTTGCGACTCCCAACATCCCCGAGGCCCGGGTTCTGACCGGTGCGGGGAAGGGTGCAAGCCAGGAGGAGCTGGCGCGCGGGGTCCTGGAGCTCGGGCCGAAGGCGGTGGTCGTCACGGGTGGCCATAGCGAGGAGCTGGTCGACGTCTTCTTCGACGGCGAACAGGTAGTCGAAATACCCGGGGAGCGCCACCCCGACGGGGCCGCGCACGGCTCGGGCTGCACTCACTCTTCGGCCCTGGCTGCATTCCTCGCCCACGGCGAGGAGCCGCTGGAGGCGGCCAGGCGGGCCCGCGAGGTCGCCTCGGAGGCGGTTGCCAACGGCCTGCGCACGATCGGCAGCGGCCCTGGGCCGGTTGACGTCTTCGGCCTTTCCCCTGGGCCGGCTCAGTAGATTCCTCCTCATGAGCACGAACGGCAGAACCGCGACCAGCCTCCCCCGACCGCGCTCGGCAACCGTCTTCGACGGCCCCGACCGCGCCCACGCACGCGCCTACATGAAGGGCATCGGCTTCGATGACGACGCGCTCAGTCGGCCGACCATCGGGATCGCCAACACTTGGACCGAGGCGATGCCCTGCAATTTCCACCTGCGCGGCCTCGCCGAGCACGTCAAAGCGGGCGTGCGCGCCGCCGGCGGCACGCCGATGGAGTTCAACACGGTGGCCGTCTCGGACGGGGTGACCATGGGAACCCAGGGGATGAAGGCCTCGCTGGTCAGCCGCGAGGTGATCGCCGACTCGATCGAGCTGATGGCACGCGGCTACCAATTCGACGCGATCGTCGCCCTCTGCGCCTGCGACAAGACGATCCCGGGTTGCGCGATGGCGCTCGCCCGGCTCGACGTCCCGTCGGTCGTCCTCTACGGCGGCTCGATCGCGCCCGGCCACTGGCACGGCCGCGACGTCACGATCCTCGACATCTTCGAGGCGATCGGCGCCCACAACGCGGGCGACATGAGCGACGAGGAACTGAACGAGCTCGAGGGCGTCGCCAGCCCCGGTGCCGGCGCCTGCGGCGGCCAGTTCACGGCAAACACGATGGCCTGCGCGTTCGAGGCGCTCGGGATCAGCGCCGGCGGCTCGGCGATGGTCCCCGCCGAAGACGACGACAAGGCCACGGTGGCCGAGCGGATCGGCGAGCTCGTAATCCGCGTCCTCACCGAGGACATCACCCCGAGCAGGGTGATCACACGCGACTCGCTGGAGAACGCGATCGCCTGCGTCTGCGCTTCGGGCGGCTCCACGAACGCCGTCCTTCACCTCATCGCGCTCGCCCGTGAGGTCGGGATCGAGCTGGACATGGAGGACTTCGAGCGGATCTCCCGGGCGACGCCGCTCTACGCCGACCTCAAGCCCGGCGGGCGCTTCGTCGCCACCGACCTCTTCGCCGCCGGCGGCGTGCCGGTGATCCTCAAGCGCCTCGCCGGCAAGGGCGTCCTCCACGAGGACGCGGTCACCGTCACCGGCAAGACGATCGGCGAGGTGGCCGCCGAGGCGTCCGAGGCGCCCGGCCAGGAGGTGGTGCGGCCGCTCGAGGACCCGCTGAAGCCCGAAGGGGGCCTGGCGATCCTCGGCGGCAACCTCGCGCCGGAGGGGGCGGTGGTCAAGCTCGCCGGCACCGAGCGCAACAGCCAGACCGGACCGGCCCGTGTCTTCGAGTCCGAAGAGGAGTGCTTCAGAGCCGTCAAGGATCAGCAGATCAACCCCGGCGACATCGTCGTCATCCGCAACGAGGGCCCGGTCGGGCGGCCCGGGGATGCGGGAGATGCTCCAGGTGACGGCAGCGATCGTCGGCGAGGGGCTCGGCGAGAGCGTCGCGATGGTCACCGACGGTCGCTTCTCGGGCGCCACTCGCGGGCTGATGGTCGGCCACGTCGCTCCGGAGGCCGCTCGCGGCGGCCCGATCGCCGCGATTCGCGAGGGGGACGAGATCACCGTCGACGTCGAGGGCCGCAGTATCTCGGTCGCCCTCTCCGACGAGGAGATCGCCGAGCGCGTCGCCGCCTACGTGTCGCCGCCCTCGCCCTTCGGCCCCGGCGTGATGGCGAAGTACGCTGCGACGGTCTCCTCCGCCGCGCACGGCGCCGTCACCTCCTGAGGGCGTAGGGCCGGCGCATTTCGGGGTCATCGGTCGGGCTCCTCGGGTCGCGCACCGGAGTGCGCTTCCCTCGTCGCCCTTCCCTGCTTCCCCCGGACTGCTTGGCCCTACGCCCTCAGGCGTAGCCCATTCTTTCCAACACTGGGATCTCGCGAATCTGCGGCGGCTGCAGGTGGTCCCAGAGGATTCCCCGCGGCCGCTCGTACTGGCGCTCGACGTCGATCACGGCTCGCGGCGTCGCGATCAGGTCGATCGGCAGGTCGTGGGCGGTCATCATCAGGTGGCGGCGGAGGATCTGGGTCGGGTGGACGGTGGTCGCCACCGTCGTGTGGTTGTCGATCTTGCCGGCGTCGATCAGGATCCCGTACTCGAGGTCCGAGTAGCCGCCCCCCTTGCCGACCCGGGCGCCGCTGAGGTTGACGGCGACCGAGCCGCAGAGGACGAAGTCGATCTCGGGGAGATCGTCGAGGGCGACGACGCGGCCGTGCTTGAGCGCGCCCTTGATCGTCGCCGCCTCCTTCAGCGCCTGCTTGGAGAGGTCCTTGGGGTCGAGGACCCGGAAGGGGTGAGGGTCGCGCAGGCGGGGCACCGCCATGATCACCGTCTTGCCCTCCTCGAGCGCCGCCCTGCGGGCATGGGTCTGGGGCGAGTCCGGATTGGCCTTGATCGTGCGGGCGCGGCGCCAGAGCCGGTGGCCGGAGAGCTTTTCAGCTGCCAGGCGGGCGCCGGCGAAATTGGGGATGCGGCCCTCGGCGCCCGGGAATCGTGCGACTCCCTCTTTTTCCATCGCTGTCCAAACCTCTTTGCGAACCTCGTCCTTGGAGCGCACGAGCGGAAAGATATCCACCGCGTCGAACGTTGCCGCATCCCCGCTTGCAGGGGATGGGGCCCGGACGGCCGAATGGTCCGACGGCATACACTTTTTCGCAGTAGAAAGGTCCGGGTCGATGAGAGACTCGAGGATGCGCTTTGGGTCGTAAGTCGAAAATCGCGATCGTCACCGGGGTCGTCATCGTCCTCCTCGGCGCCGCGGGCGCATACGCCTACGACAGCAGCCAGACGGACACGATCGCCGATGGGGTCACGATCGGCGGGGTCGACGTCGGCGGCATGGACGCCGGGGAAGCGACCGACGCCGTGCGCTCGCAGCTCCTGACGCCGCTCGACCAGTCGATCAAGGTCGGCTACGAAGGAGAGAGCTGGAAGCTCCCGGTCGGCAAGCTCAACATCCACGCCGAAATCGAGAAGGCGGTTCAGGAAGCCCTCGACAGGAGCCGCGAGGGCGGGCTCCCCGGGCGGCTCGTGCGCTACGTGACGGGCGGCGAAGTCGACGAGCGGATCCCGGCGGACATCACCTACTCCGAGCAGGCGGTCAACAGGTTCGTGCGGGAAGTGTCCGACGCCGTCGACCGCGAGCCGAAGGACGCCTCCGTCAACGCGACCGGCAGCTCGCTCGAAGTGGTCGCCGCCGAGAACGGGCGCAAGCTGCGCGACAACCTGCTCACCCAGGAGATCGCCGCCGCGGTCCTCAACGTCGACGCCGACCACACGATCGCCGCCGAGACCCACGGCGTCAAGCCGGAGGTGACCGGTAGCGAAGTGGCCGCCAAGTATCCGGCCTACCTGACGCTCGACCGCGAAACCTTCACCCTGCGCTTCTGGAAGGACCTGAAGCTGGACAAGACCTACACGGTCGCCGTCGGCCAGGAAGGCCTGGAAACGCCCGAAGGGCTCTACGCGATCCAGGAAAAGCAGGAAAACCCCTCCTGGCACGTGCCCAACTCCGCCTGGGCCGGCGACCTCGCCGGCCAGGTGATCCCGCCAGGGCCGGCGGACCCGATCAAGGCTCGCTGGATGGGCATCTACGAAGGGGCGGGCATCCACGGCACCGAAGAGACCGAATCGCTCGGCACCGCGGCCTCGCACGGGTGCGTGCGGATGGCGATTCCCGACGTCGAAGAGCTCTACGACCTGGTCGAAGTCGGAACCCCGATCTACATCGGCTAGTGCTGACCTGGGAGGAGTCTCTAGCCGCCTACGATCGCGACCTGCGCACGCGATCGCTGGCCGGGCGCTCACGACGAGCCTACGGCGTCGACCTCGGCCAGTTCTCGTCGTGGGCGGAGGAGGCCGGCCTGGCGCCCGGCGACGTCCGCCACCGCGACGTGCGCCGCTATGGCGCCGCGCTCTCGACGGCGCAGGCTGCTCCGGCGACGGTCGCCCGCAAGCTCGCCGCGATCCGCGGCCTCTACGACTTCCTGGTCCGCAGCGAGCGGGTCGGGCAGAACCCGGCCAACCTGGTATCCAGCCCGAAGCGCAAGCAGAAGCTGCCGCGGGTATTGAGCGCGGAGCAGATCTGCGCCCTGCTCGAGCGGATCCCCGCCCGCACGCCATTGGAGCTGCGCGACCGGGCGATGCTCGAGCTCGCCTACTCCTGCGGGCTGCGCTGCGAGGAGATCGTCAACCTCGACCTCGACTCGCTCGACTTCGAAGGTGAGCAGGTCCGCGTCGTCGGCAAGGGCGGCAAGGAGCGACAGCTGCCGGTCGGCGAGCCGGCGCGGCGGGCGCTGGAACGGTACGGGGACCGCGGCCGGCACGCGCTCGCATCGGGCCCCGAGGAGAGGGCGCTGTTCCTGTCCAAGAGCGGACGCCGCCTTTCCAACTCCGACGTCACCCGCCGCCTCGGCCTCTGGGTGCGGGAGGCGGCGCTCGCCGGGGGCGTCTCGCCGCACAGCCTGCGGCACAGCTTCGCGACCCATCTGCTCGAAGGCGGGGCGGATCTGCGTACGATTCAGGAGCTGCTCGGCCACTCATCGATCTCGACCACGCAGATCTACACGCGCATCGACGCGACGAGGCTGCGCGACGCCTACGCAGCCACTCATCCGCGGGCGTGAGGCGAGGAAGACCGGACCGACCGTAGAATTTGGGAAAGGGCATGGAAACCGGGGTAAAAGAGATCGAGTTGCGCGACCTCTGGAAGCGCTACAAGGTCGACGGCGATGCCGGCGCCCGCGAGCGCCTCGTGGTCGCCTACTCGCCGATGGTGAAATTCGTCGCCGGCCGGCTCGGCGCCGGCCTGCCCTCGCACGTCGACGACGCCGACCTGATCTCCTACGGCCTGATGGGGCTGATCGGCGCGATCGAGCGCTTCGAGCCGGAGCGGGGGATCAAGTTCGAGACCTTCGCGATGACCCGCATCAGGGGCGCGATCATCGACGAGCTTCGCTCGCTCGACTGGGTGCCCCGCTCGGTCCGCTCCCGTGCCCGCGAAATCGAGGCCGCGCAGGTGAAACTCGAGAACGAGCTCCAGCGGGCTCCCTCGGAGGCCGAGCTGGCGGAAAAGCTGGGGATCGAGGAGGAGGAACTTCAGACCTCGCTGCTCGAGATCGCCAACTCCTCCGTCTACGCGCTCGACGAGCTCTGGACCGTCTCCGACTCCTCCGGTGACCAGGTCTCGCTGCTCGACACGATCTCCGACCCTCGTGCCACCGACCCGCAGGAGTCGCTTGCCGGCAGCGAGATCAAGGACCGCCTCACGGACGCGATCGGCTCGCTCCCCGAGCGCGAGCAGCTCGTCGTCGCCCTCTACTACTACGAGAATCTCACCCTGCGGGAGATCGGCGAGGTCCTCGGCGTCACCGAGTCGCGCGTCTCGCAGCTCCACACCAAGGCCGTGATGCGGCTGAAGTCGCACCTCCAGCAGGCCTGACGCGGTCACCTCCGGCGCCTATTGATCCCGGCGGGGCGGCGGGTGTAGCGTTGGAGCGTGGCTTCGCACAAGGCCGCAGACCGGATTCGCAACGTCGCCCTGATCGGGCACCGGGGTAGCGGCAAGACGAGCCTGCACGAGGCGATGCTCTTCGAGGCTGGCGCGGTCAACCGGCTCGGCGAGGTCGAGGCGGGCTCGACGGTCTCCGACCACGCCGAGGACGAGCGCCGGCGTCGGATGTCGATCGACGTCGCCCTCGCCTGCTTCGAGCACGAGGGCCGGGAGATCAACCTGATCGACACCCCGGGCGAGCCGAGCTTCGTCGCCGACGCGATCGCCGCGCTGCGGGCCGCCGATGCCGCCGTCGTCGTCGTCAACGGGGTCAGCGGGGTGGAGGTGAGCACCGAGGGGCTCTGGCGCCGGGCCGACGCCGAGGGGCTGGCGCGGCTCGTCTTCGTCAACATGCTCGACCGCGAGCGCGCCGACTTCTTCGCCGCGCTCGATTCGCTGAAGGCCTCCTTCGGCCCGCACGTGGTCGCCACCGAGATCCCGATCGGCGCCGAGCAGGGCCTGCGCGGCGTCGTCGACCTGATCGACATGCGGGCCTTCCTCTACGAGGGCGAGGGCAGGGGGAGGGCGGTGGAGGTGGAGATCCCGGCGCAGATGCGCGAGCGGGCCGAGGAGTACCGCGAGAAGCTGATGGACGAGGTCGCCGAGAGCTCCGACGAGCTGATGGAGCGCTACCTCGACGGCGAGAAGATCGACCACGAGGAGATCGTCACCGTGCTCAAGCGCGGGGTCACCGAGGGTCGCATCTTCCCGGTCACCTGCGGCGCCGCGACCGCGAACCTCGGCACCGACCGGCTGCTCGGCGCGCTCGTCGAGGACCTGCCCTCGCCGGCGATGCGCGGCTCGCTGCATGGCCTCGGCGACGGCGAGGAGGACGTCGAGATCGAGCCCGAGGACGGCGATGGGCTCGTCGCCTACGTCTTCAAGACCCTCGCCGACCCCTACGCCGGCCGGATCAACCTCTTCCGGGTCTTTCGCGGCACGATCCGCTCCGACTCGCAGGCGGTCAACGTCGGGCGCCGCCAAAAGGAGCGCGTCGGCCAGCTCGGGCGCCTGCTGGGCAAGGAGCTGATCGCGGTCGACGAGCTGGGCGCCGGCGACATCGGGGCGATCGCCAAGCTCAAGGAGACGCGGGCCGGAGACGTCCTCGGCGAGCGCCAGGAGGCAGTTCACTTCGCCCCGCTCGACCTGCCCGCGCCGGTTATGGCATTCGCCTACGAGACGAAGGGGAAGGGCGAAGAGGACAAGGCCGCCTCGGCGGTGCGGCGGCTGACCGAGGAGGACCCTACGCTCGACGTCCACCGCGACCCGCAGACGGGGGAGCAGATCATCGCCGGCCTGACCCAGGTCCACGTCGAGGTCACGGTCGAGCGCATGCGAAGCCGCTTCGGGGTCGAGATCGAGCTGCACCCGCCGCGGGTGCCCTATCGCGAGTCGATCCGCCGGCCGGCCGAGGCCCACGCCCGCTACAAGAAGCAGTCCGGGGGCCGAGGACAGTTCGCCGACTGCCGGATCGAGATCGAGCCGGCCGAGGAGGGCGCCGGTTTCGAGTTCGTCGACCGGATCAAGGGCGCGGCGATCCCCGGTGGCTTCATCCCCGCGGTCGAGAAGGGGATCGTCGAGGCGATGGAGCACGGCACGGTCGCCGGCTATCCGGTCAAGGACGTTCGGGTCGAGCTGGTCGACGGCAAGCACCATGACGTCGATTCTTCGGAGATGGCCTTCAAGGTCGCCGGCTCGATGGCCTTCAAGCAGGCGATGGAGGAGGCGGACCCGGTCCTGCTCGAGCCGATCGTGCGGCTCCTCGTCAACTGCCCCGACGAGATCGTCGGCGACGTGATCGGCGACCTCAACTCGCGCCGCGGGCACCCGCTGGGCATGGAGCAGAAGGGCGCAGGCACCGAGGTCCGCGCCGAGGTGCCGATGGCCGAGGTGCTCGACTACGCGCCCGACCTACGGGCGATCAGCCACGGGCGCGCCGACTTCGCGATGGAGTTCGAGCGCTACGAGGAGGTGCCGGCGCACCTCGCCACACGCGTGGTCGCCGAGGCCCAGGGCGGCGCCGCCGTGGGCGCCTAGCCAGGGCGTTGCTACGTTGGCCGGGTGATCGCCGAAGAGACCTGGCCCGACCGCCTCGCGCACGCCGTCGAGCGCTTCAACCGCAGCGAGTCGGCGCGCACCGTCGCCGGCCTCACCCGCACCCTGGGCCGACCCCGGGTCTCGGTCGGCGCCGGCGCCGGCTCGCCCTCGCTGGTGCGGATCACGATCGCCTGGGAGCTCTCCTGGTACCAGTGGGGAGTCGAGGTGGGGGAGGAGTCGCGACCGGTGCTCGAGCTCGCCAGAGGCGGGGAGATCCAGGAGCTCGACGGCTCGGCCCGCGTCTGGAACGGCGGCGTCACCGAGGCGGGCCTCGTCTATCTTGGCCACGTGGCCCCGGCGCGCCCGAGCCGCGGCGAGCGGCTGCGCAGGGCGCTGACGTGAAGGTGGTCGTCAACGTCGACGGTGGCGCCCGCGGCAACCCGGGCTCGGCGGCGATCGCGGCCGTGGTCCAGGACGCCGAGGGCGGCGTGCTCGAGGAGCGGGCCGAGCGGATCGGGACCGCGACCAACAACGTCGCCGAGTACAGGGCGCTGCTGCTCGGCATCGAGCGGGCGGCGGCGATCGGCGCCACCGAGCTCGAGCTGGTCGGCGACTCGGAGCTGATCGTGCGCCAGGTGAAGGGCGAGTACAAGGTCAAGGACGAGACGATGCGGGAGCTGCACGCGCAGGCGTCCCGGGCCCTGCGGGGCTTCGAGAGCTGGTCGATCCGCCACGTTCGCCGCGAGCGCAACGCGGCGGCCGACCGGCTCGTCAACGAGGCCCTGGATGGCCGCGCCTGAGGGCGACCGGCACGCCGGCCCGCCGATCGACCCCGGGGTCGAGATCGGCCACGTCCACCTCAAGGTCGCGGACATCGACCGCTCCCTGGCCTTCTACTGCGGCGTGCTCGGGTTCGAGCTCCAGCAGCGCCTCGGCTCCGAGGCGGCATTCGTCTCCGCCGGCGGCTACCACCACCACATCGGCCTCAACACCTGGCACTCGAAGGGCGGCGCGCCGCCGCCCGCGGGGACGACCGGCCTCTTCCACGTCGCGATCCGCTACCCGACGCGGCGGTCCCTGGCCGACGCGCTGCGCCGCCTCGGCGAGGCCGGCGTCCCGCTCGGCGGCGCCTCCGACCACGGGGTCAGCGAGGCGCTGTACCTCTCGGACCCCGACGGCAACGGGATCGAGCTCTACTGGGACCGCCCGCGGGAGCAGTGGCCTCGGCCGAGGGGCGGGGAGGAGGGGGTCGCGATGTCGACGGCCCCCCTCGACCTCCCCGGTCTGCTCGCCGAGGCGCGAGAGAGTACCCAATATGCGCAAGGCAAGACAACAAGAACTGAGAATGCCTAAGCCCATGCCTTGACCGGCGATGCGGCAGCGAAGAGGATCGACGGCAGTCGTCTCCAGTCCGGGTACCTCGAAAGGGAGTGCAATGAACGACCGCCACGCGCGCTACGGCGCCGCCACGGGGATCTTCTTCGTGGTCCTCGTGATCATCGCCTTCTTCGTCCAGCCGAAGCCCCCCGCGGCCGACGCCTCCGCCGCCGAGGTCTTCGAATACGTCACCGACAAGCAGGACTCGCTGCACGTCGTGCAGCTGATCTTCGGCCTCGCCGGGTTCTTCCTGCTCTGGTTCGTCGGCACCCTGCGGGCCCTGATGGGGGCGGCCGAAGGCGGTGCGGGCCGCCTCGCCGACATCGCCTTCGGCTCCATCCTCGTCGCCTTCGCGACCCTCCTCGTCGGCCTCGGCCTCCAGGCGACCGCGGCGCTGCACCCGGTCGCCAACGGGCCGGAGCTGACCCACGCCCTGGTCGACGCCTCGCTCATCGTCCCCGCCCTCGGCGCGCCGGCGGTCGCCGTCTTCTTCGTCGCCACCGGCCTCGGCATCCTCCGCACCGGTTACCTGCCGGCCTGGCTCGGTTGGCTGGGCCTGGTCGCGGCGGCCTTCAACGCGATCGCGATCAGCGCGGTCTTCACCGACAGCGGCGCCTTCGCCTCCGACGGGGTGCTCGGCTTCTTCTCCGGCTTCCTCCTCTTCCTGCTCTGGTTCCTGCTCGCCGGCATCCTGCTCGTCCGCAAGCTCGGCGACAGCGACCCAGGGGCGGCGGCCGCGTAGGCCGGGGCGATGCGCCGCACCGCTCTCACATTCGCGCTCTTCGCCCTCGCCTTCGTTGTCGGCTGCGGCAGCTCCGACTCGGGGTCGGGCACCTCCGGCTCGAGCGCCTTCCGCCTCGGGGTGGAGGCGCCGCTCTCGGGCGAACTCTCGGTGCTCGGCCGCGGCATGCTCGACGGCGCCCGCCTCGCCGCCGCCAGGCTCAACGAATCGGGCGGGATCGAGGGCAGGGCTGTCGAGGTCGTCCCGATCGACGACGCGGGCGACCCGGAAACCGGCGTGGAAGCGGCTGAAGCGGCGATCGACGAGGGCCTCGACGGCGTCGTCGGCCCCTACAACTCGGGCGTCGGGGTCGAGACCCTGCCGCTCTACAAAGACGCCGGGCTGGTCCCGGTGCGGCTCACCTCCGACACCTCGACAAACGGCCTCGGGTTCACCCTGCAGCCGATGAGCTACCAGATCGCCCCGGTCGCCTCGCGGGCGCTGACCAAGTGGCTGGGGGCGAAGAGGGTCGCGATCGCCTACGACCCGACCCAGAACTACACGGTCACCGTCTCCAAGGCCCTGAAGGGCAAGCTCGAAGCCGCCGGCGTCGACGTCACCGCGTACGAGAAGGTGAAGCCCGGGGAGAAGGACTACACCTCGCTGGTCGACCGGCTCGCCGCCGGCAAGCCCGACGTGATCTACGCTGCCGTCTACTACCCGGAGGGCGGCCTGATCGCGAAGGAGATGCACGAAGGGCACGTCGCGGCCAGGTGCGTCGCCGACTACGCCTCCTACGACACCGGCTTCGTCGAAACGGCCGGCGTCGCCGCCGCCCGCGCCTGCCCGGTCGTCGGGGTGCCGGCGCCCGAGGACTTCTCGGGAGCCGGCGGCTACGTCTCCGCCTATCGCGCCCAGTTCGACCAGGAGCCGGGGACCTGGAGCCCCTACACCTACGACTCGGTCAACTTCCTCGCCTACGGGATCGAAAAGGCCGGCGGCGCCGAAAGCGGCGGGCTCGAAGACGCCCTCGCCGCGGTCGACGGCTGGAAGGGCTGGACCGGCCCGGTCGCGATCGACGCCAAGAACGGCAACCGTGACCCGGCGACGGTGGTCATCGCCGGCACCGACGAGAAGGGGAGCCTGCACGTCGACGAGTCCTGGGCCAAGGCCGTCGGCGCCCCCTACTGAGCGACTCCGAGCGGCGACCCCCGGACCGAATAGACTTCGTCTCCACGCGGCTGTAGCTCAGCTGGCTAGAGCGTCTGCTTGCCATGCAGAAGGTCGAGGGTTCGAATCCCTTCAGCCGCTTGATTCGGAAGCCCGCTTCAGAGCGGGCTTCTGCGTTTTCGGCTCAGCGGAGGAATTTCCGGATCGCCCTGCCGACCGCGAAGGGGTACTCGAACAGGAAGGCGTGGCCCGCGTCGGTGTAGACGTGAGCGTTGGAATGGGGCAGGCGGCGGACGAGCAGGCGGTCGTTGGCCGGCGGCTCCACCTGGTCCTGGTTGCCCCAGAGGACCAGGGTCTTCTGGTTGATTTCCGGCAGCTCTTCGTAGGAGCCGCCGCTCGCCGATTTCCACTGGCTGGTCGCCTTCAACTGCTGTTCGCGGGTCGCGTCGGAGACCGTGAGGCTGTCCGGTTCGAGGTCTGGCTGTCTGGCGACCCGATAGAGGTAGCGGGCCTTGCCGCGCCGACCGGCTTTGTCGGACGGGAAGCTCAGCTCGAACAGCACCGCAGAGCTGAGTTCGGGGTTCGCGAGCGCCTTCTGCACGACTTCCGACTTGGGGGCCCGCGAGTGCGATCCGCCGGGACTGGTCGCGCAGAGGACGAGGCGGCGGATCCTGCTCGGAGCGTCGATCGTCACCTGCTGGGCGACGTAGCCGCCCATCGACCAACCCATAAGGTCGGTCCGTTCGATCCCCAGCGCGTTCATCAGGCCGAGTGTGTCCTCGGCCATCTGGGCGACGGTCAGAGTTTCGTTCGAAGGGTTGTCGGTGGTGGCAACGCCGCGGTTGTCGAAAACGACCAGGTGGTGGCCGAAGATCAACCGCCTCAGCAGCGACGGGTCCCAGTCGGCCATCGTGCCCGTGCGCCCCATGATCAGCACCAGGTTCGGCCCCCTGCCCCCTTCGCGATAGCCGACGCTCATCCCGTCGACTTCGACGTGCTTGACCGCCGACATGCCGGCCGCCTGCGCGGCGGGCGGGAAGGCGAGCAGACAGCCTAGAAGCGCCAGCGCAAGGCGGATCGGAATCCTCACCGGCTGCAAGCTAGCCACGTCGTGCTCAGCGGTCAAGGCCAGCCACTGGCCCATACAGAAGGTCGAGGGTTCGAATCCCTTCAGCCGCTTCGCATTCCAGAGCCGAGTGCGCCGCCCCCGAGGCGGCGTGTTTCGTTTCGGGTCAACGCCTGGGTCAACAGCTAGCGGTGTTGCGGCTTCCTGGGCTCACTGGTGGCCGCGTGATCTCCCCGATCCTCCACAGGGAGGGCCGGCCTTGCCCTTCAGCGTCTTGGCGCTCGCGGTAGCCGGCGGCGGCGACCGGGAAGGACCTCGACCCGAGCAGGGCTCCGCGCTCATCGAGCGCCGCGGCGCGGTGGGCATCGACTCCACCGCCGACGCGGCGGGCCCCCTCGTCCTGATCTGCATCGCTGTCCCTCTCGATTGGCGGGACAGAGCGGTCGGGCGGGCGGACGCAACAGCGATGAGGCACTTGTCGCAAGCAGGTTCCGGCGGCGCGCGCGGATAGAATGTTGCGGATGAGTCGAGCGATGAAAGCGAGCATCGCACTCCTCGCCGCGCTGTCGATGAGCGCCGGCAGCGCGCTCGCCGCCTTCCCCGGCACGCCCGGCCCGATCGTCTACGCCAAGACGAACGGTGGCTCCGAAGGCCTCTACCTTGCCGGGCGTGGGCCCCGTCAGCTGACCTCCAACGGCAGCGACGGTCAGCCCTCCTTCTCGCCGGACGGCCGCAGCATCGTTTTCTATTCGCAGGGCAATTTCCAATCCCCGGACGAAAGCGAAGGCGTCGGCGTCTATGTGATGCGCCGCGACGGGTCCGGGCGGAGGTTGGTGGCCCACGGAAGGCTCTTGGGGGTGGAACCCGAAAGCGGCCCGTCCTTCTTCCCGAGCGGGCGCCGCATCGTCTTCTCACGTGCCGACGGCGCCGGCGAGAGCAGCCACAGCCACATCTACTCGGTCCGCCTCGACGGCAACGGCTTGCGGCAGCTGACTCACGGGCCCCACGACGATGTCCTGCCGGTCGTCTCGCCGAACGGCAGGTGGATCGCCTTCACCAGCAGTCGTGGGCGCGGCGGCATCTACTCGATTCGCCCGGACGGCTCTCACCTGCGGATTCTGATCCACAGGCCGGCGTACGGACCCGACTACTCGCCGAACGGCAGGCGGATCGCCTTCGCGCGCGGGGGCAACATCTTCGTCGCGCAGGCGAACGGACGCCGGGCTCGCCCCGTCACCCACTGCCGGCGGCGCAACCGCTCCCGCTGCTCCTACTCGCAACCGGCGTTCTCGCCGAATGGCCGTCGGATTGCCGTCCGCAGCGACAATCCGACGGACACGGGCAGCGTGATCGCAATCATCGGCAGCCGACGCTGGATCGGTCGCTCCGTGGTCAGCCGCTCCGCCTTCGAACGCACGACCCTCTCGGGAGAACTCGGCACCGTCGTCGGCGAACCCACCTGGGGCGTGCGGCCGCGACGCTGATGGCTCGGAAACGTGTCAACGCATAGCTGACGAGCGCGTCGTTGATTCTGGCCTTCCGTCGTCGCGGCGACGCAAACCCTGCGTAATGCGTCCATGCCGTTGGCGGGCCGATGCGAGTTGGCTAAGCTATGGGGCGGTGTTGGGGAGATCGGCACTAGGAGTCGGATGTGGGCGGCGAGCCCTCTCGGTGGGCGCGGCGGCGCTGGTCGCGCTATCGCTTGCGGGAGCCATCGCCCCCGGGGCGGGGGCGACGACCACGACGATCGAATTCGATACCTTCGCGGTGGGCCATGTTCTTGGCACGGAAGGCGACGCGACGTTCGTCGGCTCGCCGAAAGTGTTCGAACCGGCGCACGTGGCCACCCACAGTCCTCCCAAAGCGCTGCATCCTCAACAGCCGTGCGGAGCCCTGGCGTCCAGCTGCGCCATGGAGATCGACTTCTCCGTGCCGAAGAGCGCGGTGAGCCTGCGACTCGGTCTCGACGACGAGCCGGGGGAGAGTTCGGCGTCCCCTACCAGCTCACCGGCTACAACTCGCTCGACAGCCCGGTGGCGCAGTCCAACGGAAACGCGACGCTGGGGACCGGGTATCAGCCGATCACGACGAAAGTCTCGATCCAGTCCCTGGGCACCGACATCGCGAAGGTGGTCCTGCAGCTCGGGGCGACCAACGTCTACCCCTACAGCACGGGGTACGCCAGCCGTCCCGGGATCGACGACTTCACCTTTACCGACAATTCGCTGCCCCCGCCCGCCGCGCCCAGCGTCACGATTTCGGCTCCGAGCGCCGGCCAGCACTTCGTGCAGCCCGGCGACGTCCGCGTCTCGGGCCACGTCTCGGCTCCGGCCGGCGTCAGCCGCTTCTGCCTCACGACCAGCACGGCCTCGTCGATTCCCGCGAGCTGCGGGCAGGCGGACGCGCTCGACTCGAGCGGGAACTTCTCCAACCTGACCGTTCAGGGCATCGTCCCGGGATCGAACACGATCACGGCCTGGGTCGAAGACGGGACCCTGCGGACGGCCAGCCAACCCGTGACGATCGACGTGGCCCAGGTCAACCTCAGCGCCACAAATCTCGAAGTCACGCAGGCCATACAGAGCGACGTGCCCATCGTCGCGGCCCCGGCGGGCGGCCCGCGGGCGGCCACCTACAACGGCGTGCCGCTGGCAGCCGGGCGGGCAACCGTCGCGCGCTTCTGGGCGGGTGTCGACCTCGGCACCGGCCCGGGACCGCTGAGCCCTACCTCTGCCCTGCTCTACGGCTACCGCGGCGGCGTCTCCCTCGGGGCCCCGATCACGTCGATCGAGGGGACCAGGTCACTGGGCACGGCGAACTCGGTGCTGCCGCCCGGGCCCACCGTGGCGCAGCGCTCCGACGGAGCCTCGCAGGCGTTCACCTTCCGGCTCCCGCCGGACTGGACCAGAGGCACGGTCACGCTCAAAGCCGTCGTCAACCCCGGCCCGGGCGCGGTGACCGAGTGCGATGGCTGCGAGGCCGACAACGCGATCACCGTCACGGGCGTCGCCTTCACACCGGTGCGCGGCGAGACGATCTCGCCGCTGGAGATGGTCACCCACGGGCCCGGCGGCTCCGTCAACCACCCGCGGGCGAACTGGAACGGCATCTTCACCGTGATGCCGTTCGACACCACGGTGAACCGGTATCGCGGGCAGCTCGACATATCCGACGGGGTCGGGGTGAGCAGCCGGAAAACGCGCCAGTCGATGGCGCTGAGCAAGGTGCTCGACTGGGTCGACCACAACGGCACCCCGCCCGGCCGCCTGATCGCGATGAGCGAAGGGCAGGACCTCGGCCTGACCGCGACGAGGCTCGTCTGCTGCCACACCCACCTCGGCATCGACACCGTCGCCCAGGTGGAGGCGACCCGGCCGCTGACCTCCGTCGCCCACGAGTTCGGCCACGAGGTGGGCCTCGCGCACGCCGGCACCCACGGCCCCCTCCCCGGCGACCCGAGCAAAGACAGGGCCTGCGGGGGCGACTCGGAAGGACAGAGCGGAACCGACTGGCCCCCCGACCAGAGGGGGCTGGTCGCCGGGATCGGCGTCGACCCGCGCACCGGCTCGGGGGGCTCGGCGACCACCCTGCGGGTGATGGGCCTCGTCGACGGTTCCGGCAATCCGCTGAACTTCTTCGACTTCATGTCCTACTGCGCCTCGGATGGAGCGGAGAGCGCCTGGGTGTCGGTGCGCAACTGGGAGCGGCTGCTGCACGAGCACGCCACCGGCTCGGCCGGCGCGTCGGCGCTGGCGCGGCCGAACGACCCGGAGCCGGAGGGCGTCCCGGCGCCCGTCCACGGCAGGCTCGGGACGCGTCCGGCCCACGGGCCGGCGCTGCGGGTCACCGCGATGATCGGGCCCCCCGGGCTGACGCGGGTTCTCGGCGTCGAGCCGCAGACCGGCCGGACGATCAAGCCGGACAAGGGCTCCCCGGTCACGGTGCGCGTCAAGGACGGCCGGGGGCGGGTCGTCTCGAGCACGAGGGTGCCGGTAACCAGCGGCCACATGGATGAGATCGCCAACTTCACCCTCGTCGACGCCGTCGTCCCGGCGCGACGCGGCGCCAGCTTGCAGGTGCTGAATCGCGGCCGGGTGGTCGGGCGTCGCGCCAGGTCCCGGCACACTCCCCGCGTGCGCCTCTTGAGACCGCGCCACGGGGGCCGTCGCCACAAGACCCGTATCCGCGGCCGCACCACCCTGGTGCGCTGGAAGGTGAGAGACCCGGACAGCAAGAGGCTGACCGCCTCGATCGACTACTCGGCGAACGGCCGCAAGTACCGGACCCTGGTGATCGGTCTCCGCGGCAAGAGGTATCGCCTGCCGACCGATCTCCTGACGCGCTCGCGTCATGCCCGGATCCGGGTGCGCGTAAGCGACGGTTGGAACGTGGGCAGGGCGGTGTCGGCGCCCCTGCGGGTCGCGAAGCCGCGCGCCCGCGCCCGCGCCGTCATCCGGGAGCCGATGCCGGGGGCGCGGATAGCCGCGAACGGGTCCTTCGTGGCGAGCGGCGCCGCGTTCGGCGGCCCTGGCCGGCAGCTGCGGGGGAGCAGCATGCGCTGGTATGACGGGCATCGGTATATCGGCAGTGGCCGGAGCCTCACCGTGCGGCACATGACCCCCGGCCACCGCCGGCTGCGGCTGGTCGCGCTGGTGCGCGGTCGCCGGGCCGTGACCGCGGTGCCACTTCGCGTCGCCGCTACGGCGGGGCACTGAGGAGCGGCGGCGGCGCTCCGGGGCGGCGCCGCGCGGAGATGACCGCCGACCAGCCGCTTGCCATGCAGAAGGAGCCCCGCTAGGCGGGGCCCTCTTCGTCCGGGGCTTCGGTTGCCGAGGCGGGCCTGAGCCGAACGACCTGAATCTCCCGATGCTCCGCCCGCGTCTCGTAGTCGGCGTAGGCCCGGGTGAACAGCTTGGCCAGCCCCCAGAGTCGGTCGCGATCCTCGCCCGCGGTGACCACGGCTCGGCACCCGATGACCTGCCCGGCGACCCGCACTTCGACTTCCGGTCTCGCCTGGACGTTGTGGAGCCAGGCCGGATTGCGATCGCGACCGTAGTTCGATGCCATCACGATCAGGTCCCCATCGTCGGTGAAATACGTGAGCAGGTTTTCCCGCTTCTTACCTGTGCGAGCGCCGGTATGGACGAGGACGAGGATCGGCATGGGTATGGACGTGAACCGCCCGCCGCTGAGTCGGAAGATCGCCCGGTCGAGCTTCGGCGAGATGTTGATCAACCACCAACGACCGGTTCGACTCCGTGCGACCGGTTCGACCAGCGCTTTCAGACGGCTGGTCTTGGTCGGATCGACGGCCGGAATCGTCGGGCGGCGATCCTCACGCGTGCTGCCGGCGGACTCGTTCCCTGAACGCACCGTGGGCCAAGCCTAATGCAATGCGATTACCACGGTTGACTTGGCAGTCTCTCCTGTCGCGAGGTTGGGGTTTCGAGTTGGGCTCGCACCCAGCCCGCCGGCCCGTCGCGGCGAGACCGTGTGCTCGAGGGACGCAGCTCACCGGGGCCCGGCGAGCTTCTCGAGCCCCGAGCGGACCTGCCTGTAGCGACGAGCGCCGATCGCCTCCGCCCATTCCCCCTCGATCGCCGCATGCTCGCGGACGGCCACGCGTTGGAGGCGCCATCCGCGATCGGTCAGGCGAACGATCCGGGCGCGACCGTCCGAGGAGTCGGGCTCGAGCACGAGGTAGCCGTTCCGCTCGAGGTCGCGCAGGAGGTCGTTGACCCGCTGCTTGGAGATTTGGGCGTCGGCGGCGATCTCGGTCGGACGGCGTCCATCCGGGCCCGGCCAGCGAAACAGCGTCACGTGCGCTGGTCGCACGTCTTCGAAGCCGGCGTCGAGGACCGTTGCGTAGATCCGGCTGCGGATCTCATCCAGACCGAAGCGCAGCAGGGCGCCGATCGGGAGCGGGGGGCGGTCGATGTCGGACTCGGGGACGGACACTTGAAAGTACGAGCACGGTACTACTATACTTGGTCGATTCGTACTGAATCCATACTACCAGGGGGCGAGATCGAGATGGAAGCCAAGGAAACGACCTTCAAGGCGCTGTCCAGCGGAGAGGGGCGATCGGTCGCCCTGATGGGCTCGGCGATCACCTTCAAGTACGAGCCGGAAGACAACGGCGACGCGCTGCTGGCCTTCGAGCACCTCTGTCCCCCCGGCCTCGGGGTCCCCGCCCACAGCGAGCACAACCACGAGGCCTTCTATGTGCTCGAGGGGACCCTTGAGGTCGAGATCGCCGGCGAGGTCAACCGGCTTGGCGCCGGCGACTTCCTCGGCCTGGAGCCCGGGGTCGTCCACTCCCTGCATAACCCTGGCCCGGGCCCGATGCGAGTGCTGACGATGGTCTCGCCAGGGGGCGGCCACGCGCGCTTCTTCTCGACCCTGGGCGAGCCGATCGAGGATCCGGCGAATCCGCCACAGCCGACCGGGCCGCCCGATCTCGACCGAGTTCTTCGCGTCGGCGCGGAATGCGGGATCGAGTTCCTGGCGCCCGAGGGATGAGGGGTCGACGGGCGCGAAGCCATCCGAGCGCCGGGCTCCCCCGGCCCTTCGGGGTATTTCCCCGTTCGAATCTCAGGGCTGGATGCTCGGCGGGTAGCTGCTGAAGAGCCACCTTCCGCGAACCTTCGAGAGCGTTGTCCTGCCGGGGATCCCGGACCGGGCGCCGATGGCCGAGGCATGCACACCGTGGACCTCCACCTTCAGGTGCGCCATCACGGATCTGACCACGCGACGCCAGCCGCGCGGCGTGTAGCCCGAGTTGTCGATGCCGGGGGTCCTGTGTCTGAGGATGTGCCGCTGAGACCTGAAGGCCGCTCTGCAGCTGGGAGCGCCGCCGGCAGTGAAGGACCGCCTTCCGCGCGCGGTCAGTCGTGAGCAGACGGCCCTCGCCGGGCCGAAGTACTCCGCGGTGAGAACCGTGCGGTACACGGCTCGGACCGGTGCGGTCCGAGCGTTCGCCGCGCCGGCCACCGTCGCGCCGAACAGGGAAGTGCAGACGAGCAAGGCGGTCACGATCGAGTACAGCGAACGGCGCACCGCTCCAGCGTAGCAGCGGCCCGCCAGCGGCTATCCTCATGGCCCGGAGTCGAATCGAAGGGCATGGCCCAGATGAAGAAAGCAATCGTCGCGTTGACCGTGCTCGCCTGCTTCGCCTCGTCCGCCCTCGCCGCGCCGCGTCACTTTCTTGCCGTCTCTCCGCATGCGGTGCGGCCCGGCGAGGCCGTGAGGGTCCATGGGTCGGTCGCCGGCGGCTGTGTCAGAGGCGACAGGGTCACGCTCTATTCCCCCGCCTTCAAAGGCAGCACGCGGCACCGGTTCGCCGGCGTGCCCGCCGTTTTCGCGAAGGTCCGTCGCCGCCATGGGTTCTCGATCCGGGTAAGGCTGAGCGACTCGATCGCGCCGCGGCGCTACCGGGTCGGCGGGCGCTGCGGAGGCGGCAACTTCGGCTCGGCCCGGCTGATCGTGAGGAAGGCGGCGCGGCCTCAGCGACGCTGACCGCGGTGCCCGTGCCCGTGGCCGTGGCGGCGGGGGTGGCCGCGGCGGTGGCGGTGGCGGTGGCGCGGGTGCTTCGGGTGGGGTCGGAAGTGGGCCCGCGCGCGGGGCCCGGCGACGTTGTCGCGGCGTAGGCCGGCGACCGTGATGCGGCCAGCATCGATCCCCGGCACGGCGCGGAGCGTGAAGCTGTGCTTGTGGGTGATCGCCGCCCGGCGGCGCCCGTCGCGCAGGGCCCAGCCGACCGCGTAGCGCGGCGCCCCGGCCGCGCGGCTCCAGCTGACCACGAGCTTCGAGCCGCGCCGGCGCAGCCGCAGCGCCCTGGGGCGGGAGGGCAGGAGCGGCCCGGGCGCGACGTAGCGGGCGACGCGCACGATCTCCCGCGGCATCCCGTGGCGCTCGACCAGGGCAAAGACGGTGCGCTTGCCGTGCGGGCCGGTCGTCCGGAAGCGCAGGCTGCCGCGCCGACCCGCCCCTGAGCCGAGCACGTTGCGGAACCCGTGGGCGCCGTCCTCGACGAAAAGCAGTCGTTCGCCGTGGCCGAGCCGGCGCGCTCGGTAGGTGAGGACGCGGAGGCCCCGGCCCCGTGGCTTCGTCACCTCGCCGCCGATCTTCGGCTTCGGAAGCCCCTTCGCCACCGCCACCGCGGTGATCGCCGTCGCTCCGGCGGCACTGACCGAGTAGCTGCCGGCGGGCGGATTGCCGATCCGGACGAAGGTCTGGTTGCCGGAAGCCGCGACCCCGAAGTTGTGGCCGCTGGATATGCCCGCCGCCGGGTCAGGCGCGGAGACGATCAGGCCCCCCGGACCGTGCACGGTGACCGGCGGTGGCGCTCCGTCGCCGTCGATCCGGACGGTCGCGGAGGGCAGGCCGCCGGGCAACTTGAAGCTGCCGGTGGGAACGGCGGCGCTCGTCCGCGCCCGCCGGGGGAAGCCGGCGGGCAGGAATTCGCTCTCGTCGAATTCGCAATCGGGCGGGAAGTCGAAGTTGCCCAGGCCCGGCGTTTCGCCCCAGCGGTAGTGAAAGCCGGCTTCGACCCAGAGGAAGAGATTGGCGCAGGCGGCTAGCCCGGTGCTGGAGACGAGCGCGTTGCCGCCGAGGTCGACCGGGCCGAAGTTGAGGTGGGCGTTGCCGTCCGCGTAGAAGGTCTTGTGCGGGATGCTGATGCCGCCGTCGAGGTCGAAGCCGGCGCTGGCGACGGTCAGGTCCACCCCGAGCCCGGTCTGGAAGGTGAAGTCGCCTTCGGTGGTGAGGCGCGCCGCGAGCGAGGAGACCGGGAAGCCGGCGAAGCTGCCGGCGCCGGTGACGTTGAGCACCCCGGGCTTGCCGCAGCTGCTGAGCGGGAATGCGTAGGCCACCGTGCCGTCGACGGCGATCAGGCTCGCGCCCGAGACCTCGGGGGCGCTGGTGAACCGCACTCCCCCGCCGATCTTGGTCGGCTTCGCGCAGGAGCCACCGGCGGAGACTTCGAATTCGATCTTCCGCAGGAGGACGCCGGTGGCGACCGGCAGCTGCCCGGCGGGGAATTCGTAGGAGCCCCGGCCGAAGTCGAAGTGACCTTCGCGCAGGCCGAAGGCGACCCCGAGCTTGGAGCCGACCACCGGCAGCACGATCTCGGTGCTTCCCTGGAGCAGGAAGGGATCGTTGACGTAGGTGAGATGAAAGTCCTTGACCTGGGCGATCCCGAGCCAGACACCGCCGACGTCGAGCTTGAGGCCGGTCAGGTCGAGGCTGTCGTTGTTGCTCGCGCGCAGGACGGTTTCCGCCGTCAGCTTTTCGCCGAGGGCGCTGGCCAGCGGCTGCGGCAGCCCGAGCCTGACCTGGATCGCGACCTTTTCCCCGCCGACCAGCTTCGGGACCGTGTAGCCGGAGACGGCCAGGCCGACGACCCTGGTCCCGAAATGCGAGGTCTCGAACGTGGCCGGGTTGCCGGCGAGGTCCTTGATCTGGCCCTTGCCGGCCGGTATCCGCCACTCGATCCGCTCCTTGTCCAGCTTGACGCTGCCCACCGCCGCCAGGACCGGCGCGCTGGTCTCGATCGTGCGCTGCTTGGTGTCGATCGTGATCGTCTTCGTCGAGGAGGCCCTGGCGCTGGAGCTCGAGGAGGCGCCACCCACGCTGAGGTCGATGCCATTGACGCGCACGTCCTTGCTCGTCGTGTAGCGGCCGTCACCGCGAGCCTTGAGGCAGCCGACCTTGGCGAGGACCGTGGCGCCGCCGACCTTGACCTTTTCCGGGCAGGTCCCGCCCGAGCCGCTCCGCTTGCCGGCCGGGGCGATGGCGACCGCGCGGATCGGCGGGTGGTCGTTGCCGTCGAAGACGGCGAAGCCGCCGCCGTCCGCCGCCGCGGCCGCCCGCAGGTTGTAGACGTTGTCGGCCTTTCCCTGAGCCAGCAGCGTTTCGATCCCTTCCCACTTGTTGCCGCTGTTCGAGATGCGCTGGAGCAGGCTGTCGCCGTCGTTTTCGACCCAGACCGCGTGAAGCCGCCCGCTGGGGTCCATGAAGAAGTTGCGGGAGATCGGATACCCGTTTTCGCTGACCCGCACCTGATCGACGAAGTTCGTCCCGTCGTAGGTCCGGGCCACCAGATGGAAGTCGGGCTTGTCGAGCCTCATCAGCATGTGGACGCCCCTGCGGCCGCTGGGCAGGCCGCCGAGCTGCGGTTCGGACCCCGCCGCGACGGGGGTCAGGGGCCCCCAGGCGCCGATGTCGTTGTAGCTGGTGCCGCCGGCGAAGCGCCGGAAGTAGACGTTGTCGCCGTCGCTCATCGCGACGATCGGGGTGAGCGAGTCGACGAAGGCGATCGAGCTGTCCTCGCCGGCGCCGATCGTGCCCGGGATCTCGCCGACGAAGGCGGTGTGCTCCGGCGGGGGGCCGGTCAGCGGATCGGCCTGGTACACGACCCCGCCCGTCGTGATGTCGCTGATCGTCGAGAGCGAGAAGTTGCCCGGCCCGAGGGCGATGCCGCCGCCGCTGCCGCTGATCCAGTCGGAGTTGTCGCCGATCAGGACCGGGGGAGAGAAGCTGGCGCCGCCGTCGTTGGAGGCGTAGAGGAGCTGCCCGGTGCCGGAGAACGTGCCTTTTATTCCGCAGCAGCGGCTGGTGACGATCAGGACCCGCCCGTCGCCGGGAAGCAGGATCCGGGGCCCCCCGAAATCCTCTTCGGGCCCAGGCAGCGCCAGCGCGTGAGAGCAGCTGCGCTGCCCCCGCGGCACCTGGCAGTAGTGGATCACGTCGTCGGAGCCGACGACGTTGACGTGTTCGTCCCAGACGAAGTGGCCTGTGCCGCTTTCGTCGACCGCGACATCGGGCTTTCTCGCCGCTTCGCTCGCGTCGAGCGTGAAGGGAACGCCGCCGACGGCCTTCGGGTGGCGCGCCCTACGTGCCGCCGGGGCGCTCGCCGGCAGGGCGACCAGCCAGGCCGCCGCAAACGCCGTAAGAGCCACTCTGAAGGCTCGACCGTCCATCACTTGCACCTTCTAGTGTAGGCCGATACCCGCTCCGTCCCGATTCGCTCGGGGCAGGCGGTAGGCTCGCCCACCGTGAGCGCGAGCGCAGGTCAAACCGTGCCGCCCGAGGTCGAGATCCTCGAGGCGGGGGTTGAGCGACTCGACGACGTGGAGTCGCTGTGGCGAGCGATGCACGAGCACCACGCGGAGGTCGCCGAGGCCTGCGAGGTAACCCGATTCCGGCCCGCGGGGGACTCCTGGCAGCGTCACCGGCTGGAGTTCGAGCACTGGATGCGAGACGGCGATGGCTGGTTGCTCATCGCCGAGCGTGAGGGCTCGCCGGTCGGCTTCGCCTTCTTCCGGATATGCGGCGGCGATCCGAGCTTCGAAACCAACGAGCGGATGGGGGAGATCGAGGCGCTGTCGGTCGAGCCGGCGTTGCGCCGCTGGGGAATCGGCTCGCTGCTCATGGAGCGGGTCGAGGGGCGTCTCGCCGAAGCCGGCGTCGGCTTCATCGGCCTGACGGTCGTCGCCGGCAACGACGATGCCCTGCGCTTCTACGGCCGCTGGGGGATGGCTCCGTCGCACGTTCGCTGCCTGGGGCGGACGCTCCCGGGCGGCGGCGGCCGGTAGCCCCTCTCGCTTACCGGGGCGTAGGGGCCGGATGCGCCCCGATGGGAAAACGCCTTCTCCTGCAGGCGTCACCGGTAGGCCTGTAACAGAGATGTGACAGCCTTTTCGAATGGACTGGTCGATCCTCCACGCCCTCAACGGCTTCCTCTACCACCACGACGGGGTCGAGGATCCGCTGCTCTACTACGTCAACGCCTCGGAGGCGCTGTTCATCGCGACCCTGGCCGTG
Source organism: uncultured Solirubrobacterales bacterium (assembly GCA_963727615.1). GTDB lineage: Bacteria > Actinomycetota > Thermoleophilia > Solirubrobacterales > 70-9 > VRUE01. The sequence goes on from CAVSHD010000001.1 coordinate 58,449, forward strand.
ATCTTCCTTGCCGCCGCCGGTGCCCGGCACCTGGCCTGGCGACGGGCGGCGGTGGCGGCTGTGTTGAGCGCGGGCCTGGCCCTGGCGATCGGCAAGGTGATCTCCGAACTCGTCGACCGGGCGCGGCCCTTCGTCGTCGACCGGAGCGGCGTCCACCTCTTCTCCGGCCATTCCGCCGACCCCGGCTTCCCCAGCGACCACGCGACCGCCTCCTTGGCGATCGCCACCGCGATCTTCCTCCGCAACCGTCGCTGGGGGGCCGTTGCCTTCCTTGCCGCCGCCGTCCTCTCGGTCGGCCGCGTCGCGATCGGCGTTCACTACCCCAGCGACGTCCTCGCCGGCGCCGCGCTGGGCGCCGGTGCGGCGCTGGCCCTCTGGGCGCGGCCGCTGCGCGCCCGGATCGACGCGCTCTCGGACCGAATCGGCGGGTACTGGGATCGGGCGCTCACCTGGGGCGCGGGGCTCGTCGGCTTCGGCTGGCGGCCGTAGCGACGAAGGCCCCCACGGACCGCCGAGCGGCTGGACCTCAGCCGAGCCTCGGCCGTCGCCGCCTGCAGCGCCCGTGCATATGTGTCTCGCTTGATCATGGCCTCAAGCTAGGCGCACTTCCTCTAGCCGCCCTATGCGCCGCCTAATAAGTAGATGAGGGTCCAGTGCTCGTCCCCGGCTAGCCGGTGAACGGGTGGGTCGGCGTCGTCCCGTTCGGTGCCAGCAGGTCGAAGCCGTCGGGGATGCGGAGATGATCGGGGCCCTTGCCGGGGTGCCCGGTCACCCCGTACTGCCAGACGATCCTCTTCGTCTTCGGGTCGATGATGACGACGCGATGGCGATAGTCGTCGTTGACCGCGATCCAGCCGCCGGGAAGGCGCTCGGCGAGGCTCGGGTGATTGAGGCGGCCGGGCCCCGATTCCGGCCGGTAGCTCCAGAGCAGGTGGCCGGCGCGATCGAATTTGTAGATCGCGCCGGGGTCGGCGTAGTCGACGACGAGGTAGCGGTCGGGGCCGAGCTGCTGGGGGTCCGAGGGGTAGGAGATCGGCAGCTGCACGCTCCAGACGACCTTGCCGGCGGGGGTCAGCTCGTCGACGTAGGAGCCGTTGACCTCGGAGACGAGCATGTCGCCGTTGGCCAGCGGGGTGTCGCCGTTGGGAGACCCGAGGTATGTGGGCGGTTCGTGGAAGCATCCCGAGGGGTCGCCGAAGGCGTGCACGACCTTCTTCGCGGGGGAGATGCGGAGGACGCGGCAGTTCTGGGCGTCGGCAACCGTGACGTCGCCGTTCTTCAGCAGGTAGGCGTCGTCGGGCTCGTGCAGGTAACCCGGTTCGGAGCCGGTGAGGCCGGGATGGCCGTAGGACCAGAGCAGCCTGCCCGACGGGTAGGCCAGCTGAACTATGCGCTCGTCCTGCTCCTCGTTGGAGATGATGCCGTGGCCGCGGTGGATGAAGAAGGCGTCATCGGGGAAGTAGAAGCCGCCTGGGGGAGCGGGGTGCGCCTTGGAGGGGAAGCGCCAGACGACTTGCTTACGGTTGTTGACGACGACGATCCGGTCGTTGCCGCGGTCGGCGATCATCAGCCGGCCGGAGAAGATTGCCGGCCTGCCGGCCTTCGTCCGTTTCTTGGCCGGGACCCGTCGCCGCTTCGCGGTCAGGGTGACGACCGTGTCGAGCGCTTCTTCGCCGGCGCCAGTGCCGCCGATCAGATACGCCGAGGAGCCGACCGTGGCCGCGGCGGCGCCGGAGGTCGGTTGCGGCAGGCTGCCGGCCGGGGTGATCGACCTGCCGCCCGGCGCGTAGCGCCAGATTCGCGCCGTCGGCGAGCCCGCGTCTTCGCCGCCGATCACGAAGATGCCGCCGTCGAGGGCGACCGAGCTTGCGTGGGACACGGGCGTCGGCAGGTGGGCGACGATCCGGGCCGTCTTCGCCTTCGGGTCGATCTCGCGGATCGCGTCGCTCGCGGAGCCGCTCGCCGTCTCGCCGCCGACGGCGTAGATGCGACCGTCGAGCGAGGCGACCGCCATGTAGCGGGCCGGTTCCGGCAGGTGGCCGACCTCGGTGAAGGTCGAGCCGTCTCTCGTCGCCAGGATCGAGTCGATCGGGGTGGTTCCGTCGTAGCCGCCGAGGACGTAGGCGGTGCCCCCGACCGTCGCCGCGCTGAGGTCCGAGCGCACGGTCGGCAGCTGACCTACGGCCTGGGCCGAGGTGGCCGGGGCGACGATTCCCCCGGGTGCCGCGAGGGCCTGGACGGCGTCGGTGCTCGCTTCCGTCCCGCCGCCGAAGACCAGGGCCCGGTCGCCGAGCAGGGTCGCCGCGGCGTCGTGAAGCGGCCCGGTGAGGGTTCCGACTTCGCTCACTTCTCCGCTGCCTGGTTCGAGGAGGAAGACGCCGCTGGCGGAGTTGCTCGAGGAATCGAGGCCGCCGACGATCAGGGGGCCCTCTTTGCTCGCGACGACCGCCTCCGCGGAGATCGGCGCGGGAAGGCGGTCGGGAGACGTCCTGGCGACGACGACCTCTTTGATTCTCGCCGCCGAGCCGGACTTCGAGCCGCCGCCTCCGCCGCCCCCGATCGCAAGCACGCCGGCCAGGATCAGGAGCGCGGCGACGAGGATCGGCGCGACCAATCGACGGCGGCGCGAGGCACGGGAGGGCCCCGTCGGCGCCCGGGGGCGACGGCGGCGACCGGGAGAGCGCGGCTGGTGCACGGGATGAGCATTGTCTCGGCCGCTGAAGGGAAGGTCAACGACGGCGAAGGACTCTCTTAGGAAAAGGATCCGACGCAGCCACGTCGGCTCGTGTGCCTCTGGTCGGGAGTCGCCGAAAAGCCGCATCGCGCGGGGAGTAGTCTTGGGTGGTCGGTCGTCGATTGCCCCGACCTGCCGTCGCCACAGCCGATCCCTGCTGTCGCCGCGACTCGCCGTCCTCGATCGACCTCCGCGTCTTTTTGATCCCAGCGGGGATCCAAAGGCAACTTCCGGGCGTCGCTCGGGAGGTCCAGCGCACACCTGGAGGTTCGATCGATGGTCACATCCCCGCCAGAGAGCGGGAGCCGGCGTCTCCATCACCTCGATGCGGTTCGCGTCTCGGCGATCCTCCTGCTGATCCCGTACCACGCCGCCCGCTACGTCCAGAAGAGCCTCGGGGAAGACCGGGCCGTCGACGCCGCGGTCTGGTTCGTCCACACCTGGCACATGCCGCTGTTCTTCGCGATCTCGGGGTTCCTCGCGGCAAGTGGCCTGCGGCGGTCCACCGCCGCGGGGCATTTCCGCTCCCGGCTGCGACGACTGGGCATTCCCCTGGTCGTCGGGATGCTGACGGTGGTGCCACTCGCCAACTTCTTCGTGATCGAGGCCGCGGCCATCTGGCCGCGCGATCAGCTGATCCCTGCCAAGCGGGAGCTGACCTTCGGCCACGTATTCAACCTGACGCCCCAGCACCTCTGGTTCATCGCCTACCTGTTGGTGATCTCGCTGCTCGCGATCGGGGTCTGGATGGCGCAGCGGCGTTCCCCAACTTCGGGGAGACGATCGGCCGGGGCTTCCGTGCCCTGATGAGGTCATGGTGGGGCATACCGGCCCTGGCCTCGTTCAGCGCCCTCATCCTGATCACGAAGCCCGGGTGGGTCGCCGGCGGGACGATGTCGGACTCGCTGGTACCGGTCCCGACCCTGCTCGCGTACTTCAGCTTCTTCTTCGGCTTCGGCTGGCTGCTGAGCGGCCAGGAGGACCTCCTCGAGGTGCTCAAGCGGGGCGCCTGGCTGAGGTCGGCGGCGGGGCTGGCGATCGCGATTCCCGCCTTCTACCTCTTCTACGACAACACCGACTTCACCGGGAACGTCGGTTCGGCGGGGATCCTGGCCGAAAAGGGCCAGCTCAGGCTCCTGGGCCTTTTCGCCGTCGGCCTCGTCTGCTGGCTGACGTTGTTCGGGATCTGGGGGCTTCTGGCCCGGTACGTGCACAGGGAATCGCGCGTTCTGCGCTATCTCGCGGCCGCGAGCTTCTGGGTCTATCTCATTCACATTCCCTTTCTGGTCGCCATCCAGAGCTCGCTCGCCCAGACCCACATGGAGGTCGTGCTGCGCTACGTGCTGACCGTGGCCGGCACCCTGGCGCTGGCGATTGGCAGCTACGCGCTCGTGCGGGCGGGCCGCAGGCTCTGGGCCCGGGCCTCGCGACGACCTGGGGTGACGGGGTTGCGAGTCACCCGGGCCGGGTCCGCGGTCCTCGTCCTGGCCGTCGCATTTGCCCTGCTGCCGGCGCTGCCCGCGAGAGCCCTCGGCCGCGGCTCGCCGCAAGGCGGACCGTCTCCACAGCTCCTGATGATCCACGGAGGCTCGTTCCTCTTCGAAGACCCCCTGTTCCAGGCGAGGACCGAGAGGTTGGCGATCGCCGCCGGGTTCATCCCTCGCTACCTGAGCTATCCGCTCGGCGATCTGCCCGGTGCCGTGCTCGCGGCCAGGAAGGAAGCGGCGCGGCTGCGCGCCGCGGTTCGGGCGATCGGACGTCTACGCGTATGGGTCCTCCGCCGGCGGGACTCTCGCCGCCCTGCTCGCCGGCGACGGCCTCGTCTCCGCCGCGGTCGCCAAGGCGCCGCCCTCCGATCTCGTCGACTGGGAATGGCCGTTCAGCGCCTATGGCGCCGACTTCTACGAAAAGATCGGAGCCGACCCTGCCGCTCGCCGACGGCTCTCGCCCTTGAGCCGCCCGATGACCCGCCCGCTGCTCGTCGTGCAGGGTCGGGCCGATCGGGTCGTCCCACTCGGCATGAGCGAAGCCTTCGCCGCCAAGTTTCGTCGCGTCCACCTCTGGGTCGTTCCCGGGGGCCACGCCACCGACCAGGCGCGTCCGTGGGTGACGCGGCGGGCGATGCGATGGCTGTTCCAGTACGGGGCTCGCCGGGCGACGGTCCAGCCTCGGTAGCCCCATCGGCCCCGGTCATCCGCGGGAAGCGCCCATTTCGCCGAGCGATCGGTTGACCGCGACGACAGGTCCGGGTGCGCGAGTCCGTCGAGGCGGGGTCCAGCTAGAGGTCTCAAGTGTCGATGGCAACTATGGACATGGCCACCGAGACAGACAAGACGGCTCGCGGGCTCCACCGGCAGCCGGAGTCGAGCGCAATCCCCGTGCTCGCCGAGGAGCCGGAGCTCCAGGCCGGCGCGCTCGCCTCGCTCAGGGACCTCGAGCGCTCTCCGTCGGAACGCCGGCGACTCTACGTCAACCTCCATCTGAAGCTGGCGCTGGTGATCGCCGCCTCCCTTGCCTGGGCCGGCTTTTCCCTCTGGCTCTCGATTCCCTGGATCGAGAGCCTCGGCCAGGCGATCACGATGCCTCTCGCGATCGCGGTGATCTTCGGCATCGCGCTCGATCCCCGGCTATCTCAATGCAATCTGATCGCCTCGCTGCTCTCGACCGTCCTCCGCCGCTTCGCCTCGACTTCGATTTCCCTGCGCTGACGGTGCTCATCGCCTGCTCAACGAGGAGGAGACGATCGAGGAGACGCTGGAATACGCGCCGGCAGGACTACCCGGGGGAGCTGCGGGTGACCGTGGTCGACGATGGCTCCGCCGATCGCGACCGCCGCGATCGTCGCCGGGGTACGGCCAGGATCGCCGCTTCTCGGTCTGTCGACCCTGCCGCACGGCGGCAAGGCGAACACGCTGACGGCCGCGCCTCTCGCTGGTGCAACGCCATTGGTGGCGACGGTCGACGCCGACACGCTGCTGATGCCCGGCGCGTTGCGCCGCGTCGTCGCCAGTCTGCTCGGCTCCCCGGCGGACACGGTGGCGGTCGCCGGCGCGTGCTCGTTCGCAACTCCCGCAGGAACACATCGGCGCCGCGCAGGAGTGGGACTACTTCCTCGGGATCGCCTCCGTGAAGCGCCAGCAGGGCCTGTTCCAGGGCACGATGGTCGCGCAGGGCGCCTTCAGCGTCTACCGGACGCGGGCGCTCACGGCGCCGGCGGCTGGCCGGACCAGATCGGCGAGGACATAGTGCTCACCTGGGCGATGATGCGGCAGGGCGGACGAGTCGGATATCGAGGGCAGCGCGGTCGCGTTCACCGGGGTGCCGGAGACGGCTGCGCCTTGGCCCGCCAGCGGCGCCGCTGGGCCAGGGGCATGATCGAGGGGCTGAGGGCCCACGGTGTCGCGCTCCTGGCGGGAGGTAGGTCGAACGTGCACGGCGTCCTGATCAACGTGATCTTTCCCTACATCGACTTCGTCTATTCGGTTGCCTTCCCGATCGGGATCGTCCTGGCGCTGTTCGGCAACTTCGTGATCGTCGGCCCGATGACGCTGGCGGTGCTTCCCCTGAACATGCTGCTCTCCGCGGTCATGTTCCACCTCAGCCGGCAGTCGTTCCGCGAGGTCGGCCTCCGGGTTCGAACGAACCGACTCGGGTACCTCGGCTATCTGCTGACTACCAGCTCTTCATGTCGCCGATCTCGGTCGCCGGCTACGCACAGGAGCTGTTCGGAGCCCGCCGGCGCTGGTAGAGGGCGACCGCCGAGGCGCGATCAGGCGATTGTCTGGATCGGCGCGGGTCGCCCGACGTAGTAGCCCTGCGCGAAGTCGACGTTCAGACTCGCGCAGCAGCTCCATCGTCTCGGCGTCCTCGACGCCCTCGGCGATCGTGCGCCTGTCCGAAGCCCTGGGCGAGATTGACGATGCCCTTGACGAGGTGTTGGTTGGCCTCGCTCGTCGGCAGGTCCCGGATGAACTCGATATCGATCTTGATGAAGCTGAACGGGAGTTCCTTGAGGTATGTCAGGCCTCCGAAGCCCGTGCCGAAGTCGTCCAGGGAAAGGCTGCATCCGAGGTCGACCAGCTGCTGGGCGAACATCTTGCCCACGTCGGGGTTGCGCATCAATGCCGTCTCGGTGATCTCAAACCCGAGCAGCGAGGGGTCGACGCCCGAGTCCCCTATCTGCGGCACGATTTCGGCAAGAAATCCTCGTTGGAGACCGAGGCTCCCGAGAGGTTGGCGTCGACGCGACGTCCCTCTTGCGCGAGTTGGATCGCCTGGGAGATCACCCAACGATCGATCTCGCCGATGAGGCCGAAGTCTCTCGGCGGCCGGCAGGAATCTCCCCGGGCGCGATCAGCCTCGCCGTCTCGTCCGAGCATCCGCAGCAGCAGCTCCTCGCGGGGGAGGCCATCGCCGAGCGGGACGATCGGCTGGGAGTAGAGCACGAGCCGGTCCTCATCGATCGCATCGCGGACCCTCCCGACCCAGACCAGGGTGTCGAGCTCACGCCGTTCACGTTTGATCTCCGCCTGCTCTGCGGAGGTGTCGCGAAAGACGACGACGAGCCCGTGCTCGTCGGCGCCGACACGCATCGACGCGGCCGAGTAGGCCGTCGGGAAGATCTCCCCGTCCTTCTTGGTGAACGCGTCCTCGGACTTGCGGAGAGGCGTGCTCCTCCACCTGCGCCTGCAGAATCTCGCACTCCTCGGCCGGGAAGTCGGTGCCGTCGGCGTGCTGGTGGTGAATCGCGTCGTGCATCGACTTTCCCAGCAGCTCGTCCTCGGAGTACCCGAGCATCTTCGTCGCCGCCCTGTTCATATAGGTCAGGCGGCCCTCGCCGTCCTGCGTGTAGACCCCCTCCGCCATGGTGTCCATCACGGCGTCCTGGAATTCGGATGCGTGACGCGCCTCGGTGATGTCGACCGCGACCGCGCCGATCCCGATCAGCCTCCCGCCGAGGTGGACCGGGTAGTAGCTGGTGAGAAAGACCAGCTCCTGCCCCGGCGCATCCGGCATGCTCAGATGGACGACCTGGTTCATCAGCGCCTCGCCCGTCTCCAGGACGTGTCGATACCCCGGCTCGAGCTGGGGCCAGAGCTCGGGCACCAGCTCGCTGACGGGGCGTCCGATCTGATCCTCGATCGGAGCGCCGTTGACGGCGGCGAGCGTCTCGTTGATGCGCTGGACCCGAAACTCGCGATCGACGAAGACCATGCCGACGGGTGCGGTCGATTGAAGCGCTTCCAGGAGGCCTAGCGAATCCGCCAGCTTCCGTTCGGCCCGGATATCCCGAATCACGGCGGTGACCAGAACATCCCCATCGGCCTCGAGCGAGCTCAGGCTGATGTCGACCGGGAACTCGCTGCCGTCCCTGTGGAGGGCCTCGAATTCATGGCCCCCAGCGCTCATCGGCCGAGAGCCGTGCGCTTGGGAGAAGGAAGCCCGAACCTTGCGGTGTCGCTCGCGGAAGGGCTCGGGGATGAGCATCTCCACGAGGAGCCCCCAGCAACTCCTCGCGCGTATACCCGAAAAGCCGCTCGCATTCCGGGTTGGCTTCGCGGATGACTCCCCCCTCGTCAACGACGACGATCGCGTCCGGGGTGAATTCGAGCAAGCGTTGATACTGGCTCTCGCCGCGTTTCAGGTCTGTGGTGTCGATCGCCAGCGCAACGCCACCGGCGATGGTTCCGTCGGCGTCTCGCAGCGGACCGACCTGAATCCGACACCAGTGGTTCTCATCGGTGGACGTGACCTCGACTGAGTCCGTCTCGCCCGCCAGTGCCCCCCGGTACAGCGGCTCGAAGAGCTTCCAGCGCTCCGACGGCAGGGCGGTCCGCGCCAACTGCCCCTCCAGGTCGGTCGAGGTGAATCCGTGCAGCGCAAGTGCCGGGCCGCGGGCGACGACGTATCGGAGGTCTGTGTCGAATACCAGCGAGCTCGCGTTTGGGATCGCCTCCCACGCGGCGAGCGCGAGTGTCTCGGCGCTCTCATGCTGTATGCGGCCCGACGCGGGCTCCGGACTTCATCGGTCGGCCAAGACCCGGGGGGTCGGAACCACAGAAAGACCTAGAGCCACATCCGCCAAGATCGCCCCCTTTCTCCCGCAGCACCGGGGTAGGGCGCGTGCCCGGCGTGCGTATCTCTCAGGGGAAAGGTTAGGGGAATCCAGGCAACTTGGGCAATTTCGGCGTGGCCGCGACGGGGCGTCGGGCGGAGGCTGGGCCCACTCCGACTCCGATCGGCTAGTCGTCGAGCTCCCGCCCGGCGGGCGCCCCGCCGCTGGCGCGGGTGACGATCGGCCGGCGGGTGGTCGAGCTGGCGCGGACCGCGACCGCCCCGCTCGTGGGGGTCGCCGCGGTGGCGCTGGCTCCGGTCACCACCGCCGCCGAGCTGCCGCCGGCGGCCGTCTGCTGCGAGGCCGCCGGCACGCCGTGGTTCGTCTCGAGGGCGACCCCGGCGAGGGCGCCAAGAGCCAGGACGGTGGTGCCGGCGGCGAGCCTTGCTCTGCGATTGCTCATCGAATGCTCCTTCGGAATGGGTCGATCCATGTTGCTCCCCCGATGGCAATCGGCAGCCCAAGCCAGGGCCAAGGATTGGTGAAGCTCGGGCGGTCGCCCCGTCGAGGTGAATCCGCACCCGCCCTGTGGTCTATTGCGGATGGCGTCGGGGCGGCCCTGGACCAAGATCGGGTGCGATGAGGCGGATCGCGATCCTCGGCGGCGGCACGGGCGGCACGATGGTCGCCAACCGCCTGCGGCGCAGGCTCGACAGCGACACGGAGATCGTCGTCGTCGATCGCGACGACCGCCACGTCTACCAACCGGGCCTCCTCTTCGTGCCCTTCGGGCTCGAGGACCCCGAGGGGATCGTCCGCCCCCGCGGCCGGCAGCTGCACAGGGGCATCGATCTCCGCCTCACGGAGGTCGACTCCGTCGACGTCGAGGGCAGCATCGTCCGCCTCGGCGACGGGTCCGAGCTCGACTACGACGTGCTGGTCGTCGCCAGCGGCGCCACCCTCCTGCCCGAGGAGACCGAGGGGCTGCGCGGGCCGGGCTGGGGTGGGAGCGTCTTCGGCTTCTACTCGCTGGAGGAAGCGGTCGCCCTGCGCGAAGCGCTGCGCGGCTTCGAGCGCGGGAGGCTCGTCGTCAACCCGATCGACATGCCGATCAAATGCCCCGTCGCACCACTCGAGTTCTGCTTCCTCGCCGACTGGTTCCTGCGCGAGCGGGGGGTGCGCTCCGAGGTCGAGATCGTCTACGCGACCCCGCTCGACTCGGCGTTCACCAAGCCGGTCGCCTCCGCGCACCTCGGAGGCATGCTCGAGGAGCGGGGGATACGGGTCGAGGCCGAGTTCGCGACGGGCTCGGTCGACGGCGCGAGCGGGACCCTGACCAGCTGGGACGAGCGGCAGATCGAGTTCGACCTCCTCGTCGCCATACCGGTGCACGGCGGCGCCCCCTTCGTCGCGCGCTCGCCCGGCCTCGGCGATGAGCTCGGCTTCGTCCGAGTCGACCCCCACACGCTTCAGGGCGCCGCCGCGGAGAACGTCTTCGCGATCGGCGACGCGGCCAACCTGCCGACCTCGAAGGCCGGCTCGGCGACCCACTTCGAGGGCGATGCCCTCTGCGCCAACGTCGAGCGCCATCTCGCCGGGGAGGAGCTCGAGGGGACCTACGACGGCCATGTCAACTGCTTCATCGAGAGCGGCTTCCACCGGGCGCTTCTGATCGACTTCGACTATGAGAACGAGCCGCTGCCGGGCCGCTTTCCCGAGCCGCACGTCGGTCCGCTGCCGTTGCTGCGAGAGTCGCGGCTCAACCACCTGGGCAAGCTGGCGTTTCAACCCCTGTACTGGCATATGTTGCTCCCTGGCCGCGAGATCCCGGGCGTCAGCGGCGGAAGGGCCGCGGCAACCAACACATCGGAAGGAGGAGGAAGGTGACGACGATGACCTACGCCGGCTCGAGCGTCGAGGTCGACGACGAGGGCTTCATGACCGATCCCGAGCAGTGGAACGAGGAGGTGGCCGCCGAGATCGCCGCCGAGAACGGCATCGGGGCCCTGACCGACCGCCACTGGATGGTGGTCCGGTTCATGCGGGACGCGTACCTGAACAGCGGCTCCGCGCCCTCGATCCGCTCGCTCGGCAAAGCCTCGGGCGTGCCGATCAAGGAGCTGTACCAGCTCTTCCCCAAGGGGCCGGCGAAGCTGGCCGCGAAGGTCGGCGGCATCCCCAAGCCGCGCGGCTGCATCTAGAGATGGAGGCGAGCATGGGCAAGCCGATAGAGAAGGTCTCGATCGTCATCTCCAAGGGATCCCTGGAGGGCGTCTACCCGGGTCTGATCATGGCCAACGGCGCGCGCATGGAGGGGATCGAGGCGAACGTCTTCTTCACCTTCTTCGGCCTCGACGCGATCAACGCGGGCAAGAGCGGCAAGGTGAAGGCCGCAACCGTCGGCAATCCCGGCCTGCACCTGCCGACCTTGGTCGGCGCCGTGCCCGGGATGTCGGCGCTGGTGACGAAGAAATTCGCCCAGGGGATGGAGGAGCTCGACATCCCGCCGATCCCCGAGTTCGTCGAGATGATCGCCGACTCCGGCGGTGGGATCTACGGCTGCAAGGCCTCGGTCGACCTCTTCGGCCTGAGCAGGGACGACTTCGTCCCCCAGGTCGAGGAGATCATCACCGTCGGCGAGTTCTACGAGCTCGCGGCCGGGGGGCAGATCGTCTTCACCTGAGCGCGGCGCCGGCTCCGGCCGTGGCGCCGCCTCAGTACCCCGGAGGGTGGCGGGCGATGAAGCCCTGGGTCGAGACCGGCACCGGGTGCCAGCGCGGGCCGCTGCCCCTGGCGTCGCCGACGGTGTCGAAGCGCAGCCCGGCGATCACCGCGTAGGCGTGGCCGCCGTTGGCGTAGACGGTGAGCCAGCGGCCCGGCCCCGGCTCGCCCCAGGACGCGAGCCGGCCCGAGCTGAGCGGGGAGGAGAGGAAGCCACCGCCGCCAAGCGCGTAGCTCACGGCCCCCGAGCAGTCGTAGCCGCGCGAGTACCAGGATGAGTGGCCGCCGCCCCAGAGGTAGGGCCTGCCGACGATTTCATTGGCGGCGCCGATCGCTGCCTTGATCGCGACCGGCGCCCGCGGCGGGGCGAGGGCGATCCCGTTCAGCGAGATCGCCAGGCCCTCGGCTTCCCTGCGCTCGAGCCCGGCCATCGTCCGCGGGGTGATCGCTTTTCGCGCCTCGGGAGGCGGCGGCACGAATGACCCGTTGGTCCCGGCCGAGGCCGGCGGGATCTTCGTCGGCGAGCCCGATTCCGGTTGGGCGGCCGGCGGTTCGGCCTTGGCGGGCGGCCCTGACCGCGCCGCCGGCTTGGCCGCGCCGCCGGCCGCCGCCTCCTGCGCCGGGGTGGCGACCCGGTAGGGCGGGCGCGGGTGGGGAGGGAGCTCGCGTGCGATGCGCCCATGCGGCGCGACCGGGGCGGGGGAGGAGTCGCGCGCCGCCTCCTGCCGGGCTTCGGCGACGTACCCCGGCGGGGCCGACTGCCCGCAGCCGGCCAGCGTGAGCGCTGCGGGAAGAGCGAGCGCCGCAGGCAGAAGCCACCTCCTCATCCCCGGGATTGTCCTCGATCGAAAGGCGGACCCGGCTCAGCCGGTCTCGTAGCGCCAGGCATCGCCGGGGGAGGGGGCGGGCTCGCCGGCCTCGCGCGAGGACTCGTCGGCGCGCCCCAGCCAGCGCAGCAGGAGCAGCAGCGCCGCGGGCAGAACGAGCGCCCCGCTCGCCGCCAGGAACCAGACCTGTCCGGCATCGCTGCCGGCGCCGATCGTGTGGCCGACGGCCAGCAGCCAGAAGACCGCGATCAGGCGATGGGCGCGGCGCCAGCGTGCCGCCCCGATCCGGTTGCGGGCGTAGTAGGTGAAGCCGAGCGCGGCGAGGCCGTAGCCGGCGACTATCCCGAGGCCGGTCCAGAGCGGCCGGTAGGCGCCGGCGAACGGCACGGCGATCCCGGCCAGGCCGGGGCTCAGATAGGAGTCGCCGAGCAGCGAGACGCCGTGCAGGGCGACCATTGCGAGAGCGGTCATCGAGAGCGCCTCGTGGATCGCGCGCAGGTCGCGCTTGTTGGTGGAGCGGCCCTTGGAGCTCATCATCAGGCCGACGGCGACGCTGGCACTGGAGAGCAGCAGGGCGGCCTCGCCGGCCGCTCGGCTGGTGATCCAGAAGAGATGGGGGAGGACGTTCACGGCGCCGGGACCGCCCTGGGCAGGGGGCGCTCGGCGCCGATGACCTGGACCTCGCCCTCGTCGTCGACGAGGACGCCGCCGTGGGGAAGCCAGGAGGCGGCCCGGTCCGGCCCCGTGAGCAGCGCCGACTTGGCGAGGGCCTCCGCGAGCAGGCCCGTGGGAGCGATCGCGGTCGCCTGCACGATCCCGGTGAAGGCCGGAGCGCCGCTGCCTGGGTCGATGAGGTGGTGCGCGGGGCGGCCGTCGGGCCCCGTCCAGCAGCGCCGGCTGATGCCGCTCGTGGCGACCGCGCCCTCGCGCAGGGTCAGCTCGTGGACCGGATCGCCGCCGAAGGGGTCGCCGACGAGCACGGCTCGGGACTGGCCGGCGGTGCCGCCGATGCGGATGTCGCCGCAGCAGTCGACCGCGAAGGCGCGCATTCCCGAGAGGGTCGCGGCGACGAGGTCGGCGAGCAGGCCCTTGGCGATGCCGCCGCTGTCGATCCGCACCCGGGGCGGCCTGATCACCGTCCCGGCGCGCTCGTCGGCGCCGATCGCCCGCCAGCGGCGGGCCGGGTCCGGGCGCGCCGGCCGGCGCTCGGGGGCCGTGCGCAGCGCCTCGACGAGGTCGATCGGCTCCCGGTCGCGCATCGAGGCGCGGTAGCCGGCGCGCTCGACGCCGTCGAGCTGGGTGCCGTCGACCAGGCCGCCGCTGCGGGCGCCGACGATCTTCACCGCGGTCGCCAGCCGGCGGAGCAGCGGCGAGGCGGGGACCTCGGGCCGGGGGTCGGCGTTGAGGCGGTTGAGCTCGCTGTCCTCGAGGAAGCGGGAGAGGCGGGCGTGGGTGTCGAGGAGGCGGGCGCGGGCGGCGTCGGCCGCCGCCGCCGAGTCCTCGCCGGCGTCTCCGCGCACGTGCACGGCCGCCGTCCCACCGAAGCAGTCGAAGCTGCGATGGGCTTCGCCGCTCACGATACCGTCGTCGTCACCGGGGCCGGTTCGGTTTCCGCGAATTCGGCCGCTTCCGCTTCGGCCGCCTCCAGCGCTTCGAGTTCGGCTGCTTCGATCGCTTCGATTTCCGCCGCTTCGGCGCTCTCCCCTTCCGGCGATTCGACGGATTCGACCGATTCCACCGGTTCGGGCGGTTCGGTGGCGGGTTCGGGGCGCGGAGTTTCGGCCTGGGGGCTCTTGCGTTGCTTCGTGCCCTTGGCGGCGGCGGCGCCGAGAACGGGGTCGTGCCCTGTCGCCATCTGGACGAGCACGGCGCTCCAGAGGACCGCGAAGGTGACCAGCGCGATCGCCACGACCCTGCCGCGCAGCAGGCCCGCCCGGCGCCGCTGGGCGCTGAGCCGGTGTCGCGCGGCGCGCAGGCGTTCGGCGGCCGCCGGATCGATGCTCATGCCCAGCTCCCGGCGGCCGGGATGACGAGGATCGCGGCCGCGACGCCGACCAGGATCGAGGCCGAAAGAGCCATCACCCGTGTGCCGGCGCCGGCCAGCCGGGCCTCGCGGGGGCCGTTGCGCCGCCAGTCCGGGAGCGCCAGCGAAGGGACCTCGAGCAGGTGGCCGAGCACGTGAATGGCCATGAACGCGAACCAGGCGATGAAGCTCGCCTTGTGGGCGAAGGAGAGCGTGTTCGACGGCCTGCCGGCGAAGAGCAGGGCGACGCCGGTTCCGAACAGCGCCACGGTCGTGAAGACGACCCCCGGCGCCAGCACCCGGAGCGGCAACGACGGCGGCCCCTTGCGGACGTAGGGGGGGCTGCCGGTGTAGTAGCGGGCGAACCGGTAGCCGGTCGTCGAGAGCTTCAGCGCCACCGGCGGGATCAGCAGGATGCCGATGAAGATGTGGGGGCCGACCAGCGGGCCGATGAACGGGATGGTCGCCCCCTCGGCGGCGAGCAGCACGAGCAGCGCCGCGGCCGCAGCGCCGGTCAGGCGCGCGTTTGCGGCGACTCCGTCACGGGTCTTTGCCGAGTTCGGTCGGTACACGCCCCACGATGCTGCGTGGGAACCCTTGTCATCGCCTAAGCGGGGGGTTAGAGATTTCTCACGATCGGCGCAGGCCGGGCAGCTCGAAGGCGAGCCTGGCGCCGCCGAGCGGCGAGCCCTCGACCCAGATCCGGCCGCCGTGCATCTCGACGATGGAGCGGGCGATCGCGAGCCCCAGGCCACTGCCGCCCGAGGCCCGGTCGCGGGCCGCCTCGCTGCGGTGGAAGCGGTCGAAGACCCGCTCCCGCTCCGCGGCCGGGACGCCGGGGCCGTCGTCGTCGACGTGGACCAGCAGCGCGTCGCCCCGCGGCCGTGACGAGATCGCGACCCGGCCTCCGGGGCCGGCGTGGCGGTGGGCGTTGGCGAGCAGGTTGCGCAGCACCTGGGCGATCAGGTCGGCGTCGATCGAGATCCGCCCGGCCGCCAGCTCGCCGACCTCGGTCTCCTGCTCGGCCGGCCCGGCGGAGAAGCCGCGCAGGAAGGCGGCGGCATCGACCGTCCGCCGCTGCGGCCCGACGGCGCCCTCGTCGAGCCCGGCGAGGGTGAGGAGATCGTCGACGAGCCGCTCGACCCGGCCCATCTCGGCAAGCGCCACCCGCTCCACCCGGCGCACCTCCTCCTCCGTCGGCGGCGCCCCCCGGGCGAGGACTTCGAGCTGGCCGCGGATCGCCGTCAACGGGCTGCGCAGCTCGTGCGAGGCGTCGGAGACGAAGGACCGCTGCCTGGCGAAGGCGAGGTCGAGGCGGTCGAGCATGTGGTTGAAGGCATCGGCGAGAGTGCGCAGCTCCGCCGACATCGAGGGGGAGGCCTCGAGGCGCGGGCTGAGGTCACCGGCGTCGACCTCGGCCGCGGTGGCGGCGAACCTGCGCAACGGCGAGGCGGTGCGGGCCGCGAGCAGGTAGCCGGCCAGGAGCGCCGCGATCAGGGTCGCGCCTCCGACCAGCAGGAAGGTCTTCTCGACCTCGGACTGGGCGTCCCTGATCGGTGAGAGCGGCGACTCCTCGCCGGGCTCGACCCGCGGCCCGCCGGCCGCGCTCCGCTCGCGGTTCTCCTCGTGGCCGATCACCGAGGACTCGTGTTCCATCTCGGCCCGCACGGCGACGAAGACGACGACGAAGGCGGAGACGGCGATCGCGGCGATCGAGAGCGCCAGCCGCCCGCGCAGCCCCAGCCTCTTCCAGGCCCCGGTCAAGGCGAGCCGCTCAGCCTGTAGCCGACCGACCTCACGGTCTCGATCGGCACCGGCGAGTCGGGCAGGCCGAGCTTGCGCCGCAGGTAGCCGACGTAGACCTGGACGACGTTCGTGCCCGGGTCGTGATCGAAGTCCCAGACCGCGGCGAGGATCTCCTCGCGCGTGCAGACCCGGTTCGCGTGGCGCATCAGGTAGGCGAGCAGGTCGGCCTCGCGCTCCGGCAGTCGGACGCGCAGGTCGCCCCGGCGGGCCTCTCGAGAGAGCAGATCGAGGCTGATGCCGCCGGCCTCCAGCGACGTCTCGGAGCGCTCGCCCGCCTCCCGCAGGCGGGCCCTGACCCGGGCGAGCAGCTCGTCGAAGGCGAAGGGCTTCGTCACGTAGTCGGTGGCGCCCGCGTCGAGCCCCTCGACCCGGTCGGAGACGTCGGCCTTCGCGGTGAGCATGATCACCGGCAGGTTCGGCTTCGCCCTCCTGATCGCGGCCAGGACCTCGAACCCGTCGCGCCCCGGCAGCATCCGGTCGAGCACGACGAGGTCGGTCTCCGGGGCGAGCGCCAGCCGCTCGCCGGAGATGCCGTCGGCGGCCACGGCGACGCCGTAGCCCTCGGCCTCGAGCCCGCGGGCGAGGAAGTCGGCGATCCCCGCCTCGTCCTCGACGACCAGGATCTCCATGCCCCGATGCTACGCGAGGCCGGTGCTCTCGGCGCCGGCGCCGTCACACGGCGGCCCGCGGCGTTGTGTGATGCACGTCAAACTCGCGCGTCTCCCGCGCCGCGTACAGTCTCCGTGGGTTATGACGACACCGGAGCATGTAGACGTCCTCATCGTCGGAGCCGGGATCTCAGGCGTGGGCGCGGGCCATCACCTCCAGGAGCGATGCCCTGGGAAGAGCTTCGCGATCCTCGAGGCGCGCGCGGACATGGGCGGCACCTGGGATCTCTTCCGGTATCCGGGCATCCGCTCCGACTCCGACATGCACACGCTCGGCTACCGCTTCAAGCCCTGGGCCGGCTCGAAGTCGCTCGCCGACGGGCCCGCGATCCTCGACTACATCCGCGAGACGGCCCGTGAAGCGGGCCTCGAGGACAGGATCCGCTACCACCACCGCGTCGTCTCGGCCTCTTGGTCGAGCGACGAGTCCCACTGGACGGTCGACGTCGAGCGCTCCGACACCGGCGAGTCGCTGCAAATTACCTGCGGCTTCCTCTTCGTCAACAGCGGCTACTACCGCTACGACGCGGGCTACACGCCGGAGCTGCCGGGGATCGAGAAGTTCGGCGGGCAGGTGATCCATCCCCAGCACTGGCCCGAGGACCTCGACTACGCCGGCAAGCGGGTCGTCGTGATCGGCAGCGGCGCCACCGCGGTGACGCTGGTGCCGGCGATGGCGCCGACCGCGGGGCACGTGACGATGCTGCAGCGCTCCCCGACCTACGTCGTCTCGGTCCCCGGCGAAGACCCGATCGCCAACGGGCTGCGCCGCTTCCTGCCGCTGAAGGCCGCCTACATGATCACCCGCTGGAAGAACGTGCTGCTCCAGATGCTCGTCTACAGGCTCAGCCGCAGCCGGCCGCGGACGGTCAGGAACCTGATCCGCAAGGCCGCGATCCGCGGCCTGCCGGAGGGCTACGAGGTCGACAGGCACTTCAAGCCCGAGTACGACCCCTGGGACCAGCGCCCCTGCGCGATCCCCGACGGCGACCTCTTCAAGGCGATCGGCAGGGGCAGCGCCGAGATCGTCACCGATGAGATCAAGGCCTTCAACGAGAGCGGGATCGAGCTCGCCTCCGGCGCCGAGCTCGAGGCCGACATCGTCGTCACCGCCACCGGCCTCGACCTGCTCTTCCTGGGCGGCATCGAGCTCAACGTCGACGGCGAGCCCGTCGACACCTCGGCGG
>CAVSHD010000002.1:0-143112 GCA_963727615.1 uncultured Solirubrobacterales bacterium
GGAATCTCTGGGCCAGCGCGCACACACGCATTGCATTCCCGGTGGTCTGATTGACGCCAACGTTGCCGGCCACCGTGAGAACGTCGATCCGCCCATACCGGTCTGCGGGCTTCTCGCGGCAGGCAATCCTCGGAGAATGCCAGGAGGAGGGCGAGGGCATCATCGCATCCGGGATCGCAGTCGACGACGAGATGTCTGGTGCTCATCCGATCTTCCGCCAGTCAGCCGATAGGGAAACGAGCGGGATTACATCTTCCTCGCCATGCCTGCTTACTGCAAAGCAGAGTTCCGGCGACGAACCCTCGCCGAAGAGCGTCTGACTGAGATGAGTCCGTTCCGCCATGCCGAATGTCTGACCCTTCAGCTCGGAGCCGAGGACGTCTTCGAGGTGGTTTCTCTAACCCCAGAGTCCGTGCTCGTCGTCTTGCTCCAGGAGCGCCCTGGCACTGTCATCGACGAGTTTGCTCTTAAGTTTCGAGACGTCCTTGCAGTCCTCCTTGAGCAGGTCTGCGGCTTTCTTTCCTAGCACACCCAACTCCTTCTTGCCTCTTTCCCCGTCGAGAAGCTCCCTCGCCGGCCGAAGCCTGTAAACCACTTGGATGCCCTCCTCGTGCCACCGCGCCCACAGGTCCGTCACGATGGCCTGCCTCCAGAGGTGTACGTCCTGTGCCTCAAGAAGATTGCGGTAATGAATCAGCTCTAACCGCTCACCTAGGTAGCTGAGATAAGCCTTGCTGCCGACTACCGTCTCCGAAAAGAAATTCTCTTGAGATCACCGACCTACGACCGCACGCTGCTGATGCTGCGCCGGCCGGGGTCGAGCTGGTGCCGGTCCCGCTCGAGGCCGACGGAATCGACGTCGCCGCGCTGCGAGGCCGAGCTGGCGGCCGGGCCGGTCGAGCTGGCCCACGTGATCCCCAACTTCCACAACCCGGCCGGCTGCACCCTCTCGGCCGAGAAGCGGGTGCGCCTGGTCGAGCTGGCCGCCGAGCACGGCTTCTGGCTCTTCGAGGACGACCCCTACCGCGAGCTGCCCTTCGAGGGCGAGGCGCTGGAGACGATGCTGGCGATGGACCGGGCCGACCGCGTCATCCACGCCTCCTCGTTCTCGAAGACGGTCAGCCCCGGGGTCAGGGTCGGCTACCTGGCCGGCCCGCCGAGCCAGATCGAGGAGCTCGCCAAGCGCGCCAACGAGACCTACATCTCGCCCAACATGCTGGCCGAGTCGGTCGTCCTCGAGCTCTGTCGCTCGGGGGCCCTGGACCGCAACATCGAGTTCGTCAAGGGCGCGCTGCGCGAGCGGCGCGACGCGCTGGTCGATGCGCTCGGCGAGGAGCATCCCCGAGGCCGAGTTCGTGGTCCCTGGCGGCGGCTACTTCATCTGGCTCGACCTCGGCCGGGACGGACACGCCGGCGCTGCTGGCCGAGGCCAAGGGCGAGGGCGTCGCCTTCGTCGCCGGCCCCGACTTCATGATCGAGGGCGGCGAGAACAGCCTGCGCCTCTCCTTCGCGCCGCGTGCCCGCCGAGCGGATCCGCGAGGGCGTCGCGCGGCATCGCCCGGGCGCTGGAGCGGGTCCGCGCCGGCTCGCCCGCCTGAGGCCGCCGGCCTCGAAGCGGCGCCGTAGCGGCCGTAGCGGTCGCTGAGAGGACGAGCTGCTCGGGGATCGCGGCCCGCGGCGGCGGCGCGGGGTCGGCCCGGACCGAGACGGTCTCGGCGACGCTGCGCGAGACGCGGTGGCTCGCCGTCGTCGGAGGACGATCGTCACGCTCGTCTTCGTCGGAGCTCTCGAGCGTGCCCTCAGGCCCGGGCTCCAGGCCGGCCGCTTTGAGGTAATGGAGCAGCTCCTCGGCCTCGTTCTCGAAGCGCAGGACGGTGGACGTCGGCGCCGACGTCGACGTCGGCCAGCAGGGCGCCCGCGCTCGCGCGCGCCCTCGACGATCGGGTGGCCGTGGGGGCAGGTCGTGGCGTCGCCGATCGCCGCCCGCATCCGCTCCTCGAGCACCGGCGACATCGCGTGCTCGATCCGCTCCGCCTCCTCGTGGACCTCGTCCCAGGGGATGCCGAGCACGTCGGTGAGGAAGCGCTCGATCATCCGGTGGCGGCGGACGATGTGGCTGGCGTGCTCGCGCCCGGTCTCGGTGAAGTCGAGCGACTTGTCGGCGCGCGCGGCTCGACGTAGCCGTCGTCGATCAGCCGGCCGATCATCTCGTGGACGGTGGGCGGCGAGAGCTGCATCGCGCGGGCGATGTTCGCGCCCGGTCATCGGCAGCCCGGCCTCCTCGAGCCAGAACATGGTCTCCAGGTACTCCTGCTCGGCGACGGTCGCGTCGGCCTGGATCTTCGCGACCGATACTAGCGGCGCGTCGCATCAGGGTCGAGACGACCGCCTCGTAGAAGCCGTCGCCCATGCTGCCCTCGGTGACGGTGGCGTTCGTCCCAGGCGCCCAGCGCCGCCCGCAGCCCGGGGTCCCGCTCGGGGCCGTTGGCGACGACGAAGAAGCGCCCCACCGCGGCGGCGACCTCGAGATCCTCGACCGAATCGCCGACCGCGATGCAGTCCGCCGGGTCGTAGCCGCGGGCGCGGGCGTGGGCGGCGACGCGCGCCGCCTTGCTGACCAGCACCGGGACCAGGTGGTACGCGTGGGTCGGGCCCTCGATCGCCGGCATCTCGCGGCCGATCGCGCCGTTGTCGAGCAGGCGCAGGTCGCCGTGGCCGCTCGCGGCGAGCAGCGCGTTGGCCTCCTCGACGTCGATCTTGCCGCGGAAAAGGTGGGAGAGGACGCGGCCGTGGTGCCAGGGCGAGTGGTACTCGAGGCGCCCCTCGAAGCGCTCGAAGAGCAGCCGCGGGATGCCGCGCGGCTCCATCTGCTCGTAGACCGTGCCGTCCTCGTCGGGGACCAGCTCGCCGGTCAGCAGGGTGCGTCTCGCCGTCGATCGCGAAGGCGCAGCCCGCCTCGTAGATGTAGGAGGTCTGGCCCATCAGTCGCGCCGCCTCGTGGACCTGCGCCTCGCGCCGGCCCGACATGATCACGACCTCGACCCCGGCCCGGTGGCAGGCCTCCAGGCCGCGCGCCTGGGCCAGCGAGAAGCCGCCCTCGGCGTCGCGGAACAGCGAGCTGCCCTGTCCGAGCAGGGTTCCGTCGAGGTCGGTGTAGACGCATCTGCAGGGGCATCGGCCGCGGCCGTTACCGTAGCGGGCGTGCCCTGGCGAGCTTGCCGACGCGGACCCTCGAGTCTGGACCAGCCGATCGCGGCGGGGATCGTCAACGTCACCTCCGACTCGATGTTCGAGGGGGCGCGCAGCGGGACGCCGGAGCGGGCGGTCGCCGACGGGCTGGCGATGGTCGAGGCGGGCTTCGAGATGCTCGACGTCGGCGCCGTCGCGGCGCGCAGCGGGCCGCCGGTCGCGGCCGAGGACGAGGCGGCGGCGCTGCTCCCGGCGATCGAGGGGCTGGCCGGCGGGCGGGCGTTCCGGTCTCCGCCGACACCTTCTCCGCCGCGGTGGCGCGGCGCGCGCTCGCGGCCGGGGCGGCGGCGATCAACGACATCTCCGGCGGCTCGGACGAGATGTTCGAGCTCCTCGCCGAGAGCGGCTGCGGCTACGTGCTCATGCACATCGAGGGACCGCCGCGCGAGCCGACCGCCCGCCGCCTCGCCTACGACGACGTCGTCGACCACCTCAAGCGCTGGTTCGAGGGGCGAGTCGAGCCGCGGCCGCGGCCCTGGGAGTGGCCGAGGAGCAGATCGCGATCGACCCGGGCCTCGACTTCGACCTGACGCACCGAGCAGGACCTCGAGGTCCTGCGCCGGCTCGGCGAGCTGCGCGAGCTGGGTCTGCCGCTCTACGTCTCGCTCTCGCGCAAGGACTTCGTCGGCGCCGTCCTCGCCGGCTCCTGGGAGGGGCGCCTGCCGGCCGCCGAGCGCGAGTGGGGGACGGTGGCGGCCGTCGCGCTCGCGGTCGCGGGCCGGCGCCGACGTCCTCCGCGTCCACGACCGCTCGCTCGCTGCAGGCGGTCAGGGTCGCAGGCGCGGACCGTCAGCGGCGAGGTCCTGGCTCGGGTAGCGCCGAGCGACCGCACAACCGCGGGCGCGGCGCTAGGGCGCAGCGCCTGCTGGAGAAGCCCTGGTCGATCGCGATCGACCCGGCGAGCCGCGACGGCCGGATCGTCGCCGAGAGCGTCGAAGAGGAGCGCATGCCCGCGGCACGTCGCGATGCCGGCCGCGCTCGACCCGGCCTTCGCCGAGGCGCTGGCGCGGCGCCGGGGTCGAGCGGCTCTACTCGCACCAGCTCGAGGCGCTGGCAGGCGGCCCGGCGGCTCGCAACCTGGTCGATCACCAGCGGCACCGCCTCCGGCAAGAGCCTCGCCTTCAACCTGCCGGTGCTCGACGGGATCGCCCGCGACCCCAAGCGCCGCGCCCTCTACCTCTACCCGACCAAGGCGCTCGCCCAGGACCAGGCGCGCAAGCTCTCGCAGCTGCGGCCGCCGGGCCTGCGCGAGGCGATCTACGACGGCGACACGCCGCGCGAGGAGCGCGCCGGCGATCCGCCGCCGCAGCAACCTCGTCCTCACCAACCCCGACATGCTCCACGTCGGCGCTGCTGCCCAACCACAAGAGCTGGGGCGACTTCCTCGCCAACCTGGGCTGGGTCGTCGTCGACGAGGCCCACACCTACCGCGGCGTCTTCGGCTCGCACGTCGCCAACGTGCTGCGCCGGCTGCGCCGGGTCGCCCGCGCCTACGGGTCCGAGCCCCGCTTCCTGCTCGCCTCGGCGACGATCGCCAACCCGGTCGAGCTCGCCGAGCGGCTGGTCGGCGAGCCCTTCGAGCTGATCGACGACGACGGCGCTCCGCGCGCCGGCCGCGAGATCGCGATGTGGAACCCGCCGTTGATCGACGAGGCGACGGGGACGCCGGCGCTCGGCGCTCTCGCGAGGCCGCCGAGCTGCTCGCCGAGCTGGTCTCCCAGGGGGTGCGGACGATCTGCTTCCTGAAGAGCCGCCGCGGGATCGAGCTGATCCAGCGCTTCGCCGGCGAGGAGCTCGAGCGTCGCGGCAAGCCGGATCTGGCGAAGCGGATCGCCCCCTACCGCGGCGGCTACACGCCCCAGCAGCGGCGCGAGATCGAGCGCGGCTGGCCGGCGGCGAGCTGCTCGCCGTGGTCGCCACCGACGCGCTCGAGCTGGGGATCGACATCGGCGAGCTCGACGCGGCGATCTGCGTCACCTTCCCCGGCACCGTCGCCAGCCTGCGCCAGATGTGGGGCCGGGCCGGGCGCCGCGCGTCGCGGCCTCGCCGTCTACGTCGCCGGCCAGGACGCGCTCGACCAGTTCTTCTGCCGCCACCCGGACGAGTTCATCGGACGCCCGGTGGAGGCGGCGATCCTCGACCACGAGAGCGAGCAGATCGCCGCCCGCCACCTGGTCGCCGCCGCCTACGAGCTGCCGCTCACCGACGCCGACGACGAGATCCTCGGCCCCGGATGGCGTGAGCGGGCGGAGCGGCTGGTCAGCGCCGGGGAGCTGCGTGGCACCCGCGGCAAGCTGATGCCGATGCGCAGCGAGTTCGTCGCCGACCGAGATCCCGCTGCGCTCCGCCTCGGTGGACTCGGTGGCGGTGATCGAGCGCGAGTCGGGCGAGATGCTCGGCCTGGTCGAGGCCGAGCGGGCCTTCACGACGATCCACCCGGGCGCCGTCTACCTGCACCTCGGGCGCTCCTACGAGGTCGAGTCGCTCGACGTCGGCGGTCGCCGGGCAGATCGTCTCCGCCTTCGACGGCGACTGGTACACGCGGCCGAAGAAGGAGACCGAGATCTACATCGAGCGGATCCGCGAGCAGCGCCCGACCTCGGGGGTCGAGCTCAACTTCGGCGAGGTCTCGGTCACCGAGCAGGTGGTCGCCTTTCAGCGGGTCTCGATCGCCGACCAGGAGCCCTTCGACGTCGTCGCCCTGGAGCTGCCCGAGCAGCGCTTCGTCACCCAGGCGCTCTGGTACGTGCTGCCCGACGGGCTCAGCGAGCGCGCTGCCGCCCGACGTCCTGCTCGGCGCCCTGCACGCGACCGAGCACGGCCAGATCGCCGTCTTGCCGCTGATCGCGATGTGCGACCGCTGGGACATCGGCGGGCTCTCGACCAACGTCCACTTCCAGACCGGCCGCTCGACGATCTTCATCTACGACGGCCACCCGGGCGGGGTCGGGATCACGCTGCGCGGCTATGAGCAGTTCGAGCGCCTGCTCGGCGACGCCGAGCGGCTGATCGCCGAGTGCCCCTGCGAGTCGGGCTGCCCCTCCTGCGTGCAGAGCCCCAAGTGCGGCAACCTCAACGAGCCGTTGCACAAGAACGGCGCGCTGGAGCTGATGGGCCAGATGAGGGGAGCGCAGTGAAGGGAGGGGATGGGGGTCGCCCTCACGAACAGCTTGGAGGGCGCACCGTGAAGGAGAGGGGAAGGCCCTCGCCCTCACAACAGCGGGGAGGTTCGGTTGAGGGCCTTCCCCTCTCCTGCGAGCGCGGGCGTCAGGTCTCTGTCATCGGCAGCAGCCGCTGTGATGAGAACAGCGACTCTTGGAAGCTTGCCGAAGAGGTGGGGAGATTGTTGGCGGAAGCCGGAGCGACAGTCGTCTGCGGGGGAGGCCCGCGGGGTGATGGAGGCGGCGGCGCGGGGGGCGGCCGGCGGCGCGGGGACGGTCGATCGGGATCCTGCCGGGGACCGATCCCGCCGAGGCCAACCCGCATTGCACGCACATCATCGCGACCGGGATCGGCCATGCCCGCAACCTGGCCGTCGTCGCCTCGGGATCGGCGACGATCGCCGTCGGCGGCGAGTGGGGGACGCTCAGCGAGATCGCCCACGCCCGCAACCTCGGCCGCCCCGTGGTCGCCCTGCGCAGCTGGGACGTCTCCGGGGCCGGGGAGATGGAGGGAGGCCCCGGGGTGAGCGCCGCCTCAACGCCGCGGGAGGCGGTCGCCCTGGCGCTCGCCGGGGGGCGCTGAGGGCGGCCAGAGCTCGAGCAGGGCGAGCGCGGCGAAGGCGTGCGACCAGGCCAGCGGCGCGGTCGATCGCGGCACGCCGGTGCGGGCGTCGACCCGCTCGGGCAGCAGTCCCGCCGGGGTCTCCGCCCGGCGCAGCTCGGCGAGCAGGCCGAGGGCGGCCGCACGGTCTCGCTCCGCCCTACGCGGACGGCGGTCGTGGCGGGAGAGGGTGGCGAGGCTCCAGGCGCTCCAGGCGGTCGGCGCCGTCCAGGGGTCGGCCTCGGGCCAGTCCTCGGATGGGATCAGGCCGAAGCGGGTCGCCCGCCGGCCGAAGCGCCGCCTCTGGGCCGCCTCCAGCGCGATCAGCGTGCGCCGCACCGCCGGGAAGAGCGCGGGATGGGGGAACGGCCGCACCGCCCAGGCCGCCGCCGAGTCGAGCCCCGACCCCGGGTCCCCTTCCTCACGAACCAGCCCCCGTCCCGTCACAAACCCCCCCAACCCCCGCCGACGGGCCGATAATTCGACTCTGAGTTGAGTTATCGGCCCGTCGGCGGGGGGAGGGCGTTGGCGAGGTAGTCGCCGGGTGATTTCTCCTGGTAGTCGGGGCGATCGCGCCAGGACGGCGTCGGGCCCGAGGCGGGGCGTGAATGGGGAGGGTGGAGGCCGGTGGCCCGGGCTGCGGCCGCGGACCAGCCGGCGGCGTCGCCCTGGGCGGCGCGGCCGGGGACGGGAGCGCCGCGCCCGTCGAAGCGGGCGGCGGCGGCGAGGTCGAGACGGCCGAGGAAGCGCGCGACCCGTCGCGCCTCTTCGCGGTGCCCGGCGCTCGCCAGGGCGATCGCGACGGCGCCCGCATCCCTGGGCCAGACGTAGGCCCAACCGTCACGGGCGCCCGCCGCGACGGCGCCGCTGCGACGGTCGGAGAGGGCGCGCATGACCAGCAGCGAGCGCCGGTAGAGCCGGCGTGCCCAGGTGGGCGGGCGGCGCTCGCCGGCCCGGTCGCCCGCCGCGGCTCCCAGGGGGGCGGAGCTCGAGAGCCAGCGCCGGTCGCCCGCGGCCGCCCGCCGGATCAGGGCCCGGGCCGTGGCGTCGTCGAGGCTCACACGGCCCCGGCCGCCGCTCAGGTCGGTCTCGAAGTCGACCTCGATCGAGCGCCCGCCGTGGCTCTCGCTCAGGCAGCCGAGCCGAGCGGCGCCCGTCGCGCACTCGATCGCGACCCGCGCCGTGCCGAAGCGAGCCTCCGTGCGGAGGACGTTGGTGCCGGGCAGGTAGCGCTGGCGGATCGCGTCGGCCGTCCAGAGGGCCCGCGGCGGGGCGTCGCCGATCGCGGCGAAGGGGACGATCCCGGTGCCGGCGGCGACGGTGCCCGCCCGCTGGCGGGCGATCGGGTTGTCGATCAGGGCCCGGCCGGCGGGGCCGGGGCGGAGGTCGACGACGTCCCCGTAGGCGTCGACCCCGGCGCTCAGCCCGCCACCGCCGAGCACGGCGGTGGTCAGGAACGGAGGCGGCAGCCCGGGGATGCCCTCGGGGGTCCGCGGGTCCGAGGAGGCGCCCCCCGAGACGAGCGCCGCGCCGGCCAAGGCGGCGGCGAGAATCGCCAACCCTGCACGAGTACGGGCCATGGCCGAATGCAATCAGCCCGACGACTCCGCGGTCGCTAGCCTTCCCCTCTGCGCGGCCGGTGGCCGGCGCCGGGCGAGGTAGCTCAGTTGGTAGAGCACACGACTGAAAATCGTGGTGTCGTGGGTTCGATTCCCACCCTCGCCATCCCACTCGCCGCGACCTGCGACCCAGCTCGTTTCCACGAGAATCCGCTGCGCACCGGTGCAAGAGCCGCAACTATCGCGTGGCGAGCTGTTACACCGTGTAGCCTCTAAATCGGAGGGCAGGGGGGAAAGAGACAATCGAATGAATGAAGTGATCCGGCCATCCCGGCCGCAAGGATCGATTCTCGTCGCCGTCGCCACCGTGGCGGCCATTGCAATGCTTCTCACCCTCGCCTCCGTGGCCTCGGCCGCGAGCGAACCCCTGACAGGGGGGACGACCAAGCTGAACGTGACCAAGGGCTTCAAGAAGAAGCTCGGCAGGCACCACGTCAAGCTGCTCAAGTGGGGCTCCGGAAAGGTCAAGCACCGGACCGTCGAGCTCGGCGTCACCGGCGGTGAAATCGACACAGCGGCCGGCCAGGGCACGATCGAGAACGGCGGCGGCTTCAAGCTCAAGCACGGCAAGCGGACGGCGCCGATCACAGAGGTGAAGATCGACCTCTCCGGCAGCGCCGTGTTCGCCAAGGTCGCCAACGCGAAGATGAAGCTCGGCTCCCTCGCTCCGATCTCCTATCGCCAGCGAAGCCGGCGGGATCGCGGTCAGCTCCGGCAAGCTGAAGCTGAGCGGCAAGGCCGCCAAGCGCCTCAACAAGAAGCTCCGGCTGGACGGCGTGATCAAGGGCGGCAACGCGCTGAGCGACGCTCAGAGCAGCACCCTGGTGCAGGCCAAGCCGGCAGCCGTCGAGGCCGCCCCGCAGCCGGCCCCGGTCGAGCCGAACACGAAGGTCGACGTGATGACCCGCAACCTCTACCTGGGCGCCGACCTCGGGCCGGCGCTGGCAGCGGGATCTGAACTCGAATTCTTCGCCGCCACGGGCCAGGTCCTGCAAAGAAGTCGAACACAACGACTTCCCGACCCGGGCGAAGGGCCTGGCGCAGGAGATCCTCGAGCGAGCACCCCGACCTGGTCGGGCTGCAGGAGGTCGCGCTCTGGCGGACCGGCCCGGTCAACCCGGCCGTCCTCGAAGAAGGGCCCAGCGCGACCACGGTCAAATACGACTACCTGGCGGAACTGATGGCCGAGCTCAACGCCGGCGGCGCGAACTACGAAGTGGTCGTCGTCCAGCCCGAGTTCGACCTCGAGGCTCCCGCCGACGATCGGAGGAAGCCCCGCGCCCGACCTCGACGGCCGCCTGACGATGCGCGACGTCATCCTCGCCAGGGCGGACGCCGGAGTCGAAACCTGGAACCCGGAGGGCGGCAACTTCAAAACCCTCCTTCCGGCTCCGGTCCTCGGAAACGTGATCCCGATCAAGCGCGGCTGGACCTCAGGTCGACGCCAGCGTCCGCGGCAGCACGTCCGTTCCAGTTTCGTCAACACCCACCTGGAGGCGTTCCACCCGATGATTCGCGCCGCCCAGGCGTCGGAACTGGTGACGCCGCCGGGCCCGGCGACCGGCCCGCTGCCGGTCGTCCTGGTCGGCGACCTCAACTCCGACGACGACACCGTCACCGGAGCAGACCGGTGCGCCTACCAGCGTGCTGCACGTCGGGCGGCTTGGTCGAGCGCAGCACCGACGAACCGCTCGGCTGCTGCCTCGAAGCGAGCGAGCTCGGTGAAGGGGACGGCGGCAGCGAAGGCGACTTCGACCACCAGGTCGACCACGTGATGACCAACGCCCCGGCGAACGTCACGCTGAACAGCTCGGCCGTGACCGGGATCGACGCCGGTCAACGGATTCTGGGACTCCGACCACGCGGGCCTGTTCAGCTCGCTGGCGGTACTGCCCTAGACCGACATCTGCGTCGCGGCGGCGGCGGGCCGAGCGGCTCGCCGCCGCGGCTGCCGCGGAGGCGCCGCCGCCGGCCGCTAGCCTGCCGCGGCCAGCGCCGCGTCGAGCGAGGCGGCGATCCGCTCGGGCGCTTCGATCTGCGGGTAGTGGGCGAGCTCCGGCAGCTCGAGCACCGGGACGCCGGGGCGCAGCTCGCGCAGGCCGTCGAGGACCGCGACCCGGGCGACCGGGTCCTTCAGCCCCCAGGTCAGGGTCAGCGGCCCGGGCCAGTCGCGGATCGCCCCGTGCCAGCGCTCGGTGAAGCGTTCGCGCTCGGCCATGTAGTTGACGAGCAGGTGGCCGATCCGGTTGCCGCCCCCGTGGGCGATCAGCGCCCACTGGTCGGCTGCCTCGGTCGGCGCTCAGCGGGTGCTCGGCGGAGAAGACCCGCGAGAACTGGAGGCGGAAGCCGCGCTCGGTCGTCAGGCGCGAGAAGAGCGGCCCGAGGCGGCTGCGCAGAAGCTTCTGCCCGATCGTCGGCGCCGCCAGGTGGAGCAGCATGCTGCCGTTGAAGAGCAGCGCGCCGCGCACGTCCATCTCGAGCTCGCCGCGCAGGTCGCGCGCCATCAGCTCGGTCGCGACCGAGGTGCCCATGTCGTGGGCGACGATGAAGACGGGCCCCGGCCCGGAGCGCCGCACCAGCTCCTCCGCCGCGTCGGCCTGCCAGGCGAGCGTGTAGGTGTGGTCGCGCGGCTTCTCGGAGAGGCCGAAGCCGAGGCAGTCGAAGGCGAGGGCGGCGTTCGCCGGCCGCAGGGCGAGCAGGTCCCGCCAGTCGTAGGAGCTGGAGGGGAAGCCGTGCAGGAACAGCAGCAGCGGGCCACTCGCCCTCGCGCCGCTGGACGTAGAGGCGCCGTCCCGCGACCTCCTCGAAGGCGCCGGCGTCCCGCCAGCTCTCGACTCGCTCGGTGAGCACGGCGTAGAGCCTATGCCGCGGAGCCGCCACCCATCCACCTAGTGTTCGGGATTCCCGCCCGCATGAGCCCGACCCGATCCGACCCCCGCCGCCTCGCCGCGATCTACGCCGGCGGCGTGGTCGGCGCCCTGGCCCGGGTCGGCCTGGCCGAGGCCGCCCCGCACGCCGCCGACGCCTGGCCCTGGGCGACCTTCGCGGTCAACATGGCCGGCGCCCTGCTGCTCGGCTACCTGGTCGATGGCGATGCGCGGCCACCCCGAGGAGAGCCGCCGCTTCGCGCTTCTCACCACCGGGCATCTGCGGGACCCTGACCACCTTCGCGACCTTTCAGCTCGAGCTCTACGAGATGGTCGACGCCGGCAGCACCGGGCTGGCATTCGCCTACGCGGCCGCGACGCTCGCCGGCGGGCTACCTCGCGGTCAAGCTCGGCATCGCGCTCGGCTCGGGCCCGCTGGGCGCCCCGCTGGCGCCGAGGCGGCCGGCCCGGGAGGAGGGCCGGTGAGCGCCGGCGCCTGGGTCGCCGTAGCCCTGCTCGGCGGCGCGATGGCGGTCGCCCGCTTCGGGCTCGACGCCGTCCTCTCCGACCACCCGGTGCAGCCCTTCCCGCTCGGGATCCTCGCCGTCAACCTGCTCGGCACCTTCGTCCTCGGCCTCGTCGCCGGCGCCGGCCTGGGCGGCGAGGCGCTGATCATCGTCGCCGGCGGCGGGACCGGGTCCTTCACCACCTTCTCGACCTGGATGCTGGACAGCGAGCGCCTCGGCGAGGTCGGCCGGGTGCGCCTCGCGGGCCTCAACGTCGGCCTCTCGCTGCTCGCCGGGCTCGCCGCCGTCAGCCTCGGCCACTGGCTCGCCGCTTCCCTCTGAGCAGGGAAAAAGCGAGCCGCCGCGGGCGCCGGGCGCGCCGTTTTCGTCCGCCGCTGTCTCTACCTTGAATCGGGAGATGAAAGAGGAGACGAGAATGGAAGAGCAGACACAGATGGAGGCGCTGGCGCCGGAGAGGGTCGCGCTGCCGCGACCTCGCGGACGGCCAGCGGGTCAGGGGCGCCTACGCGGTGCGCGAGCGCGAGCTGCGTCGCAAGCGCAACGGCGAGCCCTGGTTGAAGCTGATGCTCGGCGACGCCAGCGGCAGCGGTCGAGGCGGTCGCCTGGGAGGAGGCGGAGGAGCTCTACGCGATCGCCGCCCCCGGCACGCCGGTGTTCGTCGCCGGCAGCTTCGAGGTCAGCGAGCGCTGGGGCTCGAAGATCAAGCTCTCCGCGCTGCGCGAGGCGAGCGCCGGCGAGTACGAGGAGGCCGACCTCGCGGTCGGCTCCGAGGTCCCGTTCGACCGGCTCGAGGCCGACCTGCGGCAGCTGCTCGAGACGGTGCAGAGCGCCGACCTGCGCGCAGCTGCTCGAGGCCTTCTTCGGCGAGGGGTCGGAGCTGTGGGGTCGCTTCCGCGACGCGCCGGCGGCGAAGGTCTACCACCAGGCCTACCGCCACGGGCTGCTCGAGCACACGCTCTCGGTCGCCCAGGCGGTCTCGGCCGCGGCCAACTTCTTCCCGGGGATCGACCGCGACGTCGCGGTCGCCGGCGCGCTGCTGCACGACATCGGCAAGATCGAGGCCTACAACGACGACCCGCTGGCGATCGACCTCACCGACGCCGGCCGCCTGCAGGGCGAGATCCCGCTCGGCTACTACAAGGTGCGCCGCCGAGATCGAGGAGATCCCCGGCTTCGACCCCTCCCTCGCCCAGGCTGTCCTCCACATCATCCTCAGCCATCACGGCTCGCTCGAGCACGGCTCGCCGGTGGTCCCGTGCACCCGCGAGGCGGTGCTCGTCCACATGATCGACAACCTCGGCGGCCGCCTCGGCAGCTTCGACCGGCTCGAGCGCGAGCTCCCCGCCGGCGACTCCTGGTCGGGCTTCGACCGGGCCCTCTCCGGCTCCGCCTACTTCGGCCGACCCGACGCCCAGCCGGACGACGCCGAAGCCGAGCCGCCTGACCCCCCGGCGGACGCCGACTGAGCCATCCCATCGCTGGCAGCCTCAGGGTCGTCAGGCAGGACGCAGGGAGGTCGACGAGGGGAGCGCGCTCTGCGCGTGACCCGAGAGTCCGACCGAGGACGCCGCACTACGCCTGAGCTGCCAGGGTCAGTACCTCACGTGCAGCGCTTGATGCGGTGCACGTCGCCGCGCGCCGCTGTGCAGCGGATCAGCTTCTGCGAGTCGCCCTTGCCGCGCTTCTTCGCCGTGTGGAAGGAGCGCTGGATCTGGATCTGGACCTGCTTGTTGGCGTCTTCGATCGTCTTGTCGATGTCGCCGAGGTCGAGCTTCGTCCCGAATGACTTTTCGAAGCTCTTGTTGGCGCTGTTGATCGCGTTGTCGGTCGTGTGCAGGACCGGCTTGACGATGAAGAGGTAGGCGGCGGCGAGGATCCCGACGGTCACCGATAGCCGGATGATGCCCGAAGTCAGGCTGCCGAAGAGGTTGCGCAGGAGGTCCATGGCAGTCGGCCGCAGACTATCCTGCGACTCGTGGCGAAGGACACCGAGAAGCTGATTCGCCAGCTCTCGCTGATCTCGTTCCTGATGGCCCAGGGCCGGCCGGTCTCGGCCCTGGAGATCAAGCGCGAGGTCGAGGGCTACAGCGACATGAACGACGACGCCTTCGCGCGTCGCTTCTACGCCGACCGCGCCGAGCTCGAGAGCCTCGGGATCCAGCTCGGGGTCGAGAAGCCGGGCGAGGGCTTCTTCGAGGCCGAGCTCTACTCGCTGCCGCCGGAGAACTTCTACCTCGACGCGATCGAGTTCTCCGACGACGAGCTGGCGGCGCTGAGCACCGCGCTCTCGCTGCTCACCGACGGCGGCTTCGCCTACGCCGAGCCGCTGCGGCTGGCGCTCCAGCAGGTCGCCTGGGGCCACCCCAACCCGCTCAGCCGAGGGCGAGCGGGCCCCGGTCGAGATGGCGATGACCGCCTCCGCCGGCGGCCGCGACCTCTCCCAGCGCCTCTCCAAGATCGAGACCGCGATCTCGCGCCGCAAGACGATCGAGTTCACCTACTACACGATGGAGCGCGACGAGACCGAGAAGCGCAAGGTCGACCCCTTCCACCTCGTCTTCCGCGGCGGCCAGTTCTACCTGATCGGCCACTCGCACGAGCGCGACGCGGTGCGCGTCTTCCGGCTCTCGCGGATCCAGGGCAAGGTCGGCTACGCGTCCAAGGCCGAGCACGACTTCTCGCCGCCCGAGGACTTCGACCGCCGCGACTACGGGCAGCGCGCCGACTGGCAGCTGGGCGAGATCGCGGGCACGGCGAAGATCTTCGTCCGCGAGCGGATCGCCTGGCTGATCGAGCGCGACTTCGGCGCCTACGGCGAGCTGCGCCCGGCGGTCAAGGCCGACGGCGCGCCCGGCAAGGGGTCGGTCTTCGAGACCGACTACGCGTCGCCGCGGGAGCTGATCTCCTGGGTGCTGCGCTGGCGCCAGAACGCCCAGGTGCTCGGCCCCGACGAGCTGCGCGAGGAGGCCGAGGGCCGCCTCGGCCTGCTCGCAGGACCGCCACGTCAACGGCTTCGAGCCGGCCGAGACCGTCGACCGGCCGCTGCGCGAGGCGCCGCGCCGCACGCGCTCCAACGGCCGCGGCGAGGCGGCGATCCGGCCCGAGCGCTTCGCCCGCCTGGTCACCCTCGCCGGCATGCTGATCGAGTCGGCGAAGCGGGGCGAGCGGCTGCGGGTCTCCGACCTGCGCCAGCGCCTCGAGCTGACCGGCGAGGAGCTGCAGGAAGACATCGACCTGCTCAACGTCGTCAACTTCGGCGGCGGCACCTACGTCCTCTACGCCGAAATCCACGGCGACGAGATCGAGGTCGACTCCGAGCCCTACGGCGACAACTTCGCCCGCCCGGCGCGGCTGCTGCCGCTCGAGGCGAAGGCGCTGGTCGCGGCGATCGACCTCTTCGGCGACCACCTGCCCCAGGGCGGCCTGCAGAGCGCCCGCGAGAAGATCGTCAAGGCGCTCGGCCACGACCCCTCCGAGGAGGGCCTGGAGATCGCCTCCGCCGGCGGCGGCGACTCCGAGGTCGCGCGGATCGTCAACGAGGCGATCGCCGGCCGCCGCGTGCTCGAGCTCCAGTACTACAAGGAGAACGAGGACCAGTTCACCAAGCGCTCGGTCGAGCCCTACCGGCTCGAGAACGGCCGCGAGGGCTGGTACGTGGAGTGCTGCGACCTGACCAAAGACGGGATCCGCCACTTCAAGCTCGACCGGATCAAGGAGGCGACGCTCACCGACGAGAGCTTCGAGCCGCGGCCCGAGGTCGAGGAGATCGCCGGCGTCGAGGGCTGGATGACCGACGGCGAGGTGCCGACCGCGCACGTCGCCCGCGTCTGGGTCTCGCCGGAGCGCGCCCGCTGGCTGCGCGAGGAGCGCACCGTGGTCGAGGAGCTGGCCGACGGCGCCGTCGTCGTCGAGCTGCCCTACGCGGGCACCTCGTGGCTGGTGCGCGAGATCCTGCGCGGCGCCGGCGACCTCGTCGTCCTCGAGCCCGAGGACGCCCGCGAGGCGATCGCCAAGGAGGTCGCAGACTGACCGAGTGATGCATTGACCCCTCGCATAGCGGGTGCAGAACTGACAGCAGTCGGCACCGGGGCACCCGGAGATCGAGCGGATCGTGGCGCCCAACCCGGGGCCGATGACGCTGGAGGGGACGAATACCTACCTCTACGGGTCGGGGCCGTGCGCCGTGATCGACCCGGGGCCCGACGACGCCGGCCACCTCGACGCGGTCCTGCGCGGCGGCGGAGGAGCGCGGCGGGATCGGCACGATCCTGCTCACCCACAGCCACGGCGACCACGCGGACGGGGCGGAGCCACTGGCCACGGCGGCGCTCGAGCGCCGGCGCTGAAGTCCGGCGGAAAGGCCTGGAAGCCCGGGTCGTCCTGCCCGGCGACGGCGAGGAGCACGCCGGCCTGCGGGCGCTCGCCACGCCCGGCCACGCCGCCGACCACGTCTGCCTGCTGACAGCGCGACCGGGTCTGCTTCAGCGGCGACCTGGTGCTCGGCGAAGGCTCGACCTTCGTCCCGCCCGACGGCGGCTCGCTGATCGCCTACATGGGCTCGCTGGCCGGCTGCGGGAGGAGCGGGTCGAGCTGATCTGCCCCGGGCACGGGCCCTGGATCGAGGACCCGGAGGCGAAGCTGGCCGAGTACGTCGAGCACCGCGAGATGCGCGAGCGCAGGCTGCTCGCGGCGCTGGAGCGCGGCGAGCGCTCGAAGCGGGCGCTGCTGGCCGAGGCCTGGGACGACGTCCCGGCCGAGCTGCACGGCGGCCGCCGCGATGGTGATGGAGGCCCACCTGGCGAAGCTCGAGGCCGAGGGCCGGCTTCCTGGTCGGCTGGCCAACTCGACTAAATCGATTGGGCCTGTGATCGGCGAGAGCGAATAGCCGTGTACGGCGGCGGCAAGACGGCGCTGGCCCGCAACGGGCTGCTCGCCGGCCTCGTCGGGACGGCGCTTGCCGGGCTCGGCCTCGCCGCGGCCTGGCAGCGGCTCGGCGCGGCGGCCGCTGCCGAAGACGAGCGGCAGGATCGAGCTCGACGGGCTCGGCGCTCCGGTCACCGTGCGGCGCGACCGCTGGAACGTCCCCCACATCGAGGCCTCCACCCGCGACGACCTCTGGTTCGCCCAGGGCTTCTGCCACGGGCAGGAGCGGCTCTGGCAGATGGACTTCTACCGGCGCGTCGTCCGCGGCCGGGTCTCGGAGATGGCGGGCGCCGAGGGGCTCGACGTCGATCGGCTGATGCTGACCCTCGGGATCCGGCGGGCCGCCGAGCGCGAGGCCGCCGCCCTCGACCCCGAGCAGCGCCGCCGCCTCGAGGTCTTCTGCGCCGGCGTCAACGCGGCCGCCGCGGAGGCGCGGGCGCTGCCCTTCGAGATGCAGCTGCTGCGCCTGCGGTTCGAGCCCTGGGAGCCGGTCGACGTGCTCAGCCTCGGCAAGCTGCTCGCCTTCGGCCTCTCGACCAACTGGGAGAAGGAGCTGCTGCGCTCCGACATGACGCGAGCGCTCGGCCCCGAGCTGGCCGCCAGGCTCGACCCCGCCTACCCGGCCGACAACCCGGTCGTCACCCAGCGAGCCATGGTCGGGCGACGGCCTCGGGCTCGCCGAGCAGATCGACTCGGTGCGCCGCTCGATCGGCCTCGCGGTCGAGGCGAGCGGCTCCAACAACTGGGCCGTCTCCGGCAAGTTGAGCGCGAGCGGCTCGCCGCTGATCGCCGGCGACCCGCACCTGCCGCCGAGCATGCCGGGGATCTGGTTCCAGGTCGGGATGCGCCTCGGCGACCGCTTCGTGCGCGGCGCCTCGCTGCCGGGGATGCCCGGGGTCTACATGGGGCAGAACAACGACGTCTGCTGGACCTTCACCAACGTGATGGCCGACATCGAGGACCTCTTCGTCGAGAGGATCGAGGGCGATCGCTACCTGTTCGAGGACGAGTGGCGCCCGCTCGAGGTCCTCACCGAGGAGATCCCCGTCAAGGGCCGCGACCCCGAGGCGCTCGAGGTGCGCAGCACCCACCACGGGCCGATCGTCAACCAGGCGCTCGGCGCCGACGAGGGCGAGCCCCTCGCCCTGCGCTGGCTGACGCTCGACGAGTCGGCCTTCTTTCCCGGCATGTACGACCTGCACGAGATCGACTCGGGCCCCGACCTCGTCAGCCATCTGGAGGGCCACACGTCGCCCGCCTCGAACCTGATCTGGGCCGACCGCCATGGCTCGATCGGGTACAAGCTGATCGGCCGCCTGCCGCTGCGCAAGGGCGGCTGCCCCGACCTGCCGAAGCCGGGCTGGACCGGCGAGTACGAGTGGGAGGGGACGGTCCCCTACGAGGAGCTGCCCGAGGTCGTCGACCCCGAGAGCGGCTTCCTGGTCACCGCCAACAACCGGATCGTCGGCGACTCCTACCCGCACCACATCACCAGCGAGTGGCTCGACGGCTTCCGGGCGCGGCGGATCGAGGAGCTGCTGCGGGCGAGCGACGAGCACGACATCGAGGGCTTCGAGGCGATGCAGTCCGACAACCTCTCGATCCCCGGCCTCGAGGCCGCCCGGCGACTGGCCCGGCTGAAGCCCGCGGGCCAGCGCGAGCGCAGCGCGATCGAGCGGCTGCGCAGCTGGGACGGAAGGCTCGACCCGGAGACGATCGCCGGGACGATCTACCAGGCCTTCCTGCTGCGCCTCGCCCGCGAGGTCGCCCGCGCGGCGATCGGCGACCGCGACCTCGCCGAGCGCTGGCTCGACCGCGCCGACAACGGCTTCACCCCGCACGTCACCTCGCCCTGGCGCTGGCACTCGCATCTGATGGGGCTCTGGGAGGAGGCCGACGAGGAGCTGGTCGGCCGGCCCTGGGACGGGCTCGTGCTCGAGTCGCTGGAGGGCGCCCTCGACGACCTCACCGACCGCTTCGGCCCGGACCCCGAGGGCTGGCGCTGGGGCCACGTCCACGAGATGGAGTTCCCGCACCCGCTGGGCGAGGCCAACCCGCTGCTGCGCCGCCTGCTCAACCGCAGGCTGAAGGCCGGCGGCGCGCAGGAGACCGTGAGCCAGATCGCCTACGACCCCAACGACCCCTACAAGGCGGTCTGGGCGCCGAGCTGGAGGATGGTCGCCGAACCGAGCGCGCCCGAGCGCTCGCGCTGGCAGATGTTCACCGGGCAGTCGGGGCACCCGGCGAGCGCCCACTACGACGACCTCCAGGCCGACTGGCTCGAGGGCCGCACCCAGCCGATGGCGGGGGAGGGCCCCTGGGAGGAGCTGGAGCTACTCCCCGGCTGAGGACGGCGTCGCCGCCGCCGAGGGCTGCATCTCACTCCGCTCGGCGAAGCTCCTGACCAGCTCGACGATCTCCGGCGGCGCCTTCTCCGGGGATCCCGAGTCGAAGGGGGGGTCGGGGTCGTACTCGATCCCGAGCTGGACGGCCTGGGCGACCTCGGGGCCGACGTCCGTGGCGACGAGGTGCAGCGCCATGTCGATCCCGGCGGTGACGCCGGCCGCGGTGACGATCTTGCCGTCCTCGACCCAGCGGCCGCCGACGGGGTCGGCGCCGTACTCGCGCAGCGGCTCGAGGAAGAGCCAGTTGCCGGTGGCGCGCTTGCCCTCGAGCAGCCCGGCGGCGCCGAGCACCAGCGAGCCGGTGCAGACCGACGTGGTCCACCGCGTTGTCGCGTCGATCTCCCGCAGCCAGCCGAGGACCTCGTCGTCCTCGAGCAGCGGGCGGTTGCCGGCGCCGCCGGGGACGAGCACGACGTCGGCCTCGCCGACCTCGCCGATCGAGCGGTCGGCGATCAGCCCGAAGCCCCCTTCGGCGCGCTTCTCGCCCTTCTCCTTGGCGACCAGCTCGACCTCCCAGTCGGGCACGTTGCGCATCACTTCGTAGGGGCCGACCACGTCCTGGACGGCCAGCTTGTCGAACACGAGAACCGCGACTTTGGTTGGCATGCGGACAGGCTCCCGGCTCGGGGCGATCGCGTCCAGAGGCAGGAATGCCAATATCCGATAGATTACTGCCATGCATTGTGTCGCCGCCCTCTGCTTGGACGGGGTCGTCGCCCTCGACCTCGCCGCCCCCGCGCACGCCTTCACCGCCGCCGGCCGGCTCAATGGCGGCCTCTACGAGTTCACGACCTGCTCCGCCGGGGCGGGGGAGCTGGACACCGCGACCGGCTTCGCGATCGTCCCCGAGCACGACCTGACCGCGCTCGAGCGGGCGCAGACGATCCTCGTGCCGGCCTACGCGCGGGTCTTCGAGCGGCCGCCGGAGGAGCCGCTCGCGGCGCTGCGCCGGGCTTCCCGGCGGGGAGCGCGGGTGCTCTCGGTCTGCACCGGCGCCTTCGCCCTCGCCCACGCCGGGCTGCTCGACGGCCGCCGGGCGACGACGCACTGGGCCTTCGCCGACGAGCTCGCCGCGCGCTTCCCGGCGGTCGCGGTGGACCCGGCGGCGCTCTACGTTGACGAAGGCGAGGTGATGACCTCGGCCGGCGTCAGCGCCGGCCTCGACCTCGCCCTGCACGTGATCCGCGCCGACTTCGGCGCCGCGGTCGGCGCCGAGGTCGCCCGCAGGATGGTGGCGCCACCACACCGCGATGGCGGCCAGGCCCAGTTCATCGCGCCGCCGGGCGAGGCCGTCGCCACCGCGGGGGGCGGCCGGTCCACGCTGGAGCCGACCCGCCGCTGGGCGCTCGAGCGCCTCGGCGAGCCGCTCGACGTCGGCGCGATGGCCCGCCACGCGGCGGTCAGCCCGCGGACCTTCGCCCGCCGTTTCCGCGAGGAGACGGGGACGACGCCGCTCCAGTGGCTGCTCGCCCAGCGCGTGCTCGAGGCGCGGCGGCTGCTCGAGGAGACCGACCTGCCCGTCGACGAGGTCGCCTGGCGGGCCGGCTTCGGCACCGGCGCCTCGCTGCGCGAGCACTTCCGCCGCGCCACCTCGACCAGCCCGAGCGCCTACCGACGCTGCCTTCCGGCCCGATGTATCACGCGTGATACAGTAACCCGCATGACCGAGGTGAGCATCCGAGACCTGCGCAATCACGGAGGCGAGGTGGTCGATCGCGCGGCCGCAGGGGAGCAGATCACGATCACACGTGCGGGACGGCCCGTGGCCGAGCTGCGTGCGTTGGATCGCCAGCCGCTGTCGAGCGAGGCGCTGATCGAGAGATTCGGGCGCGTACCCCGGATGGATCTCGACGATCTGCGCGCCGATCTCGACACGGTCATCGACCCCAGGCTGTGAGCCCGCCGGATCCCATGCGCCACGAGCAAGGGGTCCTCGACACGAGCGTGGTAATCGTGGTGGCCGACACTCCCGCCGAGAATCTCCCGCGGGTCTCGTCGATCGCCGCGGTCACCCTTGCCGAGCTTTCCGTAGGCCCACTGCTTGCCACCTCCGACCAGGACCGGGACGTGCGCCAGGGCAACCTGCAGGTGGCCGAGGCCAGCTTCGAGCCACTTCCCTTCGACGCCGCCGCGGCCCGCGCCTTCGGCGGAGTTGCGGCCTCCCTGCGGCGCTCGGGCCGCAAGCACGCGGCTCGCACCTACGATGCGATGATCGCCGCGACCGCACTGGCCAATGACCTCCCTCTGTACACCTGCAATCCCGACGACTTCCGCGGCATCGACGGATTGGACGTGATCGCCGTGCCGTTGCCGGTTTGAGCCGTCGCGACCAGATCCAGCTCAGCGAGGAGGAGCTGCGGCGAGCTGCTCGAGGGGGAGCGCGTCGTCGTCGTCTCCAGCCTCGGGCCGCGCGGCTGGCCGCACTCGATGCCGATGTGGTTCGTCCCCCGCGATGGCGAGATCTGGATCTGGACCTACGCCAAGTCGCAGAAGGTGCGCAACCTCGAGCGCGACCCGCGCGCGACCCTGCTGGTCGAGACCGGCCACGAGTACGGCGAGCTGCGCGGGGCGATGATCGAGGCCGAGGCGGAGATCAACCGCGACTTCGAGACCGTGATCGGCTTCGCCGAAGACCTGACCCTGCGCTACGCGGAGGGGATCTCCTCGGTCGAGGGCGACGCCAGGGCGGCCCTCGAGGCGCAGGCGCCGAAGCGGGTGGCGATCCACTTCCGGGCGTGTCGCACGGCGACCTGGGACCACCGCAAGCTGGGCGGAACCTACTGAGCGGACGCTCGCCCGCCGCTACCCGCGCGCCCGCGCCGTGTTGATGTGGGACCCGACCGCTACCTCCCAATCCGATGAGACAGAAGACCACAGCCCTCGCCGCCGCCCTCGCCCTGCCGCCCTGCTCCTCGCCCTCGGGGGAGCCGCGAACGGCGCCCCGCCGCCGCGGGCGCCGTCGGATTTCTTCGGGATCGGGCCGCAGACCCCCCTCACCGCCAGGGACGCCGAATACATGAAGGCCGGCGGGATCGGGGTCGTGCGGCTCGCCGTCCCCTGGTCCTCGGTGCAGTCGAGCCGGCGCGGCGGCTACAACTGGGCGGGGCTCGACGAAGGGGTCTCGATCGCCGCCCGGGCGGGGCTGAAGGTGCTGCCCTTCCTCTACGGCACCCCGCACTGGCTCGCCGCCAAGCCGACGACGCTGCCGATCGACAACGGCAAGCAGCGCACCGAATGGAAGCGGTTCCTCGCCGCCGCGGTCGAACGCTACGGGCCACGCGGCGACTACTGGCGGGAGCACCGGAGGCCGGGCCCGGCCCGGCTCGAGCCGCCGGTACCGAAGCTGCCGATCCGCACCTGGCAGATCTGGAACGAGGCGAACTTCTTCTACTTCGCCTACCCGACCTCGCCGAGCTCGCTACGCGAAGCTGGTCAAGATCTCCAGCCAGGCGATCAAAACTGCCGACCCGGGCGCCAGGGTGATCCTCTCCGGCCTCTTCGCGAAGCCGACGGCGAAGGGCGCCCAAGGGGATGCCGGCCGAGCGCTTCCTGGCCGCGCTCTACCGGGTGCCCGGGCTGAAGAACAGCTTCGACGGGATCTCCCTGCACCCCTACGCGATCGACACCGGGATCCTCGAAGAATACGTCGAGGAATTCCACGAAGTGACGGTCGAGAACCACGACCGCGTCCCCCTCTACATCACCGAGATGGGCTGGGGCTCGCAGCCCGACTTCCACGAGGTCGCCTTCGAGCAGGGCCCTCAGGGCCAGGCCGGCAGCTGCGCGGCGCCTACCGCTACCTGC
Source organism: uncultured Solirubrobacterales bacterium (assembly GCA_963727615.1). Lineage (GTDB taxonomy): Bacteria > Actinomycetota > Thermoleophilia > Solirubrobacterales > 70-9 > VRUE01. The sequence goes on from CAVSHD010000002.1 coordinate 23,157, forward strand.
TTCGCAACCGGCAGCCGCCTCGACGTCAAGCAGGTCTACTGGTTCTCCTGGAAGGACATCCAGGGCGACTGCAACTTCTGCGACTCGGTCGGCCTCTTCAAGGAAGGCGCCGGCTTCAAGCCGAAGCCCGCCTGGAGGTCGTTCGTCGAGATCAGCGGCGGCAGCCTCAGGCCGTAGGCGCGACCCGGCCGCGGACCTCGGCGATCAGCCCCGCGACGCGGCGCGCGTAGGCGGCCGGGTCGTGGTCGGCGGCGACCCGGTCGCGGGCCGCGGCCGCGATCCGGCGTGCGCTCCTCGGCGCCCGCGGAGAAGGAGCGGTCGAGGCCGGCGGCCAGCGAGCCGACGTCGTTGTGCTCGCAGAGCCACCCGTTCTCGCCGTCGTCGATCAGCTCGGGAGACCGAAGACCCGGTCGAGAGGACCGGCTTCTCCCAGGCCATCGCCTCGAGCACGGTGCGGGGCAGAGACTCGATGTCGGAGGCGCAGACCAGCATGTCGGAGGCGGCGAACCAGCTGGCGACGTCGGGGGTGACCGGGACGATCTGATCCGCTTGCCGGCGCGGAGCTCCAGGTCAGCTCTTCGAGGAGTGCCGTGAGTACTCGTCGTCGCGGGCGCCGACGATGAGCAGGTGGGCGTCGGATGGCGAGTCGCGACAAGGTCGAAGGCGAGCGCCAGCGGCACCTGCGCCTTGCGCGGCTCGAAGGTTCCCAGGCAGAGCATCACGTCGGCTTCGGCCGGGGATCGCCAACTCGGCTCCGCAGCGCGAACCTCGGCGACGCGCGCGCTCCGCCTCGATCGCTCGAAATCGACGCCGTAGGGAATCGCGTGGGTGCGCTCGGGGCCGATCAGGGGCTCGTAGAGCTTGCGCGTGGCCTCGGCCTCGAAGATCGCCGCGCCGGCGCCGGCGAGCACGCCTTCGGCGCGGCGCAGGAGGTCGGGATCGAAGTTTGACCAGAGATCGGCGGGTCGATAGCTCTCGTGGATCATCCAGACAGCGGGGATGTCGAGCGCGGCGGCGACCTCGGCGCCCGGCAGCGAGAGCGCGGTCGAGGTGTTGATCAGGGCCAGCTCGAACTCGCGGCCCTCGGCCCAGGCAGCAGCTCCTCGACGCGGCCGACGTACGCGCCGCGGTCCCAGATCGCGGCATCGGGGTCGTGATGTGGACGGGGATGCCGAGCTCTTCGAGCTGCTCGCGGACCGGGCCGTCGACGCTGCTGACCACGGTCGGCTCGATCGCCTCGAGCTCGAGCAGGTCGCGGAGCAGTTCGACGAGGTAGAGCTGGGCGCCGCCAAGGTCGAGCTGGTGGGTGCCGACCAACGTGCGCAGGCCTTGGCGCCGCGGGGTCGGGAGGGGGGTCCGCGCCGGTGGCGGGTCAGACGGGCGGCCGCGCCTCGGACGGTCGGGGGCGGCCGACCTTGAGCCGACGTCGCGGAGAGCTCGAACCGCTCGCCCGTGGCGCTCGCGGCGACGATCCGCAGCGTGGCGCCGCCGTCGCGACCGGGCCAGTTCGCGAGGTCGGTCCGCAGCTCGAAGCCCGAGGCCGAGGCGCGCGGGGCTTGCGGAGCGGCACGGACGTCGGGCCGGGGAAGGCCGAGGCGGGCGCGGCCCAGCGGGTGCTCGCCCAGCTGGAGCTCGACTTCGGCGGCGGGCTATCCGGGAACAGGACCCAGCCGCGGAAGGCGACGGGCCGCGTTGACCAGGTCCCCCCGGCCGCGGCCAGTCGATGCCGCCCACGGGTCGGCCCAGGCCGGCTCCGGTTCGAGGAAGCGCATTCGGGGTCGCGCCCCGGCGCCAGAGCCGGCGGTTGGCCTGGAGTCGCCACCGAAGGCCTGTTGGACGGGGGCGCCACCGGGGCAGGATACCCGGGAGCGTCCGCCGGGTGGACTCAAACTGCGATCCGCTCGCAGGGCCGGGTCTGCGGCGTCGGAGTGCTCGATTCCGAGGATCGAGATGAAGAAGCTGGCGAGAACGGTCTGCACGCCGAGGATCAGCATCGTGCTGGCGGGGATGACGAGGCGCAGGGTGTCCCGGTAGTCGAGCTCGGCAAAGCCGGTGTCTCCCCAGATGAAGAGGGCGACGACCGACATCGCCAGGCCGGCGACGATCAGCCCGAGGCCGACCAGCGCCCCGCCTCGAGGCTGATCCGCTCGTTAGCTCTTCGAGCCAGGCTTTGCCGGGCAGGAAGCCGGTGGTCATCGCGTAGATGCGGGCGAAGACCGCGAAGAGGATCGCCTGGTAGCCGACGACGATCATCGCGCTCGCATAGACCAGGGTGTGGACGTCGAAGCCGGTCCCGAAGAGGCGCAGTTCGCCGGGCAGCAGCGCGATCATCGCGACCAGGCCGACGACCATCAGCGCCAGGCCGGGATAGAAGAAGAGCCAGCGCGGGCTGAAGAGGAGCAGGAAGCGCAGGTGGCGCCAGCCGTCGCGCCAGGTGCGCAGGTGCGGCGGGCGCGAGCGCAGGTCGGGGGAGAGCGTCGTCGGCACCTCGGAGATCCTCAGCTCGGCGAGCGTCGCCTTGACCACCATCTCGCTGGCGAACTCCATCCCCGGGCTGCGCAGGTCGAGGTTCGGCGAGGACGTCGCGGCGGAAGCCGCGCAGGCCGCAGTGGAAGTCGCCGATCGCGCTGGGGAAGAGCAGCCGGCCGACGAAGCTGAGCACGGGGTTGCCGAGGTAGCGGTGCAGGAAGGGCATCGCGCCGTCCTCGATCCCGCCCCGGAAGCGGTTGCCCATGACCAGGTCGTCGCCCGCCCGCAGCCGCTCGACGAAGGCTTCGATGTGGCCGAAGTCGTAGCTGCCGTCGGCGTCGCCCATGATCACGTAGCGCCCGCGGGCGGCCGCGAAGCCGCCCATGAGCGCCGCTCCGTAGCCCTTCGCCGGCGACGTCGACGACGCGGGCGCCGAGCCCCCGTGCGATCTCCTGGGAGCCGTCGGTGCTGCCGTTGTCGGCGATCACCACCTCGCCGACCGCCCCGGCCCGCTCGAGGCCCACGCTGTGCCGTCTCGATGCACTGGCCTATCGACTCGCTCCTCGTTGAGGCAGGGCATCACGATCGAGACCTCGATCTCCTGCGGATGACTCATCGGGCGTCAGCCGGCTGCGCCGTGCGCCACGGACGCCGCCGCCCGAAGGTCAGCAGATAGAGGCGGATCGCCGGCGCCACCGCGATCGCGAAGATGGCCAGGGCGAGAGCCCGGCGAGCCAGACGTAGCGCGGTGGCGGAACCCACCAGAAGTCGAGCGGCATCCGCAGGCGCGGGTCGGAGAGGTTGACGTGCGGCTCACGCCCCTCGAAGGGAGCGTAGGAGACCTCGAGCCCGTCGCTGCCAAGCGGCTCGAGGATCTGCGAGGAGATCAGCCCCTCGGTCTGGATCAGGAGCGCCGAGAGCTCCGGGACCCAGCGAGTCGGGTCGTTGCCGTAGGGGATCAGCTCGCGGTCGATGCCGAGCCGGTCGCTGGTAGAGCGGCACGCCGGTGAGCGCCCGCACGACATCGGTGTAGTGGGCGTACTGGGCCGATACCCCGACCACCTGGACGAGGATGCCCAGGCAGGCGACGCCGAGCGACGAGCTTCTGGCGCAGTGACGGTCGAGGCCCACCAGGCGATCGGGACCAGCAGGGCCCAGGCGGCGGGAACGATGTAGCGCGGGCCCCCAGACCTCGTCGCCCCAGTAGGTCGAGACGGCGGAGATCCGCGGTCAGGGCGACGAAGAAGGCGAGCAGCGCGAGGGTCAGGTTCGCGTCCGCCCGCCACATCCTCGGCAGGCCGAGGGCGCCGAGCACGATCAGGGGGCTGTAGAGCAGCAGGCCTTTGCCGGGGCTGAAGAGAAGTCCGAGGAAGTTGAGCGGCGCGCTCAGCGTCAGCGGCGATTCGGGGTAGCCGAAGTCCGTTGGCGAGCCGAAGCGGGCCCAGTTGTACAAGGCGACGACGCGCGATCCAGAAGCAGAACCGGCAGGCAGGCGGCGAGCCCGAGGCTGCAGCGGCGCCCGGGGCTCGAGCCGGAGGAAGGTCGGCAAGAGCAGGATCGCGATCGGGAGCACCGTCAGAGCAGCGCGTAGGCCTTGGTCGCGACGGCGGCGCCGGTGACGAGCCCCGTCAGCCCCCAGCTCAGCGCGGAGGGCGAGCGCCGCGCCCAGAGGGCGAGCGCGAAGGCGGCCATCACGGCCGCCATGTAGGTGGTCTCCATGCCGATCTTCGAGTAGGGCCAGGCGATGCTGGCGACGATGAAGAGGGCGGCGATCGTCGTCGGCCCAGCGCAGCGAGCGGCGGGCCTGGAAGACGAGCGCGAAGAGGGCGAGGGCGGCGATCGCGGCGATGAAGGGGTTGTAGAACCAGAGGAAGGTGAAGCCGTTCGGGTATTCGTCGAAGTGGCCGATCGTTGGTCGGCGAGCGTGGCCGGCGGCGAAGAAGGGCGCCATCAGCAGCGGCTGCAGGATTCCCGTCCGCGCGTAGAGGTGGCCGCCTTGCCCGGGCAGGTCGGCTTTCATCGGCAGCGGCGAGTCCAGCTTGTCCTAGAAGTGGCCTTCGAGGACCAGGCCCTCGGTGACGGCGCCGGTCTCCGGCTCGTAGCCGGTCAGCGGCTGGGTCGTGACACGAGTAGAGCGCGAAGGCGGCGACGAAGAGCAGCGCGCCGGCGCGGACCGGCGGGGCAGGCTTGCAATGCGGCGGCGCATCGCCGCGTGATCCTTTCAACTCAGCCGGAATCGGCGCGGGTTGAGCGCTCGGCCGGCGCCAGAAGCGCAGTGCCTGCCGTCGGGGAGGCGCATGGTGCCGACGCGGCGGAAGCCGAGCTGCCCGGCGGCCCGCTCGATCCGGGATCTGGGTGATCGTCGGCGGGAAGTCGTCGTGGTTGCCGCTCACGGTGAGCAGGAGCCGCGGGATGGAAGAGCTCCTCGCCGCAGAGCTGCTCACGGTAGGACGGCGACCGAGTCCCGGGTTCGGCGCGGACCTGGACGATCGGCGATCGTCCGCTGGATCCGAGCACGGCGGCGAGCTGGACGGTGTTCGTGTTGAGGACCCGGCTGTGGGTCCCGAAGGCTGTGATCGGCACGACCCCGTAGCGATCTGCCCGGGACAGCAGCCGGCGCGGCGACGGCGCGGTCGGCATCGAGCCACTCGCGGTCGCCCGCGTCGAAGCGGGTCGCCGGGCCGGGGATCTGGACGCGGATCCCGTTGAGCGCCGGCGCCACGCCGCTGACGTAGGGCACGGCGCCGAAGCCCGGCACCGAGACCGCGCGCTCGCGTGTCAGAGAGGGCGAGACGGCGAGGTTGGAGACCAGGGTGAATGCGGACTATCGCCGCGGGCCCGGCGAGGGCCGGTGCGGTCGCCCGCGGGTGGAGTCCGCAGGGCGAGGACCGCCAGGGTCGGCAGCAGGACCGAGATCGGCAGCGTGAAGCCGAAGCCGCCGTTGCGGGTGCTGGCCAGCGCCGCGTAGCCGGCGACGGCGACGATGGCCACGGAGAGCGCGTCGGTGGCGGCCAGGCGGTCGAGCGATTGCCCGTCGATCGTCGGCGCGCCGGACCCGGCGCACGACCGCCACCGCGACCGCGAGCGAGGCCGGCGACGAGGATCGCGGCGAGCGGCAGCAGCAGGTCTTCGCCGCTCATGTGGACGAAGGGGGAGCGCAGCCGTCCCCAGGAGACGAGCGTGCCGGCGTCGCCGTATGCCCTGCTCTTGTCGCCATATCCGTAGCCCGTCAGGTAGTCGACGACCGTCGTCATGTTGGGCGCGTACCAGGTGGCGGCGACGGCGGCGCCGGTCGCGACCAGGAGGCCGAGGTTGACGAGCCGGCGCGCGGAGGTCGTCGGCGCGGCGGGCGAGCAGGCAGACGGCCCCGGCGGCGAGCACCCGGGAACGAAGGCGATCGTCATCGAGCGGGCCAGCAGCATCAGCCCCAGGGCGGCCCCGCAGGCGACGGCCCAGCGCCGCAGGCGCAGCCCGTCGCTGCGGATCAGCAGGTAGACGGCGCAGGCGAGCATCGCGGCGGCGGGGAGGGCGAAGATGTACTCGCGGGAGAAGTGGACGGCCCCCGTCGAGGTCGCCGCGACCAGCGCCGCCAACGCCCCCAGCCGCGGGCCGGCGAGCCGCTCGCCGATCCCGTAGAGGGCGAGCGCGAGCAGGACCAGGAAGCCGCCGAGCACCGCGAACCCCTCCAGCACCCCGCCCCTGACCGCGAGCACGATCGAGGTCAGGGCCGGCAGCAGCGGCGCGTGCGGCGCCTGGTTGAGGACCGCGTCCCACCAGCCGCCGAGCCCCCCGTCCCGCCAGCCGAAGTGCTCGAGCAGGGCGAAGGTCGTGTAGCCGGCCTCGTCGATGTCGAACGGATAGCCGCGCCGGTTGCGTCGCGACCCACCAGAGGTTCAACCCCGCGAGCGCCAGCGCGACGACCGCGACGAGAGGCCCCAGCGACGCCGCTCGCCGGCCTGGGTGGCCACGTCAGCTCGTGCGCAGGGGAAGTCGCGGCCTGCGACGGGCCCAGTTGAGGGCTCCCCAGATCGTGGCGATCCGTGGTTCAGGTTCGGGTTGAGGAACGGGTCGAGCTCGGCGAGCGACCCCCAGCGCCTGACGAGCAGCTCCTTCTCCCATTCCTCGACTTCCGAGGAGCGGCTGGAGGACTCGAAGTGGTAGAGGACCGTATCCGGGTCGTAGACGACCCGGAGGCCTGCCGCGCCCATCTTCAGGCAGTAGTCGACGTCGTTGTAGTTGAGGGGAAGTCGACGGACACCCGTCGACCTGCTCGAACAGCTTCGCGGGGCGTCATCAGGCAGGCGCCGGTGACGCTGAGGAAGTTCTGGGCGATGACCACGTTGTTCGAGTAACCGCGGAAGTCGCCCGCGTAGCCCCTGTAGAGGTGGCCGGGGAGGCCGTGTGGGAAGAAGACACCGGTGTGCTGCAGGCGGCCGTCTTCGTAGAGCAAGCGGGCGCCGACGGCGCCGATCTCGGCGTGAGAGGAGTACATGACCATCCGCTCGATCCAGTCGGGGGTGGCGACCTCCATGTCGTCGTTCAGCAGGAGCAGATGGTCCCCCTCGCTGTGAGAGGGCCCCGAGGTTGACCTTCGCCGAGAAGTGGAAAGGCCCCTCGAAGCGGACCGTCCGCAGCCGGTCACCGGCGATCTCCCGTAGATCGATCGAGCACGGCGGGCGGTCGAGTCGTCGTAGACGACGACGATCTCGTAGTTCTCGTAGGTGGATCTCTCGACGATGCTTCGCACGCAGTGGACGACGAGGATGACCTGCTCGAAGCGGACTTCGCGCGACTGTCCGTTGGTGGGAATGACGATGCTGACGGTCGGCTCGCGCTGGAGCGTCGGGCTCGAGGTGGTAGACGCCCGGATCGTCGCGCGTCGCGCTCGACCCGCGCCTGGAGTCCGATGCGGCTCGCAATGGGCCTGCACAGCGCGCTTGCCCGCCTCGAAGGCCCAGGGCTTGACCGCCTCGCCACCGCCGGCGGCGGACGTGTCGAGCATGCGCCAGTGGTAGAGGACCCTCGGAACGTGGACCACCGAGCGCGCTCTCTCGGTCACCCTCAGCACCAGGTCCCAGTCCTGTGACCCTTCGATAGTCGGGGTCGAAGCCTCCGACCTCCTCGACCATCGAGCGGCGCAGGACGCTGAGGTGGCACGTGTACATCTGGGTCCGGAGGCGCTCGGGAGACCAGTCCGGCTTGAAGAACGGGCCCGAGTGACGGCCGGCCCGGTCGATCTTGTCCTCGTCGGAGTAGACGTAGTCGGCCTCGGGCTTGCGGAGATCGCCTCGTCGACGAGGCCAGGGCGTCTGGATGGAGCATGTCGTCGTGGTCGAGGAGGGCGACGAACTCCCCGCGGGCCATGCCCAGGGCGTCGTTCGAGGCGGCGACGATGCCGCCGTTCTCCGATCGGCGCACGATACCGAACCCGCGAATCGTCGCGCTCCGCCACACGCAGGGCCTCGTCTATATGGCCTTGTGAGGAGGCGTCGTCGACCACGCAGAGCTCCCAGTCCGCGAAGCCCTGGGCCCGCACGGAGTCCAGCATCGCGGCAAGGACGTCCGCCGGCGTTTCGTAGACCGGCGTGACGATCGAGAAGCGGGGCCCGGCCACCGTCCTCATCTCCGCAGCATGCCGAGGCCACGGCGCAGCCCGTGCAGGACCCGGTACACGGCCCGCTGCAGGCGGGCGGCGAAGTAGGCGAACCGCATCGCGCTCGACTCGAGCTCGGTCACGCGGCCACGCGCTTCCCCCAGCTCTACCTGCTGATCGATCAGCAGTCCGCGCAGGCGTCGGACCTCCTGCCTTTCCCTGTCAAGCTCCTCCCGCAGCTCGGTGCTTGCGCGATCCACCCCCGTTGAGGGTGGTCTCGGTCGCTTTCGACTCGCCGGTCACAGTCCGCGAGTGTACTCGGGGGGCTAGAGGTCCTGGGCGATGCGAGGGGCTTCCCGATTGAAGAACCAGGCGCCGAATACGCAGGCGGCCGACGAAGATCGTCGCCGCCGGCAGCAGCCCGAGCCAGCCACCCGCGGCTTCGACGGCGTTCGGCGCCGTGGGGTCGGCGATGATCCAGAGCCGGATCTGCATGAAGATCACCGACAGCGGGTTGACCATCAGCGGTGTCGATGCGCGGACTTGAACGTCGACCGGATAGAGAATCGGGGTCCCGTAGAAGAGGACCTGGGCGACGACGACCCAGATGATCGCGACATCGCTGAAGCGAACGTAGAGCGCCGAGAGCGCCATGCTGAGCCGGCGGTGAACACGAAGAGCGCATCAGCGCGAACGGGAACAGGAGCCAGGTCCACATCGGCCTCAGCCCGAAGGCGGAGACGAAGACCAAGACCACGATCAGGTTGAGGCCGAGGTTGAAGAGCGCTGGTCAGGACGGTGGACAACGGGATCACCAACCGGGGGAACTGGGTCTTGCGGACGATCCCCTCCTGGCCGACGACCGAGGAGACGGAGTTGGTCGTGGACTCCTGGAAGAACGTGTACATGACGATCCCCAGCAGCAGCATCTCGGGGTAGTTGTGGACCTGCGCTGCCGATTCGGAAGATCTGCGTGAAGACGAACAGCAGGACCCCGAAGAGCATCAGCGGTCGGATCAGCGACCACAGGTATCCCAGCGCCGTGCCGAAGTAGATCTGCTTGAACTCCGTGACCGAGATCAGCCACAGCAGGTCGAAGAAGCGCCTCGCTTCCACCGCCCAGGGCGGACGGCCCGTGAACCTCGCGAAGCTCGGCTGGCGCCGCCGTCTCGCTCATCGACTCGCTCCTGGACCGATGCGCCTCGACCTCGACCGGCAGCGAGAGACGAGCCCGTGGTCGGGGCTCGCCGCCGAAGACGACGAAGTCGAGCGCGCTTCAGGACTCGTAGCAGCACGACCCCGGCGCTGCTGGCTCGGTTCACCCCGCAGTGCACGAAGTAGCGACCCGGGCCGAGCAGGTTCTCCACGGTCCGCGACGATCTTGACCCGCTCGCCCGCCGAGAGCCCGGGCCGGCGGGTCCGTCGGCGGCGGGGGTCCTGAACCCGAAGATGCCCACGCCGTCGGCGTTGACGACACGAAGCCGAACCGAGGCGCCGGCATGTCATGGCCGTCTCGAGCCCGCGTGGATCCGGATCGGCTCGCCATGCTCGACGTTCTCGATTCGCTCGCCCTCCGCGTCCTCGATCCAGGCCTCGACGAGGCGGACCTCGTCGCGCCTCGCCGTCGGACTCGGCCTCATCGATTCGCCGCCTGCTGCTCGAAGTTCAGCCGCAGGTAGCTCTCGCCCGGCCTCCCCGGGGTCGCCGATGTGGTCGATCCGCCCGTCGTAGATCAGCATCGCCCGGTGGCAGTACTGCTGGACGGTCGGCCATCTCGTGGGTGACGAGGACGATCGTCTTCCCCGCCGCCTTCATGTCGTGGAAGGCGTCGGCGCACTTCTGCTGAAATGCGGCGTCGCCAACCGCGAGCACCTCGTCGATGAGGAGGATGTCGGCGTCGACCTCGAGCATCAGCGAGAAGGCGAGCCGGACCAGCATTCCCGACGAGTAGTTCTTCAGCTTGAGGTCGACGAATTCCTCGCAGTTCGGCGAACTCGATCACCGCGTCGAGGCGGCTCCTCGTCTCCTGCGGGGTCAGGCCCATCATCACCCCGTTCAGGACGACGTTCTCGCGGGCCGTCAACTCGGGGTTGAAACCGACGCCGAGCTCGATGAACGGGGCGAGGCGGCCGGCCATCCGGATCGTCCCCGCGTCGGCGCGGTAGATGCTCGCGAGCAGCTTCAGCAGCGTGCTCTTGCCGGAGCCGTTGCGGCCGACGATGCCGAAGAACTCCCGCGGCGGATCTCGAAGGAGATTCCGTCGAGCGCGTGCAGCTCACGGAAGTCCCGGGCCGCGAACGGACGGACCACCCGCTCTTTCAATGAGTCGACGCGATGAGTTGGGATCTGGAACGACTTGTGCAGATCTTCGACCTGAATCGCGAGCGGATCACCCTCCTTGGGCCCCGGGCTCCCTTCGGCGGGGTCGAGGCTGACGGCCGTGTCGCTCAAGGTTTCCGCATTCTGACGCTTCTACCCAGCCGTCGTAACGGCGCGGTGACGCGCCAGCTCGCGGAGCGGGTCAGCGCCTCCATTTCCGCCCTTGCGTCCTCGAGTTCCCTGCGCAGGCGGGCGCTCTCGTCGAGCGCCCTGGCAAGGTGGTGCTCTACGTCCGGCAGCGCGGCCAGGCGCTGTTCGCAGTCGACCAGTCTCGAAGCAAGGGAATCGTCGTCGGACTTCACCGGCCGCAGCCTAAACGTTGCGGCGCCGCTTATCATGGGCTGATGCCGGAGCTGGCCTTTCTGGGTGCCACGGGTGCTTCCGGCGACCTCGCCAGGGCGTTGGCCGACGAGGTGAGCCGGGGGGACGCGGTAGGCGTGTTGTGCGATGAGGCCCTCGAGGAGGCCGCCGATCGAGCGCACGTAATCGTCGTCGGCTCCGACGAGGACGGAACCCGCCCACTCCCTGACCTGTCGCGTTCGATCGTCGTCCTGCTGGCGCCGCCGCCGTCCGAGGGCTTCGTAGATTCCGTGCGCCTGGCGCGAGCGGCGGGTGCGGTGTTCCACGTCAACCCCGCGGCGGTCGTCGACCTCCAGGACCTCGACCTCCAGGCCCGGCACCTTCCCCTCGGCTACGTCGAGTCCTGGGACAGCTTCGATGCCGACGCCGGGCCTGGGGTGACGGTCGTGCGCCCGGGCCATGGGTACTTCGACTGGCCCGGAGCCCTGCGCCCAATCCACCGTGGGTCGGTCGTCCTCCATGAACGATCGCGGGGGATGGCTCCGCTGGTAGCGGGTCGTCACCTCTTCGTCGGGGATCCGGATCGGCTCGAGACGCTGGCCGAGGCCCTCGCCGAGGACCCCGAGCGACTCCTGAAGGTGAGGGACCGGGCCATCGGCTTCCTGCGCGATGCCCTGCCGCTCGGCCGCGCGGCCGCGGCGCTGACGGGGGCCGCGCGGGCGATCGTCGGCAAGCCGCTCTCCGTCAGCTGATCGCCACGCCGGGCCAGCGGCTGGCCAGGTCGAAGTAGGGATCGCTCGGGAAGCTCTCCGACCAACGCCGCTGGAACTCCGCCAGCGCGCTCAGCTCGTTTACGAATCCGGGACCTGACCGGCGGCGGAGGAGGACGTCGGGAGTGGCGACGACGCGCATGCCGGAGGCGAGGCCACGCAGGCAATGGTCGGGCACCGCAAGGCTCCCGAGCTCGGGGTCCAGCCCGCCGAGCCCTCGAAATGCCTCACCGCCGAATGCGACCACGCCGCTGACGGCAGCGGCGTTGAAGGGGAGCACGCCGATGCCCAGCGGGCCCGGGTCGCCGGCCGCGGTGCCGAACATCAGCGGCACCGGGAGCCCGTGGTCGATCGCCATGCCGCCCTGTTCGACCCTCCCGTCAGGCGCGAGGGTCGTCGCGCCAACCGCCGCGACTCCCGGGAGCAGGGCGAAGCCGGTGAGGCGGCGAAGCCAGAATCGGGTCAGCGGCTCGACCCGGCCGGCGCAGATCACGATCACGTCGGCCCCGGCGCAGGCATCGCCCGCCTCCGCGACCGTCTCTCGGATGACCAGCCGAGCCGAGTTGCCGTCACGCGCCGCTTCCGCTTCGATCGACTCGGCCAACGGCGGGTCGGGGTCCTCGCTCCCGCCGGCAAGGCCGACCGCTATCTCGAGTCCCCTCGCGGACGATGCACGACTGCGATAGATCCCGTCCCAGGGCCCGAAGTTGACATCCGCCTCGACGCCGGTGCGCTCGAGGTGCTGGGCGATCGCCAGTCGGCCCGCCGGGTATGCACCGGGCTTGGAGCCGGAGTTGCCGGCGGTCGAGCCGGGATGCGCACGCCATCGGTAGAGGATGCGCGGGATGTGCAGCACCCTGTCCGTGCGCTCCGAGAGGCGCAGGACGAAGTCGAAGTCCTGTGAGCCGTCGAGCTCGGACCGAAACCCCCCGACCTCCTCGGCGAGAGAGCGTCTGTAGACCCCGAGGTGGCAGGTGTACATCTGTGAGCGCAGCAGGTCGGGTGACCAGTCCGGCTTGGTGAAGGAATGGGCCGGCTCGCCGTTCTCCTCGAACACCTCCTCGTCCGAGTAGACCATGTCGGTCTCGGGCCGCTCGCGCAGAGCGCCGTCGACCTGCTCCAGGGCGTCGGGAAGGAGCAGGTCGTCGTGGTCGAGCAGGGCGACGTACTGGCCGCCGGCCATCCTCAGCGCCGCGTTGGTCGCCGCGGCGATGCCGCCGGCCCTCTCGCTTCTGTCGAGCCGAACCCGGGGGTCGGCGGTGGCGCGGCGAAGCAACTCGATCACGCTCGGATCGGTCGACCCGTCGTCGAAGAGGCAGAGCTCCCAATCGGCGTAGCTCTGCCCGAGCACCGAAGCGATGGTTTGCTCGAGCACCGCCGGCGGAGGATCGTGGACGGGCGTCAGGACCGAGAAGCGGGGCCCGTCCGCCCGGTTCCCGTCCGCCTCTCCCTGCGGCCGGGGGTCGGCCCGGCGCGGCTCGAGGGGTTTGGTCGGGCCCTTGCCATCGAGGTGAACGGCGAGCTCGTCCCAGATGACCCTCTCCGACCCGGGCCCGGACGCCGTCAGAGCCAGCCTCGCTCCGCGGGGGGCTCTGAAGACCGCCTCCAGACGCCTGTCCTGCGGAGTGCGGCGGCTTCCGCGGCGGCGGAGGGTGCCCGCCCAGAGCTTCGCCGACTCGCCGCCTGCCCCGATCGCCTGAACGCCGACGCGGATCTTGGTGCGTCCGGTTCCGGGGGGCGCGATTGCCACCCGCCCGTCGAGCCTGACCAAACCGTCCTCGGGGCCGAGAACGAACGAGATCTCGCCGCCGACGGGCTGTTCGACCCGGGCTCGCGCCGGCCCGCCGTCGGAGCGCCAATGCAACCCCCACGGCCATCCGCGGTCGAGATCGGGACGCAACGCCGCTAGGGGGATCGCTCCTGCGCTCAAGTCAGGCCGGCAGTCGCACGCCGTGCATCAGATTCGGCGCGTGCTCGGCGATCGCTGCGACGGCGTCGAGTTTTGAGATGTTCGTCACCGAGAGCATCGAGCTGTGCCCGACCCTGTAGCTGCCGACGAAGCTGCGCACGAAGGCAGCCCAGTCGCCCGCCTCGGCGAGCCGCGCCCAGAGATCGTAGTCCTCGTAGCCGAGCAGCAGGCGCGAGTCTTCGGAGTAGCCCCCAGCTTCATGAAGGGCCCCCGGCGGATCAGTGCAAGTGCGTCTATGTAGTTGCCACCACGCAGGCGGGTTGGCTCCCAGCCGTAGTGGCTGATCAGGTCGACCGGTCCCTCCCCGTTGAAGCGATCGAGGATTCCATAGGAGAACGCCGCACCGGGGTCTTTCGAGAGGGCGACGATCAGTCGGGCGAGGCCGAACGGCCGCAGCAGGTTGTCCGAGTCGAGCATCAGGAAGGCGCCGCCGCGGGCACGAGCCGCACCGGTGTTCCGCGCCGCGGCCAGCCCGCGGTTGACCTCATGCCTGAACATGGCACCTCGAACAGAGTCGTGGCGCTCCATCCAGGCACGGACTGCCTCGGGGCCGCCGTCGCTGGAGGCGTCGTCGACGACGATGACCTCCCAGGAGGAGACGGTCGACCGGCGTACCGATTCGAGCGCCTCGCAGACGACATCCTCGTCGTTGTAGAGGGGGACGATCACTGAGACCGAGGGCGCGCCATCGTCATTCCAGGCGGTCGTCTCTGAAATATGCACGGTCTCTGCCCTGGGGCGCTCGGGTCGCGAACGGGCAAGGGCCTCGGCGGCGAGCTGGCGGCGGAACGAGAGCGTTTCCTGATGTTGTCGCTTCAGCGCCCGAAGCATCTGCTGCTCACCGTTCTCTCGATGAGTCGCCTCCTCGGTGGGCGGTGGTTGGGGTGGGGCCGTGCCCAGGGCGATTCTCGTGTTCACGACCATGATGTCGGTTGCTGCTCGCGGATTGACCGGGAGGGCATCGACGCGCTCGGCGGCGGCCAGAAGGGTGGCAGCTCCCGAGGCGAGCGCCGCTTGCTCGTGCATGCGGGCGTCTGCCTGGGCCACGATCCTGCTCCTCGCCGCCCCGTCTTCGACCAGCCATGCCGCCAGCAGCCCGAGTGCCTCCCAGCGCCCGGTGACGAGGTCGACGCCGGACCTGAGCGGCTCGAGGTCGGTCGAGTGCTCGGTGACCACGGCGCAGCCGCACGACATCGCCTCCGCCATCCGGAGCCACTCGAAGTAGGGCTCGTCCTCGCCGTGGATGTTGAGCAGAACCTTGGCTCTGCCGAGCAGCTCGAGCTTCTCCTCCCCAATTGCGAAATTGACCCCTCCGCAGTTATTGGGGACGCTGTTGTCGGAGAGCAGAAAGTGACAATTGAACCGTTCGAGGACGTTCGCGTATTGGGCCAACGCCCTCTCCCTCTTCCGCGTCGAGCGCCCCACGAAAAGCACGTCGATATCCCGCTCGGTCGGCTTCTTGCGCCGGTCCCAGGCTTCGCTGTAGCCGAGCTGCAGGTGCTCGGCTGGGATGCCGTGCTCGGCGTATGAGCGCACGGCCCTACGGTTGATGTCGAGGACCGCGCCGGCGTGGCGGGCCAGTTCGACGTTCCAAGGAAAGAACTCGCTCGAGGGCTGCTCGGCCGAGATCGTGATGCAGCGACTCAGCATCGCTTGCGTGGGCCGGACCCGGCTCACGGCGGCCCACTCGTGTGGGGGCAACAGCACCGTGACCGAGCCCCGGCCCGCATCGGGGAACCCTCCCATCGCGACGCGCCCACGGGCACCGAGCTTTTCGACCTCTGAGATCAAGGCCTCGGCGAGCTCAGTGAAGAAGGCGTTCTGGCCCTCCGCTTGGGCGAAGACCAGCTCGGGCGGACTCACCGGGGGCGACCGCGCAGCCTCGCGGCCAATCGCCGCAGGGGCCTGGCCAGCCGCCAGGTCCTGGAGCCGATGACCGCTTCGTGCTGGACGACCAGGTCTTCGTACTTCGCCAGAGCCTCGCGGGCGGAGGCGAGCTGCTCTTCCATCTCAGGGACTTGGGCGAGGTCCGCTTCCCCGCGAACGAGTTGCCGGCGAAGCTCGTCGAGCTCATTGCGGAGCAGCTCAATCTCAGCCCCCCGAGTCCCGTCGCCGTTGGAAGCCGTCGGCACCGCCAAGCCGGCGGTCGCGAGTTTCGCGCTCCAGTCCCGGATGTCGACATCGGAGGTGAGGCCGAGTAAGCCTCTCCCAACCGGTAGCTCGCCGTCGCTGGCGAGGCCGAGCGTGTACGTCTCCTTGCCCGCTTCGTTGGCGCAGGCCTTGCGCACCTCAACGCCGTCGATGACCTCGTTGTCGCCCACCTCGAACGCTTCGTCGTCGAATATCCCCGAAGACACCCAGGTGTGCTGGCGGCGCAGCGCCACGGAGCGGAAGCGCTTCGAGAGTTCCTCTTCCAGTTCGTTGGGCGTAAGTTCCCGCAGATGGAACGGGTTGCCGGGGGTGTAGACATTGCGGTTCGGGGTCGAGACGAGCAGCAGCCCGTCGGAGCGGAGGACACGGGCGAGCTGGTCGAGGACGAGACCTGGGTCGGCAACGTGCTCGATCGCCTCGAAGCAGACGACGAGGTCGAACTCGGCATCGCCGTAGGGCAGCTTGCGCAGGTCGGTGACCTCGAAGCTCGTCGATGGAGCGGCCGTGGAGCGGGCGGTCTCGATGATCCGCTCGTCGATGTCGACGCCGACTACCTCGGATGCACCGGCCGCAGCGAGCATCGCCGTGCCGTAGGCGGTTCCACAGGCGGCGTCGAGAATCCGGCGGCCGGTGGCGAACTGCGCGGCCCAGGCGTATCGGGCGAGATGCTCGGCCTCTATGGTGTGGCCGTGCATGGAGCGCGGCTCGAAACGCTCTCCCGTGGGGGCCTGGGACAAGGCGTCGCCGGTCGAACCAGTCACGGTCTCCGCATTCTAAGGTATGGCCAATGACGCGATCGAGAGGCTCAGGACCAGTCCCAACGAACGGCGGAGCCCCGGCCGCCACTGCTCGAGCTCACCCTCTTTCTCGGCCAACCCGTGGCAGATGTCCTTCGGCGAGCGAGCTGCGATCGAGGGTGTGCTGGCCCAGATGAGGCCGGGTCTCTCGATCGAGATCGGCACCGCTGAGGGGGGCAGCCTCGAGCGCGATCGCGGCGCACTCGCGAGCGAGTCATCTCCTTTGACCTGGTCGAGCCGGAAGATTCGTCCGCGAAGCAGCTCGACAACGTTGAGCTGCGCACCGGCGACAGCCACATGCTCCTGCCGCTTGAGCTCGAGCGGCTCGCCGAGGCGGGAGAAGAGGTGGACTTCGTCCTCGTCGACGGGGATCACAGCGCCGAGGGGGCTCGCTCGGACGTCGACCGACCTGCTCGGCTCCGATGCCGTCGCCAACACAGTGATCCTCGCCCACGACAGCCTCAACCAGGAGGTGCGCCGCGGCTTGGAGGAGGTTCCCTACTCGGAGATCGAGAAGGTGGCCTTCGTGGACCTCGACTTCGTCGGCGGGTACGTTCCCGCTGAGCCGCCGATGGAGGGCGAGTGCTGGGGCGGGCTGGCACTGATCATCGTCGACGAGAGCGACTCATTCGGGCCTGCTCACGAAGGGCGGCGACCGCGGATGAAGCCTCTCTCGGAGCTGATCTGGCCCTCGACCGAAGACGGAGATGGCGAGATCGACTACCGGAGCCTCGCCGAGGAGATGGAGGGCTCCATCTCCTGGCGCGTGACCGCCCCGATGCGGGCCGCCAGCGCCCGTCTCCGCGGCCGGCGCTGAGCCGGCGCCCGACCCTCAGTCGTCCTGCTTGCGCAGGACGACGACGAACTCACCGGCGATCTTGACCGCGGCGTCGATGTCAAAGGCGTTCTCGTAGCGGGTCCGGCAGTGGACTATGAGCTCCAGGAACTCGGCCTGTGTCCAGACGTGCAGGTGGATCGACGACGCTTCCGCTTCGAGCTCGCGGGCCTGGCCGGCGGCCCAACGCTCGAACTCCGCGAGGCTCTGCTCGGCCGGCACATCCGGTGTCAGCCTCACGGCCTCGTCGTAGTGTTCGCGCCGCGACCTCATGGGCCCCTGCTCATGGTCATCGATCATGTGCTGAAGAGGGGTGAGTGGGCGCCGGAAGTCGAACGTGTACCTCTTGTCGGGAACCGCGTAGAAGAGAACGCCGCCGGGGCGCAGTTTTCGAAGGTGGTTGCCGATCGTCCCGATCGGGTCCTCGCAGTGCTCGAGGAAGTGGTTGGCGATGATGAAGTCCTGGGACTCGTCGGCGATAGTTCCAAGCGTCTCGCCATCGTCGACGATGTCGATGTCGACGAGGTCGAGCTCGGCCAGCTCGGGGTATTCGCGGCGCAGGTCGTCGACCTGAAAACGGTCGACGAAGCGGCTGCGCACATCCGGGCGGAGCGGCGTCGGCGAGTGCAGGGCGCCGATCTCGAGGCCCTCTCCGTCGATATAGCCGGCGGCGAGAGCGTGTCTCGAGGTGAACCGGGTCGGCGGCGGGTCGGCGGGGGCGCCCTGGCCGGGCGGTAGCTGGGACTCGGTCTCGGTCATTCTTCCAGCCAGGTTATCGGCTGCATTCCGCCCCGCCGCCGGGCCTGAGGGCGCCACCGGGCCTCCGGATCACATCCAGATTCCCAGCGATATCGATAGCCTGGCGCCGATCCTGACCCGGACCTTCTCGATTATCAGCTCGGGCTGCCGCAGGGGTGTCCACGACGAGTTACCGCTGGCAATTCCGGTAGCGGCCCCAAGACGCTGGACGGCGGATCGCGTCGCGCTCGCGATCCTCGTTGCGCTGGTCCTCGCGGGGGTCGCGCTGCGAGTGGTCGCGGCCCTCGCCTGGTGGCCGATCGCGAACAACCTCGGCGATTCCTGGCCCTATGCCACCCACGCACTCGTTCGACCCTTTGACGACCCCCAGCACCCCGCCGGCTACTCGCTGACACTGGCGGCGATCGGCTTCTTCACACGCGACGTCGGCCTGTTCAGCGTCCTCCAGAGCCTGATGGGCATCGCCTCGGCGCTGATCCTCTTCGCGGGGGTCCGGCGTCTCTGCGGCTCGCCCTGGCCGGGCCTCCTTGGCGCCGCGGTGATCCTGCTCGGCGCCGACCAGGTCTTCCTCGAGCGCACGATCATGTCGGAGACGCTCTTCACTTTGTTGCTGACCGCGACGATCTACGCGACCGCTCGGGCGCTGGAGTCGCCCGAGCGCTGGTATCCATGGCCACTTGTCGCAGCTTCTCTCGGGCTGGCGATGGCCATCACCCGCCCGGCGGGCGTGTTCTTGCTGCCGCTGATTGCGCTGGCGCTCGTTCTCGTCGCTCCCCGGCCCTGGCTCGCGCGCTGGCGGCCGGCCGCCGCATTCGCCGTCCCGGTCGTCGTCGGCATGTTCGCCTTTGCCACCGCCAACGACCTCTCCCACGACCGTTTCGAGTTCGCTCCGACGCCCGGATGGCATCTTTACTCGCGCGCCGCCACCTTTGCCGACTGCTCCCAGTTCGAGCCACCCGAGGGAACCACGGCGCTGTGCGAGACGACGGGCCGTGAGGAACGCCTCGGGCTCAACTGGTACCTCTACTATCCGCGCTCGCCGGCCACCCGGCTGTTCGGCAACATCAGCGTCGCCGAAGGGGGCGGCGACGCACAGCTCGGGGCATGGGCGCGGCGGGCGATCCTGGCTGAGCCCCGGGCCTATCTGGAAGCGGTCTGGCCCGACCTCAAGGCGTACTTCTTCCCCGATCAGTACCGGTACAAATTCGGCAACGGCATCGACCTCGACGGTCAGCTCGACTGGGGCGAGACTTGGAATGCAAAGGCTGACGGGCGGACGAAGAAGGGGATGGAAGAATTCTTTGACCCGTTCACGATCGAGCGCCGCGACCGTCTGCTCCAGCACCTCCACGACTACCAGCGAGTCTTCCGCTTCGGCGCCACGGCGCTGACGATCGCCACGATCCTCACCCTGCTCGGCCTCTTTCTAGGGCGGCGGCGCGAGCGGATCGCGCTGATGCTGCTCGGCATCGGGGGCCTGGCGATGATCCTTCCACCCACCTTTTCCGCGAACTACGTGGGGCGCTACACCGTTCCCCGGCGGGGCTGCTCGCCGCCTCGGCGGCGATCGCCGCGATGGTCCTCTGGAGGCGATTGAGGGCAGCCCCGCCTCCGGGCGACTCCCCGATGCCCATCCCCGACGGGGGAGAGGGATGACCGGGGAGCTCGCCAAAGCAGCCCCGGAGGGGCCTCCAAGGCGCTGGACGGCGGATCGTGTCGCGCTCGCGATCCTCGTTGCGCTGGTCCTCGCGGGGGTCGCGCTGCGAGTGGTCGCGGCCCTCGCCTGGTGGCCGATCGCGAACAACCTCGGCGATTCTTGGCCCTATGCCACCCACGCACTCGTTCGACCCTTTGACGACCCCCAGCACCCCGCCGGCTACTCGCTGACACTGGCGGCGATCGGCTTCTTCACACGCGACGTCGGCCTGTTCAGCGTCCTCCAGAGCCTGATGGGCATCGCCTCGGCGCTGATCCTCTTCGCGGGGGTCCGGCGTCTCTGCGGCTCGCCCTGGCCGGGCCTCCTTGGCGCCGCGGTGATCCTGCTCGGCGCCGACCAGGTCTTCCTCGAGCGCACGATCATGTCGGAGACGCTCTTCACTTTGTTGCTGACCGCGACGATCTACGCGACGGCGAGGGCGCTGGAGTCGCCCGAGCGCTGGTATCCATGGCCGCTCGCCGCCGCCGGCCTCGGCCTGGCGATGGGCATCACCCGCTCGGCCGGCCTGCTGATGCTGCCGCTCATCGGCCTGGCGCTCCTGCTCGCCGCCCCCCGGCCCTGGCTCGCCCGCTGGCGGCCGGTTGCCGCCTTCTCCGGCCTGGTCGTCGCCGGCCTGCTGGCCTACGGGACCGCGAACGACATCTCTCACGATCGTTTCGAGATCGCCCGACCCCCGGCTGGCACCTCTACGCGCGCGCCGCCACAATGGCCGACTGCACCCACTTCGAACCGCCTGCGGGGACCGAGGCGCTCTGCGAGAGCAAGCCCCCGCAGGAACGCCTGGGCATGGACTGGTACCTCTTCTACCCGGGCTCGCCGGCCACCCGCCTCTACGGCAACATCACGATCGTCGAAGGAGGCCACGACGCCGAACTCGGCGCATGGGCGCGGCGAGCGATCCTGGCGGACCCGCGCACCTATTTGAAGGTCGTCTGGCCGGACGTTAAGGCCTATTTCTTCCCCAACGACTACGAATACAAATTCGGCAACGGCATCGACCTCGACGGTCAGCTCGACTGGGGCGGGACTTGGAATGCAAAGGCTGACGGGCGGACGAAGAAGGGGATGGAAGAATTCTTTGACCCGTTCACGATCGAGCGCCGCGACCGTCTGCTCCAGCACCTCCACGACTACCAGCGAGTCTTCCGCTTCGGCGCCACGGCGCTGACGATTGCCACGATCCTCACCCTGCTCGGCCTCTTTCTAGGGCGGCGGCGCGAGCGGATCGCGCTGATGCTGCTCGGGGTCGGCAGCGTGGCGATGATCGTGATTCCGACCTACTCCGTCAACTACTCCGGTCGCTACACAGTTCCCCGGCGGGGTTGCTCGCTGCCTCGGCGGCGATCGCCGCGATGGTCCTCTGGAGGCGATTGAGGTCGGCCGTACCGGCCTGAGCCCGGGCTTTACCGGCCTATCTTCGCCCGCAGCCTGCGTTTGACCCGCGTCGCGAAGCTGGCCGGTGGCGGGACCGGGGTTGCCGTGGCCGGCGGCGGCCCCTGCTTGCGGAGGACGACGACGAACTCGATCCCCTGGCGGGCGGCGGCTTCGATGTCGAAGGCGTCTTCGTAACGCTCGCGGCAGTGGATGATCAGCTTCAGGAACTCCGCCTGCGTCCAGACGTGGAAGTGGATCGAGTACTTGGCGGCTTCGAGGTCGCGGGCATGCGCCATCGCCTCCTCCTCGGACCGGCCCTCCTCGACGACGAGCCGGCCGCTCCACTGCTCGTAGTGTTCCGCGCGTGAGCGCTCTGGGCCCTCGTCGAAGTCGGCGATCATGTGGTCCAGGGGCGTCAACTCCCGGAAGTAGTCGAACGTGTATCTCTTGTCGGGCACGGCGTAGAAGAGGACGCCGCCGGGCCTCAGTTTCCCAAGGTGGGTTCCGATCGTGCGGATCGGGTCCTCGCAATGCTCGAGGAAGTGGTTGGCGATGATGAAGTCCTGCGACTCGTCGGGCACGGTCTCGAGCAGCTCGCCGTTGTCGATCACGTCGACCTCGGTCAGGTTCCAGCCCGCCAGCTCGGGGTACTCGGCGCGCAGGTCGTCGACCGAGAGGCGGTCGACGTAACGGGCCCTGGCGTTTGCGGGAGTGGCCAGCGGTTGGTGCAGCGCCCCGATCTCGAGGCCTTCGCCGGCCAGGAAACGCGCTGCGAACTCACTCCTGGCGTCGAGGAAGACCGGCGCCGGATCGATCGGCCCGGCCGTATTCTGCTTTGCCTTGTCACCGAGAATGCTCATCGCTCGTGGAGGCTACCCGTTCGGTGGACTGGAAATTCCAGAGGCTGACCGATGACTCCCCGGCCCACGGTCTACATCCCGAACCTCAACGGCAGCCTCCGGCTCGCGCCTCTGCTCGAGAGTCTCCGCGGCCAGACCCGGCCCGCCTCGGTGGTCGTCGTCGACAACGGTTCCACCGACGATTCCGCGGAGCTCCTGCGCACCGACTTCCCCGAGGTCGAGCTGATCGAGCTCGGGGAGAACCTCGGCTTCGGCCCCGCCTTGAATCGCGCCGTCGCCGCTACCGAAGGCGATCCCGTGATCCTTCTCAACAACGACGTCGTCTGCGAGCCGCAGCTGGTCGAGGCGATGCTGGAGCGGGCCGGACGGGCCGAGATGGTCGCCGGGATCCTGGTCCAGGAGCGCGACCCCGGGCTGATCGATTCCGCCGGGGTGATCGCCGATCGGACCCTGATGGGCTTCGACTACCTGCACGGGGAGCCGCGGGGGTCGGCGGCGTGCGCAGCCGCGCCGCTGGGGCCGACCGGGGGCGCAGCGCTCTACTCACGTGCCGCGTTCGATGCCGTCGGGGGCTTCGACGAGCGGATCTTCCTCTACTACGAGGACCTGGACCTCGCCCTGCGACTGCGCGCCGCCGGCACGAGCTGCGAGCTCGCGGGGGAGGCGGTCGCGGTTCATGCCTACTCCCAGACACTCGGCGCCGCCAGCGGCCGGAAGTACGGATTCACCGGCTGGTCCCGCGGCTACATGCTGCGCCGCTACGGCGTCATGGGCAGGCCCGGCGCCGCGCTCAGGGTGCTCGCGGCCGAGGGAGCGATCTGCGCCGGCCAGGCACTTGGAGATCGAACCGTCGCGGGCCTCCGGGGACGCTTGCGGGGCTGGCGAGACGCCCGCGGCCTTCCACGAAGGACCGCCTCCTCCGCCGGCCTCAGCGAGCTCAGCCTCAAAGAGGCTTTGGCGCTGCGCCGAGCCAGACGCGGGCAGAGCTGAGGTCTCCGTCCTGCGCGAGCCGCCGCCGCTCGCGTCGCAGCTCCGGCAGCCATCCGAGTGCTTCCAGCTTTCCCCGCGTCGTGGCTCCGAAACGTCGCTGGGCCACGCTTCTTGCGAGCGCGCCGGCCTCGACCGCGGCGATCCGCGGAATCGCAGTCGGCGGCATGAACTTGATCTGGGTGGCGAGCCGATTGCGAGCGACGAGTCGCGCATTCTCTGCTCCGGGGTTGGCGAAGCCGGCCTGCCAGGCGGCGTTGCCGACGTGCCAGACGATCGCCTCGGGGACGACCGCGAAGCTCCAGCCGGCAATTCTGGCCCGGACGTTGAGGTCGACGTCCTCGCAGAAGGAGACGTAGCGCTCGTCGTAGCCGCCCAGCTCGGCGAACATCTCGCGGCGCAACATGCAGGCCGCTCCGCAGACACCGAACGGCTCACGCCGGACCCCGTGCGCGGGGCCGCGCGGCGCCCCCGCGCCCTCCTCGAAGCCGCGTCCGTCACGGGTCAGCGACTCGCCGGCGCTGTAAACCCGAGGACGGCCCCCCTCGGGTTCCTCCTCGAGTTGCAATATCAGGGGCTGCACCCCGCCCAGCGCCGGCTCCGTTTCGAGGGCGTCGAGGAGGGACGGCACGCAGCCCGGCTCGAGGGTCGTGTCAGCGTTGAGGACGAGCACGGCAGCGGATCGCGTTCGATTCACCCCGAGATTCACCGCCGCCGCAAAGCCCGAGTTACGCGGCAGGGCGATGTGGGGAATGCCCGTGTCCCGGAGGTGCTCGGCCGAGCCGTCCTCGGAGCCGTTGTCGACCACGAGCAGCTCGATGCCGACATCGTCGGCACCGTCGTCGAGCGACTCCAGGCAGCGCTTCAGGTGCTCGATCGAATTCCAGTTCGGAATGACGACCGCAACGGTTGGGGATCCACTCAAGGCGAGAGGCACGATAGCGAAGCCCTGATCGCGAAAAAAGTAACTGTCACCAACCTGTGTGAAACCGTACTGTTGTCGGCAATACGATCGCCCGATGAGCGCGCCCGAATTTCTCGACAGCAGGGACGAGCCCCACGGCCAATCGATGCTCGCCGCCGAGACGCCGCTCCTCCTTCACTCGCTCAAGGAGCTGGAGCCATTGATCTCCTCGCTGCTCGCAGAGGTCGCCCCGGAACGCGTTGTGGAGATCGGCGGAGAGTCTGGACGAGCTTCGAAGATGTACCTGAGAGCAGGGGTGCGAGAGGTTGTCTGCGTCGATCCGAGCCCGGGCGAGGAGCTCCGAGAGCTCGCTGCGGCGGAGAGGCGGCTGACGCTCGTGCTCAAGCGGTCTCCCGGGTGCATCCCGGCGTTGCCGTCGGCCCAGTTCTGGATTCTCGATGGCGATCACAACTACGCCACCGTGCGGGCCGAGCTCGAGGCGATCCTCGCCCGCGAGGACGGAGGCAGGAGCTCGATGATCCTCGTGCACGACGTGCTCTGGCCCTGCGGTCGGCGCGACCTCTACTACGACCCCGAGGCTCTCGGCGGGACCGTCGCCCACCCCCACTGTTGGAGCCGTGGGCCGACGGTGGGGCGGGAGGAGTTGACGGAGGAGGGCTTCGTCGGCGCCGGCAGATTTGCCGTCGCCCGTAGTGCTGGTGGAGAGGGCAACGGGGTCAGGACAGCGCTCGAGGACGTGCTCGCGGCTCGGCCCGGCCTGGGGTGCGCTCTGATCCCGATCATCTTCGGCCTCGCGGTCGTCTATCCCCTCGACGCGCCCTGGGCGCCGGCGGTGGCGAGCCTGCTGCGACCGCTCGACCGCTCACGGTTCCTGACCCGCCTGGAGCTGAATCGGATCGCTCTCTACTCGCGGGTTCTCGAGCTTCAGCACCAGCTCGCCCGTCGCGACGGCAGCGAGCACCCACCACTTGAATAACACTGTTTGGTTTAGTGTCTTAACGGGGAAACTCACTGTCACACCGCACTATGTGAACTTCTATATCTTCGGGCCGCTTTGTTCAGGCAGTCACGACAGCAGAGGCCGGGGTATCCCGCACTCGACGAGATCGAGCAAGCGCTGCGGTCGGGTTCGATCGAGGCCCTGACGACGGACATCTTCGACACGGTCGTATGGCGAACCGTTCCCGAGCCGACTGATGCGTTCGTCGTCCTCGGCCAGGCTTTGGCCGATCGCGAGGCGCTCGATCCGAGCCTCGACCCCCGCGCCTTCGGGGCGATTCGCGAGCGCGGTGAGGGGCTGGCCCGGGAGCGGCTGATGGCCCGGACGGGCTCGCCCGAGGCTCGGTTGCAGGAGATCTGGGAATGCATCCCGGGTTGGTGTCACGCATCACTCTCGCGGGAGGAGGCGATCGGGCTCGAGCTCGAGGTCGAGGCTTCGATCCTCGTCCCGGACCTCGATGTGGTCGAGCTGCTGCGAGTCGCGAACGAGGCAGGGACGCCCGTATACGCGGTCTCCGACACGTACTTCACGGCCGAGCAGCTCGACACCCTGCTGGCTCGGTCGCTGCCGACCGACGTCCGTTTCGAGCGCGTCTTCACATCAAGCGAGTGGCGTACGAACAAGGCGTCGGCGCTCTTCGACAGGGTGCTGGCTGCGATCGGCCACGACCCGAGGTTGGTCGCTCACGTCGGCGACAACGCCGACGCGGACGTCCGGCCTGCCGAGGCTCGAGGAATCTCCGCCACTCACCTGCCCCGGCGCTGCGATCGGCTGACGGGCATGCTGCGGAGAGAGAGCGCCTACGGGCGAGTCAGGGCATTGGCGCCGAGGGATGCGATCGATGCGGCGCGAGCCGACGTCGCCGGGCTCGACGGCTCGCTCGTTCAGCTTCGCTCCAAGGTCGGCCTCGGCCGCGACGTCCTGGGCTGTCCCGAGGGCCTCAGGGCCATGTGGCTCTACGGCGCGCAGGTCCTCGGCCCGCCGCTTGCTGGTTTCGCGGACTGGGCGGTGGCGGAGGCCGAGCGACTCGACGTGGACCGTCTGCACTGCCTGATGCGGGAGGGCGAGTTCCTCGGGGAGCTGATTGACAGTGCGGCCCACGCCACGGGCAGTGGGGTGGAGACGACGAAGCTCTTCCTCAACCGGCAGGTGACCGGCGTCGCCTCGATCGGCGAGTGCTCGCGAGAGGAGCTGGCGCAGCTCGCCCGTCGTCGTCAAGGGGTGACGACCGGTCAGTTTCTGCGGATGCTCAACGTCGACCCCGTCGATGTCCCCGCCTGCGCCGGGCATCTCGATGTCCCTCTTCTCCAGGGGGATCGCCTCGAGCACACCCTCGACGCCATCTGCGACGACGAGGCGACTCGGCTGCGGGTGCAGGCTCACGCACGGACGATGCGAGACCGGGTGGTGCGGCTGGTCGAGCGGCATCGGGCCGGCGCGGAGGGGCCGATGGTTGTAGTCGACCTCGGCTGGGCGGCCTCGATCCAGCGGCGGCTGGCACGGATCCTCGAGCAGGCTGGGGCCGACGCGCGGGTCGACGGCCTCTACCTCCTGACCCACTCGGGGGCGGTCGAGACGGTGGCCGGTGGGGGCCGGGCCGCCGGGTTCCTCGCCAGCATCGGCCACCCGGGCGTGATATCCGATGCCGTCGTGCGATCGCCGGAGGTGATCGAGCAGGCCTGTATGGCGCCGCACGGCACCCAGGTCGGCCTCGACGAGGGCCTCGAGCCGATTCTCGGCGAGCTTGTGATGCCGCGCCGGCAGCTCGCCGAGGCGGCGGCGGTCCGCGACGGGATACGTGGCTTTCAGCGCTGTTACCTCCGCTATCGCACTGCCGCACCCGAGAAGGTGCGCTCGCTAGGCGCGAGCCCGGACCAGCTGGCGCCGATCCTCGCGCGCGCCTGCGCCGATCCCACCACCGAGGAGGCGATCGGCTTTGGCTCCTGGCAGCACGACGACGGGATGGGCTGGGAGCAGACCGAGTCGCTTGCGGGCGGGTCCTTGCCGGAGAGGATGCGTCACCTGTCTCCGGATCAGGTTGCGGAGACGACGATGGCGGACAGCTACTGGCCGAACGCCGTTGCGCGGCTGCACGACCCGCACATCGCAGACCTGGCAGCGGCCCACGCCGTCGGCCTGGTCAGCCGCGAGGCCTGCGCCTCTCCGGTGGAGACCGGCGCGATGGTGATCGAGGCCGCCGCCGGGGTGGCGATCGACCCCGACTCCCGGGTCGAGGTCGAGCCGACGCGGAACCGGTATGGGCTCAGCTACGTGAGCGCCACCCTGACCGGAGCCCATATCGAGCGCGTGCAGATTCGCCTCGGCGCCCGTCCAGTGCTGATGCGGGTCGATCGCCTGCTCCTGCGCCTCTACGTCAAAGACGGCACGGAGGAGCTTTCCGTGCGCCTCGACCAGCCGGAGAGGGCTCCATGGGTTGATCTCATCAATGTCGCCCGCGTCTCCGACCGAGTGCTCGGCGGGACCGCGGATCACGCCTATCTCAGCTTCGCGACCGGACATGTCGCGGAGGGCGAGATCGTCCACCGAGTGGACGTCGAGCTCTCCTTCCTGGCCCTGGCCTGGGACGGCCAGGCAGCCCGCCGGCAGGGCGCCGGGGAGTCCGAGCGGCTCCTGGGGCAACTGCTTGGCTCACGCAGCTGGCGCCTGACGCGGCCCCTCCGGGCCCTCGGCCGCGTCCGGCCGTCGCGCAGGCGGCATTGATCGGACCCGGGTAGCCTTGCGACCCGGTGAATGATCTGAAGGGACTGATCCTCTCGGGCGGGGCCGGCACGCGGCTGCGCCCGATAACCCATACCTCGGCCAAGCAGCTGGTGCCGGTGGCCAACAAACCCGTGCTCTTCTACGGGATCGAGGCGCTGGTCGCCGCGGGAGTGACCGAGATCGGGATCATCATCGCCCCCGAGACGGGCGAGGAGATCCGCGAGACCGCCGGCGACGGCTCGGCCTTCGGGGCGAAGATCACCTACATCCTCCAGGACGAGCCCGCCGGCCTCGCCCACGCGGTGCTCACCGCCGAGGAGTTCATCGGCGACTCGCCCTTCGTCATGTACCTGGGCGACAACCTTCTCCGCGACGGCCTGCGCGGCCTCGTCACGACCTTCCGCGAGGACGAGCCGGACGCGTTGATCCTGCTCACCCAGGTCGAGGACCCCGAGCATTACGGGGTCGCCGAGCTCGACGGCGAGGGCGGCATCGTGCGCCTGATCGAGAAGCCGAAGGAGCCGCCCTCTGACCTGGCCCTGGTCGGCGTCTACCTCTTCGGCCCGGCGATCTTCGAGGCTTCCAGGGCGCTGGAGCCCTCCTGGCGCGGCGAGCTCGAGATCACCGAGGCGATCCAGGGCCTGATCGACGACGGCCACCGGGTCCAGTCGGAGGTCGTCACCGGCTGGTGGAAGGACACCGGCCAGCTCGCCGACATGCTCGAGGCCAACCGGCTCGTGCTCGAGGAGATCGAGTCGCAGGTCGAGGGCGAGGTCGACGAGTCCTCGCGGGTCGAGGGCCGGGTCGTGATCGGCCCCGGCGCGACGGTGCGCGGCTCGGTGGTCCGCGGCCCCGCGGTGATCGGCGCCGGCGCGACGATCGAGGGCTCCTTCGTCGGCCCCTACACCTCGATCGGCGACGACGTGCGGATCTGCCGCTCGGAGGTCGAGCACTCGATCGTGCTCTCGGGCTCCATCGTCGAGGACCTCGGCACCCGGATGGAGGCGAGCCTCCTCGGTCGCAACGTGAAGCTGACGCGCAGCGACGGGATGCCGAAGACCTTCCGGCTCCTGGTCGGCGACAACTCCGAGATCAAACTGATCTGATGAAGCTGCTGGTCACAGGGGCCGCCGGGATGCTCGGCCGCGACGTGATGCTCGCCGCCGGCAACGCCGGCCACGACGTGATCGGCTTCGGCCACAACGAGCTCGACGTCGCCGACGAGGCGGCGGTCGAGGCGAAGCTCGAGGCCCAGCGCCCCGACGTCGTCATCAACTGCGCCGCCTGGACCGACGTCGACGGCGCCGAGGAGGCCGAGGGGGCGGCGATGGCCGTCAACGGCAGCGGCGCCGGCATGCTGGCCGCCGCCGCCGCGGGCGTCGGCGCCAGCATCGTCTACGTCTCCTGCGACCACGTCTTCGACGGCGCCAAGCGGGCGCCCTACGTCGAGGGCGACCAGCCGGCCCCGCTCTCCGCCTACGGCCGCACCAAGCTCGCCGGCGAGGAGGCGACGGCAGCTGCCAACCCGCGGCACTTCATCGTCCGCTCGTCCTGGCTCTTCGGGATCGGCGGCGGCAACTTCGTCGAGACGATGCTGCGCCTGGCGGCGAGCCAGAACGAGGTCCTCGTCGTCCACGACCAGGTCGGCTCGCCGACCTACACCTGGCACCTCGCCTACGGGATCGTGCGCCTGATCGAGGGGCTCGAGCACGGCATCCACCACATGGCGGCGGCCGGCTCCTGCTCCCGGTACGAGCTCGCCCGTGAGATCTTCGAGCAGGCCAGGGTCGAGTGCAAGGTGCTCTCGGCGACGACAGAGATGCTCGGCCGCCCGGCTCCCGCCCGCCGTACTCGGCACTGGAGAGCCAGCGCGAGCACGCGATCGAGCTGCCGTCCTGGCAGGACGGGCTCGCCGGATACCTCGCCCAGCGCGAGAGCGAGAAGGAGGCTGCATGAAGCTGCTTGTGACGGGAGCCGCCGGATTCATCGGCTCGACATACGTGCGGATCGCGAAGGAGGAGCACGAGGTGCGGGTCCTCGACAAGCTCACCTACGCCGGCCGCCGCGAGAACCTGCCGGACGACGTCGAGCTCGTCGTCGGAGCGATCGAGGACCCGGCGATCGTGCGCGAGGCGATGGAGGGCTGCGACGCGGTCGTCAACTTCGCCGCCGAGTCCCACGTCGACCGCTCGATCGACGATCAGGACGCCTTCGCCCGCACCCACCTGATCGGCACCGGGACGCTGCTCGACGCCGCCCGTGAGCTCGGCCTCTCCCGCTACCTCCAGGTCTCCACCGACGAGGTCTACGGCTCGATCGAGTCGGGCTCCTTCACCGAGACCTCGCCGCTCGACCCGTCCTCGCCCTACTCGGCGACGAAGGCGGCCGGCGACCTGCTCGTCTCCGCCCACGCCCACACCTACGGGACCGAGGCGGTGATCTGCCGCGGCTCCAACAACTACGGCCCGCGCCAGTATCCGGAGAAGCTGATCCCCCTGATGGTCCTCAACGCCCTGCATGGGGACTCGCTGCCCGTCTATGGAGACGGGCGCCAGGTCCGCAACTGGCTCTACGTCGAGGACTTCTGCCGCGGCATCCACGCCGTGCTGATCGACGGCCGCGCCCGGCGAGGCCTACAACGTCGGCGGCCCGGACGAGTGCGAGAACATCGAGGTGGTCAAGAGGGTGATCGAGCTGACCGGCGCCGACGAGTCGCTGATCGAGTACGTCACCGACCGCCCCGGGCACGACCGCCGCTACTCGCTCGGCTCGGAGAAGATCCGCTCCGAGCTCGGCTGGGAGGCCCGGGTCCACTTCGACGAGGGCCTCGAGCGCACGGTCGCCTGGTACCGCGACAACGAGGAGTGGTGGGCCCCGATCCGCTCCGGCGAGTACCGCGAGTACTACGAGAAGCAGTACGGCCGCGCGCTGGGCTAGGCGAGGCTGCGGCGGGCGATCGCGGAGCGGGTGGCGGAGACCGCGAGTTTGGCGAAGATCGCGAGGTAGATCGCGAGGTCGGCGAGCGGGTTCCCGCCCGCGTAGAACTTGCGGTAGAAGCGGCCCATCGAGCGGTGGAAGGCGAGGTTGTGGCGCCAGCCGCGGTGGCTCTTGCGTTTGGTCGTGCCGCCCTTCACGTGCATGCTGGAGACGCGCCCGTCGTAGACGACCTTCCAGCCCCGCTGCTTGAAGCGGTAGCACCAGTCGAGGTCGTCCATGTAGAGCCAGTAGCCCTCGTCGAGCAGGCCGACCTCGTCCATCGCCGCCCTGCGGATCAGCATGTAGGCGCCGTTGACGGCGTCGACCTCGCCGACCTCGCGCTCGCCCAGCTCGGGGGCCGTGTACTGAGCGAGCCGCGGCCCGAGGCGGTCGCCGACGCCGAGGAAGTGGGAGAGCGAGCCGAGCGGCGTCGGGAAGGAGCGCTTCGAGGCGTGGTCGAGGGTGCCGTCGCGCTGCTCGAGCCGGCAGCTCGACATCCCGATCGCGGGATCGCCCTCCATCAGGGCCATCATGTGGTCGAGCGAGCCGGGGTAGATCTCGGTGTCGGGATTGAGGACCAGCACGTAGGGAGCGGTGACCTGGCGCAGGGCGATGTTGTTGGCGACGCAGAAGCCCGAGTTCCAGTCGAGCGCGTGCAGCTCGACCTCTCCGAACTCCTCGCGGACCATCTCCGGCGTGCCGTCCGTCGCTGGCGTTGTCGACGACGTGGATCAGCGTCTCGCCGCCCCCGTAGGGGTTCTCGCGCAGGCTCTCCAGGCAGGCGCGAAGCAGCTCCCTCGCGCCCGTCGAGGAGACGATCACGATCTCGAGCGCGGGCATCGAAGTAGCGTATCCGGCGACTCGTGCCCGACAGTTGCGACATCGCGGTGGTGGGCGGCGGCATTCTCGGGCTCGCGGTCGCCCGCGAGCTGGCCGGCCGCGAGCCGGGCCGGGCCGTCACCGTGCTCGAGCGCGAGGCTCGCATCGGCACCCACCAGACCGGGCACAACTCGGGCGTCGTCCACGCCGGCATCTACTACGCGCCGGGCTCGCTGAAGGCGCGGCTCTGCGTCGAGGGTGCGGCGCGGATGTACGAGTACTGCGAGCGCCGCGGGATCGGCTTCGAGCGCTGCGGCAAGCTGATCGTCGCCACCGACCGCTCGGAGCTGCCCGGGCTCGAGGAGCTCGAGCGGCGGGGGCGCGCCAACGGCGTCGGGGGCCTGCGCCGGGTCGACGCCGAAGGCATCCGCGAGATCGAGCCGCACGCTGCCGGGATCGAGGGCCTGCACAGTCCCGACACGGGGATCGTCGACTTCGGCGCGGTCGCCGCCGCCTTCGCCGAGGACCTGCGCGAGGCCGGGGGCTCTGTCGTCCTCGGCTGCGAGGTGCTCGGCATGGAGACGGCCGGCCGCCGCCTGCGGATCCGCCACTCGCGGGGGGAGACCGAGGCGGGCCGGGCCGTCTGCTGCGCGGGCGCCTGGTCGGACCGGCTCGCGGTCGCCGCCGGCGCCGACCCGGATCCGCGCATCGTCCCCTTCCGCGGCGCCTACCTGAGGCTCGTGCCCGAGCGCCGCGACCTGGTCCGCTCGCTGATCTACCCGGTGCCCGACCCGTCGCTGCCCTTCCTCGGCGTCCACCTGACCAAGCACGTCGGCGGCGAGGTGCTGATCGGCCCGACCGCGCTGCTCGGCACCGCGTGGCCTCGGCCGGACGCTGGCCTGGCCCGGCTCCTGGCGGATGTTCCGGCGCTGGTGGCGCACCGGCCTCACGGAGATCCGCCACGCGGCCTCGCGCCGTGCCTTCGTGGCCGCCGCCGCCCGCTACGTCCCCGGGCTCGAGCCGGCGGACGTCGAGCCCGCCTTCGCCGGGGTGCGCGCCCAGGCGGTGGCCCGCGACGGCGGCCTCGTCGACGACTTCGTCTTCTCGGCGACCGAGCGCGCCCTGCACGTCCGCAACGCCCCCTCCCCGGCGGCGACCTCCTCGCTGGCGATCGCCGCCCGCATCGCCGACGAAGCCGAACGCGCCTCCTGACGCGAGAGCTACGCCGAGTACTCGAACTGCGGGCCCTCGAGCTTCGGCTCGAGCTCGGCCAGCGTCGGCGCCGCCTCGTCCTTGTCGGAGGCCTGAAGCTCCTCGATCGGGATCGGCCAGGGGATCCCGATCGCCGGGTCTTTGTAGCTGAGCTCGGTCTCCGGGCCGGTCGCGAAGTAGACGCTCTGCTTGTAGATCGTCGTCGCGGTCTCGCTCAGCGTGCAGAAGCCGTGGCCGAAGCCGACCGGGCAGTAGAGGACGCGCATGTTGTCCTCGCTCAGCTCGAACCCCTCCGCCTGGCCGTAGGTCGGCGAGCCCTTGCGCAGGTCGACGACCGCGTCGAAGATCGCGCCGCGGCCGCAGCGGACGAGCTTGGCGACGCCGGCGCCGAGCTGGAAGTGCATGCCCCGCACCACGTTCTGAGCGGAGCGCGAGTGGTTGTCCTGGACGAAGTCGTCGGCGATCCCCATCTCGGCGAACCTGTCCTGCCGGTAGGTCTCGGCGAAGAAGCCCCGCTCGTCGCCGTGTTTGACGAGCTCGACCAGGATCGGCCCGTCCAGCTTGGTCTCGAGTCTCTGCACGTGCTCCGCCTTTCTCAGTCGCTTGGGGCGCCGGCCAGCCCGGCCTGCGCCATGTAGTCCTCGAGCGCCTCGCGCCAGTGGCGCAGCGGCGTCAGCCCCAGGGAGTCGGCCCGCGGCCGGGCCAGGACCCCGTTCAGGGGGCGGTCGGCGCCGCCCTCGGGAACGGTCGTCTCGGTCGGCTCGATCGGGACGTCGATCCCGGCCAGCTCCATGATCGTCCGCGTGTACTCGAACCAGGAGCACTCGCCGGCTGCGGTCAGGTGCAGGACGCCCTCCGCCTCGGCCTCGACCGCCTCGACCAGGGCCCTGGCGAGGTCGACCGTGAAGGTCGGCTGCAGGCGCTGGTCGGCGACGACCGCCAGCTTGCCGTTCTTCTCGGCCGCGGCGATGATCCGCTGCACGAAGTTGCCGCCCTTGGAGGCGTTGCCCTGGGTGCCGTAGAGGCCGGCCCCGCGCACGACCAGGGGCCGCTCGTTGTAGGCGAGGGCGGCGTACTCGCCGGCCAGCTTCGAGAGCGCGTAGTAGGAGCGGGGGGAGGGGAGGTCCTCCTCGCCGTAGGGCTCCGCGGCGCTGCCGTCGAAGACGTAGTTGGTCGAGATGTGGACCAGCGGCACGCCACGCTTGGCGAGGTTGCGGACGGCCCGCACGTTGATCGCCCAGGCCTCCTCGACCGCCGTCTCGCATTCGTCGACGTTGTGGAAGGCGGCGCAGTTGAAGACGACGTCGGGCTCGACCGCGGCGAAGGCGCGCTCGACCGAGGCCTCGTCGTCGATGTCGAGCTCGGCGTGGGTGAAGGGAAAGGCGGAGTCGGAGCCGAGCAGATCGGTCAGGTCGTGGCCGAGCTGGCCCGCCCCGCCGGTTATCAGCGCCCTCACAGGACCGCGGGGAAGGAGTCCAGGGCCGGCCGCACCTCGCAGAGCAGTTCGAGCCAGCGGATGTTGTAGTGATGCGGGTCGGTGAGCTGCGCCAGGTCGGTGCCGTCGAGCTGCTCGAGCATCTCGGTCACCGACTCGAGCACCGAGCGCCGCGGGACGATCCCCAGGGTCGAGGAGAGCTTCGCGTTGGTGCACTCGTAGTCGCGCGAGAGCTTCGGGGCCGGCGCCTCGGTGAGCTCGACCGTGCGCCCGGTCAGCTGCACCGAGCCGGCGACGATCATCGCCAGCTCGCGGATCTGGTAGTTCGAGTGGACGACGTTGAAGATCTCGCCGCGGACCTTCTCGGCGGGCGCCTCGAAGGCGGCGATCATCGCGTCGGCGCAGTCCTGGACGTCGACCAGCGGCCGCCACATCCAGCCGCCCCCGTGCAGGTTGAGGGCGCCGGCGAGGAGCGCGTCTTTGACGAAGGTGTTGACGACGAGGTCGAAGCGCATCCGCGGGCTCCAGCCGTAGACGGTCCCGTTGCGCAGCATCACCGGGCAGAGGCCGTCGTCGACCATCTCGATCAGCTTTTCCTCGCCGTAGCGCTTCGAGGTCGCGTAGGCGGCTCGCGGCTCGATCGGCGCGTCCTCGGCGTGCATGCCGGGCGGCAGCCCGTCGTAGAGCGAGCAGGAGGAGGCGAAGACGTAGCGCTCGATTCCCCTGGCGACGCACTTGCGGCCCAGGGTCTCGGTGGCGACCGCGTTCATCTCCCAGTTGGCGTCGGGGTTGAACTCGGCGGTCGGGTCGTTGCTGAGCCCGGAGAGGTTGATCACGCCGTCGACGCCGTCGAGGGCGGTGTCGGGTATCTCGCGCACGTCGGCCATCACGAACTCGATCCGGTCGCGGAAGGCGGCGAGCGGCTCCTCGCCGAAGTAGAGGCGGTCGAGCAGCCGCACCCTGTAGCCGCGGTCGAGCAGGCGCGGGATCAGCACGCAGCCGATGTACCCGGCGCCGCCGGCGACGAGGATGGTCTGGTCGGGTTCGGGCGCCTTCTCGGCGAGCCCGTTGTGGCGTTCGCTGCTCATCGTTGGGCGAGGATAGCGGCCGCCCTGCCGGCGCTCAGTAGGCGCCCTCGCCGCGCACGATCGCGCCCGGGGTGCGGATCAGGATCGCCATGTCGCTGGCGATCGAGAGGTTGTCGAGGTAGTCGCGCTCCATCGCCAGCCGCTCCTCGAAGGTGAGGTCGCTGCGCCCGTAGACCTGCATCGGCCCGGTCACCCCCGGCTTCACTCCGAGCCGCAGGCGCTGGCGCTCGTCGTAGAGGGCGACGACGGCCTCCTCCTCGGGCCGCGGGCCGACCAGGGACATCGAGCCGCCGAGCACGTTGAAGAGCTGCGGCAGCTCGTCGAGGCTGGAGCGGCGCAGGGCCCGGCCGGTGCGTGTGATCCGCGGGTCGTCGGGGATCTTGAATGCCGGCTGCTCGAGCTTCTCGAGGTCGACGAGCTCGCCGAGGCGCTCCTCGGCGTCGGCGACCATCGTGCGGAACTTGAGCATCGTGAACGGGCGCCCCTCCTTGCCGGCGCGGCGCTGGCGGAAGAGGACCGGGCGGCCGGTGTCGAGCAGGATCAGCAGCGCGATCGCCGCCAGCACGGGCGAGAGGAGGACGAGGAGGACGACGGAGAGGACGACGTCCATCGTCCTCTTCATCGCGATCGTCGAGCGCGGCGGGTCCGAGAAGCGGAAGTCGAGCACGGGCAGCTCGGCGAGCCGGTTGAGCTCGATCCCGGGCCCGAGCAGGCCGTAGTGGCGGGGCAGGAAGGTGAGCCCGAGGCCGGCCGCCTTGCACTCCTCGATCAGGCGCTCGGCGGCGGGCTCGCCCATCTCCTGCTCGGTGACGATCACCCTTTCCACGCGATGCTCCTGGGCGACCCGCTCGATGTCCTCGATCGAGCCGAGGCGCGGCAGGCCGCCGCCGGCCCCGGCCTCGGCGGCGGGAGAGAGGTAGCCGGCGAGCCGCAGGCGCGCCTCGGGGTGGGTGGCGATTCGGCGCGCGACCCGGTCGGCGACGTCGGCCGGGCCGATCACGAGGCCGACGGCGAGGTCGGTCAGCCGCTGCCAGGAGAAGCGGACCGCGGCGCGGAGCAGGAAGCTGCCGGCGAGGACGAGGACGCCGACCAGGATCGACGTGCTCGAGGTCAGCGAGCCGGCGGGGGTGAGGGAGAGGAGCCCGTCGAGAGCCAGCGTCCCCAGGGCGCTGGCCGAGACCAGGGCCGGGAGCTCGTCGAGGGTGCTGTGCCGGATCCGCCGATGGTCGTGGTCGTAGAGGCCGTGGAGCTTGACGACCAGCACCCAGACCGGGCTGAAGAGGATCGCCCAGAAGAGCGTCGCGACGGTCGCGCTCGAGGTCGCCGCCGTCGCCACGCAGAGCGCCCCGACCATCGCCAGCCAGTCGCCGCTGGCGAGCAGGCGGCGCAGCTGGGCGCCGCGCTGGCGCGAGCCCTCGGCGCTGGCGACGATCTGGCGCCGCTCGGCACCCCGCCCGCGCGGCTCGCCCGCCCGCCCGCCGCCGCCGCCGGCCGCCGCGGAGGGGGTGCCGCCGGTCTCCTTCGCCTTCTGGGTCATTCGCCGCCCGCCCTCAGCTGGGGGGCCAACGGGTTCAGTTCGCGGGCCTTTTCGAGGTCGGCCCGGGCCGCCGCCTCGTCGCCGGCAGATGCCTCGACTCGCGACCGCAGCGCGTAGAGGGCCCAGTTGGCGTCTTCGCGCTCGATCGCCTGGCCCAGCCTTTCGATCGCCAGGTCGTATTCCCGCTGGCGCTCGGCGATCAGGCCGAGCTGGAGGTAGGGGGACGCCGCCCAGGGCTCGATCGAGCGGGCCGTGTCGGCGTGGTCGACGGCGCCGATCACGTCTTCGGCGGCGACCGCACGCTGGCTGGCCGTGATCTCCCGCGAGACGAGCAGCGGGCCGATCAGCGCGATCGCCGAGACCCAGGCCAGGGCCAGCCCGGCGATCGCCAACCCGAAGCGGCGCTCACCCGCTCGCGCCTCCCGCGGGCCGAGCTGCGCGCAGCGCGCCGCG
This sequence comes from uncultured Solirubrobacterales bacterium, assembly GCA_963727615.1. Classification (GTDB taxonomy): domain Bacteria; phylum Actinomycetota; class Thermoleophilia; order Solirubrobacterales; family 70-9; genus VRUE01. The sequence continues at coordinate 60,283 of CAVSHD010000002.1, forward strand.
ACCAGCGCCCCGGCGGCGAGGCAGAAGACGGCGCCGAGCCCGGCGATTTCCCAGAACCAGTCGAAGCCGGCGCCGATCGCGAAGACGAGGGCCGCGGCGAATAGCGCCGCCAGCGCCTCGCGCCGCGCCGCCGTCGCCGCCCGCCAGGCCGAGAGCCCGGCCCAGAGCAGGGTCCCGACCAGGCCGAGGACGAGCAGGCCGCCGATCGCCCCGAGCTCGGCGAAGGCCTCCAGGTAGAGCGAGTGGGCGTCGATCACGTCGAGGCTGATCGAGCGGCGCTTATCCCAGGAGAAGCGGTAGGTGCCGGCGCCGTGGCCGATGATCGGCTCTTCTTCGAAGGCATCGATCGCGACCCGCCAGAAGTCGTGGCGGCCGGCGCTCGAGAGGTCGGAGAAGTGCTGGGCGGGGTCCCTGGGGAAGGCGATGTCCGAGTTCGAGAACTGGTTCCAGGCACGGCCGCCGAAGAGCGCCGCGGCGATCACGGCGAGCAGCGCCAGCCCGATCGCCACCGAGCGCAGCAGTCGCGGGTCGCGGGAGAGCCGCAGGGCGCGCCGCGTCGCCGCCGCGTCGCCGCTCTCGAGCCGCCGCATCAGCGCGTAGAGGCCGATCGTCAGGGCGGTCCCGGCGAGCAGGATGAGGAGCACGGTGAGCCCCTGGTCGACCGACGCCGGGGCGTCGACGTTTTCGGCGAGGCTGCGGTTGGCGGGGACGGCGATCAGCGCCGGCAGCGCGCCCAGGGCGGCGATCGCCAGGGTGCCCAGCATCCAGAGCCGGTCCCGGGAGAGGGCGAGCAGGCAAAGCGCCCCGATCGTCAGGGCGAGCACGCCCCCCGCGAGTAGGTGAAGTAGAGGGTCAGCATCGCCGCCGGCATCACCGCCACCGAGATCCAGCGCAGCGGCGTCCAGCGGGCGCCGCGGCTGAGCCAGAGCAGCATCGTCAGGGCGATCGCGCAGACGGCGCCGTTCGCGTTCCAGTAGCCGAGCGGGTAGCGGAGCCGGGGGCCGGTGCCGAGCCCTTCGCCGACCTCGAGGACGTGGGGCAGGAGACGGCTGGCCAGGCCCAGAAGTACCACTATCGCGACGCCTATCGCGATGCCTTCGGCGAAACGTTGGCGCCTTTCGTCTGTTTGGGCGATAAGGAAAGCGGCAAGAAAGAAAGCGAGGTAGACCAGGATCCGGTCGGCCTCGATCACGCTCAGCTCGACAGAGCCTGACCAGAAGGACGAAATTGCGGACAGCAGAGCCAGGCAGCCGAACAGCCCCGCGGCCGAGTACAGAGGCCAACCGAGGCGGGCACGCGAGCCGACCCCGAGTACGAGCAGGGCAACGACCACGAGCCAGGCGGCAAGGCCCGCTATGTGACGGCTGCTCACATCGAAGCCCCCACCGCTCAGGGCGAGCCCAACGATCAGCGCCGCAGGCGCGAACCGCGCCGCGCTTTGCTCTAACCTTGCGGCGAATGAACGGAATCGGTCAGGGGCCCCGCGCTGCGGGCCGCTCAACTCTCTTGCTCTCGTCAGTGCTTGCTCTGCTGGCATTCGCGTGCTTTCCGGTTCTGGCTCAGGCCGACAACTCGAGCAGCGGGGTCGAGTACAACCCCGGGCTGCCCACCGCCGAAGGCAGCTCGTCGGATTCGTCGGGCGGCAGCGGCGGCGCCGAAGCGCCCGCGGGCGCCGCTGCGGGCGCCGACTCGACCGGATCGGTTGAAGGCTCGTACACGGAAGAAGTCCCCTCTGGTTCGGAAGGCGCAGGTGCGACGACGAGCAGCGACGGCGGTAGCGGGAAGGGTAGCCCAGACAAGGGCAACGGACCCTCCGCGAAGGCCGGCGTGCAGGCGGCCACCCCGGTCCCCAATACCGCATCGTCCTCCTCGGGCGGCGGCGGCTCCTCGCCGCTGGTGCCGATCCTGATCGCGATCGTCGTCCTCGCCGGCATCTCCGTCGCCGTGGTTACGATCCGCCAGCGTCGCCAGCGCGACACCGCAACTCCTTCGCTCTCGACGAAGGCCGGCTAGCCCGTGTCGCAGATCGGCAGCAGCCGTCTACGGCGGAGACGTGCGTACGGCACCGGCCTCGCGACTGCTCGCGGCGGCGGCGATCTCCGGCGCCTTGGCCGCCGGCGCCGGCGCGGTTCCGGGCAACTTCTGGGGCGTCGCCCCGCAGTCGACCCCGAGTGTCGAACAGTTCCAGCGCCTGAAGCGGGCGGGGTCGACAGCGTCCGCATCCCGATCGAATGGGGGGCGGTGCAGGCCGACCGGGGCGCGCAGTTCAACTGGAACGGGACCGACGAGCTGGTCGGCGGCGCGGCGACCGCCGGCATCGAAGTCCTGCCCTTCCTCACAGGGGCGCCGAACTGGGCGGTGAAGTCCGTGGTCGTCAACGGGGCGGCCCACGTCAAGGCGCCGCGCAACCTGCCGGTCAGGAACGGCACCCAGAAGTCGGGGTGGAAGAACTTCCTCAGCGAGGTCGTCCATCGCTACGGGCCCGGCGGCGGCTTCTGGGCGGCCAACCCGGCGATTCCCTATCGCCCGATCCGGTCTGGCAGCTCTGGAACGAGCCCAACTTCAAATACTTCGTGGCGCGGCCCAACCCGGCCAAATACGGGAAGCTGATCAAGCTCTCGACGCCGGTGATCAAAGGCGCCGACCGGGGCGCGAAGGTCATCCTCGCGGGGCTCTTCGCGGCGCCCAAGGAAGCCGAATACAAGCGCAAGCCGCCGCAGGCCTACTTCGCCACCGACTTCATCGAACAGCTCTACAAGAGGACCCCGGGGGTCAAGTCGAAGTTCGACGGCGTGGCGCTGCACCCATACACCTACGAGTACAAGGAAATCGCCGGCCACATCGAAGACCTGCGCGCCGTGCTCAAGAAGGCGCACGACCCGGGAGTCGGGCTCTGGATCACCGAGCTCGGCTGGAGCGCCGGCAAGCCGAGCCGGAGCAACGGGTTCAACGGCTTCGAGAAGGGCCCGCATGGCCAGGCGGCGCAGCTCAAGGGGGCATTCAGGATGCTCCGCGCGAAGCAGGGCAGGTGGCACCTCAAGCAGGTCTTCTGGTTCTCGGTCGACGACCGCCCCGGCGCCTGCAACTTCTGCGACGGCTCGGGCCTCTTCGCCCCCGGCTTCGTGCCGCGACCTTCTTGGAAGGCCTATGTGAAGTTCGCCGGCGGGGGCTGATCTTTTTGGTCTCGCAAGACCGCAGATTGCATTTCGCCGCTCGCCCCCGGAGGGGGTCACCCCGCCTCACGACCCCGGCCCCCGAACGCGACTCCGCGAGAAGTGCGGGTATGGGGCCTCGGCCCGCTTCGGCGGTGGCGTAAGATCGGTGGGTTGGCCACTCGGTTCGAAATCGACCCCGGAATCCGACCCGCTGGCGCCATTCAGCGCGCCCGTCCGGCGCTGGTTCGAGTCCTCCTTCGACGGCCCGACGCCGGCCCAGGTCGGCGGCTGGGAGGCGATCTCCCGCGGCGCCCACACCCTGATCTGCGCCCCGACCGGCTCCGGAAAGACCCTCGCCAGCTTCCTCTGGGGCATCGACCGCCTCTCCCGCCACCCAACACCCGCCGACGGGCCGAAAGCCTCTGACACGGAGGGGAAATCGGCTCGTCGGCCCGGGGTGCGGTTGGTTTACGTGTCGCCGCTGAAGGCGCTCTCATATGACATCGAGCGCAACCTGCGGGCGCCGCTGAAGGGGATCGGGGCCGAGATCTCGGTCGGGCTGAGGACGGGGGACACGCCGCAGTCCGAGCGCCGGGCGATGAAGAGGAACCCGCCCGAGATCCTGATCACCACCCCCGAGTCGCTCTACCTGATGCTCTCCTCGAGCGTGCGCGAGATCCTCGCCACGACCGAGGCGGTGATCGTCGACGAGATCCACGCCGTCGCCCAGTCCAAGCGGGGCTCCCATCTTGCCTTGACGCTGGAGAGGTTGGACCATCTCGTCCACGCTGCCGCCTCTCCCGCGGGCAGTGGCGTCCAGAGGATCGGGTTGTCGGCGACGCAAAGGCCGCTGGAGCGGATTGCCCGGTTCCTCGTCGGCCCGAACCGGGACTGCGAGATCGTCGACGCGGGGCGGACCAAGGAGCTCGACCTGAAGATCGTCGTCCCGGTCGAGGACATGGCGGAGCCGGGGGCGCCCAACTTCCCCAACTCCGAGGGCGTGCCCGCCGAGGGCGAGCCGCTCGCCCATGTGCGCTCGATCTGGCCGGCGATCTACCCCGAGCTGCTGAAGCTCGTCCGCGAACACAACTCGACGATCATCTTCGTCAACGCCCGCCGCGCCGCGGAGCGCCTCGCGAAGCGGTTGAACGAGCTGGCCGACGACGAGCCTGCGCAGGAGCTGCCGGCCACTGAGCACGGGGGCGCCCGGCCCGCGGGTCCGGGAGAGGCGCCGCGCTCAGACGACGGGGAGCCGGTCGAGATCGCTCGGGCCCATCACGGGTCGCTGAGCCACGAGGAGCGGTTGGTGGTCGAGGAGATGTTGAAGTCAGGGCAGCTGCCCTGCCTGGTGGCGACCTCGTCGCTCGAGCTGGGGATCGACATGGGGGCCGTCGACCTCGTGATCCAGGTCGAGTCGCCGAAGTCGGTGAGCCGCGGCCTACAACGGGTGGGTCGCGCCGGCCACTCGCTCGGCGAGGTCTCGCGGGGCCGGATCTTCCCCAAGTTCCGCGCCGACCTGCTCGAGTGCGCCGTCGTCGCAAAGCGCATGCGGGCCGGCGAGATCGAGGAGACGGTGATCCCCCAGAACCCGCTCGACGTGCTCGCCCAGCACCTGGTCTCGATGGCGGCGCTCGACGAGTGGCGGATCGACGACGTCGAGCGCCTGGTCACCGCCGCCGAGCCCTTCGGCGAGCTCTCCCGCGAGCAGCTCGAGAACGTCCTCGACATGCTCGACGGCCGCTACCCCTCGGATCGCTTCGCCGAGCTGCGCCCGAGGATCGTCTGGGACCGCACGGCGGGCACCATGCACGGCCGCAAAGGGGCGCGGCAGCTGGTCGTCACCAACGCCGGCACGATTCCCGACCGGGGCCTCTACGGGGTCCACCTGCCCGACGGCCGCCGCGTCGGCGAGCTCGACGAGGAGATGGTCTACGAGGCGCGCCCGGGGCAGACCTTCCTGCTCGGGGCGACGACCTGGCGGATCGAGGAGATCACCCGCGACCGGGTGATCGTCACGCCCGCCCCCGGCGCCCCCGGCGCCGTCCCCTTCTGGAAGGGCGACGGGATCGGCCGCCCGGCCGAGCTGGGCAGGGCGATCGGCGCCTTCGCCCGCGAGGCGGTCTCACGCGATCCCGAGGAGCTGGCCGCCGAGTGCGACCTCGACCGCCTCGCGGCGGAGAACCTCGTCGCCTACCTGCGCGAGCAACAGGCGGCGACCCGGGTCGTCCCCTCCGACGAGACGATCGTCGTCGAGCGCTTCCGCGACGAGATCGGCGACTGGCGCCTCTGCGTCCTCTCCCCCTTCGGTGGGCGGGTGCACGCCGCCTGGGGCCTGGCGCTCGGGCAGAAGATCAGGGGCGAGCTGGACCTCGAGGCCGACGCGATCTGGTCCGACGACGGGATCGTCATCCACCTGCCCGACGCCGACGACCCGCCCTCGGCCGACCTGGTCATGGTCGAGCCCGACGAGCTCGAGGACCTGGTCGTCGCCGAGCTCGCCGGCTCAGCCCTGTTCGGGGCCCGCTTCCGCGAGAACGCCTCCCGCTCGTTGCTGATCCCGCGCGCCTATCCGGGCAAGCGCACACCGCTCTGGCAGCAGCGGCTGAAGTCGCAGAGCCTGCTCGAAGTCGCCCGCGACCATCCCCGCTTCCCGGTAATCCTCGAGACCTACCGCGAGTGCCTGCGCGACGTCCTCGACCTGCCCTCGCTGGCCGAGCTGCTGCGCGACCTGCAGTCGCGACGGCTGACGATGGTCGAGGTCGAGACCCCGTCCGCCTCGCCCTTCGCCTCCTCGCTGCTCTTCGACTACGTCGCCACCTACATGTACGAGGGGGACACGCCGAACGCCGAGCGCCGAGCGGCGGCGCTGGCCCTCGACCGCGACCTGCTGCGCGAGCTGCTCGGCCAGGAGGAGCTGCGCGAGCTGATCGACCCCGAGGCGCTGGAGGAGGTCGAGGCTCAGCTCCAGCACCGCACGGAGGCGGGCCGGGCGGGCGACCGCGACGCGCTCCAGCAGGTCCTGCGCAACGTCGGCGACCTGACCGCCGAGGAGTGCCAGGAGCGGGTCGCCGAGGGTTACTCGGCGGCCTCGATGCTGGAGAAGCTCGTCGGCGAGCGCCGCGTCGCCGCGATCCGCATCTGCGGCGAGGAGCGCTTCATCGCCGCCGAGGACGCCGGCGTTTACCGGGACGCGCTCGGCGTGCCGCCGCCCCCGGGCCTGCCGGAGAGCTTCCTCGAGGCGGGCGAGGAGCCCCTGCTCACCCTGCTGCGCCGCTACGCGCGCACCCACGGGCCGTTTCCCACCGCCAGGCCGGCGGCCCGCTACGGAAACGACCCGGCACCCGCCCTGCGCGAGCTGGAGCGGGCCGGGGAGCTGGTCCGCGGCGAGCTGCTGCCCGGCGGCAGCGAGCGCGAGTGGTGCGACTCGGAAGTCCTGCGCCGCGTCCGCCGCGCCAGCCTCGCCCACCTGCGCCGCGAGGTCGAGCCGGCCTCGCGCGACCGCTTCGCCCGCTTCCTGCCGAGCTGGCAGAACGTCGACGCGCATCGCGCCTCGGGCGCCGGCCCCGATCGCCTGCGCGAGGCGCTGGTCCCCCTCCAGGGGGTGGCGCTGACGCCGAAGGTCTGGGAGGGGGACGTCCTGCCACGGCGGCTCGGCGCCTACTCGCCGAGCTGGCTCGACGAGCTCTGCACGAGCGGCGAGGTGGTCTGGATCGGGGCCGGGGCCCGCGGCCGCAACGACGGCCGCGTCGCCCTCTACTTCCGCGAGGACGTCCGCCTCGCGGGGCCGCCGCCCGCGAACGTGAAGCTCGAGCGGGCGGAGGGCGAGGTCCACGACGCGATCCGCGAGCGGCTCGCCACGGGCCCCGACTTCTGGCTCGACCTGCTCGCCGACCTCGACCACCCGGTCGAGGAGCTCCACGAGGCGCTCTGGGACCTGGCCTGGTCGGGAGAGGTGACCAACGACGCTTTCTCGCCGCTGCGGGCGCCGCGCCTGCGAGCCGTCCCCCGCCAGGAGCGGGGCGGCCGCCGCTTCGCCCGGCGCCGCGGCGCGGGCGCCGCCGTCCAGGGCCGCTGGTCGCTGGTCGCGCCGCTCTTCGAGAACGCCCCGGCCGCCGGCCCGCGGCTGCGGGCGCAGGCGGAGCTGATGCTCGAGCGCTACGGGATCGTCACCCGCGAGACCGTCCTCGCCGAGGGCGTCCCGGGCGGCTTCTCGACCCTCTACGCCGAGCTCGGCAACCTCGAGCTGCTCGGCACCGCCCGCCGCGGCTACTTCGTCGAGGGCCTCGGCGGCGCCCAGTTCGCGCTGCCGGGCGCGGTCGAGCGCCTGCGCTCGCTGCCGGAAGGGGACGGGACCCACCGGCTCCTGGCGGTGACCGACCCCGCCAACCCCTACGGCGCCTCCCTGCCCTGGCCCAAGCGCGAGGGCGGCCGCCGCCCGTCCCGCGCCCCCGGCGCCCACGTCCTGCTCCGCGACGGCGCCCCGATCGTCTACGTCGAGCGCGGCGGGCGCGGGATCCTCCTCCTCGCCGAGCTCGACGCCGCCGAGCTCGAGGCGGCGATGCGGGCGCTGACCGAGGCGGTGTCCGCCGGTCGCCTGCCGAAGCTCGCCCTCGAGAAGGTCGACGGTGAGCCGGTCGTCGGCTCGCCCCACGAAGGGGCGCTGCTCGAGGCCGGTTTCAGCCGCGGCCCGCGGAAGCTCACCGCCGTCGCCAACTGAGCCCCGTCGCCGCCGACGGCCGGCTCGTCGGCGGCGCGGATCACGCCTGGGTCGACCGCGCATCGCCACGAGCGGCGCACGGTGGGGATAATCCGTGCATGGACGAGCCGGGGGAGAGCGGAAGCGCGGTCGACCTGCTGCGCAGCGTGCCGCTCTTCTCCGACCTCGAGCAGGGTGAGCTGGAGCGGTTCTCCCGGGTCGCGGTGCCGCGCACCTTTCCGGCCTCGACCCGGGTCTTCCACGAGGGCGACCGGTCAGACGCCTGCTACATCGTCCGCAGCGGCAGCTTCCGGGTCACCCGCGAGCACTCCGACGGCCGCGCGATAACCCTCGCGACCCTCGGCCCGGGGGACATCTTCGGCGAGCTCGCGATGCTCGACGGCGAGGTGCGCTCGGCGAGCGTCGAAGCGCTCCTCGACGGCGAGCTGCTGGCGCTGCCGGCGGGCGAGGTGCGGGCGCTGCTCGGCCGCCACCCGGAGATCACCGTGAAGCTCGTCGCGGCGCTCGTGCGGCGCCTGCGCACCGCCAACGAGCGCATCTCGCGGCAGTCCTTCCAGACGGTCCCGAGCCGGGTCGCCGGGGTGCTCAGCCAGCTGGTCGCCGAGGAGGCGCCGCGCGGCGGCGACGGGGGCGAGGTGACGATCCGGATGAACCAGGCCGACCTGGCCCAGCTCGCCGGCACCTCGCGGGAGAGCGTCAGCCGCTTCCTCGCCGACCTCGAGCGGGCCGGGGTCGTGCGGCCCGGCCGCGGCCGGGTGACCGTGCTCGACCCGCCGAAGCTGAGCAACTACATCTACTAGGGCGGGGTGGACGACCCTTCCGATCAGCGCGCCCGGATGGTCGAGCGCCAGCTGCGCCGGCGGGGAATCGACGACGAGCGCGTGCTGGCGGCGATGGGCACCGTCCCGCGCGAGGCTTTCGTGCCCGAGCGGCTGCGCGGCCGCGCCTACGCCGACTCGGCCCTGCCGATCGGCGAGGCGCAGACGATCTCCCAGCCCTGGATCGTCGCGGCGATCTGCCAGGCCCTGCGCCTGCGGGGCCCCGAGCGCGTCCTCGAGGTGGGCTCCGGCTCCGGCTACTCGGCCTGCGTGCTGGCGCGGCTCGCGGCCGAGGTGATCGGGGTCGAGCTCCATCCCGAGCTCGCCCAGGGAGCGGCGCGGGCGCTCGCCTCGCTCGGGGTCGGGAACGTCGAGCTGCTCGTCGGCGATGGCAGCCGCGGCCTCCCCGAGCGGGCGCCGTTCGACGCGATCGCGGTGCACGCGGCCGCCCCCGCCGCGCCCGCGGCGCTGCTCGAGGAGCTCACCGAGGGCGGCCGCCTGGTCGCCCCGATCGCGGCCGGCGACGCCGACCTGCTGACCGTCTTCCGGCGCCGGGGCGGGCGCTTCGAGAGCGAGGTGATCGGGCCCTGCAGGTTCGTGCCGCTACTCGGCGCGGAGGGCTTCTAGCAGCTCTTCGGCTTCGGGTCGGAGGAGTCGATCGCCGCGCCCTGGTCGTGCCCGGGGCCGCAATCGATCCGCTTGTCCGCCTGGCCGTCGATCGCTTCGATCGAGTCGCTGCCGCCCTTGCCGAGGAAGATGTCGCGGCCGCCGTGCCCGAAGAGCGTGTTGTTGCCGGAGTCGCCGATCATCTTGTCGTTGCCCTCGGAGCCCTCGAGGCTCTCGTTGGTGCCGAGGATCGAGTCGGGCGTGGCGCAGCCGCGCTTCGTGCCCCCGGTCCCGCCCAGCGCCATGACCAGGGTGCCGGAGGGCTTGGAGCGGGCGTAGGAGACCGTGTCGAGGCCGCCGCCTCCGTCGAAGCGGTGCCCCTGGCAGAGCGCCGCCGAGGAGACCAGGAGGTCGTTGCCGTCGCCCCCGTTGAGCTGGTCGCCGCCCGGGTCGGCGACGAGGCCGTCGTTGCCGGGGCCGCCGTTGAGGACGTCGGCGCCGGAGGTGCCGGAGTACTCGTCGCCGGATTCGAGCAGGTCGTCGCCGGGCCCGCCGGTGATCGTGTCGCCGCCGTTGCCGCCCGAGATCCGCATCGAGAGCGACGCGGGGATGCCGCCGCCCACCGAGACGGTGTCGTTGCCGCCCCCGGCGTCGACGAGGACGAAGCTGATCCCGATCCCGGAGGGGCAGGTCGCCATGGTGTCCGGGCCGATCGGCTCGCCGCCGGACGGGAGGCCGCCGTTGGGCGCGGTCCGGCTCGGCTTGCCGGGGACGACGGGCGAGAGCGGGGCGCCGGATGCCGTGCAGCCGGACCCTTCGCGGGTCTCGACCCCGGTCGGGTCGGTGACGACGAAGGCGGAGCCGTTGTAGTTGACGTTGATCTGGCTGTCGTCACCGAGCCCGGTGACGACGAGGCTGACACCGTCGAGGCCGCGGTTGAGCTCGACCGCGGTCTCCTGCTGGGGCGGGTTGCGGTCGCCGCAGGAGCTGACTTCGCCGAAGCCGGTGCAGCTGTCGGCGCCCGGCCCTCCGAAGCCCTGGTCCGGGTCGCCGCCGCCGCCCGGGGCGCCGCCGTCGATGTCGTCGTTGCCCGGCCCGCCGTCGATCCGGTTGACGCCGTCGTCGCCGTTGATCTGGTCGTTGAAGGGCGAGCCGACGACGTCGTCGACGTTGCGGAGCGTGTCGTGGCCGTCCCCGGTCGCCGTCCCGGCGGCGAGGTTGACGACGACCCCCGGCTTGGGGGAGGTCGCGAAGGAGGCGATGTCCTGGTTGCCGCCGCCGCCGTCGATGATGTCGTTGCCGCCGTCGCCGCGGACCACGTCCCCGTTGCCGGGGCCGCCGCTGAGGTTGTCGCTGCCGAGGTTGCCGATCACGATGTCGCCGTCGCCCTCGCCGCCGGTCTCGAGCTTCTCGTCGCCGAGGCCGCCGTCGAGTTCGTCCCCGTTGCCGGGGCCGCCGTCCATCGTGTCGTTGCCCTTGTCGCCGAAGAGGCGGTCGCCGTCACCCGGGCCGCCGTCGATCGTGTCACTGCCCTTCTGGCCGTCGATGTAGTCGCTGCCCGGCGCCGCCCCTGAGCGTGTCGCCGCCGCGGTCGCCGAGGATCATGTCGTTGCCGCCGCCGCCGTCGATCCGGTCGGACCCCTTTTCGCCGTAGAGGCGGTCGTCACCCGGGCCGCCGCAGATCCGGTCGTTGCCGCCCAACCCGTGGACGGAGTGCCGGCCGCCGCCGAGCACGACGATCACGTCCGGCGCCTTGGTGCCGACGATCGCCTTCTTGCCGGAGACGATCGTCGCCTTTTTGCCGAAGCAGCTCGGGGCGGCCGGGGCCGAGCTCGCGCACAGCGCCAGGATCGCGCAGAGGGCAACCAGCAGAGCTGCCCCGAGGCAGAGGGCCCTGGCCCTCCGCCCGAGAGGATCGGAGTTCGACATCACCGGCAGAGTGGCAAGTTCGGGGGTGGCGCGCAACCCCAGTAGTGCGGGCGCCGGGGAGGCCGGTGGCTACTGGTGCAGGCTGTCTCGGCCGGGCCCGCCGACGAGCTGGTCGTTGCCCGGCCCGCCGGAGAGGTGGTCGTTGCCCGCCCGCCCGAAGAGCCGGTCGTCACCGCCTTTGCCGAACAGCGAGTCGCCCCGGCTGCTGCCGATCAGCACGTCGGGGCCGGGCGAGCCCTCGATCGCCTCGACCGAGCCGTCGATCCGGCCCGGGGTGCAGGAGCCGCCGTCGCGGCTGACGGCGCCGCCGATCTGGGCGCGGACGCCGGGGGTGAAGCGGAAGAAGTTGGCGTCGTCATTGCCCGGCCCGCCCTTGAAGACATCGCCGTCGCAGGGGTCGCCGCCGACCATCACGTCGGCCCCCTGGCCGCCGATCAGGGTGCTCTTGCCGCTCGAGTAGGGCACGTGGTTGTCGGTCCGGGCGCCGACCAGGGCGTCGTCGCCGGCGCCGCCGACCAGGCGGTCGGGGTCGGAGTCGTCACCGGCCTCGATGATGTCGTCGCCGGCGCCGCCGATCAGTTCGTCGGCCCCCGGCCCGCCTTCGATGCGGGTTTCGATCGAGCGAGGGACCGAGCCCTCGATCGTCACCCGGTCGTCGCCGGGGCCGGCGTCGACGAGGATGAAGCTCGCGTCGCCGGGGCAGCTGGCGGCGCCGGCGATCGGGTCGCACCCGGTCAGGTTGGCGGCCGGGATCGGCGCCCGGCTGTCGGTGACGACGAAGCGCCCCGACGTCTGGGCCACGTGAAAGTCGTTGGCGACGTCGGTGCCGCGGACGACGAGCGTCGCGCCGCCGTCGAGGCTGCGGCTGTAGACGACGATCGTGCCGGCGCTGACCGATTCCGGCGCTCCGCAACCTTCGCTCTGCGCCGCCCCGCTGCATTCGGCGCCGTCGGGCCCGCCGAGCAGCTCGTCGGCGCCGCCGCGGCCGTCGAGCTCGTCGTAGCCGGCGCCGCCGTCGATCCGGTTGGGCCCCGAGTCGCCGAGCAGGACGTCGGGATAGGCGGAGCCGACCAGGTCCTCGGTGCCGCTGCCGATCTTGTCGCGGCCGTCGCCGTGGGCGGTGCCCTGGGCGAGGTCGGCTTCGATCGCGGTCGAGGCGGTCGAGAAGGAGGCGATGTCGCGAGCGCCGGGGCCGCCTTCGAGGGTGTCGAAGCCGATGTCGCCGCGCATGATGTCGCCGTTTCCGGGGCCGCCGTCGATGTCGTCGCGGCCATGGCCGCCGGTGATCAGGTCGGTGCCGCCGTTGCCGTCGAGGGTGTCGTCGCCGAGGCCGCCGCTGATCCTGTCGTCTCCCGGGCCGCCACGCAGCCGGTCGTTGCCGCGGCCGCCGATCAGCTTGTCGTCGCCGCCTTCGCCCTCGACGACCCGGTCGCTGGCCTTGCCGGCGAACAGCGCGTCGTCGCCGGGGCCGCCTTTGAGGATGTCCGGGCCCTTGCCGCCGGAGAGCAGGTCGTCGCCGGGGCCCGCGAAGAGCCGATCGGGGCCCTTGGCGCCGATCATCCTGTCGTCGCCCGGGCCGCCGTAGAGCCCGTCGCCGCCCTTGGCGCCGCTCAGCGTGTCGTCGCCCCCACCGCCGTTGAGGTCGTCGCTGCCGGTGCCGCCCGAGAGCTTGTCGTCGCCGCCTTCGCCGTAGAGGGAGTCGTAGCCCCTGCCGCCGCTCAGGGTGTCGTCGCCGGGTCCTCCGCAGATCGTGTCGTTGCCGTTCGGGCCGCCGCTGATGCGGTCGTTGCCGCCTCCGCCGTAGATGACGTCGCTGGCCTTCTTGCCGACGATCACGTCGTTGCCGGGGGTGCCGACGATCGTCGCGTGCTTGCCGGCGCAGGTCGCCGCCGAGGCGTGGCTCCAGGCGGGAGCGATCAGGGCCATCGCAACCGCGGATGCGGCGGCGAGGTGCCGGCGTGTCGGTAGAACCATGGTCATGGTGTCCCGATCTCATCGGCTGCGGCCGGTGAGACCTTCAACAACGACAACACACGTCCAGCCCCTGCGTCACCGGCGCCTGGCCGGGTCGGATACGCTCGCACGGCGATGCGGGGCGCTGCGTACGTTCTCAACTTCTACTCGGCGGTGTTCGTCGACCAGTTGAAGCGTGGCCGCAAGACGGCGACGATCCGCCTCGGGGACAAGAGCAACAAGTACGAGCGGGGCCAGGTCGTCTGGGTCACGGTCGGCTTCCGGCACAGCCCTCGGCAGAAGATCTTCTCGGCGGTGATCGACGACGTCGAGGTGAAGAGGGTCTCCGAGCTCTCGCGCCGGGACATCGAGCACGACAACCCGGAGTTCCGGCGCCTTGAGGAGGAGGTCAACTTCCTCGAACAGATCTACAGCCGGTCGGTCGCCGACGACGACGTGATCACGGTGATCCGCTTCTCGCAGATCGTCGAGCCGCCCGAGGCGCATTTCGGCAACGGCGAGACGCCCAGCCACAACTAGTGGCGGACTACAGGTTCCTCACGACCTGGCTGCTGCAGTCTCCGCGCGAGCCGGTATTCGACGCGATCTACGACCAGGCCGCCTGGCCCAGCTGGTGGCGGGGGGTTGAGGAGGCGGTCGAGGTCAGCCCCGGCGAGGAGAGCGGCGTCGGCACCGTCTCGCGGATGGCCTGGAAGAGCCGCCTGCCCTACAGGGTCGAGTTCGAGGTGACCACCACCCACGTCGAACGGCCCGCGATGCTGCAGGCCGACGCCGTCGGCGAGCTGAGCGGGGTCGGCCGCTGGCGGCTCTTCGGGGACGAGGGCGTGACCGCGGTCCTCTACGAGTGGAACGTGGCGACGACCCGTGCCTGGATGAACCTGCTGGCGCCGGTCGCGCGGCCCGTGTTCGAGTGGAACCACGATTGGGTGATGGCCCGCGGGGCCGAGGGGATCGCCGATCTGCTGGGCTGTCGCCTGCTGGCGCGCGGCTGAAGGCGCCCAACCGCTATCTTTCCTTCCTTGGCACTCTCCAGTGTCGAGTGCCAAGCCAGTCAATACCCAACTTCTGACCATTACGGAGGTAATACGGATGAAGCTGAAGCCCCTCGGGGACCGGCTGATCGTCAAGCCGATCGATGAGGAGGAGACGACCGCGAGCGGAATCGTCCTTCCCGACACGGCCAAAGAGAAACCGCAGAAGGGCAAGGTCGTCGCCGTCGGCGATGGCGCTGTCAACGAGGACGGCAGCCGCCGTCCGCTGGACGTGAGCGAGGGCGATGAGGTCCTCTACTCCAAATACGGCGGCACCGAGGTCACGGTCGAGGACGAGGATTTGCTCGTGCTGCGTGAGTCGGACGTCCTGGCCAAGCTCGGTTGAGAACGCCAAACGGACTTAGAAGAACCAAGGAGGACTGAAAGCAAATGGCTCACAAGGAGCTGAAGTTCAGCGAGGACGCCCGGGGAGCGCTCCAGGGCGGCGTCGACGCGGTCGCCGATGCGGTCAAGGTGACCCTCGGCCCGAAGGGTCGCTACGTCGTGCTCGACAAAAAGTTCGGCGCGCCGACGATCACCAACGACGGAGTCACCATCGCCCGCGAGATCGAGGTCGAGGACGTCTTCGAGAACCAGGGCGCCCAGCTTGTCCGCGAGGTCGCCACGGCGACCAACGACGTCGCCGGCGACGGCACGACGACGGCGACGCTGCTGGCCCAGATCATCGTCCGCCAGGGCCTCAAGAACGTGGCCGCCGGCGCCAACCCGCTGGCCCTGCGCCGCGGCATCGAGAAGGCGGTCCAGGAGGTCGTCGAGAACCTGCGCGAGAAGCAGTCGAAGGAGGTCGCCGGCAAGGAGCAGATCGCTCGTGTCGCCGCCATCTCCGCCGGTGACGACGAGATCGGCAACGTGATCGCCGACGCGATCGAGAAAGTCGGCAAAGACGGCGTCGTCAACGTCGAGGAGGGCCAGACCTTCGGCATGGAGCTGGAGTTCACCGAGGGGATGCAGTTCGACAAGGGCTACATCTCCCCGTACATGGTCACCGACCAGGACCGCATGGAGGCGGTGCTGGAGGACCCCTACATCCTCATCGCCAACCAGAAAATCGGCTCCGTGCGGGACATCCTGCCGGTTCTCGAGGCGGTCATGCAGGGCGGCAAGCCGCTGTTGATCGTCGCTGAGGACGTCGAGGGCGAGTGTCTGGCGACCCTGGTCGTCAACAAGCTCCGCGGCACCTTCACCGGCGTCGCGGTCAAGGCTCCCGGCTTCGGCGACCGCCGCAAGCGCATGCTCGAGGACATCGCGATCCTCAGCGGCGGCGAGGTGATCACCGAGGAGATGGGCCTCAAACTGGAGAACACCCAGATCGACCAGCTCGGCAAGGCCCGTCGCGTCGTCGTCTCGAAGGACACGACGACGATCATCGACGGCGCCGGTGACAGTGACGACATCAAGGGTCGGATCAAGCAGATCAAAAACGAGGTCGACAACACCGACTCCGACTTCGATCGCGAGAAGCTCCAGGAGCGCCTCGCGAAGCTCGCCGGAGGTGTCGCCGTGGTCAAGGTCGGCGCCGCCACCGAGACCGAGATGAAGGAGAAAAAGCACCGCGTCGAGGACGCCCTGCAGGCGACCCGTGCGGCGCTCGAGGAGGGTGTCGTCCCGGGTGGCGGCGTTGCGCTGCTCAACGCCCAGGACGGCCTCGACCCGGACAAGGTCGGCGAGGGCGACGAACACACGGGGGCGAAGATCGTCCACCGTTCGCTCGAGGAGCCGGTCCGCCAGATCGCCGAGAACTCCGGCGAGGAGGGATCGGTCGTCGTCAACAAGGTCCGCGAGCTGAAAGCCGGAGAAGGCCTCAACGCCGCCACCGGCGAGTACGGCGACCTGATCAAAGACGGCGTCATCGACCCGACCAAGGTGACGCGCTCGGCGCTCGAGAACGCCGCATCGATCGCGAAGAACATCCTCGTCACCGAGGCGATCATCGCCGAGCCGCCGGAGGAGCCCGGCGCCGGCGGTGGCATGCCCGGCGGCGGTGGCATGCCGGACATGGGCGGGATGATGTAGCCGAGTCGCCGGGCCGAATCGGCCCTGCGGCGCCGGCGAGCCCCGCCCGCGTATCCTCGCCCAGACAGGCGAGTCGCTTTCCGAGAGGCCCGGCATCCGCCGGGCCTCTCGCGTTTCCGGCCCGAATCGACCCAATCTGCGCGTCATTGACGCGCAGGGACCCGCCAGCCTCCCCGCAATGACACCGCGGACGGGCCCGCAATGACCGCCGACGGGCCGGCAATACGCCAATACGGAGGAAGTTCGGCCCATCGGCGGTCGGGGGAGTTGAGGGATGGGGCGATTGCCGCCCTTGCCGCCGGACAGCACGGGGTGGTCACGCTATCCCAGCTCCGCGATCTGGGCTTGGGTGTCAAGGCCGTCGACAAGAGGGTCGTTGCCGGCAGGCTGCACCGGGTATACCAGGGCGTCTACGCGGTCGGTCATCCGCTCCTGTCGAAGCGGGGCCGCTGGCTCGCGGCGGTGCTCGCCTGTGGCCCTGGGGCGGTTCTGTCGCATCGCTCGGCGGCGGCGCTCTGGGGTCTCGGGTTTCGGGGGTGGACATCGGTCGACGTGACTGCGCCCGGAAGACGTGGACGGTCGCCGACCGGAATCGCCGCCCACCGTCCTGGTCGCATTCGCGATCACGACACGACCGCGGTCGACGGCATTCCCTGCACCACTGTCGCTCGCACCCTTTTGGACCTCGCGGCCGTCGCCCGCGTGCGAGAGCTGCAGAACTCAATCACCCAGGCGGAAATCCACCGCGTCTTCGACCTCAACGCGGTGTCCGAGGTGATTGAGCGCAGCCGGGGGCGCAGGGGAGTCGCCCGGCTTCGCCTCGCGATCGACGAGCACGACCCGCGAAGCGAGCGGGCGAACGAGGGGCTGGAGCGTGCCTTCCTGGCTCTCTGCGCGCGAGCGAATCTGCCCGCCCCAGAGGTCAACGTTCCGGTCGACCTTCCCGACCGCCAGGTCATCGCCGACTTCCTCTGGCGCGACATCCGCTTCATCGTCGAAACGGACGATCGGGCCTCCCATCAGACCAACGCCGCCTTCGAGGCCGACCGTCGTCGCGATCGGCATCTCAAGCTCGCGGGTTGGGAGGTCTTTCGGTACACGTGGCACCAGGTCGTCCACGAATCGGAGGGGGTCGTCTACGAGCTCCGCGGCTTCCTCGTGCCGGCCGCCGCCGGTCGTTGGCCGTCGAGATGACGGGCCGCCAGGGCGGCCCGGAGAAGCGGCCCGCGCCTAGGCCTCCTCCAGGACTTCGCTCATCCTCCGCGGCTCGACTCCGAGTGCGTTGGCGTCGCCGGTACCGCGATCGGTGGTCATCGAGACCTCCATCAGCTCAGCCTCCTCCCAGGTCGCGAACACGGACTCGCCGAATAGGGAGCGGGTCGCGATCAGCCCTGCACGGACGAGGCCGAGCGGCAGATGAACGAGCTGTCGCGGTCGCCCGGCGGCGCGGCTGACCAGGTCCGACATGTCGTCATAGGTGAGCGTCTCCGGGCCGGCCAGCTCGTAGCGGCCCCGGCCGTTGCCGTCCCGGCCCAATGCCGCGACCACGCAGCGGGCCGCGTCATCGGCCCAGATCGGTTGGAAGCGCGCGCGGCCGTCCCCGGAGACGGGCAGCACGGGCAGGAAGGAGAAACGGCGCAGGAGCGTGATCCACGGGTCCGAGCGGTCGTAGACGATCGAGGGGGCGAAGACGACCGACTCGAGTCGCGAGGACTCGACCGCCCGCTCGGCCAGCCACTTGGCGCGGAAGAAGCGGGTGCGCTGGGCCGACGACGCGTTGAGGGCGCTGAAGAAGACGAAGCGCTCGACCCCGCTGCGCTCGGCCGCCCGCAGCAGGCGCACGGACGCGAGCCCGTTGAGCTCCTCGATGCGGTGGGGCGGCTGGTCACGGATCGTCGCCGCCAGGTGGACGACGGTGTCGACCCCGCGCAGGGCCTGACGCATGAGATAGGGATCTGACATCTCGCCGAGGTCGCCGAGCGCGATCTGGACGTCGACGCGGCGCTCGCCGAGCCGGCGTGGCTCGCGCACAAGGCACCGTACGGCCTCGCCTTCCTCGAGCAGAAGCGGAAGCAGGCGCGATCCGATGCTTCCGGTTGCCCCTGTCAGCAGCAGCATCGGCACATCATCCCAGGGACCGACGCTCCGCCATCTCCGGGTCGGCCGCCCGATTTCCCTAGAATGTCGCGCTCGCGCCGGTGGGGGACGCCTGGCGGCGCAACGCAAAGACGACCCAGGAGATCAAGGCCCCAATGACCTACGTAATCGCCGAGCCCTGCATCGGCACCAAGGACAACTCGTGTGTCGAGGTTTGCCCGGTGGACTGCATCCACCCGACCCCAGACGAGGCCGATTACGACTCGGTCGAGATGCTCTACATCGATCCCGACGAGTGCATCGACTGCGATGCCTGCGTCGAGGCCTGCCCGGTCGACGCCTGCTTCGCCGAGGACCAGCTCCCGGCCGAGTGGGCCAAATACGCCGAGATCAACGCCGAGTACTACAAGAGCAAGAGCGCCGCGTAGGCGCTCTGCCGCCGCGGCGCTCGCGGCATAGACTCACCGGCCGATGACAACGGCCACCGAGACGCCCACCTACGAGATCCCCCAGGAGTCGCGCGACCTGCGCGACATGGTGCGCCAGCTCGCGCAGGAGAAGATCGCTCCCCGGGCCGGCGAGATCGACCGCACGGGCGAGTACCCGTGGGACGTGCGCGAGCTGCTGGCCGAGCACGACATCCTCGGCCTGCCCTTCTCCGAGCAGCACGGCGGCACCGGCACCGGCACCCTCGTCCTGCAGATGGCCGTCGAGGAGATCGCCAAGGCCTGCGCCTCCTCGGCTCTGATCCTGATGATCCAGGAGCTGGGCACGCTGCCGATCCAGCTCTTCGGCTCCGACGAGCTGAAGGAGCGCTTCCTGCCCAAATGCGCCGCCGGCGAGTGGTCGCCGGCCTTCGCCCTCTCCGAGCCCGAGGCCGGCAGCGACCCCGCCTCGATGCGCACGACCGCCGTCCGCGACGGCGAGGAGTGGGTGATCAACGGCCAGAAGAACTGGATCACCAACGCCTCGATCGCCGACTTCTACGTCGTCTTCGCGATGACCGACCGCGAGAACCGGCGGATCAGCGCCTTCGTCGTCGAGAAGGAGCGCGAGGGCTTCGACCCCGGCAAGCTGGAGCACAAGCTCGGGATCAAGGGCTCGCCGACCGGCTCGCCGACCTTCACCGACGTCCGCGTCCCGCAGGAGAACATGGTCGGCGCCGAGGGCAAGGGCCTCAGCGTCGCCCTCGGGACGCTCGAGCGCACCCGGCTCGGCGCCGCCGCCCAGGCGGTGGGCATCGCCCAGGGCGCGACCGACTACGCCAACGAGTACTCGAAGGAGCGGATCGCCTTCGGCAAGCCGATCAACAACCTGCAGGCGATCCAGTTCAAGCTCGCCGACATGGAGACGGGGACGGCCGCCGCCCGCGAGCTCCTCTACAAAGCCTGCTCGATGGCCGACCGGCCCGAGCGCCCCGCCGACCTCGGCAAGTGGACCTCGATGGCGAAGCTCTTCGCCTCCGACAACGCGATGCGGGTCACGGTCGAGGCGATCCAGGTGCTCGGCGGCTACGGCTACGTCAACGAGTACCCGGTCGAGCGCATGCTGCGCGACGCCAAGATCACCCAGATCTACGAGGGCACGAACGAGATCCAGCGGGTCGTGATCGCCCGCTCGATGGGCTCCTAGGCCGGTCGCGGCGGCGGGCGGCCTCAGGCCATCGGCAGCGGCGTGCCGCTGACCGGCGCGGGCTCGGCCGACGGGGGCGTCGCCTGCAGCACCGGCAGCTCCTGCGGAGTCGCCGCGATGATCCCGCGCGCCGCCTGGCGGATCGCCTGCGAGGCGGGCGCGTCCGGCTCCGCGGTGACCAGCGGCGTGCCGGCGTCGGCGTGCTCGCGCAGCGGCTCCGAGAGCGGCACCTTGCCGAGCAGCGGGATGTCGAGATCGTCGGCGAGCAGCTGACCGCCGCCCTCGCCGAAGATCGTGAAGCGCTCGCCGTCCGGGGTCGTGAAGCCGGACATGTTCTCGATCACGCCGAGCAGCTCGAGGTCGAATTTCTTCGCCATCTCGGCGCCCCGCTTGGCGACCGACTGCGCCGCGGGCTGCGGCGTCGTGACGATCGTGAACTTGGCCTGCGGCAGGAGCTGGGCGAGGGTCATCGAGACGTCGCCGGTGCCGGGAGGCAGGTCGAGGAGCAGGTACTCGAGCTCGCCCCAGGCGACGTCCTCGAGGAACTGCTGGATCGCTTTATGGAGCATCGGCCCGCGCCAGACGACGGCCGCGTTCTCCTCGACGAAGAAGCCGATCGACATCACCTTGACCCCCCCGGCCGCCTCGATCGGGAGGATCTTGCGCTCGGCATTGACCTCCGGTTTGCGGTTGACGCCGAGCATGCGCGGGATCGAGTAGCCGTAGACGTCGCAGTCCAGCGCTCCGGCCGGGTGGCCTTCGGCGGCCAGCGCGGCGGCGAGGTTGGCGGTCATCGTCGACTTGCCGACACCCCCCTTGCCGGAGGCGACGCAGATCACGTTCTTGACCTGGGCGAGCGCGCCCTCGGGTAGCTTGCCGCGGCCCAGCGTCTGCTGGAGGTTGCCCTTCTCCTCGTCGGAGAGGACATCGAAGCCGACCGCGACCTCGGTGACCCCGTCGAGCTCGGAGACCTGCTTGGCGACGGCCTGCTCGAAGTGGGAGCGGATCGGGCAGCCCGCGGTGGTCAGCGAGACGACGACCTCGACGCGGCCGCCGTCCTTGATCTCGATCGAGCGGACCATGCCGAGCTCGACGATCGAGCGGCGCAGCTCGGGGTCGATGACGGCACGCAGCTTCTCGGTGATCTGATCCTTGGTCGGCATCGGCCCATTCTCGCAAAGCGGCGTGGCCCGGCGCGGGTCAGGGGGGGAGAGTCGACGGCGCCCGAGGACTTGGGGGGCCAGGTGCCGTCGAGCGAAGGAGAGCCGATGTCGGGAACGCGGGGTGGTCGCGGCCGCATGATCGCGATGGGGATCGGGCTGGCCCTGGCCCTGCTGCTGTTCGGGGCGAGCGAGGCGCGGGCGGGCAAGTACTCGGTCGCCCAGTGCGGTTGGCACCTCGGCGCCGACGCCGCCTGGGCCGACACGACGGGAGGGGCGAAGTTCCGCCCGGACTCCTACTGCGCTACGCCGCCCGGCCAGGACCCCTTCGACGGCGCCCATCTGAAGAGCTTCACTCGCGACGGCGCGCAGACGGTATCCGGCAACCGCTTCGCCCGCTGGCGCTGGACCACCCCGCCGGGGACCGGCATCGTCCGGGTCCAGGGCACGTGGTGGCACGCTCTCCACGACGGGCTCGAACAGCGGCTCGGCACCGACGGAGGCGACGGCGGCTTCGCGCCCTTCGCCTGGGCGGCGGCGACCGACGTGACGCCGCGCGAGTTCGTCGCCGGCTTCTCGCCGCCTCAGTGGGCCTTCGAAGACCGGCTGCTCTGCGCGCGGGCCGAGAGCAAGTCATGCAGCCTCGACCCGGGCTCGTGGTCGGCGCTGCGGGCGCTGACGATCACGGTCGAGGACGACGCTCCGCCGACCGGCGCGATCGGCGGCGAGATCACCTCGCCCGGGTGGATGCGTGGCTCGCAGGCCCTGCAGGCCTGGGGCGCCGACATCGGAGCTGGGGTTCGCTTCGGCGAGACGACGATCGACGGCGCCCGGGTCGCGCTCACCGAGTACCCCTGCGCGAAGGCGGTGATCGGGGGCGAGTGGCGGGCGACGGTGATGCGGCCCTGCGACACCGCGGTCGCGGCGCCGCAGACGATCGCCACGGCGGGCCTCAGCGACGGGCCCCATCAGGTCGGCCACTGCCTGACCGATTTCGCCGGCAACGTCGGCTGCCTGCCGCCCTGGACGATCCACGTCGACAACAACGCCCCCGCTCATCCGCGCTCGCTGGCCGTGGCCGGCGGCGAGGGCTGGCGCCGGGCCAACGACTTCGACCTCGGTTGGGCCAATCCCGACCAGGGCAACGGCAGCCCGATCTGGGGCGCCTACTGGCGGATCACGGGGGGCGCGGGCTATGACTCCGGCGTCCAGTTCGCCGGCGGGCGGGACGTCGCCGCGGTCGCCAACCGCTCGCTGCCGGCCCCCGGCGCCTACAGCTTCCACCTCTGGCTTCGCGACGAGGCCGGCAACGACGCGCCCGCGACCGCGGTGGACGTGCCGCTCCGCTTCGACGACGTTCCGCCCGGCGTTGCCTTTCCGGCCGTGGGCGACGGCGCCTTCCCCGAGACGGTGAGCGCGGACATATATGACGGGCACTCGGGACCGGCCGGCGGTGAGATTCGCTACCGGCGCCTCGGCGTTGACCCCTGGACCGACCTTGCGGCCCGCTTCGTCGCCGAGGGCGATGGACGCGCCCGGCTTCTCGCCCGCGTCCCCGGGTCGCTGCCGCCTGGGATCTACACCTTCCAGGCCGAGGCCACGGACGCCGCCGGCAACACGGCGACGACCACCAAGAGGGTCGATGGCACCGCGATGACCCTGCGCAAGCCGGCGCCCGAGGCGGCGCCGCGGCACGCGGACGCGCCCGGGCGCGGGGCGCCGCCGCGCGATCGCTCCCCGCGACGGGCCAAGACCCGGGTCTTCGCCCACCTGCGCTGGCATGGCCGCCGCGGCCGCTCGGTGACGGTGCCGTTCGGGGCAAGGGCACGGCTGGTCGGCCGGCTCGTCGACGCCGACGGCGCCGGCCTCGCCGGCCGCCGGTTGAGGGTCGTCTCCCGCGCCTCCCGTGGCGCCTTCGCCAGGGCTCGGGCGACGAGGGTGAGGACGGGGGAGCACGGCGGCTTCGCGGCGACGCTTCCCGCCGGGCCCTCGCGGCGCATCACCGTGGTCTTCAGGGGCGAGCGCACGCTGGCTCGCTCACGGCGGTCGGCGCTCTCCCTGCGGGTGATGGGCGGAGTCCTCTTCCGGCTCTCGCCGGCCGCGCTCAGCACCGGGCATCGGGTTCGTCTCTGGGGGCGGGTGCGCGGCCGCGGGGCGCCGATCCCGCGACGCGGCAAGCTGGTCGCCGTCCAGTACCTGGAGACCGCCACCGGGCGCTGGCGGCCGGTGCTCGTTACCCGCACCGACCACAGCGGGCACTTCAAGGCCCGCTATCGCTTCCGCTACATCACCGGGGCGGCCCGGGTCCGGCTGCGGGCGGTGGCGCTCTCGGAGGAGCGCTGGCCCTACGCCCCGGGCGCCTCGCGGCCGCTGACGGTCCGGGTCAGCGGCTGAGCCCGGGGCCGAGCGGGGGAGACCGGTAGGGTTCTGCGCCGATGTCCCAGGCCACCCTGCAGACAAGCGCCGGCGCGATCGTCGTCGAGCTCCACGACGAGGATGCCCCGAAGACGGTCGAGAACTTCCGCAAGCTCGCCGGCGACGGCTTCTACGATGACCTCTCCTTCCACCGCGTGATCCCCGAATTCATGATCCAGGGGGGCTGTCCGGAGGGGACCGGCCGCGGCGGCCCCGGCTACACCTTCGACGACGAGTTCAACGACCACAAGGTCGTCCGCGGGGCGCTGGCGATGGCCAACGCCGGGCCGAACACGAACGGGTCCCAGTTCTTCATCGTCACCACCGAGGCGGCCTCGTGGCTCGACGGCAAGCACACCGTCTTCGGCAAGGTGGTCGACGGGATGGAGGCGGTCGACGCGATCGAGTCGACGCCGACCGACGCCTCGGACCGGCCGGTGGAGCCGCAGAAGATCGAGCGCGTCGAGCTCTCCGACTAGGCGCTCTCGGGCCGGCTTGCGGCCGTGTCGCCCTCGCGCCGCTCGCGACGGCGCAGCAGTCCCTCACCGGGCCGCCAGAGGCTGACCAGGCCCGCCACCAGCGTCACCAGGAAGATCTGGCCGAGCATCATCTCGAGGCCGGAGACCATGCGCCCGACCTGCCCGACGGGGACCAGGTTGCCGTAGCCGGTCGTGGTCAGGGTCGTGTAGCTGAAGAAGAGGAAGTCGGTGCCGTCGACCGGCACCTGGCCGAAGAAGCCGCCGCCTTCGATGCGGTCGATCGTCCCGTAGGCCCAGGTGAAGAGGATGCCGAGCGAGGCGTAGACGCTGATCGCGCCGAGGATCGTCCGCGAGGAGACCTCCCGCGAGGTCACCACCCGGCGCAGGACCGCGCCCATCCCGATGACGAGCAGGCAGATCAGCAGGAACGAGCCTGCGTTGAGCGCGAGCCGCCCGCCGAGGACGGCGGAGACGACAGAGAGCAGGAGGGCGATCGCGGCGACGACGATCGCCCTGCGCACGACGATCGCCCGCGCGTGGGAGCTGATCAGGGCGAGGACCGCGGTGAGGCCGGAGGTCAGGGTCAGGGCGACGGCGGGCCAGCCCTTGTTGTTGACGACCGAGGCGAGGACGTAGGTCGCCAGGACCATGATCAGGACCAGGCCGAAGGCGTCGCTCACCCGTTCCGCGCGTTCCACCCAGCGCTCCTGCCCCGGGCCGCGGGCATCCGTCGTCTCCATACCGGCTCGTTCGGCCGCCCCCCTGCTTCTCCTGCCGGATCGGGCGGCCGGGACGTTCCTGCCGGGCCGGGCAGGGACGAGCGGAGGGGGTGGGATTCGAACCCACGAGCCCCCTTGCGAGGGCTACCGGTTTTCAAGACCGGCGCATTCAACCGCTCTGCCACCCCTCCGGGGAGCAATCGGAGGCCCGATGCTAGACGCAAAGGCGAAGCCCGAGCGGGAGCCGTGCTGATTGGATTGGGCGATGCGCAGGCTGCTGCTGATCGCCTCGACGATGATCCTCTTCGACGTCGCCTTCTACTCGGCGATCGCGCCGCTGCTTCCCGACTACGTCGACCAGCTCGGCCTCAGCAAGGCCGAAGCGGGGCTGCTCTCGGCGGCCTACGCCGCCGGCACGCTGCTCGCCTCGTTGCCCGCCGGCCTGCTCGCCAGCCGCGCCGGCCCACGCCGGACGGTGCTCGCCGGGCTGGGACTGCTCGGGCTCTCGAGCGTCGTCTTCGGCTTCGGCAAGGACGCCGCGCTGCTCGATGCCGCCCGCTTCAGCCAGGGGATCGCCGGAGCCCTGATCTGGTCCGGCGCCCTCACCTGGCTGATCGTCAGCTCACCGCCCGAGCGCCGTGGATCGGTGATCGGCACCGCCCTCGGGACCGCGGTCGCCGGCGCCCTGATCGGGCCGGCGCTGGGGGCCCTTGCCGCCGAAGTCGGCACCGAGCTCGTCTTCAGCGCCGTGCTCGGGATCTCGGCGGCCTTCGCGGCGCTGGTCTGGCGCATGCCCGAGTCGGCGCCGCCGGAGAGGCAGACCCTGGCCGAGGTGGCGGCGGCGGTCCTCGAGCGGCCGGTGCTGACCGCGACCGCGTTCGTCGCCGTCCCCTCGCTGATGTTCGGCGCGATCGAGGTCCTCGTGCCGTTGCGGATCGACGACCTCGGGGGCAGCCACGGGGCGATCGCCGCCGGCTTCATCGTCGGCGCCGGGATCGAGGCGGCGCTGGCGCCGATCTCCGGGCGCTACTCGGATCGGGTCGGCCGCCGTGCTCCGTTCGTCGGCGGACTTGTCGATCGCCGCCCTCGGGATGCTCGGGATCGCCGCCGCGCAGGGGGTCGGGGTCGTCGTCGCCGCGCTTCTGGTCGCCTCGCTGGGAGCGGGGATCTGCTTTGCCCCGGCGCTGACGATGCTGACCGAGACCACCGAGTCGGGACCCCTCCAGGAGGGCCTCGCGGCCGGCCTCTCCAACATGGCCTGGGCGACCGGCCAGGTGGTCGGCGGCATCGCCGGCGGCGCCGTCGCCGAGCTCTCGGGGTACGCGGCGCCCAGCATCGCCGTCGCCGCCGTCCTCTGCCTGACGGCCGCCTACGCGGCGCGGCACGCCCTGCCGGGGGCAGGGGCGAGGCCGGCGCTGAGTCAGTGAAGGCTTAACGTCGGCGAGTGGCGCGCCCTGTCCCGGTTTATCTAGGCTGGGTCGATGGCCGAGTGGCGCAACTGGGCGGGGGACCAGGCCTGCCGCCCGCGGAAGATCGTCCGCCCGCGGAACCGCGAGGAGCTGGCCGCCGAGGTCGGCGCGGCGGCCGCCGAGGGGGCGCCGATCAGCGTCGCCGGCTCGGGCCACTCGTTCACCGAGGCCGCCCTGACCGAGGGCACGATGGTCGACGTCGGGGCGCTGGCGGGCGTGTTCGACGCCGACCGCGGGTCGGGCCTGGTCAGGGTCGGCGGCGGAACCGTCCTCGCCGACCTCAACGAGGAGCTGGCCCGGCTCGGCCTGGCGATGGAGAACCTCGGGGACATCGACCGGCAGACGATCTCGGGGGCGATCTCGACCGGCACCCATGGGACCGGGGCGAAGCTGCGGAACATCTCCGCCCAGGTCGCGGCGGTCGAGCTGGTCGCTCGCCGACGGCAGCGTGCGGGAGCTGGCCGAGGACGGCGACCTGCTGCGCGCCGCCAGGGTCGGCATCGGCGCGCTCGGGGCGATCTCGGCCGTGACCCTGCGTTGCGTGCCGGCGTTCACGCTCGATCGGGTCGACTCCCCCCACCCGCGGGAGGAGGTCCTCGACAGCTTCCAGGAGCGGGCCGAGGCCCACGACCACTTCGAGCTCTTCACCTTCCCCTACGCCGACTCGGCCCTCGTCCTCGAGCGCAACCGCACAGACTCGCCGCCGCGCCCGCGCGGCCGCCTCGCGGCCTATCTCAACGACGTCGTGCTCGAGAACTGGGCGCTGGAGGCGATCTCGGCCGCCGGCAAGGCCTTTCCGCGCTGGATTCCGGCGTTCTCCCGCCTCGCCGCGCGGCTCGCGTCCGGCAGCCGGGCGATCGACCGCAGCGACCTGATCTTCGCCAACGAGCGCCGCGTCCGCTTCACCGAGATGGAGTACGGGGTGCCGCGCGAGAACGGCCCGGAGGCGGCGCGCCGGGTGATCGAGTGGGTGCGCGGCAACCGCTACCCCGTCTTCTTCCCGATCGAGATGCGGGTGACCGCGGCCGACGACGCCCTGCTCAGCCCCTCGCACGAGCGCGACACCGCCTACATCGCCGTCCACCAGTACCGGGGGATGGAGTGGCGCCCCTACTTCGAGGCCGTCGAGTCGATCATGGACGATTACGGAGGGCGCCCCCACTGGGGCAAGCGCCACTTCCAGACCGCCGAGACCCTGGCGCCCCGCTACCCGCGCTGGGCGGAGTTCCAGGCCGCCCGCGACGAGCTCGACCCCGACCGCGCCTTCGCCAACGAGTACGCGACCCGCGTCCTCGGCCCCTGACCCCCGGCACGCCGACGGGCCGATTTCCCTAGATATAGGGGTATTTTCGGCCCGTCGGCGGGGCGGCTAGAGGAAGGCGTGGCCGTCGCCGCGGTAGGTGGGGACGGAGTCGACGATCTCGGCGCCTTCGATCAGGTAGAGGGAGTCGAAGCGCTCGCAGAGCTCGCCGGCCTTGGAATGGCGCATGAAGACTCGGTCGCCGATCCGCAGGCCGTCGGCGGCGGCGCCCAGCAACGGCGTCTGGACCTCTCCGGCGCCCTCCTCGGCGTCGAGCTTCAACCCCGGCGGCAGCCAGGGGACGGGCAGGCGACCGGGGTTGCCCGCGCCTGAGGCCAGGTAGCCGCCGCCGAGCGCGGTCGCCACCCCGGGCCCGGGCCGGCGCACGATCGGCAGCGCGAAGCCGGCGGCGGGGGTGAGGCTGAAGCGGCTGTAGTGGTCGAACTGGGCAGGGGCGTAGAAGCCGGAGCCGGCGGTCACCTCGGTGACGGCGTCCTCGGCAGCGGTCAGCTCGAGGCTGCCGGTGCCGCCGCCGTTGACGACCTCGAGGTCGGCCACCTCGCGAACCGCCGCGACCGCCGCGGCCCGGCGCTCGGCCAGCTCGGAGGCGGAGCGCCGCTGCATGAAGCGGATCGCCGCGCCGCGCAGTCGCTGCCCGGGCGGCCGGTCGCCGACGCCCGAGATCTGCCCCTCGTAGGCCATCAGGGCGACCAGGTCGATCTGCTCCCGACGGCCGACCTCGCGGGCGAGCGCCAGGGCCTGCTCGGCGGAGTGGACGGGCGAGCGCTTGGCGCCGATCTTCACCCGCCCGCCCGCCGCCCACCAGCTGGCGTCGAGCTCGATGCAGACCCGGACCGGCGCCGCGCCGGCGCCCAGCACGGCCTCGATCTGGTCGAGGTGCTCGGTGCAGTCGACGGTGATGATCGGCGCCTGCTCGGGATGGGCCGCCGAGCGCAGTGCGAGCTCTTCGAGCGCCGCGCCGTCGGTGGTCGGGTAGGCGAGCAGCAGGTCCTCGAATCCCCGCTCGGCCAGCCACAGGGTCTCGGGCAGCGTGAAGGTCATCGTCCCGGCGAAGCCCGGACGGCGCAGGATCAGCTCCTGGAGCGCCCGGCAGCGGACCGACTTGCTGGCGACCCGGATCGGCTTCTCGCCGGCCCGGCCCAGCATCTCCTCCGCGTTCGACCCAAGCGCGTCGAGGTCGACGAAGGCGAACGGGGCCTCGACCTCCGCGAACACCGTTTCGAGTTGCTCGTGCGTGCGGGCGCCGATCGTCGACATGCGCCGAGCCTAACCTGCCGGGGCCGGGGAGCGACGCTAAGGTTTCGGGGCCCGGAGAGGTGGCCGAGTGGCTGAAGGCACTCGCCTGCTAAGCGAGTAGGGGGCGCAAGCTCTCTCGAGGGTTCGAATCCCTCCCTCTCCGCTGACGCTCGCAGTGGAGCCGTTAGCCGAGGCGGGAGCGGATCACGACCCGGGCGCCCCGGGCCGGGATCATCGTCACGTTGCGGTGCAGGGCGCGCTCGGGCTCGGGCTCGGCGGCAACCAGGTCGAGGCGCCGCGCCGTCGCCTCGAGCACGACGCGCATCTCGGCCATCGCCAGGGCGGCGCCGAGGCAGCGGCGGATGCCGCCGCCGAACGGGAGCCACTCGTAGGTGCCGGGCTTGCGGTCGTCCCAGCGCTCGGGGCGGAACTCGAAGGGCTCGGGGTAGAGGTCCTCCCGATGGTGGAGGAGGAGGATGCTGATCAGCACGGGGCTCTTGGCCGGCACCCCGTACTCGCCGAGCCGCCAGGGGAGCATCGCCCGGCGGCCGACGATCGGCACGACCGGTCGCGAGCGCATCGTCTCGGTGATCGTCGTCTCGATCGCCTCGGCGCCGTCGCCCGAGCGGACCGCCTCGACCAGGCGCTCGTGGGCCGCCGGGTTGCGAACCAGCCGCTCCCATGACCAGGCGAGGGAGTTCGCCGTCGTCTCGTGCCCGGCGAGCACGAGGGTGATCAGCTCGTCGCGGATTTCCC
Source organism: uncultured Solirubrobacterales bacterium (assembly GCA_963727615.1). Lineage (GTDB taxonomy): Bacteria > Actinomycetota > Thermoleophilia > Solirubrobacterales > 70-9 > VRUE01. The sequence continues at coordinate 89,831 of CAVSHD010000002.1, forward strand.
CGTCGCTGAGCGCCTCGCCCTCCTCGGTCCGCGCCTGCAGCAGCAGCGAGAGGATGTCGCGGCGCTGGTCGAGGTCCTCGGAGCCGCGGCGGCGGGAGATGACCGCGTCCATGCGCCGGTCGAACAGCGAGCGGCCCATGCGGGTGACGCCGACCGGCTCGACCCGTCGCACGTTCATCAGCTCGGCGAGCTGGGCGATCGGCTTGGTCGAGAGGTTGACGAGGCGCTTTGTCAGCGAGCGCAGCTCGTGCTCGGGGGAGCCGCTCTGCGGGCGCCCCTCGATGCCGAAGATCCCGGCCATGATCACGTCGAGGGTGATCGCCTGCATGCGGCCGGCGATCGAGAAGGGCGTCCCCACCGGCCAGCGGTCGATCTCGCGTTTCGGCCGCGTCGGCGATCGTCTGCGCGTAGCGCTCGATCGCCTCGCCGTGGAAGGGAGGGAGGAGCAGCTTGCGCTGGCGCATGTGGCGCTCGCCGAGCGAGGTCAGCACCGAGTCGGGCCCGACGATCGGGCGCAGGGGGGACTCGGCGGCGAGCGACGGCGCTTCCTCGGACTTCGCCGTGAACAGCGAGCGGACGTCGTCGGGAATGCTGGTGATCACCAGCGGCTCCGGTTCCGGCGTGCGCAGCGCGAAGACGTCGCCGAGCCGGCGGCGGGCGCCGAAGACGAACTCGATCTGGCGCTGGTTGAAGCGGAGCAGCTGAACCAGCGGGTGCATGTGCACGATCGGCGGGCTCGGCAGGGCCTCCATCTCCTCGGGCCCGATCGGCCCGGCGGTCCCGGCCGGTGTCCTCACCGCAGTCGCCACGGGCCCAGTTTCACATAGATCGATGTCACGTTCTGTGGCGTCGCGCACTCTTTAGAGTCACACGCGTGGAGGCGCAATCGAGATCGCCGGTCGCCCTCTCGGGTCGCCGCACGAAGATCATCGCCACGGTCGGCCCCGCGAGCTGGGAGCCCGCGGTGCTGGAGCGGATGATCGAGGCCGGCGTCGACATCTTCCGGCTCAACTTCTCCCACGCCGGCCGCGAGCGCCAGGCGGGCACGATCGAGGCGATCCGGGCCGCCGCCGCCCGCGTCGGCCGCGAGGTCGCTGTGCTCGGCGACCTGCCCGGCCCGAAGCTGCGGATCGGCGAGCTCCGCGACGACGTCGCCGAGCTGGAGACGGGGATGCACGTGAAGCTCACCCCGCGCGAGGTCGAGGGCCACGACGGGACGATCCCGGTCGCCTGGCCCGAGGTCGGCTCGCTGCGCGAGGACGAGCTCGTCTACCTCGCCGACGGCGCGATCCGCCTGCGGGTCGACGCCAAGGACGGCGACGGCGTCGCCTGCGAGGTCGAGGTGGGCGGGACGCTCTCCTCCCACAAGGGGATGAACATCCCCGGCGCCACCGTGCCGGCCTCGACCCCCGACGACATGGGCTGGATCGAGTTCTCGGTCGAACAGGGCCTCGACCTGCTGGCGGTCTCCTTCGTCTCCAGCGCCGCCGACCTCGAGCCCGTGGCCGAGCGGCTGCGCGCCCTCGACTCGACGATCCCGGTGGTCGCCAAGATCGAGAAGCGCCAGGCCGCCGACAACGCCACCGAGATCGTCCGCGCCGCCTCCGGGGGAGTCATGGTCGCCCGCGGCGACCTCGGGATCGAGCTGCCGCTCGCCGAGGTCCCGGTGGTCCAGAAGCGGCTGATCCGCGAGGCCGGGCTGCGCTCGAAGCCGGCGATCACGGCGACCCAGATGCTCGCCTCGATGGTCAACGCCAAACGGCCGACGCGGGCCGAGGTCGCCGACGTCGCCAACGCGATCTACGACGGCACCGACGCGGTGATGCTCTCCGAGGAGACCGCGGTCGGCAAGAACCCGGTCGAGGCGGTGCGGGTGATGGACCGGATCGCGCGGGCGACCGAGCCCGACCTGCGCTACGGCGAGTGGCTCTTCACGCGCACCGATCAGGCGACGCAGGACGTCGCCGACTCCGTCGCCCAGAGCGCGGTCGGCGCCGTCTACCGGCTCGGCCTGGCGGCGCTCGTCGTGCCGACCAACAGTGGCCGCACCGCCCGCCTCGTCTCCGCCCACCGACCGCAGGTCCCGGTGCTGGCGATCTCGCCGAGCATCGAGACGGTGCGCCGCCTCAGCCTGCTCTTCGGGGTGACGGCGGTGCGGGCCGAGCACGAGACCGAGATCGGGGCGCTGCTCGACGACTGCGCGGCGCTCGCCGCCGAGCACGGGGTCGCCTCTTCGGGCGACCTGATCGCGATCACCGCCGGGCTCTCTGTGCAGGGCCTGGGCACGAACCTGTTCGAGGTCCACCGCGTCCCCTAGGTGGTTTGCGGGACCGGCGGGAAGAGGTAGGCTGGCGCAGAAGATGACGGACTTCGACGCGATCGCACAGGGAATGACCGAGGCGGTGCCGTTTGCGGGCCACCTCGGGTTGGAGATCACCAGCGTCGGCGCGGGTGAGGCCGTGGTCCTCCTGCCCGACCGCGCCGAGCTCGCCAACCACGTCGGCTCACAGCACGCCGGGGCGCTGTTCACCGTCGCCGAGGCGGCGTCGGGCGCGGCCTTCGTCGGGGCGTTCGCGGAGCGCCTCGGCGAAATCACCCCGCTGGCCCGCGGCGCCGAGATCTCCTACGAGAAGATCGCGAACGGCCCGATCGAGGCGACCGCAAGGCTCGGCGTGCCCCGCGAGGGGGCGCTGGCGACGCTCGATGCCGAGGGCAGGGTCGTCTTTCCCTGCGAGGTCGAGTTGGCCGACTCCGAGGGGCGGAGGGTGGCGACCGCGACCATCCAGTGGCACGTGCGGCTGAATCAGCCGGCGGCGGCCGGCGGCGCCGACTGACCTCGCAGCCTCGGGCGACGGTACCTTTCAGCCGTGGCCCGCAACGCACTGCTCCGCAGCCAGCTCGCGCGGCATGACATCTGGAAACGGGCGGCGGTCGAGCGGCTGACCGAGCCGCTGCACCTGAACCTGGCCGCGGTCGGCGTCGCGCTCTTCGGCGGCCTGCGCTCGAAGACCGCCTTCGACCTGCTGGTCCGTCGCCAGCACGCCTACGGCCTGCTGAAAGCGGCCGACGACGCCAGGGCTCGTGGCCTCGGCCGGGTGACGGTGGTCGAGCTCGGGGTCGCCTCGGGCACCGGCCTGCTCAACATCTGCGAGCTCGGCGCCCGGGTCACGGCGGAGACCGGAGTCGAGCTGCGGGTCGCCGGCTTCGACGGCGGCGAGGGGATGCCGCCGCCGGCCGATTACCGCGACCACCCCGAGCTCTACAAGGAGGGCTGGTTTCCGATGGACCGCGCGGCGCTGGAGCGCTCGCTGCCGGCGAACGCCGAGCTCCACGTCGGCCCCGTCGCCGAGACGATGCCCGAGTTCGTCGCCGGCCTCGGGCCCGATGCGCCGCTCGGCTTCGCCACCATCGACCTCGACTTCTACAGCTCGACGAAGCAGGCGCTGCTGCTCTTCGAGGGCCGCCCCGATGCCTACCTGCCCTGCCTCCCGGTCTACGTCGACGACCTCGCCCTGGCGACCCATACCCGCTTCGCCGGCGAGCTGCTCGCGATCCGTGAGTTCAACGAGGAGCATGAGCTGCGCAAGCTCGACTGGGACTGGAACCTTGCCAACACCCGCGTCTTCAAGCGGGCCGAGTGGCTGACCCACATGTTCAAGCTCCACGTCCTCGACCACCCCGAGCGCGGCGACCTCGGCAGGCCCGCCGGCGTCGTCTCCTTCGAGAACCCCTACCTGGAGGGCCAGTAGCCGCCCCGCGGCCTACGAAGGCTCATCCCGTTGACCTCGGCTCAGGCTGCCGATCGGGTCTACTTCGGGACCGACACGGGAATCTCCTATGCGCGGAAATCCGTCCAGGTCCGGTCCGGGCCCCCGGGCCTCAGCCGGCGCCGCCGTTTCTCGATTAGGGCCGGGAGAAGGGCGGTCGGGCTGATCTAGATCGTCTGATACCCCGACGGCTGCGCGAGCCGCGATCAACCGGAGCTCAGGGCTTGGGGCTGGCCACCACCTCCAGCCTCATGCTGCCGCTGTACGGCTGTTCCAGGTAGCCGGCTCCGCCGTAAGAGAAATCGCGGTAGGCGTAGACCCCTTCACCGGTGTTGACGGCCGGGCCGGCCTGCCAGCCACCGACCCTGTAGGTCGGTGATGCGTGTTCGCCGTTTTCAAAGGCGACCTCGGTGACCGCATTCTGCCCAAGCAATGCCTTCGGCGGTCCTGTCCACCAGTCGGTGCGGGTGCTGTTGCTGAAGTCCGCGCAGCCGCTGCCCGCCTGATGCCAAGTCTGGGTCCACAGATACGAAGGCTCGCGGCTCGCATGGAAAGTGACAGCGAGCGCCGGCGCCGGGGAGCCCTTTTCGGGGGCCACCGAATCGACTATCAGCTCGCCCGGCGAGCCGGCCGACCCGTCGTAGTCGATCAATCCCATCTTGCCGTCCTGACACCCGGAGCCGCCACCGTCGTCGTGGTAGGAGAACCCGTCCCAGTTGATCGGCGCGTCGCCGGTCCAGAAGGAGGTCCCGTCCGTCGTGGTGACCGACTGCAGGGGGGCGTTGGCGCTGATCGCGAAATGGCCGGAGCCGCTGCCGGTCGTTGCCTGTTCGCCGGAGGCGTTTTCGAACTCCACTGCGTTGGTGAAGGTTTCGTCGTGCTGGTCGAAAAGGCGCAGGGTCAGGTTCGGTTCCTTGTGGTAGGTGACGCTCCAGCGGGTCGACCCCTGCTTCGGCGTCAGGACCTGCGCTATCTGCTCGGGTATGCCCGAGCCCTCTGCGGTCTGGTAGGCGGCCGTGCCGTCGAGCACCCCGCTCTCTTCGCGTTCCAGGCCGATGCCCGGGACCAGCTCCTGCTTGGGGGTGAAGGTGAGGCGGGCGATGCCGTCTTCACCGGTCTTGGTGACGCAGACGGTGCTGCAATTGACGGAGCCCATGTCAGGCCAGAGCGGCTTCGTCGCTTCCGCTTCGGTCCAGCCGACGAGCACGCCTTTCACCCCGCCGGGGGGAGGCATTTCGAAGCCGGCAAGGCTGCCGCATTTGACCAGCAATTCGCCGTAGTTGTCGAGCATCGTCACTTTCGTCTCGAACGTCATCTGATGCCCGGGTTCAGTCGGGTCGTGGTACCAGTGGACCGGCCCGAGCCGCTCGCCTCCGGAGCGCACGTCGATCGAGAAGGCGAGCAGCATGCCGTGCAGGGCATCGAGGATCGGCTTGGCGATGTTGATCGCCTTGACCACGTTGTAGGTGCCGCGGACCGCCCATCGCGGCAGGCTCTTTATTCCCCAGCGGGTCAGCTTGAGACCCAGGACCTTCGTGACCTTGCCGTAGATCATCCCCACGCCCTTATTGGCGATCCACTTCTGGACCTTGCCGCCGAGCGCCTTTTCGATCTTCTTGGCGAGCTCTCCAGAAGCCTTGGTCAGCCTTTCGCAGTTGCCGGTCAGCGAGCTCGACTGTGCGCGTGGTCCGAGCAGGGCACGCAGGCTGGAGAGGGCACGAGCCTGTGCTTCGATCGGCGAGGACGCGGGCTGAAGCTGCGAGGCGTGGGCGCCGGCGGGCGCATGGCGAAGCACCGAGATCTCGATGTCGGCGGCGATCAGCCAGGCCTGGAGGCCGTCCAGCGGTACGGTCTTCGGCACCTTGTGGGATGCGAGGTCGTAGCGGGGATGGCTCTCGAGCCCCAGCTGGCGGACGATCAGCGGCAGCAGCGAGCGCCCAGATCGCGGTTGGTGAACCGCCTGTCGCACGGCGGCGAGCAGTGACGCTCGAAGCAGGCGGGCGGAGAAGGGCCGGCCGTGCCCGTCTAGGGTGAGCCCGGCCTTGGTGAGCTCTTCGGCGACGCCTTCCAATGCGGTGGACGGGCCGCGGGCGAACGAGTTGCCAAGGCCGCGCATCTCGAAGTCGTAGAGAGCGAAGCGACGCGCGGCGTTCGGCTCCGGCGATACGACCACCGGCTTCCCCGAGGCGGTGACCACCGGAATGTGGAGGGCGCGCATGATCGCCAGAGTCGCTTTGGCCCGGCCCTTGGTTCCCGGCGCCTTCGCCAGTCGCGCGACGAGGCGCTTTGCGACTCGGGCCTGCGATTTTCCGCCACCGTGCCTTCGACGCCGCCGATGGCGCCTGAGGCCGTGTCCCGCGAGGCCGCCGTGGGCCGGTGCTGAGGCCGGCGCGGCGGCGAGAAGCACGACGGCGGCGAGAGCCGGCAGCGCAATCAGGGTGACTCGCTTCGACGCATGCCTTTCTCTCAAGTTTCCCTCCGGTCGCAGGCTGTACCGGCGCAAAGTTATAGCTGTTGCGCTCCGTCGGGCCCTTCACGAAACACGAGGCCCGACTGCGCTGTCCATGACTTCGTCAGGGCCCGCCGCGACAGCGAGCGGCTGGCCGAGACCAGCCAGCGACCGAAGCCGGTGCTCGTCCTGCCGTCACGTCTGAGGCTGCGATCCGGGGAACGGCAATGGTGCTGGGGCCTGGCAGAACCAGGTCACTAGCTCAGCAGCTCGATCTGCGTGTTCGACACTGGCTCGATTTGAGCACGGTGATCTGACCGATCTGTTCGAGCAGTGTGCCGAGGCTCAGGGTCACTTCACCGCCGCCGGTGGAGACGGCGGGACCGCCGCCATTGATGACCTGCAACAGGGCTTCATGGGCGTCGCGGTTCGCGCTTGCCCAGAGTTCCTGAACCTTCGGCCTCTGCAACGCCTTTTCGGCGGCCTGTGGCGCCAGTTGCTGCAAAGCTCGCGGCAGGGGCGGCGAGCGGCGTCAGTTTCGGCGGCAGGATGACGACCACGCGTGGGTGGCCGGACTTCCGGCTCGGAGCGGTGGTCTCGGCCTCAGCCATGCATTCGCTCCTCTCGGCAGGCGAGCTGGCATTCCACTGCCGGCAGATACTCCATACCCAGGCACGGATCCGCCATCCGTATTCGGCCACACAGGCGAAGCGGCGACGGTCGCCGCCGGCCTGTCCGTATTTCAAAGCAGCACGTCTGGGGGAATGAACGGATGGCCCGGCCGGACGGCGACCTTAGCCTGGCGGCTGATGGTCATGCCCTGTGGCCGCTGATCGGCGGCCGAATCGACAAAAGGAGGAAGTATGCAAGGTGCAGGCCGAGTCGTTTTTGCCGCGATCCTGCTGCTGATCGTCGGCACGCTCAACATCATCTACGGCATTGGTGCCCTCAGCGAAGCGAACATCTTCACCAATGACACCAGGTACGTGCTGACCAGCCTCAGCACCCTGGGTTGGGCCCTGATCGTCCTCGGCGTGGTCCAGCTCACCGGGGGTTTGTCCCTGATGGCCGGCAACGCCTACGGCCGGGTCATCGGCATCATCGGCGGGAGCATCGGTGCGATCGGAGCCCTGCTGTCGATCGGAGGGGCCTTTCCGTGGTGGTCGCTCGGGATATTCTTCCTCTGTTGCTGGGTCGTCTACGGCATCGTCATCTTCGGCGAGGACGAAACGACGACAAGAGCCTGACTTGGAATTGGCGGGGAGCCTGAGCCGCACGTCAGCTCAGGCTCCTGTCCCGCCAGGGCGCCGCGCCCGCGTCCCCGCCAGCCTCCGACCAGCCGGCTCGCCTAGAATCCTGCGTTCTGCACGCGGCTGCGCTGAAAGGCGTAGGAGGGGCGGAATTGGGGCGGCGGCCATCGCGTGCCTCCCGATGAGGCCTCGAAAATCGCTCCAATGCAGGACAAGCGCCCGTAGCTCAGTTGGATAGAGCGTCGGTCTACGAAACCGAAGGTCACAGGTTCGAATCCTGTCGGGCGCGCTTCGGATGGAGGCTCTGGTCGACGGTTTGGTCCCGTACCTGCGCCGCGGCCGGGAGCTGCGGGAGGGCGGCGATTCGTCGACGAGCTATCGCCGGTGCTTCTTCCTCGCGGCCCGGATCCTGAACTTCCTCGCCGCCGGGTTGGCGTCGGCGCCGAGGATGTCGAGCGCCCTCACCGCGAAGGAGTAGCTGCCAGGGCGGAGGTGCTTGTAGAGCTTGGGCGACCCGCATGGGGCGAAGCGAGGCTGTCGCTTCTTGCCGCCCTTCCCCTTGAGGGCGGTGCGGTGCCGGCCACCGTGCTTCTTGCGGTGGGGCTTCTTCTTCTTCTTCGGACGGATCAGCCTGCACTGGAAGCCGGTCACGGCGCCGGGAGCTTGGAACGTGAAGCTCGCGGTCCGCTTCTTCCTGTTGATCTTTGCCGCGGTGATCGCCGTGCCCTTCGGCGGCCCGAAGGTCGCGGTCACGGTCTGGTCTCCGCCCATCGTCACGTGGCAGGGCCCGGTTCCCGCGCAGGGCCCCGAGAAGCCGGCGAAGCCGCTGCCCGCCGCCGGTTCGGCGCGCAGGACCTCGACCTGGCCCTGGCCGAATCTGCCCGTGCAACTCCCGGGGCAGCGAATCCCCATCGCGCCGACGCTGCCGGCGCCGGCCCCCGCCAGCGAGACGTTCAGAGTCTGCGAGGGGCCCGTGACCGCGAACGACTGGTACGGGGCTGCGGAGAGGCTGGCGACATCGCTCAGGCCGTTGACCGGCACCGGCGCCGGGCGGTTTACTTCCGTTCCGTCGCCGAGCTCGCCCACGCCGTTGTAGCCCCACGACCTGGCGGAGCCGTCCGCGAGCACGGCGAGGCTGTGGTAGCCGCCCGCGCTGACCGCCCGCACTCCGGCGATGCCACCTGTCGTGACAGGGGCGGGCACGCATTTGCATCCGGTCGAGCTGATGCCGCCTATTCCCAGCTCGCCGTAGTCGTTGCTGCCCCAGGCCATCAGGGTGCCGTTTTCGAGAACCGCGAGGCTGTGATAGGCGCCGGCGGAGACCGAGGTCGCGTTGGTCAACCCGTTCACCGCCACCGGCCCGAGACATTCGCATCCGCCAGGAGGAGAAACGGTTCCGTTTCCAAGTTGCCCGCGCGGGTTCCAGCCCCAGGCCATCACCGCTCCGTTGGAGAGCAGCGCAAGGCTGTGATAGCCGTACCCGGACGCCGCGATCCCGATCACGCCGGACAGGCCCGGGACCGGTGTGGGACTGGCCGCCAGTTCTGTCAGGCCGGTTCCGTCGCCGAGCTGGCCGTAGAAGCTGGAGCCCCAGGCCATGACGGTGCCGTCGGCGCGCAGCGCGAGGCTGAAGCCCGAGCCGGCGGAGATCGCCACCACGTCGCCGAGGCCGGGGACCGCAAGCGGGACCTTGCTGCAACCGCAGGCTTCGTCGGGCCCGGTGGCCGTGCCGATGCCGAGCTCGCCGTGTTTGCCGTAGCCCCAGGCCAACACGGTCCCGTCGGCGCGCAGCGCGAGGCTGTGGGTCTCGCCGGAGGAGACCGCGACGATGCCCGAGAGGCCCGGCACGGGCACCGGTGCGTCGCGCTGGGTCGTCGTGCCGTCGCCCACTTCGCCGTAGGGGTTGTGCCCCCACGCCCTCACGGTCCCGTCCGCCAGCAGCGCCAGGCCTCCGTAGTAGCCGCCGGTGATCTGCGTGGCTTCGGTGAGGCCGCTCATCGCCGCCGGGAACGGAATGCATCCGCATCCGGCCGGCGTCGGGGACCCGATCCCGAGTTCGCTCTCGTTGTTTTCCCCCCAGGCCCTGCCGGTGCCGCCGTTCGCCTGTGCCGTGGCGGCAGACGCAAGCCCCGCGATGCACAAAGCGAGCGCCAACGATGCCTTGACCTTGAAAGCCGGTGCCACCGAAATCGATCCTCGCCTGGGGGTCGATTCAGTCTACGCTCGGAGCGGCCACCCTCCAAGTCCTATGCGGGTTTCCTCAGGTTCCCCTGGGCAGGCGGACGTCGCCCGGGTGGCTGCCTAGATCCACGCCAGCACCGGGCCGAAGACGGCCAACGCCGCGGCGACGAGAGCCGCCATCGCGCCGACCACCCGCAGCCGCCTCCCGTTGTCCGGAAGGTCATAGACGTAGGCGGCGATGAGGAAGAACCAGAGATAGCCGAAGATGACGATCGGCAGGACGAAGGGGAAGTTCCACCACCAGTACTCCCAGTGGAAGTAGCCGGTGCCGTTCAGCAGCACCTCGACGAAGACGGCGAAGACGGAGAAGCCGAGCGCGAGCGTCAGCCGGTTCGGCAGTCCAAGCAGCTTCTGCCGGCGATCTTCGGGAAGCACCTTGGCGAAGACGACGCCGGAGATCGCGAACATCAGAGAGATCTCGATCGTCAGCCCGATCAGGATCAGGTAGGCCGTGTCGCCCGTGACCGTCCACAGGGCGGCGCGGTGGCTGAAATGGAGCACCAGCGAGTTGGCGATCTCGTTGATCCAGTCGGCCAGCCAGAACGCGATGCCCGCGAGGACGATGTCCCAGCGCCGTCGCTCGACCTCGACCGAGTAGACGTAGAGGACGAGGACCAGGAGCGTGACGACGTACCACTTGAACTGCGTCTCGTCGCGCAGCAACCGCTGCGCTTCGGCGGTGAAGTCCGTGACCGCGAGCAGCAAGCACTCGACTCTACTCGAGGAATTCCGCGATAGAGGGCACCGAGGGGCCTGTCGAGCCCGCCCTGATCACGCCTTCCGAGAAGGGCGCGCTCGGCGGCAGTTGGATCGGGCGTTCGAGCATGCGGCGCTACGATTGGCCCGATGGCCGGCAAGAAGACCTTCACCTCCGAGGAGGCGCGCCAGATCGGCGAGCGCATCGGCATCGACTGGGCCGACGCCCCCTTCGACGTCGACGAGTACAGGGCGGGGTTGGACGTGGAGCTCGAGCACGGAACCCATGATCCTGCAACGAACGTCACCGGTGACGACCCGCTCGTCACGGGCAAGATCGCCCTGGCTCACCTGAACGAGTTCCCGGACTACTACACGCGCCTGAAGCGGATGGAGGACGAGGCCGAGCGCGACCACGGGCTCCAGTAGCCTCTCGCGAATGTTCGGCATCAGCTTCGAGCGCGGCCGGGCCGCGCTTCCGGGACGGTCCTGATGAAGCGCCGCGCCATCGCGTCGGATGGCTGAGAGCGGGCCCAAGGCCCGCCGTCGGCATCGGGTAACACGGCTGCTGAGGGACCCGAAGCGCCTCTGGCGCGAGCACCGCCGCCTGGTGATCGCCCTCGCCGTGGGCGCCGTCGTCGCGCTGGCGGGCCTCGTCGTCGCCTACGAGTTGCTGAAGCGGCCCCCGGACGTCCATAACTCGAGCGCGGTCTTCAAGCCGGAGAAGCCGAAGAAGCCGGTGTTGAAGACCGTCAACTGGCCGATGTTCGGCCTCAACCCGGCCCGCACCCGCTTCCTCGCGGCCAAACGCGTGAAGCCCCCCTATCGCCTGATCTGGCACTACACGGAGCGGCCGCTGCTCGAGTTTCCGCCGATATACGTCGGCGGCAAGCTCTATGCGGTCAACAACAACGGCCTCGCCTTCGCGCTCGACGCCGACAGCGGGAAGGTGCTCTGGGAACGTCGGATCGGCCGCCTCAACGCCTCCTCACCCGCCTATTACAAACACCGCCTCTACATCGTCAACCTGGTTCCGGGCCATGTCGTCAAGCTCGACGCGCGGACGGGCAGGGTGATCTGGAAACGCAGCCTGCCGGGCAGGGCGGAGTCCTCGCCGCTGGTCATGAACCGAACGGTCTACTTCGGCTGCGAAGACGGCGAGCTCTTTGCGATCAGCACCCGCAATGGGCACACGCGATGGGCCACCACCCTGGGCGGCCCGATCAAGGCCGCGCCGGCATTTCACGGCGGCGTCCTCTACGTCGGCGACTACGGCGGCGAGATGAACGCGGTCGATGCCAGGACGGGGAAGATCCGCTGGCAGAGCGGCTCGCTCGGCCAGGGGTTCGGGACCTCGGGCGAGTTCTACTCGACGCCCGCGGTCGCCTTCGGCCGGGTCTACGCGGGCAACAACGACGACCGCGTCTACAGCTTCGACGAGAAGGACGGGACCCTGGCCTGGAGCTACTCGACGGGCGGCTACGTGTACTCGGGGCCGACGGTCGCAAGCACCGCGCACACGCCGCCGACCGTCTACATCGGGTCATTCGACGGGAACGTCTATGCCCTCGACGCCAAGAACGGCGAGGTCCGCTGGTCGCACTCCGCCGGTGGCTCGGTGATCGGCTCGCTCTCGGCCATCGGTGAAATCGTCTATCTGGCTGAGTTCACCAACGGCTCGACCAACGGCTACGACATGCGTACGGGCCGCCGGGTCTTCCACTACAAGACCGGCACCTACACGCCGGTGATCTCCGACGGCCGCCGCATCTACCTCGTCGGCTATTCGAGCATCAACGCCCTGCAGCCGTACCGGTACAGGGCGGCGGTGGCGAGCAACAGGCCGGCCCGCCCCGCCCGCGGGCGGGGCGGCAAGCACGGTGGCGGCCAGGGCCGCGGGAGCCGCTGAGGCCGCTTCCGGCCCGACTCAGCGCCCGCTGTGGCGGCGCTTCTTCCGGACCGCCCCGACCCTGAACTTCCGCAGCGCCGGGCTCGCGTCGGCGCCGAGGATGTCGAGCGCCCGCACCTGGAACCGGTAGGTGCCCGGGCGGAGGTTCCTGTAGGCCCTGGGGGAGGCGCAGCTGCCGAACCTCGGCGGCTTGGCCTTCTTGGCGCGCTTGAGCCGATGCCGGTGTTGCCGGTTGTGCTTCCTGACCTTCTTCCGCCGCTTCGCCCGCGGCCTGATCAGCTTGCACTGATAGCCGGTGATCGCGCCCGGGGCCGTGAAGGAGAACACCGCCCTCCTCTTCCGGTGCCGGAACCTGGCCGCGGTTATCGCGGTTCCCCGCGGCGGGCCGAAGGTCGCGGTGACGCTGCGATCGCCGTCCATTCGGGCCTGGCAGGCCGAGGTTCCCGCGCAGTCGCCGGAGAAGCCGGCGAACCCGGCGCCCGGCGCGGGTTCGGGACGAAGCTGCCGGACCTGGCCCTGCGCGACTTCGGCCGTGCAGCTCGGGGGGCAGACGAGCCCGTCGCCGCCGACCACGCCGCCGCCGGCCCCCGCCAGGGACACGTTCAGGGTCTGGGTGGGGCCGATGATCGCGGTCGCGTCGTAATCGCCCGCGTCGAGGTCGCTGGCACCGCCGAGGCCGCCGACCGGGCCGGGAGTGGAGCGCTGTTCGATCGGCGGGTCGCCGAGCTCGCCGTCGGACCCTTCGCCCCAGGACAGCGCGGTGCCGTCGGCGCGCAGGGCGAAGCTCGTGTATTCGCCCGCGGAGAGATCGCGGGCGTCGAGGACCGAGGCCACGACGGCCGGTGTCGGCCTGCAGAAGCAGCCGGTGGTGACCTTGGAGCCGTCGCCGAGCTCGCCGTAGAGGTTGTAGCCCCAGGCCTGCGCCGTGCCGTTGTCGAGCGTCGCGACGGTGTGGTAGGGGCCGACGTCGATCGCCTTCGCTCCCGAGACGCCCACGGGCTGCACCGGCGCGAGGCAACCGCATTCGTTGGCGGGGGCGAGCGCGCCGTTGCCGAGCCCGCCGTAGGAGGCGTCGCCCCAGGCTCTGACCGACCCGTCCGCCAGCAGGGCGGCGCCCGTGTATTCGCCGACCGAGATCGCGATCGCGGGCGGCAGCCCCGCCACGGGCACGGGATGGTCGGCGCAGAAGCACGGTGCGGGGAAGGAGGCGCCGTTGCCGAGCTGGCCGTGGTGGCCGTAGCCCCAGGCCATCACCGTGCCGTCGGCGAGCAGCGCCAGGGCGGTGTTGTAGCCGGCGGAGATGGCGATCGCGTCGGTCAGGCCCGGGACCGTCCTGGGGATCCTGCTGCAGGCGTGCACACCGCAGGTTTCAGGGCCGGCGGTCGACCCGAGGCCGAGCTCGCCTCTGCCGTTTTCGCCCCAGGTCATCACGGTGCCGTCGGCGAGCAGCGCCATGCTGAAGTAGCCGCCGGCGGCGACGGCGACGGCACCGGTGACGCCGACGGACTGGACCGGGACCTCGCTGTTGTTGGTGGTCCCGTCGCCGAGCTGGCCTTCCTGGTTGTAGCCCATGCCCCGCACGGTGCCGTCCGCGAGCAGGGCGAGCGTGGCGTATTCGCCCGCTGAGATCTGGGTCACCTGCGAGAGGCCGGCGATGAATCGGGGGGTGGGGACGTTGGACCCCGCCGGCGCGCCCAGCTGGCCCACGTCGTTGTAGCCCCAACCGACCGCGCTGCCGCCCACGGCCCGGGCGTCGGCGGTGAGGGCGAGGAGGCCGACCAGCGCGATCGCAAGCGCAGCGGGCCCCAAGAGCAGGCGAGCCCGCCTCGGAGAATCCAGGCCGCTCGAGATCGAAGACGAGATGGGTGAATTCTAATCGCGTCAGACCGCTGTAGCCTCGATGCGATGAACGAGCCGCGAGCAGGGGGCACCGCAGCGCCGGGCAACGAAGAGGCAGTTCGAGCCTGGGACACGGTGCTCTACGAGCGCTGGAAGAGCAACCGCGAGGTCTTCGTCGACGCGCTCGACGAGATCACCGAGGACCTCTTCGAGCGCGCTCCGCCACCACGGGGTGGGCGGTGCATCGACATCGGCTGCGGCTTCGGCGACACGACCCGGCGGCTGGCCGAGCTCGTCGGGCCGGGGGGGTTCGCGCTCGGCACCGACTCATCCCCGCGGTTCATCGAGGACGCCCGCCGGGAGGCGGCCGACGCGGATGTCGAGAACGTCGAGTTCGAAGCGCGCGACGCACAGGGGGCACGGTGGGACCCGGATTTCGACTACGCCTTCTCGCGCATGGGCACGCAGTTCTTCGCCGCGCCCGTCCCGGCGATGCGCGCCATCCGCCAGGCGCTCAGGCCCGGGTGCCGGCTCCACAAGATCTGCTGGCGCCGCAAGGCCGAGAGCCCGATCTGGGCGGAGACCGAGGCTGTCGTCCAGCGCTTCCTCTCGCGCCCCGAGGAGTACGAGGCGGACACCTGCGGCCCCGGGCCGTTCTCCCTCGGCAATCCCGAGACGGCCACCGGCATCCTCGAGGCGGCGGGATTCGAGCAGGTCGAGCTTGCGCAGCGCGACTTCGACTACTTCATGGGGGCCGACATGGAGGAGGCGATCGACGCGCTGCTCGCGATCGGCCCCGGGGCGGAGCTGATCCGCCTCAACGGCGATCTCGGTGAGAGCCGCAGGCCGCAGATCGCCGAGGCGCTCGCCGAGCGCTACGGGGACTGGCGGCGCCCCGACGGCTCGATCGTCGGCACCGGCTCGGTCTGGTTCGTCTCGGCGACCAACCCCGGCTAGCTTCGGGCCGCCCCCACCACCGCCGGCCCCGGGGCGCGGTGGCGGCGGTAGATCTCGGTCACCCATTCTCCGCCGGGGCGGTCGCGCAGCGCATCGACGAACTCCGCCGCCCGCGGCGGGGGGTCGGGCACCGACGGGTAGGGGAACTCGGGCGGGCGGGCGACCGGATAGAAGAGCGCCGCGGCGGTCAGGTCGGCGACCGTGAAGCGGTCGCCGACGAGGTAGCCGCCGGGCCCGATCTCCGCCTCCAGCCGATCCATCGCCTCGACCGTCCGCAGGCGGCTCCTCTCGGCGGCGGGCGCGTCGATCCGCATGCTCTTGCGCATGCCCGCGCGCAGCACGGGGAAGGTGGCGCGGACCAGGGCCCGCCCAGCCCGCGTCTGGCCGTTGGTGAAGAGCGGCAGGACCTTCTCCGGATAGGGAAGCAGCTCGTGGTAGACGGCGCGGCGGATGTGGGGCCCGAGCTCCTCGTCGAAGAACTCCTCCAGCTCCAGGGCCCGGCGCCGCTCGTCCTCATCCTCGGGGTAGAGGCGCGGCTCCGGCCGGCGCTCCTCGAGCGCCGCGATGATCCGGGTCGAGTCGCCGATCGCGCCCCCGTCCAGCGTCAGCACCGGCGTCGTGTCGATGTCGCCGGTGAGGCGCCTTGCGGCGATCGCGTGCACACCGGGCAGCAGCGACCGGCGCACGTGCGGGATGCGCTTGTGGTCCAGCGCCCAGCGCACCTTCTCGTTGTAGTGGGAGACCTGGAGCTGCCAGAGGACCGGCAAGTCGTCCATGGTGGCCAACCTAACGGAATCGTGACCTTCACCCTCCGATCCGCCAAGATGAGACCGATGCGGGCCCTGGTCGTCTCCGACACCCACTTCGGCGCCTGGACGGGCCGCGACCTGCTCGCCGAGGAGCCGTTCCTGGAGCGGCTGGCCCCGGCGCTGGAGGGGATCGACGAGTTGATCTTCCTCGGCGACCTCTACGACTTCCTGTTCGGCTCCGTCGCGGGCGCCGTCGACGCCTCCGACGGCCTGTTGCGGCTGATCGCCGAGAAGCTGCCCGGCAAGAAGCTCGTCTTCCTCGCCGGCAACCACGACCATCACCTCGTCCACCGGGACGCCGAGAGCCGGGTCGAGGCGGCGCTGGCGGAGGGGCGCTCTCCGGGCGATCTCGCCGCCGCCCATCTCGCCGCCGGCGCCGAGCCGGGCCCGGCCTACTTTCGCTCCTTCCTCGCCCGGCGCCTGCCCGGGGTCGAGGTCGAGATCGCCTATCCGGCCTACGCCTTCGCCGGGGTCCTCTGCACGCATGGCCACTACCTCGACCCCCACGCCCGCCTCGGCGGCTCGCGCGGGGACAGGCTGCTGACCCGCACCCTGTGGTCGATCGCCACCGGCGGGCCCGAGGACCCGAAGACGATCGAGGACTACGAGTCGGTGATCACCCTGCTCACCGAGTGGCTCTACATCGCCGCGCAGATGCCGCACGGGACCCACGCCCAGCAGAACGTCTTCCGGGCCAGCCGTCGCCTCGGGCGCGTCGGCTCCGCGCTCGGCCTTCCGGTTCGGGAGGTCAGGAAGCTCGCGGACCGGTTCCGCGACACCGGCGCCGACGGCGAGGAGCTGCCGAGCGAGGAGCACTACGACCGGGTCGTCAGCGCCGAGGCCGAGCGCCAGCGCCGCGAGGCGCCGGCGTCCGGCGCCGCCTGGCCCCAGCCCACCTATCCGGCGGCCAGCGTCGTCTCTCCGAGCGACCCGTCCGAGGCGGCGCTCGAGGCCTTCGCCCAGGTCGTCGCCAACCTCGGCTGGGGCGAGCGCTTCGACCGCATCGTCTTCGCCCACACCCACCAGCCCCTCGCCGCCGTGCGCTCGAGCCTCGATTCGCGGATCCGCTACTGGAACACCGGGTCCTGGATCTATGAGCCCGACCTGCGCTCGCGGCAGTCCTACGCCCGCTACCTGCGCTATGCCTGGCCGGGCACGGCGGTCGTCATCGACGACGATGAGCCCGAGCCCCGCCTGCTCGAGCTGCTCGCCGACCTCAACCCGCTCGCCGGCGGCGCGGGCATCGGTTGACCGTCGCGCTCAGGCGCCGGCGACGCGCAGCACGAGCTTGCCCGTATTGGCGCCGTCGAAGAGCATGTTGATGGCCGTCGGGCAGCTGCTCGAAGCCCTCGACGACCGTCTCGAGCGGCTTGAGCCTGCCGTCGGCGATCAGCTCCGGCGAGCTGCGCGGATGACCTCGGGAAGCCGACCGAAGTGGTCGAGGACGATGAAGCCCTGCAAGGTGGGCGCGCTGGACGAGCAGGTTGCCGAAGCTGCGCGGGCCGGGCGGCGGGTCGGCTCGTCGTTGTAGCCGGAGATCAGGCCGCAGAGGGCGACGCGGGCGCGCATGTTGAGGCGGCGCGAAGACCGCGTCCATGATCTCGCCGCCGACGTTCTCGAAGTCGACGTCGATGCCGGTCCGGCGTCGCGTTCCGCAGCTGCGCGCGCCAGTCGTCGGCCTTGTAGTCGACGGCCGCGTCGAAGCCGAGCTGCTCGGTCAGCGGCGCGCACTTCTCGGGGCCGCCGGCGATCCCGACGACGCGGGCGCCGTCGGCCTTGGCGAGCTGGCCGGCGACCGAGCCGACCGCCCCGCGGCGGCGGAGACGACGACCGTCTCCCCGGGCTGCGGCTTGCCGATGTCGCGGATGCCGACCCAGGCGGTGAGCCCGGTCATCCCGAGCGCGCCGAGGTGGGCGCTCGGCGAGACCCCCTCGGCCTCGGCGACCGGCAGCAGCGGCGCCTCGTCGGAGGCGACGAACAGTACTCCTGCCAGCCGATCAGGCCCTGCACGATCTGGCCGACCGCATAGTTCGGATTCTTCGACGCGACGACCTCGCCGATCCCCAGCCCGCGCATGACCTCGCCGATGCGCGACCGGCGGCAGGTAGGTCGGCGTGTCGCTGATCCAGGCGCGGTTGGTCGGGTCGAGCGAGATCCAGTCGATGCGGACCAGCGCCTCGCCGTCGCCGATATCTGCGGGAGCTCCTGCTCGTCCTGCTCGAAGGTGTCCGGGCCGATGCGCCCGCTGGGGCGCTCGCGAAGGAGGAAGCGGCGGTTCCGCGACGGCACGTGGCGAGCCTACCTTCGAATCGCGGAAATGCGAGGCACGGCCCCTGGGCTCGCCCCCCCAGCCTCTCAGGCCTCGGTCGGGGCCGGGGTCGAGGCCGAGCGCAGGGCGCCGGCGCTGGCGACCACGACAAGGGCGATCGCGACGAGCTGCGCGGCGTCGAGGCTCTGCGAGAGGGCGATGAACCCGATCGTCGTCGCCACCGCCGGCTCGAGGCTCATCAGGACGCCGAAGACGGCGTTCGGCAGCCGGCGCAGCGCCTCCAGCTCGAGCGCGTAGGGAATCGCGGAGCTGAGCAGGCCGGCGCCGAGGCCGACCGCAAGGACGGCGGGGACGAGCAGGTCGGCTCCGCCCTGGGCGACCCCGAAGGGCGCGACGATCAGGGTGGAGAGCGCCGCCGCCAGGGCGAGGCCGCCGAGGCCGGGGCGGCGGCCGACCCGGGCGCTCTGCACGATGTAGAGCGCCCAGAACGCGCCGGCGACGAGGGCGAGCCCGGCGCCGAGGGTGTCGAGGCCGCCGCCGCCGCCCTCGGAGAGGAGGACGATCCCGGCGGCGGCGAGCAGGCCCCAGGCCGCATCCAGCCGGCGGCGAGTGCCCAGCACCGCGACGCCGAGCGGCCCGACGAACTCGAAGGTGACCGCGACGCCGAGCGGAATCCGGTCCAACGACTCGTAGAAGCAGAGGTTCATGCCGGCCAGGGCGACCCCGAAGACGACCACGTCGCGCAGCTCCGCGCGGGCGAGCTCGCGGACGCCGCGGCGGGCGAACGCGGCGAGGGCGAGGGCGGCGAAGAGGGAGCGCAGCAGCACCGCTCCTCCCGGCCCGACCTCGTCGAAGAGGGTCGTGGCAAGGGCGGCACCGCACTGGACCGAGACGATCGAGCCGATGACGAGCGCGACCGCGTTGCGGGTGGGGTCTCTCGTGGACAACGGGGCCTCCCAGGATATGGCGCGCCGACAGGCGATCGGCCGCGCGCGGCCGATCGCAAACGCCGAACGGCGCTCAGGCGAGCGCCGGGTCGATCAGGATCTTGGCGTGCCGCTCGGGGTCCTCGAGGTCCGAGAAGGCGCCGGCGACTCCGTCGAGGCCGACCGTGCCGGTGATCATCGGCCGCGGGTCGACCTTGCCCTCGGCGAGCATGTGCAGGGTGTCGCGGAACTCGAGGGGCGTGTAGCCGAGCACGAAGCGGAGGTCGATCTCCTTGTTGATGGCCATCGCCGGGGTCAGGGTGTCGGGGCCGACGCAGACCCCGACGACGACGACCCGGGAGAAGAGCGGGGCCGAGTCGACGATCTGCCCGATCATCCCGGGGACCCCGACGCACTCGAAGACCACCGGGTGCTTCGGCGCCGCGCCCAGCTTCTCCGCCAGGCGCCAGGCGTGCCACCAGCCGAACGGGAGGCGTCCGAGTTTCTCGCGGGTGTCGAGGCCCAGCTCGAGCATCTCGGGGAGGCCGGTGAGCCAGCCTGGGTCCTTGCCGGGCGGTGGCTCGTAGGGGGAGCCCTCCGAGGGGTCGACGACGACGTCGGCCCCGCAGCGAGAGGCGAGGGCGCGGCGGCCCGGGGAGAGGTCGCTGGCGAGGACGGTGCGCACGCCGGTCGCCTTCAGCATCAGGATCACCCCGAGCCCGACCGGCCCGCAGCCGATCACGATCGCGACGTCGCGCCTGCCGACCTCGCCGCGGCGCACCGCGTGCAGGGCGACGGCCATCGGCTCCGTGAGAGCGGCGACCGCCGGGTCGAGGCCGTTGGGCACCGGCATCGTCATCGACTCCTGGACGAGGACCTGCTCGGCGTAGGCGCCGGGCGCCTGGAGGGAGAGGCCGGTCGCGTCGACGCCGTGCACCCCGCGCAGGATCGGCAGGGCGACGACGTCGGCGCCGCCGGGCAGCTCCTGCCGGCAGCCGGGCCCGAACTCGGCGACGCGGCCGCTGAACTCGTGGCCGAAGACCAGCGCCTGGTCGGAGCGGCCGAAGCGGTCGTAGCCGACCCGGGCGGCGAGATCGGCCCAGTGGTCTATCCCGTGCCGCGCGTGCAGGTCCGAGCCGCAGATCCCGCAGCGGGTGACCTCGATCCGGACCTGGCCGGGCCCCGGATCGGGCTGTGGGCGCTCGACGACGTCGAGCTCCCCGTGTTGGCAGGCGACCGCCCTCATCGAAGGCCGTCCATCCTCGCACGGGCCGACCGCCCGCGCGCGGAGCCCTGGCGAGGGCGCTAACTTGAACCGATGCGCTCTCGGGTCCGCCCTGCGCTTCTCGCCTGTGGGCTGACCGGGGCCGCGCTCGCCTCGCCCCGCCGGCGATCGCCGCCCCTGGCGATCTGGATCCAAGTTTCGGCGGGACCGGGGTCGTGCAGACGCTGGAGACGAAATCCGAAGCGGGGGCGAAGGGAATCGCGGTCCAGGCCGACGACAGGGTCGTGATCGGGGGCGGCGAAGCGCCGGACAGGCTGGTGCTGATCCGCTTCCTGCCGAATGGCGAACCCGACCCGTCCTTCGGCCTCGGCGGCAGGGTGACGACGCCCTTCCCCGGCGGCTTCGGCGAGGCGCGGGCGGTCGCGATCCAGCCCGACGGCAAGATCGTCGCGGCCGGGAGCGCGAAAGGCGCGGTCGATGGGGACTTCCTGATCGCCCGCTACAACGCCGACGGCTCGCCCGACCTCGGCTTCGGCGGCGGCGACGGCAGGACCGTCCTGCCGGTCGGCGACGGATTCGACGAGGCCGAAGACGTCGCGATCGCCGCCGACGGCCGGATCGTCGCCGTGGGCCGGTCCGAGCTCGCCAAAGAAGACGTCGCCGGGGTCGTCGTCCTGCTCGCCAACGGCGCGCCGGACCCTGAATTCAGCGCAGACGGCGTGGCGACCGTGCAGACCCCTGGCGGCCACGACGAAGGCGTTGCGATCGAAGCGCTGCCCGACGGCCGGATCCTGTTCGCCGACCAGCACACGGTCGGCATCGGCGCGGGCTTCTCGCTGGTCCAGCTGCTCGCCAACGCCAACTTCGACCCGAGCTTCGGGGGCGGTGACGGAATCGTGCTCGCGCCGGTCCCCTCGGGCGACCCGGGCGACGAACGCGGTCAGATGACCGACTTCGCGAGGCTCGGCGACGGCCGCATCGTCGCCGCCGGCTACGGCTTCGAGGAGGTCGGCAGCCCGCCGGAAAAGGAGGGGAAGGTCGCCGCGGCCCGGTTCATGCCGAACGGCGACCTCGACCCCGGCTTCGGCGAGGGCGGCTTCTTCACGAAGCAGCTTCCCGGCAACAGCTACGCCGGCTCCGTCTCGGTCGACTCCGCGGGCAGGGTCCTGCTCGGCGGCGAATACGAAGACCCCGCCTCGAACGAACAGTCGCCGGCGGTGATCCGCCTCCTCGCCGACGGTGCGCTCGACCCCGCCTACGGCAGCGGCGGCGTCGTCCTTCGTGGCGTCACCGCCCCCTTCGGCGAGCTCTTCGAGAACGCCGCGCTCGACTCTCTGGACCGCCTCCTCACCCTCGACACCGCCTACCTCGGCAACAACGTGACGGCGAGCCGCGTGAGCCGCTACCAGGGCGACCCGCGCCCGCAGCCGCAACCGGCCAACCGCCCACCGCACGCGCGGATGAAGAGGGTGCCCCGCAAGCTCCCCGCGAAGAGGCTCGGCGGCTTCTCGGGCACCGCGAGCGACCCCGACGGCGACGCCATCGGCAGCGTCCAGGTGGCGCTGGTCAGGCTGCTGCCGCACGGCGCCCGGGCCTCGCGCCGGGCGGCACCGGCCTGCCTCGTGCTGAAGAACGCGCGGGGACGCTTCAAGCGGGCGCGGCCGAAGCGCGGCAAGCGCTGCCCGCAGCGATGGCTCACCGCCAGGGGGACCGCGAAGTGGTCCTTCCGGCTCAAGCGGCGCCTGCCCCCCGGGCGCTACGTCGTCTACGCGCGGGCGGTCGACTCCGCCGGCCTCGCCGAGAGCAGCTTCACCCGCAATGCCGGCAACCGCTTCGCCTTCCGGGCCCTGCCGCCCCGCCGCCGCCACTCGGAGAAGCCCCGTCGTCCGCGCGGAGCCCGCGGCTCGCCCTCGAAAGCCGCGAGCTGACCGGGTAAGGTTTCTTCAGCGGTCGGCCCGCGTGGGGCGTTGTCGGCCCGGGACGGATTTGAAGAGGGGGGCGACATTGGGCGAATCGCGGCTGGTCCGATTCCTCGTCACGGTGGTGACGGCGCTGGTCGCCTGCTGCTCCCTCGCCGCCGGCGCCGGCGCCCAGACCTTCGTCGTCGACACCTCCGAGGATCTCGACAACCCCTCCGGCTGCCTGCAGGGGTCCTGCTCGCTGCGAATCGCGATCGAAGCCGCCAACGAAACGGCGGGGCCGGACAGGATCGAGTTCGAATCGGAAGCATTCGAAGGTGGGGAAACGATCACCCTGTACGAACCGCTGCCTCCGATCACCGACCCGGTCGAAATCGACGCGACGCCGATCGCCGGCTACGAAGGAACCCCGCTGGTCGAAGTCGACGGCGAACGGTTCGCCGGGGAAGCGACCGGGCTCGAAATCGGGGCCGGCGCCGGCGGCACGAGCGTCGAAGGCCTCGCGATCGGCGACTTCGAATACGGGATATCGGTCAACCAGGCGAGCACCCCGGTCAGCATCTGCCGCGACTTCGTCGGCACCGAGATGAGCGGGCACGAAGCGCGCCCGAACGAATTCGGGGTCGAAATCGCCCCCACCGCCGTCGGCGTGCGGATCGGCGCCGGCTGCCCGGGCGGCGGCAACCTGATCTCGGGCAACCTCGTCGACGGGATCCTCGACTTCGGCGAAGGGACCAAGATCGCCGACAACCGGATCGGCACGGATGCGCTCGGCGGGCCGCTCCCGAACGGGACGGCCGGCCCCGGCCCCGTGCCGAACGGGGGGATCGTGGTCTCCGAAGAAGCCACCGGCACCCGGATCGGCGGCGGCCGGGGCGAAGCCGGGGCCGGCAACACGATCGCCCACAACGAAGGCGCCGGGGTCTTCGTCGACGCGGCGGCGAGCCACGTGGCGGCCTTCGCCAACTCGATCCACTCCAACACCGGGCTCGGGATCGAGATAGGCGGTACCGCCCGGCCCCCGGTCCCGTCGCTGGCCGCGGTCGACCTCGGCGCCGCGGAAACGATCGCGACGGGGACGGTCCTCGGGGCTCCGAGCGAAACCTATGCGGTCGAGATCTTCGCCAACTCCGCGTGCGACCCGAGCGGCTCGGGGGAGGGGGAGACCTACCTCGGCAACGCCCAGCTGATCACCGATTCCGGCGGGTCCGGCGAATTCAGCGTCCACGGCCAGGCGGCGCCGCTCGGGCAGGAGACGATCACGGCGACCGCGACCGACCAGGCGACCCAGACGACCTCCGAGTTCTCCGGCTGCCGGGTGGAAGGAGAAGCCACGGCGCCGACCGAGCCTCCGGCGCCCCCGCCGATCGGGGTCGGGCCGCCGCCCCCGGCGGCGCCGATCCCCGTCAACGGGCAGACCGTGTCCGTGGGCACCGTCGCGGGCAAGGTGCTGGTCAGGAAGCACGGCGAGAAGAAGCCGCACCGGCTCGGCGACGGCGAGGCGATCCCGGTCGGCTCGATCGTCGACGCCACCCACGGCAAGGTCGTCCTCACCTCGGCCGACCCGGGCGGCGGCAAGCAGAGCGCGACCTTCCACGGCGGCGCCTTCCGGGTCGGCCAGAAGACGGGGGCCAGCCTCGTCGTCCTGAAGCTGCACGGCGGTGGCTTCAGGTCATGCCGGCGGGCGGGGAAGGGCTCGCGCGTGCTCGCCAGGAGAGGCCACGGCCGCCACCTGTGGGGCAGCGGCAAGGGCCACTTCAAGACAGTCGGCCGTCACGGGGCGGCCACAGTGCGGGGGACGATCTGGCTGACCGCGGACCGCTGCCGCGGCACGTTCTTCAAGGTCAAGCGCGGCGTCGTCACCGTGCGGGACTTCAGCGCCCACCGCACCCTGAAGCTGCGCAAGGGCCACACCTACCTGACCGGCGGCTAGCCGAGCCAGCTGGTCAGCGCCGCGACGACGAGCGCCAGGCCGACGACCCCGAGCCCGCGGCGGAAGGAGTTGACGCCGTTGGCGGCCTCCTCGTAGGCCCAGATCGTGAAGGCCGCGATCGAGACCGCGCGGGCGAGGTCGCCGATCGTGCTGCCGTCGGCGACCAGCGCCACGAGGAGCGCCACGAGCGCGACCCAGAGCGGCGGGTTCGGGTACTGGCCGACGATGTGGCCGCGGACTTTGAGGTCTCCCCGGATGGCGCGAGCATACGTGCCGCCGACCGGATTCCCAACCTCTGGTCTCGGTCCATGCTCTCCGCACGCGGACGGGGAGCCCGCGCGGCCCCCTTGCTCGCTACGGTGACCCGATGAGCCGCCCCGCCCGCGCCGCCGGGCTCCTCGTCGCCATCGCCCTGACCGTCCCGGCCCTCGGCTGCGGAGGCGACTCCGAAACCACCGGCCCCGCGCAGCCGTTCGCGCCGCAGGCCTCGCTGCGGGCGGTCGGCGGCACGAAGCGGACCGACAAGCCCGCGCTCGTGCTGGGGGTCCGCGGCCGGCCGGGCGACGAGAACATCCGCTCGGTCACGGTCGACCTGCCGCCCGTCGTCCTCGTCGACACCGGGGCGATCGGCCGCCTCTGCAGCGAACCCGAACTGAAGCAGGACGACTGCAGGGGGCGCACGAGGCTTGGCTTCGCGCGCGCCGTCAGCCCCGCCTACGACGGGGCCCTGTCCGGGCCCGTCTACCTGGTGACCGGGCCGAGCTCCGGGCAGCTGCCCGACCTCGTCTACCTGCTGCACGGGCCCGCGGAACTCGTCCTGCGCGGCAACGTCGTCTCGAAGGGAGGGCGGATGCAGGCCGGCGTCGAGGACGTTCCCGACACGCCGCTGCGCAGCTTCGAGCTGACCATCGACGGCGGCAAGACCGGCGTCCTCGTCCTCAGCCGTGACATCTGCCGCTCGAAGGCTCCCGCCGACGTCACCTTCGTCGCCCAGGACGGCCGCAGGCACGAACAGAGCGTGCCGCTGGAAGCGGACTGCGGCTAGGCGCCGTCGGCTCCCGAACGCGAGACTGGGCCCTCGCGGGCCCAGTCTCCGGCTCCTCCTTGCTCGGTCGGCTCAGGTGCCGCGCGGGTGCGGCATGTGGTCGCTGAGGTGCATCTCCTCCAGGACCTTGGGGACCTGGATCAGGCCGCAGACGCCGACGATCGCGTAGACGACGTCGGTCAGCGTGCCGGTGCCGAAGACGTCGGAGAGCACGTTCGTGTCGAACAGCCCGACCATGCCCCAGTTGAGCGCGCCCAGCACGACGACGAGGAGCGCGACCGGCTCGAATCGCTTGATCATCTCCATCTCTTTCCCTCCTTGGAGATAATGCGGATAGTTACGTACTGAGAACACCGCCGCGGGGCGAGGGTTACCCGGCCGGGCCATCCGCAGGGGTCGCCGCGGTCCTAGATCTCGAGCCAGGTCCCGCCCGGGCCGAGGTTGCGGACCGGCGTCTCGCCGACGCGGCTCTCGCAGCCCCAGGACTCGTGGATGTGGCCGCAGACGGCGATCCGCGGGCGGCGTTGCTCGATTCCCGCGAGCAGCGCCGGGCTGCCGAAGTGGTCGCCGCCGCCGTTCGAGTCGCAGTGCCCTTTGGGCGGCGAGTGGAGGACGAGGATCGCGCCCTCGGGGCAGCCGCCGATCATCGCCCCGGCCGCGGCGTCGTCGAGGTCGAAGCTCCAGTCCCAGGGCGTCACCGGGACGCCGGCGCCCAGCCCGAAGAACTCGGCGCCCTCGATCGTCGCCGCTTCGCCGTGCAGGACGGTGGCGGCCTCCCATGCGGCGGCGGCCTCGCGCAACGCCTCCTCGGTCTCGTTGTTGCCGGGGACGAGCACGGTCGGGGCCTCGATCGCCGCGAGCGCATCGATCGTCTCGCCGAGGCCCTCGTGCACCGAGGCGAAGTCGCCGGCGCCGATCACGACGTCGGCGTCGGCCGACATCTCGACCAGCTTCGCGGCCTGGTCGAGGTCGCGGTGGAGGTCGCTGAAGGCGAGGATCCTCATCGCCGAAAAGCTACCCGCTCGCCGCCGGGCGCGGGGTCGGCTCGAGGACCCGGCGCCCGAACTGGCGCGGTCGCCACGGCCGCCAGGAGCGGCGCGGCTTCGCCGGCTCCGACTCGGCCCGCGCCTCGAGGTCGAAGTAGAGCAGCGTCTCGGTGAGGACGACGTAGGGGATCACGAGGCTGTAGATCAACGCCCCGAGAAGGTTGATCCAGAGCAGGGGCAGCGGCGAGAAGACCAGGGCGACGGTGAGCACCGGCCCGGCGACGACGCTGAGCACGTAGAGGAAGAGGATCGTGCGGACCGCGTGCCACCAACGGCCGCGGACCAGGTCCGAGCTGCCGCGGAAGGCGTCGCGGACCGACTTGTCGGTGAAGAGGACCTCCTGCTGGACGAACGCCCAGCCGACCAGCTTCCAGATCCCGAAGGGGATGCCGATCACGCTGAGGAACAGCAGGGCGATGCCGAGCACCCCGAGCAGCTGGGCGCCGATCACCCGCCAGACGCGTTCGCGCACGCCGCGGCCGGAGCCGCGGAGCCCGACCGGGTCCCCTACGACGAGCTGCCGGACGAAGACGATCACGAAGGCGCCGACGACCGCCATCGCGACCGGCAGGGCGAAGCCTTCGACGAGATCGCCGAGCGCCAGGTTTACGCCCGAGCGCCCGGCGGCGCTGTTCGCCCCGCTGCTGGTGCCGAGCCGGCGGGCGAGCTGGTTGGTCCCGGCGACGATCGCCAGGCCGATCACCGCGATCGGGACGAGCACCCGCCAGTGCCGGCCGTAGAGCTGCCGGCCCGTGCGCACGAGCTGTCCGAAGGAGCGCCGGGCGCGCAGTCGCTCGAGGTCGACCGGGCCCCAGCGGGTGAGGCCGACGAAGAGGGCGATCAGCGCGATCAGGCCTAGCGCCGAGAGGATCGCGGTCGGCCGCGACTTCGTCTCCAGGTTGAGGAAATCGGAGACCGAGGCGACGGCGCCGCAGAAGGCGCCGGTGATCTGGGGGCCGGCGATCGAGCCGCCGGGCAATCGCGGGCTGGTCGTGCGCTGGTCCGCCATCCAGGCGAACGGCTCCCTCCAGACCGTCTTCGTGATCGGCCCGGTCGGGCCGTTGTTGAAGCCCTTTTCCCTTTCGCCCCAGCGCCCTTCGTAGCTGAGCCACCTGAACGGGCCGCGTCGGGAGGCGACCTCCGGCAGGAGGACCGGGTGCACGCGGAGCTCGCGCAGCGGTTCGGTGGTGACGTCACAACCGACGCCGGAGCCGTGCTGGCCGTTCTGGATGTAGACGGCCGAGTCGTAGAAGGTCGCGTGCGAGCCCGCCGCGGGGTAGACGATCGGGCGCGTGCCTTCCTTCTGCACCTTCGGGTCTTCCCAGTCGGCGCGCTCGCCGCCGGCGTGCTGGAAGAGGATGATTTCGGAGGGCTCTTCGCGCAGCGCCACCTCTGGCGAGTCCGCTTCGAAGGAGAGCTGCATGCCCTCCCAGTCGCCCTCGTGGAGGTCGTTGAACTGGTTGAAGTACCAGAAGAACCAGTACTGGAGGACGAAGCCCGGGTGGCCCGCTTCGCGGGCGATGTGGGCGTAGGCGATCGCCGGCGCCCTGCCGGCTTCGACGAGCTTCTCGAAGGCCCGCGCGTAGACGCAGGTGTCGCCGAGGACCTTCCCTTCGAGGTCGAGGTAGTAGCCGTCGGGAAGCCCGGCGATGTCTGCGGCGGTCGGCGCCCGCTTGACGTCCTCCAGCGTGCCGTCGGGACGTTCGTGGGTGAGGGTGACCGTCGGGTTGCCGAGCACGGTGTCGACGCTGGTCGGCTCGTACTGCTCTGCGGTCTCTTCGCAGGGCGGGTCCTGCTGTTCGCGCACCATCGTGATCGGCGCGTAGCGCTCGGCGAGCCGCTGCGCCGCCGACGGCCCGTTCCCGCCGGGGCTCGGGGCCTGGATCACGGCCGCGGCGGCCGGCGGCGCGAGGACAGAGGGCGAGGGCGACGAGGGGCGCCGGCAGGAGTCGGAGGCGGGGGGTCACCCGGGCGAAAGTACCAGCGTCAGCCGCCGCCGGCCGGAGATCCGGCGCCCGAGCCCGCCTCGGGGATCTCCTCGATCCGGCCGCCCGGCATGCGCGCCAGGGCGAGGACGAAGGCGACGGCCATCGCACCGGCCATCCCGTAGAAGACGGTGCGCGTCGCCATCGCGAAGTCGTTCGGGATCGCGTGACCGATCTTCGCCAGCGCCTGCTGGGCGTGATGGCCGCCGCTGCGGGCGACCTTCGCAGGCGGCCGCTCGAGCCGTTGCTGATCGCAGTCCGCGACTTCGTCCGCGTTGCGTCTTCGGCAATGCCCTTGGCGCCGAGCGTCGCCTCGAGGTTGGACCTGTTCTCGAGCGATCAGGATGCTGCCGAGCACCGCGAGGCCGAGGCTGGAGCCGAAGTTGCGCACGGTCTGGGTGATCCCGGTCGCCTCGCCGTAGCGGCTGGCGGGCACCCGGTTGAGCGCGTCGGTGTTGGCCGGGCTGAGGACGAGCCCGACGCCGGCCCCGGAGATGACGATGTAGTACCACTGTTCGCCGACCGCGAGGTGGGTCAGCGAGCGGCCCCAGAGGTAGAAGCCGACGGCGGCGACGAGGCAGCCGGCGACGACGGTCGGCCTCGCCCCGCGCTGATCGAGGATCCTCCCGCCCCACTGCGAGGCGACGGCGAAGCCGGCGAAGAAGATCAGCAGGTAGAGGCCGGTTTCGGAGGCGCTTTCGCCGAGCGAGATCTGCGCGTACATGCTGGCGAAGAAGAAGAGCGGGACGAAGGCGATCATCAGCAGGAAGAGGACGGCGTTGTCGACGGCGAAGGCGCGGTTCGCGAAGATCTCGACCTGCATCAGCGGATGCTCGAGCCCGAGCTCGAAGCGGGCGAAGGCGCCGATCAGGGCGAGGCCGACGCCGATGCAGACCCAGGTGACGGCGCTGCTCCAGCCCCAGACGGTCGACTGCTGCAGGCCGAGCACCGCGAGCCCCATGCCCGCCGCGATCAGGACCGCGCCGCGATAGTCGAGCGGCGCCGGGTGCTTCTCGTCCCTCGGCTTGGCGATCGCGGTGAGGACCAGGGCGACGATCGCCACCGGGATGTTGACCCAGAAGATCGCCCGCCAGGTCCATTCGGCGAGGTAGCCGCCGGCAAGCGGGCCGATCGAGGTGAGGCCGCCGGCGACGGCGAAGAAGATCGCCAGCGCCCGGCCGCGCTCGCGCGACCGGGAAGGCGCCGAGGACGATCGCCAGCGCGGCCGGGAACATGATCGCCGCGCCGGCGCCCTGGATCACCCTGAAGGTGACGATCCAGGCCTCGCCGACGGCGCCGGTCGGGGTCGCCCCGCAGAGCGCCGAGGCGGCGGCGAAGACGACGACGCCGATCACGACCATCTTGCGATGGCCGGCGATGTCGGCAAGTCGGCCGCCGAAGGCGAAGAGGGCCGAGAGCGAGAGCAGGTAGCCGTTGATGATCCACTGCACCCCGGTCGAGGAGAGCGAGAGGTCGTCCTGGAGGCGTGGGGACCGCGATCGCGACGATCGTCATGTCGATGAAGGTCATCGAGACGGCGAAGATCATCGCCGCCAGGGTCAGGTTCCTCTTGCGCACCGGTTCCGCTCCATGGCTGTGACGTTTGATGCTGTGTCTCCCGAGTCCTGCCGGGGTGCCGTTTCGATAGTCTCGCCGCGCAATGCCCGACGTCTTCTGGATCGGCCTCTCAATCTCCGTGGCCTGCGTTCTGGTCGGCCTCTTCGCCGGCGCCCGGTCGCGAGCCACGGGGACGATCGACGGGGCTCGCGATCGGCGCCTACCTGGGCCTGATGGCCGGGTTCCCGCTGCTCGCGCTCGGGCTCGCTACCAGCTAGGAGGCGCCGTTGATCCCAGCCTTGACGCTCCATGACGGCGTCGAGATGCCGCAGCTCGGCTTCGGCGTCTTCCAGGTTCCGCCCGACGACACCCAGCGGGTCGTCGAGGAAGCGCTGGCGGCCGGCTACCGGCACGTCGACACGGCGGCCGCCTACCGCAACGAGCGGGGAGTGGGGGCCGCGCTCGCCGCCTCCGGCATCCCTCGTGAGCAGGTCTTCGTGACGACCAAGCTCTGGAACTCCCAGCACGGCTTCGAGTCCGCCCTCGAGGCCTTCGAGAAGAGCCTCGACCGGCTCGGGCTGGACCACGTCGACCTCTATCTGATCCACTGGCCGGTTCCCGCCGAAGACCGTTTCGTCGAGACCTGGCGGGCGTTCGAACGGATCCACGAGGAAGGGCGGGCACGGACGATCGGCGTCTCGAACTTCCGGATCGAGGACCTGGAGCGGCTACAGAGCGAGGCGGCGACGGTGCCGACGGTGAACCAGGTCGAGCTCCACCCTCGTTTCCACCAGGCCGAGCTGCGCGCCTGGCACGCCCGGCACGGGATCGCCACCGAGGCCTGGAGCCCGCTCGGCCAGGGCGCCCTGCTCGACGACGAGCCGATCGTCGCGATCGCCGGCCGCCGCGGGCGCACGCCGGCCCAGGTCGTCCTGCGCTGGCACGTCCAGCTCGGCAACGTCGTGATCCCGAAGACGGTCACCCCCGAGCGGATGCGGGAGAACATCGACATCTTCGACTTCGAGCTCGACGCCGCGGACATGGCGGCGATCGAGGCGATCGACACCGGCCGGCGCTTCGGCCCCGACCCGGCGTCCTTCTCCTCGCCCTGAACCAGGCGACGACGCGCCGGTCGCCGCTCAGGGCCCGGCGGCCTTGGGGTGGCGGACCTGGTAGCGGCGCTCGCCGTAGAGGCGGGTCTCGTAGGCGATCATCGCCCAGAGCAGGACGGTGACGGTCGCCAGGGTGACGAGCGCCGGGACCTCCATCGCCGCCGGGATCAGGGCGAGGAGGAGGATCGCCAGCATCGTGCGCTGCCGGTTGATCGTCTTGACGTGGCGGTAGCGGAAGGCGACATGGCCGAACAGGTAGAGGGCGACGCCGCCGAGCAGGGCGAAGGCGATCACGGCGTCGAGGTGGCCGTCGACGTGGGCGATCGTCTTCTTCATGCCGAGCGCGGCGAGCACGATCCCGGCGACCATCGGCAGGTGCAGGTAGGAGTAGGAGTCGCGGGCCATCTCGTTGCGGGCCCGGCCCGGCTCGGCGTCGATCAGCCGGCGGCCGGAGACGATCGCGACGATGTCGAAGTAGGCCCACCACATTGCCGCCGCCAGGCCGACGCCGAGGACCGCGGCGACGCCGATCCCGAAGTCGAGCTCGCCGGCGCCGACGCCGATCGCGACGATCGACTCGCCGAGGGCGATGATCACGATCAGGCTGTGCCGCTCGGCGAAGTGCCCGGGGACAAGCTTCCAGCCCTCGGACCCGAAGAGATATGGGCCGCCCATGTCGAGGGCCAGCGCCAGCAGCCAGATCGCGCCCTGGGCGAGGCCGTCGAAGAGGGAGGCGACGACGAGCAGGGAGATCGCGATCGCGGTGCTGAAGGCGAGCCCCAGCACCGAGTGGCGGAGGGCGTCGTCCTCGGGGCTGGCGAGCATGAAGAGGCCGATGTGGGCGATGCGCACGGCGCCGTAGGCAAGGGCGAAGACGAGGGCGAGGCTGCCGAACGCGTCGGGGACACAGAGGGAGACGATCAGCAGTGCCGCCATCGCCCCGAAGATGACGAGCCTGACCGCGCCCTCCTCGGGGTCGATGACGCTGGTCAGCCAGGCGTACCCGACCCAGGCCCACCAGAGCATGCCGAGCACGAGCAGGCCCTGGGCAAGGCCCGACCAGGTCGGGTCGTGGGACATCAGCGCCGTGCACTGGGTGATCGCGAGGACGAAGACGAGGTCGAAGAAGAGCTCGAGCGGCGTCACCCGCTCGCCTTCTCTCGGGGCGGCGCCGACCCGCGTCTGGCCGGCGCTAGCCATCTTCGGAGTGGTACTGCTCCAGCAGCCGCCGCTCCTCAGCGTCCTTCGGGAAGAGGAAGAAGACGAGCGCCGCGCCGAGCCCGATCGCGACGATGCCCGCGGCGTAGGCCCATTTGTCCCCCTGCAGGAAGGAGCTCCTGGCGGCGGCGATGATCTGTTCGGAGTGCCCCGGGTACTGCCCGGCGAGGTCGGCGGCGCTCGAGAACGACTTGGTCAGCTCGCCTTCGATGTTCTCGGTGACCTTGGCCTGCTGGGGGGAGGATTCGATCGCGGTGGTCACGGCGGCGGCGTAGCCGGCGGTCAGCAGGGCGCCGAAGATCGACTGCATGATCGCGCCGCCGAGGTCGCGCTGGAGGTCGGCGGTCCCGGAGGCCATGCCGGCGCGGCGCACCGGCACCGACCCGGTCAGCGAGTGGGAGGCCGGGGTGCCGGCGAACCCGACCCCGACCCCGATGAAGGCGTAGCCGAGGCCGACCTTCCAGTAGGCGATGCCTTCCTTCCAGAGCAGCAGCATGGTGAGGAAGCCGAGGACGCAGAAGAGGTAGCCGGCGAGCAGGGTGAAACGGGCCCCGCGCGCCTCGACGAGCTTGGCGGAGCGGGGGGCGACGATCACCATCAGCACCGCCGCCGGCAGGATCGCCAGCCCCGAGTCGAGGGTCGAGTAGTCGAGGACGTTCTGGAGGAACTGCTGGCCGATGAACATCGCCCCCATCAGCGAGCCGAAGACGATGATCCCGGCGCAGGCGGCGACCCAGAAGATCCGCCGCGCGGCGACGTCGAGGTCATACAGCGGGTTGCGGACCCGGCGCTGGCGGAGCACGAAGGCGCCCGTGGTGGCGAGCGCGACGAGGCCGAGGCCGATCGCCAGCGCCCCCTTGCCGGGAACGGGGGCGAGGTTGATCCCCAGGACCAGGGCCGCGACGAGCAGCATCGAGAGGATGCCGCCGAGGTTGTCGACAGGCTTCGTCGCCTCGTTGACGTGGGCGGGCACGTAGCGCCACGCCATCAGCAGGGCGAGAACCGCCAGCGGCAGCGTGACGAGGAAGACCGAGCCCCAGTCGAATTGCTCGAGCAGGGCGCCTGAGAGCAGCGGCCCGAGGGCGGCGATGGCGCCGCCGATCGCCGACCAGAGGGCGATCGCACGGGTCCGGGCGGCGCCCGCCCAGAGGGCGGTGATCAGGGCAAGGGTGGTCGGGAAGGCCATCCCGGCCGCGACGCCGCCGAACAGCCGGGCGACGAAGAGGACGCCGTCGGAGGGCGCGAGGCCGGCGAGCAGCGAGGCGGGGATCGAGAGCCCCATGCCCAGCACCAGCATCATCTTGCGCCCGTAGCGGTCGCCGAGCGCCCCCAGGTAGAGGACCGAGGTCGCGAGCCCGAGCGAGTAGCCGACGGCGATCAGGTTGAGCGTCGTCTGCCCCGAGCCGAAGGCCTTGCCGATGTCCGGCAGGGCGACGTTGGCGACCGCCAGGTTGAGGTTGGCGACGGCGGCGACGAGGATCAGCGCGGCGAGGACGAGGCCGGCGCGCTTGGGGCTGGTCGACTCCACTGCCACCAACCTATCCCGGTTGACGGCGCTCACGCAGCGCCGGGCCTCGCCCTGAGAGGATGCCGAGGATGAGCGAGCGCAAGCGGCCGGAGGCGCCGCGCGGCGAAAGGGTGCTCCCGGGGGTCTGGCGGCTGCGCCTGGCGCTGCCCTGGCCCGGCGTCCCGCACGGCAACGTCTGGGCCGTGGCCGCCCCGGGCGCCGATGGAATCGTCCTCTTCGACACCGGAATCGGCGGCAAGGGGCGGATGCGCCAGTTCGAACTGGCGCTTGCCCAGGTGGGTTTCGGGATCGAGGACGTGAGGCTGCTCGTCTGCACCCACTCCCACACCGACCACTACGGCCTCGCCGGCCCGATCGTCGACGCCGCCGGATGCGAGCTCTGGATGCACCCGGCCTGGGAGCACGTGCGGCCGATCGCCGACGATCCGGCGGCGGCGCTCGAGCAGCGGATCGAGGTCGCCCGCCAGAGCGGCGTCCCGGCCGAGGCCCTGGAGCGCTACCGCGAGGCGCGCAGCGGCGACGCCGAGACCGGGATCGATCGGATCGTCGAGCCCGACCGAGAGCTCCTGCCCGGGGTCGAGGTGGAGACCGACCTCGGCGCCTGGCGGGTGCACGAGACTCCCGGGCACGCCCCTTCCCATGTCGTCTTCCATCAGCCGCAGCGGCGGCTGCTGATCTCCGGCGACCATCTGCTCGGCCGCACGGTCCTCTTCTTCGACCACGGCCACAGCCCGGACCCGATCGGCGAGTTCCTGCGCGGGCTCGACGAGGTCGAGCCGCTCGAGGTCGACCTCGTCCTGCCCGGCCACGGCCGCCCGTTCCGCGACCCCGAGGTGAAGATCGCCGAGGCTCGCCGCCAGGTCGAGGAGCTGATCGGGAAGGTGAAGGCGTCGCTCGCAGAGGGCGAGAGGACGGCCTTCGAGATCGTCGGCGAGATCGTCGGCGCCGAGAACGTCAACACCCCGGTCAGCGCCTGGGTCCTGCAGATCGTCCTCTCCTGCCTCGACCACCTGGCGATCCTCGGCGAGGTCGACCCCGTCGCCGGAACCGATCCGCAGCGATGGGCGCTCCGGTAGCCTGGCGCCGATGGCCAGCTTCACGATCGAGCGCGAGATCGCGGCTCCCGCCGAGACCGTCTTCTCGGTGCTCGTCGACCATCGGGCCTACTCGAGCATCACCCGCCTGCGCAGGTCCGAGCTCGAGCGCGAGGGCGCGCCGACCCCAAACGGCGTCGGCGCGATCCGGGTCCTCGGCGCGGTCGGTCCGCCGCTGCGCGAGGAGGTCCTCACCTACGAGGAGCCGACCCGCTTCTCCTACAAGCTGCTCTCGGGCCTGCCGGTGCGCGATCACGTCGGGACGGTCGAGCTGACCCCGAGCGGCTCCGGCACGAAGATGACCTACGCGGTGCGCACGATGCCGACCGTGCCTGTCGGCGGCGGCGTCGTCGTCGGCGCCGTCAAGCTCGGCGTCAGGCAGCTGATCGACGGCGTCTCTACCGAGGCGGAGCGCCGCGAGTCCGCGACGAATCGCTGACGGCGGAGGGCCAGGTCAGCACCGAGGAGTAGCGTCCCCCGCCGACGAGATCGCCATTGCGGAGAACGGTCAGGGGAACGCGAACCGGGGAGGCGGAGCGGAAGCGGGTCAGGGTGTAGTTGTAGGAGACGGTCCGCGATTCCACCCGCCGGAACCGAGCCGGCAGGAGGCGACGCGCATTGCGGTCCGCGGCGAGCTTCGAGCCGACGAGGTCTATCTCGCGCAACGGGGGAAGCGGACCGCGGGCGATTTCGGCGCCGAGGTAGTAGCGCAGGGGTTGGCTGGTGGCGTAGCGGATGGTCACGATCGCGAGCCCGGGCCGCGGTGCCCCGATCCGTTCGGCCGCGTTGCGCAGGTCCTCACGCTGGAGGCGGGGCAGGCGATCGATCTCGATCGTGAAGACCAGCGAGCAGAAGCAGAGCGCGGCGGCGGCCAGGATGCCCGCGTAGGAGGCTCGCCTGACGCCGAAGCCGGCCGCGACGACGACGATCAGCGGCACGAACGCCGGCAGCAGGTTGCGCCCGTCGAGGTAATCGGCGCCGACCGCCACCAGGGCCAGTGGCGCCAGCACCGCGCAGCCGCCCACCACCGCCGCGGTCGCGGCGACCCGGCGCTCGCCGGCGTTGCCGAGCAACGCCAGCATCAGCAGGGCGGCGAGGGCGAGCGCCGCCGGCACCGCGAGCGGGATCGGCCCCGGCTGCCGGGCTCCGTGCTCGTTGCCGTTGTCGTTGCCGACCAGCTTCGCCCCGGCCCGTTCCAGCCGTTCCGACAGCGGTTGTTCGGCGATCCACGAGGCGTGGGCGTTGTCGGCCTGCTGGAGCGCGATCGGGAGCAGCAGCGCGACGGCGGCGAGGATCAGCGCCAGCGAGCAGACGACCCGGCGGCGCTCACCCGACCAGAGCAGCAGCAGCGCCGCCTCGGGGGCGACGACGAAGCCCGCGAAGTAGTGGGTCCAGACCGCGGCGGCCGAGAAGGCCGCCCAGGCCAGGAGCGTTCCCGGCGCGGGTCTCGCAGCGCCCTGGCGAAGAAGAGGAAGGAGAGCGCGGTCAGCAGGAAGGCCAGCGAGTAGGCGCGGGCGTCCTGGGAGAACCAGATCAGCACCGGCGACACCGCCACCATCGCGGCGGCGATCAGGCCGACCGTGCGACGCATCCCCAGGGCGGCCGCACCCATGTAGACGATCGCGATCGAGGCGGTGCCCGCCAGCGCCGAGAGCGAGCGCAGGCCGATCTCGCCGATCCCGAACGGCCGCGACCAGAGCCAGGCGACCAGGTAGTAGAGCGGCGGCGTCGACTCGCTGTGGGGGACGGTCGAGAAGGTGTCGAAGATGCTCGGGTGCAGCACCCTGCCGACGGTCACCGCCTCGTCGTATCGGTAGCTCTGCAGGTCGAGGGTGGCGAAGCGCAGCGCCGCGCCGAACACGACGATCCCGGTCAGGGCGACCAGATGGGGAGATTCGGCCGCCCGCCGGGCCAGTCGCGCAGCCAGGGCGGTTACCCGGTCGCTCCGGTCGGCAGCGGCGGTCGCGGCGGCTCGAACGTGTATTCCGGGAATGCGTCGCTCGAGACGCGTCGCCCGATCACCCGAGACTCGCCGGGTAGTTCTGGATCCGGTACGGATTCGGAGCCGAAGTCCTGGTAGTAGACGAGCATCTCGGGCGAGGGTGACGCCTGACCCAGACGAATAGGCGCTTCACGAACCTCGGGTCGTCGCGCCCGCGACCCCCCACTCGGTGAGGACGAAGGGATGTCCGCGGAATTCGTAGAGCTCGGTCAGGGCCTTCCATTCCGGATAGCCGGCATAGAAGTCGGTGCCGTCCCAGTCGGTGTAGGCCCGCCCGGGGTAGAAGCGTTCCGGCCGGTTCGGGCGCACGCCGGGGGAGCCGACTGGCAGCGGGCTCCAGATCACCGCCACCGGCGCCTTGGGCAGTCCTCCCGGCAGCGGAGCGCCTTCTTCGCGCAGCGGCGGCAGGCCCGCCCGTCCAGGTGCGATTCGATCTTCGGCAGCTTGCCGCCGCCGTGGACGAGGATGTAGATCCGCCTGAACGCCTGTCGGTACCAGTAGGGGCGGTGCTGGGCGCCGCGCAGGCGGCCTTCGCAGTCATAGGAGGCGTAGGCGTTGAGGCAGCGGTTCGGCTCGCCCAGCGGCCGGACGTACGCCCGCATGCCCTGGGACCAGAACAGGTAGTTGAGGCCGATCAGATAGCGGTCGCCGTATCCGTTGGCGATCTGCCGCGGGTCGATCAGCTCGTGCCCGTCGGTCGGATCGGCGGTCGAGATGTGCAGGATCGGCCGCGCTTCGGCCTTCTGCCAGCGTTTGATCGAGCCCGTCAGGTCGGAGCCCCAGGCCCGAAACGTCTCGATCACCGGTGGGTGCTTGCCGATCAGTTCGGAGAATTCGGTGAACTCGGAGTTGACGCCGGTGTCCGAGGCGCCGAAGAAGACCTGGCCCCGGATCGGCTGCAGAGCGCCGGCG
Source organism: uncultured Solirubrobacterales bacterium (assembly GCA_963727615.1). Lineage (GTDB taxonomy): Bacteria > Actinomycetota > Thermoleophilia > Solirubrobacterales > 70-9 > VRUE01. The sequence continues at coordinate 127,519 of CAVSHD010000002.1, forward strand.
ACCGCGGGAGCGGCGCCGATCAGCGACGCCGCAGCGACGACCGTCGCCAGTACCGTTGCGTGGCGCCATCGGCGAGCCATGTGCGCAACGCCCCCTTCGATCGGATGGGACCAGACGAGAACTCCCAACACGAACCGGGCCCGTGGTTCCTGTGGTCCCTCGTCGGCCTGACCGCGCTGGCCGCGGCGCTGCGCTTCTCGACCCTGGGGCTGCAAAGCTACCGCCATGACGAGGCGGTCACCGCCGGACGGGTCCTCGTCTCGAGCTTCTCGGGAACGATGCACAGGGTCTGGACCAGCGAGTCGACGCCGCCGCTCTACTACGCGCTCGCCTGGGTCTGGTCGCAGCTCTTCGGGGTCGGGCGAGATCGGGCTGCGCTCGCTCTCGGCCCTGTTCGGGACGGCGACGGTGCCGGTCTCCTACCTCGCCGGTCGGCGAGCTGATCGGGCGCCGCTCGGGCTCGTCGCTCGCGGCAATGGTCGCCGTCAACCCGATCCTCGTCTGGTATTCGCAGGACGCCCGCGCCTACGCCCTGCTCGTCCTCCTCAGCACCGCGGCGCTGTTCTTCTTCCTCCGCGCCCGAGGCGGCGCTGCGCGCGACCTGGCCTCGGTGGGCGGCGTTCTCGGCCCTGGCGCTGGCGACCCACTACTTCGCGGTCTTCCCGATCGCGATCGAGGCTGCTTGGTTGCTGGCGCGTGGCTCGACCCCGCGGCCGGGTCGCCCGGCGCTGGCGGCCCTGGCCGCTGGCCGGCCTGGCCCTGGCGCCGATCGCACTGCACCAGGCCCAGGGCACGAACAACGACTGGATCGCCACGTTCCGCCTCACCCGCCGCCTGCACGACGCCGGGATCGCCTACTTCGCCGGCGAGACCGGCCTCCTCAAGCACGCCCTGGTGCCGATGGCGCTCTTCGCCGCGCGCCGTGGCCTGCTGCTCTGCGCGGCGGCCCGCGGGAGAGGCGCGGCGCCGGCGTGGCGCTCGCGATCGGCGGTGGCGCCGTCGCTCTGGCCCTCCTCTTCGCCGGCCTCGGACAGGACTTCGTGCTGGGGCGCAACCTGCTGCCGGCGCTGATCCCCCTGGCGATGGTCGGCGCCGCCGGGATCGCGGCGCCGCGCGCCGGCCGGCTGGGGGTGGCGCTGGGAGCGACACTCGTCCTCTACTGGCTCGCCTTCTGCGTCTACGCGGATTTTCGCCCGGCCCTGCAGCGGGAAGACTGGGCCGGCATCGCGGCGAAGGTCGGCCCGCCCGTGGGCCGGCCGCGGGCGCTGGTGGTGTGGGAACAGGGCGGCGAACCCCTGGCCTTCTATCTCGGACGGGGAGAGCGCCAGACCAAGTGGAAGTACTGGCGCGACAGTCCCGTCCCGGTCTCCGAAGTGGACGTGATCAGCGGCAGGCCCCCGCCCCGCCGGCACCGGGCCCTGCCACCCTCCTTCCACGAGGAGATGCGGGTCACGGAAGGCCGGATGACGCTCATCCGCTACCGGGCGAGCCGCCCCCGGATCCTGGCCTGGGGAGAGTTGATCGGGAATTTCACCGGCTACGGGAACAACGTCGTGCTGCTCGACGGCCCCGGCGCCGGGAGCCGATGACTCAGGTCGTTATGGCTTCGTCCCGACGCCGCCGGGAGGTGGGGGCGGGGGCTTGGGGTGCCCCGGCGCGAACGGCGGAAAGAGCTTGGAGTGGATCTCGCCGTCGAGCACGGAGAGGCTCGCCGGGTAGTTCTGGATCCGGTAGGGATTCGAGGAGCCGAAGTCCTGGTAGTAGACGAGCAGCTTGGCGCGAGGATGGCGCCTGACCCAGACGAACAGGCGCCTGATGAAGACCGGGTCGTCGCCTGCCGATACGCCGAACTCGGGGATCGCGAACGGCTTCCTCGGGAAGCGGTTGTAGAGCCCGGTGAGCGCCTTCCAGTCCTGGTTGTCGGAGTAGAGGTCCGTGCCGACCCAATCGACGTAGCGGGAGCCCGGGTAGAAGTGCCGCGGGCGGTTGCGCGGCGTGGTCGGGGAGCCGGCGGGGAGGGTGCTCCAGACCAGGGCCACCGGAGCGCCGGGGAAGGCCGCGGACGTCGGCCCGCAGCCGGCGCAGGCCCGCGTCCGCCAGGCGCGCGTTGATCTTCGCCCGCTTGCCGCCCCCGTGGAGGATCACGTAGATGCGGCGGAAGGCACGTCGATACCAGAACGGCCTGTGCGCGGGATCGCGCGGGCCGCCGGCGCAGTCGTAGGACGCGTAGACGTTGAGGCAGCGGTTGGGCTCTCCCAGCGGCCGAACGTAGGCCGGCATCCGCTTCGCCCAGAAGAGCCGGTTGAGCCTGATCAGGTAATCGTCGCCGTGGCCGGTCGCGAGCGCGCGCGGCGTGAATATCTCGTGCCCGTCATGGCTGTCGGCGGTGGTGATGTGGATCATCGGCCGGGCCCGGGCCGTCTGCCAGCGCCCGATCGAGCCATGGAAGTCGCTACCCCAGTCCGGAAGGACTCGATCACCGGGGGTGCTTGTGGAGGGCGACGCCGAACTGCCCGAAGTCCGCCGGGTTGCCGGTGTCGCTGACGCCGAGGAAGACCTTGCGGCCACGGGGCTGGAGCGAGCCGGCGTCGGCGCCGGGCGCGGCGAAGCAGGGCGACGATCAGGGCAGCGCCGAGCGCCGCGAGCGTGGCTCGTGTCCGAAATGGCATTCCCAGAGAGGAAAGCAGGCGGGCCCCCTCGGGCGCGGGCGTAGCATTGCAACGACGTGATCGATCCGCTCCAGCGCTGGCGTGAGTTCGGCGAGAAGCCCGATTTCGCCGGGCTGCCGAGCTTCGCCGGGATGCCCTACACCGAGGATCCGGCGGAGCTGGCCGGGCGTCGACGTGGCGATCGTCGGCGCGCCGACCGACGACCTCGTCTCCGACCGGCCCGGGGCGCGCTTCGGCCCGCGCGCGATCCGCGCCGCGAGCTGCCCGCCCGGGCCGCACCTGGAGGCCGGGGTCGACGCGCTTCGCGGCGCTGCGGGTGGTCGACTTCGGCGACGCGCCGGTCCTGCCCGCCGACCCGGCCGCCAGCCACGCGGCGATCGAGCGCACCGTCGGCCAGGTCTGGACGGCCGGGGCCGATGCCGATCGTGCTCGGCGGCGACCACGGCATCGCCGAGCCCGACATCCGCGCCTGCGCGCGCACCGCGACGGCGCCGGTCGGGCTCGTCCACTTCGACACCCACACCGACACCGGCGCGCGAGGTCTTCGGCGTCGAGGTCTCGCACGGGACGCCGATGCGGCGGCTGGTCGAGGCCGGCGACGTCGACCCGGCCCGCTACGCCCAGATCGGCCTGCGCGGGTACTGGCCCGGCGAGGAGGAGTTCGCCTGGCAGGCCGAGCGGGGGATCGTCGAGCCTCTTCATGCACGACGTCCGCGAGCTCGGCATCGAGGCGGTGGTCGAGCGCGCCGTGGCGGCGGTCGGCGCGGGGCCCGGCCTTCCTCTCGGTCGACATCGACGTCCTCGACCCGGCCTTCGCCCCGGGCACCGGCACGCCCGAGCCGGGCGGGATGACGCAGCGCCGAGCTGCTCCTCGCCTGCCGGGAGCATGGCCGACCGGCTCGACCTGGTCGGCGCCGAGGTCGTCGAGGTGATCCCGACCGCGGTCGGCTCCGCCGACATCACGGCGCTGGTCGCGGACAGGGTCGTGCGCGAGATCGTCACCGGCATCGCCCTGCGCCGCGGCTAGCCGGGGCGTCTCGGCCGGATGGGAGGCGACGATCGCCAGCACGTCCGGCGCGTACTTGGCGATGAAGCCCTTGCCGACGCCGCTGATCGCTTCCAGGCCGGCGGCGTCCGCGGGCGCGCGCGGCGGCGATCGCGCCGAGCGTCTTGTTGTGGGCGACGGTGTAGGCGGGCTTGCCCGCGGCGGCCTCGAGCCGCCAGGCCCGCAGCGCCTCGAAGAGGGGCTCGTCGGCGGCGGAGAGCTCGGCCGGGGCGGGGGAGGATCGGCTCGAGCGCGGCGCGGCCGCGGTCGCGACGGTCTCGGGGTCGGGTAGCCAGGGCTCGGGGTCGCAGACGTCGCAGCAGCGGCCGAGGGGCGGCGCCGGCGGTGCGGTCGCTGAAGTGGTCGAGCAGCTGCCGCCGCCGGCAGCGGTCGGAGTAGATGAAGGATTTGATCACCCGGTAGGCGCGCCAGCCGCGCTCGCGGGCGATCTCCTGGTCGGGGCTGCGCTGTTCGTTGAAGCGGACCAGGCGGCCGAGGTCGGCGCGCATCGCCAGCAGCACCGCCTTCGCCGGCCGCCCGTCGCGCCCGGCGCGGCCCGGCCTCCTGGTAATAGGCCTCGACGCTGGTCGGGATCGCCATGTGCCAGACCGAGCGCACGTCGGCCTTGTCGACCCCCATGCCGAAGGCGTTGGTGGCGACGATCGCCTCGACGCTCGCCGGCCATGAACCGGCGCCTGCGGTGGCGTCGCGCTCCTCCGGCCTCCATCCCGGCGTGGTAGGGGGCCGCGGCGAGGCCGGCGGCGCCGCGCAGCTCGGCCGCGACCTCGTCGGTGTCCTTGCGGGTGCCGCAGTAGACGATCGCCGGCCGGTTCGCCGGGTCGGCGAGGCCGGCCTCGAGCAGCGCCAGGCGCCGCGCCTTCGAGCCCTTGCCCTCCAGCCGCGACGACGTCGAAGGAGAGGTTGGGCCGGTCGAAGCCCGAGCGGACATGCAGCGGGTCGAGCATGCCGAAGCGGGAGGCGATCTCGTCCGCGACCGTCTCCGTCGCGGTCGCCGTGCAGGCCATCACCGTCGGCCGGCCGAGCCGGTCGGCGATCTCCGGCAGCCGCAGGTAGTCGGGGCGGAAGTCGTGGCCCCACTCGGAGACGCAGTGCGCCTCGTCGACGGCGAGCAGGTCGATCCGCCGGCGCCCGAGGGCGTCGAGGAAGGCGCGCGAGCCGAAGCGCTCCGGTGAGCAGTAGACGATCCGCGCCGCGCCACCACGGACCTGCTCGAGAGCCGTCGCGGGCCGCCTCCTCGCTCATCCCCGAGGAGATCATCGCCACCGGGTGGCCCGGCTCTCGAGAGCCGCAGCCACTGGTCGTTCATCAGCGCGATCAGCGGGCTGACGACGACCGTCAGGTCGGCGGAGGCCAGCCCCGGCAGCTGGTAGCAGAGGCTCTTGCCGCCGCCGGTCGGCATCACGATCAGCGAGTCGCAGCCGTCGAGCGCCGCCTCGACCGCCTCCCGCTGCCCCGGCCGCCAGCTCGAGAACCCGAGCTCGCCGAGCAGGCGCGTCCGCCTGCCCCTCCGCTTGATCCTCGGCTGTGCCGGTCTCGATCGTGCTCACCGAGCCAGGCTAAGCGTTCCTCCGGCGGGTGGCAGGGAGATCCGGGGTCCTCGCCCGCGAGCGGCTCAGCCCTCGCTGACGATCTGCGCCGGCACCCGCGAGAGCAGCTCGGCCAGCGCGTCGATCCGCTGCGCGAGCTCCCGCGTGTCGGCCTTTGTCAGCTCCGTCGTAGGAGACGAAGCCGGCGCCGTCGCGGTAGGGCTTCAACGACGCGTAGACGTCCTCGAAGCCGGCTTCGATCTCCTTCGCAAGGGCCCGATCCTTTGCCGAGATCAGCGGCTTGACCGCTTCGAAGGCGGCCTCCGCTCCTTCCACGTTGGCCTCGAAGTCGACCAGGTCCGTATGGGAGTAGCGCTCCTCCTCGCCGGTGATCTTCGACGCCGAGACCTCGCCGAGCAGCTCGTTGGCGCCGTTGGCGATCTGCACCGCCTGGAGGTCGACCGTCGCTCACCTTCGCGCTGAAGCTCGTCGGACGTCGGCGAGCAGCCGGTCGGCGACCGGGCCCATGCCGGCCAGGTCGCCCCTCGTCCCAGAGCGCCTTCTCGATCACGTGGAAGCCGCTCCAATGCGGCTCTTCGGCACGTCGTTCTCACGGGCGTCGATGCGGGGGTCGAGGTCGCCGAAGGCCTCGGCGACCGGCTCGATGCGCTCGTAGGGGACGCGGGCGGCGGCGTAGAGGCCCTTCGCCCGCTCGACGTCGCCGGCTTTGACGGCGGCGACGAACGGCTTGGTCGCCGCCACCAGCTCACCGGTGTTGCTGCTCCAGGTAGTGGCGGTATCGGGCGGTCGCCTCTTCGACCTTCGGGCTGCGTCTCGGCATCGACCTCGCCGCTGACGCTGAGCGTCCCGTCTCCATCCTCGCCGCCGGAGCAGCGCACCGTGTACTCGCCTTCGTCGAGGGTGAGCGACGAAGCTGCCGCTGCAGCCCCTCGGTCAGGTTCTCCTTCTCGCCGAGGATCGTGTCGCCTTCGAGCACCTCGAGCTCGGTGACGCCGGCGCTGCCCCCGTTGTTGACCTCGAACGTCGATCGGCCCCGCCGGGGCGGTCGCGTCGTGTGGGTCGCAGCCGGCGTCGGTCAGCGAGAAGCGTCAGCCTGGCGGCGCCCGGCGGGGCCTCTCTCGCTCGAGCCGCAGGCGGCCGGCGAGCGAGGCCGAGCAGGGCGGCGGCGCTCATCGCGGCGCGCGGTGCGGGCCGGGATGCGGCTCATCTCGATCGGTGCTCCAAGGTAGGTTGCGCTGGGACGAGGAGTTAGGGCACCCTAACAAATGCCGACGGAACGAGTCGGGATGGGCGGCGGGGGCCTGCAAACCCAGCCGTGGAGCCGAATCAGCCGAGCAGTCCCTGCCCGACGTAGACTTCCGGGACGGGCCCCGGGGGGACCGCGAACACGGCGCTGCCGACGTGCCTGATGTACTCGCCGAGGGCGTCGGAGGAGCCGAGGCGGCGCTGGATCGCGACGAACTGCCGGGCCGGGTCGCGCTGGAAGCAGATGAAGAAGAGGCCGGCCTCGAGCTCGCCCAGGCTCTCGTCGACGCCGTCTGTGAAGGAGTAGCCGCGGCGCAGGATCCGCTCGCCGCCGTTTGCCGAAGCGGAGGCGAGGCGGACGTGGGCATCGACCGGGATCACCGGCTCTCCGACCCTCCTCGGCCTCGAGGTCGAGCGGGTCGAACTCGTCGCCACCGCCGAGCGGGGCGCCGCTGTACTTGTGGCGGCCGATCGTCTGCTCCTGGTCTTCGAGCGAGGAACGGTCCCAGACCTCGAGCAGCATGCGGATGCGGCGGGTGACCATGTAGCTGCCGCCGCGCATCCAGGTCGGGCCCTCGCCATCGACCCAGACGTGGCGCCGCATCGCCTCCGCGTCCTCGGCGCGGATGTTGGCGGTGCCGTCCTTCATCCCCATCAGGTTGCGCGGGGTCGAACTGGCTGCGGCTCGTGGTCGAGGTGCGGCCGAAGCCGAGCTGGGACCAGCGCATGACCACCGTCCCGCGCCCGATCCGGGCCAGGTTGCGGACGGCGTGGAAGGCGACCTGCGGGTCGTCGCTGCAGGCCTGGACGCAGAGGTCGCCGCCGCTTTCGGCGGCCCGCAGCTCGTCGCCGGGAAGGGGCGGGATCTCGCGCAGGGCGGCGGGTCGCAGCCGCCCCAGGCCGAGGCCGCGGCGTTCGAAGAGCGAGGGCCCGAAGCCGAAGGTGAGGGTGAGCCGCGAGGCCAGCAGGCCGACGGTCTCGCCGGTGTCGTCGGGCGGCGCCGGCGGCTCGCCGTTGACGTCGCCGATCATCGCCCCCCGGGTCATCTCAGCCGCGGCCGCCGACCACTCGCGGAGCAGCTCGCGGAGCGCCGTCGGGTCGTCGTCGACGAGGTCGAAGGCGGCGAAGTGGAGGCGGTCCTGGGCGGGGGTGTCGATCCCGGCCTGGTGCGCTCCGTAGAAGGGCACCGAACCGGTGCCCTCGCCGCTCGCCTCGGCGGTCTCCTGGCCGATCAGGAAGCCGGTCGCGCCGCCAAGGCCGATCCCCGCCGCGCCGACTCCGGCCGAGGCGAGGAGGCGCCGGCGAGTGATCTCGTGCACGGGCGGCGGGCCGTCGGCGCTCAGGCCGGGCTCTGGGCGGCGACCGAGCGCCTCTGCTCAGGCGCGCGAGCCGGCGCCCGCCGCAACCGCAGGCGGTCCGGCCAGAGCACGTAGAGCGCCATCGGCACCGCGTAGAGCAGGTAGATCCCGATCTCGCCGACCGTCGGCGAGGGCTGCAGGCCAAGCATCCCGGTCAGCAGCGCGCCCGAGATCGTGCCGGGCTGGACCAGCCAGGTCAGGTCGACCGCCTGGCCCTGGAGGGCGTTGAACCAGCCGGCCTCGTGGGCGGTGTGCAGCGAGGTCGAGAGCAGCCCGGCGGCGACGAAGACGAGGATCAGGCCGGTGACCCGGAAGAAGCGGGTGAGGTTGATGTGCACGCCGCCCCTGTAGATGCCGATGCCGATCGCGATCGCGGCGATCAGGCCGATCGCGGCGCCGGCGCCGGCCGCGGTCGTGTCGCCCGCGTCCTGGAAGGCGGCGAGCAGGAAGACCGAGGTCTCGAAGCCCTCGCGCAGCACGGCGAGGAAGGCCATCGCGACCAGGGCCATGGTCGAGCCCTGGGCGAGGGCGCTGGCGGCGCTGCCTTCGAGGGTCGCCTTGATGCCGCGCGCGTTGCGGCGCATCCAGACGATCATGTAGGTGACGGCGCTGACCGCGATCAGCCCGATCACCGTCTCCAGCCGCTCCTGCTGGCGCTGGGGCAGCTGTTGGCCGACGACCTCGAGCGCGACGGCGACGGCGACGCAGAGCGCGACGGCGACGGCGACGCCGACCCACATCTGCCGCATCGCGTCGCGGCGCCCCTCTTTGACGAGGAAGGCGGCGATGATGCCGATGATCAGCGAGGCCTCGACCCCCTCGCGCAGGGCGATGACCAGGGTGGGGATCATCGGGCTCTCGGTGCGGTCTGGGACATGCGGAAGGGTCCTCTTTCTTCTCGTTAGGCACCCCTAATAAGGGGAACCGAAAACCTAGCAGGGAACCAGGTGATCCGCGCTCAGGGCAGCCAGGGCTCGAGCCAGGACGAGATGCCGCGGGTGAGGTCGTCGGCCTCCTTCGGCCCCCAGGTCCCCGGCTCGTAGGGGTGCGCCGGGCCGGGATCGTCGAGCAGCGGCTCGACGATCCGCCAGGTCTCTTCGATCGTGTCCTGGCGGGTGAAGAGCTGGCTGTTGCCGGCGATCGCGTCGCTGAGCAGGCGCTCGTAGGGCTCCGGCTCCTCGCCGGCGACCTTTTCGAAGAGCACCTCGAGGTCGGCCGGCTCGAAGGCCTCCTCGCCGGCCCGCTTGGCGAAGAGCCGGATGCGGGCGCCGGGCTCGGGCTCGATCCGCAGCGTCAGCTGGTTGGGCTCGGGCGTCTTGCCCCGGCCGATCCCCAGCGGCGGCGGGCGCCTGAACACGATCGTCACCTCGGAGGCCTTGACCGGCAGGTTCTTGCCGGCGCGGATGAAGAAGGGGATGCCGCTCCAGCGCCAGTTGTCGACCTCGAGCTCGACCGCGGCGAAGGTCTCCGTGGTCGAGTCGGGGGCGACTTCGGAGACCTTGCGGAAACCCCGGTACTGGCCGCGGACGTAGCGCTTCGGGTCGGCGGTCCGCACCGCTTTGAAGAATTCGAGCTTCTTGTCGCGGATCGAGTCGTCGTGGTTGCCGGTCGGCGGGCCCATGCCGACCAGGGCCAGCACCTGCAGGGCGTGGTTCTGGATCACGTCGCGCATCGCGCCGACCGCGTCGTAGAAGCGGCCGCGGTCGTCGACGCCGAAGTTCTCGGCGATCGTCATCTGCACGTGCGAGACGTGCTGTCGGTTCCAGACCGGCTCGAGGATCGAGTTGGCGAAGCGCAGGTAGGTGATGTCCATCACCGGCTCCTTGCCGAGGTAATGGTCGATGCGCAGGATCTGGTCCTCCTCGAGGACCTCGCGCAATTCGGCGTTGAGGGCGCGCGCCGACTCGAGGTCGTGGCCGAACGGCTTCTCGATCACCACCCGGGCGCCGTCGGTGAGCCCGGCGCCCGCCAGGCCGTGGACGACGGTGGCGAACAACGAGGGGGGGATCTCGAGGTAGAAGACGGGCCGCTCGTAGCCCTCGATCGCCTTGCCGACCCGCTCGAAGGTGCCGGGCTCGCCGTAGTCGCCCTGGATGTAGCTGAGCCGGTCGGCGAGGCGGCCGAAGACGTCCTCGTCGGGGTCGCTGACCGTGGCGGCGATCGCTTCCCTGGCGTGCTCGCGGAGACGGTCGTCGTCCCACTCGTCGATCGCGACGCCGACGATCGGGCAATCCAGCTTGCCCCGCGCCTCGAGCCGGTAGAGCGCCCGGAAGGTCATTTTCTTCGCCAGGTCGCCGCTGATCCCGAAGATCGTCAGGACGTCGGCGGCGGCGTCGGAGCTCTTGGCGGCCTTCTTCGCCATCGGCTCGCCAGGCTACCCCGTCGGCCTTGTTCGCGTTTCGCTGGGCACGCTGGGCGCGATGCGAACCGGCTAGGGTTAGGCCGATGGAGCTGGGAATGGTCGGACTCGGGCGGATGGGCGCCAACATGGCGCGCCGGCTGATGCGCGACGGGCACCGGGTCGTCGCCTTCGACGTCAACCCGGACGCCGTCTCGGCGCTCGAGAAGGACGGCGCCGAGGGCGCCGCCTCGTTGGCGGAGCTCGCCTCGAAGCTGGCCGCGCCGCGCTCGGTCTGGGTGATGGTCCCGGCCGGCGAGATCACCGAGAAGACGGTCGAGGACGTCGCCGCCGCGCTCGAGCCCGGCGACGCGATCGTCGACGGCGGCAACTCCTATTACCGTGACGACATCCGCCGCGCCGAGATGCTGCGCGAGAAGCAGATCGACTTCATCGACTGCGGGACGAGCGGCGGCGTTTTCGGCCTCGACCGCGGCTACTGCCTGATGATCGGCGGCCCCGACGAGGCCGTCGCCAGGCTCGACTCCGTCTTCGCCACGCTGGCGCCGGGGGTCGAGTCCGCGGAGCGGACGCCGGGCCGCTCCGGCGACCCGTCGCCGTCGGAGAACGGCTACCTGCACTGCGGCCCGAACGGCGCCGGCCACTTCGTGAAGATGGTCCACAACGGGATCGAGTACGGGATCATGGCCGCCTACGCCGAGGGCCTCAACATCCTCAATAACGCCGAACGCGGGCAAGGTCGAGCGGGAGGCCGACGCCGAGACCGCGCCGCTCGAGGAGCCCGAGTACTACCAGTACGACCTCGACCTGCCGGAGGTGGCCGAGGTCTGGCGGCGCGGCAGCGTGATCGGCTCCTGGCTGCTCGACCTGACCGCCGCCGCGATGCAGGAATCGGGCGACCTCTCCGACTTCGCCGGCCGCGTCTCGGACTCCGGCGAGGGTCGCTGGACCTCGATCGCCGCGATCGACGAGGGGGTGCCGGCGCCGGTCCTGACGACGGCGCTCTACGAGCGCTTCTACTCGCGCGGGCTCGACGACTTCGGCGACAAGGTCCTCTCGGCGATGCGCAAGCAGTTCGGCGGGCACGACGAGAAGACGTACGTGAGCCCTCCGCGACTCGAGCGCGTCGACAGAGAGAGGGACGCGGCGCGGCGCGGCGCCGGGCTGATCGCCGCGGCGGCGCGCGAGGCCGTCGCCGAGCGGGGCTCCTTCTCCCTGGCGGTCAGCGGGGGCGCGACCCCGTGGGGGATGCTGGCGATCCTCAGCGACGACGCGGAGATGCCGTGGGCCGAGACCTCCCTCTTCCAGGTCGACGAGCGGGTCGCCTCGCCGGGCAGCGAGGACCGCAACCTGACCCACATCGTCCTCGCCCTCTCGATGGAGAACCAGGCGGCGATCCGGCCGATGCCCGTCACCCAGCGGGACCTCGACGGGGCGGCGCGGGAGTACGAAGAATCGCTGCCGCCGCGGCTCGACCTCGTCCACCTCGGCCTCGGCCCCGACGGCCACACCGCCTCGCTGGTGCCGGGCGACGCCGTGCTGGAGGTGAGCGACCGCCGCGTCGCCCTCACCGAGACCGCCTACCAGGGGCACCCGCGGATGACGCTCACCTACCCGGCGCTCTCGGCCGCTCGCCGGATTCTCTGGCTGGTCACCGGCCCGAGCAAGCGCGAGGCGCTCTCGAAGCTGCTGGCCGGCGACTCCTCGATTCCGGCCGGGCGCGTGCAGAACGACGAGATGACGGTCGTCGCCGACGAGGACGCGGCGGGCCGGGGGATGACGGCGGCGCCGGAGAGGTGGCGGCGGCTTCGAGACGATCCTCTACGGCGTCGAGGACGCCGTCGCGACGATCACCCTCAACCGGCCCGAGTCCCTGAACACGATCGTCCCGCCGATGCCAGACGAGGTCGAGGCGGCGGTCGAGCGCGCCGTGCGCGACGCCGAGGTGAAGGTGGTCGTCGTGCGCGGGGCGGGCCGCGCCTTCTGCGCCGGATACGACTTCGGCGGCGGCTTCCACCATTGGGACGAGGAGCTGACCACAGACGGTGAGTGGGACCCGGGCAAGGACTTCGTCGCGGCCACGGCCCCCGCCCTGGCGCCGACCCAGAAGCTGATGAGCGTCTGGCGGGCGCCGAAGCCGGTGATCGCCCAGGTCCACGGCTGGTGCGTCGGCGGTGGCTCGGACTTCGCCCTCTGCGCCGACCTCGTGATCGCCAGTGAGGACGCCCGCATCGGCACCCCCTACTCGCGGATGTGGGGCGCCTACCTCTCCGGGATGTGGATCTACCGCCTGGGGCTGGCGAAGGCCAAGGAGCACGCGCTGACCGGGCGGCCGCTCTCGGGGGCCGAGGCGGCCGCGGTCGAGCTGATCAACCGGGCGGTCCCCTTCGAGCGGCTCGAGGATGAGGTCCGCGAGACCGCCCTCTCGCTGGCCCGGATCCCGACCTCGCAGCTGGCGGCGATGAAGCTCGTCGTCAACCACGCCTACGAGAACATGGGCCTCGCCTCGACCCAGACGCTGGGCCCGATCCTCGATGGGCTGATGCGGAACACGCCGGACGCGAAGCGCTTCATCGAGCTGGCCGGCGGGGGAGGGAGTGCCGGCTGCCGTCGCCGAGCGCGACGGCCCCTTCGGCGACTACAGCCAGGCCGGGCCGGGGGAGAAGCCCGACCCCGGCAACGTGATCGAGCCCTAGATCTTTGAGCAGAGCTGCTCTGTTAGCGAATTCGCTAACATACAGCCATGGTCGAGGAGATCCTCAGGCGTAGTGGCCTAAGCCAGGCAGAGTTGGCTCGGCGGGCGGGCATGCCGCGCTCCGTGGTCAACGTCTACCTACGGGGCCGCCGCGAGCCCGGCGCGACCGCGCTTGCGCGCCTGGCTGCCGCCGGTGGCCTGCGGCTCGAACTGGGAGAGAGGAAGGCCCCGGTCGATCCACATCGCGCTGGTCGCATCCTCGTCGAAGTGCTCGAGCTGGCGGAGGCATTGCCGTTCCGTCCCAATCCCAAGCTGGGCTATCCGCGCCTCGTGGACAGGGTCAGGAGGCAGGAGGGCGATGAGTGAGCTCGTCGACAAGCTCTTCGCGATTCACGACGCCCTGACCGAGGCCGGCTTTGCTCACGCGTTCGGCGGGGCGATCGCGCTCGCGTTTTGCGTCGAGGAGCCGAGGGGGACGAGAGACCTCGACGTGAACATCTTCCTCGACGCTTCTGAAGCCGAAACAGCACTTGCCGCCCTACCCGATGCGGTGAGAGTCAGGAAGAAGGACATTGCTCAGGTTGAAGACGACGGACAGGCTCGCCTCGACTGGGACGGAACTCCGATCGATGTCTTTCTGAACAACATTCCTCTGCATCAGGCGGTTGCGTCGTCCGTCGTCTGGGTTCCTCTTCAGGGGCGTGAGGCTCCCGTCCTCGATTGCGCCTCTCTCGCCATCTTCAAGGCATTCTTCGATCGCACGAAGGACTGGGCCGACCTGGAGGCGGTTGCCCGGGTCACCCCGGAGGACATCGAAGCGGCTGCGAAGACGATCTCCGATCTGGTCGGCCCCGACGACCCCGCGGTCGGCGCCTCGAATCGCTGCTCCCGTCCTGAAGGCCACCCGCTGCCGCTCGAGCGCAACGGCCGGCGGCTCGCTCAGCTCGCGGCGACCGCGTGGTTGGCGACGATCCGGTCCTCCGGGTCCCAGCTGCGCTTGACCTCGCGCAGCCGGTCGCAGACATCGGCGGGGAGGATCGCGTCGACGTCGCAGGGCGCCTCGGCGAAGTTGAAGTAGGCGCCCTCGGTACCCCACTGCCGCATCGTCTCGCCGACCTTGGCCAGATAGCCGGGGATCGCCTCGCCGAGCTCCGGCGTCATCGGCATCCCGACGCTGTACACGAGGTAGCCGGCGTCGAGGTGCGTGAGGGCGCCGCCGTTCTCCGCCGGGCGGCCGGCCGCGCCGCCGAGCTGGCGCAGCTCGGTGAGCAGCAGCGGCGAGCCCGAATCCGGCCCGGCGACGCCGACGAAGGCATCGATCGCCGCGTCCGAGAGCTCTCCGACGAGGCCGCCTTCGCCGATCCCCGGCACCGGGGCCTCGGGGTCCATGTGGATGCGCGACAGCCCCGCGGCCGGCATCCAGTCGAAGCTGTCGAGGATCGGCTCGCCCAGCGCGCGCATCGGGGCGAAGGCGGCCTCGCCCTCCTCGCGGCTGCCGATGCAGGCGCCGTCGATGGTCAACAGGGGAACGCCCCGGATCGGCTCGGGCACGTCGGGGATCGGCGGCGGGGTGACGAAGCGGACGACGGAGGACACCTCGTCCGGCTGCGCCGCGGCCCAGTCGCGGTAGGCGCGCACCGCGTCAGCCCCGAGCGCGGCCGGGTAGGCGACGAGCCCGGCGTAGACCTCGGCGATCGGCAGCAGCTCCAGGTGGAGGGCGGTGACGATCGCGTAGCCGCCGCCGCCGCCGCGCAGCGCCCAGAACAGGTCCGGCTCGCGCTCGGCATCGACGGTGCGGGCCTCGCCGTCGGCCGTGACCAGCTCGATCGCGGTGACCCGGTTGCAGGCGAACCCGTGCTTGCGGCTGAGCCAGCTGAAGCCACCGCCCACGGTGTAGCCGACGATGCCCACGTCGGGTGCCGACCCGGGCAGGAAGCTCAGCCCGTGCGCTCCGGTGGCCTCGCCGAGCTCCGCCGCGATCGCTCCCGCCTCAACCCTGGCGGTGCCGGCGTCGGAGTCGACCTCGATCCCCTTCAGGGCGGCGGTCTTGAGCAGGATCGTGCCGTCGAGGTCCGGCAGCCCGGCGGCGCCGTGGCCGGTTCCCTGGCCGCTCACCTTGAGGTCGTTGTCGGCGGCGAAGCGGACCGTCGCCGCGACGTCATCGGCTCCCGCGGCGAGAACGACAGCCGCCGGGTTGAGGTCGGCCGCCAGGTTCCAGCCCATCCGCACCTGGTCCCAGTCCTCGGCGTCCGGCGTCGCCACACGCCCATCGATCTTCAACTCGCTGAAGTCACTCACTCGATCCTCCTTGCTGTCCCGGGGGGCATTTCCGTCAGAAGGCCTTTTGCTCCACCGAGTCGCCTCGGCCGATCAGGACGTCGCTGACCATCGCCGCCGGGAACAGCCCGTGGGCAGCTACGCCCGGGTCGGCCTCCAGCCGGGCAGCGAGCTCGGCGGGTCGCCGATCGCGCCGCGGAAGTCCGCGATCACACCGTCGTCCGGGCTGCGCGGCGTGTCCGCGCGCAGCTCGACGTCGGCGCCGAGCCGGGTCAGCGTCGACTCGACCCCGAAGGAGAAGAGCTCGAGCGGCACGGGCCAGGTGAAGTCGTCAACGGGCTTGCTGGAGTCGCCGATGACGACGAAGCGCTCGGCCGC
>CAVSHD010000003.1:0-225368 GCA_963727615.1 uncultured Solirubrobacterales bacterium
CCGCGGCGACGATCTTCTCGCGCAGGTGGGCGGCTCCGCCGCCCTTGATCAGCCAACCGTCCGGCCTGATCTCGTCGGCCCCGTCGATCGCGATGTCGAGGCGGCCGAGGCTGTCGAACTCCTCGACCGGGACCCCGAGGCCGCGCGCCTGGTCCTCGGTGGCGACCGAGGTGGAGACGCAGCGGATGCCCTCGAGCCCGCGGGCGGCGATCGCCGGCAGCAGGTGGGCGACGGTCGACCCGGTCCCGAGCCCGACGGTCATGCCGTCCTCGACCAGCTCGGCTGCCGCCTCGGCGGCCAGGCGCTTCTCGGCGTCGGCGTCGGTCACCGAACGGCACTCTATGCTCGCGGCGACATGGATGCGAGGATCTGGCTCGACGGGCGAGGACGGCAAGCCCCGCTCGGTGCAGGTCACGGGAGAGCGGCTGGTCGTCGGGCAGGGCCCCGGAGGCCGACGTCCACATCGACGACGAGGCGGTCTCCTGGAATCACCTCGAGATCGAGGTTCGCGGCGGCGTGCTGATGGCGACCGACCTCGACAGCCGCAACGGCACCGCGCTCAACGGCGACCCCCTCGACCGCCCGCGGCGCCTGCGCGACGGCGACACCCTGCTCGTCGGCGGCCACCGCCTCGAGGTCTCCGACCCGGCCGAGGGCAGGGGAGGGGCGACCATGGCGGCCGCCGAGCCGGCGGTCGCGCTGACCGGGGAAGAGCGGGCGACCGCCGCGGCGCTCGTCGCTCCCTACCGCTCCGAGGGCGCCTTCGCCGGGCGTCCCGCGACCCGCGCCGAGATCGCCGCTGAGCTCCACGTCAGCGAGCGCACCGCCCAGCGCCGCCTCGAGGCCCTCGCCGCCAAGCTCGACGTCCCGCCCGAGTCCGGCCGCGAGCGTCCCCGCCTCGTCGCCGCCCGGGTGATCGAGCTCGGCCTCGACCGCTCCCGCTGAGCGGGCGGGGCGGCGGGCGGCGGGGCCCGTAGGCCGATTGGGGCGCTGGCCCGTAACGGGCCAAACGCGTCCCTGCAGACGCAGCCGCTGTCGTTTTCGCGCACGGTCGTGGCGCCGACCATCGGTCGAGCAGTGCAAAACGGATCGAAGGAACCCACATGCTCAACCGAATGAAGCTCAACAGCCGAACCAACTTCGCCCACCTGGCTCTGGCCCTGGCGGCGTTCGCGATGCTGGCCCTGCCCGGCGCCGCGAGCGCCGCCTCCGGCGGCGCAGTCGTCTTCTCACGGGTCGTGACCAAGACGGTCAGCGAAACCGTGAGGGACGCCGAAGGCAATCCCGTCAAGGACGCCGAAGGCAACGAGGAGAAGAAGACGACGACGACCGTCGAGGGCGGCCTCTTCGCGGCAAAGGGCGGCAGGCTCAACCAGCTCACCGAAGACCCCGCCGACACCGAGCCGTCGTTCTCGCCGAACAGCCGGGCGATCGTCTTCTCGCGCTCCGGCGACCTCTACTCGGTGCGGGCCGACGGCTCCGGCCTGCGCCGGGTGACCGGCGGCCCCGAGCTCGACACGGCGCCGACCGTCGCCCCCAACGGGCGCTACGTGCTCTTCGAGCGCCGCGCCCGGGCCGGAGCGCCGGCCGACCTCTTCACGGTCCGCCTCAACGGCGGCGGCACCCTGGGGCTGGTCTCGACCCGCTGGGACGACCACGAAGCCTCGTTCTCGGCGGACGGCAGGCTGATCGTCTTCGTCCGCAGCGTCGCCGAGACCGGCGGCGGCCTCGCCGACAACCTCTACTCGGTGCGTCCCTCGGGCGCCGGCCTGCGGCGTCTGACGGGCACCGCGCACACCGACGAGTGGGCGCCGCGCTACTTCGCCGGCGGCATCGTCTACAGCCGCGGCCAGGAGGGCGAAGGCGACAGCGCCTACGCGGACATCTTCACGATGCGCCGCAACGGCAGGCGGGCGCGGGCCCAGGTCGCCGGCGCCGGCTCGGCCTACGTCGAAGACGTCAGCCCCGACGGCCACACGCTGCTCTTCCGCCGCGACCAGGGCCTCTGGGTGAAGCGGATCGGCCACGGCCGCGCCCACAGGCTCACCGAACTGCCGGACGAGTCGCAGACCAGCTCGGTCTTCTCGTCCGACGGCCGGCGGGTGGCCGCCTTCATCGAGGCCGACGGCCGCACGCAGCTCTCCGCGATCTCCGTCTCCAACGGCGCCTCGCGGGAGCTCGCGCAGGGGGTCGTCCCCTCGGAAGCCACCCCCACGACCGGCACGACCACGGCGATCGGCCCTGTGATCGCCTGGCAGCCGAGCCGGTAGCCATCCGTCCCCCACACGGCGGTATAACCGCCGTGTGGGGGAACCGGCAATCGGATCGACGCTCGGCGGGTACCGCGTCGACGCGCTGATCGCGCGCGGTGGGATGGGCGTCGTCTACCGCGCCACCCACCTCGCCCTGGACCGGCAGGTCGCGCTGAAGGTGATCGCCCACCACCTCGCCGACGACGAGAGCTTCCGCGAGCGCTTCCTGCGCGAGTCCCGACTCGCCGCCCGCCTCGACCACCCCAACGTCGTCCCCGTCTACGACGCGCGCGAGGACGACGGTGAGCTGATCGTCGCGATGCAGCTGATCGAGGGCGGCGACCTGAAGAGCCGGATCGCGACCGGCGGGCCGCTTCCTCCCGACGAGGCCGTCGCGCTGCTCGGCCAGGTCGCCGGCGCGCTCGACGCGGCCCATGCCGCCGGCATCGTCCACCGCGACGTCAAGCCGCACAACATCCTGCTCGAAGGCGATCGGGCCTTCCTCACCGACTTCGGCCTCGCCAAGGCACTGGGCGACTCGGGTGTGCTCGACGGCGCCTCGATCGCCGGCACCGTCGAATACATGTCACCCGAGCAGTGGCAGGGCCGGAGCGTCGGCCCGGCGGCGGACGTCTACTCGCTCGGCTGCGTCCTCTATGAGGCGCTGACCGGGATCGTCCCCTACGCGCGGCAGGCCGAGGACACCGAGCCCGAGATCCCGGAGGGGCTCGACGCCGTGATCGAACGCGCGGTCGCCAAGGACCCCGACGAGCGCTACCGGTCGGCCACGGGACTGATCGACGCGGCGCGCGAACGCGAGGGCGCGGCGCCGGCCGCGACACGGGTCCTCTCCGACACCCCCGGAAGGCCGACCGCCGTCATCTCCCCGCGGCCGCCGACACCGAGTGAACGGATCGCATCCTGGCGGCGCCGGCCCTGGCTTGCGATCTCGGTTCTCGCCGTGATGTGCGTCGCCGCCGCCGGGGCCGTGCTGCTGTTGCGCAGCACCGATGTCACGGTCTCCGACCCGATCGCCATCGGGCGTGGCCCGCTGCGGCTGGCGGCGGGCGAGCGCTCGGTCTGGGTGACGAGCGCCGGCGACGGGACGCTGTCCAGGATCGACGTCGCCGAGGGCCGGGTCGAAGGCGCGCCGCTGAAGCTCGAAAAGGGCCTCTCCGGCGTCGCCGTGGGGGCCGGCTCGGTCTGGGTCTCGTCTCCCCGCGCAAGGGAGGTCCTGCGGATCGACGGAGACACGGGGCGGATCGAGGATCGGGCCGAAGTCCACATGCGGCCGGGGGCGATCGCCTTCGGCGGCGAACGGGTCTGGGTGGCCGATCTCGACGGCGGCGGGGTGTCGGCGATCGACGCCCGCAGCGGCCGCATCCTGAAGCGCGGCATCGCTCCCCGCCAGCAGCCTCTGCGTCTCGCGGTCGGCGCCGGCGGCGTCTGGGTGAGCAGCGCCGCAAGCGGGACGGTGAGCCGCATCGGCCTTGCCACGATGACGGCCGGCCCGCCGGTCCTCGCGGGCCGCACCCCCACCGGGGTCACGGTCGGAGGCGGCGTCGTCTGGGTCGCCGACACCCGTTCGGACGCGGTCAGGAGGGTCGACGCCGCGACCGACGTGCTGCTCGGCGCCCCGGTCCAGGTCGGTCGCCAGCCGGGCGGGATCGACTCCGGAACCGACCTGGTCTGGGTCGCCAACCGCGCCGACGACAGCGTCAGCCGTGTCGACATCTCGAGCGGCGAGACGGTGGGCGACCCGATCGCGGTCGGCCGCCACCCCGGCGCCGTCGCGGTCGGCCGCACCGCGGTCTGGGTGGCCGACAACGGTGACGGCTCGGTAACGCGGATCGAGCCGTGATCTGGAATCAATAGGATCGATCGAGGTCATGGCAAAGGACATCGACCAGCTCTGCATCAACACGGTCCGGACGCTGTCGATCGACGCGATCCAGAAGGCCGAATCCGGGCACCCCGGGACCCCGATGGCGCTCGCCCCGCTCGCCTACACGCTCTGGCAGCGCTTCCTGCGCTTCGACCCGGCCGACCCGATCTGGCCCAACCGCGACCGCTTCGTGCTCTCCGCCGGCCACGCCTCGATGCTGCTCTACTCGCTGCTCTTCCTCGCCGAGGTGCAGGCGGTCGACCCCGACTACGAGGTGGTCGGCGAGCCGGCCGTCAGCCTCGAAGACGTCGAACGCTTCCGCCAGCTCGACTCGCGGACCCCGGGCCACCCCGAGTACCGCTGGACCTCCGGCGTGGAGACGACGACCGGGCCGCTGGGCCAGGGAGTCGCGACCTCGGTCGGGATGGCGATCGCCTCGAAGTGGCAGGGCGCGCGCTACGGCGCCGAGCTCTTCGACTTCGACGTCTACGCGATCGGCGGCGACGGCTGCATGATGGAGGGCGTCTCGCACGAGGCGGGGTCGCTGGCGGGCCACCTGAAGCTCGACAACCTCTGCTGGGTCTACGACAACAACCACATCACGATCGACGGCAAGACCGAGCTCGCCTACGACGACGACGTGCCGCTGCGCTTCGAGGGCTACGGCTGGAACATCGTCCACGTCGAAGACGCCAACGACTGCGAGCGGATCGCCGCCGCCTTCGAGGAGTTCAAAGCCGAGGAGGCACGGCCGACGCTGATCGTCCTCGACAGCCACATCGGCTACGGCTCGCCCCACAAGCAGGACACCTCGGCCGCTCACGGCGAACCGCTGGGCGAGGAGGAGGTGCGTGAGACCAAGCGCGCCTACGACTGGCCCGAAGACGCCCAGTTCCTCGTCCCCGAAGGGGTCAGGGAGCGCTTCGCCGAGGGGATCGGCGCCCGCGGCGCCGAGCTGCGTGCGGCCTGGGAGGAGCGGCTGGCCGCCTTTGCTGAAAGCGACCCCGGCGCCGCCGCCGAGATCGAGGCGATGCAGGGCCGCGAGCTGCCCGAGGGCTGGGACGCCGCGATCCCCGGCTTCGACGCCGACGAGAAGGGACTCGCGACCCGCAAGGCCTCGAACGAGGTCCAGAACGCGATCGGCGAGCGCCTGCCCTGGCTGCTGGCCGGGTCGGCCGACCTGACCGACTCGTCCTCGGTCCGCTTCAAGTTCGAGGGCGCCGAGGACTTCGAGCCCGGCGAGTACGGCGGGCGCCAGCTCCACTACGGGATCCGCGAGCACGAGTCGGCGGCGATCTCCAACGGCCTCTCGCTCTCGAAGCTGCGCCCGCTCTGGTCGACCTACCTGACCTTCTCCGACTACGCCCGGCCGGCGATCCGGCTCTCGGCGCTGATGGAGCTGCCCGTCATCCACCTCTTCACCCACGACTCGATCGGGCTCGGCGAGGACGGGCCCACCCACCAGCCGGTCGAGCAGCTCGCCGGCCTGCGCGCGATCCCCGGGCTCGACGTGATCCGGCCGGCCGACGCCAACGAGGTCGCCGAGGCCTGGCGGGTCGCCCTCGACCGCAGCCATCAGCCCGTCGCCCTGGTCCTCACCCGCCAGAACGTGCCGATCCTCGACCGCGGCCGCTACGCGCCGGCCGAGGGCCTGCGCCGCGGCGGCTACGTGCTCGCCGACGCCGACGGCGGCGAACCCGACGTGATCCTGATCGCGACCGGAAGCGAGGTCGCGCTGGCGCTCGCCGCCCACGAGGAGCTGCGCGGCGAAGGGATCTCCTCGCGGGTCGTCAGCCTGCCCTGCTGGGAGCTCTTCGACCGCCAGGACCGGGCCTACCGCGACGAGGTCCTGCCACCCGCGATCACTGCCCGGGTCTCGGTCGAGGAGGCCTCGACGCTGGGCTGGGACCGCTACGTCGGCAGCGGCGGTCGCTCGATCGGGATGCACACCTTCGGCAGCTCGGCGCCGCTCAAGGACGTGATGGGCAAGTTCGGCTTCACACCAGACAAGGTCGCGGAGGCGGCCAGGGAGGCACTCGGATGAAAGCGACGCAGGAACTGCACGACCTCGGCCAGAGCCTCTGGCTCGACAACATCACCCGCACGATGCTCGGCGACGGCACCCTCGCCCGCTACATCGACGAGCTCTCGGTGACCGGGCTCACCTCGAACCCGACGATCTTCGACAAGGCGATCTCCGGCACGGACTCCTACGACGAGCAGATCGCCGAGGTCGCCCCGACCGTGGACTCCACCGAGGACACCTTCTTCGAGCTGGCGATCCGCGACCTGCAGGGGGCGACCGACCTCTTCGCGCCCGTCCACGAGCGCACCGCCGGGGTCGACGGCTACTGCTCGCTGGAGGTCTCGCCGCTGCTCGCCGACGACACCGCGGCGACGATCGAGCAGGCCGCGAAGCTCCACGGCAGGGCCGAGCGCGACAACCTCTTCATCAAGATCCCCGGCACCGAGGCGGGGTTGCCGGCGATCGAGGAGTCGATCTTCGCCGGGATCCCGGTCAACGTCACCCTGCTCTTCGACACCGACCAGTACCTCGCCGCCGCCGACGCCTACATGAAGGGGATCGAACGGCGGATCGAGGCCGGGCTCGACCCCTACGTCGCCTCCGTCGCCTCGATCTTCATGAGCCGCTGGGACGTGGCGGTCTCCGACGAGGTGCCGGCGGAGCTGAAGAACCGGCTCGGCCTGGCGATCGGGTTCCGCGCCTACCGCGCCTACCGCGAGCTGCTCGACTCGGCGCGGGTGCAACGGCTGATGAACGAGGGCGCTCGTCCGCAGCGGCTGCTCTGGGCGAGCACCGGGACCAAGGACCCCGAGGCCTCCGACACCCTCTACATCGAGGGCTTCGCCTCCCCCTTCACCGTCAACACCATGCCCGAGCCGACCCTCAACGCCTTCGCCGACCACGGCGAGCTCGGCGACCCGATCCCCGCCGACGGCGGCGACTGCGACGAGGTCTGGGCCGGTTCGAGAGCGCCGGGATCGACCTCGAGGCCCTCGCCGCCCGCCTCCAGGAGGAGGGCAAGGTGGCCTTCGTCGACTCCTGGAACGACCTGCTCGCCTCGATCGAGGCCGAGCGCGAGAAGGTCGCATGATCGAAGCGGGGGAGGGGGAGTGAGCGACCCGGTGCCGACCCTGCGCGAGGGCGAGGCCTGGAAGGCCCTCGAGGCCCACTTCGCGGCCGGAATCGGCGCGGCGCACCTGCGCGACCTCTTCGCCGAGGACCCGGGGCGAGGCGAGCGGCTGGTCGCCGACGGCGCCGGCCTGCACCTCGACTTCTCCAAGAACCGGATCACCGAAGAGACGGTGATCCTGCTCGGCGAGCTGGCCCGCGAGCGCGGCGTCGAGGAGCGCCGGGAAGCGATGTTCGCCGGCGAGCACATCAACGTCTCCGAGGATCGCGCCGTCCTCCACGTCGCGCTGCGGATGCCGCGGGGGCGCTCGTTGATCGTCGACGGCGTCGACGTCGTCAAGGAGGTCCACGAGACGCTCGACCGGATGTCCGCCTTCGCCGAGCGGGTCCGCTCCGGCAAATGGCTCGGCCACACCGGCAGGCCGATCCGCAACGTCGTCAACGTCGGCATCGGCGGCTCCGACCTCGGCCCGGTGATGGCGTATGAGGCGCTGCGCCACTACTCGCGCCGCGAGATGGCCTTCCGCTTCGTCTCCAACGTCGACGGCACCGACTTCGCCGAGTGCACCCGCGACCTCGACCCCGAGGAGACGCTCTTCGTGATCTCCTCGAAGACCTTCACGACCCTGGAGACGATGACCAACGCGCGCACCGCCCGCGAGTGGGCGCTGGCCGGCCTCGGCGGCGACGAGGCGGCGGTCGCCAAGCACTTCGTCGCCGTCTCGACCAACGCCGCGGAGGTCGAGAAGTTCGGCATCGACACGGACAACATGTTCGGCTTCTGGGAGTGGGTCGGGGGCCGCTACTCGATGGACTCGGCGATCGGCCTCTCGACGATGCTGGCGATCGGCCCGGCCCGCTTCGCCGAGATGCTGAGCGGCTTCCACGCGATGGACGAGCACTTCCGGGAAACGCCGCTGGCCGCCAACCTGCCCGCCCTGATCGGCCTGCTCTCGGTCTGGTACGGAGACTTCTTCGGCGCCCAGACCTGCGCGCGTCTTCCCCTACGACCAGTACCTGCACCGCTTCCCCGCCTACCTCCAGCAGCTGACGATGGAGTCCAACGGCAAGCACGTCACCCTCGAGGGCGCCCGGGTCGACTACGACACGGGCGCGATCTTCTGGGGCGAGCCGGGGACCAACGGCCAGCATTCCTTCTACCAGCTGGTCCATCAGGGGACGCGCCTGATCCCCTGCGACTTCATCGGCTTCATGCGCTCCAACAACCCGCTCGGCGACCACCACGACCTGTTGATGTCGAACGTCTTCGCCCAGGGCGAGGCGCTCGCCTTCGGCAAAACACCCGAGCAGGTGCGCGAGGAGGGGACCCCCGAGCCGGTCGTCCCGCACCGGGTGATGGAGGGCAACCGTCCCTCGAACACGATCCTCGCCGAGCGCCTCGACCCGCAGACGCTGGGCACGCTGGTGGCGCTCTACGAGCACAGCGTCTTCACCCAGGGCGCGGTCTGGGGGATCGACTCCTTCGACCAGTGGGGGGTGGAGCTCGGCAAGGCGCTCGCCGTCGCGATCATCCCCGAGCTGCAGGCGGAGGACGAGCCCCGGCTGCGCCACGACAGCTCGACCAATGCGCTGATCCGGCGCTACCGCGGGATGCGCGCCCGCTAGCCGTGTCTCCGCTCGACGCCCTCCCGCTGGCGGCGTCGGCTTCGAACCTGCTCGCCGCCCGCGAGCTGATGGCGTTCACCCTCGGCTTCCACATCGTCCTCTCCTGCCTCGGCGTCGCCTTCCCGGCGATCGTCCTCACCGCCAACTACCTCGGCCTGCGGCGCGGCGACGAGGACGCGATGCGGCTCGCCCGCCGCTGGTCGAAGGCGATGGCGGTCACCTTCGCCGTCGGCGCCGTCACCGGCACGGTGCTCAGCTTCGAGTTCGGCCTGCTCTGGCCGCGCTTCATGTCGCGCTTCGGCGACGCCTTCGGGATCGCCTTCGCGGTCGAGGGGATCTTCTTCTTCACCGAGGCGATCTTCCTCGCGATCTACCTCTACGGGTGGAAGCGGCTGAGCGGCTGGGCGCACTTCTGGTCGGGGGTGCCGATGGTGATCACGGGTGTCGGCGGCGCCTTCGCCGTGGTCAGCGCCAACTCATGGATGAATCAGCCGCAGGGGTTCAAGCTCGACGGTGCCGGTCGGGTGGTCGAAACGGAACCGTTCGAAGTCCTCTTCAACGCGGCCTGGGGCTACGAGGTCCCGCACATGATCCTCGCCGCCTACATGGTCGCCGGCTTCCTGGTCGCCTCGATCTACGCCGTCGGGATGTTGCGCGGGCGTCGCGACCGCCTGCACCGGCTCGGGGTCCTGATCCCGCTGACGATCGCCCTGGTCGCGACCCCGATCCAGCTCTTCGTCGGCGACACGGCGGCCCGCGAAGTCGCCGACCACCAGCCGGCCAAGTTCGCGGGCATGGAGTGCATTCAGGAAAGCGGCAGCCACCAGACCGAGTACGTGGGCGGCATCTGCACCAGCGACGGGGTCAAGGGCGCGATCGCGATCCCCAACCTCGACTCCTTCCTGGTCGGCTTCAGCGCCGACACCGAGGTGACCGGGCTGAACGACATCCCGGCCGACGAAAGGCCGCCGGCGAACACGCTCCTCCACCTCGCCTTCGACGCGATGGTCGGGATCGGCAGCGTTCTGCTGCTGCTCGGAGCCTGGCTCGGCTGGACCTGGTGGAGACGGCGCGACCTGCCCCGCTCGCCCTGGTTCCTGCGCGCGGTCGCGGTCTCCGGCGCCGGCGCGATCGCGGCCCTCTGGTGCGGCTGGATCGTCACCGAGGTCGGGCGCCAGCCGTGGATCGTGCAGGGCTACATGCGGACCTCCGAAGCGGTGACCGAGGCGAAGGGGATCTGGTTCGCCTTCGCCGCCGTGCTGCTGCTCTACGCCGCCCTGGGGACGATCGCGGTGCTGGTCCTGCGCTCGATGTCGCGGCGCTGGCGCGAGCAGGAGGAGGGGGTCGAGACTCCCTACGCGCCGGCCGGGGGGGCGACGTGACCACGGCCGACGCCGCCGCGGCGATCCTCTGGACCGGGGCGACGCTCTACGCGGTCTTCGGCGGCGCCGACTTCGGCGCCGGCCTCTGGGACCTCCTCGCCGGGGACGCGAGCGCGGGGGAGCGCCCGCGGGCCCTGATCCAGCGCTCGCTGACCCCGGTCTGGGAGGCCAACCACGTCTGGCTGATCTTCATCCTCGTCGTCCTCTGGACCGCCTTTCCGGAGGCGTTCGGGGCCGTGATGTCGACGCTGTACGTGCCGCTGGCGCTGGCCGCCGTGGGGATCGTCCTGCGCGGCGCCGGCTTCGCCTTCCGCAAGTCGATCGAGTCGCTCCAGGCCCGGCGGGCCCTGGGCGCCGCCTTTGCCCTCTCCTCGGTGCTGACCCCGTTCTTCATGGGCACCGTGGTCGGCGCGATCGCGGCCGGCAACGTCCCCGCCGCGGGTGACGGGCCCGCCTTCTCGAGCTGGCTGGCGCCGCTGCCGCTGCTCGTCGGGGCGTTGTTCGTCGCCACGGGCGCCTACGTCGCGGCGATCTTCCTGACCGCGGACGCGGCTCGCGGCGGCGGCGACTCGGCGGGTGAGGGCTCGCGTCGTACTTCGCGCGCCGCGCCCTGATCGCGGCGCTGCTCGCCGGGGCGCTC
Source organism: uncultured Solirubrobacterales bacterium (assembly GCA_963727615.1). Taxonomy (GTDB): domain Bacteria; phylum Actinomycetota; class Thermoleophilia; order Solirubrobacterales; family 70-9; genus VRUE01. The sequence goes on from CAVSHD010000003.1 coordinate 10,940, forward strand.
GCTCTCGCCGGGATCTTCGCCCTCCACTCCGAAGCGCGTTACCTCTACGACCGCCTCACCGACCAGGCGCTGCCGCTGGTCGCCGTCTCGGCGCTCTGCGGGGTGGGGGTTCTCGCCCTGCTCCTGCGTGGCCTGCGCTCCGGATTGGCCGCGGCGCCAAGCCCGGCGCTGCGGCCACTCTCGGTCGGCGCCGTCGTCGCCGTGATCTGGGGCTGGGGCGTCGCCCAGTTCCCCTACCTGTTGCCCACCTCGTTGCGGATCGACCAGGCCGCTGCTCCGGGGCCGACCCTGGACGCGGTCCTCGTCGTCTTCCTCATCGCCGCGGTCGTCGTGCTGCCGTCCCTGGGCCTGCTCTACTGGCTCAGCCAGCGGGAGCTGCTCGGTGAGTAGGGCGACTCGGCGCGCCGTTCTTTCGACATCGACGGGACGATCCTGGTCACCGGCGGCGCCGGCGGGGTCGCCTGGCAGCGGGCCTTCGAGGAGCAGCACGGGGTCGAGGCGGACGTCGCCGAACACACCGACGCCGGCATGACCGACCCCGAGATCGCGACGATCGTCTTCCGCGAGGTGGTCGGCCGCGAGGGCACCCCCGAGGAGAGGGCGCGGGCGATCGCCGGCTACCTGCGCCACCTGCCGGACGCCGTCGCCGAGTCCGACGGCTACCGGGTGATGCCGGGCATCGAGGCCCTGCTCGACCGCCTGATCGAGGCCGGCACCCTGCTCGGCCTGGTCACGGGCAACGTCGAGGCGGCCGCCCACGTGAAGTTCGCCCGGGCCCACCTCAACCGCTTCTTCAGCTTCGGCGGCTACGGCTCGGACTCGGCCGATCGCACACAGGTAACCGAGGCCGCCCTCGAGCGGGCCGGGCTCGTCTCCGGCGGCACCCTGGAGGTGGGCGCGTGCTTCTCGGTCGGCGATACCCCCCGCGACGTCACAGCCGGCCACGGCGCCGGGATCAGGGTCGTCGGCGTCGCCACGGGCAGCTACTCCGTCGAGCAGCTGCGCGAGGCCGGCGCCGACTGGGCGCTGGAGACGGTCGAGTCGGGCTTCCCCGCCTGACGGGCCTCGACCGGCGCGCCTCCGCGTCCTCGGTTCATTGGGCGTGCGTTCGCACGCCACGCACTCTGCGTCCTCGATCTGCTTGGCCGCGACCCGTCAGAGGGCGGCGGCGGCGGCCGGGAAGCTGCCGACCTGGCCCGCGCGGTCGACCTGGCCTAGCGTGCAGCGCGCCTGGTAGATCGAGGTGAAGCCGGACTCGAAGCCGTTGCGGGCGGCGCGCAGGTAGAGGCGCCAGACGCGGACCCGCTCGGGGCCGGCGAGGCGGACGGCCTCATCGAGGTTCTCGTCGAGCCGGGTGCGCCAGTGGCGCAGGGTCTCGGCGTAGTCGGCGGCGAAGCCCTCGACGTGGTGGGTGACGAATCCCGCCCGTTCGAGAGCCAGCAGATTTCGCGCGAGAGGTGCAGAGGGGCGGCGTCGGGGAAGACGTAGCGCTCCGAGAAGGCGCCCCGCCTCGCCGTCGGTGTGGCGAAGGCGGGCGATGCCGTGGTTGAGCAGCCGCCCGCCCGGCTCGAGCAGCCCCGCCAGGGTGCGCGCGTAGACGTCGATTTGACGGCGCCGACGTGCTCGACCATGCCGATGCTGGCGATCGCGTCGAACTGCTCGCCGGCAAGGTCGCGGTAGTCCATGACCCGGATCTCGACCCGGTCGGCGACGCCCGCCGCCTCGGCCCGCCGCCGGGCTTTTTCGGCCTGCGGAGGCGAGAGGGTGATGCCGACCACGCTGGCGCCGTGCCTGGTCGCCGCCCAGAGCGGAAAGCTGCCCCAGCCGCAGCCGACGTCGAGCACCCGGTCGCCCTCCTTCAACTCCAGCTTGCGGGCGACCGTCTCCAGCTTCTCCTCCTGCGCCTCCTCCAGCGTCTCGCCCCTCGCGAGAAGATCGCGCAGCTGTAGGTCATCGAGTCGTCGAGGAAGAGCGAGAAGAACTCGTTGGAGACGTCGTAGTGGTGGCGCACGGCGCGCGCGTCGCGCTCCTTCGGTGGCGCCTGCCGCTGGGCCTGAGCTCGGACGGCGGGGGCTTCGGCGGCGGGGTCAGCCCGGCGGCCCGCACGGCGCCGAGCAGCAGCCGCGCGCTTGTCGGCCCGCCTCCAGCGGCGGCGGCTTCCAGCTGTCGAGCAGGGCGATCACCGCGTCCATGTCGTCGACCTCGATCTCGCCGCTGACGTAGGCGCGGCCGAGGCCGAGCTGGCCGGGCGCTCGCAGCACGTGGGCGGCAGCGCGCGGGGAGCGCACGTAGAAGGTCGGCCCGCCCTCGCCGCTGGCCGGCAGCCGCGTCCCGTCCCAGAACTCGACCGCGAAGGGGCGCTCGGGGATGCTGCGCTCGATCTCTCGTCGCAGCGGGGCTGGGTTCGCGAACGGCATCGCCTGACCCTACCTGCGCCCGCCGGTCGAATACGCCAGTCGATCTGCGTCACGCTTCGTCGACGCGAGGCGTATGATCGATGCCAATGTCCATCCGCCGCCGCCGGCCCACTCCCCACCGACATACAGCCCGTAGCGAACGAGACGCGGGACCGGATCATCACCGGCCTGGTCACGCTGATCCCGTTCGTCGCGATCGGCTTCGCCGGCTGGCAGGTCTGGGGCGAGGCCCTGCACTGGAGCGACGTCTTCCTCTTCGTCGGCTCTACTTCCTCACCGGGCTCGGGATCACGGTCGGCTTCCACCGCCACCTCACCCACCGCGCCTTCAAGGCGAAGCCGTGGCTGCACGGCACTGCTCGGCATCCTCGGCTCGGCGGCGATCGAGGGCCCGGTGATCTCCTGGGTCGCCGACCATCGCAAGCACCACGCCTTCTCCGACGAAGACGGGCGACCCGCACAGCCCCCACGTCGATCACGGCCACGGCTGGAGCGGCGCCCTGCGCGGCCTCTTCCACGCCCACATGGGATGGCTCTTCATCCACACCCAGCGCGGCAACAAGGAGCGCTTCGCGCCCGACCTGATCAAGGACCCGATCATCAGCTGGGTCGACCGCACCTTCATCGTCTGGGCGATCGGCGGCCTGCTGCTCCCCTTCTTCCTCGGCTGGGCCATCGGCGGCACGCTGTTCGCGGCGGTCACCGGGCTGCTCTGGGGCGGCCTCGTCCGCGTCTTCGTCCTCCACCACTTCACCTACAGCATCAACTCGCTCTGCCACGTCTTCGGCAACCGCGACTTCGAGACGACCGACGAGTCGCGCAACCTGGCCCTGATCGCGATCCCGACCCTCGGCGAGGCCTGGCACAACAACCACCACGCCTTCCCGACCTCCGCCACCCACGGCCTCGGCCGCTGGCAGGTCGACGTCTCGGCGCTCGTCATCGACGGCCTCGAGAAGGCGGGCTGGGCGTCTGGGACGTCGTCCGCGTTCCGCCGAGCGACTCGCGTCGAAGGCGGTCTGACCGGCGCGCTTCGGCGTCCTCGGTCGCTCGCGTGCAGTCGCACGCCACGCTCCCTGCGTCCTTGAATCGCTTGGTCAGTCCGCCTTTTGGCGTTGCCCGGAGTACCTAGGGCGCGGCGCCGGATTGGTACCAATCCAGCCAAGAGCCGCAGGCTGCTGAGCGGCACGATCCGGTGGGGGGTCGCGGACCGCGACCAGCTCGCCGACGTGGCCTTGCCGTCGTAGCCGGGGAGGCTCTGGATGCCGGTCTCGGCTCGGCGGTCGGGATGGTGAAGCGGACCGGGCCGCCGTCGCTCTCGATACTCCCCGGCGGGCCAGAACTGGCCGTCGTTGGCGAGGCTGATCGTGTTCGGGCGCTGGCCGTCGAGGGCGGCCTTCAGGTCGCGATGGAAGCCCGGCGCGGTGAGGCTGAGGTCGAAGGGCGAGAAGTACTGGAGCGAGAGGCCGCCAGCTGCCGGGCGGCAGCGTGAGCGTCTGGCCGGCCTCTTCGCCGGTGCCGAGCAGGCTCGACTCGACCCAGCGCGATTTGGCGCCGATCACCGTCTCCGGGAAGAGCGAGGCGCGGCCGTGGTTGGCGAGCAGGATCGCGGATCTCGGGCGCGGCGCAGTCGGCGAAGGCCGCCGGCTCGGTGCCCTCGAGCAGGACATGGCGTTCGTGCGGGGGGTCGTGGTCCGCTTTTCCCAGAGCACGTAGGAGGGGGTCGAGGCGATCGCTTGAAGGCGTTCGGGGCCTGGCTGTTCCAGGCGGCGCGGCCGGTGATCACGTAGGGGAAGCTGTTCGAGGGTGCCGCGCGAGAAGGAGTCGAAGTCGATCGGGCTGTAGGCGTCGCCGGTGTCGAAGGGCTTCTCGGGGTTCTGGGTGACGTCCTCGTCGGGGAACTCGACCAGCGGCACGTGGGTGTCGGCGCCGAGCAGCTCGTAGGCCGCGTAGCGGTCCTGCCCGGCGTAGAGGACCGGCTGGCCGTGCACGATCGGCAGGAAGGCCTTCAGCTCCGCGCCGTGCCCGGGCGGGGCGACGGGCGCGTCGCGCAGCGCCAGGAAGCTCGAGTAGAGCGCGCCGGCGACGAAGACGACGGCGAGCGCCGCCCAGCCCACCCGCAGCACCGGCCGATGGGCCGATCCGCCACGCGGGCTCGGCCGTCGGCGGCCGAGAACCGGTGAGCAGGGGCCGGATCGCGACCAGCATCGCCAGCGGCGCGCCGATCATCAGCGCCTTCGCCTGCGAGTAGTCGCCGCTGAACGGGAGCGAGAGCAGGTAGAGGCCGAGGCAGGCGGCGAGCGCGATCGGGACCGGGTAGTCGCGCCGCCGCAGCCACCAGGCCAGGCCCAGCAGCAGCGCCAGGACCCCGACCGCGCCGGCCAGCCCGGTCAGGTGGGCGCCGCCCGCCGCGTCCAGGCGGTAGTTGGGGGTTGGCCAGACGCCGAGCGCCTCGAGCGGGCGAGACGGGGCCGTAGGTGTTGGTGCCCGCCACCTTGTTGAAGCCGCCGCCGAAGCCGAACGGGCCGACCAGCGCGAGGACGCCGAGCCGGCGACGATCGCGAGCAGCGGCCAGGGGCGTGCGCGGGCTGCAGAGCAGCGCGAGCTAGCGCCCGCGGCGCCAGGGCCCGGCGCACGTCGGGCCGGGTCAGGCCCCAGAGCGCGACGACCGCGACCGGCCAGGCGAGCCCGGCGAAGCTGTAGGAGAAGAAGACGCCGCCGGCGAGGGCCAGCAGGGCAGCGCCATCCGCAGCCGTGGCGCGCGCCCGGCCGGGGCCGGGGCCGGGTCGCGCAGGGCGAGGGCGAGGGCGAGCACGAAGAGCGCCTCGGCGGTCTCCTTGAACGCGGCCTGGGCGAAGTAGGAGGCGGCGAGGTAGGGGACGGCGACCATCGTCGCCGCGAGGGTGCGGCGGCCCGGGCCGAAGCTCGCGCAGGGCGCCGAGCGCGGTCAGCCCGGTGAGGATGCCGATCGCGAAGATCTCGCCGAGGAACGCCTGTCCGAGCGCCGATCCCGGGGAAGGCGGCGTCGGCGACGGCGAGCCCGTGCGGGCCCAGCGGGTAGCCGGCGTCGGGCGTCGGGCCCGAAGCCGCTGCGCAGCCACTCGGCCCAGGCGAGGTGCAGGCCGAGGTCGTTGTTGAAGCCGACCCCGAGCAGGCCCCAGCGGCCGCTGACGGGAAGGGATCGCGAGCGCCAGCGCCACCGCGATCGCCACCGGCAGGCCCGGCGCGCAGGGCGCCCGGCGCACGTGGCTGGCGGCCACGGCACGACGAACGCGCGCCGGAGGCGAGCGACCAGCAGGCCAGGGCGCCGAGCGTCGCGGTGGTCCCGTGGCCGGGCGCCCGCGCGAGCACGCCGGTGACGGCGAGGATCGCGGCGAAGCCGACGGCCGGCTCCAGCCAGGACCAGCTCGCGCCGCCCGGCGAGCGAGAGCAGGGCGCGCCCGACCAGCAGCGAGGCGGCGCAGATCAGCGCCGCCGAGGCGTAGGTCCCGAGCATTGAGGGCCGGAAACTAGCCCGGCTCAGTAGCTTCTCGGCCGCCCGCTCCAGGGTCTCGCGCAGGCTCTCGCCCCGCAGCGGCTCGGCGTGGCCGGCGCCGACCACGGCCGGGTCCAGCGCGGCCAGCTTGCGCACCGATGCCTTCGCCTTCTCGTGGTCCCAGGCCCAGGCGGGGTGGGGGACGCTCGCCTCGCCGGGGGGCAGCGGTTTCAGCCGCGCCGAGTCGACCAGGTAGACGACGTCGCTGACCAGCGCCACGCGGTCGCTCTCCCGCCAGAGCCCGATCAGCCCGGGCGCGTGGCCGGGGAAGTGGATGACGCGGAAGCCGGCCACCTCGTCGCCCTCGGAGACGGTGCCGGCGATCTTCACCGCGCCGCCGTCCCAGTGCCGCAGCAGGAAGGGGTAGAGCCAGCGCACCGGCGCCACCGGCAGCTGCGAGAGGTCGAAGTAGGGGGCGATCGCCGCGTCGCTTTCGGCGTCGGCGACTTCGTCGGGGTGGCAGAGGACCGGCGCGTCCATGAGGGAGCGGTGCCGCGGTGGTCGGCGTGGGCGTGGCCGAGCACGACCCGCTTCGAGCCCGCCGAGCTCGCTCGCCGGCCGCGCCGCGCCGCCTTCGTCATCGCCTTGTGCCGGCGTCGAACTGGACGACCCCGTCGCCGTCCTCGAGGAAGTAGACGTTCATCGCTGCCGCAGGTCCCCCCGCAGCAGCCAGACCCCGTCGGCGACTCTCTCCATGCGCCCAGCCTAGCCGTGGCCCGATCGCCGGGCTACCCTGCCGCCTGTGCCCTGGCTCTGGAAAGCGGGGATGGTGGTGCTGGTCGTCTGCCTGCTCGCCTCGATGGCGATCGCGATCGTCCGCCTGGCGACGACGCCGACCGAGATCCTCGGCGACGGCTTCCGCGGCTTCCCCGCGCCGCACCGAGCCGACGGGGCCGGACGGCGTTAGTATCGGCGCCGTTCAGCGACCGAGCAGAGGAGGCGGCGTGTTCACTCGCATCGTGGTTGGGACCGACGGCTCCGAGACCGCCGGGGAGGCGGTCCGCCAGGCGATCGACCTCGCCAAGCTTCCGGGCGCGACGCTCAGCATCGTCAGCGCCTACGCGCCGGTCTCCGAGCGCCGCGTGCAGGGCGAGCAGCGAGGCGCCCGGCCGACGTCCAGTACGAGATCGGCCCGCGCGAGGACGTCAACCTCGTCCTCGACGCGGCCGCCGGCGAGCGCCAAGAAGGAGGGGATCGAGGTGCAGACCCATGCGGTCGAGGGCGATCCCGCCGAGGCGATCCTCAACGTCGCCGAAGAGACCAAGGCCGACCTGATCGTGGTCGGCAACAAGGGGATGACCGGCGCGCGCCGCTTCCTGCTCGGCAGCGTCCCCAACAACGTCTCCCATCACGCGCCCTGCAGCGTGATCATCGTCCGCACGACCTGAGGCCGCAGCCGCTCGGGCGCGGGAGACGGCAGCTGGCATCGGGTCGGTCGCGCGCGCCGGCGTCGATCAGGCCGGCGCCCTGCTGAGCGCGGTGAGCAGGCCGATGCTCGCGGGCGGTTTCGCTGAGCCGCGTGGCGACGCGCCTTGACGCGCCGCCCTTCGGGCGAGCCGCGCGCGATCAGGCCGCCGGCGAGGACCATCGCGGCGACGCCGCGAGACGTGGGCCGCCGCCATCGAGGTGCCGACGTAGTTGGCGGGCTCGCCGAAGCGGCGCGGTCGTGCCGCCCTTGCAGCGTCACCTGGTAGATCGGCCGCGGCCGAGACCGAGGGGCAGCCGGCGACCGGGTCGCCGCCGCCGGGGGCGACGAGGTCGATGCCCTTGCCGCCGCAGCGAGTAGTCGCCGAGGCAGCCGCCCTCGGTGGTGCCGCCGACGCCGATCACCCGCGGGCCGGTCGCCGGCGGCGAGACGCAGGCCTCCGAGCCGAGGTTGCCGGCCGAGGCGACCGTGACGACGCCGTGCGGTAGGCCGCGCGCAGCGCCTCGTCGACGCCGGCACCCGCTTGCCGCAGCCGAAGTTGAAGCTCATGTTGATCACCTCGGCGCGGTGGGCGACGGCGAAGCGGATGCCCTTGGCGATGTCGTCGGCGCGGCCCGCTGCCGTGGCGGTCGAGCACCCGCACCGGCATCAGCTTCGCCCGGTAGGCGAGGCCGGTGAGCCCGACCCCGTTGTTGGTCTTCTCGGCGATCGTGCCGGCGACGTGGGTGCCGTGGCCGTTCTCGTCGAGCGGCAGCCGGTCGTCGTCGACGAAGTCGTAGCCCTTGACGAACTGGCCGGCGGGAAGTCGGGGCTGCGCCGGAAGCGGCTGCCGAGGTCGCGGTAGGCGATCCCGGTGTCGAGCACGGCGACGATGATCCCGCGGGCGCCGGGCCGGTCGGCCGCTTCCAGGTTGCGCCAGGCGCCGACCGCGTCGATGCCGCCGGGGGAGATCGGCAGCGCCCGCGTCGCCGGCCCCTCCCAGGGGAGGAAGTTCCACTGCTTCGAGACCCAGCCGCCCGGGCGGCCGGGTGGGCCCGGTCGAGCGGTCCCGGGTCGTTGGGGAGCGGGTCGACGCTCGGTCGCCGAGGCGGTGGCGATGTAGTTGGGCGCGGCGTAGGCGACGCGCGGGTTGCGCCGCAGGCGCCGCGGTCGCGGCGCACGCCGACTCCGCGCGGGCAGGCGACGCGTCCGCGGCCCTGCTCGCCCTCGAACTTGACGATCACCTCGCGCGGGGCGAACGCCGCGCGCGCGTCGACCGCCGATCTGCGGCAGCGGCGGCGGCGCCGGCAGCCGGCGAGCGCGGCGAGCAGGGCGACGGCGAGGGCGAGTCGTCAGACGTCGTGCTCATCTCGGCTGCCGCTCGACGATCCCTGCGTGCGGGCGAGCACTCACCTAACACCGGCCGGCTGGCGAAGTTGTCGGCGCACATACTCTCCGATCTCATGGCACGTGGACAGCCGCTGACAGCGCACGACGGCGGCTGATGGGCCTGGCGATCGAGCGCGGCCGCGGCCGCGGCCGAGCACGGCGACGTCCCGATCGGCGCCGTCGATCTCCCGCGACGGCGAGCTGCTGGCCGCGGCGGGCAACGAGCGCGAGCTGCGCGCGCGACCCCACCGCCCACGCCGAGATGCTCGCGATCCGCGCCGCCGCCGAGGCGCTCGGCGGCTGGCGCCTGCCGGAGACGACCCTCTACGTGACGCTCGAGCCCTGCGCGATGTGCGCCGGGGCGATCGTCCTCGCCCGCGTCCCGAGCGTCGTCTACGGCGCCGCCGACCCCAAGGCGGGGGCCGCGGGCAGCGTCCTCGACGTGCTCGGCGAGCCGGCCCTCAACCACCGGCCGCGGGTCGACCGGCGGGCCTGCGCGCGGCCGAGTGCGGGGCGCTGCTGCGCTAGTTCTTCGCCGCCCGCCGCGGCGGCTGAGGCCGCTCGGCAGGGGCGGCCTGGAGAGCGGAGAGGGTGGGATTCGAACCCACGAGGCGGGTTAACCCCGCCCACGCGATTTCCAGTCGCGCTCCTTAAGCCACTCGGACACCTCTCCGGGTCCCGACAGGGTATTGGCTCGGCGCCGGCGCGCCGAGCGCGGCCGCGGCGCCCCCGTCCGATCAATCCGCTCCCGTCTCGGAGGGGGGTGGCGAATCTCAGAGGCAGGGATCGACGCCCTGGCGCTCGACCGTGTTGGCGTCCTCGTTGCCCGCCTGATCGCGGGCCCGCACCACGAAGTAGAGGGCTCCGTGCGAGGGCAGGCCGGGCGTCCTGAAGCGGGTCGCGCCCGGAGGCGCGGTCCAGGTCGGCGCCGAGAAGTCCTCGCCACCCTGCCTCATCGCCATATAGATGTCGTAGGCGATCAGCGGGGCCGGCGTGATTTCGTCGCTCGCCGCCCGCCAGGTCAAGGTGACCGGAGTGGTCTGCCCGGGTCGTTGCGGGCCCGGGGTGCAGGCGAAGGCTTCTTCCAGCCCGGCGAACTTCGGCGGCGTGGTGTCGAGCGGCCCAGGTGTCGGTGGAGGCGCCGGCGTTGGCGGCGAATCCGCGCTCGGGGGGACCGAGGCGTCGGCGCCCTCGCCCGGAGGGCGATGCGGGTGTGCGTGCCGGCAGCGCCGCGCGCCGACGATGGAGTCTCGAGCAGGCGGCGTGTCTTCCGGTCCCATGGGCGGCCGCCGGCCTGGCGCCGCTGAGGCGGGCATCGGCAGCGGTTCGCGCTTCGGTGGGCATCGCCACCGCCACCGCCACCCCGACGGATACCAAGCCGATTGGAATCGCCCTGAGACGCACAACGACGTCCAGGTTAGCGCCGCATGAGCGAGTGGACGCCGGCCGGTCAGGGGGAGAGCCCTCCCGCTAGCATCAGCGGCGGAGACATCCCGGAGGGGTGCCGGAGTGGTTGAACGGGGCAGTCTCGAAAACTGTTGGCGTCGCAAGGCGCTCGTGGGTTCGAATCCCACCCCCTCCGCTGAAGGGTCAGGAGGCGAGCGCCAGCGCCGGGGCCCGCCGGCCCCGCTCGAGGTCGAGCTCGCCCTCGCGGAGGGGGATCACGATCGGCTCGGCCTCCGGCATCCGCATCGGCGTCGAGGGGCGATGGCCGCGCAGGCGCTCATGGCTGCAGACGACGTAGCACCACTCCATCAGCCACATCCGCGAGTCGGGGTCGATGTCGACGATCGTCGCCCCGACCAGGTAGCCGTCGCCGGCCGCCCGGCAGGAGCGGACCTCGACCTGCGCCGCGACCTCGTGCGGCCGCTGCTCGGCGTCGAGCAGCTCCATCAGGACCGCCGGACGGTCGCCGACCGCGAGCGGCGCATCGGTGACGAGGCCGACTCCGGCGGCGCTGGCGTCGACGAGCCGGCCGGCCACGTGGCCCTCGGGCGAGTAGACATCGGCCGGCGCGTCTCCCTCGAAGCGGTAGACGAGGCGCCGCTGGCGCCGCCGCCCGACGGCGACCAGCGTCTTCAGCACCCGCCTCAGCTCGAAGAGGCCGAGCAGGGGGACGATCGCCATCGCGATCCCCGGCAGGTCGGGCAACGGGCCCGCTCCGACCAGGTCGAGCAGGCGCAGGGCAGTGCCGACGGCGAGCAGCAGGCCGCAGAGGACGACCAGGTGCAGCCTGCGGACCGCGTCGAGCCCGCCGCTGTCGGAACCCTGCTTCGGCGTCACCTTGAAGCCCCCGCGCCCGGGTCGGACGATGCAGCGCAGCGCGCGGGTGTAGATCTCCATCGTCAACAGCTCGTAGTGGGCGGTCTCGCCGATCCGCATGAACCCTCGTGACAGGGCTCCGCCGGCTCCCAGGTTGAGGACGAGGTGGGGCAGCCAGAGCGCCGCCAGGGCGGCGACGCTGATCTTCATCGGCAGGGCGCCGGTCCAGAGGACCAGGGCGAGTGTCAGCAGCAGGAGCAGCCGCATCGGCGGCGCCAGATAGGCGACGAGGCTGACGAAGTAGGAGAGGCGCTGGACGGGGCGGAGCTCCGAGGCTCGCAGCGGCGACTCGGGCAGGGTGAAGACGGCGAGGTTGCCGCGCGCCCAGCGGTCGCGCTGGAGCAGGTAGCCGTCGAGGTCGTGGGGGGCGAGCCCCTGGACCAGGACCTCGTCGTGGTAGCGGGTCTCCCAGCCGTGCCGCTGCATGCGCACGGTCGTGTGGAAGTCCTCGGCGATCGTCTCCGTGGCGACGCCGCCGATCTCGAGCAGGGAGTCGCGGCGGATCAGGGCGGCGGAGCCGCACCAGTAGGCGGCGCCGTGGCGGTCCTTGCCGGGGCAGACGACGCGGTAGAAGAGCGACTGCTCATGCCGGCCGACGACGTAGTGCTGGACCGAGTCGTGGTTGAAGAAGTCGTGCGGGCTCTGGACGAGGCCGACCTGCTCGTCGTCGAAGTAGCCGACCATCGCCTCGAGCGCGTCGGGCATCGGCACGTGGTCGGCGTCGAGCATCAGGACGAGGTCGCCCTCGGTGCGGGGCAGGGCGGCGTTGATGTTGCCGGCCTTGGCGTGCGTGTTGTCGGGCCGGGTCAGGTAGCCGGCGCCCGCCAGCGCCGCCAACTCCTCCATCTCCGGCCGGCGGCCGTCGTCGAGCAGCCAGGTGCGGTGCGGGTAGGTGAGCGCGCGGCAGCCGGCCAGGGTGGCGGCGACCACCTCCGTCGGCTCGTCGTAGGTGCAGACATAGACGTCGACGGCGTGGCCCGGTGTCGCCGGCGGGCGCACCGCCGGCCGGCGCGACCAGGAGAACCAGGTAAGGGTCGCGAGTGCCCAGATGCCGTAGATCTCCGTCGCGAGCAGCATCGAAAAGGCGAGCGGGCTCGAGCCTTCGGCGCTCCAGCCGATCCGCCAGCCCAGGTATCCGATGCCCCAGAGCAGGGCGACGATCGCCAGCCCACGCAGCAGCAGGGGCCGGCGGTCGAAGAATCGCCCGAATCGGGTCTGCTCGTCCTTTCCCACCCGTTATTCGTCGGACGCCCGGGCATGCCGCTTGAGCTTGGAGCATTCCCTTCACGCAGAGTGACGCGCCGCCCGCGGGCCCGAAACACCGCGCTCGATCTAGGACACGGCCCTGACGGCCTGAAGCCGGGCCTGCCACTCCTCGCGGTCGAACTGCGCCGGCTCGGTCTCGGCCAGGAACCGCTCGAGCACGGCGACGAAACGCGACGGCGCCTCGAGCTGGGGCAGGTGACCCACTCCCTCGAGGACCTCGAGCCGGCTGCCGGGGATGTTGCGGTGGGCGTGCTCGCCGTGGTGAGCGGGGATGATCGGATCGCGAGCGCCCCAGACGATCAGCACCGGCATGGCCTCGGCCAGGTAGAGGCGATCGCTGGCGTTGACGCGTTGGCCACCGGTGCCGATCACCGAGTGCACGGTTCCGAGAAATGCGGCGCGGCGCTTGGGGTCGGCCAGGGAGGCATAGCCCCGCGCGACCTCGGCGATGTCGGCGTTCGGGCGCAGGCCGATTGCCGCCAGGCCGCCCGCGAGCGCCGATCCGACCCGCGCTCCGACCCCGGCGGTCGCCGAGATGAAGAGGTCGGCGCCGGGGAGCGCCGCGGCGCGCAGGATCGGGCTCACCTCGCGGCCGAGGCCGCCGCTCGAGACCAGCACCAGGCGCTCGACCATCTCTGGGAACTGGTAGGCGAACTGCATCGCGATCCCACCGCCGAGCGAGTGCCCGACGAGCGTGGCGCGCTGGTGGTCGAGCGCGAGGAGCAGGTCGCGCAGGCCGGCGGCGAGCGCCCCGATCGAGTAGTCGCCGCCGCCCGGGGCCGACTGGCCATGTCCGGGAAGATCGGGGGCGATCACGGTGTGATTACGCGCCAGCGGCTCGATCGCCGCCTGCCAGTTCTCGAAGTTGCCCCCCATGCCGTGGATCAACACCAAGACCGGGCCCTCGCCGGCCTCGACGAAGCTCACCGAGCGGCCGTGGAGCGCCTTGGTCTTGACCTCCATCGCGCTCACGCCGAAGCTCCCTCGGTGCCTCGCGCCGCGGCCAGCACATCCCCGACACAGGCATCGCGGACGCGCTCAGGATCAAGCTCGAAGGTCGCTGCGACTCCGGGGGCCACCTCGCGTACGCCGGCGCCGACGCGCGCCAGCTGCATCGAGCCGAGCATCTTCGTGTAGAGCAGGTTGGCCGTGAAGGCGGGGTCCTCGATCGCGAACGCTCCGCGCTCGGCGCCGTCGGCAAGAATCCGCTCCAGGCGCCCTATGCAGGCAGCCAGCGCCTGGCCGAGACGAATCCACACCGCGTCGGAGACCTGCTCGCGCAAGCCGTCGGCCGGCCGCTGCATCAACGACAACGCGCAGTCCATGAAGGCCGGGTACTCGAGGCAAAACTCCATGTAGCTCAGACATGTTTGGTGAAGCGCGGCTGCCGGGTCTTTGGCTTTTCGCGCCGCGGCGCTCCGCCCCTCGAGCTCGGCGAGGTAATCGGCGAGCGTGAGGACGAAGATCTCCTCCTTGGAGTCGAAGGTGCGATAGACGTCCGGCTTGTGCATGCCGGCGGCACGGGCGATCTTCTCGACCGGCGCGTCGCGCCAGCCGCGCTCGTCAAGGAGCGTGCGCGCCGCCGTGACGATCGCTTGCTCGCGCTGGCTGCGCCGCTCGCGTCGGGTCAGGCTTCTCCGGCTTCGGCTCGTGGACACCGTGCAAGGATACCAATGGTTCAACTTATGGTCCGACCACCGGTTGCAAGAGGTGGGCTCAGCCGCGAGGCGGCCGAGAGCACGGCGAAGCCAGCGCCTACCGTCCGGTCAGGCATCCACGTCGGGCCGCGGCGGAGCCTCCGCTTGACGGCGTGCGGCCACGAGCCCGGCGTTCCAACCAGGTGCGCGCCCTCCTGCCGGCGGCCGAACCGAATCGGGGTCCAGCCGGCTGCGCGCGATGACCCACGAGATCACCGAATTCGAATTCCACATTTCCCCCGTTTCCAACTGATCGCGACCCCAGACGGGAGTCGGCACCTGGCCGACCAGGCCAAGCAGGCGCTGCGCACGGTCCTCATCGCCGGTCAGGCGCGTGGGGCTTTCCACAGCCTCTGCCAGATCTGGAATGTGTCCGTTGCGCCAGACGCGGATCTCGTAGCGAAAGATTCGAAATCGGCCTGCCCAGCGAGCGCCGACCGCTCCTTCGCCGACGACGCCACGCTGCTCGCCACTCCAGTCGTGGACCGGCGCCTGCTCGATCACGAATCTCCCGTCCGGGACCTCGACCTGGAGCGCGGAGTGGTAGAGATCGAGAGGAGGGCGCCGTGCCACTCGCGCCGCCAGCGCCTCGTAGATGCGACCGTTGAGCCGGACGAAGTGGCCGCCGGCCCCGAGCGGCAGCCAGTAGAGATCGACGGCGGCCTCGGCCCGACCAGCCCGAGGAGGGGCTGGGATTCCCACATCGCCGAGCATCGTGCGACGCTACCAGCCCTCCCCACGCGCGAAGGGCTCCGCTGCGACTGCCGGGTGGCCCGATGGACCCTCGTCCGGACGGGCGTGTCGTGGACGCGGGCGGCCGCGACCGCATGTCCCACCGAGCCAGGAGCGCCAGGCGCCTGCTCGGAGCGCGGCTCTTAGCGTCTCGCCACTATCTGGCCGCTGCCGGACTGCCGTTCGCAGGTCGTCACGTCGGTCTCTCCGCGGGCGAGATCCCCAGCGGAGTAGGAGATGCAGAACCAGTCGCCGATCGTGCTCGACCCCCCGCTTCCTTCCTTCGGCGTGGAGGGGTCGTAGTACTGCTGCATGACCGACATCGCCTCCGAGCAGTCCACCCCTTCTTCGGCAACCACGGTGAGCGGTCCGATTTCGCTCTGCACCGTTCCGCATCCCCCCGCCGTGACTTCCGTTTCGCTGCCTTCCTGCTGCACGATCCCCTCTTCGGCGCTCGCCGCTTCGCGGCGCTGCCGATCTTCCGACGTGCGCAGGGCATCGAAGGCGGAGCCGGCTCGCGTCCCCGCCCGGCCGACGCCGCGGCGGGCCTTTTCGACTTCGCTCCGGTCGTCTGCCGAGAGCATCCCACCGTCGGCCAGCGCCGCTCTTGCGGCGCCCACCGCCGCACTCAAGTGACGGCTGGCCGAGCGACTTTCCGCACCTGACCGCTCCCGAGCCTGTGTCGCACGGTCACCGAACGGGTCCTTGGTGACGACAACGAGGCCGAGGGACGCAGCGCGCAGCTCCTGGCCCGCCGAAGCGATGTTCTCGCTCGCCGCCGGCTCCCCGGATTCTTCGCCTCGCGCTTCGGAGACGATGTGCATTGCGCTCCGATCGATCGCCGACAGGCGCCGTTCTATCCGTTCGCGCTCCTCCGTGGATGGATCTTCGGCGAGGTCGTCGACGAGCTTGCCCATCTCGCTCTGCAGGTTGGCTGTCTCGGTGGTGAGCTGCAGGGAGGCGAGCGCATCTTCGCGACCGTTGTCGCTCGAGCCGCAGCCGGCGACGAAGAGGATGGCGCTCAAGCCCAGCAGCGCAAGCAGGACGGGCCGAAGGGGTCTCATCGTCGCTCGAGCACCACCGGGATCGTCTCACGCTTGCCGCTTTGCCTGTCGACGATCGTCAGCCTTGCGCCGACCCGTCCGTGCCTGAGGACGCGCCGCCCGGCCCCTGTCAGGTCAACGCAACTGTCCGAGAGCCGGCACACGGCTGTGAAGGTCGCCCTGTGTCCGACGACCGGAATCGCCACCGGCGCCGGCGTGGAGGGCTTGGTGAGGTCGTGCGGCTTGAAGGGTTTGCCCTGGTTCGGAGCCAGGTCGCCGCTGAGCCCCGGGCAATCGCCCGAGCCGTAGTAGGCGAGCACCTGCCAGCGATAGGAACGCGGGCTGCCGATCGCCTCGCTGTCGAACTTGAAGATCAGCCGCTTGCCCCGCCTGATGAACCTTCCCCCCTCGCTGTGGTCGTCGCTGCGGGTGTCGGAGACGTAAACCTTGCTCGGGGTCCCGCCGGCGGGGGTGACGTAGTACCTGGGCTCCGTTTCCGCCCCGACCTTGATCGCGATCACGGTGTTGTCCCGGTTCGGGCGCCGGAATCGAATCACGTGTTCGATCGTGCCGTCGGCGGTGTGCCTGGCGGAGGCCTCCAGTATGTCCACGCTGGGGATGTTCCTGACCTTGCCGCAGACCCTCGCGTCGCGCGGGTCGTGCACCACGGACCTCGCCGCGAGGGCGTTGGATGCGAGTGCCAGGCCCAGCGCGAGCACGGCGACCTGAACGGGCAGCAGTCGGCGCATCAGCCCGGGTGGACGATGCTCGGGCCGCTGGGGGACGACGGCGTTGGTTCCGGCGCCGATTCGGGCGCCGGTTCGGGGCTGTATTCCGGAGTCGGGGCCGGGGTCGATTCCGGCGCGGGCGCCGTCGCTTCCTCTTCGGCTTCCTGCGCTTCTGCCTGAGCGGCCCCGCGCTGCGCTTCGCGCCGCTGCCGCGCGCGCTTTTCCCGGGCCACCTTCGCGCCGAGCTCGTGGAAGCCCTGCGTGACCGCGACCTGCGAGTGGTCGACGGTGGCGTTGGCACGATTCACCGCCTGTTGGCCCTCGGAGGAGAGGGAGCCGCCTTCTTCTTCTTCGAGCTGCTGGGCGGCCATCGCGTTGGCGCCGTGCAGGCGCCGGCCGGCAGCGTGCAGGCGGGTGGCGGCGCTGCCGCGGGCGCGGGCGGCACGATCGGAGCTCGGGTTGCGCGCCACGTCGGTGAGCTCGACCCCCGCCGAGCGGGTTTCGTTGAGGGCCGCGACCACCTCTGTGGAGGAGGTCGTTTCTTCGGGGGCCGGGGCGACGATTGGGACGCCGCAGGCGACCGGCAGGTTGGAGTCGGAAGCGCCGCCCGGCCCGCTGCCCCCGCTCAGCACCAGAGCGCGCGCGCTGAGTGGCGGGCTGTTGCCCGCTTCGCGGCTGGCCGACAGCCGGACCTGCTTGGAGCCGCCCTGCACGCTGCCGAGCCGTACGGCCGGCCGGCCGTAGAAATCCTCGGCCTCCGAGGCCGAGAGGATGCGGTCGCTGCCGGTGTCGGCGCCGGGTGGCGGGCACACCGAGGCGCCCTGCCCTTCCTTCAACGCGTGGATCGTCACCGCGTGCCCGCCTCCCGCGGAGAGCCCGTCGAAGCTGCCGTCGATCGCCACCTTGCCGTCGTTTTCGACCAGCGTGGCCACGCCCACCGCGCCCGAGCCGTTCAGGGGTCGCAGCTCGACGTCGAAGGTCGCTTCCGCTCCCGCTGCGGCGATCAGGTCCGCGGCCTGGCTGTCGAGCGAGGCGAGCCGCTGCTGCGCCGCCCGCTTTTGCTTCGCCGAGGAGTCGGTGCCGAGGTCGCCGACCAGCTTGCCCATCTCGCTCTGCAGGCTGGCCGCCTCGGTGGTGAGCTTCAGGGACTCGAGCGCTTCGCTTTGGCCGTCGCCGCCCCCGCCGCAGCCGGCCAGGACGAGCGCGACGAGCGCTACCAACACGAGTGTCGAACGGACGAGAGCCTTCATCTGCGACTTCTTGGTGAACACCATCTCATGCTTGGGACTTCAGGACGCACCGCCGGCCCTTTCGATGGTGTGAAAAGTCATCGCGCCCGGTATTCCCTATTGGAAGCTGATCACCGGCAGTCGATGGCCCTTGCGGTGGCAGCGGATGCGCTGGCCCTCCTGATAGGGCGTCGGCACCTTGCACCGGTAGCCCCGCGGTCCGTCCTTGGGTCGGTAGCCGTGCTTGGCCCAGGCGTGCAGCTTGCGCCGGGCCGACCGGCAACCGATCCCGCGCGTTCGTATATGGAGCAGGGCGTTGTCGGATTGCGGCGTGACGATCAGGTTGCCGCAGCTGTGGGTAGACCCCTTCGCGGCTGGGGCTTCAGACACGGGCCCTGCGAGCACGAGCAGCGCGGGTATCGCTGCGAAAGCGATATGGAGCAGTGCGCGACGGGGCATTTCCGCTGAGCGTTCCTGAATCATTCTGTCCTCTCGGGTCGGGGTCTCTTGTCGTTGAAGTCGCATATCTCAGTCACGCCCCCTCGGAAACGACCGGGAGCGCCTCGCGCTTGTGCGTGCGCGTCTCGATGAACGTCAGCGCGGCGGCACCGAGTAGCGGCCGCCGGCGAGGCGACCACGAGTGAACGCGGACCAGACGGTCGGAATTTCATCCCGCTCTTCTCATCTCCCCCTGTCGTTCAAAGTAACTGAACGATGTTCAGCCCACAAGACAGGGGGGAAGATGGCTGCGGCGGTCGGTGGATTGGCGCGCGGGCGCGGTAGGCTGGCCGGTCGATGAAGCTGTTGCTGGAGATCGTCGAAGGAAAAGGGCAGGGGAGGAAGGTGCCGCTCGAGGGACCGATCGAGGTCGGGCGCGAAGAGGGGATCGCGCTGACGCTGGCCGACGGGGAGGTTTCGCGGCGCCACGCGCGGATCGAGCCACAGGGCGACGGAGCGGTCGTCCGCGATCTCGGCTCGACCAACGGCAGCTACGTGAACGACCGGCCGGTCACGGGCTCGCAGCTGCTCCGCCCGGGCGACCGGGTCCGGATGGGCCTCACCGTCCTCGAGCTGCGAAGCGAGGAGCAGGTTGCGCGCCGGCCCTCGGCGGTCGGGGTCGCTCCGCAGATCACCCAACTGGAAGCCGGCGTGCTGCGACCGGCGTCCGCAGAGGAGCTGGCGCCGGTCGAGGCCCCCACCCCCAACGTGCCGGGCTTCATGGTCGAAGAGAGCGAGCCCGCCTTCGTGCCCCGCGCGATCGAGGGCGGCGCCGAGGCGCCCAACGGCAGGGGCGGCGCCTCGGGCAGCTACGGTGCGGTGGCGAGGCTGATCGACACGCGGGTGAAGCGCCAGACCCAGGTGGCCGCCTTCGCGGTGCTGGCCATCGCCGGGCTGGCGCTGCTGATCTTCTTCGGCGCCCGCTGACCGCCGCGGAGTGGGCGCTCCAGTCCCGACCCTAAGCGACGGCCGCCGCCGGGCCGACCTGGTGGACGGTGACGCCGGCCACCCTCTCGAGCGCCTCCGCGGCGTCCTCGTCGGTGACGATCGCATCCGTTGCAACCCACTCCTCGGCGATACGAGCCAGGTCGGCGTCAGGGGTCGGGCTGACGAAGGCGGCGGGCTCGGCGTGGTTGCCGGCGTCGGCAAGCCGGTCGGCCACCGGCTGCAGCCAGCGCAGAGCGCGCGGCACCAGGGTCGCCTCCCTGACCCCGCGCAGCGCGTAGTCGGTCCGCGGCTCGGCCCGCGGCAGGTGCGCGACCAGGAACTGCGCGGCCGGCCCCTCTCCTTGCAGGAACCGCTCGGCCTCGGCCAGCGCGGCGACAGCGTCCTCGGCGCGGTCGGGCGCGACCAGCACGCGCGGCCCCCCGGTCATCGTCGCCAGCAACACCGTGGAGGCGGCGTGAATCGTCTTCTCGCGCTCTTCCTCGGTGGACTCCTCGAGCAGGAACGCTTCCGCCAGCGGCGCGGTCATCAGCGTGGTGACGATCGCCGCGATCACGAAGGTCGCCGCCATCGCGTCGGTGAGCACCCCCAGCTGCTGGCCGACGACGGCGACGATCAGGATCTCCAGCCCGCGGCAGTTGAGCAGCACGCCGAGCGCGTTTGACTCCCGCCAGCTCAGGCCCAGGCCCATCCCGACCGGGACGGCGACGAACCACTTGCAGGCGATGCTCGCGACGAGGAAGAGGACGATGCCGCCGATCAGCGCCGGCTCCAGCACCCGCAGGTCGGTCTGGATCCCGGCCACCGCGAGGAAGACCGGGATCAGGAAGACGACGAGCAGCGTCTGCAGGCGGTCGGTGACCGCGGCCGCGAGCCCCGGCACCTGGGGGACGGCCGCACCGAAGAGGAAGGCGCCGACGAGCGCGTTGATCCCGATCGCTTCCGCCGCGAAGGCGCACAGCAGCGTGCCCAGCAGGAGCACGGCGATGAGCTCGGTGTCGAGACTGCCGGCCGGATCGAAGCGGCGCTCGATCAGCCAGGCGAGGCCCCGCCGCACGACGAGGAATAGGAATGCCACCAGCGCCAGGGCCAAGGCGGCCTTCGTGCCCACGGCCCCGACCACACCCTCCCCGTGCGAGGAGGCGACGCCCCCGGCCAGGACCAGGAACATCAGGGCGCTGATCAGCGTGGTCGCGCCCATGCCGATCGCCCCCAGGTCGGTGTTCATCATCCGCCGCTCCTGCAGGATGCGGGCAAGGGCGGCCGACGCCGACACGGCGAGCGCCGCCGCGATGAACAGCGCGTGGGTGGTATCGCTGACCGGGTTGCCGACCACGTCCAGTTCGGCCTGCCAGACGCCGGGCGAATCGAGCACCGCACCGACGACGAATCCGAGGACGACGGGAACGGCGATCAGCGCCAGCGAAACGCCGACGATCTGGGTGCCGCGCCCCTTCAGCAGGCGCTGCTCGACCTCCATCCCCATCAGGAGCATGAAGACCACCAGGGTGACCGTCCCCAGCAGGGAGAGGAATTCGTAGACCTGCAGCGGGTAGAGGTCGTTGACCAGGCCGGTGCCGTCGACCGCGGCCCTGCCGATCTCCGGAATCGCGGCGGTCGCCAGGCTGCCGCCGAGCACGGTCGGGCCGACCAGGATCCCGGCGATGATCTCACCGACCACGCGCGGCTGGCCGAAGCGCTCGAACAGCCCGCCCACCAGGCGGGCGACGAGCAGGATCAACGCCAGCGCGACCAGGACCCGCGCGAGGACCTCCGGCGCATCGAGGACGGCGGGTTCAGGCACGCGGGAAACCTATTGGCTGTGGATGTCGGCTGCCACCGGCGGCGCTAGCGGGCGACGAAGTAGGCGATCACCGCGGCCGCGGTTGCGATCACGGCCGCGTAGGAGGCGAGCACCGCATCTCCCCGCCGCGCGGCGGAGCCGCGAACCCGGCGGCGGGGGCGCGCCGGGCCGGCAAAGGACGGCGGGGCCGAGGCCTGCGGCGCGGGGGCCCGGTGGACCGCCGAGGGCGCCGCCTCGGGCGCGGGCACGTCGCCGCTGCGCTCGCGCGGCATGGGGCCGGTGGCGGCCTCGGCCAAATCGCCGAAGGTCGTCTCCCCCTTGGTGGAGGCTTGGAAGCGCCAGCTGGTCCGGCCCAGCCGGACCGTGTCGCCGTCGGCCAGCGCCCTCACCCCCTCCACCCTCTCCCCGTTGACGAAGGTCCCGTTGCGCGAGCCGAGGTCCTCGATCTCAGCCCGCTCCCCGCTCGCCCGGATGGCGGCGTGCCGGCGCGACACTTCCTCGTCGTCGAGCAGGATGTCGCAGCGCTCCCGGCCGATCGTCGTCTCGGGCGCCAGCGGGTGCCTCGCCCCCCTGCGGGGCTCGATCTCGACCAGGATGAAGCTCGCCTCCGGCGCCGCCATCAGGCCTCCGTCCCCATCATCGGCAGGCCCGCGGCCACCTGCATCACGCGCGCGAAGGCGACCGGCGTCGGCGGCCTCTCGCCGGGCTCCTTTCGCAGCGCGCTGCACACCGCGGCGCCGAGCTCGGCCGGCAGCTCGGGGCGCCCGGCGCAGGGGTCGGCCGGCGCGTCGTGCAGGTGCGCCCACATCACCTTCATCGCGCCGCGCCGGTCGGCGAACGGAGCGGCGCCCGCCAGGCACTCGTAG
Organism: uncultured Solirubrobacterales bacterium; assembly: GCA_963727615.1. Lineage (GTDB taxonomy): Bacteria > Actinomycetota > Thermoleophilia > Solirubrobacterales > 70-9 > VRUE01. Next base: position 32,815 of record CAVSHD010000003.1, read on the forward strand.
ACGACGCAGCCGAGCGCGTAGGTGTCGGTCGGCGGCGCCCACCTCCTCGCCGCGGACCTGCTCGGGCGCCATGTAGTCGACCGAGCCGACCGCCTGGCCGGGCTGGGTCAGGACGCTCGCCTGGTGCTCCTTGACCAGGCCGAAGTCGGCGATGTAGGCGCGGCCCTCCTCGTCGAGCAGGATGTTCCCCGGCTTCACGTCGCGGTGGACCAGCCCGGCGCGATGCATCGCGGCGAGCCCGGCGGCGACCTGGTGGCACACCCTCACCACCTCCCTCGGCTCCAGCCGCGGCCCCGCCTCCAGGCGCTCGGCCAGCGAGCCGCCCGCGACGAGCTCCTGGGCCAGATAGGGCAGGCCGTCGTGCTCGCCCTCGTCGATCACCGCGACGACGTGGGAGTCGCTCACCTTCTGCGCGGCGCGGGCCTCGCGGGCGAAGCGGCGGCGGAACTCCTCGTCGGCGGCCACGTCGGCTTTGACGACCTTCAGCGCCACCTCGCGGCCGTCGGGGCCGAGCGCCTTGAAGACGTGCCCCATGCCGCCCTCGCCGATCAGGCTCTCGACCCGGTAGCCGCCCACCTGCGCGCCGGGCTCGAGCTTCGACTCGCCCCTCATGAGGGCACCGAGTGAGATCCGGAGGGGCTGGGCTTTCGCTCCAGCGGCCGGGCGTGCACGCCCGATGCCTCCTGGACGAGGGCGCCGGGGCCCGCCTGCGCCTCGGCCTGCGAGGCGATCACCGGCAGCGAGGCCTGCGAGGGCGGGACCGACCATTCGGTGCGGCGGAACTCGCCCGCCGACTCGATGTAGGTGAGCGAGACGATCGGCAGGATCGCGATCCTCGTCGCCGTCGCCAGCGCCCAGGAGACCCAGTACAGGCCGATCGCCTCCATCGGGGTCAGGTCCAGCTTCAGCACGTTGGCGAGGACGTAGAGCAGGCCGAACTCCCCGAGCGCCAGGATCCCGGTCATCCACGGCGGCTGGTACTTCAGCAGCCACGAGTACAGGCCGGCGTCCAGCGCCACCCCCATCAGCAGGAAGACCCCGATCAGGACGATCCAGCTCGGGTTGCCGGTCGCCAGCGAGATCGCCGTCGCCAGCAGCGCCGGCAGGACCAGCGTCGCCACGCGGGTCTCGACCCGTCCCGATCGGTGTGGGGCACATACCCGGCCGGCCCTCTAGGCGAGCTGCTCCGTCTTGCGGACCTGGCGCACGGCCTTCACCGTACGGCGGGCGAGCCCCAGCTGCATCGCCAGGCGCGAGCCGAAGGTGCGCCTGGCGCAGGCCCTCGGCGCGCGCGACGTCGCCGACGAAGCGCCGCGCGATGTACTTGAGGCCGGCGATCGTGTCCCCGTTGGGCACGACCGTGTTGGCGGCGAGGCCCATCATGCAAAGGCGCGAGTCCTCGCGGTCAAGGGGCGGGACGCCGCAGTTGGTCTTCAGCTTGATCCGCTCGCGTTCGACCGGCACGTCGTAGGTCTGGGCGAGCCGGCGAAGCAGCGGCAGCGCGAAGGCCGACTTGACGAAGCCCGTGCCGCAGACGATCCCGGTCACGTCGATCTCGGACTCCTCCCCGCCGTGCAGGCGCAACCGCACCCGCAGCCCCGCCGGGCTGGGCCGGATCGCGGTCACCTCCCCGATCGCCTCCTCGAACATCCCCTGCTCCCTGGCCTCGGAGATCCGCTGGGCCCACTCGCGCCGCGCCGGCGAGGTCCCCCGCAGCACCTCGCCGAGGAACTCGACCCGCTGCTCGAAGGAGAGCCCCTGGAAGGCGTCGATCCCGCTGCCGTCGAACAGGCAGCGCGGCACGTTCAGGTCCTGCTCCTCGGGCTGCGGGTTGCGCCGCAGGGCGATGCACTGGGCGCCGGCGTCCACGGCGTTGACCCACTCGTTGACCGAGGCGATTCCCGAGCCGAGCACCAGGTAGCGGCCGCCGCTGACGTAGCGCTTGGGCTCGTAGGCCTGGACGATGCGCTCGCGCATCTCGGGGTCCTTGCGCGCCTCGCCGTAGATGCCGGGGAAGGAGAGCGGCCCGTGGCCGATCGCGATCATCGCGTGCTTGCAGCGCCCCAGCAGGTTGGCGTCCTCGTCATACAGGGAGAAGTAGGGCGGCGGGCCCGGCTCGCGCACGACCCAGCCGACCTTGGTGCCGCCGAGCACGCGGGACTCATAGCCCAGCCGCTTGGTGACGATCGCCGCCTCGGTGAGGACCTCGGGCACGCCGGGGTTGAACCGCCGCCCGACGGAGCGAAACAGCGGCGAGGGATCGCGCCGCGCCCAGGCGTCGATCTGCGCGAAGGTCGGCCAGTCGGCCGGCAGGAAGTGGGACTCCGACTCCGAGCGCAGCACCGTCTGGCCGAGGTTCCAGGCGAACTGCTGGTAGGTGGCGACCGGGTTCGTCTGCTGGCCGAAGATCCCGACCTGCTCGGGCCTGAAGCCGAGGTAGATCGCGGTGGTGTAGACGAGCAGCGCCCCGAACCCGTCGCCGATCACCCCGATCGTCGTGTCCGAGGACGGGCGGTCGGCGCTGTCGGGCCGGGAGGAGGACACGGCGGGAACTTACCCGATCGCCCCCCGGAGGCAACCGAGCCTCATCGTCGCTTCAGCACCACCGGAACCGCCTCGCTCTTGTGGGTGCGGGTGTCGACGATCTTCAGCTTCGCACTGACGCGCTTGCGGCGCGAGAGGATCTTGCGGCCGGTCTTGGTCAGGTTGATCCTCACCTTGCTCGACTTGTTCGGCCGCACCGAGTAGCGGCCGCGGGCGAGGACCCTCTTGCCGGCGACGATCTTGACCCGCGCCTTGCAGCGTTGGGAGAGGCGGCAGACCACCCGGAAGATCACCTTGCGGCGGGTCGTGGGAAGCGCGAGGCGCTTGGGGGCGACATGCTTTACGACCTGCCACGACCACGTCGCGGCGCTGCTGTTCTTGCCGTTCCCGACCGCCCGCACCCGGAAGATCTTCGAGCCGAGCCCGAGGCCGGTGTACCGCGCGGGCGAGGTGCAACCGCTCCAGCTCTTCAGCGACCCGGACACTCCCTGGCCGGTCACCTTGCATTCGAAGCTGACCCCGGCCTGGCCCGTGAAGCCGATGGTGGCGCTGCGAGACGCGGTCTTGCCCGCCGGCCCGCTGGTGATCTTGGGCGCCGCGGGAGGGCGCACGACCGGCGGTGCCGGCGGTGCCACGCTCGTGAGCAGGCCGGCCGGGTCGATGCGGAACTGGTAGCGGTCCACGGGACTGCCGCCCTCGACCTGCAGCACGAATTTGGCCGGGCCGCCCGCCGTGTAGCGGATGTGATCGATCTTGTCCGGGTACGCGCTGGCGGAGTTCAGCCTCTGTTCGCCGTCCGCGGCGAACATGTCCATGGATGGGCCCGGTCGTATGAGCTGCCGTCGTAGATGTTGATCAGGGAGATGTCGAAGGCTCCGGCGCCCGAGGTGTAGAAGTAGAACCAGTCCTGCTCGTTGTAGGCGTCGATGCTGCCGGCGTAGAGCCGGCCGCCCTGCAGGGGCCCGAAGGCCGAAGCGGCCTCGGGGTTGTTGTTCGGGGTGACCTCGTCGGGCGGGCCCGGGCGCGGGCCGGTGGTGATCGGACCGCTCACGCGCAGCCGGTAGTATGTCGGGGATCTTGCCGTTCTTGACACACGACGTAGTAGTGACCGGGGCCGGGGGTCGTGTAGGTGAGTTCTTCGGTTTGCCCTCTTCCCGTGGGAGGAGTTCAGCGTTCGCCGTCGGCATTGAGCAGATAGACGTACGGGTTGCCGCAGCAGCCGCCGTCGGTGAGGTTCGTTGAGCGAGACGCCAAGCACGCCCTGGCCGGACACGTAGACGATGTACCAGTCGCGATCGTTTTCGGTGCTGATCGTCCCGTTGTAGTTGGTGTTGGCCGCGAGCGGCCCGTAGGCCTGGTCGATGCCGTCGTTGGGCTCGTATTCGGCGTCCGCACCAAGCGCGCTGGCGGGCAGCGCCAGCGCCAGCGCCAGGACGGCCAAGACCATGAGTGTGCATCGGTGTCGCATGAGCCTCCCCTGCTCCTACCTGATTTGTTGACATCTGATCTGCCTCAAAGGTGTTCAAAGAGGCCGAACGATGTTCAGAGGGACTGTACAGCCAAAGTCGATCGGCGGAAATTCGGTGGCGATCAGAGCGCCGCGATCAGCGAATCGAACGGAGCGGTGAGCTGCGTTCGGCTGTCGCGCAGCTGTGTGAGGCTGGTCTCCACCGATTCCGCGGCTTCGGTTGCCCCTTCGTTCGAGAAGGCCCGCTGCAGGGCCTCCAGCGCCGCGGTCGAGACCGCTCAGGGCGCGGTTCATCGCCTGCTTGCCGTCGCGTGCCTTCTGGCGCGCCCCGGATGCCGCCGGGCCGGCGGCGACCGCGGCCAGCTGCGCCGAGGCTTCCTCCAGGTCGCCGGCGCTGCGGCGCAGGTCCCCGCGGCCCGGGTCCCCCGCCTGCAGATCGCCGTTGGCGCGGTCCGACAGTCCGGCCGCCTTGCGCCCCGAGCCTTCGAAGGGCCCGACCAGGTCGGAGGTCGGGCCCGCCGCTTTCGACCGATTCGGCCAGCCGGCCGGTGTCGTTGCCGATCTCCCGCGCCAGCGAGATCGTCTCGGTCGAGAGCCGCAGCGCCTCCGTCGACCCGCCCGACCCGCCGCCGCCCCCACCCGTGCCGAGCAGCACCCAGGCCAGCACGCCGACGATCGCCAGGACCGCGAGCCCGCCGCCGAGCAGCGCCAGCCCTCGGCGGCGCCCGGAGGCGCCCGCCGGGCGCCGGGGCGCCGGTGCCTCGCGCCCGCCGGCGAGCGTCGGTTCCGATGCCCCCGCCGGCTCCGGCGCGCCGTGCACGGTCTCCACCCCGGCCTGGCCCTTGCCCGCGACCACCGTCTCGGCCGCCCGCGGGGGGCCTCGCCCCGGCCCTGTCCGGCGCGGTCCCCCCGAGCGCCGCCCTGGCCGCTCCGATGAACTCGGTGCAGGTCGCGAAGCGGTCCTCCGGGGCCTTTGCCATCGCCCGCTCGATCACCCCGTCGAGCGCCGCCGGGGCCCCCTCCACCTGCTCGGAGATCGGCGGCGGCGGGTCGCTGAGGTGGGCGAAGAGCAGCGCCGGCTGGGAGTCGCGCACGAAGGGCGGCGACCCGGTGGCGCACTCGTAGAAGAGCGCCGCCAGCGCGTAGACGTCGGCGCGCCCGTCGACGGTCCCGCCCTGGATCTGCTCGGGGGCGATGTAGTCGAGGGTGCCGACGAACTGCCCGGTGGTGGTCAGCCGGGTGCGGCTGTCGCCCTGCTGGGCGAGGCCGAAGTCGGTCAGGTAGCAGTGCTCGGTGCCGGGGCCGGGGTCGCGGGCGACCAGCACGTTCGCCGGCTTGACGTCGCGGTGGATCAGGCCCCTGGCGTGGGCGGCGTCCAGTGCCGCGGCGACCTGCCCGGCCAGCACCAGCGCTCGCGAGACCTCCATCGCGCCGTCGCGCCCCAGCAGCGCCGAGAGGTCGGCCCCTTCGACCATGCGGGTGACGAGGAACAGGACCCCGTCCTCCTCGCCCGCCTCATATACCGGCAGGACGTTGGGATGGTCGATCGCCGCCGCCGCCCGGGACTCCTCGATGAAACGGCGCCGGAAGGCCACATCGCCCGCCTGCCCGGGCGCGATCACCTTGACCGCGGCGCTGCGGCCGAGCCGATCGTCCACCGCCCGGTACACGACGCCCATCCCGCCGCGTCCAAGTACCTCCTCGATGCGGTAGCCGGCGACCTGAGCGCCGATCCCCAGCTCGTTCACCGGCTCAGACTAACAACGCGCCGAACGGTGAGGTCGAGCCCTCCCGGCGCGCCAGTTTCATGTACACGGCGCCGAAGAAGAGGGTCAGGAAGGCGAGCAGGATGGCGCCCCATCCTCGCCATCTTCGCCCCCGCCGCCTCGCCCTTGAGGGCCCCCAGCGTCAGGCGCTACGGAAAGTAGACCGAGGCGTTGTTGCCGCCGGTGCAAACGTGAGGGGAGCCGCTGCTGCAGGTCATCGTGTACGTCTTTCCGGTCACCGGGCTGTAGACGTCGACCACGTTGGAGGTACTGCCTCGGTAGGCATCGACCACGTTCAACGCGAACGGGCAGGTGGTGTTGGGCCCGGCCGACACTTCGTTGCCGCAGGAGCTGGTGCCGTCGCTGGAGCTGGTGCCGCCGCTGGAGACCGACCCGCCGCCGCCCCCACCCGTGCCGAGCAGCACCCAGGCCAGCACGCCGACGATCGCCAGGACCGCGAGCCCGCCGCCGAGCAGCGCCAGCCCTCGGCGGCGCCCGGAGGCGCCCGCCGGGCGCCGGGGCGCCGGTGCCTCGCGCCCGCCGGCGAGCGTCGGTTCCGATGCCCCCGCCGGCTCCGGCGCGCCGTGCACGGTCTCCACCCCGGCCTTGCCCTTGCCCGCGACCACCGTCTCGGCCGCCCCGGGGGGCCTCGCCCCGGCCCTGTCCGGCGTGGTCCCCCCGAGGGCCGCCCTGGCCGCTCCGATGAACTCGGTGCAGGTCGCGAAGCGGTCCTCCGGGGCCTTTGCCATCGCCCGCTCGATCACCCCGTCGAGCGCCGCCGGGGCCCCCTCCACCTGCTCGGAGATCGGCGGCGGCGGGTCGCTGAGGTGGGCGAAGAGCAGCGCCGGCTGGGAGTCGCGCACGAAGGGCGGCGACCCGGTGGCGCACTCGTAGAAGAGCGCCGCCAGCGCGTAGACGTCGGCGCGCCCGTCGACGGTCCCCCCCTGGATCTGCTCGGGGGCGATGTAGTCGAGGGTGCCGACGAACTGCCCGGTGGTGGTCAGCCGGGTGCGGCTGTCGCCCCGCTGGGCGAGGCCGAAGTCGGTCAGGTAGCAGTGCTCGGTGCCGGAGCCGGGGTCGCGGGCGACCAGCACGTTCGCCGGCTTGACGTCGCGGTGGATCAGCCCCCTGGCGTGGGCGGCGTCCAGTGCCGCGGCGACCTGCCCGGCCAGCACCAGCGCTCGCGAGACCTCCATCGCGCCGTCGCGCCCCAGCAGCGCCGAGAGGTCGGCCCCTTCGACCATGCGGGTGACGAGGAACAGGACCCCGTCCTCCTCGCCCGCCTCATATACCGGCAGGACGTTGGGATGGTCGATCGCCGCCGCCGCCCGGGACTCCTCGATGAAACGGCGCCGGAAGGCCACATCGCCCGCCTGCCCGGGCGCGATCACCTTGACCGCGGCGCTGCGGCCGAGCCGATCGTCCACCGCCCGGTACACGACGCCCATCCCGCCGCGTCCAAGTACCTCCTCGATGCGGTAGCCGGCGACCTGAGCGCCGATCCCCAGCTCGTTCACCGGCTCAGACTAACAACGCGCCGAACGGTGAGGTCAGCCCTCCCGGCGCGCCAGTTTCATGTACACGGCGCCGAAGAAGAGGGTCAGGAAGGCGAGCAGGATGGCGCCGCCGGCGACGAGGGCGAGCTCGAAGAAGGAGGAGCCGAACTCGGGCACCGCGCTTTCCTGCACCGCGGCGAAGCGGGCGTTCAGGTCCACCTCGGTGCCGACCGTGGCAAACGACCAGCGCGCGAAGACCAGGTTTGAGATCGCCGAGATCGCCGTCCCCATCCGCTCCACCGGCACGATCGCGCCGGCGAAGAGGAGCTGCGGGATCAGCGCCAGCGGGATCAGGCTGGTCGCCTGGTCCTCGCTGCCGACCGATGCGGAGATGAGCAGCCCCATCCCGACCGCGACGAACCCGGTCAGCATCAGCGTGCCCAGCACCGCGAGGTAGGTCGTCGCCGAAGCGTCCAGCGGCCTGATCGCGAACACGACCAGCGCCAGCAGGAACGCCTGCACGGTCACCAGCCCGAACAGGACGACCGCCTTGGAGGTGAGGTAGGGGCCGACCCTGACCCCGGCCGCCTGCTCGCGCAGCGAGAGCGCCTTCTCCTTGATGATCTCCCGCGAGCCGTCGATCGAGCCGAACCAGATCGAGGTGGTCACCAGCAGGAAGAGCAGCTGCGCGGCGTCGTCGGGGCGCCCCTCGCCGGGCCCGCCCAGCACCCCGGGCTGAAAGAGCAGCGCGATGCCCAGGGCGATCACCGGCACCTGGCCGAGGAGGATCAGCAGGTTGCGGCGGTCGCGGGCGACCAGCTTCAGGTAGCGGCTGACGAGCACCCCGGTCTGCGCGCCGGTCCGCCTCTTCGGCGCCTTCTCGCCGGCCCGGGCCGGCGCCTCCAGCGCGACCTCGGGGTCGGCCTCCAGGGTCGGCAGGTCCCTGCCCGCCTCGAACCTCTGCCTCCACTCCGTCGCCGGCCGCTCGTCGAGGGCGGTGTAGATGCCGTCGTAGTCCTCGACGCCGAAGAACTCCTTGGCCTCGGCCGGAGGGCCGAAGAAGGCCGGCTCCCCGCCCCGGCCCATCACGCAGACCCTGTCGGCCAGAGCCAGGTTCTTGGTCGCGTGGGTGACGACCATCACCGCCCGCGTTCCCTCCTCGGCGAGGTCTCTGAACAGCTCCATCATGCGGGTCTCCAGGCCCGGGTCGAGGCCCGTGGTGGGCTCGTCGAGGAAGAAGAGGCTGGGCCGGTTGAGCAGCTCCGCCCCCATCCCGGCCCGCTTGCGCTGCCCGCCCGACAGCGAGCCGATCCGCGTCTCGGCGTGCTCGCTCAGCGACAGCTCCTCGAGCACCCGCCGCACGGCCTCCTCGATGTCCTCTTCGCTGGAGTCCTTCGGCAGTCGCAGCCTGGCCGAGTAGCGCAGCGCCTCCAGCAGGGTCAGGTGCGGATGGACGATCTCCTCCTGGGGCACGTAGCCGATGTCGGTGAGTCGCGAGGCGACCGGGTCGCCGTTCACGGTCACCGCTCCGTCGGTCGGCGTGCTGACCCCCGCCAGCGCCTTGACCATCGTGCTCTTGCCCGACCCGCTCTCGCCGATCACGACCACCAGCTCTCCGGGGTTGAGCTCCACGTCGGCGCGGTTGAGGATGACTTTGTCGCGTACCGCCACGGTCAGCCCCTCCGCGCGCAGCCGCAGGGCGCCGTGGTCGTCGCGCTGTAGCAGGCCGCTCCCGTCGAAGAGCAGGCGGAAGGCCCCGATCCGGATCTCAGAGCCGACCTCCAGCCGCGCCCTCGTCACCGCCTCTCCGTCCACCCGGGTGCCGTTGCGCGAGCCCAGGTCGCGCAGCTCGGCGGCGCCCCCGCCGGTGACGATCTCGGCGTGAAAGCGCGACACGTTCGGGTCGTCGAGGACGACGTCGTTGGCCTCGTCGCGGCCGATCGTCAGCTGCTCGCCCTCGACGCGGACCGCGCGAGGCGCCGCGCCGGCCGGCGGCGACTCGCCGAACGCGGTCGCCTCTCCGGCGACGAAGCGAAGCGACTCGCCGCCGATTCTCAGCGTGTCGCCGCTGTTCAACCAGCGCGCCTCCCCCCGCAGCCGCTCGCCGTTCAGCAGGGTCCCGTTGGCGGAGCCCAGGTCGGCGACGAAGTGCCGGCCCTCGCGAATGCCCACGCGCGCGTGCCGGCGCGAGGTGAGCGGCGTCGCGATCGCCAGGTCGTTGTCGTCGGTGCGCCCGATCGCCAGGCCCTGCGGGGGCACCGGCACGCGGCGCCCGTCGTAGATCAGGTCGGCGGGCCGCGCCGCCTCCCGCGGCGAGGTCGGCACCGCGCGGATCGAGGTCGGCGACCCGATCTGCTCGGAGGGGGCGGGGAACGAGGTGGCCTCCGGCGCGCTCGTGGCGGCCGGCCGCCCGGGGACCGCGATGTCCGGGCCGGCCCCGACCTCGCGCACCGCGAGCACCGTGCGCCCCAGCTCGACCCTGTCGCCCGAGCCGAGCGGGGTCGCTTCCGCGACGCGTACGCCGTTTACGAACGTCCCGTTCCTGGAGCCGAGGTCTTCGATCGACAGCGCACCGTCCTCGCCCCGCCGCAGGACGGCGTGGCGGCGGGAGATTTCAGGGTCCCCGCCCAGGCAACCGTCTCCCTCGGCGGCGCGACCGATCAACAGCTCGCCGGCAACGGCGATATTCGCCCCCGCCGCCTCGCCCTGGAGGACCTCCAGTGTCAAGCGCTACGGAAAGTAGACCGAGGCGTCGTTGCCGCCGGTGCAAACGTGAGGGGAGCCGCTGCTGCAGGTCATCGTGTACGTCTTCCCGGTCACCGGGCTGTAGACGTCGACCACGTTGGAGCCACTGCTTTGGTAGGCATCGACCACGTTGAACGCGAACGGGCAGGTGGTGTTGGGCCCGACCGACACTTCGTTGCCGCAGGAGCTGGTGCCGCCGCTGGGGACCGACGCGCCGCCGCTGCCGGCCGAGGAGCCGGAGCTTGTCGAGCCCCCGCCCCCACCGTTGCCGTCGAGGCCCTTCACTTCCTTTTGCAGCTGGTGGATCCGCTCCGACTGGCGGGCCTGTTCGGCCGCTTCCGTGCGCGCGCGCTCCAGTTCGGCTTCGCTCGCGTTGCCGGAGCCGCCGCAGGCGGCGAGGCCGGTGGCCGCAAGCACGATGCCAAGCAACGCAACGATCGAAAAGCGCCTCGAATTCACACTCTCCCCTTCGTGTCGAAGTGCAACGTGCAATCTAGCCGATACATGGTCGGTTCCTCCGTCTCGTTTGCCGACGCGTGCGCCCCCTCGGCCAGGAAGCGTTCGTTTCGACTGAACGATGTTCGGTGGCCGAGCCACCGCGTGGTTCAATGCGTCGGAGATGAGTCGGGCCGACGAACCGGGTGCCGAAACCTCCGCGGGCCTCTCTCCGCTGCCGCTGCCCGCACCGCTTCAGGCCGATCGCTGGGAGTGGCCGATGACCGGCCGCGACGCCGAGCTCGAGGCCCTGCGGCGCGAGCTCGACCAGGCCCGCACGGGCAGGCGCTTCGTCCTGGTAGGGGGCGAGCCGGGGATCGGTAAGACGCGGCTCGTCTCCGAGTTCGCGGCCGAGGCCCATTCCAGGGGCGCCTCGATCCTTTTCGGGCGCACGCGCGACGGGCTGGCGAAACCGTACCTGCCGTTCGTCGAGGCCTTCGGACACTGCCTCGAGCACACCACCCAGGAGACGCTTGCCGGCGCCCCCGGCGAGCTGTCCGAGCTCGCCAGGCTCGTGCCCGAGGCAAGCGACCGCCTCGGGGAATCGACCTACCGCAAGGACTCCCCCGCCTCCGAGCAGTTCGCCCTCTTCAAAGCCGCCCTCTCGCTGCTTCGCCTCGTCTCCCGCGAGGCCCCGCTCGTCCTCGTCCTCGACGACCTGCACTGGGCAGACGAGAGCACCCTGCTGATGCTCCAGTACCTGCTCGGCGGCCGCGGCGAGTTCGAAGGGGTGATCCTCGCCACCTACAGGCCCACCGACCTCGCCCCCGACGGCAGCCTCTCGCGAACGCTCGCCCAGCTCGGGCGCGAGCCCGGCTTCTCGCGGGTCGAGCTGGCCGGGCTATCCGACAGCGAGACGCTCTCCGTGCTCACCGACCTGGCCGGCCACGGCCAGCACGGCCACGACGGCGCGCTGGCCGCCGCGCTGCGGCGCGAGGCCAACGGCAACCCCCTGTTCACCGCGGAGTTGGTCCGCTCGCTGCTGGCCTCCGGCGGCCTGGCCGAGGTCGAGGGGCGCTGGCGCCTGCTGAAGGAGGTCGACGCGGCCCCTCTGACGCCGGTCCTCGCAGACACGATCGCCCAGCGAGTCCGCAACGCGGGAGACGGCGCCGGGGGGGCGCTGGCGATGGCCGCGCTCTGCGAGGAGAGCTTCGACCCCGAGCCGATCGGCCGCGCCCTCGGGGGCGAGCGGGCCGAGCTGGCCCGGACCTGGGGCTCGGCCGAGCGCGCCGCGCTGGTGCAGGCCGATGCCGCTGGGAAGGAGCTTCGCTTCTCCCACCCGGTCGTCCGTCGGGCGCTGCGCGACGGCCTTGGCGAGGCCGAGCGAGCGGTGCTCGAAGAGCGCATCGCCGCGGCGGGGCCCGCCGGTACGAGCGCGCCGAGCGGGGGCGCCGCCGGCGTCCTCGAGGACCTTGGCGACCACTGGGCGATGCGGCTCGGCGCCGCCGAGATGACGATCAAGGACGGCAAGGGGATCCGCTACCTCGCCCGGCTGATCGCCTCGCCCGGGGTCGAGATGCACGCGATGGAACTGCAGGGGGGGCCGGCGGGCGCCACGTCGCCCTCGCGCCAGGCCGCGGCCGTCGCGGAGCTGAACGTCCAGGGCGCGGGCTCCGACGCCGGGCCGGTTCTCGATGAGACCGCGAAGCGCGATTACCGCGCCAGGATCGAGGAGCTGGAGGCGACCGTCGCCGAGGCCGAGGAATTCAACGACCCCGAGCGCGCCGCGCAGGCCCGCGAGGAGCTGGAGTTCATCGGCAGGGAGCTGGCCGCCGCTGTCGGGCTCGGGGGCCGCGACCGCAGGGCGAGCTCGGAGGCCGAGCGCGCCCGGGTCAACGTGACCCGGGCGATCCGCCACATCCTCGACCGCATCGCCGAGAAGGACGAGACGATCGGCGCCCAGCTCAGCGCAGCCGTGCGCACCGGGACGTTCTGCTGCTATGAGCCCCCGCCCGGCCAGCCCGAGTGGGCCGTCCGCGGCATCTAGGCCCGCGCGCCGCTCGCCCTCAGCACCCCGACGGCGCCCCGGCCAGCCCGGCGTGGTCGACGACCCACCGGGCCGCCTGCGTGGCGATCGCCTGGGCGGACTCGAACTGCCCGTCGGAGGCGATCGCGGCGACCGTCGCGACGACTTGGTGGCCGCCGACTTCGACCTCGCCCATCTGGCGCACCAGATAGCGGCCGTCGACGCCGGGGCCCCAGCCGCCCTTCCAGGCGGCCGGCAGGCCGAGCGCGCCAAAGCCCCAGCCGTCGGTGTTGCGGCTCATCAGGTCCAGCGCGTAGCGGCGCGAGGCGGCGCTGCCGACGCAGCCCGCCACCAGGGAGGAGATGAAGCGGTGCTGTTCGGGCAGCGACCACTCCGTCTGCCCGTAGGTCGAAAAGGAGTCGCGGCCGACGGTCGACACCGAGGTGCTCGAGTCCCCCCCTTCGCGCAGCACTTCGGTCACCGCGGACGAGGCGCCGCTCAGCCCCCCGTGCGAGCGCTCGAGGCCTTCGAAGAGCTCGGCGGCGGCTTCGTTGTCGGAGACGGTGATCGCCCGTTCGGCGAGTTCGCTCTGATGCGAGCTGAGCCCGTCCGGCCCCCCGGAGTCGGCGAGTACGCGCAGCACGATCGGCACCTTGATCGTCGACCAGGCCGAGCCGCTCTCGAGCGTCCCGCCCACGACGGCGGGTTCGCCCCCCACGGCCCCGAGGGTCAATCCAACCTCCCCGTCGACCGAACCCACCAGCGAGGCGAGTGGTGCCGACCCGGCGTCGCTCGCCGGCGAGGAGGATTCGCCGCCGGCCCGGCTCGAATGCCGACGCATTCGTTGCTTCATGCGGTCGACCCGCTCTTCGAGGCGGGCGACCCTGCGTTCCCGCGCCTCTCGCTTCAGCGCCTTCCTCGCGGTGCCGGCCCTTTCCTTTGTTCTCTCCTGGCTCCCGCAGGCCCCGAGCCCAAGGCTCAGGACCAGCAGCGCGACGACCATCGTCGGCGTGCTCGGGACGCCGCGACGAAGTGGCCGCGGGAGGCGGGGGGCTTGCCAGTAGATGCGCGGCACGGTACGACAACTATCGCAAGGCCGAAGGCGACGCCCGCCGGGGGAAGGGCACCGCTGCCGCCGGGGAGACCGAGGCCGTCGCGACCCCGGCCTTCCTGCATTGCATCTCGCTTTCGGTCCCTCGGGCGCTCCCCTACGCGGTTGCTCCCGCGGCGACCCGGTTCGCCGCCGGCTCCTCTTCGCCTCCGTCCGCCGTCAGCACGACCTTGAGGGCGTTGGTCGAGGCCGCGTCGGCAAAGGTGTCGTAGGCGGCCATCGTGTCCGAGAGCGCGAAGCGGTGGGTCGCGAACAGCGACGGGTCGAGGCGGCCGCTGGCGATCAGCCGCATCAACTGCGGGATGCTGAACGTGTCGACCAGGCCTGTCGTCACCGTGACGTCGCGGATCCAGAGCCGCTCCAGGTGCAGCGCCGCCGGCTTGCCGTGGACGCCGATGTTGGCGACGCAACCGCCGGGCCGGATCAGATCGGCGGCCAGCTCGAAGGTCTCGGGCACGCCGACCGCCTCCATCGCGACATCGGCGCCGAGCCCGTCGGTCAGCTCCATCACGCGGGCGACGGCGTCCTCCTCGCTGTTGTCGATCGTCGTGTCGGCGCCGAAGCGCCGGGCGCTCTCGAGGCGGCTCTCGGCCAGGTCGATCGCGACGATGCGGCCGGGCGTGTAGAGGCGGGCCGTGAGGATCGCGGCCAGGCCGATCGGCCCGGCGCCGACGATCGCCACGGTGTCGCCGGGTGAGACAGAGCCGTTCAGCACGCCGACCTCATAGGAGGTGGGGAGGATGTCGGCGAGGAAGAGGACCTGCTCGTCGCTCAGCTCCTCCGGGACCCTGTAGGTGGAGTTGTCGGCGAACGGCACGCGCGCGTACTCGGCCTGGACGCCGTTGGTGGTGTGGCCGAAGATCCAGCCACCGCCTCCCAGGCACTGGCCGTAGCGGCCCTCCTTGCAGAAGCGACAGCGCCCGCAGGCGCTCACGCAGGAGAGCAGGACCCGGTCGCCGGGGGCGACGGTCGTGACGGCGGCGCCGACCTCCTGCACGGTGCCCACCGCCTCGTGTCCGAGGATCGTGCCGGGGGTGGTCTCCGGCACGTCGCCTTTGAGTATGTGCAGGTCGGTGCCGCAGATCGTCGTCGTGTCGACGCGGACGATCGCGTCCGTCGGGTCGAGGATCGTCGGGTCCTCGACGCTGTCCCAGCTGCGCTGGCCGGGACCGTGGTAGACGAGTGCCTTCATCTCGAGCTCCTTCTCCGGTCGGTCCGTTTGGCGTTCGTAGCGCCCATCGCTGTCGCCCAGCATCTCGATCGACGGTGGCCGGCGCATCCGCTTCCTTCCGCAGTCCCGCTGCGGGATTGCCGCACCCTGACTCGATCGTGAGAGAACTCTCACGCTCGTCTGAGCCGTGGTTTAGGCGCCGGGCCGAGGCTGGGGGGGTGCGGAGAGCGACGGTCCTCAGCCCGGGTCAGGCCCTCTTCCCGCTTCGCCTCTTCCTCGGCGGGACCTTCGTCTACGCGGGCATCCAGAAGCTCACCGACCCCGGCTTCCTGCACGCCGGCGCGCCGACCTACATCGGGACCCAGCTGCACGGGTTCGCGGCCGGCACGCCCGGTGGCTTCCTCCTGCGGGCCTTCGCGATCCCCCATGCGGAGGTGGCCGGGGTCGCGGTCGCGATCACCGAGATCCTGATCGGGCTGCTGGCCCTGGGCGGCCTCTTCACGCGGGTTGCGGCGATCGGCGGCATGGGCCTCAACCTCGTCCTCTTCCTGACCGCGAGCTGGCACACGACGCCCTATTTCCTCGGCCCCGACCTCGTCTTCGCCTTCGCCTGGCTTCCCTTCGCCCTCGCCGGCGCCTCCGGCCAGCCGGCCCTCGACAACTTCGAGTGGCGCCCCTCGACGACGACGATGCGGCGGATCAGCCTGCGCCCGCCCGACGAGCCGCTCAGCGAGGCGGACGCGATCGCCTCGACCCGCAGGGCGCTGCTCGCCGAGTTCGCCGGGATGGCGCTCGCGATCGCCGGCATCTCGACCCTGCTCAAGGGGGCCTACCACCCGGCGCGCACGCTCGCCGCCGGCGGTCGCGGCTCCGCCGGGCAGGGAGGGCCGGGCGGCGCCGGGCAGGGCGCGGGCGGCAACGGCGGCGGCGGGCAGGGCGGCGCAGGCGGCAACGGGGGAGGGCTGCCCGGCGGGGCGGTCCGGCTCGGCCCGGGCCGGCGATTGCCGAGCGGCTCGGCGGCGACCTACAGCGACCCGAGCGACGGCTCGGCCGACATCCTGATCCGCGGCTCCGACGGCAGCCTGAAGGCGTTCAGCGCGGTCTGCACCCACGCCGGCTGCACGGTCGGCTACCAGGGCGGCGTCATCGTCTGCCCCTGCCACGGCGGCGAGTACGACGCCGAAACCGGCCAGGTGATCGCCGGCCCCCCGACCGTCGCCCTCGCCTCCAGGAAGGTCCTCGAATCCAAGGGCCAGATCTACGCCCTGCCGAGCTGAGGCCCCGCCACCAGAGCCGACGCCCGGACTTGAACCGGGGACCCCTTCATTACGAGTGAAGTGCTCTACCAACTGAGCTACGCCGGCGGGTGCGAGCCATTCTAGGAGGGATCGCGCGGGCGTTCCGTCGCGTCCGACGGCGATCATCCGGCGATGGCCGGAACCGGGTCGACGCGGCGGCGCGATGAGCACGAGGTCGAGTTCTCGCGGATCGTCGCCTTCAGCGACGGGGTCTTCGCGATCGCGATCACCCTGCTCGTGCTCAACCTCGGCATTCCCGAGCACATCCCAGGCGACGAGCTGACCAAGGTCCTCTGGCAACAGCGCCAGGACCTCTTCGCCTACGCGCTCAGCTTCGCCGTGATCGGCCGCTTCTGGATCGTCCACCACCGCTTCTTCTCCGACATCACCGGCTTCGACAGCCGGTTGCTGTCGCTCAACCTCTTCTATCTCGCCTGGATCGTGCTGATCCCGTTCAGCAGCCAGGTGCTCGGCGACCACGGCGGCGACCCCGCCGCGGTCGTCGTCTACTCGGTGAACCTGGCCGGCGTGGTGCTGGTCGGGATGCTGCTCTTCACCGACGCGCGCCGGCGCGGGCTGGCGAGGGTCGAGGACGCCGAGCTGGCGGAGAACTGGCACCGCGCCGGCTTCATCGCCGGCGTCTTCCTGCTCTCGATCCCGATCGCCCTGATCGACGGCCACGCCGCCCAGTTCATGTGGCTGATCCTCTTCGTGCCGGCGCTTGCCGGCCTGCTGCGCCGCGACTGAGCGGGCGCTCAGCTGCGCCGGGCGATGAAGGCGACCGATTTGTCCGGCGCCGCGCAGGTGACGACGATGCCGCGGCCGGCGACCGCGCTGAGGCAGTGGAAGGCGCCCAGCGGGCAGGAGCTGCGCGAGGCGCCCGCCGAGGGCCGGCAGGCGTCGTCCTTGTACCAGCCGGAGGCGATCGCCCGGCCCGTCTTGCAGGAGACGCCGGTTACTCGGAGCATGCTGCCGGACGGGGTGCTGTCGGCGCAGGGCGTCGCCCTGACCCCGACCGGCGCTTCCGGCGTCGAGGGGGTGGTCGAGGTCGAGGGGGCGGCTTCGGTCGTGCCCGACGTCGCGCTCGTCTGCTCTTCCGCACCGGTTTCGACCGAGGAAGAGGAGAAGAAGAGGAGCCGCAGCCGCCGGCCGCGATCGCCAGCGCGAGGAGCAGGAAGATGGCGATCGTCGGCATCCGCATCGAGGCCAATCTACCGGGAGCGGGCGAGGGCGCGGGCGATCGCCGCGTCGAGCATCGGCTCGGTCAGGCGCCCGGTGAAGGTGTTCTGCTGGCTCGGGTGGTAGGAGCCGACCAGCGCCCAGCGGCCGACGCTCGCCTCGGCCTCGTGCCCGAAGCGCGGCCGCGGCCGCGGCAGCTCGGCGCCCAGCGCCCGCATCGCCCGCAGCGCGCCGTCCCAGGCGAAGGAGCCGAGAGCGAGGATCGTCCTGCACTCGGCGAGCAGCTCCAGCTCCCGCTCCAGATAGGGCAGGCAGTTGTCGCGCTCGGCGGGGGTCGGCCTGTTGGCCGGCGGGGCGCAGCGAACGACGGCCGTCACGTAGGCGCCCTCGAGGCGGAGACCGTCGCCGCGCCGCTCGGAGACCGGCCGGCTGGCGAGGCCGGCCCGGTGCAGCGCCGCGTAGAGCCACTCTCCCGAGCGGTCGCCGGTGAACATCCGGCCGGTGCGGTTTGCCCCGTGGGCGGCCGGGGCGAGCCCGACGATCGCGAGGGCGGCCCCCGGGTCGCCGAACCCGTCCAGGGGCCTGGCCCAGTACTCCTCACCGCGGTAGCGGCGGGGCGGCTCGGCGGCGCAGGACTCCCGCCACTCGACCAGCCGCGGGCAGCGCCTGCAGGCGTGGATCTCGTCGCCGAGCCGTGCCAGTTTCGGCGCGCTCATCGGGCTAACTGAATCAGGCCCGGGGTCGGGGCCGGCCCTTCGGGCCCGTCTGGGCCAGGATGATGGTCAACCTGCCCCGGGCATACGATCGATCGATGGACGCCAGAGGGAGGAGCCACCGGAGGGCCGCGCCGGCGGGCCGCGCCACGCTTGCCCTCGCGATCGCCGCCCTCGCGCTCCTGTCCGGCTGCGGTGGGGGCGGCGCCGGCGGAGGGGCCACCACCGAAAAGGCCGCCGACGCGGCGGTCCTCAACGTCGCGATCGGCCAGGAGTTAACGCTGATCGAGGCGCTCGAAGCCGGCCTTCCGCGCCTGCGTCGGGCCGACTCCCGGGCGCTGTTGAGGCGGCTGATCGCTCAGGAGCGGGAACACATCGACGGCTTCACGAAGGCGATGAGGGGGCTGGGCGGCGAGGTCGAAGCCGAAGCGGAAGTGCTCGACCGGGGCGCGGTGGGGAGCGAACGCGACGCCCTGCTCCTCGCCTACGACGTCACCGCCATGGAGCTCACCCACTTCCTCGACGACGTCACCCATCTCAATCAGCCCGCCCCGCGGTCCTTTGCGGCCTCGATCGCCGCCAGCCAGGCCCAGCACCTGGTCGTTCTGCGGCAGCTGCTGGGCGCCGGCCTATCCGAATCCGTCCCGGAGGCGTTCGACACCGGCGAAGTCCCGCCCCCGGCGGGTCCGGCGACGCCCGCCCGTAGGGGATGATTGCGCGGTGACCGCTCCGCTCTACGCAATCGGGCGCTTCTGCTCCAGGCACCACTATCCGACGATCGCGGTCTGGCTCATCGCCGCGGTCGTCCTCGTGGTCGCCGGCCAGGCCTCGGGCGACAAGACCAACGACAACCTGACCCTGCCCGGCACCGGCTCGACGATCGCCACCGAACTGCTCGAAGACAACCTGCCCGAACAGGCCTACGGCAGCAATCCGCTCGCCTTCGAATCGAAGGCCGGGCCGCTGACCGAGCCGAAGTACGCCGCGGCGATCGAAGAATCGGCGCAGCGGCTGCGGGCGATGCCCGAGGTCAACTCGGCGATCAGCCCGTTGAGCCGGCGGGGCGCCGAAGCGGGGCTGCTGAGCGAGGACAAGACGGTCGCCTACATCCCGGTCGTGCTCGGGGTCGGGCCGGGCGAACTGACCGAGGAGCAGGCCGAAGCGGTCCTCGACGCGGCGGGGCCGGCGAAGCGGGCCGGCCTCGACACCTCCGTCGGCGCCTACGTCGGCCAGCAGCTCTCGAAGCCCGACACCGGGGTCAGCGACGCGATCGGGATCGCCGCGGCGATCGTCATCCTGCTCTTCGCCTTCGGCACCGCGACGGCGATGATCATGCCGATCGGCTCGGCGATCGTCGGCCTCGCGATCTCGCTCTCGATCATCCGCCTGCTCGAGAACGTCGTCGAAGTGCCGAGCGTCGCCTCGACCCTGGCGACGATGATCGGCCTCGGGGTCGGGATCGACTATGCCCTCTTCATCGTCACCCGGCACAAACTGCAGCTCCGAGAAGGCATGGATCTGCACGAGTCGATCGCCCGCGCCGCGGCGACCGCCGGCGGCGCCGTCGTCTTCGCCGGCTTCACGGTGGTGATCGCGCTCTGCTCGCTCGCCTTCGCCGGAATCCCCCTGGTCAGCACCCTGGGCTTCACGGCCGCGATCGCGGTGATCGTCGCCGTCTTCGCCGCGACCACGCTGCTGCCGGCGATGCTCGGCGCCCTCGGCCCCCACATCGACTCGCTGCGAGTGCCGGGAACGAATGCCGACCCCGGGGACCTCGAGCCGCACGGCTGGCGGCGCTGGGCCCGCGACGTCGCCGACCGGCCCTGGCGCTCGGCGCTCGCGGCGCTCCTCGTCCTCGTCGTCCTCGCCCTGCCGATCTTCCAGCTCGAGCTGGGCCAGAACGACCTCAGCGCCCTGCCCAAGTCGACCACCGCGCGCCAGAACTACGACTCGCTGACCAAGGGCTTCGGGCCGGGGGTCAACGGGCCGCTGTTGATCGCCGCCAAGTACCGGGATCCGCGAGGAGGCGAAGGCGTCGCTGCCGGCGTTGGGCAAGGCGATCGACGAAGCTCCCGACGTCGCCGCCGTCTCCGCGCCGACGCTCGACAAGGCGGGAACCGTGGCCGTCTTCACGGTGATCTCGAAGTCGGCGCCCTGGGCGGACGAGACCGTCAGCCTGGTCGAAGGGCTGCGGGAAACCACGATCCCGGCCGCGGTCAGGGGGACCGACGGGTCCGCATACGTCGGCGGCCAGACCGCCGGCTACATCGACCTCGCCTCGCAGATCGCCGACAAGCTGCCGCTGATGATCGCGATCGTCGTCGGGCTCAGCTTCATCGTCCTCCTGCTCGCCTTCCGCTCGCTGCTGGTCCCGATCAAGGCGGCGGCGATGAACCTGCTCTCGGTCGCCGCCGCCTACGGCGTCGTCACCGCGGTCTTCCAGCTCGGCTGGGGCGCCTCGCTGATCGGCCTCGACCACTCGATCCCGATCGTCAGCTTCGTGCCGCTGCTGATGTTCGCGATCCTCTTCGGGCTCTCGATGGACTACGAGGTCTTCCTGCTCACGCAGATGCAGGAGCACTACCGCGAAAACGCGGACGAGCACGAGGCGGTCGTCGAGGGCCTCGCCAACACCGGCCGCGTGATCACCTCGGCGGCGGCGATCATGGTCTGCGTCTTCACCAGCTTCGTCCTCAACGGCAACCCGATCGTCAAGGAGTTCGGCGTCGGCCTGGCGGTGGCGATCGCGATCGACTCGACCCTGGTCCGCTGCCTGCTGGTCCCCGCCGTGATGGTGCTGCTCGGCAAGCGGGCCTGGTGGCTGCCGGGCTGGATGGAGCGCTTCGTCCCCCACGTCAGCATCGAGGGCGAGGAGTTCTTCGCCAAGCGTGACGCGGCGCTCGCCGGCGCCGAGACCGCCGACGGGCCGAAAACACGCCGATAGAGCGGAAAATCGGCCCATCGGCCAGACTGAAGCCGTGTTTCCTCTGAATCTCCCGAATGTCTTGACGCTTCTGCGCATCCTCGCGGCGCCGGTGGTCGTCGTCGCCTTGCTCGGCGAGACGCCGAACGGCGACGCGCTGGCGGCCGGGGTCTTCGCCCTCGCCGCCCTCACCGACGGGCTCGACGGCTACATCGCGCGCTCGCGCGACGCGGTCACGACCTTCGGCAAGCTGATGGACCCGGTCGCCGACAAGCTGCTGATCGCCGCCGCCCTGGTCTCGCTCGTCTCCCTTGACCGCCTCGACGCCTGGGTCGCGATGGTGATCATCGCCCGCGAGTTCGCCGTCACCGTGATGCGAGCGATCGCCGCCGAGCGCGGCATCGTGATCTCCGCCAGCTGGATGGGCAAGGTGAAGACGGTGCTGCAGATCGCCGCGGTCTTCGCCCTGATCGCCGCCAACCCGGCGCCGGCCTGGGTCGACCTCCTCGTCTACGCGGCGGTCGCCGCCACCGTGATCAGCGGTGCCGACTACTTCTTCGGACTACGGCGAAGGTTGTCCGAACCCAAACCGAAACCGCATATGACGGAGGCCGAAGGCCGCGGTCATGGGCGGAATTGATTCGCCGTCAATCGCCGTCGATCGCAATCCGATTCCTCTCGACGCCGATTGACGGCCCCTCGAGCCACTCGCGCATGGTCGCGTGGCGGGCGAGGTGCTCGCCGCTCCCGAGCTCGGCCCGCAGGTCGCCGAGGGTCCCGTAGCGCTCGGCGACGACGTTGTGGCGGTGGATCGTCTCGAGGTTCTCCTGGCGGGCCATGACGAAGGCCTCGTCGGGCAGCTCGGCGTAATCCTCGACGACCTGGCGCAGCATCTCGCGCACGCAGTCCTCGACGAAGCGGGGCTGTTCGTGCGCCTTGGCGACGACCGCCAGCTCGTCGGGCCGCTTCATCAGCTCGTAGATCTCCGAGCTCATCGAGCTCTCGACGATCCGCAGCAGGCCCGGTGCGTCGATCCAGCCGGCGCCTCCCTCCGGGCAGCCGACGTGGAGAGTGCCGATCCCGCGCTGGTTGTGGGTGGCGATGGGAACGGCCTCGAGCGCCCGCTCGACCTCCTCCGGCGAGAACCCCTGTTCGGCGAGCCGCTCGCGGCCGACGTCGGCGACCATCTCCTGGGCGCAGGGGCAGGCGGTCATCCCCTGGGCCTGGACTCCGGTCAGGGTCCGCGTGCCGCGCTCGGAGTCGACCGCGGTGCCGAAGAGGACGTAGATCTCCTGGGTCTGCTGGCCGCTGACCGGCGTCGTCACGGTCTGCGGGTAGCGGGCCTTGACGGAGACCTCGGCACGCAGGCCGCCCTGGCGCTCGCGAACCCGCTGGGCGATGTGGGCGGCAAGCACCTCGGCGCGGAATGCCTCGGCGAGGACGACGCCGTCGATCGCCTCGCCGACGATCTCCTCGAAGCGCGACATGTGGACGCCGGCCTGGCGGGGGTTGAGGTCGACGAAGCACTCGAAGTCGGCGTGGTAGAGGTTCTCCCGCCCGTCGGCCTCGACTCGGATCACCTTCTCGACCCCGGTGACCCCGACCCGCGAGAGGCTGACCTGGGTGGCGGGCAGGCCGGCCTGGACGTCGGGTGAGGATCCGGAGAGGGTTGTCGTCTCGATCGCCATTCTCGTCTGAAGGGTAGTCATCTCCCTATACTGCGCCGTGGCCGGAGCGTTGGGGTCGGCTCCCCTTGGGAGGGGAAAGTTTGCAGAAGGGCAGTGAGATCGAGCCGTTGGAGGCGGTCCCCGAGGGGCTGAATCAAAATTCGGCAGACCAGCCGTTCGCGGACTCCGAGGAGTTGCGCGGCCTGATCGCGCTCGGCCGCGAGCGCGGCTTCCTGACCTTCGAGCAGATCGCCGCGACCCTCGAGGAGGTCGAGGTCACCAAGGAGCAGGTCTCGGCGCTCCACTCGCACCTTGTCGAGCACGGCGTCGAAGTGATCGCCGAAGACGGCGTCAGCGCCTACGAAGAGCAGCGCAACGCCGGCGCCGAGCGGGCCAAGAAACAGGAGCTCGACCTGACGGTCGAACCGAGCCTCGACAGCCTGCGCCTCTACCTGCGCTCGATCGGCAAGGTCGAGCTGCTCACCGCCGCCCAGGAGGTCGAACTGGCGAAGCGGATCGAGCGCGGCGACATGCTCGCCAAGCGGCAGATGGTCGAGGCCAACCTGCGCTTGGTCGTCTCGATCGCGAAAGGCTATCTGGGGCGCGGGCTGAGCTTCCTCGACCTGATCCAGGAGGGCAGCCTCGGGCTGATCCGGGCGGTCGAGAAGTTCGACTATCGCCGCGGCTACAAGTTCTCCACCTATGCGACCTGGTGGATTCGCCAGGCGGTGACGCGGGCGATCGCCGACAAGGCGAGGACGATCCGCATCCCCGTCCACATGGTCGAGAAGCTGAACCGGATCGCCTACGTCGAGCGCCAGCTGGTGCAGCTCCTCGGCCGCGAGCCGGAGCCGGAGGAGATCGCGATCGAGCTGCGCTGGTCGGTCTCCGACGTCAAGGAGATCCTGCGCGTCGCCCAGCTCCCGGTCTCGCTGGAGAAACCGGTGGGCGACGAGGACGAGTCCGAGCTCGGCGACTTCGTCGCCGACGACGCGGTCCTCGAGCCCTTCGAGGAAGCCTCCGAGCACCTCCAGCAGGAGGGGGTCCGCAAGGCCCTCGACGCGCTGCCCGAGCGCGAGCGCCAGGTGATCGAGCTGCGCTACGGCCTGACCGGCCTCGAACCGCTGACCCTCGAGGAGGTCGGCCGCACCTTCGGCGTCACCCGCGAGCGGATCCGCCAGATCGAGAACAACACGCTCAAAAAGCTGAAGCGCCTGCCGGAGGCCCAAATGCTCCGCGACGCCGGCTGACGCGCTGAGGCGCGGCCATGCGGCGTCCTCGGTCGCTCACGTGCGGAGCTCGCTTCGCTCCCTGCGTCCTGGCCTGACCTCGCCTCAGCGCGTCAGCGGGAAACAGGGTCCAGAACGATCACTTTGGGTTCGCGATCGAGCTGCTCGTCATAGTCGTCGAAGCCCGCGTACTGGACGTTGTGCTTGCGCCAGAGGTCTGCGCGCTCTTCGCCTTCGGCGACCCGGGCGACGACCGGGATCTTGCGCTTGCCGACCTCGACCTCGGCGTTCGGGTCGGCCGCGAGGTTCAGCGACCAGGCCGGAATCTTGGCGTTGCCGGCGTTGGTGTTGATGACGACCATCCGCTCGCCGTCCCGTAGGTAGACGACCGGCGCCGTGCGCTTCTGGCCCGATTTGCGGCCCGTGGTCGTGAGCAGCAGGACCGGGGCCTTACCGACCCTGCCGCCGATCCGGCCCCCGCTGAGCCGGTAGAGCGGCGTGTTCAGCTTTCCGGCCCAGCGCAGCCCGGTGGCCCCCAGGGAGTGCGAAAAGCGCGCGTAGAAGCGGTCGCTCGGCATGGCCGCGAGTATCTCACGGGACCGCCCGCGGGATGTAGGGTGGGTGGATGGCCGAGCCGCATCCATTCCGGGTCGCCGCCGAAGGCAAGGACGTCGAGGCGATGCTGGCGACGCTTCGCGAGGACGTCGAGCTGCACAGCCCGGTCCTCTTCCGCGGCTTCGAGGGCCGCGACACGGTCAGCGTCGTCCTCGGCCACGTCGCCGAGGTGCTCGAGGGCCTCACCTACGTCGACGAAGCGCTCGGGGACGGCACCGTCGTGCTGCGCTTCAAGGCGATGGTCGGCGACCTCGAGCTCGAGGGCATCGACTACCTGACGCTCGACGAGGAGGGCAGGGTCGCGGACCTGACGGTGTTCATGCGGCCGATGAAGGCGCTGACCGCCTTCAACGCCCGCATGGCCGAGCGCCTCGGCATCGAGCTTCCCGCCTCGGGCTGAGCCGCCCTTTAGAATCGCCTCCTCACGCTCCGGGGGAGTGCCAGAGCGGTCAAATGGACTCGGCTGTAAACCGAGCGGCTATGCCTACGCAGGTTCGAATCCTGCCTCCCCCACTGGCCCAATCGGATCTCGACGTCTGCGTGCTTCGGCGGTCGCGTGGGTTGGCCTGACGGAACTGCATTGAACGTATGTCCGCATCTGACTCAGACAGAAAGTCGCGCCCGCCTCGACGGGCGGGCGATCGCGATCGCCGGCGTCGGCGGTGGGCTCGGCCCGCTGGTCGCCGCGCGGCTGGCGGCGGCCGGGGCGATCGTCGCCGGGACCGACCGCGACCAGGGGGCCCTCGACGCCGTCGGCGCCGAGCTGGGGTGCCCCGAGCGCTGGGACGGCCGCACCGCCGACCTTCTCGACGAGGAGGCGACGCGGGCCTGGCACGCCGCCCTCCTCGAGCGCTTCGGCCGCGTCGACGGCCTCATCCACCTGGTCGGCGGCTGGCGTGGGGGGACGCCCCTGCACGAGGCGCCGCTCGCGGACTGGGAGCTCCTGCACGACCTCCTGATCCGCACCGTCCAGCACACGACGCGCGCCTTCCACGACTCGCTCGCCGCCTCGCCGGCCGGGCGCTTCGTCCTCGTCTCCGCCAAGCAGGCGCAGGCCCCGTCCAACGGCAACGCCGCCTACGCGGCGGCCAAGGCCGCCGCCGAGGCCTGGACGCTGGCGCTCGCCGACGGCTTCGCGGGGGCGGCGGCGACGGCCAACATCGTCGTCGTCGACGCGATCCTGACGCCGCGGATGCGCGAGGAGAGCCCCGGCAAGAAGTTCCCGTCCTTCACGCCGGCCGAGCACATCGCCGAGGCGATCGCCTTCCTCTGCTCCGATGCCGCCGCGGAGATGAACGGCCAGCGGCTGCCGCTTGCGGCGCGCTAGCTGCCCCGCCCCGTAACGTTTGCGGGCGATGGCGGCCAAATCCACAGACGGCGAGATGACGATCCGCGAGCTCGCCGAGCGGACCGGGATGACGGTGCGCAACATCCGCGCCCACCAGACCCGCGGCCTGCTGCCGCCGCCCATCGTCCGCGGGCGCACCGGCTACTACGGAGAGGAGCACGTCGCCCGCATCGAGCTGACCAGGGAAATGCAGGCGGACGGCCTCAACCTCGAGGCGATCCGCCGCGTCTTCGAGACCAGCGACGGCTCGGCGGCCGAGGTCTTCGACTTCGCGCGCGCCCTGCGCATGCCCTTCGAAGACGAGACCCCTGAGATCTTCGAGCGGGACGAGCTCGCCGCGACCTGGGGGGCCGGCCGGGTCGACCCGGCCCTGCTCGAGCGCGGCGAAGCGCTGGGCGTGCTGCGCACCCTTCCCGACGGCAGGATCGAGGTGATCAGCCCCCGCCTGCAGAGGGCCGCCGCCGAGCTGGCGGAGCTCGGGGTGGGCCCAGAGGCTGCCCTGGAGACGGCCGAAAAGCTGCGCGGCCACGCCGACGGGGTGGCGCGCACCTTCATCGACATCTTCGTCAAGGAGGTCTGGGAGCCGTTCGACCGCGCCGGCCGCCCGGAGAGGGATTGGCCGCGGATCCGCGAGGCGCTCGAGCGGATGCGGCCGCTCGCCGCCCAGGGCCTGCTCGCGGTCTTCCAGATCGCGATGACGGAGGCGACCGAGAAGGCGGGGGAGCGGACGCTGCGGGGGGCCGCCGAGAAGCCCGCTCCCAAAAAGCGGAAAAAGCCGGCCGCGCGGCGGCGGCGCTGAGCCCACGGGCGCATAGGCTGCCGGGATGACGGGCGGCGGCGAGGCGGCGATCGGGGTGGCGGACGGCGTCTTCCCGTCGCAGGCGCTCTCGAGGGCGATCGAGGAGGAGTGGATCGGCTCCGGCGACTACCGGATCCGGCCCGAGGCGATCCAGCCGGCGAGCATCGACCTGCGGCTCGGCGACTTCGCCTGGGCGCTGCGCTGCAGCTTCCTGCCTGACGTCGACTCCACGGTCGAGGAGAAGATCGAGGGGCTCGCCTTCCAGAAGGTCGACCTCCGCGACGGCGCCGTCCTCGAGCGCGACCGCCCTTACCTCGTGCCCCTGATCGAGGAGCTGGCGCTGCCCGACGACGTCCGCGCGAAGGCGAACCCGAAGAGCAGCACGGGGCGCCTCGACGTCTTCACCCGGGTCCTCACCGACCGCCACCACCGCTTCGACGAGATCCGCGCCGGCTACCGCGGCCGGCTCTATCTGGAGGTCGTGCCGCGCTCCTTCGCGATCCAGGTGCAGACCGGCCTCTCGCTCAACCAGCTGCGCCTCGCCCGCGGAGACGCCCGCCTCGACGACGAGGCGATTCGCGCCCTGCAGGCGGAGTTCCCGCTCCTCTACCTCGACTCGCACGCGCTGCGCGAGTCGGAGCTGGCGCTCGCCGACGGGCTCTTCCTCAGCGTCGACCTCTCGGGCCCGAGCGACCGGATCGTCGGTTACCGGGCGAAGAAGAACAGCCTGCCGATCGACCTCTCGCGGATCCGCGCCTACCGCTGGACCGACTACTGGGACCCGGTGCTGCCCGAGCGCGGCGGCCGCATCGTGCTCGAGCCCGAGATCTTCTATCTGCTGCTCTCCGCCGAGGGGGTCTGCATCCCGCCCCAGATCGCGGCGGAGATGATGGCCTACGACCCGACGGCGGGCGAGCTGCGCACCCACTACGCCGGCTTCTTCGACCCGGGCTTCGGCTACGACCCGGCCGGGGACCGGCACGGCAGCCGCGCGGCGCTCGAGGTGCGGGCGCGCGACGTCTCCTTCATGGTCGAGCACCGCCAGCCGGTCTGCAAGCTGGCGCTGGAAAGGACCAGCGCCCCGGCGGAGCGCCTATACGGGGCGGACCTCGGTTCCAATTACCAGGGCCAGGTGACGATGCTCAGTAAGCACTTCGAGGAGCAGACTCCCGCATGAGGTCGCGCACCCGCCGGCGCTTGGCGAGCAGCTCGGCCTCGAGCTTGGCAATCTCGTCGCGTCGCCGCCGCACCAGCTCGAGCTGGTTGGCGATGTGCCCGAGGCTCTCCTCGAGCACCTGACGGCGGCGCACCGGGTCCTCGATCCCACCGCGCCACTCGCGGCGCAGCGCGGCGCGCGCGTCCTCGGCGCTGATCAGCTCCCTGAGGCCCTCCAGCGAGAGCCCGAGCAGGCCCTTGAGCCGCAGCAGCTCGGTCAAGCGCTCGACGTCGCCCTCGTCGTAGCTGCGGTGGGCGCCGGGCTCGCGGTCCTCGACGCCGGGCAGCAGGCCGATCTCCTCGTAGTAGCGGATCGTTCGCGGAGTGGTGCCGGTCAGCTCGGCGACCTCGCCGATCCGCAGCTCTCGGGCCTCATCCGGCTTGCCGCTCATGGCGTCGCCCGCACCTCCTCGAGGATCGCCTCCTCGGCGTCCGCGACGGTCGTGCCCGTCGTCGCCGCGGCATGGCGCGGGCGCAGCATCGAGACCCCGGCGCCGAGGACGGAGGTCGCGGCCAGCACCCAGAGCGCCGTGTGCATGTTGTGGATGAAGGGCTCGAGCTCGGCTTCGCTCAGGCCCGAGGCAAGGCCGGAGAAGATCGCGAAGAGGACCTTCTGGGGGACCGCCGAGGTGACGATCGCGAGCACGAAGGCGATCGAGATCACGGCGCCGGTGTTCTGCAGCATCGTCCGCGCCCCGGCCGCGATGCCGCGCCGGTGCACCGGGACGGTCCCCATCATCGCCGCCGTGTTCGGTGAGTTGAACATGCCCGAGCCGATCCCGACCAGAGCGAGCCAGAGCCCGCTTTGCCAGTAGGCCGAGCCCGCCTCGAGGGTCGTCATCCCGGCCAGGGCGAGGGCGCTGACGAGCATCCCCGTCGCGGCGAGGGCCCGCGAGCCGTGGCGGTCGGCCCAGATCCCGGCAAGGGGGGAGGCGACCAGCATCCCGATCGCCATCGGCGCCAGCTTGATGCCGGCGGTGATCGGGTCGTCGCCCTGCGCGCCCTGGTAGTAGAAGACGAAGACGAAGAGCAGGGCGAAGCGAGAGAGACCGTTGATGAAGGCGGCGGCGGTGGCGGCGGCGAACATGCGGTTGCGGAAGATGTCGAGGTCGAGCATCGGCGCCCGGCCGCGGTGCTCGATCAGCACGAAGAGCGGCAGGAGGACGGCGGCGGCGATCAGGCTGCCGATCACGTAGGGGTCGTTCCAGCCGGAGATGCCCCCGCGCGAGATCCCGTAGACGAGCCCGGTCAGGCCGAGCACGAAGGTGACGGTGCCGGCGACGTCGAAGCCGCGGACGGCGTCGCGATCGGAGAGCTCGTGGAGGATCAACGCCGCCCAGGCGCCGCCGGCGAGCGCCAGGGGCACGTTGAACCAGAAGACCCACTGCCACGAGATCGCGACCAGGGCGCCGCCGAGGACCGGCCCGATCACGAGGCCGATCGCGGCGACCATCGTGTTCGTCCCCATCGCCAGGCCGAGCTGCTCCTTCGGGAAGGCGTCGGTGACCAGGGCCGGGCCGTTGGCGAAGATGAAGGCGCCGCCGATCCCCTGCAGGATCCGCCAGAGGATCAGCTGCGTGCCGTCGGCGGCGAAGCCGGCGCCGAGCGAGGCGGCGCCGAAGACCAGGAAGGCGGCGACGAAGGCCGACTTGCGGCCGAAGAGATCGGAGAGACGGCCGGCGGTGAGGACGAGCACGGTCGAGGAGATCATGTAGGCGAGGATCACCCAGACCAGTTCGAGCAACGAGGTCCCCAGCGAGCGCTCGAGGTCGGGCAGGGCGATGATCAGCGTCCCCGAGTTGGTGGCGACGAGGAGCATCCCGAGGCTGGTGCAGGAGAGCGCCCACCACTTGTAGTGCTCGTGGCCCGCGTCGGTGGGCCCCAACCTCTTTCTTACGTTCACGTCAAATAAGGTAGCGACGCCAGGGCCTCGGTGGACTCTCCCCAGAGCGCTCTCGTTTCGTCGTAGGATTGAGGTGTGGGCGAGCGCACCTGGCAGGTCTATCTCTCGGGCGAGATCCACTCCGACTGGCGCGAGCGGATCGAGGCCGGCGTCGGCGAGGCCGGGCTGCCGGTCGCCTTCTCGGCCCCGGTGACGGATCACCCCTCCTCCGACGACGCCGGGGTCGGCACGCTCGGGCCCGAGGAGGCGCCCTTCTGGCGCGACCACATGGGGGCCGGCGTCAACGCGATCCGGACCCAGACGCTGATCCGCGATGCCGATGTCGTCGTCGTCCGCTTCGGCGACAAGTACAGGCAGTGGAACGCGGCATTCGACGCGGGCTACGCGGCGGCGCTCGGGAAGCCGATCGTCACCCTCCACGAGACCGAGCTCGACCACGCGCTGAAGGAGGTCGACCGGGCCGCACAGGGGACCGCGCGCACGGCCGAGCAGGTGGTCGACGTCCTCCGCTACGTGATCCGCGGCGAGCTTCCCGGCTGAGGGAATAGGGTGGGCGCATGCCCGCCGCCGACAATCGCGCCCTGATCGAGCGCCTCTACGCCGCGTTTGGCGAGCGCAACGGGGCCGCGATGACCGCCTGCTACGCCCCCGACGCCCATTTCCGCGATCCCGCCTTCGGCGACCTCGAGGGCGAGGAGGTGGGCGCCATGTGGCGGATGTTGACCGGGCGCGCCACCGACCTCGAGATCGAGCTGCGCGAGCACGATGCCGACGACGAGGTCGGGTCGGCGCACTGGATCGCCCGCTACACGTTCTCGACCGGCCGCCCGGTCGTCAACGACATCCGGGCGAGCTTCCGCTTCGCCGACGGCCTGATCGCCGACCATGTCGATGACTTCGACTTCCGGGCCTGGGCGAAGCAGGCGCTCGGCCCGAGCGGCCACCTCGTCGCCCTGCTGCCGCCGCTGCGCCGCAAGGCGCGGGCGAAAGCGCTCGACCAACTCGCGACCTTCAGGCGCGAAGAGACCGGCTCGAGCGTCTAGCGCGAAACCCGTCCTTCCCTGGTGCGAACATACGTTCGCACCATGAGATGGGACGAGCAGAGAGTCGAGCGGGACATGCGGCTGCCGGGCATCGGCGACGGCACCGTGGTTCGCACCTTCGACGCCCCCGAGGCGATGGGGATCAACTTCCACGAGGTCCGCGCCCGGTCCGCCCTCAACCACGTTCCCGGCGGCAGCTACGGGTTCGAATACACGATCAATCCATACAGAGGTTGCACACACGCCTGCGTTTTTTGCTTTGCCCGCAACAGCCACACGTACCTCGACTTCGATGCGGGGCGGGACTTCGAGCGGGAGATCGTCGTCAAGGTCAACGTGCCCGAGTTGCTGCGGGCGGAACTGGCGAAGCCGGCGTGGAAGCGCGAGCTGGTCGCGCTGGGGACGAACACCGATCCCTATCAATGGTGCGAGAGCCGCTACCGGATGATGCCCGAGATCCTCGCCGCCCTCGAGCGGGCCGAGACCCCCGTCTCGGTCCTCACCAAGTCGCCGCTGGTGATGCGCGACGTCGAGATCTTCGAGCGGATGGCGGAATCCGGCCTCGATGTCTCCGTCAATCTCTCGGTTCCCACCCTCGACGAGAAGGCCTGGCGGGCGACCGAGCCGCACACGCCGAGCCCTGCCGCCCGCCTCGACGCGGTCGCCGAGCTGCGCCGGCGGGGAATCGAGTCGGGAGTCCTCATCGCGCCGCTGATGCCGGGGATAAACGACACCCCCGAGCAGGTGCGGCCGATCGTCGACCGCGCTCGCGAGGCCGGCGCCAGCTTCCTCGGCGGCGCCGCCCTCCACCTGCGCGGCGAGGTTCGGGACGTGTTCTTCGGCTGGCTCGTGGAGAAACGCCCCGATCTCCTGCCCCGTTACAGGGAGCTCTACGCCGGCCGCCGCGCCAACATGACCCCGTCGGACCGGGTTCGCACCGCCAGGGTGGTGAGGGGCTGGGGCCGGGCGAGGGGGGAGGAGCGCCGGGGCTCTCGCCGAGCACGCCGCCCCGCCGACGCATCCGGCGCGCCCGGGCGTCCGTCCTTGGACGAGGCGCCCGCGTCCTCAGGCGGCGGTCCCCCGAAGCAAACCAGCCTGTTCTGAGCGGCCCCGTTTCGGAGGCGCCTGTCTCGGCGTCTCCTCGGGCACTCATCGGCATCGGCAGCTGGATTGCCCCCGACCAGACGATGCGCGCGTTCGGAATCGACCCGGAGCACGCGGACGGGTCTGTCGGACGACTGTTCGGCTCGCACGAGCTCGCATTCGCCGGAGCCCTGTTGGCCGCGCCTCCATCGGCTGTCGCACCGGTCGCGGCTCTGGGGCCCTGTTCCTGGCCGCGATCTCTACGGCGCGCCGTGGCGTCCAACACGTTCGATCCCGCGGGGCCGGTCTTGCTTGGCAGGCTCGCCGTCGATCTGCTGCTCTCCGTCCCGGGAGAGGGGGAGTACGTGCTGGCATCGTGGCCGATCGATCGTAGTGGTTCGGCGTGGCGATGGGCACCGTAGGGTTACCCAGATGGTCCACTCGGAGTTGTCGCCTTCGGCGGGGGCGCTTGAGGAGGTTCGACGCCTGGCCGGCCCGTCGGCCGCAATTCAGTCCGTTGTGAGACTGGAGGGTGGCCAGCACGCCGACACCTGGAGGGTCGACACTGCAAGCCCTGAGCTCACCGTCGTCGTGCGGCAGTTTCCGGCTGGTGATTCGGCCGGCGCGCGCGAGCAGCAAGTGCTGCAGGCGCTTGATGGGCTCGAGGGACTGGCCCCGGTGCTGCTGGGTGGCGACCTGGATTGCCGGTGGGCGGAGTTTCCGACGACGCTGATCGGGTGGCTTGACGGCCAAGCGGACATCACGCCAACCGATCCCGAGGAATGGGCGGCTCAGCTCGGTCAGGCACTCGCCACTGTGGACGCGGTCCCCAGCGATCGCCTCGCCGTCTTGCCGAGCGTGTTCGAGCGCAGTGGCGGGTTACAAGAGGTATTGGCGGGCCCGCTCGCGACCAGGATCCGGTCTGGCTGGAGGCAGATCACCGCCTCGGTGGAGGTGCTCACCCATTGCGACTACTGGTCAGGCAACGTCGTCTGGCGAGACGGAAAGCTCACGGGCATCGTCGACTGGTCGGACGCGGCTCGCGGTCCACGCGGCTTCGACGTGGG
This sequence comes from uncultured Solirubrobacterales bacterium, assembly GCA_963727615.1. Taxonomy (GTDB): domain Bacteria; phylum Actinomycetota; class Thermoleophilia; order Solirubrobacterales; family 70-9; genus VRUE01. Next base: position 65,659 of record CAVSHD010000003.1, read on the forward strand.
CTGGTGCCGTCTCGATCTTGTCCTCCTCTTCGATGAGCGCATCGCCGACGTGTTCCTGGCGGCCTACGAGGATGGGATCGGTCGCACGATCGACGACATGGCTATCTGGGATGGCTGGGCCGTCGCGCGCTCTCACGATGCGGTCGAAACCTGGGCTCCGAACTACGCGCCGCTCGGGCGCGCTGACCTCACCGGACAGGAGCTTCGACGACGCCACTCGCAATGGACAGAGCGGCTTCTGAAACGGACGTAGACAGCAGACCGGGAACCAGCCCCGCGACGCGGGTCTCGACCCGCCCGATCGGCGTGGGGCACATACGCGGCCGGCCCCCTGGGCGAGCTGCTCCGTCTTGCGGACCCGGCGCATCTCGGGGTCCTTGCGCGCCGCGCCGTAGGTGCCGGGGAAGGAGAGCGGCCCGTGGCCGATCGCGATCATCGCGTGCTTGCGGCGCCCCAGCAGGTTGGCGTCCTCGTCATACAGGGAGAAGTAGGGCGCCGGCCACCCCTCGCTCGAGCTGCCGCCGAGAAGGACGGTGGCCGGCGTCGATGCCCGCTAGCGAAAGTGCCGCCTGTCGTGCACGGCCGCGACCCGATGCCCGCGTGAGCCATGGGTCAGCTTCGCGCGGGCGGCCCGTGAGTTGCCGCGGTGGTGGGCCTGGGCCGCCGGAGCGATCCCCGCTCCGACCAGAGCGAGGCTCGAGACGAGGGCCAGCGAGGCGATTCCGTTCCTGAGCTTTGCATCCATCTTGGTTCTCCTCCGTCATTGGTGGGAATACTTCGTGGAGGAGCATCGAGCCACGGTCGAGTCCGCGAAAGGGACCCCAGGTATCTAATGCCGCCACCGCGGATTAGCCACTTTCGAGCACCCCGCCGCCGCCACTGCCGCCACCACCACCCTTGCTGCCACCGCCGCCACTGCTGCCGCCGCCACTGCCGCCGCTCGTCCCGCTTTCGCCCGAGGCAGCGGTGCCCGTGCTGCCTTCTTCAGGCGGGACGTAGGTTTCGCCTTCGCCGGCGATCGCTTCGCCGCTGCCTTCGCTGAGGCCGCCTGTCGATTCCGCTGTCGTCGCGGTGACCGTCGCTTCCCGGTGGAGTTGCGGCAGATCCGCTGCGCCCGAGAGCTTGGGCAGCGCGATGGCGTGCGGTCCCTCAGCGCCCGGCGCTCTCGAGACACCGTCGCCCGGGGCCGTCACCAGGCCCATGACCAGGCCGCCCGCGACGACGACGAGTGCGGCGAGTCCCCAGAGGGCGGCCCGCCGAGCGCTCACCCACAGCTCCTCGGATGGGAGCCCTTGCCTGGCGGCACGCAGAGTTCGGTCACTTTCACGGGCTTGCGGCGCCGAATCAGGTAGCTCACCTGAAGGCCGACGGAGCCGCGGCGGCGAAGCGTCACGAACACCCTCGCGCCCGCCCGCAGCGAGTGGCCGACCAGCTTCCGCCCCAGCCTCAGCGCGCCGTGCTTGCGGTGGCGCAGCCGCACCGCCCTGCGCGACAGGGAGCTACAGGGCCCTTTGCACCTGAGGATCACGGTCGTGCCCTTGAGCAAGGGGCCGGCGACCCTGATCGGCCGCTTGACCACGATGCGGGTTGGGTAGCGCCTCCAGTGCCAGCTGACTTCGTTGGAGAGGACCGGATCGGCGCGGTCCAGCTTGTCGCAGTTCTGGTCGATGTGGTCACCGGGGATGTCGAGTGCGCCGGGGTGGATCGTGGGATCGTTGTCGTTGCAGTCCTTGCCTCCGTAGGCCGTCGCCTTGTAGCCGTCCCCATCGGCGTCTTCGACGGGAGGGGGCAGGGGCAGCCCGATTCGGGCCCGCCACCGTGGGGCAGGCGTCGAGCGGTTCGGCGAAGCCATCCCCGTCGGGATCGTCCGGGGTGAAGCGCAGTTTGACCGTGGTCGGCCCGCCGCTGGTGACGTCTCCGTCTTCGCATTTGCTTTCCGCCACGGGGCACTGGTTCACAACCTGCACGAGGACGACCGTGTTGGCGGCGATCGTTTTCCCACCGCTCTCTTCGGGGCCGTTCCCCGCGTCCTGGCAGTCGAGCTGGTGGGGGGCCAGTTCGAGAAAGCCGGGATGCAGCGAGCTGGCGGCCGGCACTCCCCAGAGGTTGAAGTAGAGGTCGCCGGGGGTGGTCTTCTTGACGGAGATCGCCAGGCTGCCGCTGACCTTGGTCGCGAAGCGAACCCAGGCATCGCGGGCGCCGTAGGCTCCGCCGCACGCCAGATAGACGCCGGGATCTTCGAGCTCCTTGGGTTGGAGGGTGAATTCTTCGGTTGGCAGCGCCGGGGTGCTCGCTTCGAAGAGCGCCGCGGATTCATACCAGCCGCTGTAGAGGCTTTCTCCCGGCAGATCGTCGAAGGGAGAGGGAGAGGCAGCGGCGCTCGGCGCCGCGACGGCGGCCGGGATCAGGGCAGCGCCGAGCAACAACATGCAGCACCAACGACGAGTTTCTCCACAACCTTTCTGCATCCCCGCAGCCCGATGATATGCCAACGCTCCCCGGCCCGCCAGGGGTGGCGGAGGTCGATACCAAGGGCATCTGGCGCTAACCGGCCGTCCCCGGCAGGCTCGCGACATCTACCCCCCGCCGAGAGGAGGCCCAGATGTCACTCGCCCGTCGCTGCTCGCTGTTCTCCCTGGCCGTGTGCGCGGCGCTGCTCGCCGGGCCCCAGGCGGCGCTCGCCGGCGAGGCGGGCTGCGATCACTTCGCCTCTCCGGCGGGCATTGACTCCAACCCGGGCACCGCCGGCGCCCCGGTGCGCTCGGTCGCCCACTTGATCGCGATCACCGGCGCCGGCGAAGAAGGCTGCCTGGCCGATGGCGCGACTTTCGTCGAGCCGATCGGCACCTTCATCGTCGCCCAGGCGGGGGGCGAGCCCGGCGACCCGGCGCGGATCCGCAGTGCGGACCCGGAAGGCCCGGCGGCGATCGTCAAGGGGGCGATGTCGGCTGAAGGGCGGCGTGCACGACCTCGCCTTCGAATGGATCCGTTTCACCGGCTCACCCGGCAACGACGACCGCGGCACGATGCTCGTCGTCGACGGCGACCGGATCGCCTTCCGCCACACGGAGATGACCTGGCGGCGCGGCATCTGCCTCAACGCCGGCCACCGCGACGGCTACAGCGCCGCCGCAGATCCCGGCACGGTGCTGGCCGAAGGGCTGGTGATCGAAGACAGCGCCATCCATGACTGCGGCAACGACCCGGCGATCGTCGAATCGCTGCGTGCCCAGGGCCAGTCGGGCGTGCACGGCATCTACCTCGTCTACGCCAAGGGCGCGGTGATCCGCGACAACTACGTCTATGACAACGTCTCCCGCGGGCTCCAGCTCTGGCCCGACGTCGATGACACGGTGGTGGAACACAATGTCTTCGACGCCAACGGCTCCAACATCAACGTCGGCAGCTCGGCTGCCTACGGCCTCTACTCGGAGGGCAACCGCTTCGCGAACAACGTCATCACCGACGCGGTGCTGCGCTCCGTCCACGACCAGCCCTGGGGGCCCGGCGACGTGGCGAGCATCGTCGGCTACTTCCCCGCCGACGGCAGCAGCCATGGCAACGAGTTCATCGACAACTGCATCGACCAGCCTGACCCCTCGCTCGCCTACGCCGGCAACGGCTTCACCCACAGCGGCGATGCCTTCGCCGACCCCGGCTACCTCGACGCCGCCCGGCACGACTACCGCCTGCGCGCCGGCTCGCCCTGCGCCGGCGCTGGACCCCGCGGCGAAGGGCCGCTGGCGATCACACCGCAGGGGCCCTCCCAGTCGGCCCCGGCGCCGCCCAACCAGGGCGGCGGTGCCCCGGGCGCAGGCGGCCCCGGCGACGGTCCCCCGCCCGCCAGCCCGAAGGGCAGCGGGCGCTGCGCCGGCGCCCGAGCGAGAAGGTGGCTGCGCTTTGAGCGCCGGCCGAGGGTCGCCCGCCGGGGCGGCTCGCTTCGCCTCTCGCTGCGGGCCGCGCGCCGCGGGCGGGCGCGAATCGTGCTGAGGCGGGTCGGAGTGCAGCACGGGCGCCCCGCCCGGAGGCGGCGCCTCGCGCTGCACGTCGGCGAGAACCCGGTCAGCCTCGCCCTGCCCGAGCGGACACGGGCAGGGCGCTACCTGCTGCGGGTGGCGGCGGTGGACGTCGCCGGCGAGCCCCTGCGCCTGGGCGCCCCGGTCCGGGTTCGCTGAGGGGCTTCCGGTTGGCCTCTCCGCGGGCTACGCTGCGTGCCGGTGCTCACCGAGGGCCAGGAAATCAAGGGGTACCGGATCGAGCGGCTGCTGGGCAAGGGCGGCATGGGCGAGGTCTATGAAGCCACCCAGCTGGAGCTCGGGCGGCGCGTTGCCTTCAAGGTCCTCCACACCGGGCTGCTCGACGAAGAGGGCCTGCGCAAGCGCTTTCGCCGCGAGGGGCAGCTCCAGGCGACGATCGAGCACCCCCACGTGGTAACGGTCTATGAGGCGGGTGAATTCGAGCAGTGCCTCTTCCTGACGATGCGGCTGATCGGGGGCACGACGCTGAAGAAGCTGATCGTCACCGGGCTCGACGCCCGCCGCGCGGTGATGCTGCTCGCCGCCGTCGCCGACGCCCTCGACACGGCCCACGCACAGGGGCTCGTCCACCGCGACGTCAAGCCGCAGAACATCCTGGTGACCGAGAGCGATCATCCCTTCCTGGCCGACTTCGGGCTCACCCGCGGCCGCGAGCAGACGGCCCTCACCCGCAGCGGCCAGGTGGTCGGAACGATCGACTACATCGCCCCCGAGCAGGTCAGGGGCGAGCCGGCCGAGCCCGCCAGCGACATCTACGCGCTTAGCGGTGTGCTGTATGAGTGCCTGACCGGCTCGGTGCCCTTCTCGCGGCCCTCCGATGCCGCCGTCCTCTACGCCCACCTCAACGAGGAGCCCCCCAGCGTCTGCGATATCCGCCCCGACCTGCCGAGCGGGCTTGGCGCGGTCGTCGCCCGGGGGATGGCCAAGGAGCCCGAGGAGCGCCCGGCGAGCGCCACCGAGCTGATCTCCGAAGCTGCGGCGGAGCTGGGCGGCGAGCCGACCCGCGAGGCCGAGGGGCGCCCCGCGCCGACGACCCGGGCCCAGACGACCCGCCCGCCCGTGGCGGCGGCGACCAAGGCGGCGAGCGCTGCGGGGCGCCGCGGGCGATTGGGCGCCGCGGCCAGCTACCTTGCGCTGACCGGCATCCTCGCCCTCGGGGTGCTCGCCTTCCTCGGCGGGCGCTCGCTCGGCGGCGGCGGCAGCCCGAGCCTGCCTACCTCGGCCTCCAGCGAAGCGGTCTCACTGCGCGGGCCGAGCGGGTGGGGGCCCACCTCGCCGGGCGAACGACCGACCGTGCCCGGCCTGAACCTGCGCGAGGCGGTCAGCCTCGCCCCCGGCTCCGCCGGGGAATCGGGCGTGATGGCCGGCCTGACGAGCGCCCGCGGAGCGAGCCTGCTGCCGGCCGCGATGAGCCGCCGCGTGACCGGCCAGCTGCCCGACCCCGCGCCCGTCAGGCTCGGCAAGCTTCAGGCGCTCCGTTACCGCAACCTGCGCCTGCATGGCTTCTCCGAAGACCTCACCGTCTATGCGGCGCCGTCCTCCATCGGGGTGGCGACCGTCGCCTGCTACGCCCCGGCAGCCAGCTCGGGCTTTGCGAGCAGCTGCGAATCGATCGCCCAGACGCTCCAGCTGGTGCGCGGGCACCCCTACCCGCTCGCCGCCTCTCCCCAGGTCGAACACGCATTGAACCGCGCGATCGCCAAGCTCGACGCCGCCCGCAAGGCGGGGCGCCGCCGGCTCGCCCGCGCCGGCAGCGCCGCGAGCCAGGCCAATGCCTCCGCCAAGCTCGCGCAGGCATTCGCCACGGCCCGAAAGCAGCTCGCCCGCGTCGGCGGCGGCCCGGTGGTCGCCGCTCAGCTCGAACCGCTCGTAGCGGCGATCGCCGCAGCCGAGGCCGACTATCGATCGATGGCGAGCAGCGCCGGCGCCGAAGACGTGAGCGCTTTCAGCAGCGCCGAGAAGAACGCCAGGGCGAGCGAGGCCCGGCTCGGCAAGGCGCTGCGCGGGTTGGCCGCCGACGGCGAAGCTCCCGGGTCGAGCGCGGCCGGGTGAGCGAGTGCGCGATCGCCACAGATCGACCCCGGCCGAGCTGAAGGCCCGCATCGAGGCCGAACGCCTCGGCCGGCCCTTCCTGGAGCTGCGTGACGGCGATGGAGCGCAGCACATCGAGCAGCTCAGCGAGGCGGGCAAGGTGCTCTCGCTCGGCAGGGATCCGGCCGCCGGCATCTCGCTCGCGTGGGACCCGGAGGTCTCGCGCCTGCATGCTCTGCTCGAGCGCGCCGGGGGCAGCTGGACGATCGTCGATGACGGGCTCTCGCGCAACGGGACCTTCGTCAACGGCGAGCGCCTGGTGGGCAGGCAGCGGCTGCGCTCCGGCGACGTGCTGCGCGCCGGCACCACCGAGCTCTTCTACCACGACCCTGGCGCCGCCAAGGCGAGCGAGACCTCGCTCGCGGCACCGGCCAGCCTCGAGGTGGAGCTCTCCAAGCGACAGCGCCAGGTGCTGGCCGAGCTCTGCCGGCCGATCCGCGAGCAGGGGCCCTACGCGGCGCCGGCGACCAACAGCGAGATCGCCGATGCGATCCACCTCAGCGAGGTGGCGGTCAAGTCGCACCTGCGCACGCTCTTCGCCAAGTTCGAGCTCTCCGAGCTGCCCCAGAACCGCAAGCGGGCAGCGCTCGCCGAGGCCGCCCTGCGCAGCGGCGCGCTCAGCGACCGGGACTTCCTGGCAACCTGAATCTGAAGAACGAGAGAGGCCCTCCCCGACCGGCGGGGAGGGCCTCTCTCGAAGCCGTTTGCTCGTCAGCTGTCAGTAGGCGTAGCAGTAGCCGTTCGGCGCGGCGACCTTGCCAGACAGGGCGGTGTCGTATCCGGCGCCGTTGGTCCGCACCCATCCCCACTCGTAGCCGGTGCGCCGCGTCCAGGCGTAGACGCCGGTGTACGCCCAGGTCCTGGCCGGGATCCTGAACGACTGGAGGATCGGGGTGCCGAAGCCGCCGCCGCCGACGATCGAGACGCCGTTGCCGCCGCCGCCGCCGGAGGGCGAGGAGGCGAGGTAGCTTTCCCAGCCGTGGTGGTAGCGGTGCCAGGCGTTGCCGTAGTAGAGGTAGAGGTAGGCGTCCCAGTAGACCGCTTCGCCCGGTGCGGCGCCGAACGTGTTGTAGGTCGTCGTGTCCACCTGCACGTCGCCGCCCTTGCCGAGGCCGAACGAAACGCACTGGCGTTCCACTTCGTTCCAGTAGACGGGAGCCGAGAGGTAGGTGCGCGCCCGCTTGGAAGCGGAGCGGCGCCGGATGGTCAGCGGCACCCGCGCTCTGGACTCCGCTGCGTGGATCACGATCACGACGCGCATCCGGTGGGCCCGGAGGCGGTGCGGAAGCCTGAGCGTCGCGCCGGCCCGACCGCCCTTGCAGTGAAACCGCTGCGAAGCGCCGCCCTTGAGGCTGACGGTGCCGTTGGATGGGCATTGGAGAACGAGCTTCAGCCTGCGGCCCGCCAGCCGCGCCCGCAGAACGCGTGGCCTCTTTGCCAGCTTCTTGACGACGGGTGCTGGGGCCTGGTTGGACACGGCTTCCGGCGCCGTGCCGGTCGGGTTGCCGGTCGGGTTGACGACGGGCGGGGGCGGCGGGGTGGCTTCGCTGGGCGAAGTCGATTCGTCTTCAGGCGGAGTCGGAAGTTCGGCCCCGCCCGGCGGGGGCGGCGGTGTGAGTTCGTCGGCGTGGGCGGCGGGGGCCGCGCTCGCCGCGGCGCTGATAGCCAGGGCGCAAGCCAGGGCCAGCAAGGCGAGGCCGCTGCGGATGTCGATCTTCGTGCTCATCTCGGTTCTCCTCTGTGGTTCGTGAGACATCGTGAGAGCAGCATCGAGCTGCGGCCGGCCCCGCGGTAGGCACCCCAGGTATCGGCTGGCGCCACCTGGGAACTCGGGCCGTCCGGCCGCTCAGCCGCCGCCGGCCTTCCACGGCTCGATCTCCGCCAACGGCGTCTTCAGCGAATGGGATCAAGGCGGCGATCGTCACCGCCTATCTGATCCATCCGGCTCACATTGAAGGACTCCCCTGCCCGAGGTATTCGTACGAAAGATGATCCGGGTCAGGACCAAGCGCCCGGCTGCCGATCTGATTTTCTTTGACGGGAGCAGCTCCCCGCCGCGCCGGATCTTCCCGCTCCACCAAGCACGGAGCGCAGCAGCCAAGACCGGCCATGTGCCCAGATCGCTGCGTCCGGGACGGAACGGGTGCCCGTTTAGCGCTGCTGCTTCTGATTCCGGGGGTCGATGAGCGGTCGGCCGTCATGCACCCTCGGCCGGGGAGTATTCGGGAATGTCCCCTGCACTTCGCGCAGGGCGGCACTACCAAGGGGATGGTTAGTAGTCTCGCCGCGTGGCTGAGATACCCAGACCCCTTACGGGCCGTTGCCTGTGCGGTGGGGTGACTTACAGCGTCGACGCTGAGCCGGTCTGGCAGGGGGTTTGCTACTGCTCGAACTGCCAGCGCCAGACCGCCTCGGCGTTCTCGCCAATCGTAGGGGTGCCGAGCAAGGCGCTCACTTTCGAGGGCGCCACGCTCGCCTCGTTCAAGACCGCCAGCGAGGGCTACCAGAGCACAACGGAGCGGCGGTTCTGCTCGGCCTGCGGGTCACCGATCTTCAGCACGATCGAGTCGATGCCGGAGGTGGCCTTCCTGAAGGCGGGGACGATCGACGATACGTCTTGGTTCGAACCGACAGCCGAGATCTGGACGCGCTCCGCGCAGCCGTGGGCGCCACACCTTGACGGCGCCGCACGATTTGAGCGCATCCCGGAATAGCTGACGTCGCCGTCGCTGCGTTTCCGCTTCGAATGTCTCCGGAGGGCGGACGCTGTGAACGATGGCAGGAGCCTGCCGAACTGCTCGACCTCGTGTGGGAGAGGAGGCCGGCCCGGGGGGCAAGCGGGTGGCTACGATGCTCTGGCCATGCACGAGATCATGATGATCTGGGGTTGCGTCGCCGACCTCCAAGGCGCCCTATGCCCTCAGCGCTAGGACAGCTCACCACCTCGAGCTCGCAGTTCGTCAACAAGCGCGGCATTTACCTCGGGCGACGCTCAACGAAGTTCCATGTGGCTCTTTACCGGCGCTCCGGCGGCAGGATCGGTGGACATATCCCCGGCTGGCCCGAGGCCCGGATCGCCCTGGTCGATCACACGGGCGCCAAGAGCGGCGCGAAGCGGACGTCTCCGGTGATGTACCTCGAGGACGGCGACGCCATCGTCGTGATGGCCTCGAAGGCCGGCCAGCCCACGCATCCCGCGTGGTTCCATAACCTCAAGGCGAACCCGGACACCACGATTCAGATCGGCTCCGTGGTTCGCGAGGTCCGCGCTCGCGTCGCAACCGACGAGGAGCGCGATCGCCTCTGGTCGAGGTTCGTGGCGATGTATCCGGGATCCGAGTTCTACCAGCGCAATGCCAAGGGCCGCAAGATTCCGATCCTGATCCTCGATCCTCGGCCGGGGGAGAGCGGGGGATAATTCGCGCATGGCAAATGCATACCACCCGGATTTCGATGCGGATCAGGACCGTGAGGGCTTCACCTACCGGCGGGCCAAACTGGGCCAACAGGTCAGGTCCGAGAAACTCGGAGCAAGTCTCTATGAGATTCCGCCTGGCCAGGCGACCTTTCCGTACCACGCCCACAGCGCCAACGAGGAGATGCTCATCGTGCTCAGCGGCCAGCCGCACCTGCGCACGCCGGATGGGTGGCGCAAGCTGGACGAGGGGGAGGTCGTCGGGTTTCGGGTCGGCGAGGACGGCGCGCACCAGCTCCAGAATCGAGGCGCTCAACACGCTCGCGTGCTGGTGGTGAGCACGATGATCGCTCCCGAGGTGAATCTCTATCCGGATACCGGCAAGTTGGTGGCGGCGACGCGGGCCCCCGGAGCCTCGGACGAGGGATTCCATGAGGCCTACCGGCGAGAGCAGGCGACGGACTATTGGACCGATGAGGAGCCGCCGGATTCGTAGCCGTCGAGCTGCTCCTCCCGCGTGAAGCAGAAGCCGGGTTCCTGTTGTGGTCGGCGGAGCCCGGAACAGCCTGGACGGAGGACGGTCGCTCACCCGAGCATTCAGGAATGTTCTCTGGCGAGCCGACGACTTAGGGCCACGACTCTTGGGGCCTGGCTAGGAGTAGTGCGCTGGAGCGCGAGGCTCCACAGCACGATGTCCCGCGCGTAGGAGACCCCGTTCGCGCAGCGCGATGGGGGCTCCCAAAGCGACCGCTGCGGCGAATGCAAGGGACAGGTAGATCGGGAACATGGCGGTGCCTTCCAATCTTGCCAACCCAGCGACTTCACGAATGACAGGTGGATTGACGATCTGATCGACGATCAAGCCGATCGAAACGAAGCCGAGGAGGGCCACCGATGCGTCGGTCAGAGCCACGACCCTTTGAGGAGCGCCGCCGAAGCGCATCGCCAATGCCATCAACGCGGTGGTGGTCGTGATCTCGATGACGAGCGGGAGGAAATCGAGAGCCTGCCAGGCATTCAGCGCGTGAGGTCCGACAAGGTTCAGGTAAATCAGAAGATTGTTTTCCTCGACGACATTCTTGGTTCCAAACCAGTCCAGGAACATCGAGGCGAAAAGCAGGACCGCAGCACTCGCCGCGATTCCCTCTCCGCTTCGAATCGCTCTTAGACGCATATGCGTAGCCTAGATCGTGCGGGTGGAAACCCGAAGTGGCGGGAGAGCTTGGTGCCGGGCTACGGGGGGAGAGGCCCGCGGGCCGCTCGCCCAGGAAAGGGTCGCCTCATCCGCTCCGCGGGCTCAGCCTTCGTCGAGGTCCTCGAATCGGCACTCGCGCGGGTCCTTGTCGTCGCGGAAGCGCCGGAAGCGTGCTCCGTGGCGGATTCGGCCCGCGGCGGCGTGGTCGTAGCCGACTTCGATCACCAGCTCGGGGCGCAGCGCCACCCAATCCAGGTCGCGGCCGCCGGTCCAGCGGCTGGGCTCGGCGGTGCCGCTCTCGCCGGTCTCGAGGTGGGCGAGCATCTTCGGCATCGCCCGTTTCTCGGCGGCGCTGAAGCCGGAGATATGGCCGACCGGGCGCAGCTGGTCGCCATCGTAGAGGCCGAGGATCAGCGAGCCGACCGTTCCCTCCTCCTTTCCCGGCCGCCAGCCGAGCACGACGCAATCGATCTCGCGCTCGCGCTTCACCTTCGCCATCCCCTTGCGCTTGCCGGGGACGTAGGGGGCGTCGAGCTGCTTCGCCATCGTCCCCTCCGTGCGCCGCAGCCACTCCTCCGCCCGATCGGTGTCTTTGGTGAGCGGCGTCAGGTTCAGCCCGACCCCATCCGCCAGCGTCTCGAGTCGCTCCCGCCTCTCCGCCAGGGGCCGATCGAGCAGTGCCTCGTCGCCCTCGGCCAGGAGGTCGAAGACGGTGTATTCGGCGGGGATCTCGCGGGCGAGCAGGTTGATCCGCGACTCGGCGGGGTGGATGCGGCTCTGCAGGGCGTCGAACTCGATGTTGCCGTCGGCGTCGCGGATCACGAGCTCGCCGTCGAGCACGTGACGCCCCGGCTCGAAGCTCAGCTCCGGGAAATAGCGGGCCAGCGCCTTGCCGCCCCGCGACTGGATGTAGGCGTCCTCGCCGTCGACGAAGACGATCGCGCGGAAGCCGTCGAGCTTCGGCTCATAGGCCCACTCCTCGCCGGTCGGCAGGGCTTTGCGGGTCAGGGCCAGCTGCGGCTTGATCGGCGGTCGAAGGGGCAGGCTCACCGCCCCGATGATCGCAGTGGGTCCGGATTGGCCTAGGCGCCGCCGCCCGCGGAGCGCCGCTCCCGGCTCTCCCGCGGGTCGGGGATCGGGACCGCCGCCAGCAGCTTCTTCGTGAAGGGGTCGGTCGGGCTGGAGCAGACGCGGTCGGCCGGGCCCTCCTCGACGATCCTGCCCTCGTTCATGACGGCGATCCGGTCGGAGACATGGCGGACGACGCCGATGTCGTGGGCGACGAAGACGTAGGTGAGGCCGAACTCGTCCTGGAGGTCCTGAAGCAGGTTGACGATCTGGGCGCGGATCGAGACGTCGAGCGCCGAGACCGGCTCGTCGGCGACGATCAGCTTCGGTTTCAGGGCGACGGCCCTGGCGATCCCGATCCGCTGGCGCTGGCCGCCCGAGAACTCGTGCGGGAAGCGGCCGTAGTGCTCGGCGGAGAGGCCGACCCGCTCGAGCAGCTCCTGCACCTGGCTGCGCAGGGCGGCGCCGCTGGCGATCCCCTGCAGGCGCATCGGCTCGCCGACGATCTGGCCGATCCGCTTGCGCGGGTTGAGCGAGGCGTAGGGGTCCTGGAAGACCATCTGCATCTCTCGCCGCAGGGGCCTCATCCGCCGCCGCGAGAGGCCGGCGATCTCGCGGCCCTCGAAGCGGACGGAGCCGGAGGTCGGCTTGAGCAGCTGCAGGGTCGCGCGCCCGAGGGTCGACTTGCCGCACCCGGACTCGCCGACCAGGCCCAGGGTTTCGCCGCTGCGGACCGTGTAGCTGACGCCGTCGACCGCGCGCACGCGATCGACCTCACGGTCGATCAACAGCCCGTGCTTGACCGGGAAGTGCTTGACGAGGTCGGTGACCTCGAGCAGCGCCTCGCTCACGCTGGGGTCTCCAGGCCGATGCCGTCGGGCGTCTCGCGCAGCTCGCGCTTGCGCTCGGGGGAGAGCCAGCAGCGGTCGCAGTGCCCGGCGGCGCCCTCGACCCGGGCCTCGAGGCCGGGGACCTCTGTGCAGCGGTCGAACTCGTGCGGGCAGCGCGGGCGGAAGGCGCAGCCGCCGGGCAGCGAGATCAGCGAGGGCGGCGCGCCGGAGATCTGGGGCAGGCGCCGCGGCGGGTCGCGGTCGAGCCTGGTCAGCGAGCCGAGCAGGCCCCAGGTGTAGGGATGCTGCGGGTCATAGAAGAGCTCGTCCAGGGTGCCTTCCTCGACGACCCTCCCCCCGTACATGACCAGCACCCGGTCGGCGGTCTCGGCGACGACTCCGAGGTCGTGGGTGATCAGGATCGTCGCCAGGCCGCGCTCTCGGTTGAGGTTTCGCATCAGGTCGAGGACCTGTGCCTGCACGGTCACGTCGAGCGCCGTCGTCGGCTCATCGGCGATCAGCACCTCGGGGTCGAGGGCGAGGGCCATCGCGATCATCGCCCGCTGGCGCATCCCGCCCGAGAACTCGTGTGGGTAGGAGTCGACCCGCCTGGCGGCGTCGGGGATGCCGACCGAGTCGAGCAGCTCGACGACGCGCTCGCGCGCCTGCCTGCCGTCGAGCTCGCGCCGGTGGGCGTGGATCGCCTCGACGATCTGGTCGCCGATCCGGTAGACCGGGTTGAAGGAGGTCATCGGGTCCTGGAAGACCATCGAGACGCGGTCGCCGCGGACGCGGCGCAGCTCCGCCTCCGGCGCCTCGAGCAGCTCCGTGCCGTCGAGCTTCACCGAGCCCTCGATGTGCGAGTTCGGCGAGCGCGTCAGGCCGATGATCGTCTGCGCGGTGACGCTCTTGCCCGAGCCCGACTCGCCGACGATCGCCAGCACCTCGCCCTTGCCGATCTCGAAGGAGACGCCGTCGACCGCCTGCACGCGCCCGCCTTCGGTGGCGAACCCGACCCGCAGGCCTGCGACCGAGAGCAGCGGCTCGCCGGCGCTCACTGCGCCGACTCCCCGAGGCGGATGCGCGGGTCGAGGTAGGCGTAGGCGATGTCGACCACGGCGTTGAAGAGGACGACGAAGAAGGCCCCGAAGAGGGTGATCGCCATGATCGGCGGCAGGTCGATGTTGCGGATCGATTCGGCGAAGTACTGGCCGATCCCGTTGAGGTTGAAGATGTATTCGGTGAGGATCGCGCCGCCGCCGATCGTCGCCCCGAAGTCGAGCCCGAAGAGGGTGATGATCGGGATCAGCGAGTTGCGCAGGACGTGGCGGGTCATCACCCGCCGCTCGCTCAGGCCCTTGGCGCGGGCCGTCCTCACGTAGTCCTCGTTCATCGCGTCGAGCATGTTCGAGCGCAGCACCCGGCTGTAGAAGCCGACCTGGATCACGGCGAGGGTGATCCAGGGCAGGATCAGGTGGTATGCCCACTGGATCGGGTCTTCGGTGAGCGGCACGTAGCCGCCGGAGGGGAAGAGTTCGACCTTGAACGTCAGGTAGTTGAGGAAGAGCGTCGCCAGCCAGAAGACCGGGATCGAGATGCCGGCGATCGCGATCACCGTCAGCGCCTTGTCGAGCAGCCCTCCGGCCCTGATCGCGGAGAGGTAGCCGAAGAGGATCCCGAAGACCAGCCAGAGGACGGCCGCGCCGATGCAGAGCGAGAAGGTCGAGGGGATGCCGTCGACGATCCGTTCGTCGACGTTTTCCTGGCCCGCGTAGGAGATCACGTCGCCGGTGAAGATCTTCCTCATCATCGTCAGGTACTGCTGCGGCAGCGGGTCGTCGAAGCCCCATTCTTCGGTGATGCTCTGGACCAGCTGCGGAGTCGCAACCTTGCCCGCCATGCGCTGCGCCGGGTCGGAATTGGGGACGACGTTGAAGATCAGGAAGGTGAGCACGGAGACGGCGAAGAGGACGGCGACCATCCCGACCAGGCGCCTGACGGCGAAGCGGGCCATCAGGCGACGCCCTCCTCGGGCTCATAGGTCCCGGCGTGGGCCTCGAAGCGGACCTTGGATTTCGGGTCGAGGGCATCGCGCAGGCCGTCGCCGAACACGTTCAGCGAGAGCACCGTGAGCAGGATCATCATGCCCGGCAGGATCGTCAGCAGCGGCGCGGTGCTGAAGAGGTTGAAGCCGGAGGCGATCATCGTGCCCCAGGAGGCCTCGGGGGGCTGGACGCCGGCGCCGAGAAAGGAGAGAGCCGACTCGAGCAGCATGCTGTTGGCGATGTTGAGGGCGAAGAAGACGATGATCGTCGAGAGCAGGTTGGGGAGCAGCTCGCCGAACATCACCCGCAGCGGCCCGGCGCCCTGGGCGACCGCCGCCTCGACGAACTCCTTTTCGCGCAGCGAGAGGACCTCGCCGCGGATCGGGCGCGCCATGTAGGGCGTGTAGACGATCCCGATCACGAGGATCGGGATCCAGAGCGAGCCGCTTTCGATCGTGATCGGGCCGAGCTTGAGGCCGCCGACGGCGAGCACGATGCCCAGCGAGCCGGCGAGGAGCAGGACCGGAAAGGCCCAGACCACGTCCAGGGCCCGCGCGATCACGGTGTCGGTCCAGCCCCTGTAATAGCCGGCGAGCAGGCCGAGGACGGTGGAGAGGATGGTCGTGATCAGGGCGGCGAGGAAGCCGATGTAGAGCGAGGTGCGCCCCCCGTACATGAGGCGGACCATCTCGTCGCGCCCGAGGCGGCCGTCGGCGCCGAGGAAGAACTTGCCGTCGGCTTCGAACCAGAGCGGCCCGATCGGCTGCCCTTCGATGTCGACGACTTCGCGCTTTTCGCCGTCGACCGTGACCTTGCCCAGCGTGTGGGTCGAGTTGGGGCCCGTGTGGGCGACCTTGGTCGCCCAGAGGGGCGCCGCCAGGCAGAAGACGACGATCAGGGCGAAGAGCCCGAGGAAGCCGAGCGCCGTGCGGTTGCGGCGCAGGCGCCGGAGCGCCAGGCGCCAGGGCCCGGCGCCCGTTTGCTCCGCTGGCGGCGCCTCAGCGTGGTCGGGCGCGTTCACCCTCCTACTTTCGGCGCCCGGCGCCGATCGCCTACTTGGGTTCGAAGCTCGTCAGGTCGTGCCCGAAGGTCGGGTTGAAGATCACGCTTTCGAGGTCGATGGCGCTGGAGACGAAGGTCGAGAGCGTCCGGTTGCCGTACGGCACCCAGGGCGCCCCTTCCATGTATTCCTTGTCCATCGCGGCGTATTCGGCTTCCTGTTCGGGGCCGAGCTGCTGTTGCCGCAGTTTGTCGATCTTCGCGTTGAGCTTCGGTTCGTCGGTCCGCGAGACGTTCGTGTTGTTGGTCGGCAGGATGCTTTCTCCGGCCAGCAGCGGCTGGAAGAAGTCGTTGGGATGCGGGTAGTCCTCGTACCAATCGATCCAGCCGGTGTCGAGGTCCGGCGTTTCGAGGTCGCCGATCAAGGTGAAGTAGTTGTCGGCGGTGATCACCTTCAGCGTCGTGTTGAAGCCGAGCTTCTTGAGCACGTCCTCGTAGTAGGCGCCGGCTTCGTCGTTGGGGCTTTCGTCGTCGGTCCAGATCGTGATCGTCTTGTCAGCAGGATCGGCTTCCTTGATCAGCTGCTTCGCCTTTTCCATGTTGTGCGGGTAGAGGTCGTATTTCTCGTAGCCCGGCATGCCCGGCGGCAGGATCTGGTGGGTGCCGGAGATCTGACCCGCGTAGATCCTTTCCAGCGCCTTGCGGTCGACCGCGTAGTTGACCGCCTGGCGGACCCTGACGTCCTTGAAGGTCGGGCTTTCCGAGTTCATCCAGAAGTAGTAGGTGCTGATCGTCGGCTCGACCCGGAACTGGGTGCCTTCGTATTTGCTCTTCACTTCCGCGTAGCGATCGGCGGGCGGCGGGTTCTGCATCCACATCGTCTTGCCCTGGATCACGTTGTTGACCTCGGTCGAGTCGTTGCGGACGACGGTGATGTCGATGTTGTCGAAGTGGCCGCTGGGCAGGTCGGGGAGCAGCTTCGAATTGGTCTTCGTCCACTGCGGGTTGCGGGCGTAGGTCCAGCCGCGGCCAGGTTCGGACTTCGTGATCTCATAGGGGCCGCTGGCCGGCGGCGGGTTGGACGAGAGGTTCTTGGCCGGGGTGCCCGAGGGCACCGGGGCGACGAAGAGCAGGCCGAGCTCGTTGGTGAACGTGCCGCGCGGGTTTTCGAGCTCGATTTCGATCTTGCCGGTCTTGTCGTCGGTCTTGATCCCGGGAATCCCGCCCTTCTTGGTTTCGGCGAACTTTTCGGCGCCGACGATTTCGTTGTAGAAGGGCGAGCCGGGGGAGTTGACCTTGAACAGGCGTTCGACCGTGTAGCTGAAGTCGGAGGCCTTGATCGGGGTGCCGTCGGAGTACTTCAGCCCCTTGGTCATGTAGAGCGTGTAGGTCTTGCCGTCCTTGCTGATCTTGGGCAGGCCGGTGGCCAGGCCCGGGATCACTTCGCTGCCCGCTTCGCCATCCGCGTGGGCGTAGGTGAGCAGCGGGATGTAGGTGTTCCACATCGCCGTCCAGCCTTCCGCCGTATAGGAGAGGGCCGGGTCGAGGTAGTCGGGGAAGGAGGAGTAGCTGCCGCTCAGGGTCCCGCCTTCCTTGCCACCCGAGCTGCTGCCGCAGGATGAGAATCCGAGCGCGGCGACTGCGAGCAGGCCGACTACGGCGATCGATGTGACCAGCTTCCTCACTTGCTACCTCCAGATCGGACTAGCGGGACGGGGTCTGAACGGCGAATCCCGCATGAATTGCGGGAATCAACTCCACCATAACGGCGTCGTCGGCGGCCTCCGGTGCGCTCTGCCTGGCCGAATGTCGGGGCCAGTGGCGGCCGAGAAGGGGGGCGGCGACGAGCGCGGTGAGGACGGCGCCGCAGCCGGCGACCGCGAAGGCGGCCCGCGCGTCGACGGTCGTGGCGATCACGCCGCCGAGGAGGAAGCCGATGCCCGGCATCGCGGAGCCCAGCGATTCGAGCACGCTGATCACCCGCGCCTGCATCGAGGACGAGGTGAGGCCCTGGACGGCGCTGACCACGGTCACCCACTGCACCCCGTTGCCGGCGCCGCCGACGAATCCCGCGAAGCAGGCCGCCGCCAGCGTCGGCGCCGCCGCCATCCCCAGATAGCCGATTCCGACGCCGATCGTGCTGAAGAAGAGCAGCACCGGCAGAGGCGCCCGTCGCAGGGTCGCGAAGACGGCGCTGCCGATGACCATCCCCGTGCCCCAGCTGGCCAGCAGCAGGCCGTAGCCCGCATCGCTGGCGCCCAGGGTCTGCTTGGCATAGACGACCTCGACCGGGACGACGAGGGTGAAGAAGACGAGCGCGACCGCCTGGGCGGACATCAGCCGCCCGAGGATCGAGTGGCCCTTGATGTAGGAGGCACCGCTCCGGATCTGGTCCCGCAGCCGGCCTGGCTCGGACTCCACCCCGGGCATGGGGCGGGCGCTGAGGACGATCCAGGCGATCGCGTAGAAGGAGAAGGCGTCCAGCAGGAGCGCCGACTGCACGCCGAGGGCGGCGACCGCGGCGCCGGCGATGACCGGGCCGACCGCGGCGCCGGCGGTGAAGGCCACGTTGAGGATCGCGTTGCCCGCCCGCAGCTCGTCGTGTGGCGCGAGCATCGCCGCGGTGACCGCGCGGGTGAGGGTTTTCGCCGTCAGCGCCAGGGCGCCGTCGACGGCAGCGAGGGCGACCACGGCCGCCAGCGAGAAGCTCTCGGCGACCAGCGCGAGCACGAGGAAGACCGCGGCCTCGGCGGCGTAGAGCGTCGGCAGCACGAAGCGCGGTGGCGGCCGCTCCAGCCGGGCGACGAAGAGCGGGGCAAGCAGCGCCGGCAGGAATCCGTTGCCAAGGAAGAGCAGCGTCGTGGCGAGGGCGCTTTCGGTCAGCTCGAAGACCAGCACCGAAAGGGCGACGAGGCCGAGCCAGTCGCCCATCTCGTTGATCGCGTAGGAGGCGGCCAGGCGGCGGAACGCGGGGCGCCTCAGGGGCCCTTTTAGGCGTGGCCTACTCACTTTTGCCCTGCTAATCCCGGACGTTTATGCACAAGTTTCATTGCAGTTGCATAGGTTTCCGCCAAGTTGTGCTACAACCTTCCCAGGCAATTGAGAAGTTCTCGCCGAGAGCTTGTGCGAGAGACCAGTAAAGGGCTTCAACTCCGAAAGGGCTTTGAACATGGTTTGGCATCGATAGATAGGAAGTTTTCAGAAGTTCTTTGAAGGGCGCCGACACGGCGCCCTTCATCGTTCCGGGGCAGAGGCCTGCACTTTGCGTCAATTGCAATCCACTGGCCAAGTGGTCTAGATCGGTTGCCGGGCACCCGGGGACCCTCTACCGTCAGGGGTCACCCAAATCGCCGCGCGGGATTCCGGGCGCAGGATCCGGAGCAGGAACCGGAGGCTCCCGGGGGAAGGTTCCCCTCGGAGGCCGGGGCCACATGCCGGCGATCGGCAACTCCCGATCCCGATCATGGAACAGGATCACAACCGCCCCACACCGCTGAGCACCGCGATCGTCGCGGTGGGTGTCGTCGCCGCCGCGGCCGCGGCGATCTGGAAGGCGCCCGACGCGAACTGGGAAATGGCCCTGTTCGGGACCCTGCTCGCCTTCTCGGTCTTCAGCGAGATCATGTCGGTCGAGACCGAGTCGAAGCTGAAGATCTCCGGCACATACCTGGCCATGGTCCCCGCGATGGTCTTCCTGGGCGGCACCCCGGGCGCGCTCATCGGCGTGCTCTCGATGCTCGTCGGCTGGCTTCGCTATCGCAGCAAGCTCGACGACTTCCTGGTCAACCTCGGGACCTTCATCGCCTTTCCCCTGCTGGTCGGGATCAGCTTCCAAGAAGTGATCTCCATCACCGGGATAACGACGTCCGAGGTCACCTTCTACGTCCTCGTCTTCGGCGCCTTCGTCGCCGGGCTGGCGATGAACTTCCTGATGATCGGCGCCTACTCCTACTACATCGATCGCAGCTCCTTCCTGGAGAGCCTGCGCTCGGTCCTCATCCCCCTGCTTCCCTCGGAGCTGACGGCGGGCCTGCTCGCGGTCGGGGTGGCCTTCCTCTACGTCCAGATCGGCCTCGCCGGGGTCGCCCTCTTCGGCATCGTCCTCGTCACCTTCCAGTACCTGCTCGGCGCGCTGCTCCAGTCCCAGGAGCGGGCCCGCGAGCTCGAGGTGCGCGGTAAGCAGCTCGCCAGCTTCCAGGTCGGCATGTTGAGCGCCCTGCTCCGCACCCTCGACCTCAGGGACCAGATGACGGCCCGGCACTCGGCCGCGGTCGCGCGCTACTCGCGGGCGATCGCCCAGCGCGCCGGCCTCTCGAAAGAGGAAGAGGAGCTCGTCCACATCTCGGCCCTGCTTCACGACATCGGCAAGTTCATCCTCCCCGACCGGATCCTCAAGGCAAACGTGCCGCTCACCGACGAGGACTGGATGCTGATCAAGCGCCACCCGCAGCAGGGCGCCAGGGTCGTCTCCTCGCTCGACGGCTACGGGCCGGTCGCCGACATCATCCTCGCCCACCACGAGCGGATCGACGGGAAAGGCTATCCCCGCGGGCTGAAGGGGGAGGAGATCCCGAAGCTCTCGCGGATCATCTCCGTCTCCGACACCTACGACGTGATGACGGCGCGCGATTCCTACCGCACGCCGATGTCCTCGCACGACGCGATCGTCGAGCTGCGCCGCGTCGCCGGCAAGCAGCTCGACGCCGAGTTCGTCGAGGTCTTCATCGAGCTGGTCGAAGGCGACGACGTCTCCTTCCAGCACGTCGACTCCTCCGACTTCGAGAAGGAGCTCTCGCTCGAGTCGCGGATCGCGGTCACCGCCAGCCCCGACCGCAGCTCCGATCGCTTCCAGATCGAAAACGAGGAGAAGACTCCGGTCGGCTCCTCGGTCCCGAGCTGAGCCCGACGCCGGCGGGCCGATACGGTTCCCGCCGATGCGAGCCGTCACCTTTCAGGCCCCGAACGAGGTTCGGGTCGAGGAGAAGCCCGACCCAGAGGTCGGGGCCGCCGACGAGGCCCTGATCCGCGTCGAGGCGAGCGGGATCTGCGGGTCCGACCTCCACATCTACCACGGACGGGTGCCGGTCGAGCAGGGATTCACGATCGGCCACGAGTACGTCGGGACGGTGCTCGCGGTGGGCGACGGCGTCGAGCGCGTCGCCGTCGGCGATCGGGTGCTCGGCTGCTTCCACACCGCCTGCGGGACCTGTCCCGCCTGCGTGCGCGGCGATTACCACCGCTGCGAGCGGCAGCGCACCTTCGGCCACGGGTCGCACCTGGGCGACCTCCAGGGCGCGCAGGCGGAGCTGCTGCTGGTGCCGCGGGCCAACCTCACCCTGCGCCGCGTCCCGGAGGGGATGTCCGACGAGGCGGCGCTCTTCGCCGGTGACGTGATGGGGACCGGCTATCACGCCGTCGCCCACGCCGGGATGCGCTCCGGGGACAAGGTCGCCGTCCTCGGCCTCGGCCCGGTCGGGCTCTGCGCGATGCAGGCCGCCCTGGCCGGCGGCGCCGTCGAGGTCTTCGCGATCGACTCGGTCGAGGCGCGCCTCGAGATGGCCTCCTCGTTCGGCGCGACTCCGATCCACCTCACCGAGGAGGAGCCGAAGAAGGTCGTGCGCGCGGCAACCGAGGGGCGGGGCGTCGACGTCGTCGTCGACGCGGTCGGCGACCCCGGCGCCGCTGGCGATCGCGATCAGCCTCTGTCGCGACGCCGGCACCGTCTCCGGGATCGGCGCCTACGCCGGCAAGGGGGAGGTCCCGCTCGGGCTCGCCTGGCTCAAGGGCCTGCAGCTGCGCCTCGGGCTCGCCAACGTGATCGCCCACGTCGACCGGGTGATGGACCTGATCGAGGCCGGCAGGCTCGACCCGGTGCCGCTCGTCACCCACCACATGAACTCGACGACGCCGCCGAGGCCTACGGGGCTATGACAACCGCGAAGCGCTGAAGATCGTCCTCACGCCCTGACAGCGGCGCCGCGAATCGAGGCGGGGGCACGCATGCGGCGGGTCCTCATCGTCTGTCAGCATGGTCGCGATGGCGCTGCTGAGCGAAGCGGATATCGAGGAGCGGCTGGCGACGCTGCCAGGGTGGAAGCGGGACGGGGCGGCGATCCGCAGGACCTACGAGTGCGGCGACTTCCTCGGCTCGACCAACTTCGTCGCCGAGATCGTCGGGCCGGCCGAGGACATGGGCCACCATCCCGATCTCGAGATCTCATGGGACAAGGTCACCGTCAGCATCTCCACCCATTCCGAGGGCGGCCTGACCGGCAGCGACTTCGAGCTGGCCGCGGAGATCGATTCGCGATACCCGAACGACTGAGAATCGACGAGCGCCTCTCGCTGCCGCTTGGCGAGGTCGAGCTTCGCGCCAGCCGCTCCTCGGGGCCGGGTGGGCAGCATGCCGAACGTGACCGCCTCGCGCGTCGAGGCCTCTTCTCCATCGAGTCCTCGCGCTCGTTGAGCGAGTCCCAGCGGGCGCTCCTCCTGGACAAGCTGGGGCCGACCGTGACCGCCGTCGCCCAGGACGAGCGCAGCCAGGCGCGCAACCGCGAGCTGGCGCTGCGGCGGCTGGCGGAGAAGATCGCCGCCGCGCTCGTCGTTCCCCGCCGGAGGCGGCCGACCCGGCCGACTCGTGCCGCGCGGGAGCGCCGCCTCGAGGGCAAGCGGCGGGCGGGGGAGCGCAAGCGGGCCCGGCGCCGGCCGGGAATCGAGGGGGACTGATGCGGGTGGGGGTCCGCTGAGATGGCCAAGCGCCGCAAGAAGCGCAGGCCGCGGGAGAAGCCGGCGACCGTCGAGTACGTCGACCCCGAGGGCAGCAGGCTGATCCTGCGAGAGACCCTGAGCGCGGCCACGATCGCCAAGGTCGAAGAGGGCCCGGCGACGGCGGCGACGTCGCAGGAGGACTCATGGCGCCGCCGCTCGGAGCTGCTCTTCGAGCGGCTCGCGGTCAGTTGGGAGATCGCCGGGCTGCCCCTGGACGACCAGAGGATGCTGCTCGGCCGCTACCGGATGGCCGACCCGGAGACCCAGCGGTGGGTGCGCGAAACGATCGCCGCGCACCTCGAGCGCTACATCCCCGAGCTCTCAGCCGAGTAGCTTGGCCTTCTGGGCGGCGAACTCCTCCTCGGTGAGGATGCCCTGGCTTTTCAGCTCGCCGAGCTCCTTGAGCTGGTCGATCACCGAGCCATCGCCCCCGCCGGCGGGGGCCGGCGGCGCCGCGGGAGCGGTCTGAGCCTGCTGGGGTTCCTCCTGCGCCGCCCAGCGCTCGCCCTGGCGGCGCGAGACGCGATTGCTGACCGCGGTCGCGGTCCCGGCGATGACAGCGGTTCGCGCGACTCCTCGAAGTAGTCCTGGCATGTCTTCCTCTCTCCTCAGTCCGCCTCGACGGCGTCGAGGGCGTCGATCAGGTCCTGGGCGGGTATTCGGCCGGAGGCGACGAGCTCCCCTCCGGAGCTGCGCACGGCGGCCGCAAAGGGTGCAGCCCAGCGATTCTCGTAGACGAGCAGCGCCGCCGAGGTCCCCGGCTCGAGGGCGTTGGCGGCCTCGTCGGCGTCGGCGTCGGTCAGCAGGCCGGTGGAGGCGCCGTCGAACTCGGCGAAGGCGGCGACCTCGTCGCCGAGGTCGGCGATCTCCAGGCGGGCGACCGAGCCGTCCTCGCCCTTGGCGATGAAGGCCAGGTCGATGATCCGGATCAGGCCACGGTCGACGAGGTCGATCAGGTGCGGGGCCGCCTCGCCGCTGGGCTGGCGCCCGGGCCACTCGACGATCACGTAGTCGACCGGGCCCATCACGTTCGTCTCCTCGTTCAAACCAGCTCCTTTCGTAGAGAAACCGAACCGTTCGGCGGCAGGGACCTTAGCGCTTAGGGTTGGGTGGTCAACTACGAAGAGAGGAGACGCTGTGCTCAGCGACTCGAAGGCATTCAGCGGCTTTGCCGTCGACGACCTCGCGCCCGCCGAGGAGTTCTACGGCGCGACGCTCGGCCTCGACGTCGAGGTCGTCGACGGCGGGCCCGGGCTGATGACGATCCACCTCGCCGGCGGCCGGGACACCCTGGTCTACGCCAAGCCCGGCTTCGAGCCGGCCGGCTACACGATCCTCAACTTCCCGGTCGACGACATCGACGCCGCGGTCGACGGCCTCGCCGCACGCGGGGTGGCCTTCGAGCGCTACGAGGGCATCGAGCAGGACGAGAAGGGAATCGCCCGTGGGCCGGGGCCGAACATCGCCTGGTTCGCCGACCCGGCCGGAAACGTGCTCTCGGTGCTGGAAGGCCGGTAGCGAGACGGCCTCCCGGGGGTCATATTCGCGGTGATGAGCTCACCTTCCTCGAATGAAGACGGAATTGGGGAGGAGCGCTTCCGGCGCCTCATCGACGTCGGCACGACGCTGCTCTCCGACCTCGACCTCGAGTCGGTGCTGCGCTCGGTGGTCGAGGCGGCCCGCGAACTGACCGACTCCGAGTACGCGGCCCTTGGGGTGTTGGACCGAGAGGGACGCGAGCTGGAGCGCTTCATCCACCTCGGGATCGGCGAGGAGACCCGGCGCTCGATCGGCGACCTTCCGCACGGGCGGGGGGTTCTCGGCGAGCTGATCGCCAACCCGGCGCCGCTGCGCCTGCGCGACGTCGAAGTGCATCCCCACGCCTACGGGTTCCCGCCCGCGCATCCGCCGATGCACTCGTTTCTCGGCGTCCCGATCGTCGTCCGCGGCGAGGCCTACGGCAATCTCTACATGACGGAGAAGCGCGGCGCCGTCGAGTTCGACGAGTACGACGAGAAGGCGGCGGTGACGCTCGCGACCTGGGCCGGGATCGCGATCGAGAACGCTCGCCTCTACACCAGCCTCAGCGAGCGCGAGGCCGAAGTCGAGCAGGCGCTGCGCCGGGCGGAGACCTCGGTCGAGATCTCGCGCACCGTCGGCGGCGAGACCGACGTCGCCAGAGTCCTCGACCTGATCGTCAAGCGCGCTCGGGCGCTCGTCGACGCCCGAGCGCTGCTCGTCCTCCTGCGTCGCACGGGCCGGCTGACGGTCGCCGCCAGGGCCGGCGAGGTCGGCGAGGAGGTCGGGCAGCTGACGATCCCGGCCGACGACGAGGTCTTCCAGGCGGCGATGCAGGACCGCGTCGCCCAGCACCTGAAGCCGGGCTCGCCGCCGTCGGAGGCGCACCTGCGCGAGAGGCTCGGGGCGCGGGCGGCCCTGATCGTGCCCCTGCTGTTCAGGGATCGTGCGGTGGGGGCGCTGGTGGCGCTTGACCGGGAATCCGGCGCCGACTTCGACGAGGAGGGCCTCCGCCTCCTCCAGGCCTTCGCCTCGAGCGCGGCGACCGCGGTCGCGACCGCCCAGGGGGTCGAAGCGGAGCGGTTCCAGCAGCAGGTCGAGATCAGCGAGCGCGAGCGCCACCGTTGGGCCCAGGAGCTTCACGACGAGGCCCTCCAGGGCCTCGCCGCGCTGCGTATCTCCCTGGCGGCCTCGCTGCAGGGCGAGGGGGAGGGCCGGGCCGAGAGGATCGAGGCGGCCGCCCGGCTCGCGGTCGACGGCCTCGAGGGCCAGATCAACGAGCTGAGCCGCCTGATCAACGACCTGCGACCGGCGAAGCTCGAGCACCTCGGCCTCTCCGGCGCGCTCGAGGCGATGGCCGTCGAGTTCGCGGAGCGCGGCGCGATCGGCGTCGAGACCGAGACCGAGCTCGACGGGCCGCTCGGGGGCGAAGAGGAGCGGGTCGTGTACCGCCTCGCGCAGGAGGGCCTCAACAACGTCCTCAAGCACGCTTGCGCGACGCGGGCCAAGGTCACGGTGCGCTCGGCGGGGGACGAGGTGCGGATCGAGATCGAGGACGACGGCCGGGGCTTCGACCCCGAGGCGGTCGCGTCAGGGCACGGGCTGCTCGGCATGAACGAGCGAATCGAGCTCCTCGGCGGCGACCTCGAGATCCACTCGTGGCCGCAGGGGGGGACGAGAATCGTCGCCCGCGTGCCGGTCGCCGCCGGTTGAGCTCAGTCGCCGCCGGCGGCGTCGACGTCGATCACGCCGTTGTCGATCGCGAAGCGGACCAGCTCCGGCCGCGACTCGATCCCCAGCTTCTCGAGCAGCTTCGCTCGGTTGACCTCGATCGCGCGCACGCTGAGGTAGAGGCGCTCCCCGATCTCGCGGTTCGTGTGCCCGAGGGCGAGCAGCCTGAGCAGCTCGCGGTCGCGCTCGCCCAGCGAGTCGAGCGGGTCCGCCTCGAGCCGGGCGAGCTCGCCGCCGAGCTCGGGGTCGATGTAGGAGCCGCCGGCCGAGGCGGCCCGGATCGCCTCGACGAGCTTGCGGTCGGCGGCCTGCTTGAGCACGTAGCCCGCGGCGCCTGCCCGCAGCAGGTCGCGCGCCCGGCGCGGGTCGCTATCCATCGTGAGGAAGATCACGGCCGTCGCCGGCAGGGCCTCGCGCAGCCGGCGGACGTCGGCGAGCGGGTCGGCGCCCGGCATGCGGAGGTCGAGGACGAGGACGTCGGGCCGGCGATCGATGGCGATCCGCCTCGCCGCCGCTGCATCCGCGGCCTCGCCGATCACCCGCAATCCCCGCTCCGCTTCCAGCATCGAGCGCAGGCCGGCCCGAATCACATTGTGGTCGTCGGCGAGCACGACGCTTGTCTCTCGTTCTGCGGCCACCGGCTCCTCCGGCCCAGTCTGCCAGGACGGCTCGACCGGTGCCGGCCGCGGCACCCGTGCCCGCCACGACGAGGAACGTCGTCCCAGCCATTACGCTCGGGTCATGTCCGACCCTGTGGAGAGCGGGCCCGAGCCGACGACGATCGTCCTTGCCGACGATCACGAGCTCGTTCGCGCGGCGCTTCGCTCGCTGCTCGAGGGCAAGCCGGACCTGCGCGTCGTCGGCGAGGCCGGCGATATCGCCGCGGCCCGCAGCCTGGTCGAGTCCGCCCGGCCCGACGTCCTCGTCCTCGACGTCAAGATGCCCGACGGGTTGGCGACCGAGGCGGTTGCGGATCTGCGCGCGGCGGCCCCGGAGACCGAGATCGTCCTGCTGACCATGGAGCGGGAGCCGACCCTCGCGCGGCGGGCGATCGAGGACGGCGCGCGCGCCTACCTCTTCAAGGATGCGGCCCACGTCGAGCTGATCGAGGCGGTGCGCGCGGCGGCCGGCGGTCGGGACTACGTTGCGCCCGCGGTCGCGGCGACGCTCCGCGCCGAGGGCCCCCCGTCGGCGGCGGTGCTCTCCCCGCGCGAGGCCGAGGTCCTGCGATTGATGGCGCTCGGGCACACGAACCGGGAAATCTCCGAGCAGCTCGGTCTCAGCGTGCGGACGGTCGAGACCCACCGCTCGCACGTCCAGCAGAAGCTCGGGCTCGGCAGCCGGCCGGAGCTGACCCGTTATGCGCTGGAGCGGGGGCTGCTCGGCGACTGACCCTCGCCGCGAGGATCGATGGCGGTGAGCAGTTCGACGTACTCGATCAACCTGCCCGAGGCGAGGTATCGGTCGAGGACGCGCTCGTGGGCGCGGCCGCCGATCGCGGCGGCCAGCTCCGGGTCGGAGGCGAGTGAGCCGATCGCGGCGGCGACCTGGCCGAGGTCCGTGGGGTCGACCAGGATCCCGCTGCTGCCGTCGACGATCTGGTCCTGGATCCCCCCGACCCGCGAGCCGATCACCGGCTTGCGCTTCCACATCGCCTCGGCGACGGTCAGCCCGAACCCCTCGGCAAGGCTCTTCTGGACGACGATCTCCGCCCGCCGCTGGAGGGCATTGACCATCGCCGCGTTTTCGTCGCCGTCCTCCATCGGCAGGCTGGCGAGGTGGATCCGCCGCCGGACCTCGACGGGCAGGCCGCTCCAGCTCCTGCCGACCTCGTGCCAGACGGCGGCTCCTTCGGGGTCGTCGGCGACGGCGCCGGTGGCCGGCCCCGCGAGCACCAGATGCAGAGCCTCGTCGATGTCGTGGCGCCGGAAGCACTCGAGCAGGCCCTCATGGTCCTTGAGCCTGTCCCAGCGCGAGACCTGGGCGACCATCCGTGCCTCGGAGGGCAGCGGCGCCTCCTGCATGACCTCGGCCCGCCGCTCGACCCGGCCGGGCGTGCCGTCGGCGCAGGTGAAGGTCGGCGCCGGCCCGCCCGAGGCGGTCCCGAGGCCGATCGCGGCGAGGATCTCCATCTCGGTCCCATCGTCGAGCTCCTGGTTCTTGGGCGAGAAGGGGTCGATGCTGGGCGCCATCACCCAGCAGCGCTCGCGGTCGAGGCCGTCCCAGACGTAGGCGTCCCGGGAGAAGACGACGGCGTCGGCGCCTTTGACGTGGGGAGCGAGGAAGTCCCAGGCCCCGCGGACGATCCGGTCCGGGCGGTCGACGCCGACGTGGCAGCGCCAGACGACGGTCGCCCCCGCCGCCCTCGCGGTCTCGACGAGGCCGGCGGTCTGGGGGTCGTGGAGGAAGACGATGTCGCCGGCCTTGACGAGGCCGGCCAGGTGCCGCGCGCTTCGCGTCAGCGTCTCCTCGTAGAGGGCCCGCTGCTCGTCGCCGAGCGGGCCGCCGTCGCCGGGGTCGCCGTGCAGGTTGTTGTGGATGCGCTTTGTCAGCTCGAAGAACTCGGGTGGCTCGCGCAGGACCACCCAGCGGGTGTCGATTCCGGCGGCCCGGACGTAGGGAAGCAGGGTTCCCAGCATCTCCGCGACGCCGCCACCGCGCATCGTCGAGCTGAGGTGCCAGATCACCCGCCCGCCGAACTCGCGCCGGGCGTTTCCGACCGCCTCCTCGACCCTCGGGTAGCGGTCTCCGAGCAGGGGTCGGAAGCGCTCCAGTGGGTGGGGCGGGATCGGGACGAAGGTCGGGCGCGCCATCGGTCTCAGAGCCTCCAGTGGCCCGCGAGGGCCGCCGGGAGCCGGTAGTCGCGCAGCGCCTCGGGGTCGGCCCGCCCCGCCTCGATGCCGCCGCCCAGCGCCAGCAGCGACTCGGCGACCGATTCGGCCAGCGCCGGCGGGTGATAGCCGCCCTCGAGGACGGCGCCGACCGGGGCCCCGGCCCGCTCGGCCATCTCGAGGGCGAGGGCGGCCAGCCGCCCGAAGGACCCGGCCTCCAGCCGGCACTCGGCGAGCGGGTCCGCTCGGTGGGCGTCGTACCCCGCAGAGACGAGCACGAGGTCGGGAGAGAAGGAGGCCGCGATCGGGGCGACGACCTGGTCGAGCAGCGCCACGTACAGGTCCTCGCCCGAGCCGGCCGGGACCGGAAGGTTGATCGTGTCGCCCTCGCCCTCTCCCGAGCCGAGGTCGTCGGCCGCGCCCGTCCCCGGATAGATCCCCTCCTGGTGGATGCTGACGTAGAGGACGTCGGACCTGTGCCGGAACGCCTCCGCGGTGCCGTTGCCGTGGTGGACGTCCCAGTCGAGGATCAGGACCCGTTCGGCGCCGAGCTCGCGGAGGGCCAGCTCGGCGGCGATTGCGACGTTGTCGAAGAGGCAGAAGCCCATCGCCCGCCCCGGCTCAGCGTGGTGCCCCGGTGGCCTGGCGGCGCTGAAGGCGGCCCGATGCTCGCCGCCGAGCAGCGCTCGCGCCATCGCGCAGGCGCCCCCGGCCGCGTGCAGGGCGGCCCGGTAGGAGGGCTTGCCGACGACGGTGTCGGCGTCGATCGCCCCGCCCCCCGCCTGGCAGAGGTCGCGGACCGCCTCCACGTGGCGCGGCTCGTGGACGAGCTCGAGCTCGCGCTCCCGCGCGGCCGGCGCCTCGGCTCTCTCCCAGCCGAGCCAGTCCCGCTCGGCGAGGGCCCGCTCGATCGCGCGCAGCCGCTCCGGCGTGTCCGGATGGCCGGGCATGCGCGCCGACGGGTCGTGCTCGAGGCTGGACGGGTGGCTCAGGTAGAGCACGGACCGACCTTAGGCGATCGGCCCGGAGGGGCCGATCATCCAGCGCCCCTCAGCGCTTCCCCGCGCTCTCTCGCCTGGCGGCTCTCGCTCCCGGCCTCGGCTTCCGCGATCAGTCGTCGCGCCCTGTCGACGGCGTCGATGTTGACCGAGATCGCGTCGATCCCGGCGCCGACCAGCAGCTCCGCGTACTCGGGATACACCGAGGGCGCCTGGCCACAGATCGAAGTCTGCAGGCCCAGCTCTCCGGCCCGGGCGATCAGCTCCCGGACGTACTCGGTGACGGCGGCATCGCGCTCGTCGAAGACCTCGGCCACCAGCTCGGAGTCACGGTCGGCGCCGAGCACGAGCTGGGTGAGGTCGTTGGAGCCGATCGAGATGCCGGCGACGCCGAGCTCCGCGTAGCGGGGAAGGTGGAAGAGGACGGAGGGGACCTCGGCCATCACCCAGAGCTCGAAGCCCGGCCTCGAGAGCAGGCCCGCGCGCTCGACCTCGCCGCGGCAGAAGGCGACTTCGCGCGGCGTGCGGACGAAGGGCAGCATCAGGTGGATGTTCTCGTGGCCCGCCGCCCAGACCCGCTCGACGGCCTCCAGCTCGAGGGCCAGGAGGTCCGGCTCCCGCATGTAGCGCAGCGCTCCCCGGTAGCCGATCATCGGGTTCGCCTCCTCGGGCTCGAAGCGCTCGCCGTCGCGCAGGCCGCGGAACTCGTTGGTGCGGAAGTCGATCGTGCGGTAGGTGATCGGGCGCGGGTCGAAGGCCGCCGCGAAGCCGGTCAGCGACGCGGCCATGCCGTCGACGAAGCGCCCGCCCTCGCCGCGCTCGAGCAGAGCCCGAGGGTGCTCGCCGTCGAGCGCCTCGATCACCATCAGCTCGGCGCGCAGGAGGCCGACGCCGTCGACGTCGAGGTCCCTGACCCGCTCGAGCTGGGAGGGCTCGGAGAGGTTGACCAGCAGCTTCGTGCGGAGCGGGCCCGAGGGCGCGGCGACCTCCTCTTCCACCGGCAGGGAAGCGGTCGCCGCCGCCGCCGTGTCTCCCTCGGTGACGACTCCGTGGCCGGCATCGACTGTGACCCGCTCGCCGTCGGTGAGCTCGTCGGTGCCGTCTCCGGTGCCGACCACACAGGGAATCCCGAGCTCGCGGGAGACGATCGCCGCGTGGCAGGTCATGCCGCCGGAGTCGGTGACGATCGCCGCCGCGCGACGCATCAGCGGCACCCAGTCGGGGGCGGTCATCCTGGTGACGAGGATCTCGCCCTCATCGAGCTCTGAGGCGTCGTCGCGGGAGCGGATCACCCGCACCCGGCCGGCGGCGACGCCGGGGGCGGCGCCCAGGCCCCTGGCCAGCTCCCTGCCGGCCTCGCCCGCGCTGGCGCGGCCACCGTCTCCTCCGGCGCTGGTCACGGGGCGGGACTGAAGCATCCAGACCGACCCGCCGGCGTCGATCGCCCACTCCGTGTCCTGGGGGGAGCGGTAGTGGCGTTCGATTCGCGCCCCCAGCTCGGCGATGCGGAGGACCTCGGAGTCGGTGAGGGCCGGGCGCTCGGCCTCCTCGGCGCCGAGGGCGCGGGTCGATATCCCGCCCCCGGCCTCGGAGAGCACGGCCAGCTCCTTGCGATGGACTTCGCGCTTCTCGATGCGCATCCCGGCCTTCTCGACGACGTAGCGATCGGGGGAGACCGCGCCGGAGACGACCGACTCGCCGAGGCCGAATGCGCCCTCGATCACGAGTCGGTCGGTGGCGCCGGTCGAGGGGTCGATCGTGAACATCACGCCGGCGCGCTCGGAATCGATCTGACGCTGGACGACGATGGCGATGTCCATCTCCGCCTGGGGGAATCCCTTGCGGGCCCGGTAGTAGATGGTGCGGGCGCCG
Source organism: uncultured Solirubrobacterales bacterium (assembly GCA_963727615.1). Taxonomy (GTDB): domain Bacteria; phylum Actinomycetota; class Thermoleophilia; order Solirubrobacterales; family 70-9; genus VRUE01. The sequence continues at coordinate 97,057 of CAVSHD010000003.1, forward strand.
AACAGCGAGGACCAGCATTTGCGCACCGCGCGCAGCAGCGAATCCGAGCCGCGCACGTTGAGCAGGGTCTCGTTCATGCCGGCAAAGGAGGCGGACGCGGTGTCCTCGGCGGTCGCCGAGGAGCGGACGGCGACCGGAAGCCCGTCACCGCCCTCGCCGAGCGCTCGATAGGCGTCGCGGATCGCCTCTTCGAGCCAGCCCGGGAGCGGCTCGGACTCGATCGTCCGCCGCACGTCCGCCGCCGCCCGCTCGAGCCCGTCGGTGTCGTTCACGTCGAGGTCGGCGAGCCGCTCGCCGATCCGAGCCCGCAGGCCTTCCCCGTCGCAAAACTCGGCGTAGGCGGAGGCGCTTATCGCGAACCCGGGAGGGACGGGGAAGCCGGCCGAGATCAGCTCGCCGAGATTTGCGCCCTTGCCGCCGACGGCGTCGACGTCGGTCCGGCGCAGGTCCTGCAGGCGAATCACGGCCTGGTCGACGGCGATCATGGCCGCGGCACAACCAGGACCGGGCAGGGAGCGTCGCCGATCAGCTTCTTCGAGACCGAGCCGAGCAGCACCCTGGTCAGGGGCCCGTATCCGCGGGAGCCCGTGACCAGCAGGTCGACGCCCTCGGCGCAGGCCTCGGCGATCTGCTCGGCGGGCGGCCCGTCGAGGCGGCGTCCGATGGCCCCGAGCCGCGGGTCGACGGCGTTGACCGCCTCGTTGATCACCGACTCCGGCTCAGCCGGGGCCTGTGGTGCGTAGCCGCCGCCCGGGACGGGCACCGCGACCGGCGGGGTGACGACCGTGAGGATCTCGATCGTGGCGCTGGAGAGGCCGCCGAGCTCTTCGGCGCGACGCAGCGCCGCCTTCGCTTCCGGTGTGCCGTCATAGCCGACGGCGATCGTCGCGAACCGGGCCGGCTCGCGCTCGGCGTAGCCCTTGGGGGCGACGAAGACGTCGCAGGGGGCGCCGTTGAGGAGGCTGCCGGCGACGTTGCCGATCAGCACCCTGCCGAGCGGGCCGCGGTGGGGCGAGCCGACGACCACGGCGTCGAAGCCCTCATCTTCGGCGAGCCTGGTCAGGATGCCCGCCGGCGAGCCGCCGCCGTAGGCGCGCCCGTCGAAGGGGATCTCGCCGAGGACCTCGCGTGCCTGCTCGAACAGCGGCGCCGCCTCGGCCGCCTCCGGGTCCTCGAGCAGCGCGTACTCGACCGGGAGGGGGCCTCTGTAGAGGACCGTGACCGCCGTGACCGAGCCCCCGGCCGCGCCCGCCAGGGCGGCGGCGAGCGCCAGGGCGTCGAAGCCGCCCTGCTTGCCGTCGAGGCCGACCAGGAGCCTCATGCTCGACCGTGGTCGCGGAAATCGGTCACGCGAACGAATCTAGGTCGCCGCCGCGAGGTGGGCATCCGCAGAAACCCGTAGGCGAATAGAGGGGACACTGCGGATGGGGCTGGCGGCTCGCCGCGCGAGACTCGGACTGGAATGAACGGGCGAGCTTTCGAGAAGGAGAGACGATGAGAGAGCGCGTGTTGATCGCCGGCGGGGGCGTCGCCGGGCTCGAGGCGGCACGGGCGCTGCAGGACCTCGCCGGGGAGCTCGCCGAGGTCGAGATCTGCGCCCCGCGGCGCGACTTCCTCTACCGACCCTTCTCGGTCGGCGAGCCCTACGGGGCCTCCCAGGTCCTGCGCTACGACCTCGGCGAGGCGGCCGCGGCGTGCGGGGCGGCCTATCGCTGGTCCAGCCTCGCCACCGTCGACGCCGAGGCCGGGTCCGCCACGACGCCGGACGGCGAGCGGGTCGGTTTCGACCACCTGGTCATCGCCTCCGGCGTCAAGCACCTCTGGTCGGTTCCCGGCGCGGCGACGTTCTGGGGGCTCTCGGACGAGTTCGACGCCGAGGCCGTCGTCCGCGGGCTCGGCTCGGGGCGGCTGCGCCACCTGGTCTTCGCGATGCCGGCGACCCGCTCGTGGAGCCTGCCGCTGTACGAGCTGGCGCTCCTCGCCCACGCCCGCCAGGCCGGAGAAGCGATGCTGGGCCGGCGCACCCGCCTGACGATCGTCACCCCCGAGGAAGCGCCGCTCCGCATCTTCGGCCGCGGCGCCAGCGACGCCGTCGCGGAGCTGCTGGCCGAGCGCGAGATCGAGGTCGTCCCCGCGACGCACCCGGTTTCCTTCGACCGCCGCCGGGGCGTGCTCACCGTCGCTCCGGGCAGCCCCATCGAGGCCGACGGAGTGATCAGCCTGCCCCGGCTCGAGGGCCGGCGCTTCGGCGGCATCCCGCACGACAGCGAAGGCTTCATCCCGACCGACGATCACTGCCGCATCCCCGGCCTCGACGGCGTCTACGCGGCGGGCGACAACACGACCTTCCCGATCAAGCAGGGTGGCATCGCCTGCCAGCAGGCCGACGTGGTCGCGGAATCGATCGCCGCCGCGCTGGGCGCCGACCTCGAGCCGCAGCCGTTCGACCCGGTCCTGCGCGGCGTCCTCTGGACGGGCTCGGGGAATCGCTATGTCTACGGCCGCCCGACCGGGGGCCACGGCGAAGTCTCGACCCTGACCGAGGAGCCGCCCTGGCCGCCCCAGGAGGGAAAGATCATGAGCCGTTACCTCTCCGACCTCCTCGCCGAGCTCGATCGCGCCCACACGGGCGCCGTCTGAGCGCCCTGGCCCTCTGTTAGATCGCTGACGCTCGGGGGTTCGGGCTCCCCGCCCGGACCGAAACGCCCGGCGGCGGCGCGAGTTGTGCACAGAGATGCCTAGTCCCGGGCCCCGCCCGGGAACGGGGGACCCACGTTTTCGGGGCGAATCCACTGCGGTGGGAGCGCGGCTCCTTCAGCGCCAGCCCGACAGCTAACCCCGTCGGCCGACGAAGGAGGATCGCCTGTGCTCATCCCAGTCATGAAGTCCCGTCCCGCCGCGCTGCTCGCGTCGGCCGCGCTCGGCCTCGCCGCGCTCGCCGGCGGGCCCGCGGAGGCGGCGGCCGCCCCCGGCGCCGGGGGCGTCGGCGCCGCGCCGCCCGAAAAGGCCGAGGTCCCCGCCGGCGCGAACGCCCTCCTGCTCCGCGGCCGCGCCCGGCCTCCCCTGGCCGCCCCGCGCCAGGTGCGGGCGGCGATCAGGGCGGCCAACCGGATCGCCTCGAAGCCGTACGTCTGGGGCGGTGGCCACGGCCGCTGGCGGGACCGTGGATACGACTGCTCGGGCGCCGTCAGCTACGCATTGCACGGGGGCGGCCTGTTGCGCAGGGCGATGGACTCGCGCCGGTTGATGCGCTGGGGCGCTCCCGGGCCGGGCCGCTGGATAACCGTCTACGCGAACCGCGGCCATGCCTACGCGGTGATCGCCGGGCTGCGCTGGGACACCTCCGGCGGCCCCGGCCCGCGCTGGCACCGACACCCCGCCCGCGTCGCCGGCTTTGCGGTTCGGCACCCGGTCGGATATTAAGTTGGCCGATCGGGTAGGTGACCGGTGAGATTGGAAGGGGAAATTGGAGCGAATCTCTCTATTCGAGGCTGAGCCTGAGCTCGGCGCGGCGCTCGGGCCGGAGCAGCGAGATGCTGCCGAGATCGGCCTGCGAGCGCCGATCCTGGCGATCGCGCCGGGGCCCTGGGAGCCGCCGATGGAGGGCGCCGGGGACGGCTTCGGCTACCTGCTCGTCGACGGCATGCTCCTGCGGCGCGTCGGTATCGACGGGGGTTGCAGCGTCGAGTTGCTCGCGACCGGCGACTGCCTGCTCCCCTGGCGGGAGGAGCCGGCCTCGTTCTCCAGCGCCGAGTGGCAGGTGATCGACCGCGCCCGGATCGCGGTCCTCGATCTGCGGCCGGGCTCGACCCTCTCGCGCTGGCCGGCGATCGCGGCGACGATCGCGGGGCGGGCGATCGACCGCTCGCGCAGGCTCGCGCTGCAGTCGGCGATCATGAGCATCGTCGGCATCGAGGATCGCCTGCACGCTCTGCTCTGGGCGCTGGCGGAGCGCTGGGGGGAGCTCGTGCCCGGCGGCACCCTGCTCGAGGTCAACGTGCCGCAGGCGGTCCTCGCGGAGATGGTCGGCGCTCGCCGCCCGACGGTCAGCATGGCGCTCGGCAGCCTCGCGGAGCGTGGCCTCATCGAGGCCCAGGGGCAGGGCTCCTGGCTGCTCAAGGGGACGCCGCCGTCCCCCGCCGAGGGCCCGTTTGATTGCTGACACCGCCTCCGCCCTAGCCCAGGCGGCGGGTGTTTCGGGTTGCTCCCCCGAAATACACCCTGGAGGTGGTGCAGATGAGGAAGCTCCTCGGAGGAGCTCGCCCACACGTGCTGACGATCGCGATCGTCGCCGTGCTCTCGATCGCGGGAATCGCGGCCGCGAACCGCTCGATCCGTGACAACACGATCAACACCCGCGACATCAAGGACAACCAGGTCAACTCCAAGGACGTCCGCAACGGCAGCCTGACCACGCGTGACATCCGCGACAACCAGGTCAACACCCGCGACGTCCGCGACGGCGCCCTGCGCGGCTCCGACGTCCACGACGGCTCGCTCGGCCTGGAGGACCTGAGCGCCGCGGCGGTCGACTACGCCGGCACGGCGACCCTGTTCGACCCCCGCGCCCACGATCAGGACAGCGACGGCAACGGCGCGGTGGACGATCCCTCGGGCACCGTTCCAGGGCACGTGTGCTGCCTCTCCTGGGCGCAGGGCCCGGCCCTGATCGACCCGGTCACGGCGCCCTCGAGCGACCCGATCCCGAGCCTCAACGACGGGCGCGGATGGCGCAGCGTGGTGCTCGACCCGGGCGCCTACGTGATCCAGTCGACCGGTTACGCGGAGAAAGCAGGGGAAGCAACGGCCGGCGTCGCCTCGCGGCTGTTCCTCGGCGGCAAGCCGCTCTCCGACGCCGGCGGCTACGCCTTCTTCCCGGCGAGCACCTCGGGCCTGCCGCTCTCGGTCTCCCACACGACCGCGATCGAGGTCGGCGGAGGGCTCGGCCGCCGACCGCCAGTTGGTCGAGCGAGTCACCTCGCTGGAAGGCAAGGCCAGGTTCAGCGACAACACTCTGATCTGGGAGGTGACGCCGCGTTAGCGGCGCCCCCTCCCGGCTCGCCGGCCGTCGTCAGCCCCGCCGTGGACGGCAGGGCCGGACGACGTTGCCGGCGAGCCGCGTGCTCCCGTCGAAGGCGATCGATCCGTGGGCGAAGAGGTGCCCGTTGGCGCAGCGCGCCGACAGGTAGCTCTGCCTCTTGCCGTGGCGCCGGAAGCGGCGCTTGATCGCCAGGTCGAACCGGGTCAGCGCCCCGGCGCCCCCGGCGATCGTCGGGATTCGCGCGGTCGCCCTGGTCCCGTAGCGGCCCCTGTGGATCCTCTTCACCCTGACCGCCGTGACTATCGCGGTCGGGGTCGGCACGTCGACGTAGGCGTGCACGTACATCGTCGTCACCTTGCCGTGGACCCCGCCGTTGAAGACGACCAGGGGGCCGGTCGCGGTGAACGGCGCCTGTTCGGGGAACGCGACCCGGACGGTGGTCTTGCCGTGGCCGACGATCGCCTTCCGACAGGCTGCCCTGGCGTCCGTGGTCGTGCGCACTTCGAGCAGGCCGAGGCGGCACCTGGGCAGGCCCCTGGCGTCGATCGTCCCGTGCTTGTCGAAGTCGATCGTCACCTTCCTCGCGACCGGCGGCTGATCCCCGTTCGCGGTCCTGATCCGGGCGCCGACGCGCAGCGCGATCGGCGCCTTCCGCTTTCTCGGCAGGCTCTTCGGGCCGACGCCGCCGTTGACGGCGAGGATCACGTTGCCGGCGCGCACCACAGTCGGCTTCGCGGCTGTGGCGACCCCGGCGCCGGCCATCAGCGCCACCGCGGCCACCGCGAGAGCACCGCGCAGCAGTTGCTTTCTCATCTATTTCCGCCTCCTTGCCGGTCGCTGCCATCGCGGCGCGCCGGCTCTTTTCGGACGTTCGCTGTTCACCCGTCGAGTACCCGGCGGCGGGCGGCGGACCCATTCCCGGGTGCTCGCCGTCAGGACGCTGACGTCTTGGACGCTGACGTCTTGTAAGGAGCCTGACAGGGCGTTCGGGACATTTTTCGGAGGCCCGGTTGCAAGGGCGTAACGTCCAAAACACCCTCAGGGAGGGCAGCAATGACCAGACGATTGATCTTGAGCGGCATCCTCGCCTGCAGCCTTGCGGCTGTGGTCGCGATCGGGCCCGCCGGCGCGGCGCAGAGGAACACGCTGCGGGGGCACACAAGCCAGGGTCAGCGGATCAAGCTGGCGGTGACGGACCGGGCTCTCAACGTGCTCCACTTCAAGGCCCAGCTCAAGTGTCGAGACGGCAGCAAGCTGGAACTCGACGAGAGCGGCTTTCTGAAGACCCCGGTCAGCAGGAAGGGCCACTTCAAGGACGTCCAGTACGGCTCCACCGACACCGTCTACATGAAGGGCAGCGTCAACGGCAAGGCGGTCAACGGCAAGCTGCGGCTCACGGACAGGGTCGGCAAGGTGCGCTGCAAGTCGCGCTGGCTGAAGTTTCACCTGAAGCGCCACTAGGACTGTTAGAGATCTGACACCCGAACTGAGGGATAGGGCCGCCAGAGCGGAAGGCCGGGTCGATGGCCACATTGACCCGGCAACTGGCGCAGGAAGAATCCGGTCTGACGCTGATCGAGCTGTTGGTGGTGATGCTGGTCGTCGCCATCCTGGCGGCGATCGCCATCCCGGCCTTCGGCAACCAGGCCAGCAAGGCCAGGGACGCCCGCGCCAAGCAGATCCTCGGCACCGCGGCGGTGGCGATGGAGACCTGTCGCCTGAGCACGATCGTCGGCAGCTACGAAGAATGCGACGCCGCCACCCTGCGGTCCCTGGAGCCGACCCTGCCGCCGAAGCCGACGCTGAAGACCAACGGCCTCGGCCCCGACAAGTACACGATCGTCGTCCGGTCCGAGCCGAGCTCGCAGAAGTTCCGCATCAAGCGCGACCCGACGGGCCGGCTCAGATTCCCCTGCACGAAGAGGGGCGTCGCCGGCTGCCCGGCCTCGGGCGACTGGGGCGCATAGCCGCCTCGGCGGCCCTGCTGGCGCTGCTCTTCGCACCGGCCTCGGCCGGTGCCGTCCCGGCCCGCTTCTGGGGCGCCGCCCCGCAGGGGCCGCTCGGCCCCGAGCAGCTGCAGCGGCTGGGGCGGGGGGCGTCGACAGCATCCGGATGCAGATCGACTGGGCGGGCGTGCAGTCGAGCCCGGGGGCCCCTTCCAGTGGGCGGGGACCGACGCCGCGATCGCCGCCGCCGCGCGGGCGGGGATCGAGGTCCTGCCCTGCCTCTACGGGGCGCCGCGCTGGGCGGTGCCGGCGGGGCCACGTGCCCGGCACCCACGGTCGCTCGCAGGCGCCGAGCCACCTGCCGGCCGCGGGCCGGGCCGGTCGGGGCTGGTCGGCGTTCGTCCGCGCCGCCGTCGCCCGCTACGGGCCGCACGGCGACTTCTGGGCCGACAGCCCCGACGTTCCGCGCCGCCCGATCCACGCCTGGCAGATCTGGAACGAGGAGAACTTCAAGTACTTCGTGGTGCGGCCGAGCCCGGCCGAATACGGCCGGCTGGTCGAGCGCTCGGCGCGGGCGATCCGCTCGGTGGACCGCGGGGCGACGATCGTGCTGGGCGGCATGTTCGCCAGGCCCGCCGAGGGCGCCTGGCGCCGGCGTCCCCGGCAGGCCTACTTGGCGACCGACTTCCTCGACCTGATGTACAGGCGGACGCAGGGCATGCGCTCCCGTTCGACGCCGTCGCCCTCCACCCGTACACCGCCGACTTCCGGCGGCTGCGCGCCCGAGATCGCCGAAGTGCGGCGCGTGCTGCGGCGTCATCCGCGACGCACGCAAGGGGCTTTGGATCACCGAGCTCGGCTGGAGCTCGCAGCACCCCTCCCGCCACGACTCCTTCGCCAAGGGGCTGCGCGGCCAGGCGCGCCAGCTGAGGGGCGCCTTCTCGCTTCTGCGCCGCAACCAGCGCCGCTGGAGGCTGCGCCGGGTCTTCTGGTTCTCGGTCGACGACGATCCGGGCGCCTGCAACTTCTGCGGCGGCTCGGGGCTGTTCGCGCGCGGGTTCCGCCCGAAGCCCGCCTGGCACGCCTACGTGCGCTTCGCCCGCGGCCGCTGAGGGGCCGTCGGCCGGCCGCGCCGGTTCGACTAGGTTCTCCTCACCACCCCTGTCGAACGAGGAGACGAGAGTGACCGAGCTGACCGACGTGCAGGCCGAGCTCTGCGAGAAGAGCGACACGGACTACTCCGACCTCAGCGCCCTCTTCGTCAACTGCACGCTGAAGCGCAGCCCGGAGGTCTCCAACACCCAGGGGCTGATGGACATCTCGATGGAGATCATGCGCCGCAACGGCGTCTCGGTCGAGTGCATCCGCGCAGTCGACCACGAGATCGCGACCGGCGTCTGGCCCGACATGACCGAGCACGGTTGGGACGCCGACGAGTGGCCGGCGATCTTCGAGAAGGTGATCGCGGCCGACATCCTCGTCCTCGGGATGCCGATCTGGCTGGGGGAGAAGTCCTCGGTCGCGACCCAGATCGTCGAGCGCCTCTACGGCAACTCGCACCTGCTCAACGACGCCGGCCAGTACGCCTACTACGGGCGCGTCGGCGGCTGCCTGGTGACCGGCAACGAGGACGGCGTCAAGCACTGCGCGATGAACGTCCTCTACTCGCTCCAGCACCTCGGCTACACGATCCCGCCGCAGGCGGACTCGGGCTGGATCGGCGAGGCCGGCCCCGGCCCGTCCTATCTCGACGAGGGCTCGGGTGGGCCGGAGAACGACTTCACCAACCGCAACACGACCTTCGCCGCCTGGAACATGCTGCACCTGGCGAGGATGCTCAAGGACGCCGGCGGTATCCCCGCCCACGGCAACCAGCGCACCGCCTGGGACGCCGGCTGCAGCTTCGACTTCCCCAACCCGGAGTACCGTTGAGGGGCGGGGCGGCCTCGGCCGGTCGCGGCGGTGCCCACCGAAACCTCGTGGGCGCCGGTTTGGCGGCGCTGCTCCTCGCGGTCTGTTGCGCCGCGGTCGGAGCAGACGCCGCGGGCGCCGGAGGTGCGGCGGGCCGAGCGGCGCGGCCGCCGATCCACAGGTGGCTCATCCCCTACGGGCCGAAACGGAAGTCGGAGATGGCGGCCTACTCGCTGCGCCACTACGGTCGGGCTACCTGGAGGCTGCGCAACCCGCGGGTGATCGTCGAGCACGTGGCCGCCACGAGCAGCGTCTCGGCGGTCTACAACACGTTCGCCGCCGACGTTCCCGACGTCGAGCTGCATGAGCTGCCCAACGTCTGCGCGCACTTCGTGATCTCCTCGTCGGGCCGGATCCACCAGCTGGTCAACCTGCGCACCCGCTGCCGTCACACGGTCGGCCTCAACTGGACCGCGATCGGCATAGAGCACGTCGGCTACGCGGACTCCGACGCGCTCGGCAACTCGCGGATGATGCGTGCCTCGCTGCGCCTCACCCAGTACCTGCGCTGCCGGTTCGGGATCCGCGTCCATGACGTGATCGGCCACGCCGAGAGCCTCAGCTCGCCGTTCCACCACGAGCTGGTCCCGTCCCTGCGCACGCAGACGCACGGCGACTGGCGGCACAGCTCGATGAGGGTCTACCGGCGGCGCCTGCGCAGGCTGGGCGCCTGCTGAGTCGGCGGCCGGCCTAAGTGCCGGCGGCGGGCTCGACGCGGAAGGCGGACCGGGTCGGGTGCTGCGGCTTGAAGAAGGTCGCGGTCTGGTTGCGCAGGCGCCACGGCGAAGGCACCCTGCCGCCCGGGCTCGAGAGGAAGCGAGTGAAGAGGACCGACGCGCGGCGGCAGGTGATCCTCGTGCGGGGCGGGAGGTAGAGCAGGTACGTCCCGCGGGGGAAGAAGAGCGGGCCGACGTGCCGGTTGGCGTTGACGCTGTAGTCGTCGCGGCAGAGGGCGCCGAGTGGGGTGTTGCCGCCGCCACCGCCTCGTCCGCTACGGCGGACCGAGAAGCCGACGACCGATCCACGCCTGAAGCCCGCCCTGCCCCTGCCTTCGGCGACGACTCGCCAGGGACGCGGCAGGACCCCGTCGTAGTCCTCGAGGAAGCGGGCGAAGAGCTTCGATGCAGCGGGGCAGCTGACGCCGACGTCGGTGTTGGCGAACACCGCGTAGCTCCCGGCGGGGAGCGCGGCGCCGCCGATCCGGTCGTTGTGGAGGACGCGGAAGCTCGGCAGCTCGCCGCCGATGCGCTCGAGCCGGAGCCGAGCAGGGCGATCGCCGACGTCGCCAGGCAGATCGCGATGATGCCCGCGCGACGCGGTTTCCGGGAGCCCATTCCGCCTTTCAAGCTATCAGCCGGCCCATGCCGCTAATTGAGCGTTCGCCCTTCGCGCGGACCCGGGAGGCGTATAGATCGGCGCCTGCCGACATTCGGAAAAGGAGCAGGCATGCTCGGAAAGACCGGCAATGTCAGACGGTGGTTGGGGAGCCACCTCAAGCTCGTCCTTCTGTCCGTCGCAGCGGTGCTCGGGGTTCCCGCTGCCCTGGCGGTCGCCACCGTCCCCGACAGCAACGGGGTGATCCACACCTGTTACGAAATCAACGCCGCCTCGGGCCTGCCCAAGGCCGGGCGCCGAACTGGCGGGTGATCGACCCGTCCGCGCAGAATTGCGACCCGGGGACGGAGAAGCCGTTCAGCGTCGCACCCCCAGGGGCCGGCCGGGCCTCCCGGGCCTCCCGGCAACCCGGGGCCGGCGGGAGCGACGGGACTGCCGGCGATCCAGGACCAGTGCAAGACGACGATCGGGACCTGCAAAAGCTGGTCGGCAATCCGACGATCTCCACCGACCTCTGCGCCGCGCGCAGCGTGCCACGGTCGTGCGCAGCTCCTCGTCGCGGGGCTCGGGCCACGCCGAGAGCAGTACGAGCTGACCAAGGCTCGCAACTCGGCCAGCCCGAAGCTCCTGCTGGCGACGAACAAGGGCGAAAGTCTTCAAAAGCGCCCGGATCTCGATCTACAAGCCGGGCACGACCACGGTCGGCGCCAAGATCAGCCTCGGCCACGCGATGATCGGCAGCTTCAAACTCGACCTCGGCCTGGCCAGCCCGACCGAGACGCTGACAGCTCGTGTCGGCGCCGAAACAGGGGGTGTAGACGGCAAGGCCGGTGGCGCCGCCGCCGAGCAATCGATGGGGGCGGTTCGAGCCAGCCGCATCTGATCCCGTCAAGCCGTCCGTAGCCCCAGGGCCCGCGCGATGTCGTTCGCCGTCTGGGGCCCGCGGAGTACGTCGCCACCCCGTCCATCGCGGTCGAGGATGAAGGTCATCGGCAGCCCAATGACGCCGTACTTCTCCCTGTTGGCCGCGCCGGAGCCACGGAGGCTCGGGAATGTCCAGCCATATTCGCTGACGAAGGCGAGGGCGGCAATCGCGGTCGTCTTCCCAGTCCACGCCCACCATCGTAGCCCGGCCCCGCAGCTCCTGGGCGAGGCGCTCGAAGGCGGGTGCCTCTTGCCGGCAGGGCTCGCACCAGCTCGCCCAGAAATTGATCGCGGCAGGCCTGCCGGTGGAGAGAGGCGATCGTCACCCTGGGGGGCACCAGCACTTCGCTCGGCAGCGGTGGCGCCGGCCTGCCCGGCGTGGCCGCACCGTTTCCGCCGCCGAACAGGGTCAGCGCATCCGCCGTCAGGGCCGCCGTCACGACGACCGCGATGACCGCGTAGGCGATCTGGCGACGGCTGACGACCGCGGCTCCCGATGGAGCAGGGCCGGCGCTGTTGGCAAGCGAGGGGTTGCTTTAACGCCGCGTTCTCAATTAGGTTCGTCATTACGAAGCTACCGACGGGTGACGGTTGGCGAAAAGGAGGGGCTTCCGAGTTCCTTGACAGCCAGGGTGGCGATGATCGCCGTCGCCGTTCTTCTCGTCGCTGCGCTGATCACGGTCTACGTCGGCGGCCCTGGTCAGGTTATTCGTGAAAGTCGAAGCTGGCCGGGGCGCCGACAAGGCCACCCAGCTGACGCTCAAGACCGAGGCCGCCGTCGGCCCGAAGCCAGCACGAACCCGAGCTGGGTCTCCTACCTGATCCGGAACACGAGCGGCCAGTGGAAGCGCGAGACGGTCTGGAGGCTGCCGGCCTAACGCGACGTCCACGTGACGATCTACAACTTCGACGGCGCCAGCGCGCTGCGCAACAACTACCTCGCGCGGCCCAGGGCACCGACGGCAGAACGTGCATGGTCGACGGCAAGACGCTGAACGCGATCAACCCGGACGACGCGTCGCACACGTTCGCCGTACCGCAGCTCGGGCTGATCGTGGCGATGCCGGGGTCGGCGGACGACGCGAAGAACCAGTGCGAGTACGCGCCGTGCGCGATGTCGAACGCGCACCGCACCATCCAGTTCACGTTCCACACCAAGCCCGGCCATTACCGCTGGCAGTGCTTCGTGCCCTGCGCGGCCGGCTGGATCGACGGTTCGGCGGGCCGATGCAGACGATCGGCTACATGGACGGCTTCCTGGACGTGACGTAGGCGAGGCGAGCGAACGAAGCGGCAGACCGCACAGCCGCCGGATCGTGATCGGCGTGGATCGTCCTCAGCCTGATCGCGACGCCGCTCGTCGCCATCTTCCTGGGCCCGATCATCCCGCCCGGCAACGGCACCGCCCAGGCCCGAGCAGGTGTTCGACAACCAGGTGATGACGACGATCATCACGCCGTTCTCTGCCTGCTCCTCGTCTACTTCGTCTACACGCTGACCGAGTTCCGGCGCCGCAAGGCCGGGCCCACGGCCGACGGCCCGGCGATCCGCGGCGACAGCCGCGTCCAGTTCATCTGGGTGACCACGACCTCATCGTGCTCGCACTCGCAGCGTTCGGCACGTTCGAGCTGTGCAGACCGGCTCCGGCGGCGGCCAGGGCCCGAGCCCGCGCCTTCCCGGCCAACCACAACGCCTTCAGGTCCAGGTGATCGGCCAGCAGTGGCAGTTCACGTACCGCTACCCGTCGCTGACGGCGGGATGGAGAGCAACCAGCTCGTGCTCCCGCGAACACGGACGTCGTCTTCCACGTCACCTCGCTCGACGTCATCCACTCCTTCTGGGCGTCGAGCTCGGCGTCAAGGCCGACGCGAACCCCGGCGTGGACAACGTCGCCTACGCGGAGACGAACAGGCCCGATGACGTTCCACGTCCGCTGCGCCGAGCTGTGCGGGCTCTGGCACGGCTACATGTTCAACAACGGCAAGGTCGTGCCGAAGCGGAGTTCGACTCCTGGGCGCAGGAAGGGCGCAGGCGCTGTACGCGCCGATCGCCAGGTCCGCCGCCCGTACTCGCACATCTACTTGCCTGACCCGAGAGGAGGGCCGGATGACGACGCGTGACGAGCGCGCGGCGCCTGATCGGCTACAACCTCCTCAGCGGAATCGTGCTGGGCGTCGTCGGCTGGTACGTCGGCTGGTACGGCGGGCCACCCGTCGTCGGCGAGAGCCTCGACTACTTCGGGGACATCGACTACAACGACCTCTCGCTCTCCTCGCCTACCTCGGCGGCGTGATCGGCTTCCTGATCGGCCTCGGCTTCCTCCACTACCCGCTCCAGCGCCTGCGCGGCTCCCGCCGTCGCTGCGCGAGAAGGAGACCGGGGGCATCGGCCGCTACTTCAGCCTCTGCACCGATCACAAGGTCGTCGGCATCCAGTACCTGTGGGGCGTCGGGCTGTTCTTCTTCATCGGCGGCCTGCACGCGATGCTGATCCGCTTCCAGCTGCTGAGCCCGAGCGGGAGGCTGTTCTCGGCCGGCACGTACCTGACCATCGTCGGCATCCACGGCACGATGATGATGGGGATCATGACAGCGGGCATCCTCGGCCCGTTCGCGAACTACCTCGTGCCGCTCATGATCGGCTCGCGGCGGATGGCGTTCCCGCGGATCGAGTCGCTGACGTTCTGGCTGCTGATGTCGGCCGCCACGATCCTGCAGACGACGGTCTTCTTCGGCGGCTTCCCGACCGGCTGGACGGGCTACGCGCCGCTCATCGAACCAGTCGAACCCCGGGATGGACTGCTACATCCTCTTCTTCGCGCTCGTCGGCATCTCGATCACGCTGCTCGGCCTCAACATGTGCGCGACGATCGTGACGATGCGCGCGCCGGGCCTCACCTGGACGCGGCTGCCGATCTTCGTCTGGGGCGCCCTCTCGACCGCCACGCTGATGGTGCTCGCGGCGCCGGTGCTGATCGCCGTCGCTCGATGGGGGCGCTCGACCGCGGCGCGCAGACGACGTTCTTCGTCACCGCGGCGGCGGGAGTAGCTACCTCTACGAGAACCTGTTCTGGGTCTTCGGGCACCCGGAGGTCTACATCCTCGCGCTGCCCGGCTTCGGCATCGTGCTCGAGCTGCTGCCGGTGTTCGCGCGCAAGCCGCTGTGGGGCTACCGGCTCGCAGTCGCCGGCATGATGGGCGTCGCGCTGCTCTGGTGGTTCGTCTGGCAGCACCACCTGTTCGTCAGCGGCATGAACGGCGACCTGCGCCCGTTCTACATGTTCTCGACCGAGCTGATCTCGATCCCGACCGGCTCCACGTTCCTCTGCGGGATGATGACGCTCTGGCGCGGGCAGATCCGCTCACGGTGCCGATGCTGTTCTGCTGCGCCTGGTTCTTCAACTTCCTGCTCGGCGGCCTGTCGGGTGTCTTCCTCTCGGACACGCCGAGCGACGTGACGACGCACGGCAGCTTCTTCTCGATGGCGCACTTCCACTACACGATCATGGGCGGCCTCGTCTTCGCCTTCTTCGCCGGCGATCTACTACTGGGGCCCGAAGATGTTCGGCTACGAGCTGAACGAGCGCCTCGGCAAGATCCACTTCTGGACGATGTTCATCTTCTTCAACTCGACGTTCATGCCGCTGTTCGCGGCGGTTCCTCGGCCAGCCGCGCCGCGTCGTCACCTATCCCGCGAACCTGCGGCCCTGAACGACTGGGCGTCGGTCTCGGCGTTCCTGCTCGGCGCGTCGATGCTGGTCTTCCTCTACAACCTCGTCAACTCTGGTCTTCTTCAAGAAGTCCCGGCCGCGGCCAACCCGTGGAACTCGCGGTCGACGGAGTGGCAGATGCCCACGCCGGTGCCGGTGCAAAACTTCGACAGCACTCCCGTGCTCGACGCGATCCGTACGGCTACGGCGGGCCGCCCGACACCGCCACCAGCCGGCCCGGCGGAGGGCCGGACTAGATGGAGAGCTGCACGAGGACGAAGCAGACCTACGGGTCGTCGAGGACGAGCCGCCGGAGGTTCTCGGGCGGAACCTCGCTCCGCCGGCTACACTGCTGGCGAGCGCGTCGGCGTTCTTCTTCCTCGCGTTCGTCTTCGCCTACGTCTACCTGCGCTCGCTGAACTCGAACGGGATGTGGAAGCCGAAGGGCGTCGACGCTCCGCGTGGGGGTCGGGATCGCGATCGCCGCTACGCTCGTGTCAGCGCCGCTGTCCTGCGGCTGGGCCTCATGGACCATCGCGCCAACGGCGGCCCGCATGGGCGCCTGCGGGCGTCGCTGGCGCCGGCCTCGCCGGGCTCGTGCTGCAGGGGTCGTGGACGCAACAGCGGGCTTCGGCCCGGAGACGGCGGCTATGCGAGCGTCTACGTCGGCTGGACGGGGTTCTACTTCGGCTTCCTCGATCCTCGCGCTTCTACTGGCTCGAGACCCAGTTCGCGACCGCGCTCAGGCACCGGGGGACGTCCCCCTCCACGGGCCTCGACGCGGGCTCTCGTTCTTCTGGGCGTTCTTCCGCCGGAGACCGGCGTTCTCGCCTGGGTCGTCCTCTACCTGATCTGAGCGTGTGGCCGCGACCCTCAGCCACGCCCCTCGACTGGACCGGCGGGCCGGCGCTGCTCTGGGTGCTCGGCGCGGCGCTGCTGTACTGGCTCGGCGGGCGGGGCCGGCGGCCGGCGCGGGCCGCGGATCGCTGGCGCACCGCCGCCTTCGTCGCCGGCCTGCTCGCGATCGTCGTCGCCCTCGACTCGCCGCTCGACGAGCTCGCCGACGAGCTCTTCTGGGCCCACATGGCCCAGCACCTTCTGCTTGATCGGCGTGGCAGCCGCCGCTGCTCGCCCTGGCCCGCCCCTGGACCCGGATGTGGCGCGGCGTGCCGCTCGGCATGCGCCGGCCACGTGACACGCGGCGCTGGCTCGACGTCGGGCCGGCCGCCGCTGAACCGCGGCCGCGGCGATCGCTCGGCGGCGGCGCGTCGGTCTCCTGGCTGATCTTCAACCTGACCTTCGTGCGCCTGGCACCTTCCGGTCCTCTACGACGCGGCGCTGCGCTGGCACTCCGTCCACGCCTTCGAGCACCTCACCTTCTTCGCCACGGCGCTGCTGTTGTGGACCCGGGTGATCGACTCGCCGCCCTGGCGCTCGCCGCTGGGCGCGCAGGGTGAATGATACTACCTAGCATCGACGATCGTCGGTATCGGCTCGGTGCTGGCGGTGGGCCGCGCCTGGCCGGTTCCCGCTGCTTCGGCGTGCGCAGAGGAGGCGGGCGCCGGCCGGGGCACGTACCCGCTCGCCGATGAGCAGTTCACCACTTGGGTGATGTAGGTCAGGACCCTTTCGTAGGTCAACGCGATCATCCTCATCGCCTGCCCGTGGCTCAGGCCGGCGTTCTCGGACCCCGAACCGCCGCCAGGCCCAAAGAGCAGTCCAGACAGGATCGAGATGAATGCAGATGATTCCGCTGCTGCTCGCAGACGGGGGCTGGACCAGCTTCTCCAGGATCTTCTCGACGGGGTTGCCCTCGTCGTGCTGATCACCGTCCTCGGCTGCTATGCAATCGGCGAGCAGGGAGCGCCTCTGACGCGCCGAAGGAGGAGGGAAATCGAGCGGTCGAGGGATCACGGACGCCGGCGGGGCGGTGCGCTCGTCGACTCGCGGGTGCGGCCCTGGGCCGGCATTCTGCTTGGCCTCGGACTGCACGGCTTCTGCGGCGGCTTCGGGCTTCCAGGCCAGGATCGGCGGCGCCGGTCCGAGGTCAGGCGGCATGGCCGGCGGGCCTGGCAGGCGCCTGACTCCACGCTGTGGGGCTCGACGGGGGCGTTTCTCCTCGCGTCGATGCGGGCGCCCCGTGATTCCTCACGTTCATGGACTCGCAGTGTCATTGGAGTCCCCGCTCGAGGGGCGGGCGCTCGCCGCGGCGCTCAGGGAGGTGCCCGACGCCGACGACAGCGGAGGCGTCGCCGTCAGCGTCGACCCGGGAGGACACCCGGCTCCGCGCGGCGGGCGATCAAGCGGATCGGGCTGGCCGGGTTCGGCTGGCGGGCTGATCGGGTCGAAGCGACGCCTGGAGCGGTCTCGGACGACTACGGATCGAAGTGCGGCGCGACCGGCGGCATTGGACGCACCAATGTCTCTCTTCCTGATCGATTCGAGCGGCTCGAGCGGGCCGGGTCGGTCTATCTGTCCTGCCCGACTCGATCAGCACGATCTGAAGACTGGCCGAAGAACGGTGAGGCTGCAGCCGCGCGGAGCGGCCACCGGTGGTGGAGGCGATCGGCGAGCGATGGCGCAGCCGCTCGGGACGAGCATCACCGCCGCGAGGGTCGCCGCAGGAGCGTGGCGATTCCTATGTTCGTTGCGATGATCACGCGGAATTGACATCAGCTTCCTCCCGGATGGCTGTCCCGACCCGACCGCTGATTGGCGATCGTCGAAGGGCGGAGTCGACCAATTTGCGGATCGGCGGTAGGTGCCGGGAGAGCCCTTAAAGGCGCCAAAGCCTGGCAGAATCACATGAGCGCGACCATGCTCAGCGGCGGCCTGGAGCTCCGATCGAGACCGTCGGCGTCACGGAGCAGGCTGGCGGCGGCGCATTACGATTCGGGTCGGCGCCGTCGGCAAGGAGAGTCAGATGAGGAATCGGGACCTGAAGACGTTGGGGCGGAGCCGCATGGCTTCAGATCCTCTTCACCGGAGACGATGCGCGGGCCGTGGCCTCTCCGTCCCGCCGGCGATGAGCGCCGGGAGCACGAGGTTCACGAGCGCACGCGCCTCGTCGTGATCGAAGGGGACGGAGGTGAGGACGCCGGAGGGCGAGCGCGTCTCCGCCGCCGACGGCCACATGCACGAGTTCGCCGGGCGAGCGCCATCCGTCGCCCGCGCACAGACGCCAGGCTTCTGCTCTTATAACTCCCCTGGCCGGGAAACGGCCATCCGGCGCGATGACGTGAGGAGAAGGCCGACGTGCGGCGCAGGCGGCGAGCACGGCGCGCTGAGGTCCGCCGCGGCGAGCGAGGACACGGAGCGCCGCGGCTGGCGGGAACGTTCCCGCGATGCACAATGCCGCCATGCGCTTTCGCTCCCGACGCTTCTCGTTGCGTCGCTGCATCGGCTCCTGCCGCGAGCGCGGATTCTTTCGCCGACATGACACCCGGGACCATGGCCTTCGCGGTCCCCGCGGCGTCGGATCGCTGACCATCTCGGCGACCGGCGGCGCCGGGGGAGACCTGGTCAACGGCTCCGGCACGACGCTGGTCCCAGGCGGCCGGGCCACCCTGGTGACGGGCCTGGTGGCGGTGTTCCCGGGTGAGCAGCTGCAACTCACCGTCGCCTCCGAGGGCGGCTCCGCGAATGCGGCCACCGGCATCGGCGGCGGGGCCGGAGCACCCGATGGCGGAGCCGGCGGTTACTCGGCCGGAGGGGGCGGCGGTGCGACCCGGGTCCTGGCCTGTCAGGGTGTCATATGCCCCGTCGCCGTCATCGCCGGGGGTGGCGGTGGAGCGGGGTCGAGTGGCTTCATCTCGTCCAGTCCCAGTTTCCCGACCCTGCCAGGTGGACCTGGCGGAGACGCCGGCGTGCGCGGCACCGATGGCGCATCGGATGTGACGATCGCGGGTGGCAGCGGCGGTCAGCCCGGCACGGCCATTGCGGCTGGAGGCGGTGGTGCGGGGTTCCAAGCGGGTGGCAGCGGGAGTGGGCCGACCGGTGGCGCCGGCGGCAGTCCCGGCCCGTTCGCCCTGCACGAGGGCGGTGGCGGCGGCGGGGGCGGTGTCTTCGGCGGCGGAGGCGGCGGCTCGGGGAACAGCGGGACGGACCCCTCGTCCAATTCGGCGATTGCCGGCGGCGGCGGCGGGGGCGGCGGCTCGTCGCTCGCCCCGCAGGGCACAAGCCTGGGCTTGGCCGCGCCGGGTGCCGCGCCGGGGGTCGTGCTGACCTGGACACCACCCTCCGGGCCGGGCCCGGCCCCGGGCCCGGGAGCAGGTGCGGGAGGTGGCGGCGGGGTGGCCGTCGTCAGCGGGCTGACGCTCTCGCCGTCTGCCTTTCAGGCGGCGCGCAGCGGGCCCAGCGCTCTCGCGTCCGGCGGGCGTCGATACGGCTCCCGGGTCGCCTACACGCTCAACGAGGCAGCCGACGTCCGCTTCGCGGTCGTCCAGCTGCTGCCGGGGCGCAGGGGGAGAGGGGGGATTTGCGCGAAGCCGACGACCGCGAACAGCTCGTCCCGAAGGTGCGTTCGCCGCGTGACCCGGCCGGGTCGCTTCACGGCCAGCGGCGGCGCCGGGGCCAACGGCTTCCGCTTCACGGGCCGTCTCGCGGGACGCAAGCTGACGCCCGGCCAATACCAGCTCGTCGCCACCCCCGCCGCAGTCGGGCAACGGGACAGGCGGCCCGCGCTTCGTTCCGGGTCGTCGCCTAGCCCCGGCTCTCGCTGCTGTCCGCCGTTCTGTGCCCGTCGGTTGCCCAATAGCGAGGGGCCGTTAAGGTTCCTACGTGAGGCGGATCTTCTCAGCGTCGATGGCCGCCGCCCTGCTCTTGGCGACGGTGAGCGTGGGAACCGCCTCCGCGGCGACGGAAACCGTGTCGCTCGGATTCATGGAGGAAACCGGCCCCGACCCGGCGCCCCTTTCGAACCCGCCGCGGTCGAAAACCCCGTCTCCTTCCGGGTCACCTACACGGCGACTCCGGTGCAGCCGATTGAAATCACGCAGAGCGTCTTCTGCAACCGCGGTTCCGAACATCCGGGCGCCCCGGAACAGAATGAAACGGTCACGCCGCCCGTTTCGTTCACCGTCGCCGCGCCGACAGGATCCGAGTCCTGCTCGCTTGCGGCGGCGGCCGAAACGCCGTTTGCGACCGCCGTCTTCGGCACGGTGCGGATCGAAGCCGAAGCGACCCGCACCTCCCAGCCCATCTCGACGCCGCCATCGGCGATGAAGCAGAAGAGGAAGAGATGCAAGAAGGGCAAGAGGCTGAAGCACGGCAAGTGCGTCAAGAAGGGCAGGAAGAAGCACCCGCACAAGCGGAAGCACCGGCTCCACGTCCAGTAGTCACGGGGCGGCTCGCCGCCTCTAGGCGGGCGGCTCCGCCACGGTCGAAGTCAGCGCCTCTTTGATTTGATGGCGCCGGTCGGCCGAAAGCAGTGGCCAGTCGGGCGCATAGGCGAAGACGTCGGCGAGCGGTGCGGACCCGTAGCGCTCGGAGACGATCTCGATGTGCTCGGGGTGACCAGCGCGGGGTGAGCCACGCCGCAGGAACGCACCAGGGCAAGCAGCTCAGCCGGAAACGCGACGAGGTAGTTGGCGGCACGGTGTGACTTCAGCTCCGGGTCGAGGCCGTGCATCAGCCAGCGCGACTGCGTGGCCACCCCGGTCGGGCATCGTCCCGTATGACAGCGCTGGGCCTGGATACAGCCGATCGCCATCATCGCCTCGCGGCCGACGTTGATCAGATCGCAGCCCAGGGCGAAGGCGAACAGCGCCGAGTCGGGGAAGCCGAGCCGGCCCGCGCCGACGAATACCACGTCCTCCGCCAGCCCTTCGCGGGCGAAGGTTCCGTAGACGCGGGAGAAGCCGAGCTTGAAGGGCAGCGCAACGTGATCCGAGAAGGAGAGCGGCGCCGCGCCGGTGCCACCCTCGCCGCCGTCGATGGTGACGAAGTCGGGCCCGCCGCCGTGCTTGCCATGCGCTCGGCGAGCGTCTGCCAGAAGCCGTCCTCGCCGACGGCTGACTTGATCCCCACCGGCAGCCCGTCTCCGCTGCGATCGCCTCGACGAACTCGACCAGCCCGTCGACGTCGGAGAACTCCGCATGGCCGGGAGGGCTGACGCAATCGACACCGACCGGGACGCCACGGCACTCGGCGATCTCGGGGTCGCCTTGACGGCCGGCAGCAGGCCGCCGAGCCCAGGCTTGGCACCTGGGAAAGCTTGATCTCTATTGCCCGCACCGGCGCTTCCTCGACCCGCTCGCTCAGGCGCCCGAGGCTGAAGCGCCCGCGCGAGTCGCGGCAGCCGAAATTCCGGTGCCGATCTGGAAGACGAGCTCTCCACCGTGGCGGTGCGATGCGGAGATCCCGCCCTCTCCCGTGTTCTGCAGGCATCCGGAGAGGGCCGCGCCGCGGTTGAGAGCCTCGATCGCGACCGGCGAGAGCGAGCCGAAGCTGATCCCGGACAGATTCACCAGCGAGGCTGGGCGGAAGGCGTGACGGCGCCCACGCGCAGCGCCCAGGACCTTCGCGGCGGGGACGCTGTAGGTCGGCGCGGCGCCGGGCTCTCCGGCTGCCGGCTCGGAAGCCGGGAACGGCGAGTGCTTGACGATCAGCAGGCTCTCGACCGCCTCCATCTCATCGTCGGTCCCGAAGCCGAACAGGTTCGACTCGCCCTCCGAGGAGGCGGCGATCCAGCGGCGCTGATCGCGCGAGAAGGGCCGCTCCTCGTTGTTGGAGGTGACGATGTACTGCGCAGCTCGGGGCCGAACGCCTCCAGCGCATAGCGAAGGTGTCCGACGAGCGGGAAGTTGCGAAGGACGGCGCGGCGGCGCTGGAGCAGGTCGTAGCCGACAAACCCCGCCAGGCCGGCGGCGATGACACGAGACGGGAAGGATCGCAGCATGGATCGCCAGGAGACTAGGCGACGGCGCCGTGTTGGAGCCGATCGCCGTCGCCCACGGCGATCGGCAAGGGGCCTCTCGCGGGCGGAAGACGGGCAGGCCGGTGGCATGATGGGAGGGATGCAGCGAGGCGGTGTCGCCGAGACCCGAATCGAGACCATCCTGCGGCGACTCCGCACGATCCCGCCGCTCCTGCTGGGATTCGTGCTGGTCACCGCGATGCTGCCGGCGCTGCTCGTCGTCGGCTTGGCTGATCGACGTGGTGCGCAGGGTCGCGTTCGCCGTGCCGCCGACGACCGTTCGGCTCGCCCTCTTCCTGTGGGTGTACCTCGCCGCCGAGGTGGTGGGTCTCGCTGCGCTGGCCGCCGTGTGGGTCGCGAGCCTGGCGGCCGTCGCCGCGATTGGCTGCTGGAGAAGACCTGGCGGGTCCAGGGGCTGTGGGCGGGCACGCTGTTCGATGCGGTCCGCGTCCTGTTCCACCTGCGGCTCGAGGTGACGGGCGGCGACGTCGTCGTGCCCGCTCCGATAATCGTGCTGATCCGCCACGCAAGCATCGTCGACAACCTGCTGCCGGCGAACCTTCTCACCCGCCCGCACCGGATCCGCCTGCGCTACGTCCTCAAGCGCGAGTTGCTTTCGGACCCCTGCCTCGATGTCGCCGGGCGGCGGCTGCCGAACTACTTCGTGCGCCGGGGGACCGGCGAGGCGCAGGAGGTGGACCGGGTACGCGCCCTCGCCCAGGGCCTCGGGGCGGGCGAGGGCCTGCTGATCTACCCGGAGGGGACGCGCTTCACGCCGGAGCGTCGAGCCCGGGCGATTGCGCGCATAGGCGAGCGCGACCCTCGCCTGAAGGCACGGGCGGAACGGATCCAGCATCTGCTTCCGCCGCGACTCGGCGGTGTCGGGGCGCTGCTCGATGGCGCACCCGATGCGGATGTCGTGGTCGTCGCCCACCACGGCCTCGACGGGCTGCGGCTGATCTCGGACATCTGGCGCGGCGGCTTGGTCGGGCTCGTCGTCAGGGTCCGTGTGACGCGGGTGTCGCGCTCATCGGTGCCCGCGGAGGAATCCGCGCGGGCCGGCTGGCTCTACGACGTCTGGCAGGACGTCGACGACTGGCTCGGTGAGCAGTTCGCGGGCGAGGGGAAGTCGGTATGAGCCTCGCTGGGCTGTTGGCGGTCGAGGCGGGGTCGTGCTCGTGCTCGTCACGGCGCTCTGGGCCGCGAGCGTCCGCGTGCGCGACACCTCGATCGTCGACATCTTCTGGGGTAGCGGCTTCGTCGTCGTCGCTTGGGCCGGGTTCCTGCTGGGGGACGGGAGTCGCGACCGTAGCCTGCTTCTGGCGGCGCTGGTGACGGTTTGGGGCCTGCGCCTGACCGTCTATCTGGCCCGCCGCAACCTCGGGAAGGGCGAGGATCCGCGCTACGCATCGATGCGTCGGCGCCACGGCGACCGCTGGCCCATTCGCAGCCTGGTCGTCGTGTTCTGGCTGCAGGGCGCGCTGATCTGGGTCGTCTCTCTCCCCGTGCAGGTCGCGATGACCGACCCCACGCCCGGCGGCCTCGGTGGGTTCGACTGGGTCGGCGTCGCGCTGTGGGCGATCGGATTTGCCTTCGAGGCCGTCGGCGACCTGCAGCTTGCCCGGTTCAAGGCCGATCCGGCCAATCGGGGAAAGGTCATGGATCGCGGGCTCTGGCGCTATACGCGTCACCCCAACTACTTCGGCGACTTCTGCGTGTGGTGGGGAATCTGGCTTGTCGCAGCGGCCACCGGCAGCGCCTGGTGGACGGCGGTCGGCCCCGCGGTCATGTCCGTCCTCCTGATCCGGGTCAGCGGCGCCGCCCTGCTCGAGCGCTCACTGATCGGGCGGCGTCCGGGATACGCGGACTACGTTGCCCGCACGAGCTCGTTCTTCCCATGGCCACCGCGCGGCGATTGAGGCGACGCGCAGCAGACTCGAGGAAGGACCATGGGCGCGGCTGGTTTCGAGCCAGCGAGCTCTCGCGTGTGAAGCGGGGAGGATCCCGGCCCTGGGGAAGCGCGCAAGCCGCATCAGGAAGCCAAATGCATTCGGCTCGGCGAGTCGTGCTCGGCGAGTTGATGGGCGAGGATGCGCGCCGATCGATGTCGATACGGGCACAGGACGACGCCTCGTGCCCGAGCCGATCTTTCCCCGCTCTGGTGGCCGGGGCAGCGGGCCACGCCAGGTTGACACCTCGGAGGCGGAGCGGAGGCGGCTCGAGGGTCATCGACCTTTATGGCCTCCCGCTAACATGATCCGATGGCAGGTTGGAGGGGCACGGTTTCCGCTGTGATGGCGCTCGGCCTGCTCCTGGCCCCAGCCGCGGCGCACGCCAGGCATTCGCACGGTCGGTCCCCCAAGGGACCCGTCAGGACCTACACGGTCACCCTCAAGGTCAAGGGGTCGGAGAAGGTCCACAGCGCGCTGACGACGCTGGACGACAGCGAATGCCGCAGCGGCGAAACGGTCGACGTGACCGCTCCGTTTCAGTACTCGGAGGTGTTCAAGAACGTCCACTTCGGGCCCTTCAACGGCCGCTATGCGATCTGGGGCGGCGGGCATCTCGGCCTCATACGGGCGTCGAAGACGAGGGTCGGGGGCACCATCATCGGCAGCCGGGTGCCCGACATCGGGTGCGGCCTGCCCCACGTCGAACAGACCTGCAAGGTAAAGCTGACCCATCGAGGATCCTCGCACAGGGGAGGTTTCAAGCTCAGCGGAGGATTCCGGCGCAAGGAGAACGCCTACGAGCTGTTGATCGCCGCTCCCATGTTCACGCAAGTCAACCAGGGCCCGCCGCTCAACGACGACCCGAGCGGCTTTGATTGCCCCCGGGAACTGGACCTTGCGAGCGACTGGATGGATCTCGGCGTCACCCACCGCTTCGCGCTGGCAAAGGCTCGAGCGGGCAGGGCCTACCGACACTCGTTCGACACCACGAAAGAACCCTCGCTCGGGCAAAAGAACCTCAACTTCCACCTTCACATCTCGGAAGTCGTCGGGGGCCAGACCTCGACTCTCGAAGACGACGTCGAGCTCGCGGGCTCGGTTTCCTACACGCCCCGATAGGGCGGAACCTGGGCCTTCCGGTGCTCCTCAGTTCCGCCGCCCGCCACATGGCCGAGGTTGGTTGGTTCGCGCCGGGGGGCGTTGTGCTCGTATTTCCTCGACCTCCATGGTGCGGGCGGAGCCCGCGGGTCAGCCGCGCCTGTGAGAGGCCTTGACGAGCCTGACCTTCGCGGTCCGGGTGCTCGTCTGGCCCCCCGTCGGGGTGAAGCGGAGCTTCACGGCCAGGCGCACCTTGCCCGACCTGTCCAGCTTCAGCTTCGCCTTGCCGCGCGGCCTGACGGGCACGCTCAGGGTGCCCTTGCGGCGGGCGCGCCTCACGGCGCGCTTGACCTTGTGGCCGGCCAGGACCAGCCGGCCCGCTGACGGAACGGCGACCAGCAGCGTCGCCCTACCCGTGCGCCTGTTGAGCTTGACCTTGCGGACGGCAGGCTTCGTCTTCCGCGCACAGCATGTCGGCTCCGGAGGGCCTTCTCCCCAGGAGGGCGAGGACCCCGCGACCAGCGGGTGCTCGCTACCGGGGGCGGCGCCGGCCGAGATCACGTAGATCGAGGATTCGCGGGTGAAGGCGATCTGAGTGCCGTCCGGGGACCAGACCGGTTCGGCGTCGCCGCTGCCGTTGGTGAGATCGCGCTCGAACTGGCCCGTCGCGTAGTTGTAGAGGGCGATCGCTCCGGAGAAGGAGGCGCCGGGCGGCCCGGAGGCCACCGTCAACGCGAGCGTATTCCCGTCGGGGGAGACGGCCGGGTCGTAGAGGTCGTGGGCCGAGTCGACCGCCTTGACTTCCGTGCAGAGCTGGTTTTCGGTCGCCGATACGTGGCAGATCTCCTTGTTGTATTCGGGAGGGCCGGCGCTGGTGCTGATCAGCAGGTTGTTGTCCGGGGCCCAGCCGGCGCTCGGAGTGCCGTACGGGCAGTTGCGCCCGCTGCCGTCGATCCCGTAGACGCAGACCTGGATCGCCGGCGCGCTGAACGTCTGCTCCAGCTCTGCCACCTGGGCCCCGTCGGGCCTCATCAGCGCGACAAGCGCCGTGGTCGCGAAGGGAGCGCCACGATTGGCGGCGCCGGCATCGCCGACGAATACCTTGCTATCGAAGACGAAGGCGAGCTTCTTGCCGTCGCGCGAGAGCGACGGAGAGCCGTAGGCCTGCGAGGTGCCCGCCTGACCGTCGTTGGTCAGCTGTGCCTGGCCGCTGCCGTCCGGGTTGATCTTGCAGAGATTGGCGCCGCAGGTATAGACGAGGACGGAGGCCGATGCCGAGGGCACCAGCACCATCGAGAGGGCGATGGCGGTCGCCGCGAGCAGCGCCCGCGCTCGCGCCGGGAGCGGCGGCGATCCGATTCCGCGTCCCTCCGGCATCCACAAATCGTAGCCGAGCCATCTCCTCCGGCCGATCGCCGGGCGCGGGAGCGGGACGGTCGAAGCGCCAGCCACACCCGACAGCGAAACGGGGAGCCTCGTGTTCCTCGAAGAACCGGCCCTCCAGCTCAGCGGCACGGTCAATTTCCGGCTGATCGACGTCCTGGCGCCGTTCCTGAGCTGACGGCATCGCAACGTGGGGTGGGGAGTCGGGGCCTCGCCGCTCTCAGTACGGACCCGACAGCGCTGAGAGCCACAACGCTCCGGTCGCTGTCAAGCAAAGACGGGAATCGGCATGGGCGCGGCTGGTTTCGAACCAGCGACCTCTCGCGTGTGAAGCGAGCGCTCTCCCACTGAGCTACGCGCCCGGAGCGCGCTGATCATACGAGGCCGAGGGGGCTCGGAGGCCCTGCTGCGCTCAGCCGCCGGCGGCGGCGAGGGCCTCGCGCCGTTCGGTGCGCGCCTTCTCGGCCTTGCGCAGGGCGAGGCCGGCGAAGGGAAAGACCAGGGTCGAGAGCATCGCGGCGCCGACGAGGCCGGCGGCGGTCGAGGATTTCATGTGGCCGACCTCGACCGCGATCGTCGTGATCGCGACGACGAGCGGCAGCTCGGTGGCCGAGAAGAAGGCGAGGGCGGTGCGGTCGCGGGCGCCGAGCGCGTGGCGGTAGAGGAGCAGCGCCGGGGCGCCACGGACGACCAGGAAGAGGCCGAAGAACATGAAGAGCTTGGCGATCGCGCCGGCCGAGCCGAGCGCCGCCAGGTCGAACTGGATGCCGCTGGTGACGAAGAAGAAGGGGACGAAGAAGCCGAAGCCGACCGCCGTCAGCTTCGACTCGAAGACTTTCAGCTCGTGCCCCTTGAGCGAGAGGCGGACGATCATCCCGGCGACGAAGCCGCCGATCAGGACGTCGAGCCCGAGCTTGCCGGCGAGCAGGACGAGGCCGAAGACGAGCACGACGGTGATCCGCACGGCGAGCTGGCTGCTCGCCTCGAAGGTGCGCTCGAGCGCCGGCCAGCCCCGCCAGGCGAGGCGCACCGAGATCAGGGCGACGGCGATCGCCAGCAGGACGAAGGCGATCAGGATCGCCGCCTCGTGAATCGGGTGGTCGGTGGAAAGGAACAGCGTGACCAGCAGGATCGGGCCGAACTCGCCGACGCCGCCCGCCGCCAGCAGGTAGGTGCCGAACCTCGTCTTCAGCTCGCCGTTGTCGCGCAGGATCGGGATCAGGGTGCCGATCGCGGTCGTCGCCATCGCCGAGCCGACGTAGAGGAAGGAGATCACGATGCCGTCGGCGGCGAGGACGCCGCCGATCCCGTAGGCGATCGCGATCGAGAGCAACCAGCCCCAGGCGCCGAGCTTCATCGGCGCCCCCCGGATCCGCTCGAAGTCGATCTCGTAGCCGGCGAAGAAGAAGAGCATGCCGAGGCCGAGGTTGGAGAAGAAGTCGATGAACTCGTCGGTCTTGGCGATGTCGAGGACTTCCGGGCCGACGAGGATCCCGAAGAGCAGCTCGAGCACGACGACGGGCGGCGCCAGCCACTTTGGGAGGGCGGCGACGGTGACGGCGGCCAGCGCCGCGATCACCACGATCACGAAGAACGACTCGGTGTCGACGTGGATGCCCATCGCCCAGGCGATCCTATGGCCGGCGAGCGATGCGCACACTCGCCGGCCGCGGCCCGATAGGATCGCGTGCGGACCGTGCTAGGCGGGGAATCAGCGGTGCCCTGTAACCCGCAATCCGCTCTAGCGGGGCCGAACTCCGTTCTGAGGGGCCGGCCCTCGGGGCCGGTGCGCCGCAGGAGGCGTTGACGGCCGGGTCCTGCGCGACGTGGGCACGCGAATCAGGTCAGGTCCGGAAGGAAGCAGCCTTAAGCGGATGCCGCGGGTGCCGCAGGCGAGCCCGGCCCGAGCCAAGCGCGACGCACACGCCCGGGGGCTTGTTTCGAAGGCGGGCGCACGGTCCACTTGCTTCCACCCCCCGAGCGGGTGGTGGAAGGACGGGAGGTGCCGACCGCGCCGCGCCTGGCTCCTCAGTCGATCAACCGCCTGTACATGCGGGCGCAGGCGAGGCGCCACATGACCAGGGCGAAGGCGACGAGGAAGGCGAAGCGGGCGACGTCGACCGTCTCGAAGCCGAAGGCGGCGCCGCGGACCAGTTCGACCAACTGCAGGAGCGGGTTGAGCTGGGCGACCACCTGGACGCCATGCGGCAGCCCTTCGATCGGGAAGAAGGTGCCGGCGACGAGGAAGAGTGGGGTGACGAAGAGCGTCGTCACGTAGTTGAACTGGTCGATCTTGGCGAC
The DNA here is from genome assembly GCA_963727615.1 of uncultured Solirubrobacterales bacterium. Lineage (GTDB taxonomy): Bacteria > Actinomycetota > Thermoleophilia > Solirubrobacterales > 70-9 > VRUE01. The sequence continues at coordinate 125,633 of CAVSHD010000003.1, forward strand.
GGTCGCCGCCATCGCGACGCCGAAGCCGGCGAAGCCGAGCGCGGTGACGAAGCAGAAGAAGGGGACGAGCAGCATCCCCCAGGCGGGGTCGAGCCCGAAGGCCATCGTCACCAGCAGCGGGAAGCAGCCGTAGAGCCCCGAGCGCAGGCCGATCCAGAGCATCTCGGCGCTGACCAGCTCTTCGACGTCGACCGGGGCGGCGAGGATCGCTTCGTAGGTGTTCTGGAAGCGGTGCTTGACGAAGGTGCCGAACATCGCCGGCAGGGCGCTGGAGAAGATCACCGCGGTCGCGACCATGCCGGTGCCGACGAACTCGATGTAGGGCTGGCCGTTGACTTCGTCGATCAGCGTCGCGCTCAGCCCGAGCCCGAAAGCGAGCAGGTAGATGGTCGGTTCGAGCAGGCTGGAGAAGGTCGTGCCCTTCCAGTAGGTGCCGAAGTTGGCGTACTCGCGGCTCATCACGCCGAGGATCGCCCGCGGTTCGAGGCGTCGCATCCTGGCTGCCGCCGCGCTCGCCGCCGCGCCCGAGGCACTCACTCGGCGTCCTCCCCCGTGAGCAGCACGAAGACGTCCTCGAGCGAGGCGGCGCGGTGGACAGCGTCCTCGGGGATGCGGCCGTTGGCGGCCCGCTCGGACCCGACGATCGCGATCGCCGGCCCGGCGGCGCGCACGGCGAGACCGATCTCCTCGGCGTCGGCGCGTGCTTCCGCCAGCCGAGCGGGGGGCCCGTAGACCTCGGCCGTGTGGGTCCCGGCGTGCTGCGCGATCAGTCGCGCCGGCTCGTCGCGGGCGATCACCTTCCCGGCGGCCATCACCGCGACCTCATCGGCGAGTCGCTCCGCCTCCTCTATGTAGTGGGTCGACATCAGGATCGTCTTGCCGCGGCTGCGCAGCTCGTCGATCAGCGACCAGAGCTCGGTGCGGATCTGCGGGTCGAGGCCGACCGTGGGCTCGTCGAGGAGGACGAGCTGTGGGTCGTGGATGAGGCCGCGGGCGAGCAGCAGGCGCCGCCGCATCCCGCCCGAGAGCTCATCGACCGCGTCCTTGCGACGGTCGCGGAGGCGGGCGAGGTCAAGGGCGGCGTCGACCGCGGCGCCGACGTCGTCGACCCGGTAGAGGCGGGCGAAGACCGCGAGGTTGTCCTCGACCGTGACGTCGATGTCGAGGTTGTCGAGCTGGGGGACGACGCCCATCACCGCCCGCGCCGACTTCGATTCGCCCGGCAGCTCGAAGCCGAGCACCCGCAGCCGGCCCGCGTCGGGGATCGCCTGCCCGGTGAGCAGCCGCATCGTCGTCGACTTGCCGGCGCCGTTGGGGCCGAGCAGGCCGAGGCAGATGCCGCTGGGCACGTCGAGGTCGAGGCCGGCGACCGCGGTGATCTTGCCGAAGCGCTTTACGACCCCCTGGAGCTCGATCGCCGGCATCGACCGATTCTCACGGATCGGTGGCATCGGCGGCCAGGCGGCGCTCGAGTTCCGCGGCGCGCTTGGGCTCGAAGATGCTCAGCGTCACGGCGATGACGACGGCGCGCATGCTCGAGATCGCCAGCAGTCGCCGGTCGTCCGGGAGGCGGGCGGCGGTGTCGGGCTGGAAGAGCTCGGCGAGGACGGGCACGTTCGCGCCAACGCAGCCGAGCGTTCGCAGGGTGGAGAGCGTGGCGACCGCGTCGGCGGAGCGCATGTCGTAGTTGGCGGGGCTCGGCGTGACGAGGACGACGTCGGGCCGCGCCGCGTCGAGGTGGGCGAGCAGCGCCTCGGGGTCGTCGGCGGAGGACTCGACGAACTCGACCGGGACCCCGTAGCGCTGCTCGGTGCCGAGGTAGGTTTCGTAGGCCGCCGCCGTGGCGAGAACGGTCACCCGAAAGCGCTCGGCGCCGACCTGGGAGAGGTCCTCCATCAGCGCCGGGGCGTTGATCCCGCAGCCGACGAGCGTCAGGCGCAACGGCCTGGAGCCCGCCTCGGCGGCCGCCCAGGCGTCTTCGACCAAATCCGCGAAGCCGTCGATCTTCCGGCCGAGGAGCTGGATCCCACCGGGGATGTCCTCGAGCTTCCGCGGCTTGGTCATCGCCACCCGCAGGACGCCCCCGATCGAGCGGTCGCCGACTACGGCGTCCCACTCCTCCGGGAACAGCTCCCAGGCGGGGTCGACGTTGCGCCCGCGGCGGAAGAGCAGCCGCACGAGGGGGGAGCCGCCGCGCTCGCGAAGGTAGTCGAGCAGCGCCAGGCCGCTCTGGGTCACCTCGACGTCGGCCGCCTCGGCGCCGACCCCGCCGCCGCTCGTGGCCATCAGGAGGATCGTCGCGGCTCGCTCCGCTCCCGCCAGCTCGAAGCCCGAGTCCCCGGCCGTGTCGCCGAAGACGAGGTCGAACCTGAGCCCCGAGGTCGCCTCTTCGAGTGCGTCCCGAAGCTGCGCGCGGGACTCCCGCGCAGAATCCGGCGCGAGGACGACGAGCCGCTGCGCCGAGCCGGCGAGGCGCAGGGCTTCCGCGATCGAACGGGTCGCGATCGGGACGAGCCGGGTGCCGCCGACGAGCAGCAGGTGGCCCGAGCAGCCGACCGGCCTGTCGGCCTGACCGAGCCGCTCGAGCGAACGGCCGAGCTGCTCGGCGACGACCGTGAAGAGCAGGCCGACGATCAGGACGAGGCCGGTGATGACCTGGAAGAGGCCGATCGCCCGCTCGCCGGTGCCGTGATCGTCCTGGAGGCTGGAGGGGTCGAGGAGGTGGACGGTCGCCGACCAGACGGACTCCCCGAAGCTCTGGTGCTGGTCGAGGACGAGCTGGGCGACGGCGGCGCTGCCGAGGACGATCGCGGCGACCGCGGAGAGCAGCAGCGCCAGGCGGCCGAGCGTCGTTTCCGTCGCCCTCTTCAGCATCCGGCGAGGCGCTCGGCGAGCCAGAGGTCGCACATCCAGTCCGACTGCTCGCCGCCCTTGCGGGTGACGACGACGCCCCGCGCGCCGGCCTCCTCGCCGAGGCGCACCGAGACCGGCCGGCCGTGGCGCTCGCCCTCGAGAGCCAGCGTTCCGCGGACGCGGGGGCCCATCCGCCCGGTCGTCGGTTCGCGGGTCTCGATCCCCACCCTGGGCCGCTCGGTGACCGCGAGGCCGAGCGGCGCCATCGCCGCCTCGGCCTTCTCGTAGGCGCGGTCCATCTCGCCGCCCGGGCCGACGGCGCGGAGGCCGCCGTAGACGGCGACGATCACGATCAACGGCCCGCCGATCAGCAGCGGCACGAAGCTTTCCAGCAGATAGACGGGAGGCACGGTTAGGAAGATCAGCGCGACGACGACCATGCCGAGGCGCTGGCTGCGCCGGCCGGCGTCCCACATGCCGGTGCGGGCCCGCACCGCCTCATCGTCGATCGGCTTCACCGCGAGCGCCGCCCAGAGCTCGGGCTCGGCCATCGTCGTCGGGTTCTCGATCGTCCGGCCGCCGCCTTCGGCCGCCGCCCGGTCGGTGCCGCGGGCGCCGCTCGCCGCGGCCCGCTCGAGGTCGGAGCGCTGGAGGGCCAAGAGGATGACGAAGAAAACCGCCAGCACGCCGAAGATCAGGCCCATGGTCAGCTTCGGGTTGGCTTCCCCGCCGCCGGTCGTCGTGGCGATGACGATGACGATCGCGGCGACGACGAGGACGCCGATCAGCCCGAACCATTTCGAACGCCCGAAGCCACCGGCCATGGAGCCAGGCTATCTGCCGACGGGCCGAAAATCCGCCTATGTGGCGTATTTTCGGCCCGTCGGCGGTGTGGGAGACTTGCGCGATGCTCGACGAGCGCTGGATCCGATCGCTGCACGTCGAGGCGCTGCGCCAGGACGAGCTGCACGCCGAGCGCCAGCCGCACGTGCTCTTCCAGGCCTCGACGATCGGCGCCCTGCTCGACGGCGCCTACGACGGCGACCTCAGCTTCGCCGAGCTGGCCGAGCACGGAGACCTCGGGCTGGGGACGCTGAACGCCCTCGACGGCGAGATGATCGCCCTCGACGGCAGCTTCTACCGCGCCGACATCGAGGGCCGGATCCATCCGGTGGCGCCCGCGGAGCGGACGCCCTTCGCGGTCGTCACCGAGTTCGAGCCGACGGTCGGGGCCGAGATCTCCGGTCCGCTCGCCCACGAGGGATTGCTCGGCCGGCTCGACGCGCTGATCCCGGCCGGGGCGTCCTCATGCGCGATTCGCCTCGACGGCCGCTTCGAGCTGGTCCGCGCCCGCTCGGTTCCCCGCCAGGAGCCGCCCTACCCCTCGCTCACCGAGGTCGTCGCCGAGCAACACGAGTTCGACCTGCTCGACGTCGAGGGGACGATGCTCGGCTTCCGCTTCCCCAGCTACGTCGAGGGGATCGAGGTCGCCGGCTATCACCTGCATTTCATCGACGCCGCCCGCGAGCGCGGCGGCCACGTGCTCGACTCGCGCGTCACCGAGGTGCGGGCGAGCCTCGACCCCTCGGACGAGCTCCACGTCGAGCTGCCGCCGCGCATCGACCTCGGCGACCCCGGCCTCTCGGCCGAGGCCCACGCCGCGGTCACCCTGGTCGAGGGCGGCTGAGGAGGGCCGGCCGCCCTCGGCCGCTCGACCGCGGTTCCTCGCCCACGCTCAGCGGCAGCGCCGGTAGAGATCCCAGGACCCGTTGCTCGCGACCGGGCGGAAGCCGCGCGGCACCGGTGTCGCCAGGCGAGCCGGGTCGTTGGGGTCGAGGATGAAGTTGTGGATCACGAAGGGGCTCGCCGGGTCGAGGAAGTAGCCGCGCCGCGGCTGGCGCTGCTCGGAGGTGCTGACGACCCGGCTGGGCCTGATCTCGAGGTCGAAGGCGAGGCGCGGGACCGCCCTGTGGTTGGGGACCGAGATCGGGCCGCAGAGGGGGGAGAAGGCGCCCGATCCAGCCAGGTCGCCGAGGTCCCCCTCGATCCCCGACTGGTTGGTGAGGTCGACGTCGACGCGGTGCAGGAGGTCGTACTGGTTGGGGACCCAGATCACCACCATCAGGGCGACGACGGCCGCGAAGGCCTGCCAGGCCCGCCGCCAGGGGTGGTCGCGTTCGAGCAGTCGCCAGCCGAGCAGGCCGACGGCGGCGAAGATCGCCAGGACCGCGGCGGCGAGCATCGTGTAGCGGGGCAGGATCGCGAGCCCGGCGCAGGCGAGGACCGCGAAGGCGCCGAGCGCCAGGACCGCGGCGGCGACGCCGATCGCGCTGCGGCGGCGCAGGAAGGCGAGCCCGAGCACGGCGCCGCCGAAGGCGCCGACCATGCCGGGCCATTGGAGCACCTCGCCGAGCCGCCGCGGCCCGTAGAGGACGAGGTCGACCGGCCCCGTCTGGCGGTCGAGCGTTTCCACCGTGTGCCTGGTTCCCGTGAACGAGTAGGTCGGGCTGCCGTTCGCGATCCAGTCGAAGAGTGCCCAGATCAGCGGCGCGGCAATCGCAAGACACGCAACCCCCACCACCCACCCCCGCCGATGGGCCGGGAAGACCCCATATAGGCGTGTTTTCGGCCCATCGGCGGGGGGTTCCGAGCCCTCCGGAGAGGTGAGCAGCAGATAGAGCAGGTAGGCGACGGAGAAGAGCCAGGCCTCGGGCCGCAGGAGGCCGGCGGGGACGAGCAGCGCCAGGACCGGCCAGCCGGCGCGGGGGCGCCGGGTCTCGATCAGCAGCGCCCCCAGGCAGAGGGCGATGTAGGGGAGGTCGACGTAGGCGCGCAGGCCGTTGGAGAGGAAGGGCGCCCGGGTGAGGACGATCAGCGCCGCGACCGCCCCGATCGGGCGGTCGAACCAGAGCGAGCCGAGGCGGTAGACGAGGTACCCGATCAGCCCCAGCGAGAGGTAGGCGACGACCATCGTCAGGTCGACCGCGCCGCCGCCGAGCGGCGAGGCGACGAGGCCGAACAGTTCGGCGAGCGGGTGCGGGGTGGGGGGCAGCGCCGCCCCGCGGTCGGGGCTCAGGCCTTCGCCGAGTTCCCGTCCCCAGACCAGCGCGTAGATCGTGTCGTAGTTGGGGAACCCGGCCGGAAAGACGATCAGGAGCAGCGCCGTCACCGCCGCGACCCAGGCGGCCGGCGTCAGCCAGTTACGGGCCCCGGATGGCACCGGCGCACGGTATCGGCGCAAGTACACTGGCCGCAGTGCCGTCCCCCAGCGACTCGACCTCCCTCTACCGCCGCCATCGTCCCGGTTCCTTCGACGAGGTGGTGGGCCAGCAGCACGTGGTCCGCACCCTCCGGAACGCGGTCGAGCAGGGCAAGGTCCACCACGCCTACCTCTTCGTCGGCTCGCGCGGGACCGGCAAGACCTCGATGGCGAAGATCCTCGCCCGCTCGCTCAACTGCGAGCGCGGCGGGCCGACCGTGACGCCCTGCGGCGAGTGCGAGTCCTGCACCACGATCGCGGCCGGGACGTCGGTCGACGTGATCGAGATGGACGCCGCCTCCAACCGCTCCGTCGACGACGTCCGCGACCTGCGCGAGCGGGTCGCCTACGCGCCGGCCGGCGGCCGCTGGAAGGTCTACATCCTCGACGAGGCCCACATGCTGACCAAGGAGGCCTGGAACGCCTTCCTGAAGACGCTCGAGGAGCCGCCGCCGAACACCGTCTTCGTGCTCGCCACGACCGAGTCCCACAAGGTGATGGCGACGATCGCGGACCGCTGCCAGCGCTTCGACTTCCAGCGGCCCTCGCTCGAGCAGATATCCGAGGTCCTGGAGCGGGTCGCCGCCGCCGAGGAGATCGAGATCGAGCCGGGGGCGACGGCGATGATCGCCCGCTCGGCCACGGGCAGCTTCCGCGACGCGCTCGGCACTCTCGACCAGCTGGTCGCCTTCGGCGGCGCCCGGGTCGGGCTCGGCGACGTCATGGAGCTGATCGGCGCCGTCGACGCGGAGCTCCTCTTCGGCGCCGTCGACGCCGTGATCGGCGAGGACCCGAAGGCCGTGCTGCTCGGGGTCGACGAGATGGCCGCGTCCGGCCGCGACCCGGCCCAGTTCGCGCGCGACCTGCTCGCCCACCTCCGCCACCTGCTGGTCACCAAGACCGTCGGCGAGGTGCCCTCGACCTTCGTGGTCACCGCCGCCGACGAGGGGCGGATGAAGGCCCAGGCCGACGCGATCGGCGCCGCCAACCTGGTCCGCACGATCGACGAGCTGGCGGCGGCGCTGACCGCGGTGCGCGAGGGGGACGATGCGCGGCTCGCGGTCGAGGTGGCGCTGCTCAAAGCGGCACGTCCCGATGTCGACTCGACGGCAGAGGGGTTGCTGCGGACGGGTCGAGAGGCTCGAAAAAGAGCTCTGGGGGGCGGTGGGCCGCGGGTCCTGTCGGAGGATCAGGGGGGCGCTGCGGGCCAGGCTGTCCTCGACCCCCCTGATCCTCCGCCACCCGCGGCAGCCGCCGCACCCCAGGACGATTCCGACGCGAACCCCCCTTCGAAGCCCGAAGCCGCCGGCGAGACAGAGGCCCGGGAAGCACAGGCTGGGAGCGCAGAAGCTGAAGATGCCGAGCCCGCGGAAGCTGGCGAGCCAGGGCCAAACAAGCTGGACGAAGCTTCGCCGTCAGCCGAAGCGGACTCTGCCGCGGGTGGCGCGGACTCGGAGGGGCCGAGAACGGAGACCTCGTCCCCGCCCGCAGGCCCCTCCGAGGCCGTGTCAGGACCCGCGGCCGACTCCGCCTTGTCCCTCGACGAGATCGTCCGACTCTGGCCCGCCGTCATCGAGAAGCTGCGGGAGACGAGCCCGGCGTTGGCGGCGACATTCGACGGGGCGCGTCCGGTGGGGGTCGAGGAGGGGGCGCTGAGGATCGGCTTCCCCGCCGAGCTGACCTTCAACAAGCGCAAGGCGGAGGCCAAGGACAAGCGCGAGCAGATGGCCGCGGCGCTCGCCGCGGTCGCCGGCGCCCCGCTGCGACCGGTGTACGAGCTGCTCGACGGGGAGGCCCCGGCCGAGGTCGGAGAGGATTCGGAGGACGTCGATCACGAGGCGCTGGTCGAGAAGCTGAAGAGCGAATTCAACGCGGAGGAGGTCGGTTAGGTGGCGAGAGGCGGAATGCCAGGGGGCTTCGACGTGAACGCCCTGATGAAGCAGGCGCAGCAGATGCAGACCGAGATGCTGGCGGCTCAGGAGCAGCTCAAGGACGAGGTGGTCGAGGCCAGCGCCGGCGGCGGCATGGTCAAGGTGAAGATGGGCGGCGACATGACCCTGCGCGAGATCTCGATCGACCCGGACGCGATCGACCCCGAGGAGGCGGAGCTGCTGGCGGAGATGGTCCAGGCCGCCGTCAACGAGGGCCTGCGCGCGGCCCAGGAGCTGGCAAGCTCGAAAATGGGCGGCATCACGGGCGGCGCGGGCGGCATGGGCCTGCCCGGAATGTGAGCGCCGAGGGCCCGGCGCCGCTCGCCCGCCTGGTCGCCGAGCTGGGCCGGCTGCCGGGGATCGGCCAGCGCACCGCGCAGCGCCTCGCCTTCCACATCCTCCGTGCCCCCGACGAGGAGGCCGAGGGGCTGGCGAGCGCGATCCGCGAGGTGAAGGAGAAGGTCGGCCTCTGCGAGCGCTGCTTCAATCTCGCCGAGGGGCCGCTCTGCCGGATCTGCGCCGACCCCAACCGCGAGCAGTCGACGATCTGCGTCGTCGAGGAGCCGGCCGACGTGATCCCGATCGAGCGCACCCACGAATACCGCGGCCTCTACCACGTGCTCGGCGGGGCGCTCTCGCCGATCGACGGCATCGACGCCGATGACCTGAAGATCGCCGAGCTCGTGCGCAGGGCCGAGGGCGGCGAGGTGACCGAGGTCGTGATCGCCACCAACCCGACGACGACCGGGGAGGCGACGGCCATGCACATCGCCGACCTGCTTCGGGACCGGGTCAGCGTCACCCGGCTGGCGAGCGGCCTGCCCGTCGGCGCCGATCTCGAGCACGCCGACGAGGTGACTCTCGGCAAGGCCCTCGCCGGGCGCCGCAGCATGAGCGGTTAGCCCTCCAATTTGCGGCCGAGTGGCCGAATTGGCGGACGATCGTCGCTCCGCAAATAGCGGTTTTTCGCTCTGCTGGCGTCCGCCGCTTTCGACAAGGTCTCGGCGTGGCTCGCATCGACGTCAATGGGACTGAGGGCGAGTCGCGCGAGGGCAGCTCCGCCGGCCAGCTGGCGCGCGAGGTCTCGAGCCTGCAGGCGAGCCTGCTGGGCAAGCTGCGCAGGGAGATGCCCGACGCCGACGTCGACGCCTTCGCCGGCGCCGCGCAGCGCCTCGCCGAGGCGTTCGGGACGGTGACCGCGGCGGCCGTCGACCCGGTCGCCGGGGCCCCCGCCGCTCCGCTGCCGGCCCCCTCGCCCGAGCCGGCGGCGAGGCCTGCCTTCCCGGAGCCCGAGACCCACCCGAGCCTCTACAGGAACGGCCACATGCGCCGCCGCCTGGAGCAGCTGCTGGAGATGCACCGCCGCTATGGCCATCCCTTCTGCCTGGCGGTCTTCGACGTCGCCGGCCCCGCGACCCGCAACGGCCACGGCGGTGGCGCAGAGGCGGCGCTGACCGTGGTCGGGGCCGCCCTGCGCGACAGCGTCCGGCTCGTCGACGAGCCCTTCCGCCTCGAGGAGGACGCCCTCTGCGTGCTCGCCCCGAACCAGGACACGGTCGGCGGAGTGCAGATGAGCGAGCGGCTGCTGCGCACGCTCGCCGAGCTGAAGGCGGCGGGGGGGCTGCCGATCGAAGTCTCAGCGGGCGTCGTCGCCTGCCCCGAGCACGGGGTCGAGGCCGACGCCCTCCTCCACAACGCCGACGAAGCCATGTGGAGGGCCCGGTCGGTCGGTCAGCCGGTCGGGGTCGGGCGCCTGGCCGTGCGCTGAGCTTGCAAGATCGATCACAGAACCGCGAATTTCGTCCATAACTTGGGTAAACCTGGCGATCCGGTGGGAGAATCCAGCCATTCGGCGAACACGTTCTCGCCCGCCCGACCAGAGAGAAGACCTTCGAAGATGCCCGGAATAAGAACCAATGCAGCCGCCGAAGTGCTCGGCGTCAGCCCCAACACGCTGCGCAGCTGGGAGCGCCGCTACGGCTTCCCGACCCCGAAGCGCACGCCGGGCAACCACCGCAACTATGAGCTGGTCGAGCTCCAGACCCTGCGCGACGCGCTCGCCCAGACCGGCAACATCAGCTCGGCGATCGAGCTGACCCGCCAGCGCCAGGCCGCTCCGGCCAGCAGCGGCGACCTGCTCGCGGCGCTCGAGAGCTTCGATGAGGAGGCCGCCAACCTCGCGGTCGAGGAAAGCCTCGCCCTGCGACCCCTCGAGCGCACGATCGAGGAGCTGCTGCTGCCGGCCGTCGACGCTCTCGCCGCCGACCCCGACCGCGAGGCCGAGCTCGAGTTCGGCTCGCGCTGGGCGATGGGCTGGATGCACGGCGCCCGCCGGCTCGCCTCGACCGCCTCCCGGCCCGCCGGCGTCCTCCTGCTCGACGCGAGCGACGGCGACGACGCCGAGGCGATCCACGCCCAGGCTCTCGACCTCACCCTGCGCCGCGCCGGCTTCCGCGTGCTGATGCTCTCCAGCGGGCTTGGCGACGAGCGCCTCGAGCGCGCGCTCACCGCCCTCGAGCCGACGGCTCTCGTCCTCTGCGGCCCCGGTGCCGACACGCCCTCGGCCGTCAACCTGGTCCGCAAGATCCGCGAGGCCGGCTTCGACGCGCCCCTCTTCGGCTTCAGGGCCAGCGGCCTGATCGGCGACGCGATCCCCTCGGCGGGCGACGTGCCCAGCCAGGTCACGGGAATGCTCAACGCCGACCTGCGGCGTCGCGCCAGCCAGGCCTTCGCCTAGCCGTACGCCTGCCGCGCCGGGCTCGGGGCCCCGCCCGGCAGGAGCATCGACAGCACCGCGGCCGCCAGCACGCATCCCACCGATGCCCAGAGACAGGCGACCAGTCCGTCCCACTGGTAGAGCAGCCCTGACAGCACCGTTCCGGCCAGCCTTCCGCCGGCGTTGGCCATGTAGTAGAAGCCGACGTTCATCGCCGCCCTGTCGTTGTCGGCATAGGAGAGGATCAGGTAGGAGTGGACCGCGGAGTTCATCGCGAAGACCACTCCGAAGGCGATCAGCCCGACGACGATCACCGCTGTCGGATCGGCGTGCAGCGTGAGGCCCACGGCGATCGCGGCCGGGAAGGCGGCGAGAACGAACGCCAGCCAGGTTGCGGTGGCGCCGTCCGGCTCGGCGCCTCCCTCCGCACTCCGCCGGCGAACGAAGCCCGGGGCCGCCGCCTGCACCGCCCCGTACCCGATGACCCAGATCGCGAGGAAGCCACCGGTCTGCCAGAAGCTCCAGCCGAGGACGGTCTCGAGGTAGACCGGAAGGCCGACCACGAACCAGACGTCGCGCGAGGCGAAGAGGAAGATTCGGGCGCCGGCGAGCACGTTGACCGCGCGATTGTTGGAGAACATGTGCTTGAACCTGGCCTTCGCGTCGGGCCGGCCGAGGTGGCCGTGCATGAGTCGCGAGACGACGAGCAGGGCGGCGAGGACGATCCCGGCGAGGATCAGCATCGAGGTCTGGAAGCCGGCCAGCGTCAGCATCAGGCCTCCGAGGAAGAAGCCCACGCCCTTGAGTGCGTTCTTGGAGCCCGTGAGGATCGCGACCCAGCGGTAGAGGGACGACTCGTCTCCCTCCGGCACGACCAGCTTCACAGCGCTCTTCGAGCTCATCTTGGTCAGGTCCTTGGCTATCCCGGAGATCGCCTGGGAGGCCATCACGTAGGGGACGACCAGCCACGCCACAGGCGCGAATCCGAGCATCGCGAGGGCGATGGCCTGGGTGCCGAGCCCGATGAAGAGAGTCGTCCTCAGGCCGAACCGCGCGGCAAGCCAGCCGCCGACGAGGTTGGTGACGATGCCGAACACCTCGTAGAAGATGAACAGCGAGGCGATCGTGAACGGCGAGTAGCCGAGTTCGTAGAAGTAGAAGAGGACGAGCATCCGCGTCGCGCCGTCGGCGAGGGTCTCGATCCAGTACGCGCCCGTGACGAGGGTGTAGTTGCGCAGGTTGCCCTGCCGAGTCGCGCGAGTGTCAGCGGCCGGCAATGCCGTCCTCCTCAGCTTCCAAGGGAGGCAGCCGCCATCCCTGCGAGCTCGACCAGGCGGTTCGCATAGCCCCACTCGTTGTCGTACCAGGCGAGAATCTTGACCTGGGTCTCGTCGACCACCATCGTCGAAAGCGCGTCGACCACGCCCGACCGCGGATCGTCGCGGTAGTCCACCGAGACGAGCGGTCGCCTCTCGAAGCCGAGGATGCCGGCCAGCCGGCCGCTGTCGGCGGCGGCCTCGAGCAGGCCGTTGACCTCCTCTATGTCGGTCGGGCGCTCGACCTCGAAGACGCAGTCGGTGAGTGAGGCGTTCAGCATCGGCACCCGTACCGCAAGCCCGTTCAGGCGCCCGCGCAGCTCGGGGAAGATCAAGCCGATGGCGGCCGCCGAGCCGGTCGTCGTCGGAATCAGCGAGAGGCTCGACGCTCGGGCACGGCGCAGGTCCCTGTGGGGAGCATCGACGACGGTCTGGGTGTTGGTCAGGTCGTGAAGCGTCGTGATCGAGCCATGGCGAATCCCGATCCCCTCGTGGACCACCTTGACGATCGGCGCCAGGCAGTTGGTCGTGCAGGAGGCGGCGGTGAGGATGTCGTGGCGGTCCAGCTCGGCCGGGTCGTCGTTGACTCCGACCACCACGTTCATCGCGCCCTCATCCCTGACCGGCGCGGCGACGATCACCTTGCCGACACCCTGGGCGAAGTAGGGCGCCAGCGACTCGACGGTACGGAACCTGCCCGAGCACTCCAGCACGACCTCGACTCCGGCTTCGGCCCAGTCCACGTCCCCAGGCGTCGCCTCGTCCGAATAGGCGATCTCCCGGCCCTCGACGATCAGCGCCCCGTCACCGCCTTCGGCGCTGTGCGACCAGCGTCCGTGGATCGAGTCGAACACCAGCAGGTGAGCGGCGGTGGCCGCGTCGCCGGCCACCTCGTTCACCTGGGCGAAGTCGAGCTCCGGCCGGCCCCAGGCCGCGCGCATCGCGAGCCGGCCGATGCGCCCGAATCCGTTGATGGCGACGCGCGTCACGCCGTGCTCCCGGCGGCGTTTTCGGCATCGAGCTCGGCGAGGAGCGCATCGATGCGGCCGGCGATCTCCTGGCGCAGCTCCCGCACGGCCTCGATCGGCATCTCCTCGGGGTCTTCCAGGTCCCAATCGACGTAGCGCCTGTCGGGGACGTAGGGGCATTCGTCCCCACAGCCCATCGTCACCACGACGTCCGCCCACTCCGCCATCTCGCGGGTGAGCAGCCGGGGGCGGCGGTCGGAGATGTCGATGCCGGCCTCGGCCATCGCCGCGACCACATTCGGATGAAGGCGAGCGGCGGGCCGGGTCCCGGCGGCCTCGGCGGCGTGGCGAGCGCCGGCGGCCCGTTCGAAGAGGGCGCGGCTCGATCTGCGATCGCCCGGCGTTGTGCAGGCAGACGAAGAGGGCGTTGGCCATCAGCCGGCCGCCTCCGCCGCATGCGGCGGAGGCCCGCCGGGCGTGCCCGCAAACCAGCGTCCGCGGGCCCACAGTGAGACGTAGACGAGCCCGACCAGCACGGGCACCTCGATCAGCGGCCCCACCACCCCGGCGAGGGCCTCGCCGGAGGTCGCGCCGAAGACCCCGATTGCGACGGCGATGGCGAGCTCGAAGTTGTTGGAGGCGGCGGTGAGGGCGAGGGTCGCCGTGCGCGGGTAGCCGTAACCCGAGGCCTTGCCCCAGGCGAAGGCGATCGTGAACATGGCGACGAAGTAGGCCAGCAGCGGCAGCGCGATTCGCACCACGTCGAGTGGGTGGGTGGTGATCTGGTGGCCCTGCAAAGCAAAGAGCAGGACGATCGTGAAGAGCAGGCCGTAGAGGGTGATCGGGGCGATTCGCGGCAGAAAGGTCGCCTCGTACCAGCGCCTCCCGCGCCGCCGTATGCCGATCACGCGGGTCAGGTAGCCGGCGGCGAGAGGGATGCCGAGGAAGATCAGGACGGTGCGCGCGACCTCCCAGATGCCGACCGAGAACCCTTCGGTATCGAGGCCGAGCCAGCCCGGCAGTATCGAGAGGTAGAAGTAGCCGAGCAGGCTGTAGGCGACGACCTGGAAGAGCGAGTTGATCGCGACCAGGACCGCGGTCGCCTCGCGATCGGCACAGGCGAGCTCGCTCCACACCAGCACCATCGCGATGCAGCGCGCCAGCCCGACGACGATCAGCCCGGTGCGGTAGGCGGGCTCGTCGGCAAGCATCAGCCAGGCGAGGGCGAACATCAGCGCCGGCCCGATGACCCAGTTCAGCATCAGCGAGGAGACGAGCAGGCGCCGCTCGCCGCGGAGGCGCCCGAGCTCCTCGTAGCGGACACGGGCCAGCACCGGGTACATCATCAGCAGCAGGCCGATCGCGATCGGCAGCGAGGTTCCCCCGATGGCGATCGAGGAGAGCGCGTCCTCCAGGCCGGGAATGACGGCGCCGAGGCCGAGCCCAACCGCCATCGCCGCCCCGATCCACAGGGGCAGGAAGCGGTCGAGGGTGGAGAGCTGCGTCGAGATCGATCCCTGGGCGGGTGCCACCATCGCGCCATCGTATGAATTGACAAACCCGATTTCAATAGATATATGTAAATAGATGAGTGTCGATCTGGAGTTGGAGCCGAAGGCCAAGCGACTTCCCGGCGAGCCCTGCTGCGAGCCGGTCGTCTACCCCGACGTCGAGCGCGCGCAGGCCCAGCGAATGGCCGCGATCGCCAAAGCGCTCGGCGACCCGGTTCGACTGCAACTCGTCGATGTGCTGAGAAAGCACGCCGGCAAGGTCTGTGTCTGCGAGCTGGTGCCGCTCTTCGACCTCTCCCAGCCGACCGTCTCTCATCATCTGAAGAAGCTGAAGGACGCCGGCATCGTCGGCTCCGAGCGCCCGGGGCTGTGGGCGTACTACTACGTCAACAACGACGCGCTGGAGGAGTTCTCGCAATGGCTGAGCTGACCGAGACCGAACACGGCGATAGCGCCCCCGCCTCGAGCTGCTGCCGTTCGGCCGGTCGGGCCGAGCCCGATGACGTTCGTGAGGCGGTCCGCGCCCGCTACGCCGCCGTCGCGACGAGCGTCGGCTCCGGCGACCCGTCCGGCGGCTCTTGCTGCGCTCCCAAGGCCGTCCTCGCCGATGAGGAGGCCAATGTCTTCGGCGCCGCCCTCTATGAGGAGGGCCAGCGGGGCGAGCTCCCCGACACCGCGACGATGGCCTCGCTCGGCTGCGGCAACCCGACCGCCGTCGCCGAGCTCGGCGCCGGCGAGACGGTGCTCGACCTCGGCTCGGGCGGGGGCATCGACGTTCTGCTCTCCGCCAGGCGAGTCGGCCCGACCGGCAGGGCCTACGGGCTCGACATGACCGACGAGATGCTGGCCCTCGCCCGTGAGAACCAGCGCCGGGCGGGGGTCGAGAACGTCGAGTGGCTGCGCGGAGAGATCGAGGCGATCCCCCTGCCGGCGGAATCGGTCGACGTCGTGATCTCGAACTGCGTGATCAACCTCTCCGGCGACAAGCCCCGTGTCCTGGCGGAGGCGGCGCGGGTCCTGAGGCCGGGCGGTCGCTTCGCGGTCTCCGACGTGATCGCCGACGACGACATGGACGAGGCGACTCGTGCGGACATGGCCCAGTGGACCGGCTGCATAGCCGGGGCGCTGACACGGCGCGAGTTCGAGCGGGCGCTCGCCGCCGCCGGCCTGGAGGAAGTGGAGATCACAGAGACCCACCGAGTCAACGACAGCGCCGGCTCGGCGATCGTCCGGGCCCGCAAGCCCGCCTGACGACGGCCTTTCGAAGGCCGCCCAGGGCGACCTGCGGCGCTGACCCCGCTCAGCGCGGCTCGGCGCCCAGCTCGGCGGCCGCTCCTGAGGTCCGACTATCCTCAATCGCCCATGCCCGGGCCCGACTCCGACATCATCGTGATGAAGTTCGGCGGCACCTCGGTGGCCGGCGCCGAGCAGATCAAGCGCGCCGCCGGGCGCATCGTCGCCGCCCGCGATGCGGGCAGCCGCGTCGTCGCCGTGCTCTCGGCCCGCGGCAAGACCACCGACGAGCTCGTCGCCCAGGCGATGGAGATATCCGAGCGCCCGGTTGCCCGCGAGATGGACATGCTGCTCTCCACCGGCGAGCGGATCTCCTGCGCGCTCTGCGCGATGGCGATCCACGACATGGGCCACAAGGCGATCTCCCTGACCGGCTCCCAGGCGGGGATCGTGACCGACTCCTCCCACACGAAGGCGCGGATCATCGACGTCCGCGCCGATCGCATCCGCGAGACGCTCGGCAACGACTCGATCGTCCTCGTCGCCGGCTTCCAGGGGGTGTCGACCGAGAGCCACGACGTGACGACGCTCGGCCGGGGCGGCTCGGACACGACGGCGGTGGCGCTGGCCGCCGCACTCGGCGCCCAGGTCTGCGAGATCTACACCGACGTCTCCGGCGTCTTCAGCGCCGACCCGCGGATCGTCCCCGACGCCCGCAAGCTGGCGGTCGTCTCCTACGAGGAGATGCTCGAGATGTCGGCCTCCGGGGCGAAGGTCCTGCAGCTGCGCTCGGTCGAGTACGCCCGCAACCACGGGGTCCGGATCCACTGCCGCAGCAGCTTCGAGGACGGCCCCGGTACCCTCGTCGTTGCCGAGGACGAAACCGTGGAGCAACCCTTCGTAACAGCCGTGACCCACTCCGACGACGAGGCCCGCGTGACGCTGACCGGCGTCCGCGACGAGCCCGGGGTCGCCGGCCGGATCTTCACCGCGCTGGCCGATGCCAACGTCAACGTCGACGTGATCATCCAGAACGAGCCGGTCGGCGACGACGAGCTCGCCGACCTTTCCTTCACGGTCGATCGCTCCGACCTGCCGACCGCGACGGAGACGATCGCCGGCCTCGGCGAGCTGAGCCAGGGCCTGCGCACCGACGAGCGGATCGGCAAGGTCTCGATCGTCGGCGCCGGCATGCGCTCCCACCCCGGGGTCGCGGCCCGCGTCTTCGAGGTGCTCGGCGGCGAGGGCATCAACATCGAGATGATCTCCACCTCGCCGATCAAAATCTCCTGCGTGATCTCGGCCGATCGCGTCCCGGACGCGGTCCGTGCCCTGCACGAGGCCTTCGAGCTCGACGTCAAGAAAGAACGGACCGCCGCCTCCTCCGCCCCGACCGGTTCCTGAGCGGAGAGACCATGGCCGAGGGCTACAGAGTCGGAGTGCTCGGCGCGACCGGGGCGGTCGGCTCGACGATCCTCGGTGTGCTTGCCGAGCGCGGCTTCCCGGCCGCCGAGGTCGTCCCCTTCGCCTCCGAGCGCTCGGCCGGCAGGCGGATCGATTGGAACGGCTCGCAGCTCGAGTGCCGGGCGCTGAGCGAGGAGACGATTCAGGGCCTCGACGTGGTTCTCTCCTCGGCCGGCGGCGCGGTCAGCTCTGAGTGGGCGCCGAAGCTGGTCGAGGCGGGCGCGGTGGTCGTCGACAACACCAGCTATTGGCGCATGCACGACGACGTGCCGCTGGTCGTCGCCGGGGTCAACCCCGACGCGGCCGAGGGCCACAGCGGCATCGTCGCCAATCCCAACTGCACGGCGATGGTTGCGCTGATGGCGCTGGCGCCGATCCACCGCGCGGTCGGCCTCGAGCGGCTGGTCGTCTCCAGCTACCAGGCCGTTTCCGGGACCGGCCAGCGCGCGATCGAAGAGATGCTGACCCAGTCGCGGGCGGTCCTCGACGAGCAGGAGCCGCCGGCGCCGGTCATATACCCCCACCGGATCGCCTTCAACGTCCTGCCCCAGGTCGAGGTCTTCAAGGACGGCGACGACTACACGACCGAGGAGCGCAAGGTGATGGCGGAGACCCGCAAGATCCTCGGCTTCGGCGAGGAGGTGGGGATCTCCGTCACCTGCGCCCGCGTCCCGGTCGTCAGCGGCCACTCGGAGTCGATCAACGTCGAGACCCGCGAGGACCTCTCGCCGGAGGAATGCCGCGAGCTGCTGGCGGGCGCGCCGGGGGTCCTCGTCGTCGACGACCCGGCGGCCGGGGAGTACCCGATGGCGATCGACGCAGCCGGCCGCGACGAGGTCCTCGTCGGCCGCATCCGCCGCGACCCGGGCCGGGATCGCTGCCTCAACCTCTGGGTCGCCGGCGACAACCTGCGCAAGGGCGCCGCGACCAACGCGGTCCAGGTCGCCGAGCTGCTGGTCGAGCGCGGCCTGCTCAGCCGGCCGGACGGCCGTTCGGCTTGACCACCCGCCAGAGCCCGCCGAACTCCGAGACGTCGTGGCAGAGGATCCGCCCCGGCGCGTCGTCGACGTAGTAGTAGAGCGGGTGGCCGGCGTAGGTCACCTGCTTCCTGCCGTTCTTGCGCCTGGTCGTGCCGAGCAGCTTCTGCTTGACGCCGCCGACGGCCACGGGCCCGCCCTTGGTCAGCACGGGCGGCCAGGCCCGGGCGCAGGAGCCGTAGCAGCGGCTCGGTCCGCGGTCCTTGCCGAACAGATAGAAGGCCTCGCCCCGGCGGTTGGCGATCACCCTGCCGTAGTTCGAGCGGACGACCTTGACCCGGGCGCCGGCGGGGGAGGCCGCCGCCGTCCCGCCCGCGAGGGCGCCCGCCTCGGCGGCGCCGGCTAAGGCGAGGGCGGCGATCGCGACCAGCGAGCCGGTCCGAGTTTGGCGCGGGCGGGGGATCTGGCCAGTATCGCGGCGAGACCTTACGAAACGGTGACGGCCGGCCGGCGAGGGCGCACCCGGCCGGTCGAACCCATATAAGCCCGGTATGGATATCGGCTTCGGCGAAGCGATGTTGCTGTTCGGCGGCCTGCTCGCGATCGTCGCCGGGCTCTCCGGGGTGATGAAGGGAACCGTGCTCTCCGCCTCGGTGCTCTCCGTGGGGCTCGGAGTCGCCCTCGCCTCGGCGGACGTCGTCAACGTCGACCCGCGCTCGGAGTCGATCGTCGAGCTGGTCGAGCTGGCGCTGATCCTCACCCTCTTCTCCGACGGCATGTTCGTCGAGCGCGAGCTCCTGCGCCGGCACTGGAGCCCCGTCGCCCGATCGCTGATCATCGCGATGCCGATCACCCTGGCCCTGATCGCGCTGGCGGCGAAGGCGCTCTTCCCGGAGCTGAGCTGGGCCGAGGCCTTCCTGCTCGGGGCGGTGCTCTCACCGACCGACCCGGTCGTCACCTCGGCGGTCGTCACCTCGCGGTTGGTGCCGAGCAGCGTCCGCCACACGCTCAACCTGGAGTCGGGCCTCAACGACGGCCTCGCCCTTCCCTTCGTCCTCTTCTTCCTCGTCCTCGCCGCGCCAGGCGGGGACCCGGGCGTGGAAGCGGCGAAGCTGGCCGGAGAGGCCGTCTTCGGAGCCGCGGTCGGGATCGGCCTCGGCGTCCTCGGCGGCCGCCTCCACGATCACCTGCCCGGCGGCGGGACGACCGCGCGCTACGAGGGCATCTACGCGATCGGGTTCGCCCTCGTCGCCTTCGGGCTCGCCGAAGTCACGTTCGGCAACGGGCTGATCGCCGCCTTCGTCTGCGGGATCGCGATGGGTGCCAGCGAGCGCGACGTGCCCGACGGCTTCGTCGAGTTCGCCGAGAACACGAGCGCGATCCTCCAGGTGATCACGTTCTTCGTCTTCGGCGCCCTGATCGTCGCCACCGGCTTCGACCACAGCATCCCGCCGCTGATCGTCTTCGTCGCCTTCGCCCTGCTCATGGCCCGGCCCGCGGCGGTCATGTTCTCCTTCGCCCGCACCGGCATCCCCCGCGGCCGCAGAAGCTGTTCATGGCCTGGTTCGGCCCCAAGGGCGTCGCCTCGATGCTGTTCGCGCTCTTCGTCCTCAAGTCGGACGTCGGCAAGAGCAACCTGATCTTCGACGTCGCCGCGATCGCGATCATCACCTCGATCGTCGCCCACGGCCTCACCGACACCGTCGGCGCCAAATGGATGGCCCGCCGCGTCGGCCTCGAGCCCAGCACTGAAGACCGGGATCCCACCCCAGCTCTGATCAGGCGGGAATCGCGGCGAGGCGCTCCTCGACCCATCCGGTCGAGGCGATGTGGCGGCTCATGCCGAGCTGCTTGGGCTCGGCGCCGAGCGCCAGGCCGACGAGCTGGGGGAGGTGGAGGACCGCGAGGCCGAGCTCGCGGTTGACGATCTTCGCCGCCTCCGGCTGCTGCATGTCGAGGTTGAGGTGGCAGAGCGGGCAGGGCGTGACCAGGCAGTCGGCGCCGGCGTCGATCGCGTCGCCGAGGTGGGTGCCCGCCTGGGTCAGCGAGGTCTCTTTGTTCATCGTGATCACCGGGAAGCCGCAGCATTTGCGGGCGCCGTCGTACTCGACGACCTCGCCGCCCAGCGCCGTGATCACCTTCTCCAGGTAGATGTCGCGGTCCGGGAACTCGCCGTAGCCGAGCCTCTCCTTGGGCCGGACGATGTAGCAGCCGTAGAAGGGGCCGACCCGGAGGCCGGAGAGCGGCCGCACGACGAGCTCGCGGAGCTTGTCGAGGCCGTAGTCCTCGACAAGCAGCCAGAGGAAGTTCTTGTTCGTGAAGCCGTCCTTGCCCTTCACGTACTCGAGGCCCTGGCCGCTCAGCACCTCGTTGATGTGGGCGCGGTAGGCGGAGTCGGCGTCGAGGCGCTGCTGGCACTCGGACTGGGCGCCCTGGCAGGTCGAGCAGATGTTCATCATCGCCAACCCGGTCTGCTGGGCGAGGGCGAAGGTGCGGGCGTTGAGGGTGTCGGCGAGCTCCTGGTTGTGCTCGGCGATCACGCCGGCCCCGCAGCAGTTGGCGCGGTCGAGTTCGACCAGCTCGATGCCGAGCTTCTCGGCGACGAACGCCATCGAGCCGTGCAGCTCAGGGGTGAAGCCGCGCGAGACGCAGCCGGGCCAGTAGGCGAGCTTCATTGCGTCCCCTCCTCGGCGGCCATCTCCTCGGCCTCCGTCTCGTCGGGCTCGGGTTCGACCTCGTCCTCGCCCTTGATGTAGATGTTGAATTCCTCGCGGTGCTCCTCGGCGTGCTTGAAGATCGCCTTGACCTCGTCCTGGGCGCCGCCGGGCAGCTTGTGGTGGGGGGCGACCCACTTGGTGCGCACCTTGCCCGTCTTGATCGTGCGGAAGATCGTCGGCAGGGCGCCGAGGACTTCCTTGATCGCGCGTTTGCTCGGTTTCAGCTTGCCCTTGATGCCGAAGGCGAACGACTCTTTCGGCAGGGCCACCTCGTCCAGCGTCCCCTTCTTCTCGATGATCTTGACGAAGGCGAGCTCGTGGTGGTGGCCGCTGTTGGGGTCCTCGATCCCGTGCTCGCCGGCCTTGCGGCGCAGGCGCATGATCTGGTCCATCGGCGCCACGCCCTTCGGACAGGCGTCGATGCAGCTGAAGCAGTGGGTGCAGTCGTAGATCCCGTGCGGGTCCTCGGCGAGGTCGTGGAGGCGCTCCTTGGCCTCCGCGTCGCGGGGGTCGCCGACGAAGCGGTAGGCCTTGGCCAGCGCGGCCGGGCCGATGAAGTCCGGGTCGGCTTCCATCGAGAGGCAGGAGGAGACGCAGGCGCCGCACTGGATGCAGGCCATCGACTGGGTGATGTCGATCATCGACTCGGGCTCGACCACGTACTCGCGCTCGGGCGGGTCGCCGTGGGGGAGGAGCCAGGGCGTCACCCGCCGGATCTTGGTCCAGTGGGTCGACTCCATGTCCGTGATCAGGTCCTTGACCACCGGCATGTTCCCCATCGGCTCGATCACGATAGGCGCGGCGGACGAGTCGTCACCGCCGTTGGCGGCGTTCGCCTTCTTGTTCGGCGAGCTCCTGGGCCTCGCCGATCTGGGTCTTGCAGCCGAGGCCGGACTGGCCGTTGATCTTCATCCCGCAGGAGCCGCAGATCGCGGCCCGGCAGGAGCAGCGGACGGCGAGCGAGCCGTCGTCGCGGTCTTTGGCCTGGAGGATCCCGTCGAGGACCGCCAGCGAGGGCTCGAGGTCGACCTTGAACTCCTCCCAGTAGGGGCCCTGCCCGCTCTCGGGCTGGTAGCGCCTGACCTTCAACGTGTACTCGGCCATCAGTAAGTCCTCTCCTGGGGCTCCCACTGGGTGATGGTCACCTCTGAGTATGAGATCTCCGGCCCGTCGTCCCCCAGCTGGAGGTCGATGTGTTTGAGCCACTCCTCGTCGTTGCGCTCCGGGAAGTCGGTCCTGTACTGGGCGCCGCGGCTCTCCCTGCGCTCGAGCGCCGCGAAGCAGGTCGCCTCGGCGTTGTCGATCATGAAGCCCAGCTCGATCGCCCCGAGGATGTCCTGGTTGAAGACGCTGCCGCCGTCGTCGATGTAGGCGGAGCCGGCCTCCTCCTTGAGGCGGCGCACGGTCTCCAGGGCCTCCTGGATGCCGGCCTCGTCGCGGAAGACGGCGACCTTCGCGTCCATCGTCTTGCCCAGCTCCTCCTTGATCTCCGAGACCCGGCGGCCGGACCCCTTCTCGCGGGCGGAGATCGCCTCGATCGCCGCCTGCTCGTCCTCGAGCACCTTCTTCGACGGGCGGGCGGCCTCGATGCGCTTGGCGCGGGCCGCGGCGTCGGCGCCGGAGCGGCGCCCGAAGATCAGCGTGTCGAGCAGCGAGTTGGCGCCGAGCCGGTTGCCGCCGTGGACCGAGACGCAGGCGGTCTCCCCGGCCGCGTAGAGGCCGGGGACGTCGGTGCGGCCGTCGACGTCGGTCTTGACGCCGCCCATCGTGTAGTGGTTGCCGGGCTTGATGTGGATCGGTTCGCGGGTGATGTCGACGCCGGCGAAGTCCTGGCCGACGAGGACGATCTCGCGCAGCGCCTCGTGGACGCGCTTCTTCGGCACGACGGTGATGTCGAGGGCGACGGTGCCGTCGTCGAAGCCCCGGCCCTCGTTGATCTCGGTCTGCTCGGCCCGCGAGACGACGTCGCGCGAGGCGAGCTCCATCTTGTTCGGCGCGTACCGCTCCATGAAGCGCTCGCCGTTCTTGTTGAGCAGGTGGGCGCCCTCGCCGCGGGCGCCCTCGGTGATCAGGAAACCCTTGCCCGCGAGGGTGGTCGGGTGGTACTGGATCATCTCCATGTCCATCAGCTTGGCGCCGACCCGGTAGGCCATCGCGATTCCGTCGCCGGTGCAGATCAGGGCGTTGGTGGTCGGCTTCCAGACCTGGCCGTTGCCGCCGCAGGCGAGGATCACCGACTTGGCGCTGAACAGCTCCATCGAGCCGTCGGCGATGTTGCGGGTGACGACGCCGCAGCACTCGCCCCGCTCGTCGATCGCCAGCGCCGTGCAGAACCACTCCTCGTAGCGGGCGACGTCTCCGAGTGCTTCATCAGCTGCTCGTAGAGGACGTGCATGATCGCCTGGCCGGTGATGTCGGCGACGTAGTAGGTGCGCGCCGCGGAGGCGCCGCCGAAGGCGCGGGTGCCGAGCTTGCCCTCCTCGTTGCGGTGGAAGGTGACGCCGAGGTGCTCGAGGTGGAGGATCTCCTCCGGCGCCTCGCGGCACATGATCTCGATCGCGTCCTGGTCGCCGAGGTAGTCGGAGCCCTTGATCGTGTCGTAGGCGTGCGACTCCCAGGAGTCGCCCGGGTTGAGCGCCGCGTTGATCCCGCCCTGGGCGGCGTTCGAGTGCGAGCGCACCGGGTGGACCTTGCTGACGATCCCGACCGACACGCCTTCCTCGGCGGCGGCGAGGGCGGCTCTCTGGCCGGCGAGGCCGGCGCCGATCACGAGTACGTCATGCGTGGGCACGAGCGCGGACTCTATAGAGCCGAAATCCGACCTCGCAGTCGGATTTTCCCTGTCAGAGCCAGCGGTCGGCGAGGCGACGGATCGCGGCCTCGGCGAGGCGGATGCCGTCGGCGACGGTGCCGAGCTCGACGTTCTCGGCGACGTCGTCGTCCCAGTGGTAGTGGGCGGGCTGCTTGAGGTCGTTGCAGGCGCAGAGCACCGCGGTCTCGTAGCCGGCGGCGAGCGGCTCCAGGCCGTCGGTCCCATTGCGCAGGCGCAGGTTGGGGAAGAGGTGGATCCCCAGCTCCTCGGCGAGCCCGTCGAGCAGGGCGAGGGCGCGGCCCGGGTACTC
Source organism: uncultured Solirubrobacterales bacterium (assembly GCA_963727615.1). GTDB lineage: Bacteria > Actinomycetota > Thermoleophilia > Solirubrobacterales > 70-9 > VRUE01. The sequence goes on from CAVSHD010000003.1 coordinate 149,700, forward strand.
GCGCATCTTCAGGAAGCCCTCGCCGCGCAGCACGAGCAGGTGGGGGGAGCCGGTCGACTCGAGGACCAGGAAGAAGGTCGAGTCGCGGGGAAGCTCGGCGAAGTGGCGCTCGCCGTAGGCCTTGATCCCCTCGCTGAAGGACTCCTCCGAGCCGACGGAGAGCAGGACGACCCGGAGCCCGGCCGGCGGCTCGGCGGCCAGCCGTTCGGCGAGCGAGATCAGCGAGACGACCGCGGTGCCGTTGTCGTTGGCGCCGGGCACCGCGTTCCGCAGGCCGATCTCGGCCAGCGTCGCGACCGAGCCGAGCCCGAGGAGGACGCCGAGGCGGGAGAGGAGGCGCCTGCCGCTCAGCGCCCCGAGCGCCGCGAGCAGCGGCCCGCCGATCACCGGCGCCATCAGCGGCGGGCTGGTGTCGGTCCGGTCGAGCAGCCCGAGCCGGCCGGCGACCCTCGGGATCGCCGGGTGGAAGACGAGCCCCGAGTGGGCGGAGTCGTGGTGGGCGACGACGACCACCGTGCGCTCGGCGTCGGCGGGCCCGACCTCGCAGACGACGTTGTAGGTCGTGCGCCGCGGCAGCAGCCGCCGCAGCGGGCGGCGGCCGGGGGGGAAGTCGGCGGCGATCCCCGCGGCGCCGGCGCCGGCGAGCAGCGAGCCCAGCGCCCGCCGGCCGCGCAGGGCGGCGAATCCCCCCAGCACCCCCAGCGCCGCGCCGAGGCCGAGCGGCCACCAGTAGGTCCCGTGCGCGGGCTCGGCCTCGATCCTGGCCTCGGCCCCGGCCTCGCCGAAGCGCTCGACCAGCCACTCGGCGGCGCGGCGCTCTCCCTCGGAGGCCGAGGGGCGGTGGATCCGCTCCAGCTGCTCGAGGCGCTCGCGCAGCAGGTCTTGGTCTGGGACCATCTGGGGGATGCTAGGAGGAGGAAGCACAATCACGCTGTTCCACGTCCGCGGGATCAGGATCGCCGTCGACTGGTCCTGGTTCCTGGTCCTCTTCCTGGTCATCTTCTGGCTCTCGCAGTTCTACGGCGACCTGCTCGGCCAGAGCGGCGCCTCGAGCACCCCCTTCCTCCTCGCCCTGATCAGCGCCGTCGGCTTCTTCGGCTCGATCGTCCTGCACGAGCTCGGCCATGCCTTCGTCGCGATGCGCCACGGGATCGGGATCTCCAGCATCCAGCTCTGGATCTTCGGCGGCGTCGCCCGCATGGACCGCGAGTCCGACAGCCCCGGGACCGAGTTCAAGGTGGCGATCGCCGGGCCCGCGGTGACGCTGGCGATCGTCCTCGTCCTCGCGGCGATCGGCCTTGCCGCCGCCGGCCCGGACGAGTTCCGGCGCGCCGCCCTGGTCGAGAGCAGCACCGACGTCTCCGGGGTCCTGGCGATGATCGCCTGGCTGGCCTCGATCAACCTGCTCGTCCTCGTCTTCAACCTGCTGCCGGCCTTCCCGATGGACGGCGGGCGCGTCGTCCGGGCGATCGCCTGGCGGCGCACGGGCGACCGCAACGCGGCGACCCGCTTCGCCGCCCGCCTCGGCCGCGTCTTCGGCTACATCTTCATCGGCGGCGGCCTGCTGATGATCGCCGACAACAATGTGTTCGGCGGGATCTGGCTGGCCCTGATCGGGGTCGTGATCAACGGCGCGGCCAGGGCCGCCTCGACGCAGACCGCGGTCTCCGGCCGGATCGAGGGGATCCGGGTCGCCGACGTCATGGACCGTGAGCCGGTCGCGATCCCGGGCGAGCTGAGCGTCGAGCGCGCCCTCGACGAGTACTTCCTCCGCTACCGCTGGCCCTGGTTCCCGGTCGTCGGCGAGGCCCACCGGTTCCTCGGCCTGCTCGACCGCGAGCGCGCCGACGAGGTCCCTGAGATCTCCCGCTCGACGGCGCTGGTCGCCGACATCCTCGAACGCGGCGACGACGCCTACAAGGTCAGCGACGAGGCGCCGCTCGAAAGCCTGCTGGGCAATCAGGACCTGCGCCGCTTCGGGGCGCTGATGGCGATCGACGCCGACGGCCGCCTCTCCGGCGTGATCACGGTCGAGCAGGTCGGTAGGGCCCTTCGGGACACACCCCGATAGCGGGTCCGGCCAGGGGGTTCCGCTTAACTTTTTCGATCGGCGGAACGGCTGTCCGTGGGCCGGGGTGGCGAAAAAGTACAAGACGCTTCACCCCCTGGCCGGACCCGCTCGCAGGTCTCCGGGTCGCCGGCCCTCATACCGGCGACCGGCGAAGGATGCCCTCCCAGGGCTTGCTTCAGCTACCCGGGTTGTGGCGCTCGACGATTCGGGTGAAGTCGGTTCCGGGGGGCAGGGTGCCGAAGGCGTGGCCCCAGTCGCCCGAGAGGCGGGAGGCGCAGAAGGCGTCGGCGACCGCCTCGTCGCCGTAGCGGACCAGCAGCGAGGCCTGGAGGGCGATCGCCATCTTCTCGACCACGCGGCGGGCGCGCTCCTGGAGCGTCTCGACGTCGCCGGGGATCTCGTCGCGCAGCTCGGCGACGTGGGCGTCGAGGCGCGGCTCCGCGCCCGCTCCCTCCAGCACCTCGGCGAAGAAGGCGTCGACCGAGGCGGGGCTCTTGACCATCGCCCGCAGCACGTCGAGGCACTGGACGTTGCCCGAGCCCTCCCAGATCGAGTTGAGCGGGCTCTCGCGGAAGAGCCGCGGCATCCCCGACTCCTCGACGAAGCCGTTGCCGCCGAAGCACTCGAGGCACTCGACCGCGTGGTAGGGCGCCCGCTTGCAGATCCAGTACTTGAGCACGGCGTTGGCGACCCGCTTGAGGTCGGCCGCCCCCTCGTCGCCGGCGATCGACTCGTCGTAGGCGCGGGCGAGTCGCATCGCGGAGACGGTCGCCGCCTCCGACTCGACGCAGAGGTCGGCGAGGACGTTGCGCATCAGCGGCTGGTCGATCAGGGTCGTCCCGAAGACGGCTCGCCCGGCCGTGTGGTGGACCGCGTGGGCGACCCCGGCGCGCATCCCGGTGGCGCCGCCGAGCACGCAGTCGAGCCGGGTGTGGTTGACCATCTCGATGATCGTCCGCACGCCGTCGCCCTCCTCGCCGACGAGCCAGGCCGAGGCGGCGTCGAACTCGATCTCGCTGGAGGCGTTGGAGTTGTTGCCGAGCTTGTCCTTGAGCCGCTGGAGGCGGAATCGGTTGCGCTCGCCGTCGGGGGTCCAGCGCGGGAAGAGGAAGCAGGAGATGCCGCCGTCGGCCTGGGCGAGGACGAGGAACATGTCGCACATCGGCGCCGACATGAACCACTTGTGGCCGGTGAGCTCGTACTCGGCGCCCGGCCCGCCGCCGTTGACCGGCCGGGCGACGGTCGTGTTGGCGCGGACGTCGGTGCCGCCCTGCTTCTCGGTCATGCCCATCCCCGCGAGGGCGCCCGGCTTCTCCGGCGCCGGGGCGTTGCGCGGGTCGTAGGAGGAGGAAAAGAGGCGAGGCTCCCACTCGGCGGCGAGCTCCGGCTGGGCGCGCAGCGCCGGCACCACCGAGTAGGTCATCGAGATCGGGCAGCCGATCCCGGCCTCGGCCTGCGACATGCACATGAAGGCGGCGCCCCGGGCGACGTGCGCTCCCGGCCGCGGCTCCTTCCAGGGGGACGAGTGGAGCTCGTGCTCGACCGCGAGCCCGAGCAGCTCGTGCCAGGCGGGATGGAACTCGACCTCGTCGACGCGGTGGCCGAAGCGATCGTGGGTCCTCAGCTTCGGCGGGTTCTCGTTGGCGGCTGCGCCCAGAGCGATGATCCGCTCCGACCCGGCCAGCTCGCCGACCGCCGCGATCCGCTCCTCGGCCCACTCGGCGCCCTCGCGCCGGACCGCCTCGCGCAGGGGCGCGTCGGACTCGAAGACGTTGTAGTCGGCCAGCGGGGAGGACTGGTTGAAGACCTCGTGGGTGCTCCCTGAGCGGCGCTCAACTGTTGCCACGCCCCCATTTTGGCAGGCGGGGCAGCCGGTCGCGGCCCGGGCTCGGGATCGGGCCCGATCACGGGGTCGGAGGCGATGGTCGTCGACCTGCTCGAGGGCCTGCGTCGATAGCATCGCCGCCCGCATGCCCGAGAAGATCAAAGTCGCCAACCCGATCGTCGAGCTCGACGGCGACGAGATGACCCGGATCATCTGGGCCTTCATCAAAGAGCAGCTGATCCTTCCCTACGTCGACGTCGACCTCGTGTACTTCGACCTCGGGATCGAGAGCCGCGACGCGACCGAGGACCAGATAACCGTCGACGCCGCGAACGCGATCAAGGAGCACGGAGTGGGGGTCAAGTGCGCGACCATCACCCCCGACGAGGCCCGGGTCGAGGAGTTCGGCCTGACGGAGATGTACCGCTCGCCGAACGGCACGATCCGCAACATCCTCGGCGGGGTCATCTTCCGCGAGCCGATCGTGATCTCGAACATCCCCAGGCTCGTCCCGGGTTGGACCAAGCCGATCGTGATCGGCCGTCACGCCTTCGGCGACCAGTACAGGGCGACCGACATGGTGGTCCCCGGCGAGGGCACCCTCACCCTCACCTACACACCCAAGGACGGCTCGCAGCCGGTCGAGCTCGACGTGTACGACTTTCCCGGTGGCGGCATCGCGATGGCGATGTACAACCTCGACGCCTCGATCCGCGACTTCGCCAGGGCCTCGATGCGCTACGGCCTCGACCGCGGCTACCCGGTCTACCTCTCGACCAAGAACACGATCCTGAAGAAGTACGACGGTCGCTTCAAGGACCTCTTCGCCGAGGTCTACGAGGCCGAGTTCAAGGCCGACTTCGAAGCCGCGGGCATCACCTACGAACACCGCCTGATCGACGACATGGTGGCCGCGGCCCTGAAGTGGGAGGGCGGTTACGTGTGGGCCTGCAAGAACTACGACGGCGACGTCCAGTCCGACACGGTCGCCCAGGGCTTCGGCTCGCTGGGGCTGATGACCAGCGTCCTGATGAGCCCCGACGGCAGGACGGTCGAGGCGGAGGCCGCGCACGGGACCGTCACCAGGCATTTCCGCCAGCACCAGGAGGGGAACCCGACCTCCACCAACCCGATCGCGTCGATCTTCGCCTGGACCAGGGGCCTCGCCGCCCGCGGCCGGCTCGATGACACCCCCGATGTGTCCCGCTTCGCCGAGACCCTCGAGCACGTCTGCGTCGAAACGGTCGAAGGCGGGAAGATGACGAAAGACCTTGCGCTGCTGGTCGGCGAGGGGCAGGAGTTCCAGACGACACAGGAGTTCCTCGCCTCGATCGACGAGAACCTGCGCAGGGCGATGGCCTAGTCACAAACCACGATTCCACGACTCCAGGAGAGACGATCCCAGTGAGCACTCCCGTCAAAGTCACAGTCACCGGCGCCGCAGGGCAGATCGGCTACGCGCTCCTCTTCAGGATCGCCAGCGGCCAGATGCTCGGCCCGGACACACCCGTCGAGTTGAGCCTGCTCGAGATCCCCGACGCCGTCACGGCGGCGGAGGGCACCGCGATGGAGCTCGACGACTGCGCCTTCCCGGCGCTGCGCAAGATCGACATCTTCGACGACCCGAAGGCCGCCTTCGACGGCTGCAACGTCGCGCTTTTGGTCGGGGCCCGCCCGCGCGGGCCGGGCATGGAGAGGGCCGACCTGCTGGAGGCGAACGGAGGCATCTTCAAGCCGCAGGGCGAGGCGATCGCCGCCGGCGCCGCCGACGACGTCAGGGTGCTCGTCGTCGGCAATCCCGCCAACACCAACTGCCTGATCGCGAAGTCGAATGCCGACGGCGTCCCCGGCGAGCGCTTCACGGCGATGATGCGCCTCGACCACAACCGGGCCGTGGCGCAGCTGGCGAACAAGCTCGGCAGGCCGCTCTCGGACGTCTCGAACATGACCGTTTGGGGCAACCACTCGACCACCCAGTACCCCGACCTGGTCAACGCGAGGGTCGGTGGCGACAGCGCCTGGGCCGCGGTCGACGACGAGGCCTGGATCGCCGACGAGTTCATCCCGAAGGTGGCAAAGCGGGGCGCCGCGATCATCGAGGCGCGGGGCGCCTCGAGCGCGGCCTCGGCCGCCAACGCGGCGATCGACCACGTGCGCGACTGGGTGCTGGGCACGCCCGCGGGCGACTGGGTGTCGATGGGCGTGCCGACCGACGGCTCCTACGGTGTGGCCGAGGGAATCGTCGCCGGCCTCCCGTGCAGCTGCACGGGAGGCGAGTGGTCGGTCGTCGAGGGGCTCGACGTGCCCGAGTTCTCCCGCGCCCGGATCGACGCCAGCGCGGATGAGCTCAGGGCCGAGCGCGACGCCGTCGCCGAGCTCGGCCTGCTCTAGTCGAGTTGCGCGTACAGCGCCGCGTCACGCGGCGCTGTACGTACGGCCTTTCTTCTTGACCTTTTTCTGTTTCTCGAGGTCACTGAGCACCCGGTAGAGATAGTTCGGCTTGATCTTCATCGTCTTCGCGATCTCGGAGGCGGTGATCCCGGGGTTGTCCTGGATCAGTTTCACCGCCTGATCGGCGCGCGTGCCGCCGCGGCGTTTACGACGCCGGCGGGTTCCCTTGGCGGGCGCCTTGGTTTTCGAGGACGAGCCTCGCGGGCGACCCGGCCGTCGGCCGACCACCTTGCCACCTAGCTCGGCGAGTGCGCGCTCGAGGCGCTTGCGCTCGTCATCGAGCTCGGCGAGGCGTTTCGTGACCAGGTCACGGGCCTCGTCGAGAACTTTGCTGGTACCAGGCATCTGTTTGGTTTCCTTTCGTTCCCTCTCCACTCGCCTCCGAGTGGGATCGGTGAATCTGCCTGGCCGGGAGTCTTACACAGTCCAAACTGAAATTGGTCGGCGTTAGACGGTCTTCTGACGCTGCCGGTCCTCCGATATCCGAATCACGTTCCAGGCCAGTCCCAATCTCTCCATGGCCGCGATCATCGCCGCCGATGGATCGATCTCGCCGCGGCGCAGGCCGTGCTCGGCGGAGCGCGGAAACGCATGGTGATTGTGATGCCATGACTCCCCCAGCGAGGGGATCGAGAGCCAGAAGACGTTGGTGGAGCGATCGTCGGTGTCGAATCGCCTGCTGCCGAACGTGTGACACACCGAGTTGACGCTCCAGGTCACATGGTGGACGAAGAAGATCCTCACCAACCCGCCCCAGAGCAGGCCGGTGGCGGCACCGGCCGCCGTGCCCGTCGCGAGCAGGCCGAGCAGCGCCGGAATCGCGAGGCTGAGCAGCACCAGGGGGACGAAGGCACGGCCGATCGCCCGCATCCCGGCGTCCTCGTGGAGGTCGGGGGCGAAGCGCTTCCAGTCGGCCCGGCCCTGACTCGACATGAGCCAGCCGGCGTGCGCGTGCCAGAGCCCGGTGAGCACCCCGCCGATGCCATCCCCGTGGCCGACGTGGGGGCTGTGGGGGTCGCCCTCTTCGTCGGTGTGCGCGTGGTGCTTGCGGTGGTCCGCGACCCAGGAGAGCACCGGGCCCTGGACGGCCATCGAGCCGAGCACCGCCATCCCGTACTCGATCGGCTTCGAGGTCTGGAACGAGCGATGCGTGAGCAGCCGGTGGAAGCCGACCGTGATCCCGACCGCGGTCAGCATGTACATGGTCGCGGCGATCGCGAGGTCGACGGGGGACACGAGTCGGTTCCAGAGCAGGACGACGGCGGCGATCGTCGCCGCGAAGGGGACGATCACGGCGCCGAGGTTGGCCCATTTCTCGACAGCGTTCATCGGCGCGATCGTGGCGGCGGCTTGCGCTTGGTCCATGCGACCAAGTTACGCTTACGTCGCGCAGCTAATTTAGGCTGTAGGCAACTTTTGGAATCAAATTCTTATTAGCTAGATGACAAGAAAAGGAGTTTCCGAGGTCGGCTTGGCGGAGACGGAGCCGTGGCGGGGGCTGCCCGCGCGGGTCGCCACCCTGATCGAGCCCGAGCTCGACGCCGTCGCCGCCGAGACCCTGGCCGCGATCGCCCGCGAGGTCCCCGAGTACGCCAGGCCCCTGGAGGGCAGCTTCGGCAGCGGGATCCGGGTCGGAGTGGAGGAGGCCCTGCGCGGCTTCGTCGCCCTGGTCCGCGACCCCGAGGGTGGGCGGGGAGTCGGCCGCGAGGTCTACGTCGAGCTGGGCCGCGGCGAGCTGCGCCAGGGGCGAACTCTCGACTCGCTCCAGGCCGCCTACCGGGTCGGCGCGCGGGTCGCCTGGAGGAGGATCTCGGCGGCGGCGAGGAAGGCCTCCCTGGACGCGGAGCTGCTCAGCCTCCTGGCCGAGGCGATCTTCGCCTACATCGACGAGCTCTCGGCGGACTCGGTCGAGGGGTACGCGGAGGCGCGGGCCGAGATCGAGGATCGCCGCCGGCGAGTGCGGCGCGAGCTCGCCGAGCTCCTGGTCCGCGCGCCGGCAGCGCCGGAGCCCGAGCTCAAATCGGCGGCCCGAGCCGCCGGATGGCGGCTACCGCGCTCGGTCGCGGCGCTCGCCTGTGTGGACAGCGACCTGGGCCCGATCGCGCGGCGGCTGCCGGAGGGATCTCTGGCGGCGGCGGTGGAAGGAGTGGGCTGTCTGTTGGTGGCCGATCCCGGTGGCCCGGGGCGCGGCGCGGACCTGGAGCGCGCCGTCGGCGAGCGACCCGCCGCGCTCGGCCCGGCGGGCGGGGTCGAGGGCCTGCCCGAGTCCTGGAACCTGGCGCGGGCGGCGCTGGGCGGGGCCCGGTCGGGCGCCCTGCCCGCGACCGGGCTGCTCGCGGTCGACGAGCTGCTCCCAGAGCTGCTGATCCTGCGGGAGGCCGGCATCGCCGGCCGGATGGCGGCGCTGGAGCTGGCGCCGTTCGACGGGCTCACCGAGAAGGCGGGCCGGCGCATGCGGGAGACCGCCCTCGCCTTCGTGCGCAGGCGCGGCAACTCGGTCGAGATGGCCGCCGAGCTCCACGTCCACCCCCAGACCGCGCGCTACAGGGTCGCCCGCCTACGCGAGCTGCTCGGTGAGCGACTGGATGACCCCGACGCGCGCTTCGAGCTCGAGCTGGCGCTGCGGGCGCGGGCCCTCAGCGACGCCGAATCCCGGGCAGGGTCCTGAAGACCGCATCCCAGAGGGGCGAGGAGACGCCGAACCCGAACCGGTGGTCCTGGAAGTGGTGGCGCATGTGCTGCTCGCGCAGCCTCTTGCCGAGGCTCGACCTGGGGACGAAGTGGTGGACGTAGTAGTGGGTGTAGTCGTAGACCAGGTAACCGAGGATGAAGCCGCCGAAGAGCGGGTAGGCGGCCGGGGCCCCGAAGATGAGGACGAAGGCGCCGAAGAAGAGCGCCGCGAGCGGGATCGCCACGGCCGGGGGCATGACCAGGCGCAGCTTGTCGTTGGGGTGGTCGTGGTGGATGCCGTGGATGATGAAGTGCATGCGGCGCCCGAAGGCGTTGTCGGGCTCCCAGTGGAAGATCAGCCGGTGCAGCCAGTACTCGGTCAGGGTCCAGATCCCGATCCCGCCCAGGTTGAGGAGGGCCACCTCCCAGAGCGCCTGGCCGCGATCGAGCCCGAGCCACTCCATGGCGACGATCACCGGGACGAAGACGATCGCCGGGATCGCGGGGTGGACCCGCGAGAAGAAGTTGAGGAAGTCGCTCTCGAAGAGCTGCGGCGAGGCGGCGAGGTCGTCGGTGCGCTTGTGAGCCTCCATGCGCCATGCATGGTAGCGGCGCCGGTGGCCCCGCCGGCCCCGCCCGACCTTCGCAAGACGCGGGGAAGATGTAACGAACCTGTGTCAAAGACGTTGCGCTTTGCGGGAATGGGGCTCACGGAACGATCACGGCGATGGCAACATGCCCCCCGTGCCGCGCAAGCCCAAGCCGCCCACCTGCGACGACTGCTATTTCCGCCGCAACATGCTCTGCGCGCTCCAGGTCGAGGAGCCCTGCACGACCTTCCGGCAGAATCGGCCAGAGGGGCTCGTCCCGCCCCGCCAGCCGGTTCTCCTGATGCGCCCGCCGCGCTGGGCGGCCCAGTCCCAGGCCGCGTAGCCGTCCGCGGCGATTCTTGCGTCCATACAGCTATGTTTTCGGCATGCCTCAGCGCGACCTCTTCGCGAACTTTGCCCGCATGCGCGCCGAAGTCGACCAGATGCTCGGCGGCGGCAGCTGGAGCCGGGCCACCTACGTGAGCAGGCGCAGCTCGGGATTCTCGCCCAACGTCGACGTCTACTACTGCGGCGAGCCGCAGCGGGCGATCGTCAAGGTCGACCTCGCCGGCGTCGAGCTCGACCAGGTCGGGATCGAGGTCAGCGGCCGGCACCTCGCCGTGGTCGGCGAGCGGCCGGTGCAGGAGACCGAGGGCCGCGTCTACCAGCAGGTCGAGATCCCCTCCGGCCCGTTCCGGCGGATCGTCGAGCTCCAGGTCGACGTCGACCCGGACGGGGCCAGCGCGACCTACGAGGACGGCATCCTGCGGATCGAGCTCCCGCTGCGCGACCCGGCGGAGACTACGCGGCGGGTGCCGATTGGGCGGGAGTAGCTGATGGAGGGCGGCCCGGTTCTGGAAGTGGTCGACTCGCCGCTCGACGCCGAGGAGGCGATCCGGGCCAACGCAGCCCCTGCCCGACGCGCTGCCGGTGCTGCCGCTGCGTGAGACCGTCACCTTCCCGGACACGCTGACGCCGCTCGCCGTCGGCCAGGAGCGGTCGATCAAGCTCGTCGACGACGTGCTCGGCGCCAACCGGATGCTGGTCATGGTCGCCTCCCGCGACCCCGAGAACGAGGAGCCCGGCCCCGAGGACCTCACGAGGTCGGCGTGGTCGGCGTCGTCGCCAGGATGATGAAGGTCCCCGACGGGACCCTGCGGGTGCTCGTCCAGGGCGCCCAGCGGGTAAGGCTCGGCCCCTACGTCGCCGAGCAGCCCTACCTGGTCGCGCGGATCGCCGAGCTTCCCGACGTGGAGCCGAGGAGAGCCCCGAACTGGAGGCGCTGACCCGCAACGTGCAGCGCACCTTCTCGGAGATCATCGAGCAGATCCCCTACCTGCCGGAAGAGCTGCAGCTGGCGGTGGCGAACATCGACGACCCTTCGGCGCTCTGTTACCTGATCGCCGGGGCGCTGCGAATTCCGGCCGAGGAGAAGCAGGAGCTGCTGGAAGAGGATCGACGTCGCCGCCCGCCTGCGGCGCCTCTGCCCAGATCCTCGACCGCGAGCTCGAGGTGGTCCAGCTCGGCACCCAGATCCAGTCCCAGGTGCAGTCCGAAGTCGACAAGGGGCAGCGGGAGTTCTTCCTCCGCCAGCAGCTGAAAGCGATCCAGGACGAGCTCGGCGAGGGCGACGAGGAGCAGGCCGAAATCAATGAGCTGCGTGAGCAGATCGAGGCCGCGGAGCTGCCCGAGCAGGCCCGTAAGGCGGCCGACCGCGAGCTCTCGCGGCTCGAGAAGCTGCCCCCTGCCGCGGCCGAGCATGGCGTGATCCGCACCTACCTCGAGTGGCTGGTCGAGCTGCCCTGGTCGAAGCAGACCGAGGACAACCTCGATATCGGCCACGCGCGGGAGGTGCTCGACGCCGACCACTACGACCTCGAGAAGATCAAGGACCGGATCCTCGAGTACCTCGCGGTCCGCAAGCTCAAACCCGACAGCCCGGGCCCGATCCTCTGCTTCGTCGGCCCGCCCGGGGTCGGCAAGACCAGCCTCGGGCGCTCGATCGCCAAGGCGCTGGGCCGCGAGTTCGAGCGGATCTCGGTCGGCGGCGTCCGCGACGAGGCCGAGATCCGCGGCCACCGCCGCACCTATATCGGTGCCCTGCCGGGGACGATCGTGCGCGCCCTGCGCGACGCCGGCACCCGCAATCCGGTCTTCATGATCGACGAGATCGACAAGATGGGCGCCGACTTCCGCGGCGACCCCGCCTCGGCGATGCTCGAGGTCCTCGACCCGGCGCAGAACGACTCCTTCCGCGACCACTACCTCGACCTCGAGTTCGACCTCTCCGAGGTGCTCTTCATCGCCACCGCGAACGTGCTCGACACGATCCCCGGGCCGCTCCAGGACCGGATGGAGATGATCGAGCTCGCCGGCTACACGATCGAGGAGAAGCGCCATATCGCGAAGCGCTACCTGGTGCCGCGCCAGATCGAGGCCAACGGGCTGAAGGCAGCCCAGATCGAGTTCGCCGACCCGGCCCTGGTCGCGATCGTCGAGGAGTACACACGCGAGGCGGGCGTCCGCAACCTCGAGCGCCAGATCGGCACCGTCTGCCGCAAAGTCGCCCGCGAAGTCGCCGAGGGCACGCTCGACGGCAGGGTCAGGGTCTCCGCCAAGCGGGCCCGGGAGCTGCTCGGCCGCCGCCGCTTCTTCTCCGAGACCAGACGCCGCACCAAGGGCCCCGGGGTCGCGACCGGCCTCGCCTGGACCCCGACCGGCGGCGACGTGCTCTTCATCGAGGCGACGGCGATGCCCGGCTCCGGCGGGCTGACGATCACCGGCCAGCTCGGCGACGTGATGAAGGAGTCCGCCCAGGCGGCCCTGTCCTACGTGCGCGGCCACTGGCAGGAGATCGCCCCCGGGCTCGAGGAGGACTGGTTCTCGACCCATGACATCCACGTCCACGTCCCCGCCGGCGCCGTGCCCAAGGACGGGCCCTCGGCCGGGGTCGCGATGACCGTCGCGCTCTCCTCGCTGGTCAGCCGGCGGCCGGTCTGCAACGACGTCGCGATGACCGGCGAGGTGACGCTGACCGGCCTGGTGCTGCCGATCGGAGGCCTCAAGGAGAAGTCGTTGGCGGCGCAGCGCGCCGGGATCAAGCGGGTGCTGGTTCCCTCGCGCAACGAAGGGGACGTCGAGGAGATCCCCGAGCAGGAGCGCAGCGAGCTCGAGTTCATCTTCGTCGACGAGGTCTCAAAGGCGATCGACGTGGCCCTGGCGCCGAAATAGGCGTGGAGGCGGCGGAGGCGCTCGCCGAAAGCGCCAGGCTCAGGCCCGCCGCGGCCGCCAGGGCGTGGGCAGGCTCGCGCTCGCGCGCCTTCTGGATCGTCGCCGGTCTCTCCCTGCTCGCCGCCGCGCTGCGCTTCGCGACCCTGGGCTCGCAGTCCTTCCACCACGACGAGATCGTCACCGTCGGCCGCGTCCTCGGCGGCGGCTTCGGCCAGGCGATGGAATCGGTGCGCGACGGCGAGTCGGCGCCGCCGCTCTACTACGCCATCGCCTGGCTCTGGACGCAGGTCCTCGGCAGCGGCGAGGCCGGGGTGCGCTCGCTCTCGGCGATTGCCGGAGTGGCGACGGTGCCGGTCGCCTATCTGCTCGCCGCCGAGCTGCGCGGCGCCCGCGCCGGGGTCGCCGCCGCGGCCCTGGTCGCGGTCAACCCGATGCTGCTCTGGTACTCGCAGGAGGCCCGCGCCTACGCCCTCTTCGCCCTGCTCTGCGCGGCCGGCGCCCTCTACTTCGTCCGCGCTCTGGACGGCGGCGGGAGGCGCGAGCTGACGATTTGGGGCGTCCTCTCGGCCCTGGCGCTGGCCACTCACTACTTCGCCTTCTTCCCGGTCGCCGCCGAGGGCGCCTGGCTCCTCGCCCGACGGCGCGGCGCCGCCCTCAGGGGCCTCTGGATAGTCGCCGCCGCCGGCCTGGCGCTCGTGCCCCTTGCCGCGGACCAGATGGCCGCGGGCCACGCCGAATGGATCAGCGAGCACGCCCTCGGGCATCGGATCTGGGAGACCGGGGCCGTCTTCATGGCCGGCGAGACCGGCGAAATCATCGCCCGCCCCGAGAGCCCTCTGCCCGGGCTGATCCCCTTCGCCGCGCTCGTCGCCCTGCTGCTCCTGGTCGCTGCCCGCGGGACGAGGGCCGAGCGACGCGCCGCCGCCGTCCCGCTGCTGGTCGCCGCCGCCACGGTGCTCGCCCCGATCGCGATCGCCCTCGCCGCGCCGGGCAAGGACTACGTCCTCGCCCGCAACCTGATGCCGGCCCTCGTCCCGCTGCTGGTCGCGGCCGCCATCGGGGCGACCCTGGCCGGCGCCCGGCGCGCCGGCGCCCTGCTCGGCGCGGCCCTCTTCGCCTGTTCGCTTGCGCTCAGCGTCTGGGCAAGCGCCTCCCCGGCATTGCAGCGCCCGAACTGGGACGCGGTCGCCGCCCGCCTCGGCGAGCCGGCCCGCCCGCGGGCGATCGTCTCCTGGACCCTCGGCCTCGCGCCCCTGCGCCACTACCTCGACTCACGGCCCTTCCAGACGGTCCAGTCCGAACGCTACCCCTGGTACGTGCACGAGGTCGATTTCGTCTCTATCGGTCCTGCCCCTCCGATCCCGCGGGGGAGGCTGGCGCCGGGCATGAGGCGGGTCGGCTACGAGCGGGTCGGCGAGCTCTACCTGCGTCGCTACGAGCTCCCGGGGCCCGATCTGGCCCGGCTGCGGCTGCGTGCGGTGCGCGGAGCCGACCTCGGCTTCGGCAGCAACGGCGTGCTGATCGACGGCGTGGGGCCGGGCTGGTAGCGCTCGCGGCGGTCCCGCTACGGCTATCCTGGGCTGACAACCCCAGATCCACCGAGGAGAGGTATGGCCAAGACAACGAAGGCGACCCAGACGGCCGACCGCGCCGCCGACATCTACTCCGCCGCGCGCGAGAATCCGTACGTCCAGCGCCTGATCGAGGACGAAGAGCTGCGCGACAGCCTCCGCAACGCGTTCGAAGCAGCCCGCGGCGCCTACGGTCGCGCGACCGGCAACGGCAAGGGCCCGGTCAAGGCCGTGACCGGCGACCGCAAGGTCCAGAAGGACCTGCGCGAGGCGGCCGAGAGCCTCCGTGACGCCTCCGAGCAGCTGCGCGCGCCGAAGAAGCGCAAGAAGAGCCGCCTCGGCCGCTTCGTGCTCCTCGCCCTGATCGGCGCGGTGGTCGCGATCGTGCTCAGCGAGGACGCCCGCAAGACCGTGCTCGACGCGCTCTTCGGCGCCGAAGAGGAGTTCGAGTACACGAGCAGCACGAGCATCAACGGGGCCTAGTTGGAGGCAGCCACCAAAGAGAGGGAGCTGAGCGGCGAGAAGGCTCAGCGGATCGTCGATGCGATGCGCGAGAGCGTCGCCAAGCGCGGCGCCACCGGCTCCACGTTCGAGCAGGTGGCCGCCGAGGCGGGCGTCAGCCGCGGCCTGCTGCACTACTACTTCGGCACCAAGGAGCGGCTCCTGGTCGAGGTGGTCCGGCGCGACACCGAGATCCGGGTCGCCCGCCTCGACGATGCGCTGGCGAAGGCG
Source organism: uncultured Solirubrobacterales bacterium (assembly GCA_963727615.1). Classification (GTDB taxonomy): domain Bacteria; phylum Actinomycetota; class Thermoleophilia; order Solirubrobacterales; family 70-9; genus VRUE01. The sequence goes on from CAVSHD010000003.1 coordinate 164,841, forward strand.
GAGACGGTCGACGACGTCCTCGACGTGCTCGTCTCCAGCCTCACCGACATGATCGAGAACGAGCCCGGCTTCTTCCTCCTCCTCTACGAGCTGTTCAGCGCCGGGCGCCAGAACCTCGACATCCAGCGCGAGGTCGGCCAGCTGTTCGACCGCACCCGCACCCACGTGGCCGAGGTGCTCGAAGCGAAGGATCGGGAGGGCGTGCTCAGCCTCCGCCATGACGCCGAGGCGATCGTCTGCTTCCTGCTCGCGGTCGGCGACGGCTTCGCCCTCCAGGCCCTCTCGGAGCCCGATCGCGACCTCGACGCCGCCCTCGCCGCCGGCACCGACGCCGCCCGCTTCCTGCTCGTCTCCGCCTAGCCCGCCCGTCCACGGCGCGGCTCCGCCGCCGCCCGGGCCGGCACCTGGGCACGACGGCCCCTGACCCCTACAGACATGGGATAGGCGTGACCGTCCTCACAGACGGGGCGCGACCCCGTCGAAGAGACTGGCCGGCGAGCCAATGCGCGACGGGATGATCAAGATCTCGGGTTTCCTCGGACGACATCGTCGCCTCGTGCTCGCGGCCTGGGCCGTCGTCCTGCTCGCCGCCCTGCCGATCGCCTCCCACCAGACCGACCACCTGACCGGCGGCGGCTTCGACGTGCCGGGGAGCCAGTCGAAGGCGGTCAGCGAAGCGGTGCAGGACGAATTCGGCGGCCGCACGGACGGCATCGCCGTGCTGCTCAGGTCGGAGCCGGGAGCCGGCGCCGCGCAGCGCGCCGCCGCCGTCGACCGGGTGCGCTCGGCGGTGGCCGGCATCGACGGTGTCGCGCTGCCCCCCGCCGCGGCGCGGCGGGCGGAGGCGGCGCTCGGCCGCGACGGCGTCGCGGTGGCGCCGTTGCGCAGCGACCAGACCGGCGACGAGCTGATCGACTCGGCGTCGACTCTGCGCTCCGACCTCGACCCGGGCACCGCCGAGGGGGGCGTGACCACCTACCTCGCCGGCCAGCCGACCATCTGGGCCGGGATGCAGGAGCTCTCCAAGCAGGATCTGGCCAAGGCGGAGTCGGGCGGGTTCCCGATCGTCGCCCTGATCCTGCTCGTCGTCTTCGGCTCGCTGGCCGCCGCGGCGCTGCCGCTGGCGCTCGGCTTCGTCAGCGTGATCGTCACCGGGGCGCTGATCTACTTCATCTCGCTGGAGATGTCGACCTCGGTCTTCGTCACCAACATGGCCTCGATGATCGGGATCGGCGTCGCGATCGACTACTCCCTCTTCATCCTCGCCCGCTTCCGCGAGGAGCGGCGCGCCGGGCGCGACCCGGAGGCCGCCCGCGCCGAGGCCCTCTCGACCTCGGGGCTCGCGGTCACCTTCTCCGGCATCGCCGTGATCGTCTCGCTGGCCGGGCTCTGGATGGTCGACAACCAGGCCCTGCGCTCGATGGCGCTCGGAGCGATGACCGTGGTCGCCGTCTCGATCCTGACCGCGACGACGCTGCTGCCGGCGCTGATCGCGATGCTCGGCGACAGGGTGATGCCGGGCGGCATCGTCGCCCGAGCCCTGCGCTGGATCAAGCGGCCCCTTCGGGGTAGAAGCGCGCCGCCCGGACGCGGAGGCGAGGCCCAGCCCGTCTCTGTTCCCTCGGGGCCTCGCGAGAGCAGAGGACCTGGCGCAAGCGATTCGTTCTGGGAACGCTGGTCGGGAGCCGTGATGGCCCACCCGTGGCGGGCCGTGATCGGGGTCAGCGCCGTGCTGCTGACGCTCGCCGTGCCCCTGCTCTCGATCGAGACCGGCAACGAAGCCATCGGCCAGTTTCCCAAGAGCAGCGACGTGCGGGTCGGCAACGAACTCGCCCAGGAGCAGAGCGGCGGCGGCGCCGACCCGGTCCAGGTCGTCGCCTCCTTCAACGGCCCACCGGACCGCGCCGCGGTCGCCGATTTTGCCCACGAGCTGAAGGGCGTCCCCGGGGTCGCGTCCGTCGCGCCTCCGGTCTACGGGGCCGACGGCGCCCTGGTCCAGGCGACGCCGAGCGCCCCGAGCGAGTCCGACGGGGCGATCGCCCTTGTCGACCGCCTGCGTGACGCCGTCGTCCCGGCGACGGCGCTGAGCCGGGCCGCGACCGTCAGCGTCGGCGGCGAAACCGCCCGCGGCCACGACCTCCGGGTCCAGGTCAGCGGCTCGATGTGGAAGATCGTCCTCTTCGTCCTCTCGCTCAGCTTCCTCGTCCTGATGGTGATGCTGCGCTCGCTGCTGCTGCCGCTCAAGGCCGTGCTGATGAACCTGCTCTCGATCGGCGCCGCCTTCGGCGTCCTCGTCGCGGTCTTCCAGTGGGGCTGGTTCGACGGGCTGCTCGGCTTCGAAAGCCAGGGCGCGCTCGACACGATCAACGTGCCGCTGATCTTCGCGATCGTCTTCGGCCTCTCGATGGATTACGAGGTCTTCCTGATGTCGAGGATCCGCGAGCGTTACATGGCCCATGGGGACAACGACCGCGCGGTCGGCGAAGGCCTCGCCTCCAGCGCCCGCACGATCTCCTCGGCGGCGCTGATCATGACCGCCGTGTTCTCGGTCTTCGTGCTCACGGGCGTGCCCTCGATCAAGGAGCTCGGCATGGGTTGCGCGATCGCGATCGCCCTCGACGCGACCCTGGTGCGGCTGATCCTGGTCCCGGCGGCGATGAAGCTGCTCGGCGACTGGAACTGGTGGATGCCGACCTGGCTCGACCGCGTGCTGCCCAACCTCAACTTCGAGAACGGCTCATCCGAGCCGGAGCCCGCCGAGGCTTAAGCCCTCGCCCGTCACGCCCGGACGCGGAAGCGAGGGGCAGTCCATCTCTGTTTCTTCTGCCCCTCGCGAGAGCAGAGGACGTGGCGGAATATTGTTCTCGCGGTGAGCAGGCGCGTAGGACGCCGGGTTGTTCCCGAGATCGAGAGCGCGCGAGGCTCGCGGGCCCCGAGGCGCGCCCGCGGCGGCGCCGTCGAGGGCAGGCCGACCCTGCACCAGCGGCTTCGCTACGCGTTCGACAACACGATGGCGCGCGGCACCTCGGCCCTGGTCGGCTGGCTGGCGCTGGCCACCGCGGCCCTGATCGCCCTCTTCACCGCGGTGGTGCTGATCGGCGACCTCGCCCCCGACGAAGGCTCGGGCAAGGCGGGCCCGGTCGGCCAGGCGTTCAAGAGCCTCCTGCACGCGCTCGACCCCGGCACGATCGCCAACGACGGCGGCGGCTGGCCGTTCCTCGTCGTCATGCTGCTGATCACGCTCGGCGGCCTCTTCGTGGTCAGCGCCCTGATCGGCGTCCTCGCCACCGGCCTCGACGCCCGCATCGAAGAGCTGCGCAAGGGCCGCTCGGTCGTGCTCGAGGACGACCACACGCTGATCCTCGGCTGGTCGGACACCGTCTTCACCGTCCTCTCCGAGCTCGAGATCGCCAACGAGAGCCGCAAGCGGCCCTCGGCCGTCGTCCTCGCCGATCGCGACAAGGTCGAGATGGACGACCTGATCCGCGAGAAGGTGCGGCCCCGGCGGACCAGGGTCGTGACCCGCTCGGGCTCGCCGATCGACCTCGACCACCTGGCCCTGGTCCGGCCCGAGAGGGCGCGCTCGATCGTCGTCCTCTCGCCCGAAGGCGACGAGGAGCCCGACGCCCAGGTGATCAAGGCGGTCCTGGCGCTGACCAAGGGCAACGGCCACCGGCAGAGCCCCTACCACATCGTTGCCGAGATCCACGACCCGGCCAATCTCGCCGCCGCCGCCCTGGTCAGCGGCACCGAAGCCGTCCTGATCGACAAGCGCGAGACGATCGCGAAGCTGGTCGTGCACTCGGCCCGCCAGTCCGGCGCCTCGGTCGCCTTCACCGAGCTGCTCGATTTCAAAGGCGACGAGATCTACTTCCGCGACGACGAGGGGCTGCTCGGGCGGCCCTTCTCCGAGGCGCTGCTCGCCTACGAGCACTGCTCGGCGATCGGTCTGATCGACGCTGCCGGGAAGGTCACGCTGAACCCGCCGCCGGAGCGCCGGCTCGAGGCCGGCGAGCGGCTGATCGCGATCGCCGCCGACGACACCGCCCTCGAACGGGCGGCGCCCTGCTCGGCCGAGGTCGAGGAGGCGGCGATCGTCTCGGCCCCCGCGTCCGCGCGCCGCGCCGAGCGGATCCTCGTCCTCGGCTGGAACGACGGTGCCACCTCGGTGGTCAGGCAGTTCGACCAGTTCCTGCTGCCGGGGTCGGAGCTGGTCCTGCTCTGCGAAGAGGACGGCGCCGCCGGCTGCATCGAGCGCCAGTGCGGCGACCTCGAGAACGTCAGGATCGAGTGCCGGCAGGGCTCGACGACCGACCGCGCGGCCCTGGAGGCGATCGGCGTCGAGGGCTTCGACCACGTGATCGTCCTCACCGAGGAGAGCCTCGACGCCCAGCGGGCCGACGCCCGCACCCTGGTCACCCTGCTCCAGCTCCGCGACATCGCCGACCGACGCGGCTCCTCGTTCACGATCGTCAGCGAGATGGTCGACGAGCGCAACCGGCAGCTCGCCGAGGTGACGCGGGTCGACGACGTGATCGTCAGCGACAAGGTGATCAGCCTGATGCTCACCCAGATCTCCGAGAACCGCGACCTGGCGAGGGTCTTCGACGAGCTCTTCACCGCCGAGGGCAGCGAGATCTACCTGCGGCCGGCGGGTGAATACGTGGCGCCCGGACGCGAGGCCTCCTACGCGACGGTGGTCGCCGCCGCGCTGCGCCGCGGCGAGTGCGCGATCGGCTACCGCGAAGCGGCCGGCGCCGAGGACCCGGGCCGTGAATTCGGAGTCCGGGTCAACCCGCCGAAGAGCGAGCGCCTGAAGCTCGGCGAGGGCGACCGCGTGATCGTCCTCGCGGAGGACTAGCCGCGCCCGGCCGTGCGGCATAGGATGCCCCTGTGACGTCCCCGGCCCAGACCCGCGTCGACCTCGATGAGGCGGTCGCCTTCGCCGGCGCGGCGCGCCAGGCGGAGCTGGTGCGGGCCGGTGAGATCTCCCCCAAGGAGCTCGTCCACATGCACCTGGTCAGGATCGAGCGCCACGACCCCGCCCTGAACGCCTTCCGCAAGGTCTTCGCCGAGCGGGCCCTGCTCGAAGCAGAGCAGGCGGAAGCGCGCCTCAAGGCGGGCGAGGAGCGCCCGCTGCTCGGCGTCCCGATCGCGATCAAGGACGAAGTGGCTGTCGCAGGCGAGGTCACGATGTTCGGCACCGACGCCTTCAGCGTGCCCGCCAAGGAGGACTGCGAGATGGTCCGGCGCCTGCGCGAGGCGGGCGCGATCGTCCTCGGCCTGACGCTGCTGCCGGAGATGGCGATCTGTGGGTTCACCGAGTCGGCGACCTACGGGGTCACCCGCAATCCCTGGAACGATCAACGCACGCCGGGCGGCTCGAGCGGCGGCTCGGCGGCGGCGGTCGCCGCCGGCCTCGTGCCGATCGCCTCCGCCGGCGACGGGGCCGGGTCGATCCGGATCCCGGCGGCGTCCTGCGGCCTCTTCGGCCTCAAGACGACCCGCGGACGGGTCTCTCTTGCGCCCGAGCTGGAAGGCTGGGACGGCCTCGCGGTCGACAACTGCGTCAGCCGCACCGTGCTCGACAGCGCCCTCTGGCTCGATGTCATCTCGGGCGGCTCGCAGGAGCCGGAGGCGCCGCCGCCGCCCGAGCGCCCGTTCGCCGAGGCCGCTCGGACCGCTCCGGGCCGGCTGCGGGTCGCCTGGTCGACCGCGGCGCCGCGTGCCCTGGCGCCCCCGACCGTCTCCGACGAGGTGAAGGGGGCGGTCGCCGAGGCGGCGGAGCTCCTGCGTGGCCTCGGCCACGAGGTGTCCCAGAAGGACCCCGACTGGGGCCGCATCGGCGAGAACATCAGCGCCCGCTTCCTCGGCGGGGTGGCGAAAACCGTCGCCGCGGTGCCGAGCCCGGAGCGGCTCGAACGGCGCACCCGGGGCTTCGGCCGCCTCGGCGGCATTCTCCCCGGCTCGCTTTACGAGAAGGCGCTCGGCTCCGGCCGGGATGCCGACCGGGCCCGAGTCAACGCGATCTTCGACGACCATGACGTCCTCGTCATGCCGGTGATGGGCGGCACCGCCCTGCCGATCCGTCGCTGGGAGGGCCAGGGAGCCCTGCGCACGGTGCTCGGCATGAGCCGCTTCTATCCCTACTGCGTGCCCTGGAACCACCTCGGCAACCCGGCGATGGCGGTGCCCTTCGGCTTCGGGGCCGACGGCATGCCGCTCTCGATCCAGGTCATCGGTCGCCTCGGAGACGAGGCGACGCTGCTCTCCCTCGCCGCCCAGATCGAGGCCGAGCGGCCCTGGGCGGACAAGGTCCCCTCGCTGTCCGCTGCCTAGCCGGGGAACACCTTGCGCATACGCATGAGCTCGCGGACCCCGCCGCGGGGGCGGATCCTGCCGCGCAGGATCGACCTGACCGGGCTGGCTCCGGGGCGGGTCGAGAGCACCCAGTCGGCCCAGGTCGTGTCGAACGTCACGGTCGGGTTGGGCGCCTCGCCCGGCTCGGCCCTGGTCGAGCCGTTGTCGACGACCATGTGCCAGGGGTCGGCGTCGCGGAAGCGCCACTGGTAGACGAGCGGCGCCCCGTTGGCGACGCTGGTGTCGGCCGAGCGGGAGACGATGTCGAAGAAGATGCGCTGGAGCTCCGGATCGGCGCGCGGCTCGACCAGGCCCGGCTGTCCGACGACGCCCGCTTCGAGCAGCTTGATCTGCCCCGTGGCGATCTCCTGCTCGCTCATCTCCGGGTCGAAGGGGAAGACGCCCGGCGGCATCTCCTCGGTCGGGAACCCGATCGTCCGCCAGCGCTGGCGGATCAGCTTCAGGCCGAAGGCGAAGATGTCCTCCATCGAGAAGCCGTAGCACTCGGTGTAGGAGCGGTCGAAGTTCGGCGGCGTGAAGACGGCGACTCCGTAGGGGAGGGTTTCGCGCAGCAGCTCGACCACGGCCGCCCGGTTCTCCTCCCAGCCGGGCCGGCCCTCGCCGAGCAGTTCGGAGAGCACCTTGACGCCGAACCCGATGTGGCGCTGCTCGTCGCGGGAGACGTTGGCGATTCCGGAGCTGAATCCCGGCATCGTCTCTTCGGTGGCGAAGAAGTCCTCGATGAAGTGCTGCCCCGGCTGGGCGAGGCTGCCCTCGACGATCAGGTGGTAGAGGGTGATCGCCTGCGCGTACTTGGGCAGGGAGCGGTCGCGGCGCAGTTCGTCGGCCATCACGTCGAGGCGGTCGAAGATCCCGTGGTAGCCCCAGTTGAGCTGGGGCAGGGTGGAGGCAAGCGTCTGCTGGAGGGAGTCGCCGTCGACGCCGATCACCTCCCTGAAGAAGCGGTGGAAGAAGACCGCGTGGCGGACCTCGTCGACCTGCTGGGTGGCGAGGAAGTAGGACTGCTCCTCGGTCGGCGCGGCGGTGACGTAGGGGGCGAGCGTGTCGGCGACGCGGTCCTCGCCGTAGAAGAACATCGAGTAGATCCACATCGCGGAGCGGCGCTGGATGTCGCTCAGGCCCTGCCAGCCATCGCGGTCGCCGGCGAAGTCGATGTCGTAGGCGCTCCAGTTGCCCTGCTCCCAGCGCTTGTAGAGATCCTCGTAGGTGACGTTCTCCATCAGGCTCTGGGCAGCGACGCTCATCTCTTCTCCTTTTGGTGGTGCGTTGTCCCGCGGGCGGGAGCGTAGCGCGATCCTGGCTGCGCAGCCAGGCGGGGCCGGCGCGACCCGATCGCGGGGGCGAGGGTAGCCTGCGCCGATGGCCTGGCCATGGAGACGCGACCGGGGGCGGCTCTTCGAGGTCGAGTGCGAGTGCGGCGAGGTCTTCAAGGTCCCCTTCGACCCCGAGGCCGACGTCGGCCGGCCGGGCGATCCCTTCCTGGCCCGGCTCTCGGGCAGTTGCCCCTGGTGCGGCCTGCGGCTCGAGGAGATCGATCCGTTCGGCCGAAACGACCGGAGCGTCTAGGCCGACGCGTCGGAGCCGACCGGCGCCTCGATCTCTCGCTTGAGGATCTTGCCGGTCGGGCCCTTGGGCAGGTCGTCGACGAACCAGACGGCGCGCGGGTACTTGTAGGCGGCGATCCGCTCCTTGACGTAGGAGCTGACCTCCTCGGGCGCCAGCTGCTCGCCCTCGTGGAGGACGATCGCGGCGCCGATCTCCTCCCCCCACTCGTCGTGAGGGATGCCGACGACGGCGGCTTCGCGGATCTTCGGGTGCTCGTAGAGCACCTCCTCGACCTCGCGCGGGTAGACGTTGTAGCCGCCGCGGATGATCAGGTCCTTCTTGCGGTCGACGATGTAGAAGTAGCCCTCCTCGTCGGTGCGGGCCATGTCGCCGCTGTGGAACCAGCCGCCGCGCATCGCCTCCTCGGTCGCGTCGGGGCACTGCCAGTAGCCCTTCATGATGTTGTGGCCGCGGATCACGATCTCGCCGACCTCGCCCTGCTCGACCTCGTTGTCGTCCTCGTCGACGACCTTCATCTCGACCCCCTCGATCGGGGTGCCGATCGAGCCCGGCTTGCGCTCCATGTCGGGATGGTTGGAGGAGGAGACCGGCGAGGTCTCCGAGAGCCCGTAGCCCTCGAGCACGATCGCCCCGAAGGCCTCCTCGAACCCGCGCAGGACCTCGACCGGCATCGAGGCGCCGCCGGTGACGCAGTTGCGCAGGCTCGAGGTGTCGTAGGTCTCGCGCTCGGGGTGGTGGAGGAGGGCGCCGAACATCGTCGGCACGCCGTAGAAGTGCGTGACCCTGTCGCGCTGCATCGTCGCGAGTGCCTCACCGGGGTCGAATTTGGGCACCAGGGTCAGGCAGGCGCCGACCAGCAGCGAGGCGTTCATCCCGACCGACTGTCCGAAGGAGTGGAAGAGCGGCAGGGCGCCGAGGACGACGTTGCCCTCACCGACCTCGCAGGTGGTCCGCGCCGAGATCTCCGCGTTCCTGTGGAGGTTGTCGTGGGTGAGCTCGGCACCCTTCGGCTTGCCGGTCGTGCCCGAGGTGTAGAGGATCACGGCGGTGTCGTCCTCCGCGGTGTCGACGAGGCCGGTGGTCGGCTCGTGCTCGGCGAGCGCGGCGGCGAAGGATGCGGGCTCGACCTCGATCAGCTCGGCGCCGGCGTCGGCGGCACCGTCGCGCGCCTCCTCGGCGAACCCGTGCCAGGCGAGCAGGATCCCGGCGCCCGAGTCCTCCAGGTAGAAGGCGATCTCACGCCGCTTGAGCAGCACGTTCATCGGCACGACGACGCCGCCGGCCCGCAGCACGCCGTAGTAGGCGATCGGGAACTGGGGCACGTTGGGCAGCATCACGCCCACCCGGTCGCCCGGCTTCATCCCTCGCTCGGCGAGCAGGGTCGCGAGGCGGGCGGAGGCGTCGTCGAGGGCGGCGTAGGTGAGCTCGGCGTCGCCGAGCCGGATCGCCGCGGCGTCCGGATGCCGGGCGGCGCTCTCGGTGAGGATCGAGGCCAGGTTGAGGCCCATATGGCCCTCTAGGGGTTGACGAGGTTGTGGACCGGGAACTCCATGATCGTCGGTGGCGACGGTGGGCCCTGGTCGCCGGCCGCGGCGAGCGCCGGCCCGAGGCGGCTCTCCTGGAAGCTGTCGAACTGGGCGCGCGACTCCCAGAAGTCAATGATCCCCCAGCCGCCGTCGATCGGGCCGGCCGCGTGGAAGATGAGGCCCTCGGGCGGTTCGGCTTCGACGTTCGCCCTCGCGTTGACCGCCTCGTACTGCTCAGCGGTGCCGTTCTCGAACCTGATGCTGAGCCCGATCGCCATAACGTCCTCCTTGGGTAGAAGCCCGGTCCGTTCGAGCATAACCCAGCGGATATGCTCGACGCCATGGACGACCTTGGCGCCCCGAGCTCCTACCTCGCTCTCGCGGACGGCGTCACCGTCTACTCCAGCGACGGCAAGGCCCTGGGCAAGGTCGAGCACCTGTTGGCGGCGCCCGAGGAGGACATCTTCGACGGCTTCGTGATCGACACCAGCATCCTGCCCGGCGGGCACCGCTTCGTCGACGCCCCCGAGGTCGAGGAGATCTACGAGCGCGGCGTCGTCCTCAAGATCGACGCCGCGGCGGCCCAGGAGCTGCCCCAGCCGAGCGCCAACCCGGCCGCGATGGAGGCCGGCCCGGACGACCTCGGCCCCGGCGGGCTCAGCCAGAAGCTGAGCCGCGCCTGGGACCTGATCTCCGGCCGGGGCTGAGCCTCAGCCCTGCGCCGGGGGCTCCGCCGGCGGCTGCGGCGGCGAGCCTTCGGCGGGGGTGAATGCGGTCGAGGGGGTCTCGGGAACGGCCTGGCCGGCGGACGCCCCGTCGCTCGCCACGTCCTCCCAGACCTTGTTCAGCTCGCTCTGGATGTAGCCGGGGACGACGAGCCCGGCGATCCCGATGATGAACGAGCCGAGGATCAGGATCAGGACGATCCAGCCGTTGAAGGTGACGTTGCCGGTGGTCACCTCCTGGGCGCGCTGCATGCGCTTGACGCCGTTGTAGAGCGAGACGTAGGGCGGGACGATGATCAGTGCCCCGGGGAAGTAGGCGAGCAGCGAGTTGAGTGGCTTTTCGCCGAGCCCGTCCGCGTTTCGCGCTTCGCCCAGGTCCCGCATCTCGCGGTTGATCTGGTACCACCAGTAGAGGCCGTAGATGCCGATCGTGATGATCGTCAGGACCGGGACTGCGACTGGATGCCGGATCTTCGCGGTCTTCTCGACCGAACCCGGGCTGATCTGGACCTCTTGGGCCATTCTCGCTCCTTGTTTGTCACATCGGTTACGCGGCGGCGCGAGCCTACTTCCTGGCTGCGCCGATTACTAGGTCAGGTTGTGAATTTCCGCTTCGATCGCTCGAGAATCGCCGTGTCGAGACCGAGGAGTTTGGCGAAACCAACCGCGATCCACGCCGAGCCGCACCCGCGCTTCTCCGGGCGGAGTTAGTACGATCACGCGCCTTGAAGGCTTTGGCTCTGACAACGGCCCTCTGCGTGGCACTCGGCCTCGCCGCGTGCGGCGGCGGCAGCTCGACCACCGGCTCGAGCGAAGCCTCGACGCCGAGCGCGGCCGAATCCTCCGGCGGCGAAAAGACGAAGCCGAAGGTGACCGTGCCCAAGGGCGCGCCACCGAAGAAGCTCGAGGTCAAGGAAATCGAAGAAGGCAGCGGCGCCGAAGCGAAGGCGGGCGACGAAGTGACCGTCCAGTACGTCGGCGTCAACTACAAGAACGGCAAGGAATTCGACGCCTCCTGGGACCGCGGGGAACCGTTCACCTTCCAGCTCGGCGCCGGCATGGTCATTCCCGGCTGGGACCAGGGCGTCGAAGGGATGAAGGTGGGTGGCCGCCGCGAGTTGATCATCCCGCCCGAACTCGCCTACGGGCCGGAAGGCTCGCCACCCGCGATCGGCCCCAACGAAACTCTGATCTTCGTCATCGACCTGCTCGAAGTCGGCTAGCCGGGGTCCCCGGGCCGGCTCGCTTGCGAGCATCTCCCCGATGGCGATCGCCGACCGCCCACCGGGAAGGCTGACGCGGGTCGCGCTGCGGGCGCCGACCATCCTCTACCGGGCCCGGCTCGGCCTGCTGCTCGGCGACCGCTTTCTCTGCATCGTCCACCGCGGCCGCGTCAGCGGGCGGGTGCGCAGGACCGTGGTCGAGGTCGTCGGCTTCGACCGCGAGGCCGAGGAGGCCCTGGTCGTCGCGGGCTGGGGCCCGCGGACTCAGTGGTACCGCAACCTCGAGGCGGCGCCGGCGATCGAGGTCGACCTGGGCCGGCGGCGCTGGCGCGAACCCGAGCAGCGCTTCCTCGACGAGGGCGAGCGGGCGGCCGCGCTGCGGAGTTACGTCGGCGAGCACCCGCGCGCCGCAAAGGAGATCGCCGGGGCGCTCGGGGCGGCCGGCACCGACGAGGAGTCGATCGCGGAGATGGCCGCCCGGGTCCGGGCCGTCGCCTTCCGGCGGGCGCGGCGATGAGCGCGCTCGCCGAGCGGATCAGGGCGCAGGGCCTCTCCGGGCCGCCGCTGCCGGATCCGGTGTCGGTGGCCGAGCGCCTGCTCGCGGTCCAGGGCCAGGACCCGCGTGGAGCGCGGCTGGCGGTGCGGGCCCGGACCGAGGGGCTGGCCGCCGCCGACGTCGACCGCGCCCTCGGCGAGGACCGTTCGCTGGTCATCGCCTGGCTCAACCGGGGCACCCTGCACCTGGTCCGCAGCGAGGACTACCCGCTGCTCCAGGCCCTGGCCACGCCGCCGCTGCTCAACGAGAGCATCCGGCGCCTGGGGGTCGAAGGGATCGACGAGCGCCGGGCGGGGCGCGCGTTGCGGACGATCGAGCGCAGCCTGGGGGAGGAGGGCCCGCTGACCCGGGCCGCGCTCCGCGAGCGGCTCGAGCGCGACGGCTTCCCGAGCGGGGGCCAGGCCTTCTCGCACATCTGCTTCCGGGCGGGGGTGCTCGGGATCCTGGTTCGCGGGCCGATGCTGGGCAACCAGCACGCATACGTGCTGGCGCGCGATTGGCTCGGCGAGCCGCGCGCCGTCGACCGCGATCGCGGCCTGGCGGAGCTGGCGCGCCGCTACCTGGCCGGGCACGCGCCGGCCACCGACCGCGACCTGGCGCGCTGGGCCGGCCTGCCCCTGCGCGACGCCCGCGCCGGGCTGGCGGCGATCGCGGGCGAGATCGAGGAGGGCGAGGACGGCCTAGTGCGACCCGCGACCCGCCGGTCGGAGGACGTTGAGCTTCCCCCGCCCCGCCTGCTCGGCGCCTTCGACCCGGTCCTGCTCGGCTGGGCCTCGCGCGAGGAGATCACCGGGCGGCACACGCGGCTGGTCACCGTCAACGGGCTCTTCCGGCCCTTCGCGATGGTCGAGGGGCGGGCGGTCGCGACCTGGCGGCTGGCCAAGGGCAGCGTCGAGATCGAGCCGTTCGCGAGGATCCCGACGGCCGCCCGCGCCGCCCTCGACGCCGATGCCGTCGAGGTCGAGCGCTTCCTGGAAAGCCACTGATCGGTCGAAATCCCTCTCGAAATCAGCGCATTTTGCGCATAGGTCGTGCGGCGTCGGCCTCTATGCTGGGCCGATGGAGCGCCTGGCATGGACCGACGAGAGACTTGACGACCTGGCCTCCCGTATGGACGCCGGCTTCGACCGTGTCGATCGAGAGATCCGGGAGTTGCGGGTCGAGGTCAGGTCGGAGATCGCCGAGTTGCGCGCGACGATCAACCGGTTCGGGACAGGGCTCGTTCTTGCGCTGATCGGGGTGATCGCGACAATGGTCGGCGGTTTCGCCGCAGTGCTCGCAAACGGCGCCTAGGCCGTCGCTCGCTAGCCGAGCTTCGGGCTCTTCCAGGGCTCGGCGAGCCGGGCGGCGAGCGACTCGGCGAGCCCCTCGACGGGGACCCGGGACTGCTCGAGCGAGTCGCGGTCGCGCAGGGTGACGGTGTCGTCCTCCATCGTCTGGTGGTCGACGGTGACCCCCCAGGGGGTGCCGATCTCGTCCTGGCGGCGGTAGCGCTTGCCGATCGAGCCGCCCTCGTCGAACTCGGTTTGGATCCCGCGCCGGCGGATCTCCCCGAAGATCTCCCGGGCCTTCTCCGGCATCCCCTCCTTGGAGACCAGGGGCAGGACGGCGACCTTGACCGGGGCCAGGCGCGGATGCAGGCGGAGCACGGTGCGCCGGCGACCCTCGACCTCCTCGACCTCGTAGGCGTCGACGAGAAAGGCGAGCGCCGCACGGTCGGCGCCGGCGGCCGGCTCGATCACGTGCGGGACGTAGCGCTCTTTCGTCTGCTGGTCGAAGTACTCGAGCTTCTCGCCGCTGAACTCGGCATGCTGGGTGAGGTCGAAGTCGCCGCGGTTGGCGATCCCCTCGAGCTCCGACCAGCCGATCGGGAAGAGGTACTCGACGTCGCTCGTCCCCGAGGAGTAGTGGGAGAGCTCGTCGGCGTCGTGGGGGCGGACGCGCAGGTACTCGGGCCGGATGCCGAGCTCGGTGTACCAGCGCTCGCGCTCCTCGATCCAGGTTCGGTACCAGCGCTCGGCGTCGGCGGGCGGCACGAAGAACTCCATCTCCATCTGCTCGAACTCGCGGGTGCGGAAGATGAAGTTGCCGGGGGTGATCTCGTTGCGGAACGACTTGCCGATCTGGGCGATCCCGAAGGGCGGCTTCTTGCGGGCGAAGCTGAGCACGTTCTTGAAGTTGATGAAGATCCCCTGCGCGGTCTCCGGCCGCAGGTAGACCTCCGAGCCCTCGCCGGCGACGGGGCCGACGTGGGTCTCGAACATCAGGTTGAACTGGCGCGGCTCGGAGAGCTCGCCGCCGCACTCGGGGCAGCGCAGCTCGGCCTCGGGGTCGCCACCTTCGGCCTCGACCGCCTCGCGCAGGTGGTCCTCGCGCCAGCGCCTCTTGCACTTGCCGAGGCACTGGACGAGGGGGTCGGTGAAGCCCTCGAGATGGCCCGACGCCTCCCAGACCCGCGGGTGCTGGATGATCGCCGAGTCGAGGGCGACGATGTCGTCGCGGTCCTGGAGCATCGCCCGCCACCACTCGTTCTTGACGTTGTTCTTGAGCAGCACGCCGTAGTGGCCGTAGTCGTAGGTCGAGCCGACGCCGCCGTAGATCTCCGAGGAGGGGAAGACGAAGCCGCGGCGCTTGCAGAGCGCGACGATCTCCTCCATCGTCACCTCCACGGGCGGTGCCCCCTGCGCGTCTGCTGCCATCCGGGAACCGTACCGGCTGCGATAATCGTGCATCCCGTGCCCATCTACGAGTACAAATGCGAGAACGGCCACGTCTTCGACGTGATGCAGAAGTTCAGCGACGAGCCGCTCACGGAGTGCACCGAGTGCGGCGCTCCCGCCGTCCGGGTCCTCCACTCGCCGGCCGTGCACTTCAAGGGCTCGGGTTTCCACAACACGGACTACGGGCGCGGCAAGAAGGCAGGGGCGACCGAGTCGAACGGCTCCGGCGAGGGCGGCGACTCCAAGGCCTCCGACTCGTCCTCGGGCTCGGACTCCTCTCCTCCTCCTCCTCCTCCTCCTCGGACTCGAACGGCTCCTCCGCGGCCAAGAGCCCCGAGAAGCCGAAGGCCGCGACCGGCGACTGACGTCTTCTCCCCGCCACGGCGGGGACGATCCGTCCGGCGCCCCTAGGGGCGCCGGATCGTCAGCTTCCGGTTCACGGTCGCCGACTGGCGGCCGGGAGCGCTGCCGGTGACCGCGATCAGGATCGGCACGTTTCTCCTCGCCGCCGCGATCGCCCTGCGCGCCCTGGCCTTGAGCATGCCTTTCAGGGTCCCGGCCTCGTCGCCCTGGCTGCGCACCGAGCCGCCGCCGATCCTGACCGACTTCGCCTTGCGAGCGGCCTTCAGACCGAGGCGCTTGGCGATCTTGCGGGTGACGCTGAGGATCGCCGAGCAGCTGCCGTCGACGTCGAGGGTGCAGCGCAGCTTGACCGCCTTCGCCTTCGCGATCTTCCGCCACGTCTGCCTGGGGACGACGACGGTGAGCGAGACCGGCTTCCCGCTTCCAGAGCCGCCCTCGCGGGAGCCTTCGCCCGAGCCGCCTCCTTCGTCGGGGCGCGGGAGGACCGAGATCGTCCGCGTCGCGCCGGTCGCGTTCCCGACCGCGTCGGTGGCGGTGATCGTGACCGTGCGCTCGCCGGCCGTCGAGAAGGTGTGGGCGACCGCGGCGCCGGCCGTCGTGGCGCCGTCGCCGAAGTCCCAGCCGATGCTCGGCCGGTGACCAGGTGTCCGTCGCGGTGGCCGTCATCGCGGCATCCTCCCCGACATGGACGCTCGCCGGGACGGAGACTCCCGAGAGCGCGGGGGGAGTCACGTCGTCGACGGCGACGGCGATCTCGATCGCACCGGCTTCGAAAGCCCAGGCAGAGATTGCGTCCCCGGCCGCGTCCATGGCCACCCGGGGCTCGCCGAACGCCGGGTGGGAGCCGTCGGAGATCGTCACCGGGCTCGGGAAGGCGCCGGCGGCCGGGCGCGAGACGGCCTCGGCTGCGGTGCCGACCCGCCAGACGACGGTGGACCCGCCAGCCTCCGAGCCGGCGACATCGGGTTCCGTGCCGATGTTCAATCCGGCCGGGCCGCCGAGCGTCAGATAGGGCGTCGACCAGAGCCCGGTCAGAGTCGACGTGGAAGAGGCACGGACCAGGAACGGGGAGGAGTCGGAGCGCCAGGTGGCGACGGCGCGTCCGCCCTGTTCGAGGGCGATCTGCGGCAATTCCACGTTGGCGGAGGGCGATTCGGAGACCACGCGGCTCGGTTCGGAGATGCCGCCCAGATCACCCGATGCGGCTCGCTCCTCGGCGAACTCTTTTTCGGCGAGCCGGCTCCAGGCGACCATGTAGCGGCCGGAGGAGTCGATCGCTATCTGCGGTTCGCCGACCACGACGGGGGTCCCGGTATTGGTGAGCACGTAGGGCAGAAGTCCAGGCTCCCGCGCCGTGACGCGGTGCTGAGCAGCGCCTCGGACCGACCGGTGTCGCCGCCGAATTCTTCGCGCTTCTGCGCCAGACGGCGAAGCGCGTAGCCGCCGGGGCTGACCCCGACGTTGGGCTCGAAGGCCTGATTTTCCCGCCGGTGCTGACCTGGTTGCCGTAGGTCCAGATTCCCGTGCGGCCAGCCGGTAGGCGGACCTGGACCGTGGAGCCGCTCGCCCAGACCGCGAAGGCGTCGCCGGCGGAGTCGATGCCGACGCGCGGCTCTTCCCCGGAGCCCGATTCGGGGACTTCGACCGCCGAGCCCCAGGCGTTCGGAGTCGGGGCGAAGGCCGCCTTCATCTTCGTCGCGCCCGAGCCGCAGTCGGCGATCAGGACCGAGGCCCCGGCATCGTCGACGGCGAGCTGCGGGTCGTGGCAGTCACCGGCGGTCGTGCGGTCGGCCGATGTCTCCCATGGGCCGCCCGCCGGTCGGAAGGCGGACCGGATCCTGCGGCTGCCGGCGCTGCCGCTCGTCCAGATGACCGTCAGATCGCCGGCGCCGTCGACGCCGATCTGGGGGTCGGTTGCCGTGACTCCGGCCGCCGAGACCGCCGTGGGCGCGATCCAGGCCGCGTCCACCTCGGGCGCGGAGATCGTGACCGCGAGCAGGAGGATCAGCGACAGGAGGAGGCCGAGACGTGCGGCGGCCGAGTGGTGGTGCCCGTTCTGCCGCGCGCGGGTCATCGTTCGAGGATAGACCCGGCTGCGCCGTCTGTGGGCGATTCCGGCCGGCGGGCCCCGGCAGGCCTCAGCCCCTCATCCGCCGAGCAGCCGGTTCACGGCCTTCTGTCGGAGCGAGTCGGGGATCTCGATGCTGCCGCCGGGCCCCGGTTCGCAGCCTTCGAGGGCCCCGGTGCAGAAGACTTCCGTTTCGCCGCTGCCGCCGATCGCGGCGGCGAGGACGAGCTGCGGCATCGTGAAGAAGCCCATGTCGCTGACGAACGCCTTCGGCGCGTCCCAGCCGATGATCGGCCCCTTGATGAAGTTGTAGGGGAGGCGGAGGGGATCGGTGAGCCGGTCCTTGACGCCGTTGATCACCTGCTGCTGGGCCTTCTCGCGGTCGTAGTCGCTGTAGCCGAGGGTGAAGGCGCTGGGGCCCGGTCCCGGGCATTCGCTCGGCTCGCGGGTCCTCGCGTAGACCAGGGCTTCCTCGCCGTCGAGCGTGTGCTCGCCCTGGCCGAGCCGCAGGGTGTAGCCGCCCTGGCCGCCGCCGGCGCCGCCGGCGATGTCGGTGCAGAGCTTGTGCGGGAGGCTCACCTTGACGCCGCCGACGGCGTTGATCAGGTCTTCGAAGCCGGTGAAGTCGACGATCGCGACGTGGTCGACGTCGATCCCGAGGAACTGCTCGACCGCTTCGATCTGGAGCTTGGCGCCGCCGAAGGCGAAGGCGGCGTTGATTTTGGTCGTTTCGTGGCCGGGGATTTCGGCGTAGGTGTCGCGCGGGATCGAGAGTTTGCGGAAGCTGCCGCCGCCCGCCCGGATCAACATCAGCGTGTCGGCCCGGAACTGCCCTTCTTCGCAACCGTCGTGGGGCGCGTCGCCGTGAGATTGCTGGTCGAAGCACTTCTGCGAGGGGGCTGCGCCGGGCTCCTTGGTGTCGGGCGGCCGCGCGTCGGTGCCGAGCACCAGGATCGTCTGGGCGCTGGGCAGCAGGAACGGGTTGCCGTGCAGGGCCGACTTCGCTTCGCCGGAGAGCTTGAACGCCTGCAGCTGGGCGGAGACGGCGAAGGCGAGGAAGCTGAGCGCGATCCAGCCCAGGGCGGCGAGGCCGGCCCACTTGCCGACGCGGCGCCAGGACCGGCCGCCCGGCTTCGGCAGGTGGGTGCCCCGGTCGCCGCGATCCCTCTTCCTCGGCTCCTTCGGCGGGCGCTCGCGCAGGTCCCCGAGGCCGGGCACCTTCGGCTTCCGGAGCCGTCCGAAGATCCCGCGACGGGCGCGGTAGACCTTGTAATCGGGCGGCCCGGAGGGCTGCTGCTCGCCGTTCTCGGGCATAAAGGGCTAGAAATCATGCCGATGGCTGCGGTCGTGTGCACTCCCAAGCCCCGCCGGGGCTCCTCTTGAGCGCCACCGAGGCGATCGGGATCGACCTCGGCGGGACGAAGATGCTGACCGGCGTCCTCGGCTCCGACTCGGAGGTCCGCTGGGAGAGGCGCGAGCGCTCCACCGGCCAGAGCGAGGAGCAGCTGGTCGAGCTGCTCGTCCGCGAGATCGAGGAGGCGAGTCAGGCACGACCGGGGGTGGCGGCGGTCGGCCTCGGCATCCCGGCCACCATCGACCACGACCGCGGCGTCGCGATCTCGGCCGTCAACCTTCCGATCGACGACCTGCCGGTCCGCGAGCTGGTCGGCGAGCGCACCGGCTTGCCGATCTTCGTCGACAACGACGCCAACGTCGCGGCACTCGCCGAGCACCTCTACGGCGCCGCCCGCGGCGCCGACAACGCGGTGATGCTGACGATCGGGACCGGGATCGGGGGCGGCCTGATCCTCGGCGGCGAGGTCTACCGCGGGGCGACCGGGGCCGGCGCCGAGCTCGGCCACGTGGTGATCGCGATGGACGGGCTGCCCTGCCAGGGGAACTGCCCCGGGCGCGGCTGCGTCGAGACCTACGCATCCGGCACCGCGCTCGGCCGCGAGGCCCGCGAGGCGGCCGAGCGCGAGCCCGGCTCGGCGCTCGGCGCGATCGCGGCGGACGGTCGCGAGGTCGACGGCGAGGCGGTTACCGAGGCGGCGCTCGCCGGGGACGAGACCGCGATCGGCGTCTTCGACCTGGTCGGCTCGCGCCTCGGCGTGGCCCTGACCAGCTTCGCCAACATCTTCGAGCCCGAGGTGATCGTGATCGGCGGCGGCGTGATGGCGGCCGGGGATTTGCTCCTCGACCCGGCTCGGCGCGAGCTGCGGGCGCGGGCCCTGCCTCCGATGCGCGAGACGCCGGTGGTCGCCGCCGAGATGGGTCCAGACGCGGGCATGATCGGCGCCGCGGCGATGGCGCGGATCGAGCTCGGCGAAGGCAGGCCCGGCTGATGGCGGGCGAGCTGATCGTCTGTCCGACGCCGATCGGGAACCTCGACGACCTCACCCCCCGGGCCCGGGAGGCGCTCGTCTCCGCCGACTACATCGCCTGCGAGGACACGCGGCGGACCGGGGGGCTGCTCGACAAGCTCGGCATCCGCCCGGCGCCGCCGCTCGTCTCCAACCACGAGGGCAACGAAGCGGCCCGGGCGACGGAGCTCGCCCAGCGGATCGAGCGTGGGGCGCGGGTCGCCCTGGTCTCGGACGCCGGGATGCCGGCGATCTCCGACCCGGGCTACCGGCTGATCCGGCGCTGCATCGAGCGCGCCCTCGACGTCACCGTCCTGCCGGGGCCGTCGGTCGTTCCCGCCGCCCTCGTCGCCTCCGGCCTGCCGACCGATCGCTGGCGCTTCGAGGGCTTCCTGCCGAAGCGCTCGGAGGCGATGGAGCAGGTGCTGCGCTCCGACGTGACCGTCATCGCCTTCGAGTCGCCGCGGCGGGTCGGCGAGAGCCTCGGCGCTCTGGCGGCGATCGCCCCCGACCGGCCGGCGGCCGTCTGTCGCGAGCTGACCAAGATGCACGAGGAGGTCTCGCGGGGCTCGCTGGCCGAACTGGCGCGGCGCTTCCGCGGCGATGTCAAGGGCGAGATCGTGCTCGTGATCGGCCCGGCGGCCTCCGAGGAGCACGACCAGGACGTCGGCTTCGCCGTCGACGCCCTCCGCCACCTGGTCCAATCCGGGGCCCGGCCCCGCGCCGCGGCCAGCGTCGTCGCCGCCCTCACCGGGACCCGCGCCAACGACCTATACCGCGCGCTCACCGGGAGGGAGCCCCGCCAGTGAGCACCTACTACGTCACCACGCCGATCTACTACGTCAACGCCGAGCCCCACCTGGGGCACGCCTACTCGACGATGGCCGCCGACGTGCTCGCCCGCCACATGCGCCAGCGCGGCGAGGACGTCTTCTTCCTGACCGGGACCGACGAGCATGGCGAGCCGATCGAGCTCGCCGCCGAGCGCGAGGGGATCACGCCCCAGGAGCTGGCCGACCGCAACGCGGAGAAGTTCCGCGAGCTGATGCCGATCATCGACGCGACCAACGACTTCTTCATCCGCACCTCCGACCCGCGCCACAAGGAGCGTGTCGCCGAGGTGATCCAGCGCGTCTACGACAACGGCTGGGTCAGCAAGGGCACCTACGAGGGCTGGTATTGCCCGCGCTGCGCCGACTTCAAGAGCGAGCGTGAGCTCGGCCCCGGCCAGACCTGCCCGATCCACGAGATCGTGCTCGAGAAGGTCCGCGAGGAGAACTGGTTCTTCAGGCTCTCGGCCTTCCAGGGACAGCTCGAAGGCCTCTACGAGAGCCGGCCCGACCTCGTCGTCCCCGATGTCCGCCGCAACGAGGCGGTCGCCTTCGTCAAGCAGGGCCTCGAGGACGTCTCGCTCTCCCGACCGACCCTGAAGTGGGGGATGGAGCTGCCCTGGGACCCGTCGCAGCGCATGTACGTCTGGTTCGACGCCCTCCTCAACTACTACACCGCGCTCGGCTTCGCCCGTGAGGGGGAGGACCTCACCGACCGCTACTGGCCGGCGGACCTGCACCTGATCGGCAAGGACATCCTCAAGTTCCACGCCGTGATCTGGCCGGCGCTGCTGATGGCCGCGGGGCTCGAGCTGCCGCGGCGGATGGCGATCCACGGCTTCCTGCTGATGGGTGAGAAAAAGATGTCGAAGAGCCTCGGCAACGTCCTCGACCCCTTCGCGGTGATCGATCGCTTCGGCGCCGACGCCCTCCGTCACTACCTGTTCCGCGAGGTCAGCTTCGGCCAGGACGGGTCGGTCTCGACGGCCGGGTTCGAGGCGCGCTACGAGACCGAGCTCGCCAACGACTACGGCAACCTGGCGAGCCGGGTGCTGGCGATGGTCGACCGCTACCGGGCCGGGGTCGTCCCGGTCGCCGCCGTCGACGCGGTCCTCGCCGAGGATTTCGAGGGGGCGCTGCCCGGGCTCTGCGAGCTGCTCGATCGGGCCGAGCTCAGCCAGGCCCTGGAGCTCGCCTGGGGGCTCGTCCGGCGTCTCAACCGCTACGTCGAGGAAACCCGCCCGTGGGAGCTCGCCAAGGACGAGGCCGACCCCGAGCGCCTCGACGAGGTCCTCTACAACCTCACCGAGGGCCTGCGGGTGACGACGCTGATGCTGGCGCCCTACCTGCCGGCGGCCAGCGAGAAGCTGCTCACCGCCCTGGGCGAGGAGTCCCGCGCCCTGGCCGAGCTCGGCTCCCGGCCCGGCGGCCAGAAGGTCGAGCGGGTGCCGCCGCTCTTCCCGAAGATCGAGCCATAGCTAGGGGGCGAACAGCCCATTCATCGCATCCATCCTCGCCGCCTCGTCGAGGCTGGAGAAGTCGCCCTCCTCGGCGATCTGCCCGGCGGCCCGTAGAAAGGCTCCCCAGGCGACCCGGGCCAGGCCAGAGCCGACGCTCACCCGCCGCACGCCGAGGTTAGCCAGGTCGGAGAGCCGGAGACCCAGGTCGGCAGTGGCCAGCACGTTGACCGGCCTCGGCGCCGCCGCCTCCACGATCGCCGCGATCTGCGCGGGGTCTCGGGCTCCCGGTGCGTAGAGGACGTCGGCGCCGGCCGCCGCGTAGGCCTCGAGGCGGCGGATCGACTCGGCGAGGGGGTCGGGGGCCCCGACGAGGAAGCACTCTGCGCGCGCGGTGAGCACGACGCCGGCGCCGCTCGCGTCGATCGCGCCGCGGGCGGCGCGGACCCTCTCCACCGCCCGCTCGAGATCGAACAGGGGGGAGGCGGGGTTGCCGCTGGCGTCCTCGATGGAGAGCCCCGCGGCGCCCGCCTCGATGCAGCGGCCGACGTTTGCGGCGAGTCCCTCCGGCTCGGCCGCGTACCCCGACTGGAAGTCGACGTTGACCGGTAGCTCGGTTGCGCCGACGAGGTCTTCGACGTGGTTGACGACGGCGTCCACGCCGAGCGCGTCGGGCGAGTCGGGCAGAGCACGGGAGAAGGCGAGGCCGGCGCTGCTCGTCGCCAGGGCCCGGAAGCCGAGCGTTGCGAGGGCACGCGCCGAGCCGCGGTCCCACGGGTTGGGAATCACGAAACAGCCGTTCGCGTGCAGCGTGCGGAAGGTCGCGCGACGAGCCGCGAGCTCAGCCGAGGGCATCGGGGCCGAGCTGGTCGGGGGAGGTCAGCCCGCAGAGGGCCATCGTCAGGTCGAGCTCGGCGAGGACCATCTTCAGCACCGTTTCAACGCCGGCCTGGCCGTCGAGCGCCAGGCCCCAGAGGTAGGGACGTCCGAGGCAGACGGCATCGGCTCCCAGCGCGAGCGCCTTGAAGACGTCGGCGCCGCCGCGCACGCCGCTGTCGAAGAGCAGCGCCAGCCCGTCGCCGACCGCGCCCGCGATCGGGCCGAGCGCGTCGAGCGAGGCGAGGGCGCCGTCGACCTGACGTCCGCCATGGTTGGAGACGACGACGCCGTCGAGGCCGCGCTCGACCGCTTCGCGGGCGTCGTCGACGTGCTGGATCCCCTTCACCAGGATCGGCAGCGAGGTCAGCTCGCGCAGGCGGGACAGGTCGTCCCAGGTGAGGGCCGGGTTCGAGAGCACGCCGAGGTAGCGGCCGGTTGCGGCTCCCAGGTCCTCCTCCGGCGGCCGCTCGAGGCCGGCGCGGAAGACCGGGTCCTGGAAATAGTTGGCGTTGCCGCTCCCTTCGAGGAAGGGCAGCCATGCCTGCTGGAGGTCGCGGGGCTTCCAGCCCGGGATGAAGGTGTCGACGGTGACGACGATCGCTTCGTAGCCGGCCGCCTCGGCTCGACCGACGAAGCTGGCGAGCAGCTCCGGGTCGTTGGGCCAGTAGAGCTGGAACCAGCGGCGCCCGTCGCCATTCGCCTCGGCGATCTCCTCCATCGTGAAGTGCGAGGCGGTGCTGGCGACGATCGGCACCCCGACCGCCGCTGCCGCCCTCGCGGTGCCCAGCTCTCCCTCCTCGTGGACGACCTTCTGCACCCCGATCGGCGCCAGCAGAAGCGGGGCCGGCAGCGGTTTGCCGAGCAGCTCGACCGAGAGGTCGCGCTCGGCGACGTCGCGCAGCATGCGCGGCACGATTCGCCGCCGCCGGAAGGCCTCCAGGTTGGCGGCGATCGTGTCCTCGGTGCCGGCCCCCGCGAAGACGTAGTTCGCCGTCCGCTCGCCCATCGCCTCGCGGGCAAGGCGCTCGAGGTCTTCGACGGCGACGGGGACCGCCGGCGTCTCACCCCCCATGCCGCGCCCGTAGATCTCGACGTAGAAGTCGGCCGGATTGCCCATCGGGCGAAGGCTAATCGAGCCTAGACTCCCGGGCGTGATCGATTCCCACACCCATCTCTTCCTCTGCGAGCCCGCCGAGGACGAGCTCGTCGCGGACGCCCGCGCGGCCGGGCTCGAGCGGATGCTCAACGTCGGCCTCGGCCCCGACTCGAACCCGGTCGTCGTCGCCTCGACCGAGCGCCACCCCGAGGTCTTCGCCACCGTCGGCTCCCACCCGACCTCGGCCGGGGAGTTCGACGACGCGCTCGAGGCCGAAATCCTGCGCCTCTCCGAGCACGAGGGGGTGCGGGCGATCGGCGAGACGGGGATCGACCACTATCGGGAGACCGCTTCGCGGGCGCAGCAGCGGCGGGCCTTCGAGGCGCAGATCGAGATCGCCCGCGCGCGGGGGCTGCCGGTCGTGATCCACGCCCGCGACGCCGAGGGCGAGACCAGCGCCACCGACGAGGTCTTCGAGATCCTCGACTCGCGCGGCGCCGGCGTGCGGGTGATCCTGCACTGCTTCCTGGCTCCCTGGCGGGTCGCCGACGCGATCGATCGCGGCTGGTTCTGCTCCTTCTCCGGGATCGTCACCTTCCCCAGGTCAGAGGCCCTGCGCGAGGCCGCCGCCGCCCTGCCCGACGAGCTGCTCCTGGTCGAGACCGACGCCCCCTACCTGGCGCCGCAGCCGGTGCGGGGGAAGCCGAACGAGCCGGCCCACGTCGTGGCCACCGCGCGGGCGGTGGCCGAGGCGCGTGGTGAAACCTACGAGCAGCTCGAGCGGATCGTGGAGGACAACGCGCGGTCGCTGTTCGGCTGGTGAGCCGGTCGCGATGGTCCGGCTGGGGCAGAACTTCCTCGCCGACCCGAACCTGCTCGACGCGATCGTCCGCGACGCGGGCCTGGAGCCCGGCGACGTCGTCCTCGAGGTCGGGGCCGGCGAAGGGGTGCTCACCGAGCGGCTGGCGGAGAGCGCGCGGGCCGTCCACGCGATCGAGATCGACCGCCGCCTCGAGCCGGCGCTGGCCGCGGTCGCCGCTCGGCCCGGGGTCGAGCTGCACTGGGCCGACGCCATGCGCATCGACCTCGACGCCCTCGAGCCGGCGCCCACCGCGGTCGTCGCCAACCTGCCCTACTCGGTCGCGACTCCGTTGATCCTGCGGGCGATCGTGGAGCTGCCCTCGGTCGCGAGGCTGACGGTGATGGTCCAGCGCGAGATCGCCGACCGGCTCCGGGCCGACCCCGGCACCCGCGCCTACGGCTCGCCCAGCGTCCTCGTCCAGCTCTGCTGCGAGGCCAGCCTGCTGCGCACCGTCGACCCGGCGGTCTTCCGGCCCAGGCCCAGGGTCGAGTCGGCGATCCTCGGCCTGGCGCGGACCGGCCCGGCGCCGAGCCCCGCCATCCGCGGCCTCGTCCGCGCCGCCTTCGCCCACCGTCGCAAGTCGCTCGCCCGGTCGCTGGAGCTCGACAGCCCCGGATCCCTGCGGCCCGCCCGCGCCGCCCTCGTCGAGCTCGGCCTGCCGCAGGACGCCCGCGCCGAGGCCCTCTCGCCGGAGGATTTCGCCGCCCTGTCCGGGATCCTCTTCCCGAGCTGACGCGCCGATGCCTATCCACGCACCCGCAAAGCTGAACCTGTGCCTCTTCCTCGGCCCCCGGCGCGAGGATGGGCTGCACGAGCTCTGCGCGCTCTTCGAGCCGCTGGCGCTCGCCGACCTGATCGAGGTGCGCGAGGCGGCCGCCGACGAGGTCGTCTGCCCCGGGGTCGAGGGCGAGAACCTGGCGGCCGCCGCTCTCGCCGGCCTGCGGCGAGAGGGCTGGGACGGCCCGCCGCTGCGGATCGAGATCGAGAAGCGGACCCCTGTCGCCGCCGGCCTCGGGGGCGGCTCCGCCGACGCCGCCGCCGTGCTGCGACTGGCGCGCGACCCGGCCCTGGGCATGACCGGCGGCGTCCCCGACCTCGCCGCCCTCGCCGCCGAGCTCGGCGCCGACGTCCCCTCCCAGCTGGACCCCGGCCTGGCGCTGGTGCGGGGGGCGGGGGAGAGGGTCGCGCGACTGCCCGACCCCGAGCCGCACGCCGTCGTCCTCCTCCCGGCCGGGGGCGGGCTGTCGACCGCCGCGGTCTTCGCCGAGGCCGACCGGCTCGGGCTCGGCCGCGCCGCCGGGGAGCTCGAGGAGATCGCCGGCGGGTTGCTCGCGGCGGCCGGGGACGGCGCCTCGCCGCTCGCCTACGCCGAGCTGCTCGAGAACGACCTCGAGCCGGCGGCCCGCTCGCTGCGGCCCGACGTGGGGGAGTCTCTCGACGCCCTCCGCGCGGCGGGGGCCTCACTGGCCCTGCTGACCGGCTCGGGGCCGACCGCGTTCGGGCTCTTCGACGACCCCGAAGTCGCCCGCGAGGCGGCGGCGGGGATCGGCCGCGAAGACGCGATCGTCTGCGCAGCGGGGGTCGGTCGGTGAGGCTGCCGGGGAGCCCCCGCCAGAGGCGGAGGGCGCTGCACGCCCTGGTCGCCGTGGGCGCGATCGCCGCCTACGTCGCCTTCACGCGCCTGGTCGACGTCGAACAGGTGCTCAAGGACGTCTCGCAGGCGCTCGGCACCTGGACGTACCTGCTGGTCGGCGCCTTCGCCTTCGCCGAGACCGGGGCCTTCATCGGCCTCCTGGTGCCGGGCGAGACGGTGATGATCCTCGGCGGCGCGGTCGCCGGCCAGGGCGAGATCGACATCTATCTGGTGATCGGGATCGCCTGGGCCTGCGCTTTCGCCGGCGACTCGACCAGCTTCTTCGTCGGCCGCCGCCTGGGGCGGGACTTCCTGATGCGGCACGGGCCCCGGTTCGGGGTCGGCCGCGAGCGCCTCGAGCAGATCGACGACTACTTCGACCGCCATGGCGGCAAAACGATCTTCCTCGGCCGCTTCGTCGGCTTCGTGCGCGCCTTCGCCCCCTTCATCGCCGGCAGCTCGGGAATGCGCTACCGCGGCTTCGTCCCCTACAGCGTCCTCGGCACCGGGATCTGGGTGAGCAGCGCGATCCTCCTCGGCTACCTCTTCTCGCGCAGCATCAACAGCGTCCTCGACTACGCCGGCAAGGGTGCCTTCGCGCTCGGCACGCTGATCGTGATCGTCGTCGGCGCGGTCGCCCTGCGCCGCCATTTCAGCGTCGCCGAGAACCGGCACGCGGCCCTGCGCCGGATGGAAGCCCATGCCGCGACCCGGTGGCTGGTCGAGCTCGTCAGGCGCTTCAGTCCCCAGCTGCGCTTCCTCTGGGAGCGGGTGACGCCGGGCGGCACCTTCGGCCTCGAATTCACCTCGCTGATGGCGACCCTGGCGGTCGCCGGCTTCGTGCTCGTCGCCTACACCGTGATCGTCGGCGGCGAACCCGGCCCGACCCCCGGCGACGTGACCGCGGCGGAAATCGTCGAAAGGGTCGAATCGGGATGGCTGACCGACGCCGCCAAAGCGGTCACTGCGCTCGGCGGGGCCGGCGTCGTCTTCCCGCTGGCGCTTCTCTGCGCGGCGCTGCTCGGCTTCCGCGGTCGCTGGGCAGAGGTCGCCGTGCTGGTCGTCGGCATGGGCCTGATCGTCGTCGGCGTCCACGAGCTGAAGGCGGCAGTGGACAGGCCGCGCCCCCCGCACCGGCTCGTCGACGTCTCCGGCTCTTCGTTCCCGAGCGCCCACGCGGCCTACTCGACCTTCTACCTCTGGCTCGCGGTGACGATCGTGATGCGGTTGCGCCAGGGCATGGCCCGCGGCGCCGTCGTCGTCACCGCCGGGCTCGCGGTGACGGCGCTGATCGGCCTCTCCCGCGTCTACCTCGGCGTCCACTACCTGAGCGACGTCAACGCCGGCTGGGCACTAGGCGCCGCCGCCTTCTCGCTCTGCGCGGCGGTGGCGCTGGTGATCGTCACGGTGCGGCAGAATGGACGGCCGATGGCCGACTCGAGGAGCAACTGATGCTGCCGCTGGCCCTGCAGAAGATCGGCGACGAGTACCTGCTCTTCGGCGCCGCCGGCCTGATCACGCTGATCGCCTTCGTCGCCCTGATCCTCGTCCCGGCGCTGGGCGCCTACGGC
This sequence comes from uncultured Solirubrobacterales bacterium, assembly GCA_963727615.1. Taxonomy (GTDB): domain Bacteria; phylum Actinomycetota; class Thermoleophilia; order Solirubrobacterales; family 70-9; genus VRUE01. Next base: position 192,660 of record CAVSHD010000003.1, read on the forward strand.
CGGCTCTGGGAGAAGGCGGCGGCCGGCCTGCTCTCGATCGTCGTCCTCGCCGCGCTCGTCGTGGTCGGCGTGATCGTCGGCCTGATGATCGTCTACTACTACCCCGATATCGCCAAGGTCGCCGGCGGCTAGTCTCTTCGCCGCGGGCGATCTGGGGATAATGGGCCGATGCCGGCTGCCTCGAAAGGGAAGAAAGCCCCTGCAAAACAGGGTGATGTGGCGACCCTCGACGCGCTCGCGGAAGCGGTCGAGTCCGGCGCGGGGCTGCCGGCGATATTGCGCGCCGCGGCCAAGGCTCTCGACGCCAGCGTGGCCCTGATCGACCGCTCGAGCGCGGTCCTCGCGGTCGCCGGCGCCTCCTCGGACCAGGAGAAGAAGCTGATCGCGGGCGGTGAGGACGTGACCCGGGTCGAGCTGCGGGTGGCCGACTCCCTGGTCGGCGAGCTTCGCTACCGCGGCAAGGCCGAGCCGAACCCCGCGATCGCCCGCATGGTCACGACCCTGCTCGGCCTCGAGGTCGAGCGGGCGCGCTCGCCCGAGTGGGAGAGCGAGGAGGTCGCCGGGGCGTTCGTCCGCGCCGTGCTCGGCCGCGAGGTCACCGATCGCGGCGACATCGTCGCCCGCGCCAACGAGATGGGCGCCGACCTCGACCGCGGCGCCGGCGTGATGATCGTCCGCGCCGCCCCGCGCGCGGCGCAGACCGGCGAGTGGCGCGCCCGCGTGCTCACCCTCACTCTGCGGGCCCTGCGCGCGCTCGCCTCCGGCGCGCTGGCGTCCGCCGAAGATGGGGAGACGGCGGAGATCGCCGTGATCCTCCCGGCCGAGGACGACGACCGCCTCGCCCGCGCCGCCGTCGGCCTGGCCCGCGAGCTCGGCGACGGGCTGCCCGGCTTTCACATCACGATCGGCCACAGCCGCCGAGCGGGCGACCCGGTCGACCTCTACCGGGCCGGCAACGAGGCGCGGCTCGCGGCCAACGTCGGCGAGGCGGAGGAGCGGCCGCTGCTCGCCTTCGAGGACACCGGCGCATACCGGCTGCTGCTGCCCGCGATCAGCGAGGACCCGCGTGAGCTGGAGCGCTTCTACGAGGAGACGGTCGCACCGCTCTCCTCCTACGACGACCAGTACGAGACCGAGCTGGTCGCCACGGTCGAGGCCTATCTCGACAACGACGGCAACGTCGCCTCCACCGCCAAACAGCTCTTCACCCACCGCCACACCGTCCGCTACCGGCTGGAGCGGGTCAAGGAGCTCTGCGGGCACGACGTCTCGGCCACCGAAGGGCGCGAGAAGCTCGGCCTCGGGCTGAAGGCGATGCGGGTGCTGGGGATCGCCTCGCCCCGCGGACCGGCGTTCGAGGCCGGTGCCGAAGGGGGGACCGTGCAGGGGCCCCGGTCGAGCGAGGAGTAGCGTCGGCCCGGGCCCGAGGCGCGCCGGGTCGGGGATTCCGGGGGGAGGGCTCGAACCCCCGCTTCCTGGACCAAAACCAGGCGTGCTAGCCGACTACACCACCCCGGATCGCGTTCGAGCCTACCGGGGTTGATCCCGTCCGCGGGGGCGCATAGGGTCGGGTCATGGAGATGGGTGGAGCCTCGATGGACCCCGCCGTCCGGGAAGGGCTGGCGAAGAGCTGGAAGGCGCTGATGGCGGTCGGCGTGATCGCGATCCTGGTCGGCTGCGTGGCGATAGTCGTCCCCGCCGTCGCCGCGGTCGGCACGGCGATCTTCATCGGCTGGATCCTGATCGTCGCCGGCGCCTTCCTGGTCGCCGGCGCCTTCACCGCGCACTCGGTCGGGAGCGTGATCCTGCGCCTGCTCTGGGCCTTCCTCACCCTGATCGTCGGCCTCTACCTGATCGTCGAACCCCACAACGGCACCCTGACCCTGACCCTCGTGCTCGGCCTCTACTTCCTCTTCATGGGCGTCACCCGGATCACTGCCGCCTTCCTCGCCCGGGGCCAGGAGGGCGCCGGCCTGGTCGGGCTGAGCGGCTTCGCCGGACTCCTGATCGGCATCCTCGTCCTCGCCAAGTTCCCCAGCTCCGCCGACTGGGCGATCGGCCTCCTGGTCGGGATCGACCTGATCTTCGCCGGTTGGACGCTGGTCTCGGCAGCTCTGGTCGGCAAAGACCTCTCCCGCGCCTGAGGCTTCGCATATCTGCGTCTTCGCTCGCTCGCGTGCAGAGCACGCTTCCCTCGCTGCATCCTGGATCTGCTTCGCCTCAGGCGCGGGATCCCGGCGAGGCTTCGCATATCTGCGTCTTCGCTCGCTCGCGTGCAGAGCACGCTTCCCTCGCTGCATCCTGGATCTGCTTCGCCTCAGGCGCGGGATCCCGGCGAGGCTTCGCATATCTGCGTCTTCGCTCGCTCGCGTGCAGAGCACGCTTCGCTCGCTGCATCCTGGATCTGCTTCGCCTCAGGCGCGGGATCCTGCGCCTGACGGTGGGAGTACGAGCGGCGGACACTCCTTCCGTTCGCTGGGTTTTTCGCACCGGCCGCCAACGTCTCTCTTAGGTCGGTCGGGCGAAAAACTAACGCCGCGCTCTCCAGGAGTGCCCGCCGCTCGTCCACGCACCGCCCAGCCTGTCCCTCGCAAGCTGAAGATCGGACGCGGCTCGCGAAGAGAGGAAGGGGTATCCGGCAGAGCGCGGCGTTAGTTTTCGCCGCGTCGGCTTGGCGAGAGATGGGGCGCTGGTGGCGGAAACCCAGCAAACGGAGGGATGCCCCTTCCTCTCTCCCCACCACTACGATCTACCGGTGAGCTCTCCCCTGGTCCTGGTCATGGCGGCCGGCGCGGGCACGCGCATGCGCTCGAGCCTGCCGAAGATGCTGCACCCCGTCTGCGGGCGACCGATGGTGGCCTGGCCGATCCACGCCGCCCGCGAGGCCGGCGCCGGCCGGGTCGCGGCGATCGTCTCGCCGGGCAACGACATCTCCTCCGGCCTGCCCGAGGGCACCGAGACCGTCGTCCAGCCGCAGCCCGACGGCACCGGCGGAGCCGCCCGCGCCGCCCTGCCGCTGATCCGCGAGGCGGAGACCGTCATCGTCCTCTCCGGCGATCACCCCGTGATCGGGGCCGACGCCGTCACCGCGCTGCTCGAGGCGCATCGCTCGACCGAGGCGGCGGCGACCGTGCTCACGATCGAGCTCGACGAGCCGGGCTCCTACGGTCGCGTGGTCCGCGACGCCGAGGGCTGGGTCGAGCGGGTCGCCGAGGCAAAAGCCGAGGGCGATGCGGATCCCGCCGAGCTCGCGATCCGCGAGATCAACGCCGGCAGCTACGCCTTCGACGCCGCCCCGCTGGCGGAGGCGCTGGAGGGCCTCTCCAACGACAACGCCCAGGGCGAGTACTACCTACCCGACGTCTTCCCCGCCCTGCGCGCCGCCGGGCAGGTCGTCGCCGCCCACCCGACCGACGACCTCGCGGTGACGATGGGCGTCAACAACAGGCTCGAGCTGGCCGAGGCCGAGGCCGAGGCCCGGCGCCGGATCCTCGCCGCCCACATGCTCGCCGGGGTCACCGTCGTCGACCCGGCCTCGACCTGGGTCGACGCAGGGGTCGAGATCGCCGCCGACGCCAGGATCGAGCCCGGCACCAGCCTGCGCGGGGCGACCGAGGTGGGCGCCGGCTCGGTCGTCGGCCCATTGACCACGCTCACCGACACCAAGCTCGGCGCCGAGGTCTCCGTGCCGCACTCCCACCTGGTCGAGTGCGAGGTGCTGGACGGCTGCAGCGTCGGCCCCTTCGCCTACCTGCGACCCGGCGCAATGCTCGCGGGAGGGGCCAAGGCCGGCGCCTTCGTCGAGGTCAAGAACTCGCGCATCGGCGAGGGCAGCAAGGTTCCCCACCTCGCCTACGTCGGCGACGCCGACATCGGCCCGGGCACCAACCTCGGCGCCGGCACGATCACCGCCAACTACGACGGTTTCCGCAAGCACCGGACTGTGATCGGAGCCGGCACCCGCATAGGAGTTGACACGATGCTGATCGCACCGGTAGAAGTCGGCGACTCCGCCTACACTGGCGCTGGAGCAGTTGTTCGAGAGGACGTTCCCGACGGGGCGCTTGCGGTGAGTCAGAACGACCAGAGGAACATCGAGGGCTTCGCGGAGCGCAAAGCCGCGGAGTCGAAAGACGAGGGGGACGACTCGTGAGCACGATCGAGCAGAGGCCAGAGGCGACGCCGGCGGCGCCGACCGCGATCCCGCACGACTACTCGAAGCGGCTGATGGTCTTCGGCGGGCGCAGCTCCGGGGAGCTGGCGGCCAAGGTCGCGGGCAAGCTCGACCTCGACCTCGGCCAGGTGACCCTGAAGACGTTCGCCAACGGCGAGGTCTACTGCCGCTACGAGGAGTCGATTCGCGGCGCCGACGTCTTCCTGGTCCAATCCACCTGCGCCAACGAGCAGACCGAGATGACGCCGAACGACGCCCTGGTCGAGCTGCTGACGATGGCCGACGCCGCTCAGGGAGCCTCCGCCCACAGGATCATCGCCGTCATGCCCTGGTACGGGTACGCCCGCCAGGACAAGAAGTCGGCGCCACGCGAGCCGATCACGGCGCGGATCGTGGCCAAGTGCCTGGAGGGGGTCGGGGTCGACCGCGTGCTGACCATGGACCTGCACGCCGGCCAGGTCCAGGGCTTCTTTCACGTCCCGGTCGACCACATGACCGCGATGCCGATGCTGACCCAGTGGTTCGCCGACCAGCACATCACCGACGAGCTGGTGATCGTCTCGCCGGACGCGGGCCGGGTGAAGACGGCGCGCAACTTCGCCCGCCGCGTCGGCACGCACTGGGCGGTGATGGAGAAGGAGCGGCCCGCCCAGCAGGTGGCGGAGATCGGCTACGTGGTCGGCGACGTCAAGGGCAAGACCGCGGTCCTCGTCGACGACATGATCGACACCGCCGGCACGCTCTGCGCCGCGGCCCAGACCGTGCTCGACGAGGGCGCGGCCCGGGTCATCGCATGCGCCACCCACGGGGTCTTCTCCGGCCCGGCCTACGAGCGGCTCGCCTATGAGAAGTCGGGGATCGAGCAGATCGTCGTCACCGACACCCTGCCGCTGCGCGCCGGCGCCCCCGGCAACATCAAGGTTCTCTCGACCGCGGGAACCTTCGCCGACTCGATCCGGCGCATCTTCACCGACGACTCGGTCTCCGAGATCTTCGCCGGCGAGAACCAGCTTTTTTGAGCGGGCGGCTGCGGCGAGCCGCAGCGCCTCGCCTTGCCGACCGCTCTGGTTTGACCTTGGATTTCTGATGGCCGAAGCCCCCCGAAAACTGCGCCTCGTCGGCCATAAGGGCGCCGACTTGATTGCTCCCGGCAACACCCTGGAGAGCTTTCGGGCGGCGGTCGAGGCGGGCGTCGACACGATCGAGTTCGACGTCCTCTGGCTGCGGGACGCCCACCTGCCGCTCGAGCGGCGGGCGCCGCTGGTCGTCGCCCACGACTGGGCGGACGCCGAGCGGCGCACCCCGCTGGCGCTGACCGAGGCGCTCGACGCCTTCCTCGAGCCGCCCCTCGACCAGGTCGAGATCGACCTCGACATCAAGCTGCCCGGTCGCGAGGAGGAGATCGTCGCGGCGCTGCGCGAGCGCGACCTCCTCGACAGGGCGATGGTCTCGACGATGGAGCTCTACACGCTGGGCCGCATCCTCGAGCTCGAGCCCGAGCTGCGGCGCGGCTGGACCTACCCGAAGGTGACGAAGGACTGGGCCTCGAAGCGCTGGGCGAAGGTGCCGCTGCTGGCGGCGCTGGCTGCCATGCGCCATCGGCTTCCCGGCCTCGCCGCCGAGAAGCTGCCCAGGTTCGGCGTCGAGGCGATGTGGGTCTACCACCCGCTGGTCAGTGCCCGCCTCGGGCGGATCACGAAGCTCGCCGGCGTCGAGCTGATCGCCTGGACCGTCGATGACAGGTCGCAGATGCGCAGGCTGGCCGAGCGGGGAGTGGACGGGATCTGCTCCAACGACCCGCGCCTCTTCGTCGGGCTCTAGGCGGGCCGGATCGCGCAGCTGGCGTCGATCCGCAGAATCCGGGCGAGAAGCTCGCGGTGGCCGGCCACCCAGCGGTAGGAGCGTTCGGTCAGCTTGGGGAAGCGCCTGAAGGCCGCCGCCGCCGGCCGCCCTCCGGGCAGCAGCTCGGCGAGCGGCGCCGCGGCGCCGCCGGCCGAGCGCAGCTCGCCGGAGGGCAGCGCCAGGTGCCAGGACTCGAGCCGCGCGGCCTCGCGGACGCCGGCCGCGGCCAGCAGCGCCTGGCCCTCCTCGCTCTGGATCTCCACCGGGCGCAGCCGCCCCCGGTCCCAGGCCAGGACCTTGTCCAGGGCCCAGCGGCAGAAGCCGCAGTCGCGGTCGTAGAGGACGACCGCCCGCTCTGCCGTCGTGGCCGCCATCCGATCGGTCGCCGGGTTAGATCGTGCCCGGCGTCTGTGCGGGCCCGGCGCTGCGGCCCTTCTTCGCCCTCACGGCCGACTCGAGCTCCTCGGCGGTGAAGCCGCCGACCGCCTGGCCCTCGGTCGCGTAGCGGTAGAGAGCGACCCCGAAGATGCCGCTCAGCGCGCTGGAGACGACGGCCGCGATCGCGAGCGCGACTGCGCCGACGATGATGAGGAGCGCGCCGACGAATGGGGCGGAGGCCCAGGCCAGGACGCCGATCCCGATCGTCACCCCGGCCGGGAGGCCGATCAGGAGAGCCACCGCGCCGCCGATCGCGACGTTGCCGGTGATCTGCTGCCCCCATTTGGCGCGGAAGATCGAGGCCGAGCGCTTCAGGGTCGTGAACGCTCCGGTGCCCTCGAACGCGATCACGGGCGCGGCGACGAAGGTGACCAGGGCCCAGGCCATGCCGACGACGCGGGCGGCGATCTGGCCGGCGAGCCCGCCTTGGTTCTCGAGGGCTCCCATGACGACCCCGATCGCGGCGCTGAGGGCCGCCCAACCGCAGATCTGGGGGAAGCGGGCCCTCGCCACGGCGAGCCCGTCGGAGACGGTCGCGGCCTGGCCGCGGAAGGTCATGTCGGCGGCGGCGGCGAGGCCGACGTTGAAGTAGGTGCCGACGGCGGCGAGCAGGAAGTAGCCGAGGACAAGGAAGGGGATCGCGCCGGCGTGGGCGTCGCTTTGCCAGAGATAGAGGCCCGGCCCGAGCGTGAGGAACGCCAACGGGATCGTCGCGATCGCTCCGTAGAGCGGGAAGCGGAGCAGCTCAGGGTGCCCCCGGAGCAGCCCCCAGCTCTTCTTTGTCAGCGTCCAACCGCGCTTGATCCTGCTCATCCTCGCCTCCTCAGGTGTTGCTTGCCAGGCCCGGGACCCGCACCACGCCTCTTCCCTCGAAGTACTCCCACTCCTGCTCGCCGAGCTCGGTCGCCGGCGGGTCGGCGTAGACCCACTCGCGCATGATCCGGTGCCAGTTGCGCTTCGCCCGCAGCTGGCCGAGGACGGCGACGACGCCGACTTCCATGCGCCTCCCCATCAGCTCGTCGGCGGGCACCGACTCGCGCCGCATCAGGTCGTAGTACTCCGAGCGCGGGTCGTTGGTCGACTCGATGATCTTCATCACACGGCGGGCGCTGATTTCGATCTCGCGGTCCTCGAGGAACCATGAGGAGATCGACATCAGGTGATCCATCAGCCGCTCGGCGTCGAGCTTGGAGGGGTTCTTGACGAAGCCGAGGTCGTGCAGCGCCTCGCGCAGCGCTTCGGGGTCGCCGTGGATCGCGGCGTCGATCACCCTCTGCTCGAGCACGATCTGCTCGCGGTCGAGCTTCTTGGTCATCCCGAAGTCGAGAAAGGCGACACGCCCGTCCGGCATCAGGATGTAGTTGCCGGGGTGGGGGTCGGCGTTGAAGTGCTGGAGGTGGTAGATCGAGCCGAAGCTGCCCCGGAAGACGATCTCGCCGAAGCGGCTGCGCTCCTCGTCGGGCAGTTGCTTGATCTCCTCGAACCCGATCCCCTCGACCAGCTCGGTGACGAGGACGCGGCGCCGCGAGAGCCGGGTGATCACTTCCGGCACGTAGATGAAGGGGTGGTCGCGGTAGGCGCGGGCGAAGCTGCGCTGGTTCTGCGCCTCGTACTCGTAGTCGAGCTCCTCCATCATCCGCTCGCGGATCTCGCCGGCGATCGCCTTCGCGTCGAGCCCGGGGGCCAGGGCGCGCGCCAATCGAACCAGGGTCCCCATGTTGCGCAGGTCGGCGTCGAGCGCCTCGGCGATTCCCGGATACTGGATCTTGACCGCGACCCGGCGTCCGTCGAGCAGCTCGGCGCGGTGGACCTGGCCGATCGAGGCGGCGGCGAACGCCTCCTCCTCGAACTCGGCGAAGAGCTCGGAGAGCGGCTCGCCGTCGTACTCCTCCTCGAGCACCTTGACGACCTTCTCCCAGGGCATCGAGGGAGCGTCGGTGCGCAGCTTCGCGAGCTGCTCCTGGTAGATCTCGCTGTACTCCTCGGGGAGGAATTCGGTGTCGATGAAGGAGGCGAACTGACCGAGCTTCATCGCCGCCCCTTTCATCTGGCCGAGCGCCCCGACCATCTTCATCGCGGTTTCCAGATGGCGCTGCTCGAGCCTCTCCTTGCTGCCCTCCTCGGAGCGGGCGACGTTCCTCGCCTTGGTGCCCGCGTAGCGGGCACCCTGCACCCCGACCACGGAGCCCAGCTTCGCCGAGCGCCGCACGCGGCCCTTGGGGATCTTCGAGTCGTCAGCCACGCAAAGAGGTTGCCACAGGTTCCATTTCGCGACGGTTGTCTATCCTCTCCGGTCCGATGGCAGCCGCACGCGAGACCCTGAAGGCCGCTCCCCGCACGGAGTTCGGCTCCCGCACCTCCCGGCGCCTGCGCCGCGACGGCTACGTGCCGGGCGTCGTCTACGCCGGTGGCTCGGATGCGCGCGCCTTTCAGGTCGCCGAGCGCGAGGTGCGCCACGTGCTCGGCGGCGGCGCCGCCCTCTTCGACCTCGAGCTCGAGGGCTCGGGGAGCGTTCCCGTGGTTGTCAAGGACCAGCAGCTGCACCCCGTGCGCGGCAGCCTCGAGCACATCGACCTCCAGGAGGTCAAGCTCGACGAGGCGATCCAGGCCGAGGTCGCGGTCGAGCTCGAGGGCGCCGACAACGCCCCCGGCGTCAAGGAGGGCGGCGTGCTCGAGCACGTCACCCGCGAGGTCACCGTCGAAGCGCTGCCCACCGAGATTCCCGAGAACCTCGTCGCCGACGTCTCGGCGATGGAGATCAACGACACCCTTCAGCTCTCCTCGGTCCCGGTTCCGGAGGGCGTCACGCTCGTCGCCGAGGACCTCGAGGAGGTCACGATCGCCACCCTCTCCCCGCCTCGGGTCGAGGAGGAGCCGGAGCCCGCCGTCGAGGAGGAGGCCGAGCTGGTCGGCGAGGAGGGCGAGGCGCCGGAGGGCGAGGAGGGCGAGCCCGCCGCCGAGGCCGACGGCGACTCGGGCGACTCCGACGAGGGCTAGGCCCTGTCGCTCTTCCGCCGTCGGGACAGCGCATTCCGACGAGCGAATCCTGATCGTCGGCCTCGGCAACCCGGGTCGCGAGTACGAGCGGACCCGCCACAACGTCGGCTTCGAGGTCGGCGCCGAGCTCTCGCGGCGCTGGGACCTGCCGCGGGCCGAAGAAGAAGTTCGGCGGCGCTGATCGCGGAAGGCCGCACGCGGCCCGGGGGGGCCGCGGGTCGCGATTCTGCTGCCCCAGACCTACATGAACGAGTCGGGCGGCTCCGCCGGGCCGGCCCGGGGCTCGCTCAAGGTCCCGCTCGACCGCGTCGTCGTCATCCACGACGAGATCGACCTGCCCTTCGGCGAGGTCCAGGCGCGACTCGGCGGCGGCCTCGCCGGGCACAACGGCCTGAAGAGCCTCAAGAGCCGGATTCGGCGGCCCGGAGTTCTGGCGGGTCCGGGTCGGGGTCGGCCGGCCCGACTCGACCGACCCCGAGGTCGTCTCCGCCTACGTCCTCGGCCGCTTCCGCGAGCCGCGCGACGAGGTCGAGGCGCTGGTCGCGGCGCCGCCGACGAGGCCGAGGGCCTGGTCGAGCGGCTAGGTTCTGAGCGATGAGCTGAGTTGCGAGACCGGCTACGAGGTCGACGGCGAGGGCAGGGCGGTCCTGCGCCTGGCGCGTCCCGAGGCCCGCAACGCGATGGACACCCAGATGCTGGTCGAGATCCTCGAGCACCTCGCGGTGGCCCGCGACGACGACGCGGTGCGGGTGCTGGTCGTCAGCTCCTCCGACCACATGGGCCTCTCGGCCGGGGCGGACATCAGGGAGGAGATCGACGCGGAGGCCAAGGTGCGCCGCATGCAGCTCTTCGCCGACGTCTACGACGCAGATCGTCGCCTTCCCGAAGCCGACCATCGCGGTCTGCCACGGCGACGTCGTCGGCGGCGGCGCCGAGGTCGCGATCGCCTGCGACATGCGGATCGGCGGCTCCAACCTGCGCATGCGGTTTCCCGGTGCCGCGCTCGGGGTCCCGGTCGGCCCTGCCCGGCTGGTGACCCTCTGCGGGCTCGCCGCCGCCAAGTACCTGCTGCTCTCCTCGCGCACGGTCGGCGCCGACGAGGCGCTGCGCCTCGGGCTCGTCAACCGCGTGGCGCCGGCCGCGGGGACCGAGGAGGCGGCGCTGGCGTTGGCGGCCGAGGTCGCCGCCCATCCGCCCGAGGCGGTCGCCCGCCTGAAGCGGATGCTGCACGAGTGGGACGACGTCGAGGGCCGTTCGCGCAGCGAGGGCGAGGGCCAGGTCGAGTGGCAGCGAAGCGGCCCCGGCCTGCCCGGAGGGGGGTAGGGCCCTGGGCCGCCTGGAACAGGGCCTGACGGTCGCCGTCACCGGCCCCACCGGTGAGATCGGCAAGCCGTTTCTCTCGGCGCTCGAGCGGGTGCCCGAGGTGGAGCGGGTCATCGGCATGGCGCGGCGGCCGTTCGACATCGCCGCCCATGGCTGGGAGAAGGTCGAATACCGGCGCGGGGACGTGCTCGACACGCGACGCGGTCGAGGCCCTGGTCGAGGAGGCCGACGTCGTCGTCCACCTCGCCTTCGTGATCGTCGCCGGCCGCGACGAGAGCCGCGAGATCAACCTCGACGGGCTCCCGCAACGTCTTCGAGGCGGCCGCCGCGGCCGGAGCCAAGCGCCTCGTCTACACCTCCTCGGTCGCCGCCTACGGCTTCGACCGCGGCCTGCCCGACGCTGCTCGACGAGGACGAGCCGCGTGCAGGGCAGCTCGAAGCCACCCCTACTCGGCCCACAAGGCCGAGGTCGAGGCCGAGCTGGCCGAGGCCCTGGCCGGATCGGAGACCGACGCCTACGTCTTCAGGCCCTGCATCGTCGCCGGGCCGGAAGCGACGCTGCTGCTCGATCTGATCCCGCTGGTCGCGATCGGCCGCGCGATGCCGGGGCCGGTGCGATGGGCGCTCGGCCGGGCGCCCTCGCTGCGCCCCGTCCTGCCCGACCCGGGGGTGCCCTTCCAGCTCGTCCATCACGACGATGTCGCCGCGGCGCTCTCGGCGGCGGTCATCGGCGGCGGCGAGCCCGGCGCATACAACCTCGCCGGCCCCGGCGAGCTGACGATCTCCGACCTCGCCCACGAGCTCGGCTGGCACGCCGTTCCGGCGCCGAGGATCGCGGTCAGCGCCACCGCCGAGCTGCTCGCCCAGGTGCCCTACCTGCCGGACGAGGCCGCCTGGATCGAGGCGATCCGCCGCCCGGTGCTGATGGACACGACCCGGGCCCGGCGCCGTCTGCACTGGATGCCCCACCACGACGCTCGCCAGACCCTGCGCCAGACGGTCGCCGCGGCGCGGGCCCGTTGACGGCCTCGCCGACCCCCTTTGACCAGATCCCGGTGGCGTCGAAGCCGGACCGCGCCGCTCAGGCGGCCCAGGTGGTCGGGTCGAGCTTCGTGCCGCCCGCGAAGGCCTCGGGGCGGTCGGCGACCCGATCGGCCACCCGGCCGAAGGTTGCGACCAGCAGCTCGCCGCTCGCGGCGGCGGCGGCGACCCGGTCGAGGAGCCGGCCGAGCCGGTCCCAGCCGAGCCAGGGGTCGATCAGGAACGGGTGCAGGACGGTGGTCATGAAGCCGCCCTCTGCGAGCAGCCGATCCAGCTCCTCTTGCAGGTGGGAGACAAAGGCGTCGGGGCCGAACGGCTCGGCGGAGCCGGCGATCCGCTCGCGGACGGCGCCCAGCTGGGGCAGCGTCGAGCTCACGTCCACGTGCCGCCAGGCGAAGGGGAGCAGGGCAATCCGGCCTCCAGGCCGGCGCCCTCGCCGGCCGGCGAGGCGTAGGCCAGCCCGGCCTCGCGCAGCGCGGCGGCGCCGCCCGCGCCGAGCCCTCCGCCCGGCGGGCGGATGCCGCGCAGGCGCAGCCCGATCGCCTCGAAGGCGGCGATGCCGCGTCGCAGGTTCGCGGCCCGGGCCGCGGCGTCCATCTCGCCCCACTGCTCGTGGGCCCAGGCGTGGAAGGCGACCTCATGACCGCGGGCGGTGACCTCGCGGAGCCGCTCGGGGTAGATCTCGGCGTTCAGCCCCTCGACGAAGAAGGTCGCGGGCAGGCCGCGTGCTTCGAGCTCGTCGAGGATCCGCGGCAGCACCTCGAGCGCGGTCGGGTGGGTGCCGATGCCGGGGGCGTCGCGGGCGATCGCGCCGACGCCGATCTCCGCCGCCTCGCCGAGGTTGTCGAAGCTGAGGCAGAGAGTCGCGGGCGGGGCGATCTGGACGCTCACGGGCGCAGCGCCGGGCTCCAGCGCTCCGGGTCGAGCGCCGCCTGCTCGCGGGCCCAGCGGAAGTGGTGGCGGGCTGAGGCGAGCAGGATCGGGAAGTTGACCGCGCCGGCGATGAGCCCGAGGCGCCGGGCGCCGGGCCCGGCCTCGCGGGCGAGGCTGAGGGCGCTGCTCGCCAGCCAGAGCCAGAGCACGGCGTTGTAGGCGGGGAGCTGGTCCTCGGTCAGGCCCTCGGCTTCGTCGAGCATCGGGACTCCCCGGTGCAGGGACCAGGGCCAGGCGGCGAAGTGCACCGCCACCCCGGCGGCGCCGATTCCCGCGTTGACCGCCGAAAGGCGCTCGTTGAGCCGCCCGGGCCGGGCGGCGCTGAGCAGCATCAGCGGGAAGAGTGCGCCCCAGAGCGCGATCGCGCCGCGCCGGCCCAGCTCGGGCTCGAAGACCAGGCCGACGCCGGCTCGTGTCTCGAATCCGTGGTGGGCGAGAGCGCCGAGCGCCGAGCCCGCGGCGAAGGGACGACGGAACCGCATCGGCCAGAGCCTAACCTTCCGGTGCCATGAGCCTTCGTCCGCTGATCGAGATCGCCGCCGAGAGCGAGCGCCTGCACGCGCTCAGCTCCGAAGCCCGCGCCCGCCTGGAGGCGGGGCCGGACGGGCCGCTGCGGGTCGCCGCCTCGGCGACGCTGCGACCGCTGCTCCTCGCCGCTCTGCTCGAGGACGACCGTGGGCTGGCGGGGCGCCCCGCCCTGCTGGTCACTCCCGACGACCGCTCCGCCCGCGACCTGGCGGCCGACCTGCACGCCTACCTGGCCCCCCGCCGCGTGCGCTTCTACCCCTCGCGTGGCACCGGCTACGCGTCGCACGTGACGCCGCCGCCGCATCTGGTCGGCCTCCGTATCGACGCCCTCGACGCCCTGCGCGAGGACGGAGACGCCGTGGTCGTCGCCGGGGCGACGGCGCTTGCCGAGGCGGTCCCCGAGGCATCCCTGCGTCCGGCCGGCTTCAGCCTCGAGGTCGGCGGGGAGGTCGACCTCCCCGCCGTCACCGGGGCGCTCGCCGGGGCCGGCTACCAACGGGTCGAGCAGGTCGAGGAGCGCGGCCAGCTCGCCGTCCGCGGCGGGATCCTCGACGTCTTCCCGGCAACCGAGGAGCGGGCGGTCCGGATCGAGCTGTTCGGCGACGAGATCGAGTCGATGCGCTGGTTCTCGACCTTCACCCAACGCTCCCTCGGTGAGGCCGAGAGGGTCGAGCTGGCCCCGGCGGCCGAGCTCGACGTCGAGCACCGAGAGCTCGCCGAGCTCGCCGCGATGGAGGCTGAGGAGCAGGGACGGGAGGCCCCGAGCCTCGCGGAGACGCTGCCGCTCGACCGCTTCGGCGCGCCGCTCGACCTGGTCCCGGGCTCGGCCGCGGTCGTCCTCGCCGGGGAGGAGGAGATCGCGCCGGCGCTCAGCGACCACTGGGACGACGCGACCACCGCGATGCACGCAGACGACGCCCGCCACCTCTACGTCGACGTCGCGGAGCCGCTGCTGGCACGCGCGGCACTGGCGCTGACCGGCGTCGGCGACGCGGACGAGGAGGCGTTCCGGGCCTCGCGGGCCGAGTCCCCTGCGCGCAGCATCGGGGAGGCGGAGGCCGAGCTGCAGAAACTGATCCGCTCCGGCTACCGGACGGTCGTCGCCTTCGAGAGCATGGGGGAGGCCGAGCGCACCCGCTACGGCCTCGACCGGGTCGACGTCTCGATCCTCGAAGGTGGCGTGCTCTCGCCCGAGCCGGGGCTGGCCTTCGCCGAGGCTCGCCTGCGGGAGGGATTCGTCAGCCCGGAGCTGAAGCTCGCCGTCTACCCGTTCCGCCGCCTCGTCCATCGCCGTCGCCGGGCCGAGGACCGGGCCCCGGCCGCCGCCCGCGGCCGGCTCACCTTCAGCGACCTGCGCGTCGGCGATCACGTCGTCCACGAGGACCACGGCGTCGCCCGCTTCGCCGGTTTCGAGACCCGCGAGGTCGGCGGCGTCACCCGCGACTACCTGTACCTCGAATACAAGGGCGAGGACCGGGTCTACGTCCCCACGGACCAGCTCGCCAAGTTGAGTCGCTACGTGGGGGCCGGGGGAGCGCCGACGCTCTCGGCCCTGGGCGGCAAGCGCTGGCAGAACATGAAGGCCCGCGCCCGGCGCGCCGCCGGCGCCCTGGCCGGGGAGCTGCTCAACCTGTACGCCGAGCGCCGCACCCGCCGGGGCCATGCCTTCGCCACCGACGGCGAATGGCAGATCGCGATGGAGACCGCCTTCCCCTACCGGGAGACCGCCGACCAGGTGGAAGCGATCGAGGCGGTCAAGGGCGACATGGAGTCCGAGCAGCCGATGGACAGGCTGGTCTGCGGCGACGTCGGCTTCGGCAAGACCGAGGTCGCCCTGCGTGCCGCGGTCAAGGCGGCGTCCGACGGCCGGCAGGTGATGATGCTGGTGCCGACCACGATCCTCGCCCAACAGCACCTGGGGACGTTCCGTGAGCGGCTTGCCGACCTCCCCTTCGTCGTCGACGGCGTCTCGCGTCTGCGCAAACCGGCCGAGGTCAAGGCGGTGCTCGCCGAGTTCGAGGCCGGGGGCGTCGACGTCCTGATCGGCACCCACCGCCTGCTCTCCCGCGACGTGCGCGCCAAGGAGCTGGGCCTGGTCATCGTCGACGAGGAGCAGCGGTTCGGGGTCAAGCAGAAGGAGCTCCTGCGCCAGCTGAAGCTGAAGGTCGACGTGCTCTCGCTCTCCGCGACCCCGATCCCGCGCACCCTGCAGATGAGCCTGGCGGGGCTGCGCGACATCTCGGTGATCGAGACGCCCCCGGAGGGCAGGCGCCCGGTCCGCACCTACGTCGGGCCCTACGACGAGGAGCTGGTCCGCCACGCGATCGAGCGCGAGCTGGAGCGCGATGGCCAGGCCTTCTTCCTCCACAACCGGATCGAGTCGCTTCCCGAGGTCACCGAGCGCCTGCGGGCCCTGATCCCGCGGGCGCGCTTCGCCGAAGCCCACGGCCAGATGGACGAGGGCCGGCTCGAGGAGACGATGCTCGACTTCCTGCGCGGCGGCGCCGACTGCCTGGTGACGACGACGATCATCGAGTCGGGCCTCGACATCCCCTCCGCGAACACCCTGATCGTCGAGCGCTCGGACCAGCTCGGGCTCTCGCAGGCCTACCAGATCCGGGGCCGCGTCGGGCGCTCGAGCGAGCGCGCCTTCGCCTACCTGCTCTACCCCTCGGCGGAGGCGCTGACCGAGGAGGCGGCCGCTCGCCTCTCGACCCTCGCCGACCACACCGAGCTCGGCTCCGGCTTCAAGATCGCGATGAGGGATCTCGACATCCGCGGCGCCGGCGACCTGCTCGGCGAGGAGCAGTCGGGGCACGTCGCCGCGGTCGGCTTCGAGCTCTACTGCCAGATGATCGACGAGGCCGTCGCCGCGGCGGCGGGCGGGGCCGAAGCTGGGGAGGAGGCGCCCGAGCCGGTCCGCTTCGACGTCCCGGTCGACGCCTACCTGCCGGCGGCCTACGTCCCCTTCGAGGCGGCGAAGATCGACGTCCACCGGCGGATCGCGGCGGCCCGCGCGCCGGGAGAGCTGCGCGCGATCAGGGACGAGCTCGGCGACCGCTTCGGCCCGCCGCCGCCGGAGGTGGAGAACCTGCTCGCGCTTCAGGACGCGCGGATCGCGCTTGGCCTGGCGGGGGCGGAGAGCGTCGAGCTGCGCGGCGGGCGGCTGAGCGTCACCGGGGTCGAGCTCGAGTCGGAGGCCGCGGGCGTGCTCGGCGAGCACGTGGAGGGGGTTCTCTACCAGTGGCGGGAGAGGACGGCGTCGGTGCGGGTGGGGGACGATCCGGAGGCCCGTTTGCAGGCAGTCTTAACGCTGGCTAAAGGGCTGAGGGAGGCGAAGGGGTCCTCCGAGGCCGAAGCGGATATGCTGCCCGCTTCGTGAGTCCGAGCAAGCGGAAAAGGCCCACGAGCGGGAAGGGCGGACCGAAAGGGAGTGCCAAGCGCGGACCAAGCCGTGAGGAGGTTCGCCGCCTCGGGCTCCTGGTCTTCGGCGCCGCCTTCGTCGTGCTCTTCGTCGTCGTCGCGATCGCCGAGGGGGTGGGCGACCCGAGCGTGCCCTCCGGATCGATCGCGATCGTCGAAGAAATCCCCGACGGCGCAGCCGCCCCCTTCGAAGGGCCCTACGAGAACTGCAAGGGGGAAAAAGTCACCCAGGACCTCGGCGACGTCACCGACGCGGAGTTCCAGTGCGCCTTCGGCCAGGTGGTCGCCTCCTCGGGAATCAAAAAACCCCCGAAGCCCGGCGACAAACAGTACGAAGAACTGAAGGAAACGACCGTCGGCAGCCTGCTGGAAACGATCTGGATCCAGGGCCTCGCGGCGGAAGAAGGCCTGACGGTGACCACCAAGGAAGTCCAGGAAGAACTCAAGAAACTCAAAAAGCAGAACTTCAAAACCGAGGCCGAGTTCAAGAAATTCCTGAAGACCTCGCACTACACGACCCAGGACGTCAACGAACGGGTCAAGATCCAGATCCTGAGCACGAAAATCCAGGAAAAGCTGGGCGAAGGCGCGGCCGAACCGAGCAAGTCCGAAATCAAGGACTACTACGAGGAAGCCAAGGCCTCGCAGTTCACGACGGCGCCGACCCGCGACGTCCGCGTGCTGATCGCCAAAACCCCGAAGCAGGCGGCGGCGGCGAAGGCGGCGCTGCTCAAGGACAACTCCGGGAAGGCCTGGGAAAAGGCGATCGGCAAGTACTCGGAAACCGAATCGCCGAACGGCGGGCTGCAGCCGGGCGTGAGCGAAGAACAGTACGCCGGGGCGGTCGGTGAAGCGATCTTCGCCGCCCCCGTGGGCAAGGTCGAGGGCCCGATCAAATACGCGACCAGCGGCCAGGTCGTCTTCCAGGTCGAAAAGAAGAACCCCGAAAAAGTGCAGCCCCTGGGCGAAGCCGAAGCGCAGATCAAATCCCAGCTCACCCAGCAGGCGCAGGAAAGCGTGTTCAGCGGCTTCGTCAGCAACTTCCAGAGCCTCTGGCGCTCGCGCACCTTCTGCGCCACCGGCTACACGGTCGAAAAATGCTCCAACTTCAAGAGCGACGGGCGACCGGCGGAAGCCGACCCCGCCTGTTACGAAGCGAACCCCAAAACGCCGCCGGAAGCCTGCCCCGCGCCGGTCTTCCAGGCCAAACCGGCGTTGCCGGGCTCGGTCAGCCTGATTACGCCCAAGGGCGAACCGCTGGCGCAGCGCCCGCGGCCCGCCGGGCTCGCAGAATCGCCGGAAGGGGTGCCCAGCATCCAGGGCCTGCCCCCCGGCGTGACGCCGGAAGCCGCCCCGCCGGGCAGCCCCTGAGCTTGAGCGCGATCGAGCGCGTCCACGCGCGCCAGATCATCGACTCGCGCGGCAACCCGACCGTCGAGGTCGAGGTGGAGCTCGCCTCGGGTGCCCGCGGGCTGGCAGCCGTCCCCTCAGGCGCCTCGACCGGCGAGTTCGAGGCGGTCGAGCTGCGCGACGGCGGCGACGCCTGGGCCGGCAAGGGCGTCGGCGCCGCCGTCGCCAACGTCAACGGCGAAATCGCGGCGGCCCTGAAGGGGGCGAGGGGCAGCGAGCAGGGCGCCCTCGACGAGACGATGATCGAGCTCGACGGGACGCCGAACAAGGGCAGGCTGGGCGCCAACGCGATCCTCGGCGTCTCCCTGGCCGTCGCCAAGGCCGCGGCGGCGCACTCCGAGCAGCCTCTCTACCGCTACCTGGCCGAGCTCTACGGCGGCGGCGAGCCGGCGCTGTTGCCGGTGCCGATGATGAACGTCCTCAACGGCGGCGCTCACGCCGACAACTCGGTCGATTTCCAGGAGTTCATGATCGTCCCCTCGGGGGCGGGAAGCTTCTCGGAGTGCCTGAGGATCGGGGTCGAGGTCTTCCATGCCCTGAAGCGGACGCTCGGCGAGCGCGGGCTGGCGACCGCGGTCGGCGACGAGGGCGGGTTCGCGCCCAGCCTCGAGTCCAACGAGGCCGCACTGGAGGCGGTCCTCGCCGGGGTCTCGGCTGCCGGCTACGAGCCCGGATCCGACGTCCGGATCGCGCTTGACCCCGCGACCAGCGAGTTCTTCGACGACGGCGTCTACGGGCTCGCCCACGAGGGTCGCAGCCTCTCCTCGGAGGAGATGGCCGCCTACTGGGCCGACATCTGCTCCCGCTATCCCGTGGTCTCGATCGAGGACGGGATGGACGAGGAGGACTGGGACGGCTGGAAGCACCTCACCGAGCTCCTCGGCGACAGGGTCCAGCTGGTCGGCGACGACATCTTCGTCACCAACCCCGAGCGCCTGCGCCGGGGGATCGAGCTCGGGGTCGGAAACTCGATCCTGGTCAAGGTCAACCAGATCGGGACCCTGACCGAGACCCTCGACGCGATTCGCATCGCCCGAGACGCCGGTTACACGACGGTCATCTCCCACCGCTCGGGCGAGACCGAGGACACGACGATCGCCGACCTCGCCGTCGCCACGGGCGCCGGCCAGATCAAGACCGGCGCGCCGTCGCGCTCGGACCGCGTGGCCAAGTACAACAGGCTGCTGCGGATCGAGGAGGAGCTGGGCGCTGCTGCCGAGTTTCCCGGGCTGCAGGCGTTTGCCCAGGCATCGGGTTAGTGGAGGAATGCCGGGCCCGGCCGCGTAGGTCCGGGCATGGCAGCAAGCGCCACGGCCGCGCACTCGACCGAACCCGCCGCCGACCGGCCCGCCGCCGACCGGCCGCGCGCCGCGGCGCCAGCAGGATCCAGTGGGACCGCGTCGGGCGCATCGCCCTCTCGCTCGTCCTCGCCGCCGTCCTCTACTCCTACCTGAACCCGGCGATCGACTTCGTCAAGACCTACACGGCGACGAGCGCGGCAAAAGCCAAGCTGCATGAGGTGCAGGCGGAAAACACCCGCCTGCACTATCGCGTCCAGCACTCCGACGACCCGATCGTCCTCGACGGCAAGGCTCGCGCCCAGGGCATGGTCAGGCCGGGGGAGACGCCCTACGTCATCCGCGGCCGGCGCCGCTGACCGCGCCTGCGCCCGACGGCGGCCATGATCGGCGCCGGGACCTACGCAGCCGGCGCCGCAGGCCTGGCAGCCGTCGCGCTCGCGCTCGGCTTCAGCGCATTCCGCCTCCGCCGCCGCCTGATCCCCGAGTGGCAGGGAGCCCCCGCCCGCTTGGTCGAGGCGGTCACAGGCATAGCCCTGCTGATATGGGTCAGCGAGCTCCTGGGGGTGCTGCACCTCCTCTATGCCTGGGCCCTCGTCGTCTCGACCCTCCTGGTCGCCGGGGCGATCGCCTGGTGGGCTCGTGACTCGGGCAGTGGGTCCCTACCGGCGGACCCTCCCGCGGGTGGCATAGGGGGAGGGGGGTCGAGGACAGCTCGGCCCGCAGCGCCCCCCTCCCCTATGACAGGACCCGCGGGCCAGGGCCCGCCCGCAGGCTCCCCTCCACCCGCGGCGGGCCCTCCGGGTCCGGGCCCTCCGGCCCGGACGCCCTGTCCCTCGTCGTCATGACCGGCGTCATCGCCCTCGTGGTCGCCCACTGGGGCCTGACGACCGATTCGGCCCTGGGCAGAGGCATGTTCAACTTCGACTCCCTCTGGTACCACATGCCCTTCGCGGCGGAAATCGCCCGAAGCCACTCGGTCACGGGCCTCCACCACTCGGAGACGGTCTTCGCCAACTGGTTCTACCCGCAGAACTCAGAGCTCCTGCACTCCGTCGGCATCCTCTTCGCCCACCGCGACACCCTCTCCCTGTTCCTCAACTACGGCTGGCTGGCGATTGCCTTCCTCGCCGCATGGTGCATCGGGCGGCCCTACGACCGCGGTCCCCTCAGCGTCGTCGCCGTCGCGATCCTGCTCGAGTGCCACATCCTGGTCGTGCGCGAGCCGGGCGCGGCCAAGAACGACCTGGCGGTGGCCACGCTGCTGCTTGTTGCGATCGCGATCGTGCTCACCGCCTGGGCGGCGCGCGAGGCCGACGGGGACGAATCGGCCCCGAGGAGGGCCTCGCTGCCGGTCGGCTGGCCGCTGGCGGCTGCCGGGCTCGCTGTCGGGCTCGCTGCCGGCACCAAGGTCACCGTGCTCGGCCTCGCCGGGGCGCTGACGGTCGCCGTCCTCGCCCTCTCGCCGGCGGGCCGCCGCCGCGCCGCCGCGGCCTGGTGGCTCGTTCCGGCGCTGCTCGGCGGCGGCTACTGGTATCTGCGCAACCTGATCGTGGCGGGCAACCCGATTCCGGAGATCGCTCACCTGGGCCCGCTCACCTTGCCTCACCCCGAGCATCTGCAGACCGGCCGGCCCGATTTCAACATCGCCCACTACGCGACCGACACCGGCGTCTGGCGAGAGTATTTCTTCCCCGGCCTGCACGGCGCCTTCGGCGGGCTCTGGCCACTGGTCCTCCTCGCCGCCCTGGGAGGGGCGGCTCTCGCTCTCGGCTGGGGCCGCAACCGGGCGCTGCGCTGGGTCGGCGGGGTGGTCCTGTTCGGCGTCCTCGCCTACCTCTTCACGCCGCTCAGCGCCGCCGGCCTCGACGGCTCTCCGACCGGGTTCGAGCTGAACATCCGCTATCTGCTGCCGGCCCTGCTCGCCGGCCTCTCGCTACTTCCTCTTCCACGCGCCTTCGACCGGGGCCGCAATCGCTGGGCCCTGCTCGCCGCCCTGCTCGCCCTGCTTCTCCTCACCGACCGCTCCGACGCCGTCGTGCGCGACCCGTCCCGGGTCTTCGGCATCGCCCTGGCGATCCTCCTGGTCCTGATTCCGGCCGGCCTGCTGGCGCTGCGTTCCCGGGGTCTCGGAAGCGGCGGCCTGGCGGCGGGCCTTGCCGTCTGGGCGCTTGCTCTCGTCGCGATCGGGTACCCGGTACAGCGCGACTACCTCGGCGACCGCTTTCGCAACGAAGGGCCGCGGGAAGGGTGGATCCCCGGGTACGACCTCGATTCCGCCTACCGGTGGGCGCAGGACGTCCACGACTCCCGCATCGGCCTGGCCGGCACGACGGCGGGCTTCCTCGGCTATGGGTTCTATGGCAGCGACCTGTCCAACGAGGTCGTCTACCTGGGCAGGGACGGCCCGCACGGTGCCTTCAACGCCCTGCCCAGCTGCCGCCAGTTCACGGCGGCGGTCAACCGGGCCGGCCTCGACTACCTGGTCGCCTCGCCGTTCCTCGATTTCATCGATTCCAAGCCGATCGAATCTCCGGAGACGGACTGGCTGCGCGAATCGTGGGACCCCGACAAGCCGCGCTCCGAACGGACGCTTCTCCCCGTCGTCGAAAGCGGCCCGGTCACCGTCTGGAAGGTGAATGGGGACGTGAGCACGGTCTGCGGGGCAGGGCTCGGCCCCCGGCGCCACATCCCCGTCTCGCCCGCCTCCTGAGCCGCCGACGGGTGGCGGCTACCATCGGCCGGTGAGCAGCTATCCCCTCGACAACGCGCTCTTCCAGTGGGAGGAGGGCAGGCGCAGCCTGGAGGCGCTCAGCGAGGACCCGCGGGAACGGCGGCGCGCCGACCGGATCGTCGCGACGATCCGCGATGAGCTGCGTCGCCGAGTGGGCTCGACCTTCAGGGCGGCCGAGCTCGCCGATTGCTACGGGCAGGGGACCGAGTGGTGCCTGCAGCTTGTCGCCCAGGTCGCCCCCTCGGTCGCCGACGCGCAGGCCCTCGCCGACGCCGCCTTCTGGCTGCACCTGCAGAACGCCTCCGACTTCGCCGGAGGGCGCGCCTAGTCCGGCCTAGTCCTCGGAGCCGTTCTCTTCGCCGGCGCCGTCGCCGGCCCGGCGGATGACGATCTGGTCGGCCTCGATCCGGACGCTGACCTCGCGTTTGCCGGCCCAATGCTCAGCGTAGACGGGGTTGTCCTTCACGGAGGGATCCAACCAGAGGCCGTAGCCGTCGCTCTCGCCATGGTCGAACGTCGCCTCGAGCTCTTTGCGTCGGCTCCGTCCTCCTCGCCGCCCGCGGCGTCGGCGGCGAGAGCGGGGGCGCTCGTCGCCGGAGCCCTCGTCGGCGTCGGAATCGGCCCCCTCGGCCTCTTCGGGCTCCTCGGCCTCCTCGTCGGGCTCCTCGTCGGTCGCGGCCTCGATCTCGGCCTCGATCTCGTCGCGAAGGTCGACTTCCCCGGTGCCGGGATCCTCCTCGTCGGGCGTGAACCCGTGCTGCTTGCGGAACTCGCGCAATTCGGAGGCGCTGACCTCGAGTTGATGGGCGATCCAGGCGTCGGTTCGACCCTGGCGCACCCAGGCGCGGATCTGGTTCAGTTGTGGCTTCAGAGATTTGCGTGCCATCGGCGCGCGAGTCTATTCAACCGGGGGCGTCGAGAGCGGCGCGGCCACCGGTCAGGCCATCAGGAAGGCGAGCGCCTCGAACATCGCGACGACGACGACGACGACAGTCACCGACAGGCAGACCGCGAGGACGCTGAAGCGGACCTTGCTCTGCTGCTCGGTGCGGGTGATCCGCCGCGCCCGCGAGCGGTTCGCCGCCCGCCTGCGCAGCTGCTCGCGCCGACGCCGCTCAAGGGAAGTCTCCTGCTCGAAGGCCGACTCGAACTGGGAGATGCTCTGTCGCATTCTCATAGGAACGGCCCCCGCGGGGCCGCGGCGGACCGTAGCAAGCCGCAGGGGGCCTTGCGGCTCTGGTCATGTGGCAAGCGTCACACGACCGTCAGGGCAGGCACCTGCCCCAGAGCCCGCGACCGTCGCGTGCGGCGGTGGCGGCGATCGCCCGAAAGCGGGGCGCGAAGCGGTCGTTTGGTGGGATCGTCAGCGTCCGGGCGAGGCCCCTCGCG
The DNA here is from genome assembly GCA_963727615.1 of uncultured Solirubrobacterales bacterium. Lineage (GTDB taxonomy): Bacteria > Actinomycetota > Thermoleophilia > Solirubrobacterales > 70-9 > VRUE01. The sequence continues at coordinate 216,190 of CAVSHD010000003.1, forward strand.
AGCAGCTCGGCGTTGAGGAAGCGCCGGCCAAGCCAGGCATATGCGAGCAGGCGCCCATAGACGTCGCGCTGCTCGACGCCGGGCTCGAGGCGCACGCGGCGGCCGTCGGCGACGCGGTGGGTGAACGCGGAGGCGCGTGGCCCGAAGCACTGCACGGGCGTCCCCGGCTTGACCGTCTCGGGCGTGTCGAGCCCGATCAGCCGCACGTCCTCGTGGCGGCCGTCGAAGGCGACTTCGATCGTGTCGCCGTCGACCGCCCGAAGCACCCGCGCCTCGATCTTCGCGGGTAGGGCAGGGCCGGCGCCTTCCTCCCATGGCCTGAAGACGACCAGGGCGACGGCGGCCAACAGCACGACGCTCCCGATCAGCCCTCTGTTCTCGCTCACTCCCTCCTAAGCGTCGGGGACGTCAACGCCGCCCCCCTTGGCTCAGGGAGCTCTGCGGACGCTCGAGAGCAGCGTCTCCTTGATCTGGGCGATGATCTCCAGTGCCTCGCTCCGCTCGCGCTGCCAGACGTTGCGGCCGAAGATCACGCCCGAGCCGCCCCCCTCCATGATCTCCCGCGTGTGGTTGAGGACGGTCTCGTCGTCGACCTTGGAGCCGCCCGAGAGGACGACCAGCGATCGCCCGGCCGAGGCGACGCAGTGCTGGATCGCCTCCGCCTCGGTCACTTCCATCTCGTTGTATGGAGCGGGGGCGTCCTTGTCCGTTTCGGGGTTGATCTTGGGCATGTTGAGCTTGACCACGTCGGCGCCCATCTCCATCGCCATCCGCGCCGCGTAGTCGATCGCGTAGAAGGAGCCGGGCCCGCCCTTCGCTTCGATCGCCTCGCCGCGCGGATAGGACCAGACGATCAGGGGCATCCCGTAGCGGTCGCAATCCTGGCGCACCTGCCGCAGCTGGGCGAGGTCCTCGTCCTGGCGGGGAGAGCCGACGTAGAGCGTGTAGCCGACGGCGTCGGCACCGAGCCGCACCGCGTCCTCGACATTGGCGTTGCAGGTCGACAACGCCTTCGCCGAGGAGGGGATGTCGGTCTTGCCGTTGACCTTGAGGATCAGCGGCACGTGGCCGGCGTAGTCGGGGTAGTACTTGGTCGCCATCCCGATCTGGCAGGCGAGCGCCGAGTAGCCGGCCTCGGCGGCAAGCCGGAACTGGTAGTCGGGGTCCTTGGAGGCAGGGTTGGGGAAGAAGTCGCGAGGGCCGTGCTCGATGCCCTGGTCGATCGGCAACAGCATCAGCGTCCCGTTGCCGGGGCCGAACTCGAAGAGCAGCCTGTGCAGGCGGGCCCGCTTGCCCGGCGCCAGCTCGGCCAATAGCGATTTCTGCTCGGTCAGGGTGTCGACGGCCACGCGTTTTCCTCCTCAGGATGGGTGTTCTCGGAGTATGCCATCGGTGCGGCCGACGGTGGCGGCCCGCGCCCGGGGGTTATCCTCGGAGGACCATGAGCGAGACCGAGCTCAGAGTCATCTGCAAGAACTGCGGCTCGGAGGTCAGCCCCTATGTGACGGAGTGCCCCTACTGCGGCGCGCGCCTGCGCAAGCGGGCCCCGAAGCTGGAGCGGCGTGGCGACGGGCTGGAGCCGAAGCCCCGCCGCCGGCCCGTCGGCCGGTTGATCCCCGCCGCTCTGCGGCGGGGCGCGGCGCTCGGCGCCGAGCGCCCCTATGCGACCCTGGCGGTGATTCTGGGCTCGGCGGGCCTGATCCTCGTGCAGAAGGCCACCGCCTACGGTGTCGACTCCTTCGGCGGCCTCGTGATCCCGTTCAGGGACGAATCGTGGCGCTACCTGACCGCCCCCTTCGCCTATGTCGACCTCGGCTACCTGTTCGTGATCGCGATTGCCCTGGCGATCTTCGGCGTCGGCCTGGAGCGGCGCCTCGGCAGCGGCGCGACCCTCCTGCTGATGATCGCCTGCGGCTCGCTGGGCATGCTGGCGGCGGCGGGGATCGTCAACGCTCAGGACGGCATCGAGGTGATGGCGGGTGGCAACGGCCTGGCGCTCGGGGTGCTCGCCGCCTGGTTCGCGATCCGCCGGGCCGAGGCGCGCGGGGCGATCGACCAAGAGTACGACCGGGTCGGAGTCGCCGTCGTCGCCGTCGTCCTTCTCGCGCTGCCGATCTTCGAGTCGACGGCCAACCCCTACGCGGGCGTCGTCGGAGGCATCGTGGGCGGCCTCTCCGGCCTGCTCGCGGCGGCCGTGCGAACGCCGGAATAGGCTCTCCGCATGCCAGTGGACGACGAGCGGCTCAACGCGGCAATCGAGCGGCTGACCGACTCCGAGCGCTTCGCCGAGGCAGAGCGAGTCGTCTCGCGCGCGGCGCCCCAGCTACAACGGGTGCTCGTCTCCGCCCTCGCGGAGGGCGGCTGGTTCGGCGATTCGCACGCGTCGGAGTCGTTGAAGGCGGCGACCGCGCCCGACCCCGACGAGCGGATCGCGGCAGTCGAGGCCCTGCTCGCCGAGGAGGCGAGGATGGCGATGATGGTCGGCGTCACCGTCGGCTGGGCATTGAACGAGGAGATGACCGAGTCCCGCGACCCCGAAGGAGGGAACGAATAGATGGAGATCAAGTTCCACGGCCACTCGTGCTTCGAGCTGAGCGAGGGGGAGGCGACCCTGCTCATCGACCCATTCCTGAGGCCGAACAACCCGGCCGCGGTTGCGACGGCCGAGGAGGTCGAGCCGACCCACGTCGCGGTCAGCCACGGCCACGTCGACCACATCGCGGACCTGGTCCCGGTCGCCACCCGGACCGGCGCCCACTGCGTCGCGATCGTCGAGATCGCCAAGTGGCTCGAAGGGCAGGGCGTCGCGGCCGTCAGCGACCCGAACCTGGGTGGCACCGTCGCCTTCGAGTGGGGCTGGGTGAAGCTGGTGCCCGCCTGGCACACGAGCACGCTGGCCGGCTCCGAAGAGTCGCCGTTCAGCGCCGAGCACGGGATCGTCACCGGGACGCCGGCGGGGCTCGTCGTCGACATCGGGGGCGTCACCGTCTATCACGCGGGAGACACCTGCCTCTTCAGCGACATGAAGCTGATCGCGGAGCGAAATCCCGTGGACGTGGCCCTGCTGCCGATCGGCGGCCACTACACGATGGATCGCAGCGACGCGGTGGTCGCGGCCGAGCTCGTCGGCGCGGCGACCGTGATCCCGATGCACTACGACACCTTCCCTCCGATCGAGACCGACGCGGGCGCCTTCAAGGAGGAGGTCGAGTCGAAGACCGCGGCCCGCGTCGTGCTGCTCGATGCCGGGCAGACGCACTCGGTCTAGGCTTGTCGCATGGATCCGAGCGAGGCGACCGGGACCCGGTCGCGCACCGAGCGGCCCGACTTCCAGGCGACGGCTGACCCGGGTCTGAACGAGGCGGCCGACCGCACCTCGGCGGTGAAGCTGCTCACCTACGAGGAGCTCTACCTGCTCTGGGAGCGCCAGCAGTGGCAGACCCAGGAGCTCGACTTCACCCGCGACCGCGAGGACTGGAACGAGCGGATCGGCGAGGAGGAGCGCTTTCAGAGGATGTACGGGCTCTCGGCGTTCTTCATCGGCGAGCAGAAGGTCGCCGATGAGCTGGGCCCGATCATGCGCGCGGCCCCGACCGAGGACCAGCGGATCTTCCTCTGCACGCAGATCGCCGACGAGGCCCGCCACGTGCGCTTCTTCGAGCGCTTCTATCGCGAGGTCGGGGTGCTCGAGTCCGATCGCCTCGGCGAGATGCTGGCGGAGACCTCCAAGCACCTGAACGAGGACTTCGGGCGGCTCTTCGACGAGATGCTCGGGCAGCGCACCCGACGCCTCTCGGTGGAGCCCGAGGACACCGAGGCCCTGGTCGAGGCGGTGACGATCTACCACATGGTGATCGAGGGAATGCTCGCCCTCACCGGGCAGCACTTCATCATGGACTACAACGAGAGCGAGGGCACCCTGCCCGCCTTCGTCGAGGGCTTCCGGAACGTGGCCCGCGACGAGCATCGGCACGTCGCCTTCGGCGCGGTCTTCCTGCGCGAGAAGGCGAACGAGGACGAGCGCTTCAAGGCCGCGATCCGGCGCACGCTCGAGGAGGTGCTGCCGGTGGCGGACGGGGTCCTCACCCCGCCGTGGGCACCCGGGGACGAGGAGTGGGAGTTGTTCGGCTACTCGATGGCCGACACCCGGCGCTTCGCAGGAACCAGCCTGATGCGTCGCCTGAAGGTGATCGGCCTCTAGGCCGGGCGCCGCCTACTGGGCGAGTTCCGGCGCGGGTGGCGGTGGCGGCGGCACCGTTTCCGAGGCGGTGGTGCTTTCGCCGCTCGAGGGTTCGCTCGGCGGCGGTGGCGGGGTTTCTTCGGCGGGCGGCGAGCTTTCGGCGGGCGGCGGGGGCGGTGGCGGGGTGCTGCCTCCGACCGTGACGACCACGGTGCCGCCGGTGCTGGTCGGGTTGTTGTCCTGCGCGCTGGCGCCGGTCACGGCCGGGGTGGCCGGTTTGGCCGGGCTCGCGGAGCCCGTGTCGAGCCCGGTTGCGGTCGACCCTTCCGCCGATTCTTCGGCTGGGGCGGCCGGCTCGGGCGGCGCCGGTTCGGTTGTTTCGACGGGCGGGGCGGGCGTCGGCGCCGGGGCGGTCTGGGTGACCGGTTCGGCCGCCGCCGCGGTCGCCACCGGGGGCTGCGGCGCCGGCAGGGCGTGGGCGATGGCGGGCGCCGTCGCGTGTTTCGGCGAGACCCGCTTGGAGATCGGGGCGATCTGATTGCCCGAAGTCGGTTCGACCTGCTGCTTCACCTCGACCGCGCCGGCGGTGAGGACGGCGGCGGTGACGACGCCGGCCACGGCCTTTGAGCCGATCGCTCCGCCGACGGCGCCAATGCCGCTTGCGGCGCTGCTGCCACCGAGCGCGGCGCTGACTCCGCCGACAGCCCCCGTCGCGGCCCCACCGGCCCCGGCCCCCGCCGCTCCAGCGCCGGCGCCGGCGGAGGCGCCGCCGAGGCCGAGCTTGCTGGCGATGAAGCTCTTCAGGGCAAGCAGTCCGCCGGCCGGGAAGAGCGCCGCGAGAACCTTGTCGTTGGAGCGAACCTGGGAGCGGAAGTCGGCGCAGTCGTCGCAGTCGCGGACGTGGCGCCGCACCGGCGCCGAGACCTTGCGCAGGCCCTCGGCGGCCTCGGCGAGCTCGAGCCGGACCTCCCCGCAGGTCAGCTGGCGGGCCTGGCTCGCCTCGGCGAGCGAGATCCTCGCCCGCACCAGCAGCGACTTGACCGAGGGGACGCTCGTGTCCATCGACTGTGCGATTTCCTCGTAGGACATCGCGTCCATCTCACGCAGAAGGAGGGCCGAGCGCTGGGTCTCGGGAAGCTTCGAGACGTCGGTGAGGAGCTGCCGGAACTCCTCGCGGTTGTGCACCTTCTCGGCGGTGGACGCGGCGTCGACCATCGGCACCATGTCCATCGATTCCTGGGCGTCGGCGGTCGGTTTGCGAAGGTGGTTCAGGCAGCGATTGCGGGCGATCCTGTATAGCCAGGGCCGCAGGTTGATCTCGCGCTCATCGGCGAGCATCGCCCGGAAGGCGTTGACGAAGACCTCCTGCAGGACGTCCTCGGCGTCCTCGGTGGAGCCGAGCATCTGGCGGCAGAATCCGAGCAGGCGACCCTGATAACGGTCGACGATGGTCTCGAAAGCGCCGGCGTTGCCGCTGCGGACCATTGCCACAAGACGCCCGTCGCCCTGCAGCTTGAGCAGCGGCGATCGCCGGGCGAGAAGTCCGCGTTGACTGGCGTGGGTTAGAGCGGATGCCTCCAAGCTAATCTCTCCAGGGAAGGCGTTTACGTGTCTCTTGTGACTTATGACACCGTACCAGTGGCTTTGTTGCGGTCAACGCCACTTTTTAGTGCCTGTTTAGGAATCTCATAGGGCTACCATGCCGCTGCCCGGGTGGCGAAATTGGTAAACGCGGCGCCCTTAAAAGGCACTGCCCCCTTGGGGGCTTGCGGGTTCAAGTCCCGCCCCGGGCACTCAGATGGCCGCGGAGGCTGCGCGAGGCGGTGTCCTCGGTCGCCCGAGTAGCGCCGCTATTCGGGCTCCCTGCGTCCTTGCCTCGCTTGCTCCGGGGCCATCTGAGCAGAAAAGGGATAAGCGCCGGTACGGGGCCGTGCGTCTAGGGTTCCTCTCCATATGGAGCACGGGGGGCGGATCGTCGCCAAGGTCTTGAAGTCGAGGGGGGTCACGCACCTGTTCACGCTCTCGGGCGGCCACCTCTTCTCGATCTACGACGGCTGCCGTGAGGAGGGCATCGAGATCGTCGACGTCCGCCATGAGCAGACCGCGGCGTTTGCCGCCGAGGGCTTCGCAAAGGCGACAAGGGGGGTCGGCGTCGCGGCCCTGACCGCAGGCCCCGGGGTCACCAACGGCCTCAGCGCGATCGCCGGCGCCCAGGCCAACTGCTCACCCGTCTGCGTGCTCGGCGGGCGGGCGCCGGAGATGCGCTGGGGCTCCGGCTCCCTGCAGGAGATCGATCACCTTCCCTTCGTATCTCCCCTGGTCAAGTCCGCGGCGACGGTCAGGTCGCCCGAGGGCATCGGCGAAGCCACCGCCGCGGCCCTCGACCTCGCCCTCGCCGCCCCGTTCGGCCCAACCTTCGTCGACTACCCGCTGGACGTGGTCTTCTCCGAGGCCGAAGAGGCCGTGCCCGTCCTTCCAGAAACGAGCGCGGCCGAGGCTCCGGAGGGTGTCGAGGAGGCCGCCGCCCTGCTCTCGGGCGCCGAGCGCCCGGTCGTCATGGCCGGCACCGGGCTCTACTGGGGCAGGGCCGAGGATGAGCTGCGGGCGCTGGCCGAGGGGCTGGGGGTCCCCGTCTTCCTCAACGGCCTCGGCCGCGGATGCCTGCCCGCGGATCACGAGCTGAGCTTCAGCCGCGCTCGCGGTGCCGGGCTGAAGGGCGCCGACGTCGCGCTCGTGCTCGGCGTCCCGATCGACTTCCGCCTTGGCTTCGGCGAGAGCTTCGGCGAGGAGACGAAGATCGTGCGCCTCGATCCGGCGCCCAACGCGCTCAAGGCCAACCGCCTGCCGGCGCTCGACCTCGTCGGCGACATCGCCGCCGGGCTCGCGGCGATCCGGGAGGCCGCCGACGGCACCCCCGACCGCACCCGCGACTGGGTCGCGAGGCTGCGCGAGGTGGAGGACGAGAAGCGGGCCGGTGAGCGGGAGGAGCTCGACGACCCGCGGGCGCCCCTGCACCCGGTGCGGGTGTACGGGGAGCTCGCCGAGGTACTCGACAGAAACGCGATAGTCGTCGGCGACGGCGGTGACTTCGTTTCCTACGCCGGCCGCTTCGTCGACACCCATGAGCCCGGCTGTTGGATGGACCCGGGCCCGTTCGGTTGCCTCGGCGCCGGCCCGGGGCAGGCGATCGGCGCGAAGCTCGCCCACCCGGAGCGGCAGGTCTGCCTGCTGCTCGGCGACGGCGCCTTCGGCTTCGCCGGGATCGAGTTCGACACGATGGCCAGGCACGGGTTGGGGGTGGTCGGGGTGATGGGCAACAACGGGATCTGGGCCCTTGAGCATCACCCGATGAAGTTCCTCTACGGGTACTCGGTCGCGGCGGAGCTGCGGCCCGAGACTCGCTACGAGCAGATGGTCGAGGCGCTCGACTGCGACGGGGTGCTGGTTCGAAAGCCCGAGGAGCTGCGCCCGGCGCTCGAGCGCGCCTTTGCCTCGGGCCGCCCGACACTGGTCAACGTCCTCACCGATCCCGAGGTCGTCTACCCGCGCAAATCGAACCTGGCCTGACCGGGCCGGCTACCGAATGGCCCCCAGACGCGAATCGACCGCCACTGGGGCGGTCGATTCGAGTTGGCCCCTCAGGACGGGCAGGGGTACGTCTTCAGGGACCAGTATGTGATGGGCTCGAACGGCGGGAGGCGCCATGATGCGGCAATCGCTCGAACCCTGTTGCCAAGGTTGGCAGGGGGGTTATGTCCCACCGCTTTCCCAAGCAGGGCGATTATCTGCCCAGCTATCCGATACGTCTAGGTGGGCAAAAGCCCGTTACTAATTATTTGGCAAAGGAGCCTACTAAATTATTGGGGTTCGGTGCACCACTTTGACGCTCTGTACTGCTTGGGGGGGGAGTTCTGTCCAATTGGGTCCCGTCGATTACCCGTTCACGCTCGCCGCCGCCTCGATCGCGGCGCCGTAGAGGATGTCGTGCTCGGACACCCGCACGTCGTCGAGCCCGAAGGCACGCATCACCTCGATCAGGATCACCGTCCCGGCGACGATCGTCGGCGCTCGGTCGGGGTGCAGACCGACGATCTCGCGGCGCTGGTCGAGCGACACCGAGGCGAGGCGCGAGAGCAGCCGCTGAATCGTCGCCAGGCTCAGCGAGTGGCCGTGCACCCGCTCGGGGTCGTAGGGGTCGAGCTCCAGGGCGATCGCCGCCAGCGAGGTCGGAGTCCCGGCGACGGCGATGCCGTCGCCCGGCTCTGGGCCTGGAATTTCGGCGGCGGCGCGCTCGATCGGCGCGCGCAGGTCCGCGGCCAGGTCCTCGAGCTCCGTGGTCGCCGGTGGGTCGGAGGAGATGTGACGCTCGCTGTGGCGGACGACGCCCGCCTGCAGGGAGGTGTGGAAATCGATCTGGGAGCCCGTGCCGACGATCAGCTCGGTCGAGCCGCCGCCGATGTCGACGACCAGGGTCGGCGAGGCGGGCGGCCGCTCGGCGGTGGCGCCCAGATAGGTGAGCCGCGCCTCGGCGGCGCCGTCGAGGACGCGTGCCGAGAGGGCGAACCGCTCTCTCAGCTCGGCGATGAAGGCGTCGCCGTTGGAGGCGTCGCGGACGGCGCTGGTTGCGATCGCCACCAACTCGTCCACTTTCGCCGCCTCGTACAAGGCGATGTACTCCCCGATCGCCTCGCAGGCCGCCTCGATCGCCTCGGCCGCGAGCTGGCCCGTGAGGTCGACGCCGCGGCCGAGCCGCGTCACCCGGTTGCGCCGCTCGATCTCGGCGACCCGGGTGCCGGCTACCTCGGCGATGAGGAGCCGGGTCGAGTTGGAGCCGATGTCGACGATCGCGACCCGGTAGGCGTCCGCTTGCATGGGGGCGGCACTCTAGTTGTCCGTGGCCGGCGCGTTGCTAGCATGCGCGTACCGCCGCGGGGTGGAGCAGCCAGGTAGCTCGTCGGGCTCATAACCCGAAGGTCGCAGGTTCGAATCCTGCCCCCGC
>CAVSHD010000004.1:0-418712 GCA_963727615.1 uncultured Solirubrobacterales bacterium
GTCGGTGGCGGCGATGGAATGCTCGCCCAGCCGCGGGGCGAACGCCGCCATGACGGCGGCCAGGATCAGGAAGCAGATCGCAAGGACGCCGGCAAGCGCCGCCCAATCGCCCATGATAGCGCGCGCCGGCCACCACAGCGGGCTGTCGACACCCGGCAGTGAGGTGATCAGGTTCTGGGCAAGGACCATCGCCGGCCGCACCATCGTGCCGTAGTAGATGATGGCGAAGACCTGGATGCCGATGGCGAAGCCGGCGCCGATCAATGCGGCGAACACCTGGGCGACCAGCCGCGTGCGGCGGGCGCCGAGCACGCGGAAGAGGCCGATGGTGATTGCCACCGCCAGGCCCGCCGCGGCGACGCCAAGGCCGATGGCCACGCCGAAAGCGGCCAGCCAGCGCGGGCCCCCGGCCAGCGTCAGCACGTCGACGAAGGGCGTCGAGATGACCACGGCGACCATGGCGATGAGGCCGGCGTTGACGGCGATCCTGACCGAGAACAGGCGGCGGGGGCTGACCGGCGACGACAGAACCAGGTCGAGGTCGCCGCGCGAATAGAGGCTGCGGGTGACCGATTCCAGCGCCTGGCTGAGCAGCAGCGAGACGTAGAGCAGAACGATCAGCGACACCGAAACCAGCGACGCCTTGTCCGGGTTGATCCCATCCTCGGCGAAACGGGCGACGATCGCCCAGGCCGGAAGGTGCAGAACCAGGCCGATGACGAGAAGAACGGTGACGGCGGTCGACAGGCGGCGGCGCTGCCGGCGGTCACCATGGAGAGCCAGTCGCGCCACGCCAGGCGCAACTCGTGCCCGACGAGCCAGCGAATTGAGCCAGGGCGGCTCATGCGGCGGCGCTTTCCGCCACCAGCGACAGGAACACGTCCTCGAGGCTGCCGCCGCGGCCAGCGCGCAAGCTGAGTTCGGCGAGCGTGCCTTCGGCGATCAGCCGGCCATTGGCAAGCACGCCGATGTGCTCGGCCATGCGCTCGGCCACTTCGAGGATGTGGGTGGTCATGATCACCGTGCCGCCGGCACGCACGCGCGCCTGCAGCACGTCCTTCACCTGGCGGGCAGTGCCGGCATCCAGCCCGGTCAGCGGTTCGTCGAGAATGATCAGACGCGGATCGTGGACCAGCGCGCCGGCCAGCGCCACCTTCTGGCGCATGCCGCGCGAGAAGCCCTCGCAGCGTTCGTCGGCGTGGGGCCCGAGCCCCAGCCAGTCGATCAGTTCGCGGGCATTGTGCTCGGCTTCAGTCGCATCGATGCCCCACAGGCCGGCGACGAATTCGAGATATTCGAGCGGTGTCAGCTTGTCGTAGATCATCGGTTCGTCCGAGACCCAGGCCATCATCCGCTTGGCGGCGACGGGATCGGCCAGGGCATCAGTGCCGAAAACGAAGATGGAACCGGCATCGGGGGCCAGAAGCCCGACCACCATGCGCAGTGTCGTGGTCTTGCCGGCACCGTTCGGTCCGAGCAGGGCATAGAATTCGCCGGCTCTGACGGTGAGATCGAGATCGTCGACCGCAGGGCGCTCGAAGGTCTTGCTGAGGCCGGCAAGCCTGAGGGCCGCCGGCTGCACGAAATCGCCCATCCTGACCCGATCCGTTGAGGAGGCGTTACAGCGCCTCTCCTATATGGTCGGGATTGAGACCCGGTAAACTTTGCCCTGGGAAATTGCTGGAATTGGCCCGCAAATCCTAGCCACGGCGATCGAGCCGGCGGGCCTGGCGCAGCATGGGAAAGGCCCAGGCCCAGATGCCGGCGACGGCAACGGTCCCGATGGCCCCGACCACCACGGCAGGAACCACGCCGATGAGTGCGGCGACGGTGCCGGCGCGGAACTCGCCGAGTTCGTTGGAGGCGCCGATGAAGACGGCGTTGACGGCGTTGACCCGGCCACGAACGGCATCCGGCGTCCACAGCTGCATGAGCGTCTCGCGGATATAGACGCTGACCATGTCGGCGGCGCCGGCCAGCACCAGCGCCACAACCGACAGCCAGACGGCCGTGGAGACGCCAAAGACCAGCGTGAAGGCTCCAAACAGGCCGACGGTGACGAACATGATCACCCCGGCATGATCGCGTACCGGGCGGGCGGCGAGATAGAGCGCGACCGCGATAGCGCCGATGCCGGGCGCCGAACGCAGGAGGCCGAGCCCCCACGGCCCGGTATGGAGGATGTCGCGGGCATAGGCGGGGAGCAGCGCCGTGGCGCCGCCGAGCAAGACCGCGAACAGGTCGAGAGAGATCGCGCCGAGCACGATCTTCTCGTGCCAGACATAGCGGAAGCCGGCGACGACCGTGGACCAGCTGGCCGGCTCAGGCGTCGTCTTCTGCGGCGGCGGGGGAACCAGAGACACGAGCACGCCGGCCGCCACCAGGAGGCCGACGGCGGTGGCGTAGGGCGCGGCGGATGCGAGGCCGTAAAGCAGGCCGCCGGCGACCGGCCCGACGATGATGGCGGCCTGCCAGGCCGACGAGGACATCGCGATCGCGCTTGCCAGATCCTGCGCCGGGACGAGATTGGGGATGAGCGACGATGCGGCCGGGTTCATGAAGGCGCGGGCGACGCCGAACACGGCGAGGATGGAGAAGATCCAGGCCGGCGAGATCGTTCCGGTGACGGTGAGGGCGAGAAAGGCCAGTCCGCAGGCCGGCCTCGACGAACTGACACACGGCGACGATGCCGCGACGGTTGTAGCGGTCCGACACCGTGCCGGTGACCAGGACCAGGAGCAGTGCGGGGGCGAACTGGACGAGGCCGACGAGGCCGAGATCGAAGGGATCGCGGGTCAGATCGTAGATCTGCCAGCCGACCGCCACGCTGAGGATCTGGGCGGCGAAGGTGGCCAACAGCCGCGACAGCCAGAACAGCAGAAAGCCGCGATGGCGAAAGGCCCCCCAATGGCCGATTGGCGGTTCGGCGTCTGCCGCTGGCATGGTTTCCTGAGGAATCGGCTGCGCAAAGAAGGCGCTTGGTTTACGCGATCGGCGCTGATCAAGGAAGCCGGCGGCGCCCGCGTCCTAGCGTTCGATGCGGTCGATGAACCAACGGGTGAGCTGGATCCAGACCTGGTCCTTCTCGGCCTGGTCCTCGATGCCGTGATCGATGTTGGGATTGTCGTTGATCTCGACGACGAAGATGCCGTCGGGCGTCTCCTTGATATCGACGCCGTAGAGACCGTCGCCGATGAGCTGCGCGGCGCGCAGGCCGACGTCGATCACCGCCGGCGGCGCCTCGCCCAGGGCGGGCGTGTGGAACCGGCCCTCGAAGCTCTTGCCGTCCTTGCCGTAGCGGACGATCTGCCAATGGTTCTTGGCCATCATGTATTGGCTGACGAACAGAGGCTTGCCGCCGAGGACGCCGACGCGCCAGTCGAAGTCGGTCGGCATGAAGGCCTGAGCGAGCAGCATGTCGGTGTCCTCGAACCATTCCCTGGCGAGTGCCGCCAGTTCCTGCTGGCTGGAGACCTTCTTGACGCCGCGCGAGAAGGACGAATCGGGGATCTTCAGCACCATCGGGAAGCCGAGCGTATCGGCGGCGCGCACGAGGTCGTGCATGCCGCCGACGATCACGGTCGGCGGCACGGAAAGGCCGTTTCCGGTCAACAGCTCGTGCAGGTAGATCTTGTTGGTGCAGCGGATCATCGACACCGGATCGTCGATGACCGGCATGCCTTCCTGCACGGCACGCCGGGCGAAGCGATAGGTGTGATTGTCGATCGAGGTCGTCTCGCGGATGAACAGCGCGTCGTATTCGGCCAGGCGCGCCAGATCGCGGCGGGTGATCGGCTCGACCTCGACGCCGAGCTTCTCGGCCACGCGCGCCCAGTGCTTGATGGTGGCGCGGCCGGACGGCGGCATGGCCTCGTTGGCGTCGTGGAGCACGGCAAAGGAATAGCGCGGGGTGGTGCGATCCTTCTTCGAGCGCCACTGGCGGGTGGTGTGGGTGTGCAGCGCGCCGTGGAAGAAGGCGAGTTCGCTCTGGCTGAGCTTGGTGACCGGCACCGGGGCCAGGCGGCGGATCTGCGGGCGGGCGTGGCCGTTGTTGCCGTTCTCAACGGTCACCTCGAGCACCGGGCAGCGGAACCAGTCGAAGAGAAGCCGGCCGAAACGATCGAAGCGATGATCCTCGACCTCGCCGAAATAGGCCAGGATGCGCGCCGGCAGGGTCTTGTCGTCGGCGCTGGCCAGTGCCTTGGCGAGCGCATCGTCGAGCTCGGGCAGCGCCTGGGCGTAGAGCTGGCGTGCGCCCAGGTCGATGATCGTCTCGACCGAGGGAATGACGCGGTGGCCGCGGGCCTCGGCAAGCAGCGAGCAATAGTAGCCGCGCGTCTGGTAGCTGAACGAGCGCGACAGGTTGACGATCTTTGGCCGCGCCCCGGAGAACAGGTTGGCGCGCGCCAGGTAATCACGGGTGGTGATGACCTTGTGGGGCGTGTCGGCGTTCGGAAAATCCTTCGGCGTATCGACCAGGATCACCCAATCAGCCATTGGCACCATCTCGTATTGAATGGCCGGCAGCGGGGCGCGCCGTCCGGCCGAGTGTCTTCTGGTAGCGAAGCGCGTCAGCCCCGTCAGCATAATAGTTCTGATAGGTGCCGATCGGCGCATAGCCATGTTGCGTGTAAAGGCGGATCGCCCCGGAATTGTCTGGGCGGACCTCAAGGCGCAAGAGGGAAGCGCCCGACCGCCGTGCCTGGCGCTCGGCATCGGCAAGCAGCCTGTCGCCGACGCCCCGCCCGCGGGCAGCGGCGGCAACGGCGATCGAATAAAGCCGGGCGACGCGGCTCCTGGAGCGCATCAGAACGAGGTGGTAGCCGACGACTTCGCCACCGGCGACCGCCACGCGAAGACAGGCGCTGGGGCGGCCGATGAGGCGCCGCAAGCTTCGCGCCGACAGGCGGTCGGCGGCAAAGGAACGGGTCTCGATCTCGCAGAGGACGGCAAGATCGGCAGGCCTGCCATCGCGAATCCTGAAGTCCGGCATGGAAGGGAGTGGCCCTTGATTGGCGATTCCTCTGCGCCGATTCCGTGGAAAACTCAAGGCGTCGCGGCGTGCGTTGCCCAACCGGCCCGGCAGGGGCATAAATCACCCTTCTCCACCCTCTCGCAGTCAGGACTTCGCAAAACCATGTCCGCAGATGCACGCCTCATCATTCCCGACCTTGCCGGCAAGGCGGTGCTCATCACCGGCGCTTCGACCGGCATCGGCGCGGCGCTGGCGCGCGCCTTCGCCGAACAGGGCGCGCGGGTGGGCCTGCACTACAATTCCAGCGTCGATGCAGCGGAGGCGGTGGCCAAGGACATCGCCGACGCTGGCGGCGATGTCTTCCTCGTGCGCGGCGACGTGACCGCCACGGCCAATGCGGTGCGCATCGTGGAGGAATCGGCGAGCCACTTCGGCGGCCTCGACGGGCTCATCAACAATGCCGGGCTGATGGTCGACCGTGTGGCCTATGCCGACATGACCGACGCACACTACGACAAGGTTCTCGATCTCAACGCCCGCTCGGCGGTGATGGCCAGCCGTGCCGCCATTCCGTGGCTCAAGAAGAGCGGCGGCGGCTTCATCATCAACACCACGTCGATCGCGGCACGCAATGGTGGCAGCGGCGGTGCCGGGATCTATGGGTCGGCCAAGGCCTTCGTTTCCACCATGACGCGCGGCATGGCCAAGGAGCTGATCGGCAGCGGCATCCGCGTCAACGCGGTGTCGCCGGGAACCATCCTCACCGCCTTCCACGAGCGCTACTCGACGAGCGAGCAGATGGCGGCGTCGCTCGCCACCATCCCCGAGGGCCGCTTCGGCGTGGTCGAGGATTGCGTCGGCGCGTACCTGTTCCTCGCTTCCGCCGCGCTCTCCGGCTACATCATCGGCCAGACGATCGAGGTCAATGGCGGCGAGCTGATGCCGTGATCCTTCGAGGCCCGGCTTCGCCGGGCTCCGCAGGATGAGATCCGGTGCGCGTCGCCTGCCTCAGCGCAGCACTTCCTGGCGAGTGGCCGGCTTGCCGTCCTCCGCCTCGCGGCCGGTGCGGTAGGGTACAAGGTTGCCGTTCAGCGCCTCGCCGACGGCCTTGCCGAGCTCGCGCGCGGTATCGAGGCGCGACAGGAAACGTAGTTGGCGCCGGCCTCGTAGATCGCCTGGATATCGGGAAAGGACACCGCATTGGCGATGATGATCGCCTGCGGATTGATGCGCCGCACGTTCTCGACCAGCTTGCGGTTGTCGGTGCCGCGCAAGAGGTCGTCCGGAACGGTCAGCACCACCACCTCGGCCTTGTCGACGCCGGCATGATGCAGCGTCTCCGGATTGGCGAGGTCGCCGTATTCACGTGCGCCCCACCGCGCGGATGCGGTCGTGCAGGGAGACGTTGAAATCGACCACCAGAGTCTTGCCGGCAAGCTCCGGGTCGTCGCGGGCGATGTCG
This sequence comes from uncultured Solirubrobacterales bacterium, assembly GCA_963727615.1. Taxonomy (GTDB): domain Bacteria; phylum Actinomycetota; class Thermoleophilia; order Solirubrobacterales; family 70-9; genus VRUE01. The sequence continues at coordinate 6,438 of CAVSHD010000004.1, forward strand.
TAGAGCAGCGACGACGCAATGCGGTGAAAGCCGAGTATGGCGAGGCGGATCTCCTCCTCCTCCTCGGCGGTCGCATCCGGCGGATCCTTGAAGCCCAGCGCCCTCAGCGCCGGCGCCAGCAGCGCATGGATCCTGTAGGCGGAGCGGTAGAGCGGCGTGGTGGCGATCGCCGTCAGCACGAAGGCGAAGATGATGGCGCTCGACAGGTCCTTCGACAGATGGCCGAGGTCGGTGCCGAGGAAGGCGATGACCAGGCTGAATTCGGAAATCTGGGCGATGCGCACCGAAGTGACCTCGGCATTGCGCTGGTCGACGCCGTTGAAATAGAGCAGCGGAAACAGGACGAGCTGGCGAGCGGCGATGGCCGCGACAGCGATGGCGACCGCCAGCAGCAGCACCCCGGGTCCGCTCGGCTGCGGGATGCCGAGCCCGAGACCGACGAAGAACAGGGTGACGAAGAAGTCCTTCACCACGCCGACCTTGGTGACGATCTCGGTGGAATAGGGGTGGCTGGCGATGGTGGCGCCGGCGATGAGCGCGCCCATGCCCGAGCCGACATTGAGGTGCATCTGCAAGCCGAACAGCTTCTCGGTGACCAGGTCGAAGCTGGCGCCGGTGAAGACGATGGCAAAACACCAGCAGATGGCGCCGACCAGGATGATCTCGGGGACCTTGGCGATCCAGCGGAAGCCGATGGGGATGACGGTGCGCGAGACGACGATGGCGATCAGCGCGAGCAGGCCGATGCCGACGAAGGAGGCGAGGATCGGCAGGATGTGCGGCTCATGCAGGCTGGGCTGCAGGATGATGACGACGATCGACCACAGATCCTCGAAGACCAGCAGGCCGAGCGCCACGCGGCCGGGCACCGTATCGAGCTCGAACGCCTCCTGGAACAGCTTGACGACGAGCAGGGTCGACGAGGCAGCGATGATGACACCGATGTACAGGGCGCCGAGGCCATGGCCGATGACGCCGGCGAAGCCGAGGACCAGCAACAGCTGGGCGATGAGGAAGCCGAAGACGGCGATCAGCGGATAGGACAGCACGCCCGTCAGGAGGATGGCGCGGCCGCTGCCGATGATCTTGCCGAGGTCCATCTCCAGACCGATGACGAAGAGAAGGAGGACGAAGCCGAGCTGGGCGATGGTGTTGATGTTGTCGGGGTCGGTGACCAGACCGAGAGCGAGCGGGCCGGCGACGACGCCGGCGAGGATGTAGCCGGCGATGGCCGGCAGGTGCATGCGGGCAAACAGGATGGCGAGCATGCCGGACAGCAGGAGGCCTATGCCGATATCGTGGACCAGCGCCGGCATGGCGCCTTCCGAAGCGGCGGCTGGCGAACTGGCGACAACGGCGAGAGCGAGGCCGATCAGGCCCGGCCAAATGCGCCGCGCAAGCGGCCCCGTACGGCTGATCGGCAAGGGCGCCTCCTCGTTCGCGTCCCGGAATCGACAGTCTGCGGTCGTCGCTTGCGTGTATGCACCGCGTCGGCGGCACAAGCTGGTACCTTGATTCGGGAAATTCGCCCACGTCAAGCCGGCAGGCCCGATTGCCCATCGAAGTGGCAGCGCCGGCCGCTCTTCGGCGCCCGGCGGGCTGGTGCCGGCGGAAGTGCCGGTCTTGTTGTTATGGGGCGGCCGTTGGGCTATCAAGCCTGCCTGTGGCCTTGGCCACATGAGGTGGCACCCGTAGCTCAGCTGGATAGAGCGCTGCCCTCCGAAGGCAGAGGTCGTGAGTTCGAAATCTCGCCGGGTGCGCCAATGATTTCAATAGTTTAGAAGAAAATCGACCGCGCCGCGGTCCCTCCGTGTCCGCGGAATGTCCGCGTAATCCGTTCGTTGCCTGTTCACCGCAGACGAACACTGAGCCGCCAGACGTTGCGCGAGGTGCACCACGCTTGCGCAACAGCGGCGACGATGCGCACGCGCTATCCGAGCCGAGTAGGTCGGTGCGCAAAGGCCTGGAGCATGAGGCGAGTCTACGCTCTCCCACAGACCGCACTCGCCGTCTCGCGCACCCCTCGGAATCGTTTCCTATCCGCCTGAACGCCAACTGGAGGGTCGTCGATGATCCGCTCCAGTGGATTCTCCAGCGACGCAAGGGCTACGCCCGCAGCAGGAATGCGGGCTGGCGTGGCCGCTCGTACTTCACCACGCGAACCTGGCTCCTGCATTTCATCGGTGAGTACTGCGGCGAAGTCGATCCGGACGCCTTGAAACAACTGGAAGCTCTGCCGGAGCGGCATCGATGAGGGCCGGCAGCGACGACGGGCCGAAATTACTCGGTGACTTGACCCGCAAGATCGTCGGCATGTTCGGCGAGCAAGTGTTCACAAATCTGCGGTTGCTCGACGCGCCGCAAGTCCCTGAAAAGAACGACAGGTTTGTCTGGCGGCCCGCTGCCGTCGCTGATCCGCGCACATATGTCGTTAGTGGACAACACAAGCCCGACGCGGGGCGCGCCTCATGCGAACGCCCCAGCGGCGGGCGGGCGGATGGCACAAGCGATGCCGAATCACTCTCAGCCGACTTGCCGACACAGCCGACGTTCGGCACAGCCAAGCTTGCCCGCTCGAAGGCCGACAGGAAGGGCGGCTGGCCGTGGACGGTGGAGCTGTCGTGGGCTGAGGTTCGCTACATCTCGGAACTCGACAAGGCCGCTACTGATTCCGGCGCGCCCCTGAACAGGATGGTGACGATACGGGGCTCGTCAACCGACACGCCTTTGGCCGCCGAGAAGGCGCGGCTCGCAGGGAAGGTCGCCCACATCGGCCAGGCTCTGCACCGCGCCGGCTTCGAGCACATCGGCTTGACGGTGTACGAGCGGAAGCGCGGCAAGGAGCTTCACGCACATCACCTGCTGCACGTGCCCCGAGCCGCCATGCCGGTCCTGGCACGGTTTCATTCGCCGCCCGACGTGAAGATCACGACCACCACGGTGAGGCGCGTCAGCTACGTCACGAAGCAGCGCGAACAGCTATCGCCCGATTTCGAGCGAACCATGTCGTCGCTCTTCAGTCGCCAGCCCGGAGACTACATACCTGGCCCCCGGTACAGTTTAACGGGTGCGCTAGCGGCTTTGGTGCCCTCTGGGGTGGGACGGCCCCCGACCAAGGCTACACCGCGCCCGCGCACCCCTCCCTGTCAGTCAGACGGGCTACCGGAATATTCCGACGCCATAAAAGAGGGACCATGGCACAGGTCAGAGCGGTTGGCCCTGACCGCTCCGGTCGTCGACATCCGTCCTTTCATCGAACAGAGGCGCAAAGCTTCCGCCATACCGCCGCAGCGCGCGCCCGCCAGCTATCTCGGCTGGCCGCAATCTCAGTGCTCGAACGATTTCATCCGCCGTTACGATCCGCTGTCGTTGTGGGCGCAGAATTGGCTGCGAGACTTGGCAGTTGACAGGTTGGCAGCATGACGCGCCGTCAAAATCCCAAGACGCCTGAGGGCGCCGGACTGACTGCGCCCTACCAGCGCACCTCCAAGGAGCAAGCAGTGGCGGACGCCTATCTCGCCCGCACGCGGGTTAAAGCGCCTACGCCGCGCATGACAGTGTCAATGAAGGACGGCGCTGCGACGATCGCGCCCGATCACCCCGACGTGGGAACCGCGACCTTGCTGATCATGGATGCTCTGGGGACGACGAGCACGGCGTTCCTCAATGGGTTGCTCAGCCAGGTCGGGAATGCCGCCTCCCGAAGCGGGAAGCCCAACGAAGACAACCTCAATTTCATGCTGTCAGTGATCAAGGGGATTGAGCCGCGCGACCAGGTCGAAGCGATGCTGGGAGCTCAGATGGCTGCGGTGCAAATGGCGACCATGACCTTCGCCCGAAAGCTCGCCAACACGGAATACCTGCAGCAGCAGGACAGCGCCGAGCGGGCATTCAACAAGCTGGCGCGGACCTTCACGACGCAGATGGAAGCGTTGAAGCGATATCGCACCAGCGGCCAGCAGCGAGTTGTGGTCGAGCACGTCCACGTGCATTCCGGCGGCCAGGCGGTGGTCGGCAACGTCAGCCACCCGGGGGGTGGGGGCACATCAAAATCAGAGGATCAACCCCATGCTCTTGGACATGCAACGAGCGCCACGATGCCGAGCGAGGTCGAAGCGGAGCGGGAAGCAGTGCCGGTCGCCGGCCGTCAGGGGTAAGGCCGTCTGCCGGATGCACGGTGCGGGCGGGGGCGCGCCACGCGGTAACGCCAACGCTCGAAAGCATGGTCTCTACACGGCGGAGTCGATCAGGAACCGGCGAGCCGTTGCAACGCTCATCCGGAGTAGTCGAGAACTGGCCGAAACGCTGTAGCGTCTCAGTCCCGGAACCGCCGCCTTCCGGGTGCTGCCAGCTCGCGCTCACGGACAATGAAAAGCCGTCGGTGTCCGGGATGAAGGTTAGCCGAGGCCTACGAGGCCCAATAGTTGGCGAATGATCGAGGCAAGAGCGTCCAAGAGCCTGCTGTGGTTCTGGGTCATGTCCCAGATCACCAGGAGCCCAAGCCCGAGAATAAACAAGAGCTCCCGCATGATTGCGATGCCCTCTGTTCCGAAGCCGACCCCAGCACTCGCCTTAGAATGGGGCTACCGTGAGGCCACGCCACCACGCCGCTAGATCGAAACCGGCGTCCGTAAGCCCGTCTGCAGGGTGCACGGCGCTGGTGGCTGTGCACCGCAACGCCCGCAAGCAGGCCTCTACATGCCGGCGACGGCGGCGGCTTCAGGTCGTCGACCCGGTCAAGTTCAGGGTGGCCTGCTGGTCGCGCCTCACTGCGTCGTCGTCGCGCAATCGATCGCAGGCTTCCTCTCTGGCATGGCTCACGAGAACCGCGAGATAGTCAAGACCGAGATCGCTGGCGTGCCGCTGCAGGTCCGCGAGGTCGTCGGCAATATTGGCAAGAGAGAGCCGATCAGGTGGGTTCATCGGGAATTGCATGGCATCCGTCCATTGTGTTGCACTCAGTGTGGCCGAACGTCAGTCGGAATTGCCTCTGTCCTGGCGAAGTTTGTCGGTGAGTTCGATCTCAGCGAAACGTCCGCTGAGGGTCGCGTCTGCCGGCACGTCTACAAACTCAATCCCCACACCATGCTGCGTGTGCCGCACGATCTTGCCCCGCATCCTCCCAAGTTGAACAAGTGTTCCGATGGCTGGTCGCGTGCTGACCTTAACCTCGGCGCCCGTCACAGATAAGTTGACGATCTTGCCGATCGTCCCGTCGAGCGACACAACAGGAAGCTCTTCTCCTTCGAGCTCGACCCGCGGCTCGTGCCGGCGCTCGGGGGAGTCTTGCGATGGTCGGTTTGCCGGGAGCTCGCACAGCCGCTGCGCAAACCTTTCACTGGCCCGTGTCGACATCGTGAGTTTGACGACCAAACCATCTGCCAGAATGCGTACAATTTCACCTGCGAGCCGACCAAGTCGGTCGATGTAGACGACAATCGACTCGCCAATTGCTCCCTTCTCGGGCGCTAGCAAGGCGATTCCTCTTAACGAGATGTCTGTGACTGTGCACCGAAACTCGCGGCCGTCGGCCAACAAATAGCGGCCGAGAAAATTCTCGCGACGATCCGGGGAACCTGTCGCGAGCCCCAGTCGTTGAAGCTGAGTGGTCATGTCTGCGCGATCGTTCGTGGAGCAAACATGCAGTCTGCTACGGAGTCTCTAATCGGGCCTTGCCTCAATACTTAAAATTGCGCGGGCACAGTGCGGGGTACAGGCCAGAATCTCCGGGTCGCCCGTTCGGCCACCCTATGCCACGCTGAAATCGCCCCAGATCAGGATCAGGTGGGGCAGTTTAGGCAATGGATGATGAACTGGCCAAGAAAAGTTCGACCCTGCACCGTTGCGCCATCCCGGATCGACGAGCGGTTCATTGTCGCCGCGTGTCCAATAGGCTCAGGGTTCTGAACCGTCGACGTCCAAAATAGCGAGATGCGCCTGTTGGACGCGATCGGAGAAGCTTGCGGACACGTCCAATGAGGCAAGGTCAGTGGACAGATCAGCAATCGGCAACAATTCCCGTTGCCTCAAATCCAACGAACCAGAGTTTGGCGATCATCCGCGAGAGGGTCATGGCGGGGCTCGCACGGGCGCGGGAGGAAGGCACCAAGCTCGGCCGGAAGCGCATCGAGGGCGCCGACGCCAAGAAGGCTGCGGCCATCCGGTCGGCGTTTGCAGCCAAGATGGGCATCAGAAGGATTGCCCGTGATCTTGGCGTGGGCACCGTGCTGCGCATCCGCGACGAGGCTGCTGGGCGGGTAGGCGCTTCCTCCTGAGGGGCACACCGGCATCGCCTTCGGGCCAAGCTCTCGCTGGGCCCTCGGGTGCCCAGTAGGCGCCTCGGTGGGTGGGCCCGAGCGACACGGACGCCGCTTCGTGCGGGGCATTGGCATGGGTGCCGGCGCAAACAAGACCACGGGGGCCACGGGGGGATCGCGCGTTCCTTCCCAATCGAGGGCGGCACTTCAGATTTTTCGGGCCGAATATTCTAGGCCGCCCCTATCATCGGTCCTGTTCGCAGGTCCCAGCGGATGCGTCACACACACCATCACACCGGGGTCGCCATTCACGGCAACCCCGGCCTTCCCGACGCGATCCGCGTAACCCGCCTAGGTGTGGGTCACCGGATTAGAAATGTAGGTTCACACCAACGCGGGCGATGTCGAGGTTCGTTGCGACCTTCACCCCATAGTCCGGGCTAGATGCCGGGATTGGATCGATTGTCACGCTGCCAAGGTCGACATGCATGTACTCGGCCTTGATAGACCATTTCTGGTTGATGGCGTATTCAACGCCGGCCCCTAGTGCCCAACCATAGGACATCTTCGAGGCGTCCTTCGAATTGTCGGGCAGGTAATCGTAGGCCTTGTAGGTGACGTTCCCGAAGGCAAAACCACCCGTGACGTAAGGCAGCCAGTTGCCCATGTCGTAGCCGAGGCGAGCGCGAATCGTGCCGAAGCTGCTGACGTTGTAGCCCGAGACCGACTCGGGGTCGTAGCATGACCCAGGACCAGCATCCGGGCCAGCACCGCAGCGAAAAGTGTTGTCGAAGTTCGCCCCCTGGAAGTCGGCTTCCAGGCCAAGCACTCCCTTTGGAGAGAACTGCCAGTTGTAGCCGATCTGGCCGCCAAAGAAGGCGCCACCCTGGCTCTGGCCATCGTCTACAGGGTTGGTGTCGTATTCGCCGTTTCGGTGGTAGTTGGCAACGCCTCCACCACCATTAAGACCCACATAAAGCCCACCCCACATAATCGGCTGGCCCATTGAGGAGCTAGCAAAACTGGGGGCAGCATATCCTGACATCACAATCGCTGCGGAAACGGCAAGCAATCCCTTAACTGCGCGGTGCAACACGTCATCCTCCTGTCGTGTCGCCCCACGTCAAAAGCAGAATCGTTGTAAAATGCATGACGCCTGACCGCAATGGCTCTTGCACAACACGAAGCGGAAAAAAGGCGACCTGATCCCGGCTGCTCGGAGGAGTGTGGCGGGAAAATAGACCTTCATCTATGCAGGGGGCCCGACAGAGGTCACCGTGGGTTTTTGCCGAGACCATTTTGACGAGCATACTAAAGGCGGCCAGGGGGTCTCTCTCGCCGCGCACCTGCATGTTGATTTGACCCGCACCCGGCTCTCACACACCATGGGTCACGACGCTGAGTGAGCTATTGATTTTGCTCACCTGAACGGAAGCGCCGCAACAGTTCAATCCTGTCTGGCGGCACCATCCCAGTTCAGCCGTGTTGGGGGATGCTCCGCAGTGTCCGATAGGCTTTCGGCTGCCGCAGCCCTCCGTGGCCAAGCCTGCCCCACAAATTGTGCCACAAGATTGACTTGAGCCGTCGCGATTGTTTCAGCCGCGCTGTGCGTCTGTGAGTCGATTTCAGTCGCAGGTCGGCAAAGAATAAGCCCCGGCCTTGCGCCCGGGAGCGCAGGACGTATGCCGCCAGCCTGTTTCGCGCGACTCGCTCCGGCACGCTATCGTGCATGCACGATCCATTGAGGATGCCGGGCGGAGGGGGCCAGAGATGGCAAGGACCGGAGATCTGCGGGAGCAAAAGGCGGGCACTGCGGACGGGACACAATTCGGCTTCGTACTCTACGACCAGGGCGGTCGGCAGCGCGCAGCCTTCTCATATGCCTCGCTTGATGAGGCGCGACGTGGGAAGGAATTGATGGACCTAGCGCTGGCCCATGTCACCGCGGAAGTTTGGCCGTAGGGTTCGTCAATGGCAAAGCCCCGGCCTTTCGACCGGGGCTCCATGCCGTTGCCGCAGGAGGAGTTCCGACGGATCGTCCAAGTCGGGACCAGAACCCCACCGAGAGATTTTGGGCCGGACGTTGCCAGCGGTCTAGCGCCTCATCTGGGGGTGTTGGTCGTTGCGGGTGTTCAGGCAATGGCGACAAGCCTATGGTGTGTCCCCATGAGTAGTTTTCCGGAAGGGCGCGGAGCGATGAGGGACAATCAGGCGGAGATGAGGGTGACGTTCAGCGAACCGATGATGGCGGCCAGGTTTGTCAGGCAGTGCCACCACGATGGGCATGCCAGCGAACGAGCGGGGGAAAACGTCGTCACCGTCATTGCGCATAGCCACCGCGAAGAAGCGATTGTCGTTGGCCTAGCTGAGGCGTTCCGGGGCCATGCCACGATGCAGGTTCCGCAAGGCGATAGGTAACCGTTCGGACTAAGCATTCCGGCGACCGAGGTGTTGCCCTGAATTAATTCCTATCGCATCATCGGTCCATGAGCCGGTCGCTTGAGGAGCATCCCCTTCGCCTAACATGGCAGCATACCTGGCCGGAAGGCGGCGCTGACTTCACGGCGCGGCCGGATGACGGCTTTGCCCGCGTCTACAAACGTCCAGGACTCAACGAGCCCGGCAAGGAATGGTTCTGGACGGCTGCCAACTGGCATTCGCTCGGGACCGGCTTCGCTGCCACTAAGCGCAAGGCTTGTGAGGCCGCCGAATCGGCCTGGCTGGCTTCGCCCACCGTGGCCGAAGCACGCTCGGAGAGACGAGATGGCTCGTGAGGACATTGCGAAGGTACGAGGGTTGGCCGGCGAGTTAGGCTACGGCCTGGAGCCGTTGCCGATCCGGGGGTGCTGGCAGCTCATTGACGAAGACACCGGCGACGCAGCACAGCGAGCGGACGGTGCGACTGCCTTCAACGCAACGCAGGCGCTATCGTTCTTCCGGTCGTTGCGACGATCGAGAGGCACACGATGAAGCCGATCACCGAGGACGAAAAGCAGCTGGTCCTGAGAAGGCTGGCAAGAGATCTGGGAAGGCTTAGGACCGACGCCGGCAACCTCGGGCTGGATTTCCTCGCCTTCCTGATCGCACAGGCTCAGGATGAAGCACAGGGGCAGCTGGAGAAGCTGGAAAGTGAGGTCTGGCGCGAGAACGAATAGGCAAAGGATCGGGTATTTGTCGCTGAAATGCTCGGGCATGACAGCGGCAGCCAAGCGCCTGGCGCTTCTCTTGAGTGCCGTGGTGTTCGTGGCTGCGCTCGCTTCCCCGGGCGCCTCAATCGCACTTGCAGCCGAAGCCAAAGGCACTGCCAGCAAGGTGGTCGACGGGGACACGCTATGGGTCTGCTCGCACTCCGCATGCATCAAGGTGCGGCTCTGCGGGATTGACGCGCCCGAACTCAGTGACCCTGGTGGCGAAAAAGCAAAATCAGCGCTTCAATCGCTTGTCAGTTCAAAGGTGGTGACATGCGTCCAGGTCGGCGCAGGTACGCCCTGCGACGGCCGATCCCGGCCGACGAGCTATGATCGGATCGTCGCGCAATGCTTCGTCGACCAGAGCGACCTCGCAGCCGAAATGGTTGCCGAAGGGTACGCATGCGATTGGATTCAGTTCTCCGGCGGGTTCTATAGCGAGAATGGTCGGTGGAATCGCTGCGACTGACTTCAGCTCACGACCCGAAAGCGGACACCGACAACATCTGAAGCCACTTCCGAGATTGACCCAAAGGCGACATGAACAACGTCAGCAATGCGCGACGAAGCGCGAGACCCACTCGACGTCTTCTCTCGATTAGCGCCGGCGAAGGAACTCGGGGATTTCCACCAAGGCGAGTGGCACACCGGCTCCACCTCTGAAGAATACCGGAGCGCCAGATCGCAACCGCCGCCAGCGGCAGAGTTCCAGCGAAAACCAAGGGAGAGGTGTGTCTTGGCGAGGACAATATCGGAGCCTCTAGCATACGCCGTGCCCATCTTTCCGGCATCCGGGCCAACTACCGCTCACGCCAAGGTTGGGGGTTGCCAATGCTACTTCCTGGAGTCAGTCTTATTATCAAGAGGCGATCATCTGGGGGATATCGGCTTAAGCTCAAAGAGATACAGGCGCGGCTCCGCGAGTCAGCCTGCCAAGATTGACAGGGGGGCTTGGATCGCAATGACGTGGGGCGTTGATATTTCCAATCGGCCGGCAGCGCCGGCCAATCGCATCTGCGGCTGGCGCTTTCTGGCGGTAGCAATCGCCGTCTGTGCGGGCGTCGCGGCGTTCACGTTGGCGGGAACACGCCCGTCGCTCGCCGCCGGGACGGGCTGCACCGTGCAGTCCGGCGGCAACGCTGGAAATGCCGGAAATGCCGGAAATGCGGGCGTCGCCGGAAATGCCGGCAACGCGGGCAATTCTGGCGGCAACAGCGGCTGTCCGGAGGGCGGACTGCTCGCCGCGTTCATCGGCAACCTGATTTCGGACATCACCGGCCATGCCGCTTCCGCCGCCGTCGGGGATGCCGTCGACACCGCGCTGGGCACCAACCAGACGCCGGATCAGGAGCCTCTCGGCTACGCCGATGCGCCCGATCACGGGGCGCCGTTCAGGGCGATCACCGATCCGGTCTATTCGCCGTGGAGTATCTGGGGCGATGCGCGCGGCACCGGCACCAGCGGTCCAAGCGGTTTCGGCGGAAGCCAGTTGAACGGCTTCGCCGGCATCGGCTATCGGCTGACTCCGGACCTGGTTGTCGGCGCTCTCGCCGGCTACGAGTTCCTTCGACCGTAGCGTCAGCGCCGTGTTGAGCACGCTGTCGGGAAGCGGCGGCAGATCGACCAGATCCGCTGCCGGGGGTTCGCCACTCATGCGCTTCCCCGCTCGCCACCGCCGTGCGGCCGGTGCCGTTCGCCGGCGGAGCCGAGCCCCTGGCGATCGCGAGACGCGGCGGAGAGGCGGTCGCCGCGGTCGGTGAAGGCGCGGTCGGCGCTCGCGTCGACCAGATCCAACTCGGCGTCGATCGCGGCGCGGCGCGGCTCCGGCACGGCCTCGCGCAGGTCCTCGAGCAGCGCCCGCAGCCGTCTCGTCACCTGGACAGAGCCCTCGCCGAACTGACGGGTCTCGTCGATCGCCAGGCTGAGGAAGTCCTCCCACGAGGGCACCGGGTATCGCAGCCTCACCTCGCCGGCCTCGTCGCGGCCAAGGCCCGGCGCCAGCCGGCGCCCGCCGATCTGGCGCAGCAGCAGCTCGATCTGGTCGAGTGCCTGGATCGCGGTGGTCGGGTCGTTGACGCCGGGGGAGAGAGCCTTGGCCGAGATGTCCGCCAGCAGGCGAAAGGCGAAGGCCGGGTCCTGTCGCATCGTGCGCTCGTCGCCGACGGCGACGGAGCTCTGCAGCCGGCCGTCCTCGATCGCGCCGGGGTCCCCGCTCACCAGGAAGAGGGGCGAGCCGGTCGCGAGCAGGTCGCCGACCCGCGGCACCAGCTCGATCGTGCAACCCGCTGCGCGGGCGCGCTCGATCAACCCGTCCGTGTCGATGCTCTGAAGCACCCCGGGCTCGCCGCTGTGGACGACGGTCCGGGCGGGATCGGTCCGCTCAGGCCGGGCCACCTCTTCGCCCCCACCGACCGGCTCGGGATAGACGCGATCGACCACGCGGCGCGCGTCTCGCCCAAGCTCGGTGAGGACGGCCGCGACCCGCAGGCCCTGGGTTGTGCGGCTGATCAGACGCAGGAACATGATCATGCTCAGCAACAGCAGCAGCAGGGCGATCGAGATCGAGTTGCTGGGAACGAATTCCTGGTCAGAGGCGGTGCCGACCACCCGCAGCACCAGGAGCGCGTAGATGAAGGTGGCCATGAAGATGCCGAGCGAGACCTTCGTCGTCGGGTCGCGGAGGAAGCGACGCAGCATTCGCGGCGAGAACTGGCTCGAGCCGAACTGGACCGCGAGCAGGAGGATCGAGAAGACGAAACCGGTGAAGGTGATCATGCCGCCCGCGAGCGCCCCCAGCACAGACCGCCCGGCTTCGGCTCCGAACGACACGCCGATCGTGGTGTTGACGCGTTCGTCTACGTCCGGGAGCAGGACCCCCATCGCGATCGCCAGGGCGGCGAACAGGGCAGGGACTATCCAGAGGCTGTTGCGAACGTACTCGTAGATGCGCCAGCGGGTGCGCCACGACATCCGCCTCAGGGTAGCCGGACGCCCCTGCGGCCGCCTCATCCCTTCCGGGGTGAGGCGAGTCGGAACACTTCCTCGTAGGCTGCCCGCCATGAGTACGGCGAGCGCCAGAAGATGAAGGCCACCCCGGGCTGCTAGGTCAGGTTGATGTCAGGCCGATTGGGGAAGCTCAACTGGACGGTCGCCGTCGCCTTCACGCTCGGCGGCTCACTCTTCGCCATCGGCGCCTGGGTCGCCCAGGTCGGTTCGGGCCAGGCGGTGACCAGCGCCTCGATCTATCTGGCCGGCGGCGTGTTCTTCAGCACCGGCGGCTACGGCTCGGTGCTGCAGGCGATCAACGAACCGGCCGGCGCCGGAGCCCGGTGGCGGTGGTGGTCGTACCGGCCGATGGAGCTCGGCTGGCTGGCCGCCTTCGTGCTCTTCTGCGGAACCCTGGCCTTCGGCATCAGCCTTGTCTCCGCCTTCATCGAAGGGCTCAGCATCGCCCAGCAGAACCGATTGATCTGGGCCCCCGACATGATCGGCTGCATCCTGTTCCTGATCTCCGGGCGACTGGCGATGGTCGCGATCCACAGCGAGGGCTCCTCCTGGGTCCAGCCGCACAGGTTGGTCTGGTGGATCGCGGTGGTCAACCAGCTCGGCTCGATGCTGTTCTTCATCGCCGGGCTGGCCGCCTTCATCCGTCCCGCCACCGAAAGCGTCGCCAACGTCGACATCGCCAACTGGGGAACCTTTGGCGGCGCGCTCTGCTTCGCGATCGGCGGCGTACTTCAGGGATTCGATCGTCCGGCAAGGGTCGGCCAGATTCGACCGGTGGTGGAGGGCTGACGAGAGGGGGCGAAGCCGACCTCCGTCGCCGGAGCTCGACCGGCGTCAGCCCTGGGTGTGGACACAGAACCTGCGGTAACGCCGTGGTGCGTTCGGGCAGGTCCCCCACGGTGGCAACTCGACAAGGCCGCCGACCCGGAAGTGGAAGCTGGTCACCGGGCCGCGGGCGCCGGTCGGGCCGATCGCCCGCACCTTGAAGACCTTCCTGCCGACGAAGACCCGGTAGCGCCTCGGCGAGCGACAGCGCCTGAACCGGTGACGGCTGATCTTGCAGCGGAACCTGGAGGCCGCGCCGACGGCGTGGAAGCGAAAGGCGACCCGCACGCCCCCCTTCCTGGCCTTGAGCCGCTTGGCGGGATGGTTGGTGATCACAACCCGGGGTCGCTTCTTCGAGCCGCCGCCCTTCGGGCCGGGAGTCGAGTCGGGCGCGAAGGGATCGCCGGAGACGAGGACCTGCGAGTCCTGGCCCGCCGCCGCGCAGAGCGAGGCCGCCGGGCAGGAGAGCCCGAACATCCCGTTGCCGAAGCCGCCGCCGGGTTCTTCGAACCTGAGGACGTTCTTGTAGGGCCAGGCCGAGGCGCCGCCGGTGGGGTCGGTGGACGTCATCACGTCGGCGTTGTTGTCGATCGCGGCGCAGGCGGAAGCGGAGACGCAGGAGACGGCCTTGACCGGCAATCCCGAGCCGGCGCCCACCGCCCGCCATGCGGCCGGGCCCCCGGCCGGGTTCGTCGAGGTGATCATCTGCCCGGCGTTCCCGGTCACGCAGAGCGTCGTCGTCGGGCAGGCGATGCCGTTGAGGGTTCCCCCGCCGCCAGGGGTCCCCATCGAGTGCCAGGCCGAGGGCCCGCGGGTCGGGTCGGTCGAGGCGACGATCCCCCCTTCGTTGCCGACCGCGACGCAGAGCGACGGCGAGGCGCAGGAGACGCCGCGCAGGTCGAAATGGCCTTCGAGGTCGGTCACGACCCAGGAGCCTTCGACGGTCGGATTGGTCGAGGTGGCCACCTTGCTCCCGTATGCCGCGGCGACGCAGAGGGACGTCGTCGGGCACGAGATTCCCCCCAAGTGGACGTTCGGGGTTTTCGGCGGGGTCAATCGGAAGCCCCTCCAGCTGTCGACGTTGGCGGGATCCGTGCTGGTGTAGACGGCGCCGTCGAAGCTGACGGCGGCACAGAGGCCGGCGGACGGACAGGAGACCCCGCGGATCTGGCGGCCGGCAAGGATGACGCCCTGGGCGCCGGGGATCGTTTCCGGGTTGCTGGTGCCGCCGTACTGTCCGACGACCCAGCTTCCGGCCCCTCCGGTCGGGTTGCGGGTCGCCGCGATCGTGCTGTCGGCGCCGACCGCGACGCAGACCGAGGTCGTCGGACAGTCGATCCCGTAGAGGGCGACCTGGACGGTCGGGTCCGGAAGGGCGACGCGAGCGCTGGCCAGCTTCGCGACCGTCCAGGTCGAGGCGGCGGCGGACCCGGCGAGCACGGCGGCCAGGAGGCCGGCCGAGGCCAGGGCGAGGATCGTGCGCTTCATGCTCTTAAGAACCGTGTGGTGGCCGAAAGGATTGAATCTGGGCGGCCAGTTTAGAGCGGAGCGGGCGTCGCTCCCCCGATCACGGCGGCCGCCGCCGATCTGAGACGCTGTCGGCCGTGGCATCGACCCCATCTCCCCGCAAGCAGCATGCGCTCGAGCTGTTCGAGGGCCTGCCGGCGCGCTACGACGAGTTCGGCGCGGCGCTGAGCTTCTTCCAGGATCCGCGCTGGCGGCGGGCGATGGTAGGGAGGATCGGAGGCGGAGCCCGGGGATCGTGTGCTGGACGTCGCAACCGGGACCGGGCTGGTCGCCCGAGCGCTCGTCGAGCGCTACGGCTGCCGGGTGGTCGGGCTGGACCAGAGCGCGCGCGATGCTCGACCGGCCCGGGAGAAGCTCGCCTCCGATCCGGAGCTGGCCCAGCGGTTCGAGCTGGTCGAGGGCGAGGCGGAGGCGCTGCCGTTCGCGGACGGCGAGTTCGACCACCTCACCTTCACCTACCTGCTTCGCTACGTCGACGATCCGGCGGCGACGTTGCCGAGCTCGCGCGGGTCGTGAGGCCCGGCGGCCGTATCGCCTGTCTCGAGTTCTGCGTTCCGCGGCGGCATCTGGCTCTGGCCCTGGCGGCTCTATACCCGACTCGGCCTGCCGGCCCTCGGCCGCCTGGCCTCCCGGGAGTGGTACGAGGTCGGCCGGTTCCTCGGGCCGAGCATCGAGGGCTTCTACCGTCGCCATCCGCTGGGGCGCCAGCTCGAGCATGTGGGGGGAGGCGGGGATCGAGGGGGTGGAGGCCCGGCGTATGAGCCTCGGCGGCGGTGTCGTCATCTGGGGCACCGTTGGCCGACTGAGGCCGACGCAGCGCCCCGCCTTCTACGCGCTCCGCCCCGGGGGCTGGCGCGACCTCGTCACCCTTCTGCACCCCCCGTACACCGCTCTGGCACGTCAGCTACGTGGTGCTCGGGGCCGCGGCGGCGCCCAGATCCACGCCGACCGCGTCGGCCGCCGCGATCGCCGCGTTCTTCCTCGCGGTCGGGGTCGGCGCCCACTCCCTCGACGAGCTGCACGGGCGCCCGCTCGGGACGCTCCTCTCCCGTCGCGCCCTGCTTGCCCTCGGCCGCGCTCGGCCTCGGCGGCGCGCTGGCAATCGGGATCGTCGGCGCTGGTCGTCGTCTCGGCGACGCTGGCGCCGTTCGTCGTGGCCGGCGGCGTTCCTGGTCCTCGCCTACAACCTCGAGCTGTTCGGCGGCCGCTTCCACACCGACTTCTGGTTTGCCGTCGCCTGGGGCGCCTTCCCCGCCCTCACCGGTTGGTGGTCGAACGCGCTCGGCGTCTCGCTCCGCGCGAGGCGATTGCCGCGGGCGCGGCCATGCTCGGGTGCTTCTGGCTCAGCGTCGCCCAGCGCCGGCTCTCGACGCCGGTCCGCGAGCTGCGGCGCCGGACCGCGGCGCTGAGCGGAGAGCAGCGGCTTGCCGACGGGACAGTCCGCAGCCTGGACGAGGAAGGCCTTCCAGGCCGCTCGACGGCGCGCTGAAGGCGCTCTCCGTCGCCGTGCCGATGCTGGCGATCGCCGGAGTCGCGCTGCGGATATAGGGCGTCCGGCAAGGCCCCGAGGGCCCCGAACGGGCCCGCTCCGCTCCGCAACCTCAAGCCGGACCGCGGCGAGCCGACAGCCCCTCGAACCGCTGGTAAGATCGCCGCGAAGCGCGTGGGGATCGCGCGCTGTTCCCGGGAGGGCACCGATGCCGACGCGAAGGAACAGCGAAATCTCCGGCCCCAGGCACAGGCGGGGACCGGCACGGCTTGCGGCGCTGATCGCGCTGGCGATCTGCGTGGCACCGCCACCTGCCTCAGCGGCCACCACGAGCCCCGGGGAGACCTACGCCTTCGGCGAAAACAGCTCCGGTCAGCTGGGCAACGCGACCAACACCGGAACAAGCAACCCCAACCCGACGCCGAGCCTGGTCACCCTGCCCGGGGCCGGCGGGTCCGTCGTGCAGGTCGCCGCCGGGTTCGCGCACAGCCTGGCATTGACCTCTACCGGGCAGCTCTACGCCTTCGGCTTGAACGAGTTCGGCGAGCTCGGCAACGCCACCAACAACGGCACCGCCAACCCCAACCCGACCCCGACGCCGGTGCGCTCCCCGGCGCAAGCGGCTCGACGGCCCAGGTCTCAGCCGGTTTTGGTTACAGCCTGGCGCTGACCTCCACCGGGCAGCTCTACGCCTTCGGCTTGAACGAGTTCGGCGAGCTCGGCAACGCCACCAACAACGGCACCACCAACCCCAACCCGACCCCGACGCCGGTGAGCCTCCCCGGAGCAAGCGGCTCGACGGCCCAGGTCTCAGCCGGTGGTGGTCACAGCCTGGCGCTGACCTCGACCGGGCAGCTCTACGCCTTCGGCTTGAACGCGTTCGGTCAGCTCGGCAACGCCACCAACAACGGCACCGGCGACCCCAATCCGACCCCGACCCTTGTCCCGCTGCCCGGCGCGACCGGCCCGGTGACCCAGGTCTCCGCCGGCGGCGAACACAGCCTGGCGCTGACCTCGACCGGGCAGCTCTACGCCTTCGGCTCCAACTCCCGCGGCCAACTGGGCAGTACGAAAAACAGCGGCACGACCAAACCGAACCCCACTCCGACCCAGGTCATCCTGCCCGGCGCGAGCGGCCCGGTGACCCAGATTGCCGCCGGCTACGCTCACAACCTGGCGCTGACCTCGACCGGGCAGCTCTACGCCTTCGGCTACAACTTCTTCGGCGAACTCGGCAACGCCACCAACAACGGCACCGCCAAACCGAACCCGACACCGACTCCGGTCTCCCTGCCCGGGGCGCGCGGCGCGGTAATCCAGATCGCCGCCGGAGCCGATCAGAGCCTGGCGCTCACCTCGAGCGGCCAGCTCTACCTTTTCGGCATGAACCGCTCCGGTCAGCTCGGCACCGTCACGAACAGCGGCACCGAAAACCCGAACCCCACGCCCTCCGTGTTCGACCTGGGGGCGGGGACGACGATCAAGACGATGGCGCAGGGCAGCGCGGCCGAACACGCGCTGGTCGTGGTCGCCGACCTCGCGGTCGCCTCCGTCTCACTGCCGGGCGGGCGGGTCGGCGCCCCCTACAGCGCCACCGCTTCGGCGCAGGGGGGCACCGCGCCCTACTCCTGGCAGGCGAACGGGCTGCCGGCCGGACTCTCGATCGACGCCGCCACCGGGGTGATCGGCGGCACGCCGACCGCCACGGGCACGGCTCAAGTCGTGCTGAGCGTCAGCGACAGGTTCGGGGGTGTCGCGCAAAGCGCTCCGCTCGCGCTGCCGGTTGCGGCGGCAATCGGCACGCGCCGTCCGACGATCAGCAAGCTCCGCCAGTCCCATCGCCGCTGGCGGAGTGGCCGCAGGCGCGCCAAGGTGAGCTCGGTGGCCACGCGACGAAAGGGCAGGCGCGCCCCGCTCGGTACCACCTTCACCTTCAAGCTGAACCGGCGGGCCAGGGTGAAGCTCGAATTCGCGCGGCGTAAGGGGCGCAAGGGCAGACGCTTCAGGAAGGCCGGCGCGCTCCTGTTCGCCGGCCACCGGGGCGGAAATCGGGTCAGGTTCCAGGGCCGCATCTCAGGCCGCAAGAGGCTGAAGCCGGGCCGCTACAGGCTGACCGCCACGGCGAAGAGCGGTGGGGTGCGATCGAAGTCGAGGTCGCTCCGCTTCACGATCGTGAAGTAGGCGCTCGGCGGGCGACCAACTCGACGGGGCTCTACCCCCGGTCGTGCTCGCCGATCTCGGCGAGGGCGAGCTCGAGGACGGCGTCCCAGTAGCGGCGGCCGTGCTCGGCCGAGGCCCGCGAGGGGTCACCGATCGCCCCGTTCTCCGAGATCTCCTCGACCCCGCCGAAGACTCCCGCCAACGCCTCCTCGAGATCGCCCGTGAAACCCGGCTCGGCACGGTCCATGTGGACCAGGTCGGGCCGGATCGCGATCAGCATCGAGGTCTCCCACTCGCCGGCGTGCAGCCCGCCCTCGGCGAGCGGGATGCCGTGCTCGCTCTCGCCGATCCGAGCCAGCTCGAGCAGGGCCGTGACGTCGGTCAGCGCCCGCACCTCGATCCCGTCGACCGGGCCGAGCTTCTCGAGGGCGACCGCGAGCGGCCCGAAGTTGCCGCCGTGGGTCGGCAGCAGGATTGCGCGGCCGAATCCGGCCTTGGCGAAGGAGCGCACGTGATCGGCGACGATCGCGTGGAAGGTCTCGTCCTCGACCGAGATCGTCCCGGCGAACTCGAGGTGGTGGCGGGAGCAGCCGACGCGGACGGTCGGGGCGACGAAGGCACCGAGCCGATCGGCGACGAGCCGGGCGAGGTGGTCGCCGAGCAGGGAGTCGGTCGCGAGCGGCATGTGCAGCGAGTGCTGCTCGGTCGCGCCGAGGGCGAGGACGAACGGTGTCCCGCCCCGCCCGCAACTCGGCTTCGACCTCAGGCCAGGTCAGCTCGTCCAGCTCAAGCGCCCCCATGCGGCCAACCTACCAGCGGAGTTGACGAAGAAATAGGAATACGCTCCCGGAATGAAAATGGAAGCGATCATCACGGCGAAACGGGCGGTCGGCGTCGCGCTTGGGCTCGTCATCGTCATCGGGCTGCTGCTGATGGCCTGGATCGGCAGCGAGCTCCACTACAGCAACTGCCTGACCAAGGAAGACCTGGCGGGCCGCGACGGCTCCGCCTGCTCGCACTTCCCCTGAGCCGCGACACAGCGGGCGGGCCTATTCGGCGAGCAGCTTGACGATCGCCGCCGTGCCGACGACGACGATCAGGCCGCGCAGCGCGCCCGGCGAGAGGCGGCGCCCGTAGGTCGAGCCGAGCTGGCCGCCGACGATCGAGCCCGCCGCGATCAGCGCCGCCGGCGCCCAGGCGACGTCGGCGGCGACCGCGAAGAGCAGGCCGGAGACTGCGTTGGCGAGGCCGGCGAGGACGTTCTTGAGCGCGTTGCTGCGCTGCAGGCCCTGGCTCAGGGAGACGCCGAGGATGCCGAGCAGGAGGATGCCCTGGGCGGCGCCGAAGTAGCCGCCGTAGATCCCCGTCGCGAAGACCGCGAGCGGCATGAGGACGCCGTGCTCGTGGGCGACCCGGCTCCGCCTGCGGGCGAGGGCCCGGTCGATCCGCGGCTGCAGGACGACGAGCGCCAGCGCCGCGGCGATGAAGGCCGGCACGATCGCCCTGAAGGCCGAGGCCGGAAGGACGAGCAGCAGCACCGCGCCGATGATCGCCCCCGCCACGGTGCAGCCCCCCAGTCGCAGCGCCCGCCGCCGCTGGCCGGCGAGCTCCCGGCGGTAGCCGAACGCCCCCGACGCCGAGCCGGGCACGAGGCCGATCGTGTTGGAGACGTTTGCGGTGACCGGCGAGTAGCCGAAGGCGAGCAGCACCGGGAACGTGATCAGCGTGCCGCTGCCGACCACGGTGTTGACCGTCCCCGCCGCGATCCCGGCGGCGACGATCGCAAGGATCTCGCCGAGGCCCATGTCGGCGGCACTCTATGGCGCGCCCGACGGGTACCTTTACTGCCCCCCGCGGCGGTAGCTCAACGGTAGAGCCTCAGCCTTCCAAGCTGATGACGCGGGTTCGATTCCCGTCCGCCGCTTGCCCCTCGGTCAGTGCTTCTTCCTTTTCTTCTTCTTCTTGGCGACCTTGAAGGTCGTCGCCTGCGTCGTCTCGTTGCCGGCGGCGTCGCGCGCGGTCAGCGTCAGCCGGTAGAGGCCGGGCTTCAGCCGCTTGCCGTTCGGCAGCGTCACGCTGTTCGCGCCGGCAATGCCGGAGCCGTTGAAGGCGGCGCCGATCTGCTTGAACTTCCCGCAGCGCTTCCTCCTCTTGTTCTTCGGCGTCTGGCGCACGCACCTCTTGCCGACCCTGCGCCCCAGCACCCTCTTCTCGAGCTTGAAGGCGACCGTCGAGGCCTCGGAGAGGTTGTAGGAAATCTTGCCGCCGGCGACCTTGAGGCCGGCGACCGCCGGCTTCACGTTGTCGCAGGCGCCCTGGGTCGTCGCCTGGCTCGGGCACTGGTCCTGGGTCTCGTCGCCGAAGCCGTCGTTGTCGGCGTCGGGCTCGATCGTCGCCGCGACGAGCAGCTCGTTGGCGGGTTCGTTGGAGCCGCGGGCGCCGGAGCCGTCGACGAGCGGCGGCGAGTAGACGTAGCTGAACTTGCTGCCGTTGCTGTTGTAGACGGCGCCGATCGATTTCGTCGTGTCGATCGCCAGGTGCTGGCCTTGCTTGACCGGAACCCGCCCCGGGACCACGGTGATCGGGGTTTCCGGCGCCAATTCGTCGGGCTGGATCGTGATCGTCGGGCCGGTGCCGGTCGCCGTCGCCAGGGCGCTGTCGTTGCTGTTCGGGTCGGTCAGGTTGACGTCGGCGACCCGGAACGTGACCTGGCCCGGGTCTTCGACCGCGTATGCCCGGATCCTGAACTGCGTGATCACGCCCGAGACGGGGGCGCCGCCCGAGTAGGGGTCGCCGTTGGGGTCGCTCGGGCTCGACGTAGGAGGCGATCGTGCAGGTCCCGAAGGCCTGGCAGGTCGTGTCGGTCGGGTCGTGGTTGAGCCGGCTGCCGAAGCTGGTCGCCGCCTGTGAGAGAGCGGGGAAGGCAAGGGCTGCACCGAGCGCCGTGAGGGCGGCGATCGTCAGGCGGGTCTTGAGCTTCGACATCTTGGTCCTTTCGGGTTTGGCGAAACGACTAATTCGCGACGATCCTGAACGTCGGGCCGTTGACGGCCCTGGAGCTGTTGCCCGCCGCGTCGCGGGCGCGGGCGACGACTCGGAAGGCACCGAGGGCGAGCCTGCGAGAGCGGCTCAGGCGACCCTGGAAGCGCACCCTGTTGGTGCCGGCCTTGGCGGCCAGCCCGGAAAGCGAGCCGGCGCCGACGTAACGGGTGCAGGCGCGCTTGCCCCTGTTCGCCGCGGTCCGCTTGACGCAGGATCGGCCGACCCGGCGGCCCGGCCTTGCCCGCTGGAAGGCGAGGGTGGTCGCCGCCGCCTCGCTGAGCCTGAAGGAGATCGTCGTCCCCACCGGGGACCTCGAGATGCTCGCCAGCCCGCGACCCTGCCGCCAACGCCTGGCGGAGACCTTCAGCCTGGAGATCGTCGGCGCCGTCGTGTCGGCCGCGGCGGCGCCGCCAGAGGCGGCCCCGATTTGGATCGTGACCGTCGCCGGGGCCGAGGTCGAGACGCCGTCTTCGCCCGTGTAGGTGAACGAGTCCGTGCCCCTGAAGTCCTTGTCCGGGCGTGTAGATGACCTTGCCGTCGGAGAGCCCGCCGAGCGTCCCGTGGGTCGGCTGGGTCGCGAGCTCGAGGCCGTTGTCTTCGATCGGGGTCGGGGTCGGCGGCGCTTTGCCGAAGCCGAAGTCCGGATCGGTGCAGGTGAGCACGATCGGGACGAAGCCGTTGACCCCGACGCTCGTCGACCTGTCGCCGCAGGTCGGCGGGAAATTCGTCGCCCAGTCCGCATTGCCGTCGAAATGGCTGGCGACGTTGAAGCCGCTGTGGCTGAGGAAGTCACCCGCGTTGACGTTGCGGCTGCGCAGCTCTCCGGCGCCGAAGGCGCCTTCCGTGTAGAGGATGCGCGTGCCGTCAGGGGCCCAGACGCAGTTGAGAGCGCCCGTCGCCCCGTCGCCGATGAAGGGCGAGTCGCCGAGCCCGGTGACGTTGACCGTGCGGAGTTTGGCGGTGTCGTTCTGTTCCCCCTGGAGGTAGCAGAGCCGTTTGCCGTCCGGCGAGAGCGAAGGCTGCCACTCGTCTTCGGCCGTACTGAGAACGCTTTCCTCGGCCCCGGCGAGGGTCACCGGTGACTTCTTGTAGAGGTCGCGTTTGGCGCCCATCGCCGTCGTTTTCCGGTTGTAGTAGAGGGTGTTCCCGTCCGGGCTCCAGACGGCCCTTTCCTCGATGAACCCGGCGGTGTTCGTGATCTGGGCTCCCTTCCCGGTGCCGGCTTCGGCCACGTCCTTGACGTAGAGGTCGCCTTCGGACCCGAAAGCGATCCGCGTCCCGTCCGGCGACCAGGTCGGCCGGTCCTGCATCGGGTGGGCGGCGACGAATTCTTTCTGGGTTCCCGTCTTCAGGTCGGCGATCCAGAGCGCATACGGACCGGCGAACGCCGGCCCCGCGGCGTAGACGATCTTCGAGTGGTCCGGAGACCAGTTCGGGTGACGGTGCTGCGTCACCCCTTCCGGCTTCGTCGTCACCTGGACCGGGGTCCCGAAGGGCCAGTCGACGACCCAGATCCGCGCTTTGGCGTCGTCGTTCGCGGCCGGCGCCGGGAACTCGGCGTTGGCGCGGCCGCTGGCGAAGGCGATCTTCCCGTTCGGGCCGGGGATGAAGGTCGCCGAGCCGACCGCCGGGAAAGCAGCGAGGACGATCGTCATGGAAGCACAGAGGAGGACGAGACGCTGCTTCATCTCGACAGTCAAGCTACAGCAGATTCGGCCGACCGATCGAAAATTATTCAGCTATCTGGCCGAACGGCCGTGGCGGCGGCCCTTGGCGCCCTGGCCCTCGACTCGACGAGGCCCCGATGCAACGCCCGGAGAATCCCGATAGCGTGCCAATCCCTCGGTGGCCTTGACGAAAGTCGCGTCGCCGGGCGTTCTTGGCGTCCGCCGGTCAGGCGTGGCACGCACTTGCAGGGGGGTCGACCCCTGCGACGTAACGACTCAAAAGGAGCGCATGTCCACGCTATCCGAGAAAAGCCTCGAGGTTCACCTGCCGCGCGCGAGCGCCTTCGGGCTCGAGCAGGATGAGGAGTTCTTCGAGATCGAGGAGAACGGCCGCCGCCGGCGCCTTCGCTGCCACGACTACGGCGAGATCTTTTCGGTCCCGGGCCTCTACGAGCTGATCTTTGGCGAGGTGCTCAGCTGCCGCTCGCCCCAGGTCGTCGTCGACCTGCTCGACGAGACGCTGGCGAGGCAGGAGGAGGACCCGAGCGAGTTGCGCGTCGTCGACCTGGGGGCCGGGAATGGGATGGTCGGCGAGGAACTGACCAAAATCGGCGCCGAGGAGATTGTCGGCGTCGACCTGCTGGAGGAGGCCAAGGAGGCGGCAGAGCGGGACAGGCCGGGCGTGTATGACGCCTACCATGCGCTCAACCTGACCGATCTCGACCCGGCGCTCCGCCGCGACCTCGAAGCGCGGGGCTTCAACTGCCTGACCTGCGTCGCCGCTCTCGGCTTCGGCGACCTGCCTCCCGACGCCTTCCAGGCCGCCTATGAGCTGATCGCCCCGGGCGGTTGGATCGCCTTCAACATTCGCGACCAGTTCATCGCCAGCGACGATGCCAGCGGCTTCGCCCGCCTGATCGAGGACCTGTTCGAGAGCGGTGAGCTGGTCGAGCACGCTCGCCACCGCTATCGGCACCGCATCTCGGTGAGTGGCGAGCCACTCCACTACGTCGCGGTGATCGCCCAGAAAGCCGGCTGACCGGGCTCGACTCGGCGACCGGGAAGGCGGTCTGGCGAGCCAACACGACCAGGGGCCCGCCCTACGGCGAGGGCGGCTTCCACTCCTCGCCGGCGATCGGATTCGGCTTGTTCCGTTGGTCGAGCGGCCGGCGCCGGCTCCCCGCCCCGCGACAGAGACCCCCCGAACCTCGGTGGCTCAGTGCCTGTGACGTCGTCGCGGGTGGACGACCTTGAAGGCGCGGCCGGCCGGGGTGGGGTCGACGGTTCCGGCACTGTTTTTCGCTCTGACCTGGAAGCTGTGGGTGCCGGGTCCCAGGCGGTAGGTGCTCGGCGAGGCGCAGGCGCGGAAGGGCTTGCCGTCGAGGCTGCACTCGAAGGTGGCGTTCACGTCGGGCGAGCTGAATTTGAAACGGACCCTCGCTCTGCGTCCTCTCGCCTTGAACTTCCTCGACCCCTTCGCGAGCGTCGTTCGCGGCGGGGAGCTCGGCTGGCCCGCGGAGATCTGCTCTCGATCGCAGGCGTCGCCGCGCCCGTCGCCGTCCGCATCTGCCTGGGATGGATTGGCCACCCCGGGGCAGTTGTCCTGGGTCTCGTCGCCGAAGCCGTCGCCGTCCGCGTCGGGCTCCACGTCGGCGTTGAACGCGGTGAACGCGTCGGTCATCGTTGACCCCGTCCCCGAGCTGCCATCGGGTGGGACCGCTTCGTCTCCGCCGCAGGTCGGTCCCATGCAGACCGTGCTCCAGCCGACCCCCGAGAAGAAAGCGGTGATCGGGATCACGAGGCTGCCCGCCGGCCGCCGGAAGACGATGCCAACGGTCTGGCCCGGGGTGATCGGCAGCCGCGCCGGGAATTCGTGGAAGACGTTGTGGAAGGCCGAGCCCGAGGGCTCGACTTCCGCGAGAGGTTCCTCCGGGCCGGACGCGATCGCCGTATACGTAGCTCCGCCCGCCGGAGCCAGGGTGCGCAGCTGAGCCGTGGCGCCGGGACCCGTGATCTTGTCGGTGTAGAAACGCCAGCGGGTCACAATTCCGGAGATGGGCGAGACCAGCTGCGAGCCGGCCGGGCCTGTGGCGGTGACGAACATCACCGCTTCCCCGTAGTTCACCCCCTGGGTCATCAGGGGGTCGGGGTTCGGGCTCGCCGGTCCCACCGTGACCGAGGCCGAGGCCATGGCCGGAACGGCCATCCCGGCCACGGCGAGCAGCGATAGCAGGCGTCGCACGTCATGGACCCTACTCCGATTCTCTCGGTCTTCCCGTCAGATCGCGCCAAACCGCGATCTGGCCATGCGTCGCCGAGGCCTGGGGAGCGCTTCCCGCGGGTTCCTCGGCATCTCTGAATATCGAGGGTGGCTCGACCGGGGTCGAGAGCCTCGGGGAGGCTTCCCCTTCGCTGGGCTCACCCAGATCGGTGCTACTCGGATGTGGCTGTGTCGGTTCCCGCCAGGGATTCTCCGTCGAGGGCGAGACGGAAAGGGATTGTCCCGGGTTGAGATAGCGGGGCAGCCAGGACTCGAACCTGGAATCGCCGGTTTTGGAGACCAGCGACAGGCCCACCATTTGGCTCTAGCACGCGGCAAAAGCCCCCAAGTGATGACCCAGGGGAATGCGTAAAGGAATGAAAAGCCCGCCAATTCCGATGCTGACCAGGCATGTCGCGATGCCCTGTAGCGCACAACCACGGCGGCCGGTCAGAGTTGACGTCCCGGACGAAGCGGTGTTCTGCTTCTCGCGCGAAGGAGCAGTCCGCGAAGTGCGGCCGGGCGGCTCC
This sequence comes from uncultured Solirubrobacterales bacterium, assembly GCA_963727615.1. GTDB lineage: Bacteria > Actinomycetota > Thermoleophilia > Solirubrobacterales > 70-9 > VRUE01. The sequence goes on from CAVSHD010000004.1 coordinate 32,389, forward strand.
TCCGCCTGGGTGGGAGCAGAGGAGCCGGTCACCTCCTGATCAATTGCCGTAGAGCGGGCGAAGGTCATGCGGGCGAGCTGGCGCCCCTCGTCATTCCGGGCGACCAGCGCTTGCGCTTCAACTCCGCCTAGGGTTGATTCTTGAACGTGTAAAAAGACTGCACCGTGTTAAACGGGTGGGTGTCCAGCGGCGGGAACGAAGCCTTGAAGGCGACGCCCTTCGCCTGTCCGGGATCGAACGAGGTCTGACCGCACTGGCTGAGGTCGAGCGTGTAACTGAAGGTGTTTGCCGGGTTCGCGGCCTGGTCGGGGGCCGAATCGCCGAGCACGGGAATCTGGAGCGGGCCCGTGGAGCTGCCCCACATGCCAATCCCCGGGGTCAGGTTCGGACTGGGCTCCGAGTAGGCGCTCTGCGGGCAGAAGGGCGGCGCTTCGTAGAAGACCTCCGCGAAGTACTGAAGCCCGCCGATGTCGATCCAGTCCCCCGCCTCCCCGGAGATCGGCCGGCGCTGGGGCCGCCAGAAGTTCAGCCTCACCGAGACGTCGGTGCCGGCGTCGGGGCCGTCGACCACGGGGAGAGACGTGGAGGACGAGTACGGGTAGGAGACCTGATGAGTGACCCCCAGCTCGTCGGTGTAGGAGGCGAGCGCCGGGGTGGTGTCGAAGACGGTCTGCAGGGTGGTGGCGAGCTCGATCTCCGGTTGACCCCCTGGAACTGGAGTGGTCCCCAGCGCGCGCACGAGCAGCAGGTCGCCGGCGCGAATCTGGTCGGCGCCGGCACCGGTCAGCAGCAAAGCGGCGGGAATATGCTGGGCGGGGTCGAAGGGGAGCGTGCCGAACCCGTCGCCGTCGGGGTCGTAGGGTCCGCCGGGCGGGCCGGGGAACGGCTGTGGGTCGGGGTCGCCCGCGCCGCCGGGATTTCCGGTCCGATCGATCCTGCCGGTCCCGCCGGGCGAGCAGTAGATCAGCGCCTCTTGGGCTCCGCAGTTGAGCTCCCCGGAGGCGTACTGGGTGCCGATCCCGATCTGGAGCTGTCCGGCGGCCTGCAGACCCGACTCGATCTGCTCGAAGCTGAGGTTGGTGGCGTTGGCGTTCACGATCGGCGCCCGCCCGGTTGCCCCGGTGCCCCCCAGGCTAAGGTTGGTCCAAGCCTCGAATTGGTGGACGGCCTGCGATTGGCGGATGGCCTGCGCCCTCGCGGCCGCCGTGCCCTCGGTCTCGCTGTCGATGTCGTCGAGGATCAGGTCGCCGTCGTCGTCTATGTCGAGCGGGTTGGGGATGCCGTCGCGGTCGGGGTCGGAGCTGGGGCCGTTCAGCCTGCCGACCGCGACCCGTCCGAAGTTGCCGGCGCCGATAGGCACGCCCTTCTCGCCGTGGCCACCCGTTTGTGGTCGACCCACTTCTTCCACTGCGAGGTGGTGAGCTTGGCTTTGGCGAAGCCTGCGGAGTTGATCCTCACCTTGCCGAGCCTCACCTTGCGGGACTTCTTCTTGCCGGACTCCGCCTCGGCCTTGATGCCGAGGACCGCGGTGCGTCCCTTCGCCAGCCTGCGCGCCTGCTTCAGGGCGCGGCGCGCCTTCTTCAGCCGCCGCTTCGCCTTGCGCAGCGCCCGCTTCGCCTTCGCCTTGCGCAGCGCCCGCTTCGCCTGCTTGAGGTCCTTCTTGGCCCGCTTGACAGGGTTGCCCGTCTGCTGGAGCACGATCGGGCCGGCGTAGGTGCCGTCGGGCGCGCGCAGGTGCAGGGTCACCTCGCTCGCCGGCGGCTTGAGCTTGAACGCACCGTTCGTCGCTTGGTCGGTGACTGCCTGACCGTTGTCAGCGAGCGCGATCACCGTGTAGCCGGGCCGGCTGAGCTTGCCGGTGATCGGCTCCGGTGTCTGGGCGTCGGCGCCAGTCGGTGCGCAGAGCAAGGCGAGGGCGAGGGCCGCGGCGCAGGACGTAGACAAGCGAACTCCCCTACTCATGGTTGACACCGTATGCGTGGCCCGGAGGTTCACCATCGTGGATTAACCGCAGCCCTAGGTGGTTAACTACGGAAAGCGGTCAAGCCCAGCTGAACAGACCACTTTGAGCCCGCGCGATCGAAGTGGACCACGCGACTGCTTTCGCGTGAGGCAACAAGGCCGATGCAGAACCTGCCCGGATACCCGGCATAGCCTCATCACCGCCGCCCTCCCACACGGGAGTGCGGTCGATCACCGTCCACGACCGCTAGACGCCAAACGGATCGAGAAGCTCGACGCCGGTTCGCTCGACATCGGCGACGTTGCGGGTGGCGAGGGTCAAGCCGACGACTTTCGCTGTCGCGGCCAGGAGGCCGTCAACGACGGGTAAGGGATCGGGTGCGCTCATCCTCCCCCACTCCTGGGCAATCGCCCGGTCGACCAGCAGGACCCGGTCGCGGTGGGCCTCGCTCAAGCGGGCCAGCCAGCTATCCAGGGCAGCGGCAGAGTCGGAGTCGCGGCGACGCACGCTCTCCACGCCACGGCGGATCTCGCCGAGCGTCAGAACGCTCAGGTAGATCTCCTCCTCGGCAAGCCCAGCGAACCAGGAGGAGACGTTGCGGTCGGCTCGCTCTCCCTTGCGCAGCTCGGAGATGACGTTGGTATCGAGCAGGTAGCTCAAAGCTCAACCGTGCGACCGCGGTCCTCGGGCCGCTCGAAGTCCCGATCCTCTCCAACGTCGGGCATCGAGAGCAAGAGCTCCTTGAGGGACTGCGGCGGACCTTTGGAACTCAACGCCTCGCGAAGAATCTGCCGGTGCTCCTCCTCGGCCGAGCGGCCGTGGCGAGCGGCGCGAACCTTCAGCTCGCGTACAACCTCGCCCTCTATGTCACGGACCAGGAGCTGTGCCACGTTGATAGCAATGATAGCGCTTTACCTCGGATGCCCACGACGATGCCCGGCCTGCGGATGGCTCAGGGGAATGTCCAGGGGAATGAAAGGGTCAGCCGATCGCCCAGATCATGCCTCGCGAGGACTCGTCGCCCAATCTTCAGACCGAGCACTCGCCGGTGCGGCATTCCTCTGGGAATGCCAGTTTTCCGGCTTCAACGTCGAAAGAAGAGCGGGGCAGCCAGGACTCGAACCTGGAATCGCCGGTTTTGGAGACCGGTGCCTTAGCCAGTTGGGCCACTGCCCCGAGGGCCGCCATGCTAGATGGTCGATTGCCCGGCGTGCCGGCGCGGTGGGCCGCGCCTTCCAGGCGCGGCACCGACAGGATGCGGGCGGAGGGATTTGAACCCCCACGGGCCGAAGCCCACCAGGACCTAAACCTGGCGCGTATGCCAATTCCGCCACGCCCGCGTGGATCGCCCCGAAGGGCTTAACGCGCGGAAAATGCCGCTTCGTCGCTTCCAGATTCTATGATCGTCCCAAGATGAGCGTGGGAGAGGTAAGGCCGGGGTACGAGCTCTGGCGCCCGAATCGGGAGAAGGCCGAGTCGGTCACGACCAAAGTCGTGACCGTCCTCCTGCTCGCGGCGACCTCGATCATCGCGGTCCTGATCGCCATCACCGGCTTCTCGCTGATGTCGGGCGGCACCGGGATGGCGATCGTCACCCTGATCTACGGCCTCCTCTACGGCTTCTTCGCCTTCCTCGTCGCCCGCTGGAACCGCGGCATCCTGCCCGTCGTCGCCGCCCTCTCGATGATCCTCGCGATCCTCTGCGCGGTCGGCGCCGACAGCTGGTTCGCCCGCGACAAGGCCGGCTTCGAAGAAGGGCTGATCCCGGTCACCCTGATCGGCCTCTTCGTCATCATCCTCGCCCTCCTACAGCTGATCCTGATCGCCGCCGCGCTCTACGGCTTCAACCAGGGATGGCACGTCGAGGAGGAGCGCCCGATCGGCTCCGGCGAAGACTACGGCGCCGGCGCCCCGCCCGAGAACGGCGCCCCGCAGCCCGCCTGAGCCAGGCTCGGCGCGCGCCGAGCCGATGCCGGAGGTGGGACTCGAACCCACAAGCCCGCAAGGGCAATCGATTTTGAGTCGATCGCGTATGCCAATTCCGCCACTCCGGCGCGGCGCCAACGATAGAGCGCCCGCCAGCCACCCCGCACTACACTGCGCAGCGGGATGAGGGTCCACCACCTCAACTGCGGGTCGCTCTGCCCCCACGGCCGGCGCCTGGTCAACGGCGATGGCGGGATCCTCGAGCGCGGCCTCTCGGTCTGCCACTGCCTGGTGATCGAGCACGACGGCGGCCTGGTGGTCGTCGACACCGGCTTCGGGATGGAGGATGCCCGAAACCCCGGTCAGCTCGGCGCCGCCTTCCGGGCGCTGATGGCGCCGCGGCCGAAGGAGGAGACGACGGCCCTGCGCCAGGTCGAGGCGCTCGGCTTCTCCGCCGCCGATGTCCACCACGTCGTTCTCACCCACCTCGACCTCGACCACGCCGGCGGGCTGCCCGACTTCCCCGAGGCGGAGGTCCACGTACTCGCCCCCGAGCTCGAGGCCGGCCTCCATCCGAAGTGGGACGAGGCCATGCGCTACATCGGCGGCGCCCACTGGGACCACGACCCCGAGTGGGTCTCCCACCCGGCCGACGGCGGCGATCGGTGGCACGGCTTCGAGAGCGTCCGCATCCTCCCCGGCCTCGACGTCGAGGTCCTGCTCGTGCCGCTGATCGGCCACTCCCGCGGCCACACCGGCGTCGCCGTCAACACCGACGACGGCTGGCTCCTGCACGCCGGCGACTCCTACTTCAACCACGGCCAGCTCGAGAGCCCTCCCTCCTGCCCGCCGCTCCTGCGCGTCTTCCAGAACTTGATGGCGAGCGACAACGCCGCCCGCCGCTCGAACCTCGAGCGGCTCCGCGAGCTGGCCGCCAGGGACGGCGACGCGGTGACCCTGATCTGCTCCCACGACCCCGACGAGCTCGAGCGGGAGCAGGCGAGGGCGAACGCCGCGGCAGCCGCCTCGTAGTGCCGGGAGGGGCGCCGGAAAAGCTCTGGGAGCCGCCCGCCGAGCTGGTCGAGCGCTCGCGGCTGACCGAGTTCATGCGCTGGCTCGAGGCCGAGCGCGGGCTCGCGCTCGGCTCCTATGAGGAGCTCTGGCGCTGGTCGGTCGACGACCTCGAGGGCTTCTGGGCCTCGATCTGGGACTTCTTCGGGGTGCTGGCCGACGGCGACCCGACGACCGTGCTGGCAAGCCGCGAGATGCCCGGCGCGAGCTGGTTCCCGGCAACCCGGCTGAACTACGCGGAGCACGTCTTCGCCGGCAAGGAGGATGCCGAGACGGCGATCCTGCACGCCTCCGAGCTGCGCGAGCTCGACGAGCTGAGCTGGGGCGAGCTGCGCGCCGAGGTCGCCGCGGTCGCCGCCGGGCTGCGGGCGCTGGGCGTCCGCCCGGGAGACCGGGTCGCCGCCTACATGCCGAACGTCCCGGAGGCGATCGTCGCCTTCCTCGCCTGCGCCTCGGTCGGCGCCGTCTGGTCGAGCTGCTCGCCCGACTTCGGCCCGGCCAGCGTCATCGACCGCTTCGCCCAGATCGAGCCCAAGGTCCTCTTCGCGATCGACGGATACGGCTACGGCGGCAAGCGCTTCGACCGCCGCCAGGTCCTCGCCGAGCTACAGGCGGCGATGCCGACCCTGGAGCGGACCGTCGTCCTCCCCTACCTCGATCCCGAGCCCGACCTCTCGGCCCTGCGCGACGCCTCCACCTGGGACGAGCTCGCCGCGGCCGGCGCCGGCGCCGAGCTCGTCTTCGAGCGTGTCCCCTTCGACCACCCGCTCTGGGTCCTCTACTCCTCGGGCACGACCGGGCTGCCGAAGGCGATCGTCCAGGGGCAGGGCGGCATCCTCCTCGAGCACCTGAAGAAGCTCCACCTGCACGTCGACGCGCACCCCGGCGACCGCCTCTTCTGGTTCACGACGACCGGTTGGATGATGTGGAACTTCCTCGTCTCGGGGCTGTTGACCAAAGCCGCGATCGTCCTCTACGACGGCAACCCGGGCCACCCCGACATGGGGGTTCTCTGGGACCTCGCCGAGCGGGCCGGGGTGACGACGTTCGGGACCAGCGCCTCCTACATCGCCGCCTGCATGAAGGCCGGGGTCGAACCGGGCTCGGGCCGAGACCTGAGCCGCCTGCAGGCGGTCGGGTCGACCGGCAGCCCGCTCGCCCCGGAGGGGTTCGACTGGGTCTACGAGCAGCTCGGGGCCGACACCTGGCTCTTCTCGACCAGCGGCGGCACCGATCTCTGCACCGCCTTCGTCGGCGGGGTCTCGCTGCTGCCCGTGTACCGCGGCGAGCTCCAGGGCAGGGCGCTGGGCGCCGCGGTCGAGGCCTGGGACGAGGACGGCAATGCGGTGATCGACGAGGTCGGTGAGCTGGTCGTCACCGAGCCGATGCCGTCGATGCCGGTCTTCTTCTGGGGCGATGCTGACGGCAGCCGCTACCGGGAGAGCTACTTCGAGCAGTACCCGGGCGTCTGGCGCCACGGCGACTGGATCGAGATCACCTCGCGCGGCACGGCGATCATCTATGGGCGATCGGACTCGACGATCAACCGCTCCGGGGTGCGCATGGGGACGAGCGAGATCTACCGCGCCGTGCTCGGCATCGACGCGATCCTCGACGCCCTCGTCGTCGACGTCCCGCGGCCCGGGACCGAGGGCTGGATGCCGCTCTTCGTCGTCCTTCGCGAGGGCGCCGAGCTCGACGAGGAGATGCGGCGCGAGATCGCCCGCCGCGTGCGCGAGCGGTGCTCGCCGCGCCACGTTCCCGACGAGGTCTTCCAGATCGCCGAGGTGCCGCGGACGCTGAGCGGCAAGGCGCTCGAGGTCCCGGTCAAGCGGATCCTGATGGGGACGCCGCCGGAGCGCGCGGCTAGCCGCGACTCGCTTGCAAATCCGGCGGCGCTGGAGTACTTCGTGGCGATGGCGGCGGAGTTGCCGGGCTGAGCTCACGGCGGGCGCGGCGGGCCTCGACGAAGCGGCGCCCTGCGAGCACCGCGAACCCCCAGGCGGCGGCGACCAGGGTGCCGGCGACGATGTCGCTGGTGTAGTGCCAGGCGAGGATCAGGATCGCCATGTCGACGGCGGCGACGAAGAGGGCGCCGAGGCCGGCGGCGAGTGGCAGCGAGGCTCGCGGCACGACGAAGGCGAAGGCGATCGCGATCGACGCGGCCGCGGTCGCGTGGCCGCTGGGGAAGATCTCGGTCGGCAGCAGTTCGTGGTTGATGAATACGGGCTGGATCCGCGCCTGCGCGAAGGCGCCTTTCAGGACCTGGGTCGTCAGGTTGGCGCCGGCGACGATCGCGACCGCCCCGAGCGCGTCGAGCGGGCGGCGGCGCCAGAGCGCGATCGCGCAGGCGAGCGCCAGCATTGCCAGCAGGGCGATCGGGTCGGCGAGCCGGGCAATCGCGTAGACGGTGGGGCCGGCGGCGTCGCCGCTGGGGGCCATCACCGCGTTGAGGAGGTCGGAGTCGGCGCGCTGCACCGAGTCGCTGCCGTAGACGGCGGCGGCGAAGAGGAGAAGTGCCGCCACGCACCCGAAGGCCGCCGCGAGCGGCGCTTTGAAGCTCCTGGCCATCGACAAACGGTAGCGGGCGGGGGTCGCCGCCCGGGTCGCCCCTCTCAGGCCGTGCGGCGGCGCAGGGTCGCGGCGCCGAGCGCCAGCGCCGCCAGGGTGGCGCCGACCGTGACCGCGCAGTCGAGGGCGCCCGCCGTGCCGAGGCTGCCATCGACGGTGACCCGCTGCAGGGCGTCGAACGCGTAGGTGAGCGGCAGCGCGTAGGAGGCCCATTCGAGCAGCGGCGCCATCTCGTCGCGGGGCACGAAGAGCCCGCAGAGCAGAAGCTGGGGGAAGACGAAGGCCGGCATGAACTGGACGGCCTGGAACTCGGTCTGGGCGAAGGCGCTGACCAGCAGCCCGAGGGCCATGCCGAGCAGCGCGTTGGCGATCGCCAGTACGCCGACCAGGAGCGGCGAGCCCGCGGTATGGAGATCGAGCGGGCCGAAGGCGATCGCCGCCGTGATCGCCGCCTGGACGGCGGCGACGAGGGCGAAGGCGATCGCGTAGCCGAGCAGCAGGTCGAGCTTCGCCAGCGGCATCGCCATCAGCCGCTCGAGGGTGCCCGTGGTGCGCTCGCGCAGCATCGTGATCGACGTGACCAGGAACATCGTGATGAAGGGGAAGAGGCCGACCAGCGGCCCGCCGATCTTCTGGAAGGACGCCGGGCTCGAGTCGAACGCGTACTTGAGGATCGCCAGCAGGACGGGCGGCACGACCAGTAGCAGCGCGATCGTGCGCGGGTCGCGGCGCAGCTGGCGCAGGACGCGGAGGGCCACGGCGCCGGTTACCCGGCCGCTCACGACCCCCCCACCCCGCCGCTCGTCGCGCTCGCCTCGATCAGGGCGAGGAAGGCGTCGTCCATCGAGCTCTTCCCGGTCCGCGCCCGCAGGCCGTCGGGGGTCTCGGTGGCGAGCAGCTCGCCGTCGCGCATCAGCAGCAGCTCGTCGCAGTGTCCGGCCTCGTCCATCACGTGGCTGGAGACGAGCAGCGTCACCCCGGCGGCGGCAAGCCGCGCGAAGCCCCCCCAGAGCTCGCGCCGCAGCAGCGGGTCGAGGCCGACCGTCGGCTCGTCGAGAACGAGCAGGTCGGGGTCGCCGAGCAGCGCCGTCGCCAGCGAGACCCGCGAGCGTTGGCCGCCGGAGAGGTTGCGTGCCTCGCGGTCGACGTGCTCGCCGAGCGAGACCGTCTCGACCACCTCCTCGACCCGGGAGGCCGGCGCGTCGAGGATGCGGGCGAAGAACTCGAGGTTCTCGGCGACGCTGAGGTCGCCGTAGACCGAGGGCGCCTGGGTCACGTACCCGACCCGGGGGCGCAGTTGCGGCGTCCCGGCGGCCTCGCCGAGCACCTCGACCCGGCCCGACTCGACGATCTGGACGCCGACGATCGCCCGCATCAGGGTCGACTTGCCGCAGCCGCTCGGCCCGAGCAGGCCGGTGATCCGGCCGGCGGCCACCTCGAAGGAGATCCCGGGCAGCACAGCGCGCCCTCCGCGGGAGACCCTGAGGTCCTCGACGCGAATCGCCGGCTCGGGCTCCACGGCGCTCAGCCTATTCGCTCCGCCCGCCGTCGCCCAGGTCTGCTCAGGCGGGGGTCACGGGGTTGCGGCGCTCGGCGAAGGAGCGGTCCTTCGTCGCGGCGTGCGCGAAGCGGCGGATCAGGTCGGCGCGCAAATCCTGCGGCTCGACCACGGCGTCGACGACCATCTCCGAGGCGAGGTGGAGGATGTCGATGTCGGCCGCGTACTCCTCGCGCTTGGCGGCGACGAAGGCCTCGCGCTCGGCCTCGTCCTCGATCGCCTGGATCTGGTTGTAGAAGACGGCGTTGACGGCCGCCTGCGGGCCCATGACGGCGATCGAGGCGCTGGGCAGGGCGATGCAGCAGTCGGGCTCGAAGGCGGGCCCCGCCATCGCGTAGAGGCCGGCGCCGTAGGCCTTGCGGACGACGACCGAGATCTTCGGCACCGTCGCTTCCGAGACGGCGCTGATCATCTTCGCCCCGTGGCGGACGATCCCCTGGCGCTCGACGGCGGTGCCGATCATGAAGCCGGGCACGTCGGCGAGGAAGAGCAACGGCAGGTTGAAGGCGTTGCAGGTCTGGATGAAGCGCGCGGCCTTGTCGGCGGAGTCGACGAAGAGGACGCCGCCGGTGTGCTTGGGCTGGTTGGCGACGACCCCGATCGCGCGGCCGTCGAGGCGGCCGTAGCCGACGATCAGCTCCTTCGCCCAGCGCCTGTGGACGGGCAGGAAGCTCTCGGCGTCGAGCAGCGAGTCGAGCAGCCGCTGCATGTCGAAGGGCCGGTTCTCGTCGGCGGGGACGATCCCGGCGATCGGCTCGTCCGAGGCCGGCTCGGCGGGCTCGGCGGCGGGCGCCTCCTCGCGCCAGTTGCCCGGCATGTAGGAGAGGTAGCGCTTGGCGAGATCGATCGCCTCCTCGTCGCTCTTGACGAGGAAGTGGCCGCAGCCGGAGACGCCGGTGTGCATCTTCGCCCCGCCCATCTCCTCCAACGTCACCTTCTCGCCGATCACCATCTCCGCCATCCGCGGCGACCCCAGGTACATCGAGGCGTTGCCCTCGCGCATGATCACGACGTCGCAGAAGGCCGGGATGTAGGCGCCGCCGGCGGCGCTCGGGCCGAACAGCAGGCAGACCTGGGGGACCTGGCCGGAGAGGCGCACCTCGTTGTGGAAGATGTGGCCGGCGCCGCGACGGCCGGGGAACATCTGCACCTGGTCGGTGATCCGCGCCCCAGCCGAGTCGACCAGGTAGACCATCGGCACCTGATGGGAGAGAGCCCGCTCCTGGATGCGGAGGATCTTCTCGACCGTCTTCGGGCCCCAGGAGCCGGCCTTGACCGTCGGGTCGTTGGCCATCAGGGCGACCCGGCGGCCGTCGATCGTCGCCAGGCCGGTGACGACGCCGTCGGCGCCCAGCCCCTCCTCGTCCCAGTTCGCCAACAGGCCCTCCTCGGAGAAGGAGCCGGGGTCGACGAGGCGCTCGACCCGCTCGCGGACCGGCAGCTTGCCCTGCTCGACGGTCTTCTCGTGGTGGCGCCGGGGCCCGCCGGCGAGGGCCGCCTCGAGGGCCGCTGCGAAGTCAGACATGAGAGCGCTCCCGCGGCAATCGCCACGAATACGAACGACCGGAAATCACCGCGTCGATTGCCACGTTCGCGCCGAACCCTATTCCGCGCGGTGCCAATCGACCGGGCCGGCCCGCAGCACGTGGGCGCCCAGCGGGCGACCGAGGGCCTCCTGTGCGGCGCGCGCAGCGTCGATCAGGAGAGGCAGGCCGATCCCGGTCTCGACGCCCATCTCCTCGAGCATCGAGACCAGATCCTCGCTGGCGACGTTGCCGGTGGCGCCGGCGGGGACCGGGCAGCCGCCGAGCTCGCCGAAGCTCGCCTCGAAGGAGTCGACTCCCTGCTCGAGCGCCGCCAGCGCATTGGCCAGCCCCTGCCCGCGGGTGTTGTGGAAGTGGGCCGTGAGCTCGACCCCGTCGAGCCGCTCGCGGGCGGCGGAGAAGAACTCGCCCACCTGGAGCGGGTTCGCCATCCCGGTCGTGTCGCCGAAGCCGACCTCCGCGCAGCCGGCGGCGGCGAGGCGCTCGGCGATCCCGAAGACGCGCTCGGGCGGGACCTCGCCCTCGTAGGGGCAGCCGAAGGAGACGGAGATCACGCCCTCGCAGCGCAGGCCCGCCTCGCGGGCCGTCTCCAGCGTCGCCTCGAGCCCGTTCAGAGACTCCTCGATCGAGCGGTTGACGTTCTTGCGGTTGTGGGTCTCGGAGGCGGAGAGGAAGACGTTGATCTCGTCGAAGCGGTCGCGCAGCTCCAGCGCCCGCTCCAGCCCCCGCTCATTCGGGATCAGGACCGAGAGTGAGACCCCGTCGCGACGCTCGATCCCGGTCAGCACCTGCTCGGCGTCGGCGAGCTGGGGGATCACGTCGGGCCGCACGAACGAGGTCACCTCGACGCGTCGCAGGCCGGTGGCGGTGAGCATGTCGATGAGCCGGATCTTGTCCGCCGTCGCGACCGTCTCCGGCTCGTTCTGGAAGCCGTCCCGGGGGCCGACCTCGCGGATGCGCACCGAGTCGGGCAGAGTTGCCATGGCGGCAGCTTAGGCGTCCGGCCTACGGCGAGTGCCGTCGGGCCGGCGCAAGGCGCGCGGCGACGCCGCGCAAGGTGTCGACCACGTAGGGCGCCTCGAGATCGATCTGGGCGCCGGTGAAGCGGAGCTGCGTGAGGCCGGCGACCGTATGGGCCTGATCGCGCCGCCTGTCGCGCGTCTGTCGATCCGGAGTGCGGTGATACCTCGCACCGTCGGTCTCGACGACAAGGCCCAGGTCGGGCCAGAAGAAGTCGACCTCGAAGCCGTTCACCCAAGCGCGGGTCAGCGGCCGTGGCAGGGCGGCCCGCTCGACCAGTCGTAGGAATCGCCGCTCGAGGCCAGAACGCGTGGGCCGGAAGAACCGCGGGTCGAGGACCTCCCGCAACCGGGCCACCCCGCGCTGGCCCCGATAAGCGTCGAGAGCGTCCCGCAGCGCCGGCGGCTCGACCAGATCCAACCGATCGGCCTCGTTGACCAGCCGCTCAATCAGATCGGGGCCGCTGGTCGCGGCCAGATCGATCAGCGTCCGGATCGGCGTCGTCGCAGGAATGCCATCCCAGAGCCCAATGTCCTCGCCTCGCAACCCAACCCGCCGATGGACCAGAACCCCATCCCCCCTCAACCCCCTTTTCGTACATGTGCGCACTGATACTTCAATCTGTCGTTTCTCATTCGCGATGCCGATCAGCGCCCCCGCGCTCCAGTGGCTGAGAGCTGCGGTCGTCCCGCATGACAGCGTCGCCGCCATCCAGCGACCTCGCCGATCGATTCGTGGACGCCCGACCGCGAAGACTCCCCTGCCAACCCGGTGCAGGCGGCCGTTCGCGAGACGACCCTCGATCTCCCTGTCACTGAATCCCAGCTGACGAAGCTGCCGCCGCGCCACAACTCCATGCTGGGCAGCCGCCAAACGCCAAACTCCCGCCGACTGCTGCTTTCTACCCTCCATAAGGGGGTCAATGCAGCACTCGGCGCTGTTTGCCCCCCCGCTCGGCTGCTAACCCAGTTGGTTGACTTGGATTACGCGGCGCTCGTGGGTGCCGACGCCGATCGTGCGGCGCTCGTCGGCGTCGACCGCGGCCACTTCGACGTCGAAGCGGAGCTTGCGGCCTTCGACGACCTCGCGCAGGCGCGAGCTGACCACGCAGGAGGCGCCCTCGAGGGCGGCGCCGACGTGCTTGACGCAAACCTCGAAGCCGACGGTGGCGCTCCCTTCGGGGAGCTGCTCGCCGGCGAGGATCGCCGAGCAGTGCTCCATCATCCCGATCATCGCCGGGGTGGAGAGGACCGAGGTCGCGATCGTGCCGCCGACGTCGGTCAGCAGGTCGCCCGAGACGTAGAACTCTTCGCTGCGCTCGCCGCCGGGCTCGGGGGCCATCAGACCATGCCGAGGCCGCCGCTGACCCCGAGCGTCTCGCCGGTAACGTAGGTGGCGTCGTCGGAGGCGAGGAAGGCGGCCGCCGCGGCCACCTCCTCGGGCTGGCCGAGCCGACCCATCTGGGTCAGCCCTTTCATCGTCTCGATGATCCGCTCTCCGATCTCGCCGAACTCCTTCGCCCCCATCAACAGCGGCGTCTCGATCGGCCCCGGGGCAATCGAGTTCGCGGTCACGCCGTAGCGGCCGTTCTCCCTCGCGATCGTCTTCATGAAGGCGATCACGCCCCCCTTCGCGGCCGAGTACACCGAGGAGCCCTTGGAGCCGACCCGGCCCGCCTCCGAGGAGATGCTGACGATGCGCCCGTATTTCGCCTCCTGCATGCCCGGCAGGACGGCGAAGGTGCAGTTGAGCACTCCCATCAGGTTGATCGCGATCACCTTCTGCCACTGCTCGGCGTCGGTGTAGGTGAAGAACCCGAACTCGTCGGTCCCGGCGTTGTTGACGAGGACGTCGAGGTTGCCGGTCGCCGCGACCGCCGCCTGCGCCGACTCGAGGCTCGTCACGTCGAGCTCGAGCGCGTGGCCGGCGATCTCGCCGGCGACCTGCTCGGCGCCCTCGACGTTGACGTCGCCGACCCAGACCTCGGCGCCCTCGGCCGCCAGCCGCGCCGCGATCGCGGCGCCGATCCCGCTCGCGCCACCGGTGACCAGCGCCTTGCGTCCCTCCAGCCTCATAGGCCGCTGAGCATAGACTGGCGCGCTGTGAACGCGCGGAGAGCGACCCAGGATGGCTGAGCCGATCCCGATCATCGGCGGCACCGGCGCCCTCGGCGCCGGCCTCGCCCGGCGCTGGGCGGCTGCCGGGGTCCCGATCGTGCTCGGCTCGCGCTCGCCCGAGCGCGCCGAGGAGGCGGCGGCGAAGGTCCGCGAGGCCGTCCCCGGCGCCGAGGTCGAGGGGCTCGTCAACGAGGAGGCGGCGGGCCGCGCCGAGATCGTCTTCCTCACCGTCCCCTTCCGCGCCCAGTCGGAGAACCTCAACAACCTGCGCGAGGCGCTGCGGCCCGGCCAGATCCTCGTCGACTGCACCGTTCCGCTCGCGGCCGCGGTCAGCGGCAAGGCGACCCGCTCGCTCGGCGTCTGGCAGGGCTCGGCCGCCCAGCAGGCGCAGGAGATGGTCCCCGAGGGGGTGACCGTCGTCGCCGCCCTGCACACGATCGGCGCCCCGACCCTCGCCGACGCCGGCGCCGAGCTCGACGAGGACGTCCTCGTCTGCGGCGACCGCAAGGCCGACAAGGCCCGGGTCGCCCGCCTGGTCGAGCTGATCCCCGGCCTGCGCGCGGTCAACGCGGGGCCGCTCGAGATGGCCCGGATCGTCGAGCAGCTGACGCCGCTCCTGATCTCGATCAACGTCCGCTACAAGGCGCACGCCGGCATTCACCTCACCGGCCTCCCCGACGCCGACCATTGGGCCTGAGGCCGGCGCGATGAGGGTCGCGCTGCTCGCCGGCGGCACCGGCGGCGCCAAGCTCGGCGCCGGCATGCAGGAGGAGATCGGCGCCGACCTGACGGTGATCGCCAACACCGGCGACGACGTCGAGGCGCTCGGCGTCCACGTCTCCCCCGACCCCGACCTCGTCACCTACTGGCTGAGCGGCGAAATCGACGCCGAGCGCGGCTGGGGGATCCGCGACGACACCTTCACGGTCTTCGAGCGGCTCAAGCGGCTCGGCGCCCCCGACTGGTTCGGCCTCTCCGACCGCGACCTCGCCGCCTGCCTCTACCGGCGCGAGTTCCTCGACGCCGGCGGCCGGCTCACCGACGCCCAGGCGCAGATCGGGAGGGGGCTGGGGGTCGCGGCGCGGGTCCTGCCGATGTGCGACGAGCCGGTCCGGACCCGGGTGCGGACGGCGGCCGGCGAGCGCGGCCTCCAGGAGTACCTGATCCTCGACCGCGGCGAGCCCGAGGTGCTCGGGGTCGAGCTCGAGGGGATCGCCGAGGCCGCCGCGTCAGCGGAGGTGGTCGAGGCGCTGCGCACGGCCGAGGCGATCGTCGTCGGCCCTTCGAACCCGGTGATCAGCATCGGCCCGATCCTCGCCGTCCCCGGTGTCCGCGAGGCGATCGCCTCCTCCCCGGCCCCGGTCATCGCGGTCAGCCCCTTCGTCGCCGGCAAGGTCGTCAAGGGGCCCACCGACCGCTTCATGGCCGCCGTCGGGCGCCCCTCCACGGCCGCCGGCGTCGCCTCGCTCTACGCGGGGATCGTCGAGGCCATGGTGGTCGACGGCGACGACCCCGACCCGCCCCCGGCGGAGATCCCCACGCTGGCCGCCGCGACGCTGATGGCGGGCGCCGCCGGGCGCGCCCGCCTGGCCCGGATCGTGCTCGACTACGCGGCCCAGCTGCGCGCCTCCCGCTAGCCTCGCCTGATCGTGAACGCGACCCACCTCGCCCGCCCTTGAAGGCCACCGCGATCGTCCCCGTCAAGCGCTTCGCCGCGGCCAAGCAGCGCCTCGCCGTCGGCATCGACGACGAACGCCGCGAGGCGCTCGCCGCGGCGATGCTCGAAGACGTGCTGGCGGCGATCGGCGAGGCGCGCTCGATCGAGCGCTCGATCGTCGTCAGCGGCGACCCCGTCGCCCAGGAGATCGCCGCCTCGGCGGCGGCGGAGGTCGTCCCCGACCCCGCCGACGAGGGCCACGTCGAGGCGGCGCTGGCCGGCATCGCCCGCGCCGAAGCGGACGGCGCCGGCTGCGTCGTCCTCCTGCCCGGCGACTGCCCCCTGCTCGACCCGCGTGAGCTCGACAGCCTGCTCACCGGCATGCCGAGCCCGTTCGTCGCGATCGTCCCCGACCGCCACGGCGAGGGCACCAACGCCCTCGCCCTCGCCCCGCCCACCGCCATCCGCCCGGCTTTCGGCGAGGGCAGCCGCGCCCGCCACCTCGCCGCGGCGCGCGAGGCGGGCATCCCCTACGCGGTCGAGGAGCTCGCCTCGCTGGGGCTCGACCTCGACACGCCCGCCGACCTCGTCGCCCTTACCCGGGCGCTCGAGGGTCGCGGCGGGCGGGCCGCGAGGACCGCCCGGGCGCTGGGCATATGAGCGCACCGGGCCGCGGGCGCCGCCGATGAGCGCCCTCTCGGTGCTCCCGGTCGAGGGCCTTCCCGAGGTCCGGGAAGGGGACGACCTCGGAGCTCTGCTCGCCGCCCACGCCGAGATCGAGGAAGGCGACGTCCTCGTTCTCTCGCAGAAGGTCGTCTCCAAGGCCGAGGGCCGGGTACGCAGCCTCTCCTCGGCGATCCCCGGGGCCGAAGCGCGAAAGCTGGCCGCGGTGCTCGGCAAGGACCCCGCCCTGGTCGAGCTGATCCTCTCCGAGAGCCGCCGCGTGGTCCGCGCCGAGGGCGAGGTCCTGATCGTCGAGACCCATCACGGCTTCGTCTGCGCCAACGCCGGCATCGACAGCTCCAACCTGCCCGACCCCCACACCGTCTGCCTGCTGCCCGAGGACCCCGACGCCTCCGCCCGCCGCCTTCGCGCCGAGATCACGACGGCGATCGCCAGGGAGGCCCCGACCATCGCCGTCGTCATCGCCGACAGCTTCGGCCGCGCCTGGCGCCTCGGCCAGGCCGACGTCGCGATCGGCTGCGCCGGCCTCGCCCCGCTCGACGACTGGCGCGGTCGCGCCGACGCCGGTGGCCGCGAGCTGGAGGCAACCCTGATCGCGGTCGCCGACGAGGCGGCCGCCGCCGCCGACCTGGCCCGGGACAAGGCGAGCCGGGTGCCGGCGGTCGTCGTCCGCGGCCTCGCCCACCACGTCGGGGCCGACGACGGCCCCGGCGCCGCCGCGATCCTCCGCCCCCCGAGCAGGACCTCTTCCGCTAAGCGGCGGCGGGCTCGTAGGTCTCGAGAATCTCGTAGAGCGTCGTGCGCTGGGCGGGGACGCGGCCAGCGGCGCGGGCGGCCTCGATCAGCTGCTCGGGCTCGAGCCGCACCCCGTGCTGGGAGCCGGCCATCCGCGAGATGTTCTCCTCCATCAGCGTGCCGCCGAGGTCGTTGACGCCCCAGCGCAATGCCTCGGTCGCGGCGCCGAGCCCCATCTTCACCCAGCTCGCCTGGAGGTTGGGGATCGTCCGCCCCAGCGCCAGCCGGAAGGCCGCCGTGTGCTTGAGGTTCTCCTCGGGGCCGATCTCCTCGATCCCGTGGGTGCGGCCGAGCATCGTGTTGAAGGGGATGAAGCTGAGCGGCACGAACTCCGTGATCCCCCCGGTGCGTTCCTGCAGCTCACGAACGACCCCCATGTGGCGGGCGAGCTCGCGCGGCTCCTCGATGTGGCCGAACATCACGGTCGAGGTCGAGCGCAGGCCGGCCCGGTGGGAGGCCTCGATGATCTCGACCCAGCGCTCGACCGGCAGCTTGTTGGGAGAGATCCGCTGGCGGACGCCGTCGTCGAGGACCTCCGCCGCGGTCCCCGGGGTCGAGCCGAGCCCGCACTCGAGCAGGTACTCGAAGACCTCGTCGGGTGCCTTGCCCGAGCGCTCGCACATGTAGTGGACCTCCATCGGCGAGTAGGCGTGCAGGTGCAGCTGGGGCGCCACCTGCTTGGCGAGCCGCAGCCACCTGCCGTACTCCTCCAGGGTCAGGTCCGGGTGGATCCCCCCCTGCATGCAGATCTCCGTCGCGCCGAAATCGACCGCTTCGCCGATCCGCTCGGCGAAGTCCTCCTCGCTGACCTCATAGGCGTCGGGCGATCGCCTGCCCTGGCCGAAGCCGCAGAAGGCGCAGCCGACGATGCAGACGTTGGTGAAGTTGATGTTGCGGTTGACGACGAAGGTGACCCGATCGCCGGCGAGCTCGGCGCGCAGCTCGTCGGCGGCGACCCGCATCTCCTCGATCACCTCCGGCCGCGTCTCGGCGAAGAGCGCCGTCAGCTCATCCTCGCCGAGCGCCTCGCCCTCGCGACCCCTGGCGATTGCCCGCTCGGCGAGGGCCGGGTCGATCCGCTCCTCGACCCGCCGCCCCGAGCCGCGGCGCGGGATGAAGCTCCAGTACTTGAGCTTGATCACGTCGAGGACGCCCTGCTCCATCCAGTCCGGGTCCATGTGCTGCGGGTAGACGCAGAGCCGCTCGGTAAGCGCGTAGCCGCGCGGCGCCAGCTCCTTGCGCACCTGGTGGGGGCTCGGGAAGGCGTGCTCGGGAGAGATGTGGTCGCCGTTGGCCGACAGCCCCCCGAGGTCGGTCGCCCCGGCCTCGACCAGCTCCGACCACCAGTCCGAGAGGTTCGGCGGGATCTGGATCCCGACGTCGGGCATCAGCCGCTTGCACTCCCGGATCAGCCGCTTCGATTCGTCGATCGTCACGGGGGTCGCCCAGCTGGGCGGCTCAAGCAGCTCGCCTTCGGGCGGCTCGCGGAGGAGCGGGGACCCTCGCCCGAACCTCCACGGCTGTTGTCCGGGTGAGGGGTCCCCGCCTCCGCCCACCTGTCACTTGAAGCCTGATCTGCGATATCCGCCACCTCGCGCCCGTAGTAGCGCGGGTGCGGGACGAAGTTCTGGAGGATGACCTCCTGGAGGTGGCCGTGGCGCTCGTGCGACCGCGCCAGGGCCTCGAGCGATTCGACGCGCTCGTCCTCGGTCTCTCCGATGCCGACGAGGATCCCGGACGTGAACGGGACCTTCAGCTCCCCGGCGGCTTCGATCGTCGCCAGGCGCTTCGCCGGGTGCTTGGTCGGAGACCCGGCGTGGACGGTCTCCATCAGGCGCTCGGAGATCGACTCGAGCATCAGTCCCTGGGAGGCGGTCACCTCGCGCAGGCGGGCGAGGTCCTCGTGGCCGAGGACGCCGAGGTTGGTGTGCGGGAGGATGCCCCGCTCCAGCGCCCGCTCGCAGGCCCAGACGACGTAGGAGGTGAAGTCCTCGTGGCCCCACTCGGCGAGCCGGGCGGCGACCCGCGGGTTTACCTCGGGGCGCTCGCCGGTGAGGACGAGCAGCTCCTTCGCGTTGCGCCGTTCGGCCTCGTCCAGCTTCGCCTCGACCGCCTCAGGGGCGTGGATGTGCGCCCTGTGGGTCGCGAAGGCGCAGTACTTGCAGTAGCACTGGCAGGTGCGTGAGAGGGAGAGCGTGTAGTTGCGTGAGAAGGTGACCCGCCGCACGCCGCGGACGCTACTGCAAGCGATGCCTCGACAAGAGCCGCCGGCCCGTGGCGGGACGGCGGCTCAGGTCGAAAGGGTCAGCTCAGGAAGCCGGCTCCGCCTTCGGCGGCTCGGGCTTCTTCGGCGGCTCGGGCTTCTTCGGGGTCGCTTTCACCGGCTCGGGCGACTCGGTCGGGGCCGGCCCACCGGCCTCGAGCACGAACTTGAAGACCGCCGCGGCGAGCAGCGAGCCGACGATCGGGCCGACCAGGTAAGGCCAGACGCCGCCCCAGGCGTTGCCGACCAGGGCCGGGCCGAACCAGCGGGCGGGGTTGAAGGAGCCGCCCGTCAGCGGGCCGCCGACCATGACGATGAAACCGAGCGTCGTGCCGATCGCCAGCGGCGCCCACTCCTTGAAGCTCTTCTTCGAGAAGACGGAGGCGAGGATCACGAGCACCAGGCAGAAGGTGCCCACCGCCTCGACTATCGAGCCCTGGAAGTTGCCTCCCAGGAGGCCGCTCACTTCGACCGCGCCGTAATGAGTGGCACGCCCCTCGTCGAGCAGCAGCCCCTTGCAGAGCAGCGCTCCGAGCACGCCGCCCGAGAGCTGGGCGAGCATGTAGATCGCCGCGTCGATCGGCGCGATGCGCTTGATCGCAGCTGCGGCGAGGGTCACGGCCGGGTTGAAATGCCCACCGCTGACCACGCCGAACATGACGACCAGGCCGAACAGCAAAAATGCGTGGACGAGGCCGATAACAGCGAAATCCGTGCCGAACTGCGCCTGGTCTCCCGTAGCCAAGAACAGCACGACGACACTGGTGATGAAGAACACCAGCAGGAAAGTGCCGATCAACTCGGCGAGATATGCCGAAAGTCCTCGCTCCTGCACGCTTTCTCCTCCTAAATCCTGTAGGGACTGACTAGCGGCGGCAGTCTAACCGGAATGCCCGAAGAGGCTAGGGTTCCCCGCCACATGGGTCGAGTTGCCGCGCTGCTGGCGGCCGCCCTGTTCGCGACCGGCGCCGCCGGCTGCGGCGGGAGCGGCGCTGAACCGGGCGCGCCGATTGGCGCGACGCTGGTCCTCGATTTCACCCCCAATGCCGTCCATTCCGGCATCTACGCCGCCCGGCAGCGGGGGCTCTACCGCGAGGAGGGCATCGACCTGACGATCCGCGAGCCCGGCGAATCGAGCGACGCGCCGAAGCTGCTCGAGGCCGGCCGCGCCGACTTCGCGATCCTCGACATCCACGACCTCGGCATCGCCCGCGAGCGCGGCCTCGACCTGGTCGGGCTGATGCCGATCGTCAACGCTCCGCTCGCCTCGGTGATCGCCCGCGGCGACGGGCCGGTGCCGACGGCCGCGGGACCTCGAGGGCCGGTCCGTCGGAGTCACCGGGCTGCCCTCCGACGAAGCGGTCGTCGACTCCGAGGTGCACGCCGACGGCGGCGACCCGAGCCGGGTCAGGAGGGTGACGATCGGCTTCAACGCCGTCTCCGCGCTGGCCGCCGACAAGGTCGACGCGGTGACCGGCTTCTGGAACGCGGAGGGAATCGCGCTGCGCCGCCGTGGGATCCCGATCCGGGTCTTCAAGGTCGACGAGCACGGCGCCCCGAGATACCCCGAGCTGGTGCTCGCGGCGACGCGTTCGACGATCGAGCGGCGCTCCGAGCTGGTCGACTCGATGGTGAGGGCGACGAGGCGCGGCTACCGCGACGCCGTCCTCGCCCCCGGGAAGGCGCTCGACGACCTGACGACATCGTCTCCCGGCCTCGACCGCGCCGAACAGGCGGCGCAGCTGCGGGCTCTGCTCCCCGATCTCCGCCCGGCGCCATTCGACCCCTCCGTGCTCCGCCGCTGGGCGCGCTGGGACGTAGCGCACGGCCTGCTCACCCGGCCGCCGGCGCTCGACGAAGCGTTCCTGATCGACGGGGCGGGCTGACCGCCGCCGGACGCTCAGCCGAAGGCGCCCGGGGTCAGCCGGCCCCGCTCCCGAGCAGCCCTTCGACCAGCGTCGGCAGTTCCCGCGCCATCCGCGAGCGGGGGACGACGACATCGACGCCGGCCCCCTCCGCCGCCCGGCGGGTGTCGGCGTCGACGTGCGAGTAGAAGCCGAGCGAGGGCAGCTCGGCGGCCGCCAGGGCCTCCGGGTCGACCGCGTCGAGGTCGGCGACCACCAGGTCGGCGTCGCTCGACTCCGGCAGCGACGCGACCACGTCTGCCTCGTGGCCGGCGGCGGCAAGGGCCTCGACGACGCGGCTGGAGAGCATCAGGTCGGGGACGACGGCGAGGACGCGGGCCATCTGCGCTCCGGGCCCGCGCGCCGCTAGAGCGCGCGGCGCTTGCGGAACTCCTCGCGGACGCTCTCCGGGCGGCCCCACATCTGCACGACCTCGGCCCGTCCCTCGCGCACCTCGCGCACCTGGAGCCGACCGCCGACGCCCTCGGCATCGAGCTTCGCCAGCACGCCCTTCACGGTCTCCGCGGCGGCCGCGTGCCCGAAGCTGTTGGCGACGAGCAGGCTCCAGTCCCAGTCGGCTTTCGAGTAGGGACGGGCGTTGACCTGGCTGAGCCGGACCGCGGTGTCGACGTAACGGCTCTCGTCGTCGATGCGCAGGTCGAGCTCGAGGTCGGTCCAGTCCGACGGCATCGCGTCGAGAACCTTCTGGAAGTCCTCAGCCAGGGACATCGACGAAAGCCTAGCCGTTGCCGGCCCCGCCCAATCAGCCGACGAAGAGCTGCTCGATCAGGAAGAGGTTGAGGGCGATGATCATCGCCGCCAGCACGGCGGCGAAGGCGGTCAGCCAGCCCGGGTTGACCAGCGAGCCCATCACCTCGCGCCTGGAGGCGATGATCAACAGCGGCACCAGCGCAAAGGGGATGCCGAAGGAGAGGACGACCTGGCTGCCGACCAGCGCGTCCGTCGGGTTGACCCCGATCGCGAGCACGAAGAGGGCCGGGGCCAGGGTCACCGCCCGGCGCACGAAGATGGGTATGCGGCGCCGGATGAAGCCCTGCATGACGACCTGCCCCGCCATCGTCCCGACCGAGGAGGACGCGAAGCCGGAGGCGAGCAGGGCGACCCCGAAGATCGTCGCGGCGCCGTTGGAGACCAGCGTCTTCAGCCCCTCGTAGGCGCCTTCGATCGTGTCGATCCCGGTCAGCCCCCCTTCGTGGAAGAGTGCGGCGGCGATCACCATCATCGAGAGGTTGACCGCCCCGGCGATCGTCATCGCGATCACGACGTCGACCTTCTCGAAGCCGAGGATCCTCCGCTTCTCGTCGTCGTCGCGGCCGACGATCCGGCGCTGGGTCAGGGCCGAGTGCAGGTAGACGACGTGCGGCATCACCGTCGCGCCGATGATCCCGGTCGCGAGCAGGATGCTCTCGGTTCCCGCGAATCCCGGCACGAGGAGGTGCTTGCCGACTTCGCCGCCGTCGGGCGCGGCGTGGAAGAGCTCGAAGACGAAGGAGGCGACGACGACGCCGACCAGGGCGGTGATCCCAGCCTCGAGGCGGCGGAACCCCATCTGCTGGAGGGCGAGGATCGCGAAGGCGCCGGCGCCGGCCAGCACCCCGGCCGGGAAGAGCGGGATGCCGAAGAGCAGGTTGAGGCCGAGCGCGGCGCCGACCACCTCGGCGATGTCGGTGGCCATCGCGACGACCTCGGCCTGCAGCCAGAGGCCGACCGACGTGCGTCGCGAGAAGCGCTCGCGGCAGAGCTCCGCGAGGTTCTTGCCGGTCGCGATGCCGAGCTTCGCCGATTGGGTCTGGACGACCATCGCGATCAGGTTGGCGGCGAGGATCACCCAGAGCAGCAGGTAGCCGAACTTGGCTCCGCCGGCGATGTTGGTGGCGAAGTTGCCGGGGTCGATGTAGGCGACGGCGGCGACGAAGGCCGGGCCGAGGAAGGGCCAGATCCGCGAGAGGCCGCGCGCTTCGCCGTCGAGCGAGCGGCGCGCCGCCGTGGCGACGGCGGCCTCGCCCGGCAGCACGTCCTCGACGGTCGGCGCCGGGCGCGCCTCAGATGCCCGGGCCGGGTGGCTCACCGGCCCTCGCCCTCCGCCAGCGGCGGGCTCAGGTCGGGCCCGGGGATCGGCGTGCCGTGCGGATCGTGGCTGGGCTCGCCGAGCTTCGCCGCGATCAACGCCTCGAGCTCCTCGGAAATGTAGTGCTCGAGCACCTCGGCCTCCTCATGGACCCGGTCGCTGGGCATCCCCAGGGCCTCGGAGAGATAGGCCTCGATCAGCCGGTGATGGCGGATCACCTCGAGCGCGACCTTCTCGCCCCCCGGGGTCAGCCTGACCCCCTTATAGGGGAGGTAGTCGACCAGCCCGAGGTCGGCGAGGCGCTTCAGCATCGAGGTCGCGGTCGCCGGGGCGACGCCGAGGCGGGCGGCGATCTCGCCGTTCGTCACCGGGCCCTCCCGGTCCCGCGAGATGGCGTAGATCGCCTTCGCGTAGTCCTCGATCGCCTCCGTCCCGCCGAGGTGTCGCCCGGCGCGGCCCGTCGTCGTCTCGTCTCTTCCCATCGCGGGCGATTTTGACATATCTAAAGGATGATTTAGTCCCGTCTAAATTCGGTCGCCGCCTAGAATCGGATCGATGCCCCCCGGGACCCAGGTCGAGCTCGACGCCCAATACCGC
This sequence comes from uncultured Solirubrobacterales bacterium, assembly GCA_963727615.1. Classification (GTDB taxonomy): domain Bacteria; phylum Actinomycetota; class Thermoleophilia; order Solirubrobacterales; family 70-9; genus VRUE01. The sequence continues at coordinate 56,148 of CAVSHD010000004.1, forward strand.
CAGCTGCGCGAGGAGTGCGGGCTGCTCGACCGCTCGGCGCGAGGGAAGCTGCTGGTCGGCGGCGCCGAGGCGGCCGAGTACCTGCAGGGCCAGCTCACCAACGACGTCGAGGCGCTCGACCCCGGCGAGGGCTGCTACGCGGCCCTCCTCGACCGCAAGGGCCACATGCAGGCGGACATGCGGGTGCTCCGCCTCGGCGAGGCTCCCGACCTCTGGATCGACACCGAGCCGGCGGCCGCCGAGGTCGTCCGCCGCCACCTCGAGACCTACAGGATCGGCCGCCAGGTCGAGGTCGAGGACGTGGGCGAGGCGCACGCGATCCTCTCCCTGATCGGCCCCGCCACGGCGGCCGTCACCGCCGCCCCCTCGCCGCCGTTGCACGGCAGCGCCGAGGCGGTCGTCCACGGCGTCCCCTGCGCCGTCGTCGGCACCGAGGGCGGGATCGACCTGATCGCGCCCGCCGGGGAGGCGGGCAGGCTGCGCGCGACGCTGCTCGAGGCGGGAGCGGCCGAGGTCGACCCCGCCGCGGCCGAGATCCTCCGCATCGAGGGCGGCAGCCCGCGCTTCGGCGCCGAGATGAGCATCGAGACGATGCCGGCCGAGGCGGGCATCGTCGAGGAGGCCGTCAGCTTCACCAAGGGCTGCTACATCGGCCAGGAGCCGGTCGCCCGCCTCCACCACCGGGGCAAGCCGAACCGCCACCTGCGCGGCCTGCGCCTCGACGGCGCCGCCGAGCCGGGAGCCGCGCTGCGGCTGGGCGAGAAGGAGGTCGGCCGGATCGGCAGCTTCGGCGTCTCCCCGGCCCACGGGCCGATCGCGCTGGCGATCGTCCGCCGCGAGGCCGGGCCGGGCGACGAGCTCGCCGTAGGTGAAGATGGCGTTACGGCGCGGGTTGTCGACTTGCCGTTCGGCTAGATTCCGCCCCGATGGCACTCGGGAGAGGTATCGCGGCGGGGGCGTGCGCCGGCGCGCTTGCGATCGCAGCGCTCGGCTGCGGCGCCCAAGAACACCCCAACGAACCGAGGCCCGGCCCCCCGGTCCGGGTCAGCGTCGCGATCGCCGGGGACTCGATCACGGTGACGCCGTCGAAGATCGGCCTCGGCCCCGAAAGGACGAAGCTGATCCAGCAGAACCAGGACCAGCCGCAGCCGGCGATCCGCACCAACGCCCCGCTGACGGTCGTCTTCGTCAGCGCCAACCTGACCCAGACGGAATCGAAGCTGGAGATCCACGGCCCCAAGGACGCCACCTCGGGCCCCCTGGTCGCAAACGGCAACGGCAGCTACCAGACCGCCCTGCCGACCGGCTCCTACCGCCTCACCGCCGCCGACATCCCCGGCGCCAAGCCGGCCAAGCTCCTCGTCGGCCCCTACCGCGCCTCCTCCGAGAACAACGTCCTGCTGCCCTGACGGGCATGGTCGCCGAGGCGGCTCGCCCAGGTGGCAAGGGCCGCCCCTGGAGCCCTCCATTAGGACCGCCACAGCCCCCCGCTGCGTGCCGGAGGGGCCGATCGATTCGTGGCCGGGGCTCAACCGGCTGCGGCGTGACGTCTGGACCCGCCGTCACGATGGGTGGTCGTGACCATCGCGCTGGCAATAGCTGTCCTGCTGCTCGCCGCGGGCCTCGTCTACTCGCTGGGGCCCGGCCGCGCGTGGAGCCCGAGGCGCCCGACCTGACCCCGGCGATCCAGGAGGCGACGGCGCGGGCGGTCGCCGACGCGATTCCCGGCTTCCTACAGGCAAACGACGAGGCCCGCAAGGTCGACGCCCAGGCCTCCGAGGCCGCCCTGCAGAAGCGTGAGGCAGAGTTTCGCCGCCTGACCGAGCCGATCGGGAAGAACTTGGAGCGGATCGAGAAAGAGGTCTCGACACTGAGCCGAGACCGCGGCAAGGCAGACGAGGCGGTGCGCACGCTGCTCGACGAGATGAAGGCGGGCCTCGGCGACCTCGGCACCCAGACCGGAACCCTGGTCAAGGCCCTGCGCCAGCCCCATACCCGCGGCAAGTGGGGAGAGGTTCAGCTCAAGCGCTGCGTGGAGATCGCCGGAATGACCGAGCACGTCGATTTCGAGCTGCAGCAAACCCTCAACGACGGAGAGTCGACCCTGCGCCCAGACGCCGTCGTCATGCTGCCCGGCGAACGGCGTGTGGTGATCGACTCGAAGGTTCCGTTGGACGCGTACCTCGAGGTCCTCGAGTCCGAAGACGAAGCAACCCGTAAGGGGGAGGCGATTCGCCATGCCCGGCAGGTGCGCGACCACATCACGAAGCTCTCATCGAAGCGTTACCAGGATCAGTTCGACAGCGGTCAGACGCCCGACTTCGTGGTCTGCTTCATGCCCTCCGAGGCGGCCCTGCACGCGGCCTTCGAGACCGAGGCCTCGCTCTACGACTACGCCCTCGAGCAGAAGATCCTGATCGCGACGCCGACGACCCTGGTCGGTCTCCTGCGCACGGTGGAGCTGGGCTGGCGCCAGGAGCAGATCGCCGAGCAGGCACAGGAGATCGCCTCCGCCGCCCGTGAGCTGCACAGTCGCACCGGCTCGTTCCTCGAGCATTTCGCCAGGGCAGGGCGCCAGCTGACGTCGGCGACCAACGCATTCGACGACGCGGTCGGCTCGCTGGAGAGCAGGGTTATGCCGCAGTTGCGGCGGATCGAGGAGATGGGAGCCGCCTCCGGCAAGCAACTCGAGGAACCGGCCCGGATAGACCAGGCAGTGCGCCCCGTCCAAGCCGCTGAGCCCCGCGAGATCGAGCCCCCAGAGCGCAACGCCGCCTGAGCCGCGGCGCTGGTCCGCTCTGAACTAGGATTCGCCGCCCGCCCTCGAACCCAACCCCGGAGGAGCCCGTTGGCCGTCGATACGAGCGAAGTCGCGAAGCTGGACGTAGAGCCCGGAACACTGCCGGAGACGATGGCGGCGTGGGTGATCCGCCAGGAGCGGGAGGGCGAGCCGAACGACGCTTTCCAGCTCGAGCAGATCGAGGTCCCCGAGCCCGGTGCCTTCGAGGTCGTCGTCCGCGTGATGGCCGCCGGCGTCAACTTCAACAACGTCTGGGCGGCGCTCGGCAAGCCGGTCTCGGTGTTCGGCTACGGCGACCACCCGGAGTACGGGCACCACATCGGCGGCTCCGACGCCTCGGGAATCGTCTGGAAGGTCGGCGAGGGCGTCACCCGCTGGAAGCCCGGCGACGAGGTCGTCGTCCACTGCAACCAGGCCTCCTATGAGGACGTCGAGGTGCACGGGCTCGACCCGCTGGCCGCCCCCAGCCAGAGGATCTGGGGCTACGAGACGACCTGGGGCTCCTTCGCGCAGTTCACCAAGGTCCAGGCCCAGCAGCTTCTCCCCCGCCCTCAGAACCTCTCCTGGGTCGACTCCTCGGCCTACGGCCTCACCTACTTCACCGCCTACCGGATGCTGATCGACCAGTGCAAGCTCCAGCCCGGCCACAACGTCCTGATCTGGGGCGCCGCCGGCGGGCTCGGCGTCTTCGCCGTGCAGCTCTGCAAGGCGGCCGGCGCCAACGCGGTCGGCGTCGTCTCCTCCGACGAGAAGGGAGAGCTGGTCAAGGAGCTCGGCGCCGTCGACTACATCAACCGCCGCGAGTTCGGCGAGATGATGCGGACCAAGGAGAACCTCGCCGACCCGGTCGCCGACAAGGAGCGCTTCAAGGCCTCCCGTGGATTCGCCAAGCGGGTCAAGGAGATCCTCGGCGATGCCCCAGACATCGTCTTCGAGCACGTCGGCCAGGCGACCTTCCCGACCTCGGTCTTCGTCGTCAAGCCGTTCGGGAAAGTGGTGATCTGCGGCGCCACCTCGGGCTTTCAGCTCGACTTCGACGTCCGCTACCTGTGGATGCGCCAGAAGCAGATCATCGGCTCGCACTTCGCCAACGCCTACGAGTGCATGCGCGCGAACCAGCTGATGGCCGAGGGCAAGGTGCGACCCGTGCTCTGGCAGACGATGGGCTTCGAGGGCGTCCCCGAGGCGCACCAGCTGCTGCACGAAAACAAGCACCTCGGCAAGATCTCGATCCTGGTCGGGGCCGAGTCCGAGGACGAGGGCAAGAACGAAGACGGCGCCGGAGCGATCCGCGCCGAGGTGGGAGCGTAGATATGAGCGAGGTCTGCACCCTCGACTGGCACATCGCCCCCATGCGGGCCGATCGCTGGCTCGACATCTGGGAGCCGGCGGCGGCGCGGATGCCCGCCTACGGCGCGACGAGCTGGTCGCTGACCCGCTCGATCGACGACCCCCTGCACTTCATGCAGACCTCGACCTGGGAGAGCCGCGCCGACTTCGAACGCTGGTGGTTCTCGGAGGAGATCGAGGTCGCCCGGGCAGGGATCATCGACATGCACGACATCCCGATCCTGCCCGCCTGGCACCAGCTGGTCGTCAGCGAGTAGGGCGCCAGGAGCGGCGCGAAGGCGTCCGCTTCACCCGCCAGGCGAACCTCGCCGGGGTCCGCTCCCGCAGGCCGTCGGCGGCGATCGCGAAGACCCGGAACCGGTGCCGGCCGGGCCGCAGGTGCCGGTAGACCCTGGGGCTGCGGCAGCGCCGGTAGCGCCGCCGGTCGAGCCGGCAACGGAAGGCGTCGCCGCCGCTCGCCGAGAAGGCGAAGGTCGCCCAACGGCTGCGCGTGCGCCGCGGCGGATGGCGGCGGATCCTCGTCCGCGGTGCCCCGGCGGCGGGCAATGAGGGCTGCTCGCCGGCGACCGGAGGGGCGCCGTTCGCCTCGGGCTCCTTGACGATCGGCGCCTCGCTTCCGGGGGCGATCCGGTGGATCGCCCCCGGCCCGAATTCCTGGCTGCGGCCGAAGAGGCTCGCGTAGAAGAGGTCGCCTTCGGGCCCGACCTGGATGTCGACCCCGGGGAACTCGCGGTGGCCGGTACCGGTCAGGAACGGGACGACGGCGGTGGGGTCGGGGTGGCCGTCTTCGCCGGCGAGCATCGCGTAGACGCAGCCGCGCGAGCGGGTCGGAGAAGAAGAGGGCGCCGCGGTACCGGGCCGGGAAGGCGTCGCCCTCGTAGAAGGCGGAGCCCGAGATCGCCGAGCCTTCGTCGTGGGGGCATTCGTCGCCGGGCGTCACGCCGGTGTGATGGTTGTAGGCGAAGAACGGAGGAGAGGTCGAGCCCGGGTCTTCGTACAGCGATTCGCAGAGCGACAGCCCGAGGACTTCGAATTTTTCGTAGCGCTGGTCGGCCCTCGTAGCAGGGCCAGCCCGAGTTGTACGGGGGCGGCGAGCTCGCGTCGAAGCGGTCGATCTCCTCCTAGGGCCCGCCGCCGACGTTGTCGACGTAGAGCTCGCCGGTCGCCCGGCTCGATCGCGAAGCGGAACGGGTTGCGGAAGCCGAAGCCGACGATCCGCTTGGCGTTCTCGTCGGGGCTGCTCGCATAGAGGGGGTTGTCCGGCAGGCCGAGCCCCGTATCCGGGTCGATGCGGATCACGGAGCCCGAGAGGCCGGTCGGGTCGCCCGCGGGTGAGCAGGTCCTGGGCGCGGAGCGAGCCGCCCTCGGCGTCGGGCGGCGCCAGCGCTTCCCCGACGGCGCCGGGCGGGTCGCCGCACTCGTTCTGGGAAGGCCAGCCGGCCTGCCCGTAGTCGGCGATCGCCGGAATCGAGCCCTCGCCGCCGCTGGCGTAGAGCGCCCCTTCGGGGCCGAACTCGAGGTCGCCGATCGAGTGCGATGAGCCCTGCTGGCACCAGTCCTCGATCAGGACTTTCTGGTCGGGCGCGGCGGCGCCGCCCTCGGCGGTGTCGCCGGGCCCCACGGTCAGCCGCACGAGGCGGCCGCATCACCGGGCAGGAGTCGACCGGCGCGTGCCCGGCGCAGCTCGGAGTCGCCTTCGTAGTCGGGAGGTTCGCCCCAGGCCGGTTCTTCGCCGTTCATGGCCCGGCTGGTGGTCGTAGGTGTAGAGGGCGTAGACGTAGGGCCGGGCCGGGAACCCGGGGTCGAGGGCGAGGCCGAGGAGGCCGCGGTCATAGGCGTCCTGGACCTGCTTCGCGAGATTGGCGAAGAGGGTCGGAGTCGGGTCCGAGAGGCTGTCGAAGACGAGGATACGCCCGGTCTTCTCGGCGACGAAGACGCGCCCGTCCGGGGCGAATCGGAAGGTCGTCGGTTCGCTCAGCCCGGCGAAGGCGACTTCGTCGCGGAAGCCGCTCGGGACCTGGGCCGCCCCCGCCGAGGCGGCGTCGAGCGCGGCCACGAGGCAGATGAGCGCGATCAGGGCGCCGAGCAGCCGCCCGGCGCCGGCCGTCCTCATCCCCGCTCCAGCGGGGCCATCGTCAGGCCCGCCGCCGTCGAGCTGCGCCCAGAAGTGCTCCGCCGGCTCGCGGGGGCCGCTCCAGACGATCGCCTGCCCGCTGTTGTGGATCTGGTCGGCGATCCGGTGGCCCTGGTCGAGGTTGACGCCGGGGATCACGCGGGCCAGGGTCCTGGCGACGTGCTCGAAGGTGTTGTGGTCGTCGTTGCGGACGATCACCCGCCAATCGCCGCCCAGGCCCGAGCCCGGGCCGGCGCTGCGCGGTTTCTCGATCGTCGTCGGCATCGGCTCAATTATGCGAAGCCGCGGGAAGCGCGGCTAGGACGGGTTCGGGACCCGGACGACGACGTCGTCGAAGCTCGCCGCGGCGCCCTTTGCGCCCTTGGTCGCGCCGACGGCGAAGCCCGAGGCCCTGCCCTTCAGCTCGCCGGCGGCGCTGTCGGTGTAGTCGGCGACCTGGACCTTGCCGACCCAGGCGAGGATCCGGCATCTGCCCTTGTCGGGGCCGCCGGTGATGTTGAAGGCGCGCAGGCGCAGCTTGTTCGCCTTGTCGACCCCCTGGATCGTCTTCACGTGCTTGGCGATCCGCAGGTACTTGGCGCTGCCGTCGGGAAGCGTCTTGCGCAGCTGCGCCTTGCGCTGAAGCGGGAAGTCGAGCAGCTGGTAGTGGGAGCCGTCCCCCGAGCGCAGCTCCAGCGCCACGTAGGCCTTCTGGCGGACGGGCTTCGGCGTGTCGCTGAGCAGGCGGGTCGTCGCCGAGATCTCGAGGTCGCGGCCGATCACGATCGTCCGGTAGGCGCACTCCCTGGTCCGCTTGCCGACGACGACGCGGAAGGCGTGGCTCGGAGCCGCCGCGGCCGCAGCGCTCGCCGGAGAGCTTGACCGGCTCACCGCGCTGCCCCGGCGTCTCCATCGGGTTGCGGTAGATGCCGATCAGCGTCGCGCCGGCGGTCGCGGCCAGCGCCAAGACGGCGAGCGCAGCGCCGAGCATCGCCCCTGTGATTCTCAGTCTCATCGGGTCAACCCTAAACACCGCTGTGACGAAAAGATGCGTCCGCGGGCGGCTGAAACGGGTCTTTCCGCCCCAGCAAATAAGATTTGCGAGATGGCAGCGAGCACCGCCTTCCCGAGCCCGACCGGCCCTGGGTGATGCGCACCTACGCCGGCCACTCCGACGCCCGCCGGTCCAACGAGCTCTACCGGGGCAACCTGGCCAAGGGCCAGACCGGGCTCTCGATCGCCTTCGACCTCCCCACCCAGACCGGCTACGACCCCGACCACGTCCTCGCCCGCGGCGAGGTCGGCAAGGTCGGCGTCTCGGTCGCCAACCGGGGTGACATGGAGACCCTGCTCGACCGGATCCCGCTCGACGCGATGAACACCTCGATGACGATCAACGCGACGGCGGCCTGGCTGCTCGGCCTCTACGCCGCCGTCGCCGAGGAGCGGGGCGTGCCGCTCGACCAGCTCTCCGGCACGACCCAGAACGACATCATCAAGGAGTACCTCTCGCGCGGGACCTACGCCTTCCCGCCGGAGCCCTCGATGCGGCTGATCGCCGACATGGTCGCCTTCACCGTCAACGAGATCCCGAAGTGGAACCCGATCAACATCTGCAGCTACCACCTCCAGGAGGCCGGGGCGACGCCGGTGCAGGAGATCGCCTACGCGCTCTCGACCGCGATCGCCGTTCTCGACGAGGTCAGGGCCCGCGGCCAGGTCTCCGACGAGGACTTCCCCCGCGTCTTCGGGCGCATCTCCTACTTCGTCAACGCCGGCGTCCGCTTCGTCGAGGAGCACGCGAAGCTGCGCGCGATGACCGGGCTCTGGGGCGAGATCGGCCGCGAGCGCTACGGCGTCACCGAGGAGAAGTTCCTGCGCCTCCGCTACGGCGTCCAGGTCAACTCGCTCGGCCTGACCGAGTCCCAGCCCGAGAACAACGTGCCGCGGATCGTCCTCGAGGCGCTCGCCGTCACCCTCGGCCGCGACGCCCGGGCGCGCGCGATCCAGCTGCCCGCCTGGAACGAGGCGCTGGGCCTGCCACGGCCCTGGGACCAGCAGTGGAGCCTGCGCATCCAGCAGATCCTCGCCGAGGAGACCGACCTGCTCGAGTACCCCGACATCTTCGAGGGCTCGAAGGTGATGGACGGCCTGGTCGCCGAGCTGACCGCGGGCGCCCGCGCCGAGATGGCGGTGGTCGAAGAGCACGGCGGCGCGATCGAGGCCGTCCCCTACATGAAAGCCCGCCTCGTCGAGTCGCACCGCGACCGGGTCGGCCGGATCGAGCGCGGCGAGCTCAGGGTCGTCGGCCAGAACGTCCACACCGAGGGCGAGGACTCGCCGCTCACCGGCGGCGAGGACGGCGGCATCATGACCGTCGACCCCGAGGTCGAGCGGGAGCGGATCGAGGCGCTCGAGGCGTGGCGCGCCGAGCGCGACGGCGACGCGGTCGAAGCCGCGCTGGCGGAGCTGGCCCGTGTCGCCGCGCACCGACGAGAACGTGATGCCGGCGACGATCGCCGCCGCCCAGGCCGGGGCGACCACCGGCGAGTGGGCGGAGACGCTGCGCGAGGTCTTCGGCGCCTACCGCGGCCCGACCGGGGTCGGTGGCGCCGCGCCCTACGGCGACGCCGAGCTGCTCGCCAAGACCCGGGCCCGCGTCGAGGAGGTCTCCGAGCAGATCGGCCACCGGATCAAGATCCTGGTCGGCAAGCCCGGCCTCGACGGCCACTCCAACGGCGCCGAGCAGATCGCCCTGCGCGCCCGCGACGTCGGCATGGAGGTGATCTACGCCGGCATCCGCCTGACGCCCGAGCAGATCGCCTCCTCGGCGATCGACGAGGACGTCGACGTCGTCGGCCTCTCGATCCTCTCCGGCTCCCACGCCGAGCTCGTGCCCGAGGTCCTCGCCCAGCTCGCCGAGGACGGCTCCGCGGTCCCGGTCGTGGTCGGCGGCATCATCCCGCCCGCCGACGAGCGCAAGCTGCTCGCGGCCGGCGTCGCCCGCGTCTACACCCCGAAGGACTTCGAGGTGAACAGGATCATGGGCGAGATCGCCGAGCTGGTCGCCGAGCAGTCCCGCGGCGACGGCGACCGCCTGACCATGGAGAGCGACCGCTCGGCCTGGCTGCGCTGCTACCGCTGCTGGTCCCAGAACCTCGAGATCCAACTCCATTACGACGCGATCCGCCGCGTCGACCCCGAGTCGGGGGTCCCGGCCGAGGGCGTCGACGAGGTCCAGGAATCGGTCGTCCAGTGCCTCGACTGCATGCACGACCAGCCGCACCTCACCTTCCAGGGCGACCGGGTCGTGCCGATCGAGGACCGCTGGGAACGGATGGTCGCCGGCACCCCCTGGGTCGCCTCCTGCACGGTGACGGTCGACCAGGAGCGGGTCGAGAACTGCTCGGGTCCGAGGCGATCGAGTTCCTCACCTACGGCGCCTTCGGCGACGCCGGCGTGCGCGAGTTCTTCTCCCACGTCCGCTTTCACAAGCACGACGCCGAGCGGATCGTCGTCCACATGCTGGTCGAGCTCTACGCGCGCTCGGCCGAGGAGGCGAGCGAGGTCCTCGAGGAGGCCGCCCAGGGCCCGCTCGAGATCACCTCCCTGGCCGAGGAGTCGCGCCCCCCGGCCCATGCCTCAGACGAAGCGCACTGAGCCGCCACCGCTGACCTGGGCATCCGGCCGATGGACGTTCGTTTGAGAACCGGGCGCTCGGCTGCCGGATCGGCCATCTGGAGACGACGAGATGTGAGTGAGATTCCCGCTCAGAACCGCACTCGCCGCGATGACGACCTTCATCGCGGCGCTCTCGATCGCCGCTCCGGCGAACGCCAGGCTGAAGATCGTCGCGCCGGCGACGGTCCAGGCCCCGCAGCAGGTCAGGTTTTCTGCCAATCCGTCCCGGCCGACGAAGCGAATCGCCTTCTTCGTCGACGGCCGGCGCCGCTGGGTCGATCGCTCGCCGAACTTCAAGTACGGGCGCACCGGCTACGTCGACCTGCGCCCGGGTCGGCACATGCTCAAAGCCCGAGCCGTACAACGGGGTCGTATCGTGACCAGCCGCCGCGCGGTCATGGTCGAGCCTCCGGCCGCCGACGCCGCGACGCAAGATGCCCCCGCGCCGCCGCCGGCGCGCTCAACGGCGCCGCACCGGTCGACGGCGCCCGCCTCGAAGCCCGAACCGGTGGCCGCGCCTCAATCGGAATCAGAGCCTCAGGCGCCCGAATCCGAGCCTGTGCCCAACGGCGAAGCGCCGGCTGAGCCGACCTCCGACACCCCGATCCTCGACGCCGGCTTCGAGAACGGCCTCGCCAACTGGAACACCGCCGGGGTCGGCGAAGTGGTTCCCAGCGTGGTCAGCGGCGACGCCCGCAGCGGCACCCACGCCGGCCGGGTGGTCCTCACCGGCTCGCAGAGCCGCTCCGAGCTCGGGCTCGGCGGCAACGGGACCGCGGACCCGAACGGCGTCGACTTCTACGACGGCAACGAATACTGGTACGGATTCTCTTTCAACATCCAGCACATGGTCTACGGGCACCCGGGCGCCCATAACGTGATCATGCAGTTCAAGAGTGAGGGCGAAGGCAGCCCCAATTTCGCCCTCCAGCTCTGGGACTACGAAGGCGACAACGGCGAATACGCGGATCATCCGCGTGGCCTCTGGGTCTACAGCCAGGGCGCCGGCGATCGCTACGTCGCCCCGGCGCCCGAGCACGCCTGGCACGACGTCGCCATCCACTTCCGGGCCAGCGAACACAGCAACGGCTTCTACGAACTGTTCGTCGACGGTGAACTGGTCGACCAGCGCAGCGGGATCAGCATGATCGTCCCCGGCAAGGGCTCCGCCTACATCAAGAACGGGCTCTATCGCAACGGGTCGACGATCCCCGGCACCTCCGAACTGCTGGTCGACTCGGCCATGCTCGGCCACAGCGCCAGCTCCGTGCAGCCCGGCTGAACGTCGCTCGCCAAGCGGTTCGAGGACTCGTACCCCCGTCCAGATAGCGCCCAAGGGTTCGCGGACACAGCCGCGGAGGTCGAGCAGTAACGCATGCAAGGCGCTCTCTCCACTCTGACTCCGACCCGGCTGGTCCAGGCTTTGGTCGGCCTCCTCACCATCAGCGCAGTGCTGCTTGTCGGCTCACCGGCACTCGCCCAGCAGGCGACCGGCAAGGCCGCGGTGAGCGTCGCCTTCAAGGCCTCGGGCCACCATCGCCTCCACCGTCGCCATCCGCGCCGCAATCGACGGGGAGTCGGCCGCGCGCGGATCTCCGGTCAAGCCGCCGTGGCCACCCGCTCCAGCGCCGCCAATGACACCCCGATCCTCGACGCCGGCTTCGAGAACGGCCTCGCCAACTGGAACACCGCCGGGGTCGGCGAAGTGGTTCCCAGCGTGGTCAGCGGCGACGCCCGCAGCGGCACCCACGCCGGCCGGGTGGTCCTCACCGGCTCGCAGAGCCGCTCCGAGCTCGGGCTCGGCGGCAACGGGACCGCGGACCCGAACGGCGTCGACTTCTACGACGGCAACGAATACTGGTACGGATTCTCTTTCAACATCCAGCACATGGTCTACGGGCACCCGGGCGCCCATAACGTGATCATGCAGTTCAAGAGTGAGGGCGAAGGCAGCCCCAACTTCGCCCTCCAGCTCTGGGACTACGAAGGCGACAACGGCGAATACGCGGATCATCCGCGTGGCCTCTGGGTCTACAGCCAGGGCGCCGGCGATCGCTACGTCGCCCCGGCGCCCGAGCACGCCTGGCACGACGTCGCCATCCACTTCCGGGCCAGCGAACACAGCAACGGCTTCTACGAACTGTTCGTCGACGGTGAACTGGTCGACCAGCGCAGCGGGATCAGCATGATCGTCCCCGGCAAGGGCTCCGCCTACATCAAGAACGGGCTCTATCGCAACGGGTCGACGATCCCCGGCACCTCCGAACTGCTGGTCGACTCGGCCATGCTCGGCCACAGCGCCAGCTCCGTGCAGCCCGGCTGAACGTCGCTGCATCGATCATGATGCCGGGGTGCCGAACGCACCCGACAGCGGCCCACGCATAGCCGTGGTCCTTCAAGGCGAGGTCGGCAATCCACGCTCTTGGTCCGGGAGCCCCGCCGGGCTGCTCTCGGGGCTTCGGCTGGCCGGGGCGGACGCGATAGCGGTCGATTGCCGGCCACCCGGCATCGCCTTCGCTACCCGTCACCTGCGAGTCGACTGGGCGAGGGAATCCGCGAGCGGGTTCTTCGCCTCGATCAACAGCGCCTGGGGCTCGGCCCGCACGTTGGCCAACCGCCCACTCGACGGCATCGTCGCGATCGGCAGCGGCTACGAGATTTGCTCGCGGGTACCGATGGTGACCTTCGAGGACGAAACGGTCGCCCAGGCCCTCGTTCAGCCGTATTCCGCGCCGGCTGAGCTTCCGCGGCGGGCGGCAAGGCGCTGGCAGCGCAGGCAAAAACGGATCTACGAACGCTGCCGGGCCTGCTGCGTGGGCAGCGATTGGGCCGCCCGCTCGGTTCGCGACGACTATGGAGTCCCTGACGAGAAGGTTCACATCGTCGGTTTCGGCCGCAACCTGTCGCCACCGCGGAGAGATCGAGACTGGAGCGTGCCGCGCTACATCTTCATCGGCAGCAACTGGGAGCTGAAGCGCGGCCCCGCCGTGGTCGAGGCGTTCGCCGCGATTCGCTCCGAGCATCCCCGTGCGACCCTGGACCTGGTCGGAGACCACCCGCCGATCTCGGCGCCAGGGGTGATCGAGCACGGCCGCCTCTCGCTCGCCTCGCCAACCGATCGCGACCGGCTCGAAACCCTGCTGGCCGCCGCCACCTGCCTGGTGCTGCCATCTGCACGCGAGGCATTTGGGATCGCCTACTTGGATGCTGCCGCCGCCGGGGTCCCGTGCGTCGGCACGACCGCCGGCGGAGGCACCGGAGACGATCGGAGATGGCGGCGTGGCGGTCGACCCGGATGACGTTGCGGCGTTGATCGAGGCGATGTCGAAGCTCGCGGACCCGGCTACCGCCAAGGCTTTCGGCCTGCGTGCGGCGGCCCACTCGTCGCTCTTCACCTGGCAGGCGGTCGCGGAAAGAGTCCTGCGGGGCCTGAGGCCCGCCGGGCTCGACATATCGGGATTGGCGACATTCTTGGAGCCGACGATGCGCTAGGCGAGCTCGCCGCGCAGCTTGCGCAGGGCGCGGTAGATGCGCCCTTCGACCGTGCTCAGCTTCTCGCCCAGCAGCTCGGCGATCTCCGGCGCCGTCATCGCGGCGCCGTAGCGGAGCGCGATCGCGTCGCGCTCCTCATTGCTGAGCCCCGCGATCGCCCGCTGGACGAGATCGCGGTCGCCGACCTCCTCGATCGGATCGGCTCCCGGGTTGGAGCCGGCGGCGGAACGCGCAAGCGCCCGCTGCTCCGCTGCAACCCGCCGCAGGCGGTCGCGCAGGCAGTTGAGGGCGATCGCGTAGAGCCAGGTCTTGGCGCTCGCGCGGCGCGAGTCATAGGCCCGGTGGGAGCGCAGCGCCCGTTCGAACGCCTCGGCCAGCAGTTCTTCGGCCAGGGCCCGGTCGCCCGTGCGGTAGGCGAGGAAGCCGAAGAGCGCCTGAGCGTGCTCGGAATAGAGCCGCTCGAAGTCGATGTCGTGGGTGTCGATCAGCATTTGCTTCAATCAAGGGTGATTTCCCTGTCAGGAATCGGCACGTTCGTGCGTAAAAGGGATATCGGCAACGAATCTGACAAAGGAATTTCCGCCGAGCTCCGCGAAATCGAGGAGCGACTGCGCGAAGACAGGCCGGCGCTGAGCGCGCCGGAGCTCGACGAGATCAAGGTGCGGGCATTGGAATCCGCCCCCCGAAGCGCAACAATGCGCTCCGGCAATAAGAAGGGAACTTTCATGAAGTCACGACTCGCGGTGGTGATGGTCCTGGCGCTCGGCATGCTGATGAGCGGCACGGGCGCAGCGCTTGCGGTCTCAGGCTCCTCCGGCAGCGGCAGCGCCGGTTCGGCCCAGTACCCGGAAGAAAACGAAAACTCGATCTGCGGCAAGAACGGCAGCGGCGGGCCGGGCTGCGAACACCGCTGCGAGGAAGGCGCCAATGGCGTCAACTCGGCCGGCTGCTCGCATAAGTGCGACGAAGGCACGGCCGGCAGCGAAGCCGCCGCGCAGAACAACGCCAACTGCAACGAGCAGGGCACGAGCCAGGCCTCCAACGGCGGCGGTGGCGGTTCCCTTCCCTACACGGGCTTCCTGACGATCCCCGTGCTCCTGATCGGGATCGGCCTGCTCGGCGCCGGCGTCGCGATGCGCCTGCGGCTGCGCTCGGCCGAGCGCTACTAGCCGCAAGCCCCGAGCTCAGAACGGCAGGCGGGCGGTCCTCGCCTGCCGTTCCCAGCCGGCCGGGCCCTGGCCGCGCATCGCCGCGGCCGCTTCCTGGACGCTCAGCTCCCGCGGGTTGAGCCGCAGGCTCTCTTCGAGCTCGGGGATCGGGTTGCGGCCATCGGCGGCGCGCACCAGCGCCAGCCCATAATGGGTTTCCCAGTTCTCGGGGTCGCGGTCGACGGCGCTTTCCATCGCTTCCTCGGCGAGCATGCCCTCGCCCAGGCGCACGTCGCAGTAGCCGATCACCTCGTAGGGGTCGGGCCTCGCCCTGAGCGCGTCGAGGGAGCCGAGTGCCGAGTCGATCGCGGTCCCGCAGTCGCCGCGATGGTAGGCGGAGACGGCGTCGTCGAGGCGCAGCTGCGAGATCGCGATCGCGGCCGGCGTGATCGCGAGCAGGCCGACGGCCAGGGCCGCGACGACGCGGACGACCCGGCTCGGCGAGTACTCGGCGGCCGCCGGCTCCTTCCACTCCTGTCTGGGCCGGGAGAGCCCGAGCCCGGCGAGGGCGAAGAGCCAGAGGGTGACCGCCGGCATCTCCCAGTCCCAGTCGACGCCGGCGTGGATCGCCCAGACCACCCCCAGGGCGAGCACCGCGGCGTAGGCCTGCCGCTGCTCGCCGCGCACGCGGCGAGCGAGGCCGACGCCGATCGCGACCAGGGCGCCGCCGACCAACAGGAGCCCGACGATCCCGAGCTCGCCGAGGACCTCGATGTAGAGGGAGTGGCCGTCGATCACCGTGAACCGGTAGGGCCTGTTCTGAGCCCAGAGCAGCTGGTAGGTCCCGGCTCCGTTGCCGTGCAGCGGCGAGGCCGAGAAGGCGTCGAGCGCGACCTCCCACTGCGGGATGCGGCCGTTGTTGCCGGCCGATGTGAGGCGGGCCCGCGGGTCTTTGTGATGGCCGACTTCGTCGCCGTGGAGAAAGCTGTCGTAGCGGTCGCCGAGCCATCCGGGCGCCCCGGCGACCACCAGGAGCAGGAGCAGCGCCAGGCCGCCGACCGCCAGCGCCCGGGCGACTCGCCGCGGCTCCAGCGGCGGCGGCGACCAGGCTTCGAGGCGGCGGTCCAGCTGCAGCACCATCAGCGCTCGCAGCCCACCCGCGACGAGCACGCAGAAGACCACCAGGATCGCCAGGTGGTGGCCCTGCGAGAGCCCGTCGGCGGAGGCGAAGCGGGCCGAGGAGACGACGTCGGCGCGGTAGCTGGCGACCATCGCGACCGCCGCCGGGACGCTGACCGCGAGCAGGGTCGAGATCAGGCGTCGTGGACGCGCCACCAGCGCGTAGACGAGCAGCCCCACCGGCAGCAGCCCCAACGAGGCCCGCGAGAAGGTGAGCAACAGGGTCGAGGCAAGCAGCGGGATCGCCGCTGCCGCGACGATCCGCATCCAGCGCTCCTCACGCCGCGACGAGGAGAGGTGGGCGCAGGCGAGCAGGCCGAGGACCGTGAGCAGGCCGAGCGCGTTCCAATAGGTGAGCGGGAAGCTGAGCCGCTCGGGCTGCACGTCGAGCGCGATCGGCCAGAGGTCGGCCGCCACCCTGGTCAGCCAGCCCGCGCCGCAGATCGCCACGGCGGCGACCGCGAAGCCCCGGATCCCCCACTCGAGCCGCCGCTCGCCGTTGAAGAACATGCCGAAGAAGGCGAGGACGAGCACGTAGAGCAGGGCCCGATCGAACTCGATCAGCGCCCGTCCCGAGGCATCCGACCAGGTGGCTGAGACCAGCGTCCAGACCGCGAAGCCCGCGAGCAGCCCCAGGGGCACCGCGAGAGCCGCTGTCAGGCCCTCCAGCGGCCTCGCGACCAGCAGCGCGCCCAGGACAGCCAAAGCACAGAAAACGAAGGCCACGGTGGCTGTCGTGCCGGCGAAGAAGCCGCCCGCGTTGAATCCCAGGTAAACCGTCGCCGCCACGAGCAAGAGGCCGACCCCCGGACCCTGAGCGAGGCGCTGGGCGTCGGAGGCGGCGGAATCGCGGCCAACCGCAACAGAATGCGGTTTCTGAGGTTTGTAGTAGTGATCCATGTAGTTCGGCCCTGGGTATCCTCGGTGACCCCGCGCCCGCGACCACCGAGGTTTTGGATGGAGCGTCCCAAGTTGATCTCAAGCCGTGAGCGGCTGCTGCCGAAAGAGATACAGGCAGCTATGGACAGCATCGCTTACGACTACGAGCTTGAATCCGCGCACGGCGGGCTGCGCAAGGTCGGCCCCATGCGCATCCGCGCCTCGGCGGCCGCGGAGCGCTCCTTCGCGCTGCGCCGCCTGTTGCTCTTCGCCGACCTCGGCGCGGCTGCTGTCGGCGGCCTGCTGGTCACCCTCCTCTTCGGCATCTCGGCGCCCTCCGGCCTCGTCCTCACCGGCTCCCTGATGCTCGGGTCCGTCGTTCTCGCCTTCTTCTTCGGCCTCTACAGCGACGGCGACCTCTGGACCTGGGCCAGCGGCCTCACCGACGCCCCGCGGGCGTTGGTCGCCGGCCTACTGCTCTCCTGGCCGCGCTCGGCGTCAGCGCCCTGCTCGCGCTGCCGACGCCGGCCGCTCGTCGCCCTGGTCGCGACGGCCGCGACCGTCGGCGTCGACAGCGATCGCCCGGGCCGCCGCGCGCGGCATCGCCCACCGCCGGCGTGCCGCTGCGCCAGCGGACCGTGATCGTCGGCTCCGGCCTCGTCGCCGACCGCCTCGTCGACCGGCTCGACCGCCACAGCGAGTTCGGCCTCGAGGCGATCGGCATCGTCGACGACGACGTCCACACCCTCAACGGCGACCAGCGGCCTGCCCAAGCTGGGCTCGCTCGAGCAGCTCGACGACGTGCTCGACGCAGTGCGAGTCGACCGCGTGATCATCGCCTTCTCCCGCGCCAGCCACCAGCAGCTGCTGAGCTGCATCCGCGCCTGCCGCGACCGCCGCGTCGCGGTCGACGTCGTCCCCCGCCTCTTCGAGCTGCTCGACGGCGCCCGCTCGCTGAACCAGATCGGCGGCCTGCCGCTGCTCTCGATCGGCGCCCCGCCGCTGCTCGGGCTCGGCCCGCGCGCGCCAAGCGCGCCCTCGACGTCGTCGTCTCGGCGCTCGCCCTGATCTTGCTCTCGCCCGCTGCTGCTCGCGATCGCGATCGCGATCAAGATCGACTCGCGCGGGCCGGTCTTCTTCCGCCAGGTCCGCGCCGGGCGCGGCGGGACCGAGTTCAAGCTGCTCAAGTTCCGCTCGATGTACGCCGGACGCCGACGAGCGCAAGCGCGCAGTACGAAGAGGAGAACGAAGCCACCGACGGGGTCATGTTCAAGATCAAGCGAGGACCCGCGGATCACCCGCGGTCGGCCGCTTCCTGCGCCGCACCTCGCTCGACGAGCTGCCCCAGCTGGTCAACGTCCTGCGCGGCGAGATGAGCCTGGTCGGGCCGCGGCCGCTGATCCTCGAGGAGTCCAAGCACGCCGCCCAGAACTGGCACGCGCGGCGGCTCGACCTGCGCCCCGGGATCACCGGCCTCTGGCAGATCTCCGGCCGCTCCGACCTGCCCTTCCAGGAGATGGTCCGCTTCGACTACCAGTACGTCGCCGGCTGGTCGCTGGCCCGCGACATCGAGATCCTGCTGGCGACGATCCCCGTCGTCCTCTCCGGCCGCGGCGCCTACTGAGCCGAGCGGATCCGCCGGGTCCTCCGCCGCAACCCGGCCATCGCCGGCGAGAGGAAGAGCTCCTTGCCCGGCCGGCGCAGCTTCGCCGCGAAGCGCCTCTCGCCGTCGCGGTAGTCGACGTTGATGCGCGGGATCGAGAGCGGCGCCGGCGCGCCGCTGCCCGGTGCTCGGTCGGCAGGCTGAAGGCGAATCGGTAGCCGCACTCGCGCGGCCGCCGCCTCGACGTGCGGCGCTCCACTCGCCGAACGGGTAGGCGAGCGTGTCGCAGGACTCGCCGAGCCGCGCGACGATCCGCGCCCGCGAGTCGGAGAGCTCCTGGCGCAGCGCCTCGGGGCCGAGCGCCGGCAGATGCGGGTGGGTGAGCGTGTGGCTGCCGACCTCGAAGCCGCCCTCCCTCATCTCCTCCAGCATCGGCCAGTGAGCGAGCGCATCGTCGCCGGGAAGCGGCCCAGGTCGTCGCGCACCTCGGGCCAGGCGAGCGGCGCCCCCGCGTCGACGAGCGGCGGCAGGACGAAGACGAAGGCCCTGAGCGCCGTACTCGCGCAGCAGCGGCAGGACGGTCTCGTGGTTGTCGAGGAAGCCGTCGTCGAAGGTGAGGAAGGCGGTGGGCGCGGTGAGCCGTCCCGGCGGCCGCGCGCTCGAGCTCGGCGAGGCCGCCGGTCGCGCATCCCCGCGCGCGCGCAGCAGCGGCGAGCTGGCGCTCGAAGAGGTCGGCGCCGATGGTCAGGTAGCGCGGCCCCTCCTCGGCGATCGAGTGGTAGCAGAGGAAGGTCGCCCGCCGAGATCGGTTGCGCAGCAGGCTCGCCCACCCGGCGAGAGTCTAGGCGTCGGCCCGCCACTACAGTGGCGGGCGATGAAGGTGCTTCTCGTCTGCTCCCCCGGCGGCCACCTCCAGCAGATGCTCGCGCTGCGAGCCGGCCTGGGCGAGATGGAGCGCTCATGGGTGACCCTGGACGGCCCCGACGTCGAGTACCTGCTCGCCGAGGAGGAGGTCGCGATCGGCCACGGCCCGACCAACCGCAGCCTGCTCAGCCTGCTCCGCAACCTCCGCTCTCGCCTGGCGCGATGCTGCGCCGGCGCCGACCGGACGCGATCCTCTCGACCGGCGCCGGCCTCGCGGTCCCCTTCTTCCTCGTCGGCCGCCTGCTCGGCATCCGGCTCGTCTACGTCGAGAGCGTCACCCGGACCGAGTCGATCTCGCTCAGCGGCAGGCTCGTCTACCCGCTCGCGACCCGCTTCTTCGCCCAGTGGCCGGCGGCGGCTGCGCGCCTGCGCAGAGCCGAGTTCAAGGGGAGGGTGCTGTGATCTTCG
Organism: uncultured Solirubrobacterales bacterium; assembly: GCA_963727615.1. GTDB lineage: Bacteria > Actinomycetota > Thermoleophilia > Solirubrobacterales > 70-9 > VRUE01. The sequence goes on from CAVSHD010000004.1 coordinate 75,725, forward strand.
TCACCGTCGGCACCCACCACCAGCCCTTCCAGCGCCTGCTCGACGGCCTCGCCGCGCTCGACGCCGCCGAGCTCGTCGTCCAGCACGGGCCCGGCACGCCGCCCACGGGAGTGGCGCGGGCCGAGGCCTACATGCCCTTCGACCGGATGCTCGAGTGCTTCCGCGACGGCCGAGAAGGTGATCACCCACGCCGGGGTCGGCAGCATCCTCTGCGCGACCCGCGAGGGCCACGTGCCGCTGGTCGTGCCGCGCCGCCACGACCTCGGCGAGCACGTCGACGAGCACCAGGCGGAGCTGACCCGGGCCCTGGCCGAGGGAGGCAGCGTCGATCCCGGTCTGGGACGTCGACGAGCTGCCCGGCCTGCTCGGCGCGGCTCCCGCTCGCCGGGCGCCGGGGACCCGCGAGCTGGAGCTCCCGGCCAGGGTGCGGGCCGCCCTGCTCGGTCGGGAGGACGACCGGCCCGCTCAGGCCCCGAGCCGCGCGTAGAGCCTCGCCAGGCGACCGGCGACCTCGTCGGCGTCGAGCCGCTCGACCCGCTCGCCTCGCCGCCGCGCCGAGGCGCTCGCGGAGAGCGGGGTCGCCGGCGAGCCGCAGCAGCGCGTCGGCAATGCGCCTGGAACTACCCGCCTCGACCAGGAGGCCGTCGACGCCGTCGTCGACCACCTCGGGTATCCCGCCCACGGCGGTCGCGACGACGGCCATCCCGTAGGCCATCGCCTCGAGCAGGGCCATCGGCAGGCCCTCCGACAGCGAGGACATCACGAAGACCGACGATTCGCGCAGCAGCCGGTCCTTTTCCTCGGCACCGAGCCAGCCGAGCCAGCCCAGGCCGGGCTGGGCGGCGAGGAGCGCGGCGGCGGCCGGTGGTGGCTCCCCGGGCCCGGCGAGGGTGACCGCAGATCCGCGGCTCCCGCTCGATGGCAAGCTCGAGCGCCTCGACCAACACGTCGGCGCCCTTGGCCGGGTTGGCGAAGCCGCCCAGGTAGGCGACCCGAAGCGGCGACCCGGCCGGCTCCTCCCGCTCGAAGGGCTCGACCTGAGGCGCAGCGTTCGGGACGACCTCGACGGCGACCGAGCGGTCGAGCCCGGCATCGTGCAGCGCCACGGCGCTCGCCTCGGAGACCGCGAGCACGGCGTCGGCGCTGTGCAGCGCCGAGCCGATCAACCTCAAGCGAAGCCGGCCGAGCTTTGCCCGGAAGACGGCGATGTCACCGGCGCCCGAGTGAACCTGGAGGATCACACTGCGGCGCAGCGCCTTGGCCAGGTGCACGCAGACCGCCTTGCGATAGGCGCTGCCGCGGACGGTGGCGTGCACGTGCACGACGCGGCCCCGACCACGAAGGCTCCAGGCGGAGATGCGGCCGAGGGCCAGGGCGAAGACCGCAAGGCGCTGGAGCCGCCCGGGGCCGCGGTAGGTCGGCAGCAGATCGAGGCGATAGCGGTCGCCGAGCGGCGAGCCCAACAGCCCGCGCATCGCCTCGGCCATCCCCCCGCCGATCGCGGGATCGGGGCAGACCTGAAGGACCCGGGGGCGCTCAGACATTGCTGACGTCGCCCATGCCGGGGAGGTTCGCCGGCGGCGGGCCCCAGCGACCGCGCAGGAAATCGAAGGCCCCGCGGGCCGTCCCGACTGCCAGCAACCAGGGCTCCCGGGGGCCGCCCGGACGGTGGCGAACCGTCCGCAGCAGCACCCGCGCCAGGCTGAGCGCGACCGTGCCGGGCGGCGCGCAGCTCGGCGGCGACGGCGCCCCGCGCGCCCGACCGCGCGCCGCGCGTACTCGGCCCCGTTGCGGGTGAGGAGATAGCTCCAGACCCCCGGCCGGCTCGGCGCCACCGGGCTCCTGCTCGGCGACGGCGTCGAGGACGACCCCGACCCTCCAACCGGCGCGGCGGGCGCGCAGGCAGAGGTCGGACTCCTCGCAGTAGCCCCAGAAGCGCTCGTCGAACGTCCCGACCCGGTCGAGCACCTCGGCGCGACACCAGCATCGTGCCGCCGTCGACCCAGTCGCAGGCGGCGATGCCCGCCGCTCCCTCGGCGGCCGGGCTTTTCGGTGCTCGCGTGCTACCGTCGGCGCCGGGTGACGCCGCCGTAGGAGAAGGGCGCACCCGGTGGCGAGGACCAGCGCCGGGCCGAGGACTCCGTAATCAGGCGGATCGTCGGCCGCGGCCTCGAGCAGAGTGCGCTCCAGCGAGCCCTCGCGAAGAGCCGCGTCGTGGGTGAGGAGCAGGAGCCGGTCCCGGCCGCGGTCGCGCGATGCCCTCGAGGCCGAAGTTCATCCCCGCCGCGTAGCCGAGGTTCTTGGGCGCCTGGACCACCTCGCATCCCGACGGAACCGCGGGCGCCGGCTCGCCGGGGCGGGTGCGGGTTGTGGACGACGAGGATCGACGCCGCTTCCACTCCACTGCCGAGCAGCGAGTCCAGCAGGGGCGCGTACTGCCCGCGGCTCCCATGGGTGAGGACGACGACGCCGACCCCCGCGAAGCCACTCATTGTCGAACCGCCCCTCGATCCACCGGCCCGAGTCTAGGGGCCGCCGGAGTCAACTCCCTTCCTGGCGAGAAAACGGCATTCCAGTGCGGCTTGGACATTTGTCCAGAGTTCGCCAGTTAGCTCGCCGCGGGACCGCAGGAGTCGAGAGATGGGAGTGCTCAGATGTTTCTCCAACACCCGGTTTCTCATCGCGATCGGCGGGATCGTCGTCCTCACCGCCCTGATCGTGGCGACCGCTTCGGCCTCGCAGGGGGTCGTCCGCGGAGCGACGATCTCCGCCCCCTCCACCCACGCTGCGCACGGCAAGAAGGCCCGACACAAGCGCCGCAACCGGCGCATCGGCGGGCGCCGCAGGGTGACGAGGGCGGTGCCGGTGTCGCAGGGCGCGTCTCAGCGGGGGAACGGCCTCCTCTTCAGCGGCTCCCGGATCCAGGACTTCGAGGACAACCAGTCGGCACCTGGAGCGGTGACCGAAGTCGCCGATCCCGCCGGCAGCGGCCGCCAGGTCCTGAAGATGGCGGTCGACAACGGCGACGTCGCCCCGGTCACCCCCACCGACAACCCTCGAGCGCAGCTCGACACCCCGGCATTCGTGCCAACCCCGGCGAGGAGACCTGGTGGCACACCAGCTTCTACCTGCCCGCCAATTTCCCCACCGAAGTCCCCGGCTGGGTGACCCTGCTGGAGGGTCCCTACGGCCCGCCCTTCGACGGAACCCCTCCGGTCAGCATCAGCGTCGACGACGAAGAAATTCGCTTCCAGCGCGGCGACACCTACGACTATGACGTCGCCTGGCAATCCGACATCGTCCGCGGCCAGTGGGTCGACATCCTCTTCCACACCCGCTTCGGCAGCAACGGCTTCGTCGAGCTCTGGGTCAACGGCGAACAGGTGACCTTCTTCGAAGCGGGCACACCACGCATCTTCAACCCCTCCCACGAAGCGCCGACCCAGAAGCTGGCGATGCAGACCATGGATCACACCAATGACGGCGGCCCGAACTTCTTCGTTCTCCAGAACTACCGCAAGGCAGGGATGTTCAAGTCGCTGACGATCTACCACGGCCCGACCGAGGTGGGGACGACCCGCGCCTCGGTCGAAGGCTGACGGGACCTACCCCGACCCGGGAACCGAGCGGGGCCGGAACCGGGATAGCGGGACCTCGAGCTGGCCGGGGAGCAGGCCGCGGCGGGAGGCGAGGGCCCAGTACGGCAGACCAAAGGCACGACCGATATGGCCAGCAGGACGAAGGCACTGGGCCGGTCCGCAGGAATGCCGACGAAGATCGCGAGGAGAGCCGACGGAACCGCCAGGAGCGCGGACAACGTCCCGGCCGGGAGCACCCGTCCCAGAAATCGGAACGCGGAAGGGCGAATCGCCGAGGAAGCGGAAGTCGAAGAGCGCGCTGCCGACGATCGCGACGCGGTGCCGAGCACGACCCCCCAGAGGCCGAAGAGCGGAGTCAGGGCAACCGTCAGCATCACGTTGAGAGCCGCGATCAGCCCGGCGTTCGCGGCGGCGAAGCCGGGGGCGCCGTAGCTGATCGCGAGCGTCGTGGCTGGCGCCGGTGGTGATGTTGACCAGGTAGGCGACGCTGAGGATCGGGATTACGATCTCGGTCTCCGACGGCACCGAGCCCAACCAGGCGACGAGCAGGAACGGCGAGCTGACAGCGGCCACCGCATAGAGCGGGAAGGCCGTCGAGCAGACGCGGGTCAGGTAGCGCCTGTACATGGGGCCGATCGCCTCGCTGCCCTCCTCGGCCAACCTCGCCGCCGCCGTCGGGATGATCGCCGAGGTTGCCATCACCGCCCCGCCCCGAACCGCCGACACCACCCTGGCGCCGATCTCGTAAATAGCCGCCGAGCGCACGTCGATCATCAGGGCGATGATCAACTTGTCGGTCTGCAGGTTGATCAGGTCCGCGAACCAGGAGAGCTGGTTCTTGGCGCTGAAGCTGATTATCTCCTTCGCCAGCGGCCACGAGGGCCAGGCGAAGTGCGGGCCGGCCCAGACGTGTCGCATCGCCAGATACGTTCCCGGAATGCCCAACAGTGCGGCGGCCGCGTTCGCATAGGCGTAGACGGTCAACGAGTCGCTCGACGCCAGGGCGGCGACGCTGAAGGCGAAGTTGAGTGTGATCGCAAAGGAGAGCGCCACGTTCGAGGGGATCATCTGGCGCTTCCCCTCGCACACCGCGCTGAAGATCCCGTTGAAGCCGTTGCAGGTCCAGATCGCGACCGACGCAAGCAGCACGAGGCGCATTTCGGAGTGATCCAGGACTCCGAGCTGGTCGCTGAGCAGCGGAGCGAGCGCGATTGCGGCGGTGGAAGCGACGACCGCGACGCCGGCAACGATCAGGCAGCCGAGCGCAACCGATTCCCGAATTCTGCCCTCTTCGCCGTTGACGTCGTAGATCGCGATGAAGCGCTCCACGCTTTTGCCGAACCCCAGGTCGAGCAGGCCCGCGTAGGTCGCGAGCGCTCCGGTCACGGCCCATACCCCGAACGCGTCGAGGCCGAGGCGGTCGATCATGATCGGCGCCAGGACGATGCTGTAGAGGTAGCCGAGCCCGAAGCTTGCCGACTGCGCCAGGGTGTTCTTGAACAACATCAGTCGGAGACGGTCAGCGGTAACGGAGCGGACTCGATCGCCGCCTCGAATACCTCTTCGTACCGAGTCGTCATCCGATCCGCGTCGAAGCTCTTCCTCGCACCCTCAGCGGCCGCCGCGGCGAGGCCCTCCAGCAAGGCCCGATCGCCGAGCGCGCGATCGCAGGCCTCGAAGAAGGCGTCGTGGTCGTCGACCGGCACACAGAGGCCCCCGCCCGTCCCTTCGATCAGGCCGCGGACGCCGCCGACGTCGGTGGCCACCACGGGGGTGCCGACGGCCTCCGCCTCGATCAGCGCCATCGGCAAGCCCTCGCCGCTCGAGGGCAGGACGCAGAGATCCGCGGCCCTGAGGAGGCCGGGCACGTCATCCCGGTGACCGAGGAAGCTGGCCCAGTCCGCCCCCAATCGCCTCGCCTCCGCTTCCACGGCGGCCTGCTCCGGGCCGTCGCCGACGAACAGGGCCCGGACGTCCCCCTGTCTCTCGCGCAGGCGGGCCGTGGCTCGCAGGGTCGTCATCTGGCCCTTCTGCGGCTCGAAGCGCGCAAGGTGGACGAGGACCGCGGCAGACGCCGGAATGCCCAGGTCCTCCCTGCTCGGGCCGAGCGCCGCCTGGCGCCGCAGGTCGTCGATCGGAACGGCGTTGGGGATGTGAACGATCGACTCCGGGTCGACCCCCTCCCCGACAAGCAGCTCCTCCTGCCATTGGCCGACGACGATCGCGCCGTATGTCCAACGGTCGAGGACCCGGTTGTGGAGCGCGATCAATCGCTCGCGCGAGGAGCCGGCGCTGTTCCGCTGCAGGGCCCGGCCCGGAGTGTGCTCGGTGAACACCGTCGGCCGGCGGGCGACGATCGCGGCGAGCCGGCCCCAGAGAGTCGCATCGAAACCGGTGCAGTGAACGAGGTCGGCGCGCCTCGCGTGGCGGGCCATCGCCGGCAGAGCCAGAAGCTTCTTCAGCTTGCCGCCGGCGCCGAGGCTGACCAGCTCGACGTCGTCGCCGACCAGCGGTGCCGGGTCCAGCAACGCCCCGTCGACGGCGAGCACGGTCACCGTGTGCCCGTTCTCCGAAAGGCCGCTGGCGAGGTGGTAGAGCTGCTTCTCGGCACCCGCCCAGCCGAAATCGTTCATGACTAGGAGAAGGCGCCGTCTCGGCGAGTGGCCGCTCATTCTCGGGACAAGTATATGAGCGGCCCGGGCCGGCCCTTCGACTATTGTCGATGCCTTGATCGCCCCGCCCAAGTCGCTGACCCGTCGCGTAGTCGGGGCCTACGACTCCAACTCGTTGAGCGCCCGCGCACGGTCCCGGCGCTGGCTCCAATTCGCCACGACGTTCCCCGATATCGGCGAGCTTCATGTGCTCGACCTGGGGGGAGACGCGCGGGCCTGGCGCATGTCGGGGGTGCGTCCCGCGCACGTCACCCTGCTCAACGTCGTCGAACAGGAGGTCGACGAGCCGTGGATGACCGCGATCGTCGGCGACGCCTGCGACCCGGCGATCGAGCTGCCCGAAGCAGACCTCACCTACTCGAACTCCGTGATCGAGCACGTCGGCGGTCACTGGCGTCGCGTCCGCTTCTCGGAGGCCGTGAGGAGGGCCGACCGTTACTGGGTGCAGACGCCGAGCCGCTACTTCCCGATCGAGCCCCACTTCATGCTTCCCTGGTCCCAGCACCTGCCCTACGCCCTCCAGCGGGGCCTGATCGCGCACTGGCCGCTTGGCAACTACGCGGAGACGACCGACCCCGATGTTGCCCTGCGCAGCGCGCTCGATATCGAGCTCCTCTCGATGACCCAGATGCGCTTCTACTTCCCGGACGCGGAAGTCCGCAGAGAGCGGGCCATGGGGCTCACCAAGAGCTTCATCGCCGTCAAGGCCGGCTGAAGCTCAGGAAGCGCTCAGATGCTCCTCGTAGGCCGCGAGGGTCAGCTCGGCGACCACGTCCCAGCTGGTCTCCGCGGCGGCGGTGGCGGCGCCGGCTGCGCCGAGCCGTTCGGCGAGCGCCCGATCGCCGAGAAGCTTCAGGATCGCCTCGGCGAGGCCGGCCGGATCCTCAGGCGGGACCACCAGCCCGGAGCCGTCGGCGACGAGCTCCGGCAGGCCGCCGACCTCGGTGACGACCAGCGGCCTGGCGTAGGGCTTCGTCCGCGAGCCGACGCCGCTCTGGCTCGCCTGCCGGTAGGGAAGCGCGACGCAGACCGCCTCGTTCATCAGGGCCGGCACGTCCGCCTCGGGGATGTGGCCGCTCCTCACGGTGACCCGTTCGTCCTCAAGAGTCGGGTGCGCCTCGATCTCCCCCGCGCCGGCGACCGTCAGGGTCGTCTCCGGCATTGCCTTCCAAACGTCCTCCATCGCATCGAGGAGGACGTCGAGCCCCTTGTAGTAGGAGATCCGGCCGAAGAAGAGCACCGAAGGGCGCTGCGGAAGCGGCGCCGGCTCGGCGGGGTCGCTGGCGTGAGGGACGACGACGATCGGCGCCTTCGGGCGGCGGCGTTCGATCAGCTCCTCGCGCAGCGCCTCGGCGTGGACGAAGATCAGCCCCGCGCCCCTGACCAGGAGCTGGTCGAGCCGGGTGCCGATCGGGTGCTCGCGATCGCCCGGGTGCCTGACCGGGTCATGTACCGTCATCGCGTACCTGCCCCGCCTGGCCCGGGCGGCGTAGACGAGCCTGAGGTCGTTGGCGATCGCTTCCTGGAGGTGGACGATCGCGGGGCCGGCGTCTCGCGTCGAGCGCCGCACCGCGCGGGCCTGCCCCCAACCGGCGGGGTCCCGCACCCGGCCCGAGATCAGGGACAGGGAGACACCCGGCCCCGCCTCCCGGCGGACGAATTTCGTCGCCGCGCCCGGCACGCCACCGAACTCGAGGTCGTGGTCCCGGGTGATCATCGTCACCTCGCTCCCGGCGCGGTCGAGGGCGCCGGAGAGCATCGCGCAGTAGTGGCGATGGAAGTCGCAGGCCATGACGACCCGGGGGCCGGGCGGGCTCATGGCGTCAGGCCCGACATCTCGCCGGCACGCGCCGGCCCCTCGGCGTCCGCGATCAGCAGCCCCGCCAACAGGCCGAGAACCGCGGTCATGTCGTCGACGGTGAAGTAGATCGCCACAACCGCGCTGATCATGATCATCGCGATCCCCACCCCGATCGCGGTAATCGAGGGGTCGCGAACCGGTCGCTGGAAGGCCAGCACCATCGGCCGGCCGAGAAAGAAGACGAAGGCGAGCAGGGCCGGCAGGCCCGCGATCAGGAGCAGGTAGAGGTACTGGTTGTGGAGGAAGAGCTGCGGGGTCTGCTTCGTGCCGATGATGAAGCTGCCGCTGCTGATCGGTTCGAGGTCGTTGAATCCGAAAGGAGTGCCGGCGCCGATCCCGACCAGGTAGTTGTCCTTGGCCACCTTCCAGGCGGCACTGGACTCCCGGGCACGGTCTTCCAGCGAGCTTTCCTTGCTGGTCTTGCTCGGGTTGAGCAGGGTCGCCCCGCGTTTGACTATCGGTTGCACCACCTGGCTGTTCGTGCTCGAGGACCCGAAGACGATCAGGATCGCTACTCCCGCGAGTGCGACTGCGAGGCCCACCGCCAGGCGGTGGCGGACTTTCGTGCCCCCGAAGACCGCCATCAGCGCCGCGCCGATGACCAGGCCGAGCCACATGTTGCGGTTGAAGCTGACCCCGATGTCGAGCGGCGATGCCGAGCACCACGAGCGACCAGAGCAGTCGCGGGCGACCGCGACTCATCGCCGCCTGCACCATCGCGTACCAGAAGACCGCGTAACCGGCCGAGAGCCCGGCCAGGCGGACCCGCTGGATCGACCCGAGGCCCTCGGAGGTGATCGTGTTGGCATCCGTCCCTTCCAGCCAGCCGCCGGAGATGGCGCCGACGGCGACCGCGACCGCGATCAACCCCGTGATCGCCGCCAGCACGCCGACGCCCGTCAGCAGGGTGCGCTGCTTCTCGGGGCTCGGGAAGAGCCTGACGATCACGTAGAAGAAGGTGAGCAGCCCCAGCGGTCGTCCCCAGTTGAACGTGTCGGAGAGGCTGACGTCGCCGTTCATCACGGCGAACGCGCCGGAGGCCCCCGCCAGGGCGAGGAAGACCGCCAGAGCGAACCCGGTCGTCCCGCCCCAGGTGCGTCGCTCCGGCTTGACCAGGGCGACCAGCAGCAGGCAGCCGAGGGCGACCTCGTGCGGCTTGATCGTGATCGGCCCGACCGATTTCGTGAACAATTCCGTCGGGAAGACGAAGTCGAGCAGGGCGAAGAGGACGACCGCGGTCGCCAGCGGGAAGCGGAACACGGCCGCCAGCGCGAAGACCCCGAGGAAGAGGAAGACGTAGCGGGCGACGATCGGCCCCGAGACGCCGCGGGCGAGCAGCAGCTCGACGATCAGGATCGCGAGCGCAAAGCCCAGGACCCGCGCCGCGTCAGCTGCGCGACTCGGTTTTTCCGACCAGGTCGGTGCGGTAATAGTGCGAATACTTGCCACGCTCACTCTCCGCGAAGTTGACGATGACGCCGATCGGCTGCTTGTCGAGAAGCGAGAACTGCTTCCTCATCTCCAGAGCGGCATCGCGATTGGTCTTGCCGAGCCCGCCGACGACGACGATCTCCGAGGAGGAGGGAACCAGGGCGAGGGCGTCGCTGACCGCGCCCAGGGCGGGGCTGTCGAGGATGACGACCTCGTAGCTCTCGCGCAGGGCGGCGAGCACGTCCGCCATGCGGGCGCTCTCGAGCAGCTCCGAGGGGTTCGGCGGGACGGTGCCGCTGGGCAGGACGGTGAGGGAGCGCATCTCCCCCTCGTTCGGCGAGCGCACGCGGGCGCCGAGGAGGACGTGTTCGAGCGGCATCCCGGTGAGCACGTCGGAGAGCCCCGGCGCCGGCTCCCCGGTGATCCGCAGATACTCGCTTCCCTTGCGCAGGTCGGCTTCGACGAGGGCGACGTCGTCGCCCATTTCGGCCATCGTCATCGCCAGGCCGCGGGCGACGGTCGACTTGCCGTCGCCCTGCTCGGGGCTGACGATGAGGATCGTGTGCAGATCCTGGTCGACGCTGAAGTAGCGCAGGTTGGCCCGCAGGATCCGGAACGCCTCGCCCTCGGGCGTCTGCGTGCCGAAGCCGTCGCCGAAGCCGTCTGCGAGGTTGCGGGTGCGCGGGATCGCGCCCGATCAGCGGCAGCTCGTAGATCTCTTCGAGCTCCTCGACGGAGCGCACCCGGCGATCGATCCGCTCGAGCAGCGCCGCCAGGCCGAAGCCGAGCAGAGCGCCGAGGACGATGCCGAAGACCACGTTGCGGGTGGTGTTCGGCGAGGAGGGCACGGTAGGCGGTTCGGCTTCCTGCACGAGCTCGGCGCCACCCGTCTGCAGGGCCTGGGTCAAGCGCAGCTGGTCGAGTTTTTCGTTCAGGGCCTGGCCCTCGGGGCCTTCCGCCTGGGACGGGGTCATTTCGGCGAGGCTTTCCCGGGCGACGTCGATCGCCCCCTGGGCCTGCTCGCGATCCGCCCTGCGGCGGAAGTTGATGTAGGCCTCGCCGTAGGCGTTGGCGACTTCGGCGGAGAGCGCCGGCGAGTTGGTCGTCGCCGAGACCGAGGCGGTGTCGGCGTCGGTGCTCGGCGTGACTTCGATGCTGCCGAGGATTTCGGCCGAGCTGACCCGGCCTTCCAGTTCCTTCGAGGCCTGGTCCGCCACCACCGGCAGGGCGACGAGCTGGCCGTTGGTCGCCGCCTCCCGGGTCGGGTCCTTGACCGCGTTGCCTTCTTCGAAGGCGGCCGGGTTTTCGCGGAAGAGCAGCGTCGCCGAGGCGGTGTACAGCTTTTCCTGGCGAACCGAGAGGGCAAGGGCCATCAGCGGCACCGCGATCAGCGCCTGCAGCACGATCCACTTGCGGCGCCGCACGATCCGCAGCGCCTGCTCCATCGCACCTTCCTCTCTAGTCACGGACGGTCCTTCGACGCCGTCGGGGCCATGCCTTCCGCCATCCACAGAGGATGACGAACGGTGCCCGCCAGGCGGTCCACGACCGGCGGAAGCGGCGGCCCGGGCCCCCGGGCCGGCTCCCTACTCCCCCGGTTCCCTGCGCGGAACCAGGACGAGGCGCTTGAACTCGGCGACCAGGACGCCGTCCTGGTTGAGGACCCGCGTGTGGACCTTGACGACGCCGCGGTCGGGCTTCGACTTCGACGGCTTGACGTCGAGCACCTCGGTCTCGCAGAAGAGGGTGTCGCCGTGGAAGACCGGGCTCGGGTGGCTGAGCTCTTCGGTCGCCAGGTTGGCGATCGCCTTGCCGGAGACATCGGAGACCGACATCCCGAGCGCCAGCGAGTAGACCAGCGGCCCGACGACGACGTTGCGGCCCTGCTGTGACTGCTTCGCGTAGACGTCGTTGAGGTGCAGCGGGTGGTGGTTCATCGTGATCAGGCAGAAGAGGTGGTCGTCGGACTCGGTCACCGTCTTCGCCGGCCAGTGCTTGTAGACGGCGCCGACCTCGAACTCCTCGAGGTAGCGGCCGTAGCTGTGGGCGCCGCTCGCCTCGCGCTCGGCCTGGTCGGTGGTCAGCTCGTACGTCTCGGTCATCGGTTGCGATTCTCCTGTCTTGGGACGGCGCGGGATGCTAGATGATCGGTCCTCGGCCGCGTCTATCGGCGGGGGTATCGTGGGCGCGTGCCCGCCGATGGCGACAGCCCGCAGCGCCTGCTCCGCGCCCGCGCGCCCCTGCGGGTCAGCTTCGCCGGCGGCGGCACCGACGTTCCACCCTACCCGTCCGAGGAGGGCGGCCTGGTGCTGAGCGCGACGATCAACCGGTACGCCTACGGGACGCTGCGCCCGCGCCGAGGACCGCAAGATCGGGATCCAGTCCCTCGACCTCGACACCGTCGCCTCGCTCGCGCTCGAGGACGCCCGCCCCGACGGCGACCGGCTCGACCTGGTCAAGGCGGCGATCCAGAAGGTCGCCTCCGACTCGCCCAACGGCTTCGACCTCTTCCTGCACTCGCGCCGCCCCGCCGGGCTCCGGGCTCGGCTCCTCCTCGGCGGTCGTCGTCGCCCTCGTCGGCCTGCTCTCCGCCCACATGCGGATGCCGCTGACCGACTACGAGACGGCCCGCCTCGCCTACACGGTCGAGCGCGAGGACCTCGGGCTGAAGGGCGGCACGCAGGACCAGTACGCGGCGGTCTTCGGCGGCTTCAACTTCATCGAGTTCCGCGCCGAGGAGGTGATCGTCAACCCGCTGCGGATCCCGGCCGAGACGATCAACGAGCTCGAGTACAACCTGCTGCTCTGCTTCACCGGCGGCACCCGCGCCTCCGACCACATCATCGACGACCAGACGGGCCGCTACCGCTCCCACGAGAGCTCGACGATCGACGGCCTGCGCATGCAGAAGCAGCTCGCGGTCGAGATGAAGGACGCCCTCCTCCGGGGCAACCTGACCGAGTTCGGCGGCCTCCTCGACCGCGCCTGGACGCTACAAGAAGCAGATGTCGCCGAAGATCAGCAACGACCACATCGACGAGCTCTACGAGACCGCCAGGCAGCCACGGCGCGATCGGCGGCAAGGTGACCGGCGCCGGCGGCGGCGGCTACATGCTCCTCTACTGCCGCTACGACACCAAACACGAGGTCCAGGCGGCTCTGGCCGAGCTCGGCGCCGAGGCGGTCGACTTCCAGTTCGACCAGGCCGGGCTGACGACCTGGGCCCATCGCGATGACTGAGTCCGGCGCCGAGCAGCTGGCCGCGCACCCGGCTCGGCGAGGCCGTCGAGGTTGCGTGAGGCGATGCGCAGCGGCGAGTGCGCGGCGCAGATCGCCGCCGCCGCCGAGGCTGTCCTGGCCTCGATGCGGGCGGGCGGCAAGCTGCTGCTCTTCGGCAACGGCGGCTCGCGCCGCCGACGCCGTCCACATCGCCGCCGAGTTCGTCGGCCGCTACATGCTCGAGCGCCGCCCCGCTCCCGGCGCTCGCCCTCGTCGCCAACCCCTCGGCGGTGACGGCGATCGGCAACGACTACGGCTTCGACGAGGTCTTCGCGCGCCAGGTGCGCGCGCTGGGCGCGGCCGGCGACGTCGCGATCGGGCTGACGCACCAGCGGCCGCTCGCCGAACGTCGTCCTCGGCCTCGCCGCCGCCGCGCGAGGCCGGGATCGCGACGATCGCGATGACCGGCGACCGACCCGGGCCCGGTCGGCGAGGCCGCCGAGCTGCGGATCTCGATCCCGAGCGGCGATACGCCGCGCGTGCAGGAGGGCCACACGCTCGCCGGCCACGTCATCTGCGAGTGGGTCGAGGCGAGGCTCGTCGCCGATTCCGGCGGCGATTGAGCGCCGCGGGGCGAGCTGAGCGTGGCCGCGATAGCGCCGGGCGCCACCGTCTTCCTCGATCGCGACGGGACGATCAACGAGCCCGCCGCGGAGGGCGAGTACGTGACCGCGCCCGACCAGGTCGCGCTGCTGCCCGGCGCCGCCGAGGCGATCCGCGCCCTCAACGATGCTGCCGGCGAAGGCCGTCGTCGTCACCAACCAGCGCGGCATCGCCCTCGGCCTGATGAGCGAGGCCGACCTCGAGGCGGTCAACGCGCGCCTCGAGGAGCTGCTTGCCGCCGAGGGCGCGCACCTCGACGCGATCCTCCACTGCCCGCACGCGAAGGGCGCCTGCGACTGCCGCAAGCCGGGCACGGGGATGTTCGAGCGCGCCGCCCGCGAGGTCGACGGGGTCGCGCTCGAGGGCGCGGCGATGGTCGGCGACTCCGCTCATCGACGTCGAGGCCGGCAACCGGCTCGGCCTGACGACGGTGCTGATCGGGAAATCGGCGCCGGGTGACCCGAGCGCCGACCACGAGGCGACCGGGCTGGCCGGTGCCTGCGCCTGGCTGCTCGACGCCGGCGAGCTCAGATAAGGCGCCTGAGTCGCTCTTTGGTCCGCCGGGGCAGGCGCTCGCTGAGCGCCCAGCGACAATGGCGCGCGACCAGGCCGAGCCCGGCGAGCGGGTGCCGACCCCGCGGAACCAGGGTCGTCACCGCGGTCGCCTCCTCTTCGTCGGCGAGCTGCCGCTTATAGGGGCTCGCCCCCGGGCCGAGGCTGAGCCGGTCCTCGCCACGCGCGACGCAATCGGCCACCGCGTGCAGGGCCAGCTGGGTCGAAGGGGCGCAACGACTCCAGGCCGGGTCGAAGCCGCCGCTCCAGCCACTGGCCAGCGAGCCGGCCGCGACCAGCGCCGTGGCGGCGACCGTGCGGCCCTCGACCTCGATCGTGAAGATCCGCAGTCGATCGTCATCCATCCGCTCACACGCCTCCCTGAGCATCGAGCGGACGCCCGGAACAAGCACCTTGGACCGCCCCCTACCGCGAAAGCGGGCGGCGTGGAGCTCGAGCAGCGAGTCGACCGCCCGCGGGGCCTCCGTGCCCGAGGCGAGGCTGAACCGACCCCCCTCGGCCTCGAGGCGTCGTCGCCTCCGCCTCGCCTCCTGGCGGAACTTCCTCCGACGCCGCGCCATCCAATGCTCGAAGTCGATGCCCCCCAGGGAGACGATCGGCACCGGAACGGGAGGCGCCGTGTGGATCTTCCCGCCGGGCCAGGCCCCGACGAAGGCCTCGGTCTGGGACCCGGGCCCGATCCAATCGTGCACGCGCACCGGGCAGGGCGCCGGATCGGCGGTTTCGAGCTCGCGCCGGACGGCGGCAGCCACCTCTTCCAGCCGCCCCGGCACAGCCAGCAGGCCGAGTGGCGGCGAGAGCTCCGCGGCCAGGAACTCGTAGGTCGAGCGGCGACGGTCGCCCCGTGCCGCGAACATCGGAGCCACCCCGATCAGCGTGCCTTCGTCACGTACGGTGACGACCCGCAGGACGGCCCGCTCAGGGCGCAGGTTGCGCCACCAGGAAAGCATCCAGCCCGGGGTCAGGAAGGGGCGGCTCGCCGCGACCGCAAGCCCGTCCCACTCGTCCCAGAGCTCGGCGACACTCGACTCCGAATCGACCGTGTTGGACTGGATGCCCATCGCCGGGGCCCGTGGCGAGGGCTTCAGTGGACTTTCTTGAGCCGGTCGCGCTGCTCCTGCTTCTCGACGACCTGGCCGATCAGCTTGCGCACGTTGCGAGTCGCCGGTGGCCTTGATGTGGCCGGTCTCCCAGGCCTTGCGGTAGCTCTTCGAGCGTCCCCTTCTCGGCGAGCTCGTTGAACTGCGGCCGGTCGATCTGGACCAGGACCCGCTCGTCCTGGGCGAGGTCCTTGCTGATCTTCGGCCCCGGCACCTCGACCCGGTAGAGCTGGATGTCGTGGCGGGCTTTCAGCTCCAGGCCGAAGACCAGCTTCAGCTTCCCCAGCGCCGGGACTTCGGCCTGGAAGCGCTCGACTGCGGTCTTGATCAGGTCCGCGGTCGAAGCCATGCGCCTAGATCTTGTTCCTCTGCAGCAGCTTCTTGCCGATCACCATGCGCTGGATCTCCGAGGTGCCCTCGCCGATCAGCAGCAGCGGCGCGTCGCGATAGAGGCGCTCGATCTCGTACTCCTTCGAGTAGCCGTAGCCGCCGTGGATGCGGAAGCACTCCTCGACGCACTCCTTGCCGGTCTCCGAGGCGAGCAGCTTCGCCATCCCGGCCTCGAGGTCGGAGCGCTCGCCGGCGTCCTTCATCCGCGCCGCTTTGCGGGTGACGAGACGGGCCGCCTCGATCTTGGTCGCCATGTCGGCGAGCTTG
The DNA here is from genome assembly GCA_963727615.1 of uncultured Solirubrobacterales bacterium. GTDB lineage: Bacteria > Actinomycetota > Thermoleophilia > Solirubrobacterales > 70-9 > VRUE01. The sequence goes on from CAVSHD010000004.1 coordinate 91,500, forward strand.
AACTGGATCGCCTGGTGCTGGGCGATCGGCTTGCCGAAGGTCTTGCGCTCCTGGCTGTAGCGGAGGGCCAGCTCGAGCGCCCGCTGGGCGATGCCGACGCCGCGCGCGGCGACGTTGACGCGACCGACCTCGAGCGCGTCCATCATCTGCACGAAGCCCTGGCCGACGCCCTCCTCCTCGCCGCCGAGGACCCGCTCGGGCGGGCAGCGGTAGCCGTCGTAGACGAGCTCGGTCGACTCGACGCCCTTGTAGCCCATCTTCTTGATCTTCGGCGGCACGTCGAGGCCCTTGAAGTCGCCCTCGTTCGTTTCCGCCCAGGGCTCCTTCTCGGTGATGAAGCAGGTCATCCCCCTGTAGGCGGGCTCCGCCTTCGGGTCGGTCTTCATCAGCACGAAGACGACGCTCGAGCCGAGCCCGTTGGTGACCCACATCTTCTGGCCGTTGAGCTCCCAGTTGCCGTCCTCGCCCTTCTTGGCGGTCGACTTGATGCCCTGCACGTCGGAGCCGACCTCGGGCTCGGAGAGCGAGAAGGCGGCGCGGATCTCGCCGGTCGCCATCTTCGGCAGGAAGTAGTCCTTCTGCTCGTCGGTGCCGAACTTCATCAGCAGGTAGGAGCCGATGAAGTGGGTGTTGACGACGCCGGAGATCGAGATCCAGCCGCGCGAGAGCTCTTCGACGATCATCGCGTAGGTGGTCAGGTCGAGCCCCATGCCGCCGTACTCCTCGGGGATCGTCACCCCGAACAGGCCGAGCTCCTTCATCTGCTCGACGATCGGCTCCGGGAAGGCGTCCTCGTGGTCGTAGTGCTCGGCGTTGGGGATGATCTGCTCGTCCGCGAACTGGCGGACCATCTCGGTGATGTCGCGCTGGATGTCGGTCTGCTCGCTGTAGGCGGCGGTCTCTACGGCCATTGCTCCTGCTCTGGTCGGGGTCTTCGGGGCGCCGAAGGATACCGCCGCAGCGGCTCCGGACTCAGGCCGGGAGCCGCTCGAGCGCCCGCAGGCGGGCGACGACGCGGTCGGCGCGCTCGCTGAAGCTGCGCAGGCTGCTGTCTTCGGAGTTGACGGCGCCGGCGACCGTGCGGCGGCGCCGGTCCTCGAGCATCGCCGCGCTCGCCTGCTCGGCGAGCAGCGCCGAGCGGTGCGCCTGTTCGGCCGCCCGCAGCGCCTGCCGAACCGCCGCCCGGGCCTGCTCGGCGGCCTCGATCGCGGCGTCGCCGACGGCGCCGACCGCGGCCTCGGAGGCGTAGGCGACGTCGAGCGCCTCCTCGATCCGCTCGATCAGCTCGTCGAGCAGCGGCGGGGTCATGTCCTCGCTCAGCAGCCAGTCCTGAGTGCTGTCGCGCTCGGAGCCCTCCATCGCAGCCCGAGAGTACGGTGGCGGCAGGCGGCAAAAGCGCCGGAGCGCTTAGATTTCGCCCGGCAAGAACACGACCGAGGAGCAGCTTGAGAAACCCCAGAGACTTCTTCCAGCCCCAGGCGATCGGCGCCCCGGAGCCGCTACGCGAGATCCCCGTGAAGCCTTCGCGGATGATCCACTTCCTCGACTTCTCGAACGAGAAGATGGTCGAAAAGGCCGCCGGGATCGCCGCCAAGACCGACATCCTGCTCGGCAACCTCGAGGACGCGATCCCGGTCGACCGCAAGGAGGCCGCCCGCAACGGCCTGATCAAGGCGGCAAAGGAGTCCGACTTCGGCCAGACCGCGCTCTGGACCCGGGTCAACTCGCTGGAGAGCCCCTGGGTGCTCGACGACCTCACCACCCTGGTCGCCGAGATCGGCGACCAGCTCGAGGTCGTGATGGTGCCCAAGGTCGAGGGGGCATGGGACATCCACTACGTCGACCGGCTCCTCGCCCAGCTCGAGGCGAAGGCGAAGCTCGAGCGCCCGATCCTGATCCACGCGATCCTCGAGACGGCGCAGGGCGTCGTCAACCTCGAGGAGATCGCCGCCGCCAGCCCCCGCATGCAGGGGATGAGCTTCGGCCCCGCCGACCTCGCCGCCTCGCGGCGGATGAAGACCACCCGGGTCGGCGGCGGGCACCCCGGCTACCGCGTGATGGAGGACCCGGCCGACCCCGAGAGCCCCGAGGCCGATCGGGTCAGCGCCCAGCAGGACCTCTGGCACTACTCGATCGCGCGCATGGTCGACGCCTGCGCTTCGACCGGGATCCTGCCCTTCTACGGCCCCTTCGGCGACATCAAGGACACGGCCGGCTGCGAGACCCAGTTCCGCGCCGCCTTCCTGATGGGCTGCGTCGGCGCCTGGTCCCTGCACCCGGTGCAGATCGAGATCGCCAAGAAGGTCTTCAGCCCGCCGCCGGAGGAGGTGCTGTTCGCGAAGAAGGTGCTCGAGGCGATCCCCGACGGCGCCGGCGTCCACATGATCGACGGCAAGATGCAGGACGACGCGACCTGGAAGCAGTGCAAGGTGATGGTCGAGCTCGCCGAGATGCTCGCCGAGAAGGACCCCGAGCTCGCCGAGGCGTACGGGCTCTGAGGCGTCCGGCCGTGCCGGCGCGCAGGCGAAAGGTCGCGGTCCTCGCCTACCACGCGATCGCCGACCTCGCCGAGGACCCCGCGATCGGCCGCTGGAGCGTTCCTCCGGACCTCTTCGCCGCGCACCTGAGGGGTTTGCGCGAGGCCGGCTGGGAGTTCGTCGGGCTCGACGCCGTGCTCGCCGCCCGTCGCGGCGAGGGCGAGCTGTCGCGACGGGCGCTGCTGATCACCTTCGACGACGCCTACGCCGACCTGCTGGAGGCGCTGCCCGAGCTGCGCCGGCACGGCGCCCCCGGGGTCGTCTTCGCGGTCAGCGGACAGGTAGGCGGCACAAATGCCTGGGACAGCCGCGGCGCGCCGGTGCTCGACCTGCTCGACGCCGGGGGCCTGCGGACGGCGGCGGCGGCGGGCGTCGAGGTCGGCTCGCACACCCGCAACCACAGGCCGCTGCGTCAGGTCCCCGCCGAGGAGCGCAGGGAGGAGCTGCGCGGCTCGGCCGACGACCTCGAGGCCCTGGGACTGCCGCGGCCGCGCGCCTTCGCCTATCCCTACGGCGACCTCGACGAGGAGGTGGCGCGGGAGGCCGCCGACGCCGGGTATGAGGCCTCCTTCACGATCGGCGCCGGCCTGGTCGGCGCCGGCTCCGACCCGCAACTGCTGCCGCGCATCGAGGTGCTCTCGGCCGACTCGCCGCGGGCCCTGCGCTGGAAGCTGCGCAGCGCCGGCTGGCATCCACGCCTGCGCCGGCGCCTGCTGCCCCTGCTCGGCGTGACTCTCTGAGGCGACGGCTCGACGCGGAGCCCGGCGAGCCGTACTCTTCGGCTGGTGAACCAGAACAACCTCGAGGTCTTCGACCGCGAAGCGGACTCCTACAACGACCTCTCCCTGAAGCCCGCGGAGCACCGCGTCCTGAGCCGCTTCGGCGCTCGCCTCCACGAGATGGAGATGCTCGACCTCGGGGTCGGCGCCGGCCGCACCGGCTACACGTTCGCGCCGCTCGTGCGCCGCTACGTCGGCCTCGACTACTCGACGCGGATGCTCGAGCGCGCCCGCGACCTGCTCGCCGAGGAGGACGGCGCCGAGCTCGTGCTCGGCGACGCCCGCGACCTCAGCGAGGTCGGCGGGGAGTTCGACCTCGTCCTCTTCAGCTTCAACGGGATCGACGCGGTCGGGCACGAGGACCGGCTCAGGGTGCTCGCCGAGGTCCGCCGGGTGCTGAAGCCCGACGGGCATTTCCTCTTCTCGAGCCACTCGATGGGGGCACTGCCGCTGGCGACCAAGAAGCACCGCTCTCCCCGCTTCAACGGATCCCGCGCCTACGCCGCCTACGCCCGCCTCGTCGACATCCGCTACGGGCGCCAGGTGCGGGCGATCAACGACTCCCTGGACCTCGAGGCCGCCCGTGAGCGCGGCTGGGTGATCGTCCCGGGGATGGGCCACGGCTTCCAGATCGACGACTTCTACGTCGACGCCGAGCACCAGCTCGAGCAGCTTCGGGACGCGGGGTTGGAAGCGGTCGCTATCTACGACGCGTCGGGGCGGGACGTCGAGCTCCCCTACCGCGGGCGCGACCCCTGGCTCGACTACCTCTGTCGGCCGGCCCGCTAGGGCCGCGGGAGACCTCGTAGTCGGGCAACGGGCCGAGCGCCGCGCGCAGGCCGCGATCGAGCAACTCGCGGGCGCCGGCCTGGGCATCGAGCGGGCGCAGCGTGTGGTCGGCGCCCGGCAGGGCCTGTAGATCGACGTTCGGCCAGCGCTCCAAGCGGTCGAGGATGCCGCCCGCCTGAAGCTCTTCGTGGAGCGGCTCGTTTGCCGAAAAGGCCATCGTCAGCGGCGTGCCCGCGTCACACAGCCGGTCGAGGTCGGCTTCGATGTGGGCCGGGTCGGCGGCGCTGCGCCCGACCAGCCGCAGCCTGCGGCCGAGGTCGCGGACGAGCGAGGCGACGAGCTTCCAGACCTTGCGCAGGCCGACCTCGCCGCGCAGCAGCTTGCGCCAGCGGCCGATCTCGGTCGCGTAGCCGAGCTTGCGCGCCTCGCGCTCGGCGATCAGAGCCGGGTCCCACTCCAGCGCGCCGGAGTTGAGCAGCAGCGCGCTCCTCACCCGCGGGTCCTCGAGCGTCTCGCGGAACGCCCAGTAGCCGCTGCCGCAGAGGCCGACGAGGACGAACCTGCTTCCCAGCCCCTCGCCCTCGAGCCGGTCGAGCAGCTCTCTCAGCTGTTGCTCGAACTTGGGCGCGTAGTAGCCGGCGACGTCGGGCGGCTCGACCCCGTCCGACTCGCCGATCCCCTCGAGGTCGACGCGCAGCGTCCGCACCCCGAGCGCCGCCCAGCGCCGCCCGGTCTCGACCCAGATCCGGTTCGGGCCGATGTTGCGGACCGCGCCCGCGTTGAGGCAGAGCGCGACCAGGTCCGAGGCGGGAGCCTCGAGCGGCTCGGCGAGCACCCCGAAGGCGCGCCCGAAGCTGAGCTCGGTGGAGAGAGGGCGCTCGGCGACCGCGGTGCCGTCGACGTCGATCGCGAGCCGCTCGACCTCTTCGACCACGGGGGCGATCCGGGCCCGGGCCGGCCGGCCCGGCCCCTCCCCTTCGGTGAGCCAGGCGGCGACCCGCTTCGCCACGGCCTCGGGGAACCGGGTGCGCTCGGCGTGGGAGACGAAGTCCGCCCATCCCGCCCCCGGGGCGACTGCGACGTCCACCTCCGCTCCCTCGAGCAGCTCGCGAAGCTTCTCGTCGACGGCGACGCCGTCGCGCTCGACCAGCAGCACCCGCTCGAGCGTGCCCGCGGGCGGGGGCTCGGGCCGCAGGGCCCTCAGCGCCGTGATCGTCTCCGCCGTGAGCAGGAAGCCGCCCGCCTCCAGGGCCCCGGCGTGGAGGCCGCTCGCGCCCTCCTCCGAGCTCCACGCCTGTAAGCGCGAGAAGGCCTGCGTCTCGCGGACGAAGGCCCGCCCCGAGGCCGGCGCGCCCCAGAGGACGGCCTCCTCGGCGCGGGCGCCGCGGGCAAGCGCCTCGCGGGCGAGCAGCCCGCCGAGGCCGAGGCCGAGGATCGCGACACGCGCGCAGGGGCCGCGTGAGCGGAGGCGATCGGCGGCGACCGTGATCGCGCCCACCCAGGCGTCGAGCCTGTCGGCGTCACGCGGCGAGCCGCCGCTGTTGCCGGTCGCCGGCAGTTCGAGACGCAGGGTCGGGTGGCCGGCCTCCGCCAGCCGCTCCGCCCAGGCCCGGCGGCTGCGGTAGGAGGCGACCTCGTCCCATCCCCAGGGCGGGCAGACGAGGACTCCGGTGGCCTCGGCGCGCCCGTCCACGGGCTCGTGGAGGAAGGCCAGGACCGGGTCCGGCTGGGTGTCGAGATATGTCGGTCGGGGGGCTGGCATGGCGCTCACTCGGCGGCGGCGACCTCGATCGCGCCGTCGAGGTTCAGGGCGCGGACGGTGATCGTGGGAACGCCCTCCGGCTCGCCCCCCGGGTGTGGACGTATGTGCAGGCTGCGGGAAGCCCCGGGCTCCAGCGAGAACGCGTCGTCCTCCGCAACATACCCCGCGGCGCTCACCCGCAGGCCGTGGACGAGCCTGCGCGTGCGGAGCTCCAGCGCCAGCGCGCCGCCGGCGACGCCGCGGGCGCCGAGCTCGAGGCCGAGGTCGGCCGCCGGCTCGGGCATCGAGGGTCGGCCGACAGGGAAGTGGAACGCCCGCGAGATCGTCTCGGCGCCCGCGCCGGACCCGCGCTCGAGCGCGGCGACGACGAGGTCCTGCCCCGGCGGGCCGAAGCGGTAGGCCCAGGAGACGTCGGCGAAGCGGCCGATCATCGCCTCGACGCCGAAGCGCCGGGTTTCGTGGGGCGCCAGCTCGACCTCCTCGACCGCCTCCGCGACCGGGTGCTCGAGCTCGCGGTAGAGAGCGACCCGCAGCCGCGCGGCGAGCGGCTCGGCGCGGTCGTTGGCGACGTGGGCGTCGATCCCGCCCAGGCCCTCGTCGGTGAGCCACACGGCTCGCGGGGCCAGCGCCCGGGCCAGGTGGCGAAGGGCAACCTTCGGTTTGCCGTTCCCGTCCATGACTCCCCAACCGGCGCCGGGCGAAAAGTCGCGCATCCAGAGGACGAGCCCGCCGCCGCAGGGCGAGGCCGCGCGGCGCCACTCGCCGAAGACCGCGGCCATCAGCTCACCGCTGACCGCGCGCGAGAGCTCCAGGTAGCGCTCGGGGTCGGCGGCGCGCAGGGCGTCGGGGTCGAGGCCGTAGAGGTCCTCGAGGTAGTGGTCGCGGACGTCCTCGAAGTCCCACTCGGCGCCCGAGTCGCGCGGGACTCCGTCCTTCCAGGCCGGGTCCCCGACCGAGGCGGGCGGGTCGTCGGGCACGTTGGAGATCGCCAGGCACTCGCCGGCGAAGCGGACCCGGGCCAGGCGCGCGTCGGTGAGCGGCCGCCTGTAGCCGCCGACCCCGTAGTAGTTGGCGACGCCCGCGTCGGTGCGGAAGGGCAGCTCGCCCCCGCAGGGGCTCGAGGGCACGTAGGCCGCGTCGGCCCCCGACTCCTCGGCCAGCGCCGGCAGCAGCTCGCCGAAGAGCTCGCCCCGGCCCGGCGCCGGGTCGAGGCCGAGCATCGCGACCTGCTGCTCGACCTCGCTGTTGCCGCAGAGGACGGCGAGGCTGGGGCGCCCGGCGAGTCCCGCGAGCGCCTCGCGCGCCTCGCGCTCGACCGAGGCGCGGAAGCCCGCGTCGGCTACCGGGTAGTCGAAGTTGGCGAACATGAAGTCCTGCCAGACGAGGATCCCGAGCTCGTCGCAGAGGTCGTGGAAGGCGGCCTCCTCGTAGGCGCCCGTGCCAGGCAGACGAACCATGTTCATGCCCGCGTCGCGCGCCTCCTCGAGGGCGGCGCGCATCTCCTCGCGCGCGGGCGCGAGCCCGATCGGGTCGAGCGGCGTCCAGACGGCCCCCCTGGCGAAGACCCGAACTCCGTTGACGTGCAGGTCGAGGCCCTCGGCCTCGACGTCGTGGCCGGCGCCGGGCCCGGGGGCGAGCGCGCGGAAGCCGACCCGGCCGCCGTCGAGGGCGACCTCCTCCCCGCCCACCTCGAGCAGGACGGATACCTCGTGCAGGGCGGGCTCACCGTGCGTGTGGGGCCACCAGCGGGCGACCCCGGGGATTCGCAGGGAGCCGATCGCCGTCAGCTCGCCACCGGCCTCGGCAAGCTCGAGCGCCGCCCGGCGCTCGCCGGAGGGGCCGCGGAGCACGACGGTCCCGCGCTCGGGCCGCGCACCGCCGAGCGGGCGCAGCGCGACGCTCAGCTCGAGCACGCCGTCGTCGCCGTCCAGGCGGGCCCGGCGCCGAATCGGGCCGGCGGCGAGCAGGCGGCGGCGCTCGAGGCGCACCGGCCGCCAGGGGCCGACCGCCGCCGGCGCGGCGGCGACGCCGGGCATGCGGCCGAGCAGCATCGTGCGCTGGAAGCGCAGGCCGCCGGCGGCCAGCTGCGTGCGCCAGCGGGCGCGCGGCCTGCGGGGGGCCGCGAGCAGGGGGCCGAGCGCGTGGCAGCGGATCGCCAGCTCGTTGCCGCCCTCCCGCAGCCGTTCGCCGACGTCCACCCGGTGGGCGTGGAACATCGACTCCGAGCGCAGGACAGGCTCGCCGTTCAGGTGGACGTCGGCGACCGTCGCGATCCCCTCCAGGCAAAGCACGGCCTCCTCGCCGGCGGCCGCCGGCGCCGCCTCGAAGCGGGCCCGGAACCACCAGTCCTCGGCGTCGAGGTCGGCCGGCTCGGCGGGGTCCCAGCGGCCGGCCGCGCGCAGCGCGCCGGCAGCGGTCCCGGGGACCCTCGCCGGGGTCCACTCGAGCGAGTCGATCCCGCCCGGGCCGTCGTGGGCGCCGGGCGGGCAGGGCGCGGCCTCCCAGCCCGAGCCGATCTCGACGGCGATGGCGGCGCCGTCCAGCTCGCGCTCATCCAAGAGCGCGGCCCAGCTCATCGAAGGCTCTCTCCCAGGCGGCGGACAGCTCGGCGAGCGGCGGCTCGGGGTCGAACTCGCGCCGGCGGGCGAGCTTGAAGGAGAGCGCCTTGCTGCCCGTGACGATCTTCTCGATCTCGGCGAGGGCGGGCGCGCCCTCTTCGCCGAGCAGCCAGGCCACGTGCGAGGCGCCCGCCTCGAAGGCCGAGCCGACCATGCGGACGGTGGCGAAGGCGTAGTCGTGGTAGGCGGCGACGTCGCCCTCGAGGAGCCGGGGCAGGTCGCGCTCGAGCTGGGCGCCGAAGCGCCCGAAGGGGTTGTCGGCCGGGCGCGCCTCGATGCTCTCGCCGAGCAGCTCCCGGGACGCGGCGAGCAGGGCCTCGCCGCGAAGCGGCTCGCCGGCGTCGAAGCGGACCAGCTCCGTGTAGGACGGCAGCACGTCCGCGGAATAGTCGCGGCCGAGGCGAAAGGCCCCGCGGTAGTCCTCGCCGCCGAGCTCGAAATAGCCCTGGCCATGGAAGTAGCGCAGGACCTCGGCCTCGCGGTCGATCGCCTCGGCGACCACCGAGGACTTGACGTGCTCGGCCCGGTAGCTGGTCGCGGCCGTGTCGGGCAGGTGCCAGGAGTCGAGCTCGACCGCGATCGTCCGCCCCGCCTCGATCTGCTCGGCGATCTGGTCCGGCAGCGGGCGGTAGGGCTGCATCTCGTGGACGTCGATCCCGTAGAGGCGGGCCATGTCCTCGGGGCGAGGCTTGAAGAAGGTCCACTGGTCGCCCTCGAAGTCGACCGCCAGGGCGCAGCCCATCATCGCCAGCGGCTCCTCGCCGCGGGCGTGGACCAGCTCGATCAGGATGTCCGTGTAGCAGTTGGTTTCCGGGTAGACGCGGTCGGTCGAGTGCAGCGGGTGGGGGCGGTAATCGGAGGGGTCGAGCCCGAGCAGGCTGACGAGCCCTGTGCCGGCGGATGCGCTCATCGCAGGCCGAGCCTCTCACGGACCTCCCCCGGCCAGTCGGCGCTGCTCAGCCCGTGCTCGCGCAGCAGCGCCAACGTGATCCGCTCGAGCCCGAAGCCGAGGCAGGCGGTGTGCGCCTCGCCGCCCCCCTCGACCTCGATCCCGTAGGTGGCGGTGAAGTGGTCCTGGTGGTAGTTGAAGGAGGCGACCGCGGTCGGCTCGGGGCCGGCGATCTGGACCTGGACCTCGAACTTCAGCTCCTGGGCCCTCTGGCTGCGGGCCAGGAGCCGGCCGGAGCGCCCGAAGAAGGGGTCGCTGGCGACGTCGAAGTCGGCCTCGAGCCCGACCGAGCGCAGCAGGCCGAGCGCCCGGTCGCGCCATTCCTCGCGCCAGGCCGCGACCGTCTCCGGCTCGCCGAGGCGGACGATCTCCCGCTGGTGAAAGGCCTGGAGGCGGGCCGGGTCGCCGGAGGGCTCGTGGCGGAAGACGTAGGAGCCGCCGGCGTCGACCGTTACCCCGCCCGGCGCCAGCGGGCCGCGAGCGGCGATCGCCGGGTAGACCGGGTAGCAGGCGGCCGGAGTCAGCACCAGGTCGGTCATCTCCTGGAACTCGCTCCAGTCCTCGTGGTTGGCGGCGCGCTCCTCCTGGGTCGCCGCCTGCTCCTCGTCGCCCTCGAAGCCGAAGACCGAGCCGGCCAGGTGGGGGAAGGACTTCAGGTAGCCGATCTCCTCGATCCTGCGGCGCGGCAAGAGCGGCGGGAAGGCGATCCGCTCGGGCGCGTCCACCGCGGCGGCCTCGGTGACCATCGCGTCGAACCCGGCCCGCACGCGCTCGAACTCCCAGCCGCGCCCGTAGATGCCGGCCACGCCGCTCTCGACCAGCAGCCCGGCGCCGAGCAGCTCGGCGAGGAACTCGGCCTGCTCCGGCGTGCCGGGGCGGAACTCGGCCACGGCTAGACCTCCTTGGCGATCAGCAGCAGGCTGGCATCCGTCTTGTGGATGCGCTCGTTGGCGACCATCAGGCAGCCCGACATCGTGTCGCGCAGGTGGCGGCCGACGCTGAAGGGCGTGTCGTTCTTGTAGCCGACGATGCCGCAGACCGCCATCGCCCCCTGGCAGACCACCGGCGCCTGCTCGGAGGCGGCGATCTTGAGATTGTTGAAGCGCAGGATCGTCGCCATCTCCGAGAGCCGCGAGCGATCCGCGTCGCCGACGTCGCAGAACTCGCGCAGCGCCAGCGAGACCTCCGCCCGCAGCAGCGAGTGGCGGCTCATCAGCTCGGAGAGACGGGTCGCCGCGGGCAGCGGCTCACCGGGCTTGCGCTTGGCCGCGGCGCGGACGAAGGCACGGGCGCGGTCGAAGGCGTCGGTCGCGATCCCGAGCCAGGCGTGCGACCAGAGGATGTGGGAGATCGGGGTCATCGACTCGTTGGAGATCGCCGAGAACGGCGTCGCCAGGATCTGCTCGGCGGGCAGCTCGGACCTGACCACGAAGCCGGGCGAGCAGGTGCCGCGCATGCCCAGCGGGTCCCAGGTGCCCTGCGGCTCGAGCTCGACCTGGTCGCGGCGGGAGAGGGCCAGGACCTGGTCGCCGGGCTCGGCCTCGGGGGAGCGGCGCAGGGTCGTGAGGAAGGCATCGGCGTGGCCGCCGTAGGAGACGGTCGGCGCCTGCTTCTCGAAGTTGGAGGCGCCGTCGACGGGCTCGGAGACCGCGGCCACCGACTTGCCCATGTCGCCGCCGGTGCCGACCTCGGAGGTGATCGAGGCGATCAGCAGCTGCTTCTCGGCGACCTCGCGCAGGAAGCCGTCGAACCAGGGCGAGCCGTCGAGGTGGCGGACGATGCAGGCGACCTGGATCTGGTGCATCGCGAAGACCATCGCGGTCGCCCCGCAGTGGCGGCCGAGCTCGAAGCAGGCCTCGGCGATCGCCTCGAAGCGGACGCCGGCGCCACCGTGCGACTCGGGGACGAAGGCGGAGAGCGCGCCGGCCTCGCGCAGGGCGTCGATCGCCTCGACCGGAAAGCGGGCCTCGCGGTCCACGTCGTCGGCGTTGGCGGCGGCGACCTCGGCGCCGATCCGGCGCACAGAGTCGAGCAGCTCCGCCTCCTTGCCTGCGACGGCGACGGTCATGCCGCGGCCGTCTCCTGAACCTGGCGCAGGGCGGCCTCGATCGCGTCGACGCTCTCGAAGACGCTGCGCTTCAGCATCGAGTCGAGGAACTCGACGTCGAAGGTGTCCTCGAGGGCGATCATCAGGTTGACGCTGGCATGGGAGCTCATCCCGGCCTGGTAGAGGTCGGCGTCGTCGGCGAGCGTGTCGACGTCTACGGAGAGCTGTCCGTGCTCGCGGATCACCTGTCGGATCTGGTCCTTCATGCGCCTTCTCTCGTTTCGGTCGGGTCGTGGCCGGGCTTTAGCGCTGCACGCAGGGGCGCTCCTAGGTTATGTCGGCGCGCACCGCCCGCGCCTAAAGAAACCCGGCGGCGACGCTCAGGAGGCGGCGACGACGGCCGCCGCCGCGTACTCGTCCTCGTGCGTGATGCTGAGCGCGAACTCGGTCATCCCGGCGCCCTCGGCGACCTCGGCGGCACGACCGCTGAGCGCCAGGGAGACGGTCCCCGAGGCCGGGTCGCGGCGCACCTCGATCGAGGTCAGCGGCATCCCCTCGCCACCGCCAGGGAGCGCCTTGATCGTCGCCTCCTTGGCGGCGAAGCGGGCCGCCAGGCGCCGCGGCACGATCTCGCCCTCGGGGTCGCGGCAGTCCTCGACCTCACGGGACGTGTAGACGCGCTCCAGGTAATGCTGGGCGTGCTCGCCGGACAGGGACTCGGCGACCGCGGCGACCGCCACCAGGTCGATGCCGAGCCCGAGCGCCATCCGGGGCGCGCCCCCGCCTCAGCCGAGGCGCTGCTCGAGCGCGTCGAGCTGGGCCGAGATCTGCTCCGGAAGATGGTCGCCGAAGCGCTCGAGGTGCTCCCGGACCTGGGGCAGCTGCTGCTTGTACAGCTCCGGGTCGACGGAGAGCAGCTCCTCCATCGCCTCGGCGGTGACGTCGAGCCCCTCGGCGTCGATCTCGCCCTGCGCGGGCAGCAGCCCGATCGGCGACTCGACCGCCTCGGCGTCGCCGTCGCAGCGGCGGAAGATCCACGCGAGGACGCGGCTGTTCTCGCCGAAGCCGGGCCAGAGGAAGTTGCCGTCGGCGTCCTTGCGGAACCAGTTGACGTAGAAGATCCGCGGCAGCTTCGCGCCCTCGCGCTCGCCGAGCTTCAGCCAGTGGCCGAAGTAGTCGCCCATGTTGTAGCCGCAGAAGGGCAGCATCGCCATCGGGTCGAAGCGCAGTTCGCCGACGTTGCCGGCCGCGGCGGCGGTCTTCTCGGAGGACATCGTCGCGCCGAGGAAGACGCCGTGCTCCCAGTCGAAGGCCTCGTGCACGAGCGGCACCGCGGTCGAGCGGCGGCCGCCGAAGAGGAAGGCGTCGATCGGCACCCCGGCCGGGTCCTCCCACTCGGGGGCGATGCAGGGGCACTGCGCGGCGGGGGTCGTGAAGCGGGCGTTGGGTGGGCGGCGGGCGAGTCGGAGTCGGGCGTCCACTCGTTGCCGTGCCAGTCGGTCGCGTGCGCGGGCGGCTCGCCCGTCATCCCCTCCCACCAGACGTCGCCGTCGTCGGTCTTCGCGCAGTTGGTGAAGATCGAGTTGCGCTCGATCGTCTCCATCGCGTTGGGGTTCGTCTTGTGCCCGGTGCCCGGGGGCGACGCCGAAGAAGCCGGCCTCGGGGTTGACCGCGTAGAGGCGGCCGTCCTCGCCGAACTTCATCCAGGCGATGTCGTCGCCGATCGTCTCCACCTTCCAGTCGGGCAGGGTCGGGATCAGCATCGCCAGGTTGGTCTTCCCGCAGGCCGAGGGGAAGGCGCCCGTCACGTACTTGACCTCGCCGGTCGGCGAGGTGAGCTTGAGGATCAGCATGTGCTCGGCGAGCCAGCCCTCGTCGCGCGCCATCGCCGAGGCGATCCGCAGCGCGAAGCACTTCTTGCCGAGCAGGGCGTTGCCGCCGTAGCCGGAGCCGAAGGACCAGATCTCGCGCGTCTCCGGGTAGTGGACGATGTACTTGTTGTCGGCGTTGCAGGGCCAGGGGACGTCCTCCTGGCCCTCGGCGAGCGGCATGCCGACCGAGTGCACGCAGGGGACGAAGTCGCCGTCGGCGCCGAGCGCCTCGAGCGCGCCCGGCCCCCATCCGGGTCATGATCCGCATCGACGACGGCGACGTAGGCCGAGTCGGTGAGCTGGACGCCGATTTCGGCGATCGGCGAGCCGAGCGGGCCCATCGAGAAGGGCACCACGTACATCGTGCGGCCCTTCATGCAGCCCTTGAAGAGGCCGTTCAGGGTCTCCCGCATCTCGGCCGGGTCGCGCCAGTTGTTGGTCGGGCCGGCGTCGGCCTCGCTCTGCGGAGCAGATGAAGGTGCGGTCCTCGACCCGGGCGACGTCGCCGGGGTCGGAGAGCGCGAGGTAGGAGTTCGGCCGCTTGGCGTCGGAGAGGCGCTCGAAGGTGCCGGCGTCGATCAGCGTCTGGGCGAGCGCGTCGTACTCCTCCGCCGACCCGTCGCACCAGTGGACGGCGTCGGGCTGGGTCAGGCTTGCCGATCTCCCCGACCCAGTCGAGGAGCTTTGCGTGCGTGGTCGGCGCGGTGGCCGCGGTGGTTTGGCTCGTCATGCGCCGCACTTTACTTATTGGGGCTGAGTTCTTCCGTCGGGCTGCCCGGGGCGACGATTTCGAGGTCGGCGTCTTCGTTGACGATCCGCAGGGTGACCTTCGACCGCTGCCCGTCGCTCTTCTTCACGGTGCAATCGAACTTCCTGCCCTTTTCGACCTCGACGTCGGAGGGGCAGTCGACGGAGGCGACCTTGACTTCGCCCCGTTCGTATTCGGCCTTCGCTGTTCCTCGGTCTTGGTCGCGTCGAGCAGGACTTCCCCGCAGCCGGCGAGCGGCAGCGCGAGGAGGACGAGGAGGAAGGCGGCGGCAAGCGCCGCGGGGCGCGACATGGGCGGAAGTATCCCAAGCCGACCGTTGGATAGGGTTCCCCGCCGCTGATGCGCTTCTACGAGTTCGAGGCCCGGAAAATCGTCGAGCTGGCGGGGATCCCCGTCACCGAGTACGGCTTCTGCAAGACGGCCGCGGAGGCGCGCGCCGCCGCCGAGGAGATCGGCGGGCCGACGGTGATCAAGTCCCAGGTGCTGAGCGGCGGCCGGATGAAGGCCGGCGGCGTCAAGTTCGCCGACACCCCCGAGGAGGCCGCCGAGCACGCCGAGGCGATCCTGGGGCTGGAGATCAACGGCCAGATGCCGCGCGGCGTCCTCGTCGACCCGAAGGCCGAGGTCAAGCAGGAGTACTACGCCGAGCGTCGTCTGGGACGGGACCGCGAAGCGGCCGCTGATGCTGTTCAGCGACATGGGCGGCATCGACATCGAGGAGGTCGCCGAGAGCCACCCCGACCACGTCGGCCGCGGCCACCTCTCCAATCTGCTGCCGATCGCCGACTTCGAGGCCAAGCAGGCGATCGCGGCGACCGGCGTCACCGGCTCGCGGCTGAATCGGGCGACTCCGATCCTCGCCAAGCTGGCCCGCCTCTTCCGCGACCACGACATGACGCTCGCCGAGATCAACCCGCTCGCCGAGCTGACCGACGGCAGCTTCGTCGCCCTCGACGCCCACATGGAGATGGAGAACGAGGCGGTCGGCCGCCAGAAGGCCCTGCTCCGCGCCGAGCTCGGGATCGCCGAGGACGACACCCGGGAGCCCTACGAGCCGTCCGAGTTCGAGCGCAACGTGGCCGCGATCGACGCCGCCGACCACCGCGGCGTGATCCAGGGCAAGGACCACGGCTTCGAGGGCAACCTCGGGCTCGTGATCGGCGCCGGGGGCGGCTCGCTGACCCTCACCGACGCGGTTCGCAGCCAGGGCGGCAAGCCCGCCAACTACTCGGAGATCGGCGGCAACCCCTCCGTCGCCAAGGCCTGCGGCCTGGCCAAGGAGGTGCTCGAGAAGGACGGCGTCGAGAAGATCGCGGTGATGATGTCGATCGTCTCCAACACCCGGGTGGACATCGTCGCCCGCGGCGTGATCAAGGCCTGCCTCGAGCTCGGCAAGGACCCCGGCGAGACGATCGCGATCTTCCGCATCCCCGGCGCCTGGGAGGACGAGGGCTTCAAGATCCTCGACCGCTACGGGGTCGAGTACTGCGACCGCTCGGTGCCCATGTGGGAGGCGGCCGGCCGCGCGATCGCCAAGATCCAAGGAACCCCCGCATGACGTTGCGGTCGTACTTCGTCCCGCATAGCGGCAACAAATGCGACCTCAGGGGGCGGGGATGAGCATTCTGCTCAGCAGGGAGACGACCTTCATCGTCCAGGGGATAACCGGCCGCGAGGCCGTCAACCTGACCAGGGAGTGCCTCGACTACGGCTCAAAGGTCGTCGGCGGCGTCACCCCGGGGCGCAAGGGCCGCGAGGTGCACGGCGTGCCCGTCTTCGACACGGTCGCCCAGGCGGTCGAGAGCCACGGCGGCCCGATCGACGGCTCGGTCGTCACCGTCCCCCCCGCCTTCACCAAGGACGCCGTGCTGGAGGCGATCGAGAATGAGATCAAGCTGATCGTGATCGTCACCGAGCGCATCCCGCGCCGCGACGTCGCCCAGATGGTCGAGCTCGCCGAGATGCGCGGCGCCCGGATCATCGGCCCCAACTGCCTCGGCCTGATCGTCCCGGAGGTCTGCAAGATGGGCGGGATCGGCGGCCCGGCCAGGGACGCCGCCAAGGCCTACGCCCCCGGCCCGGTCGGGGTGATGAGCCGCTCCGGCGGGATGACCACCGAGATCTCCTCCTCGCTGACCCAGGCCGGGCTCGGGGTCTCGACCGCGGTCTCGATCGGCGGCGACGCGATCATCGGCTCCACCTACGCCGAGCTGATGCCCTACTTCGAGGCCGACGAGCAGACCAAGGCGATCGTCATCTACACCGAGCCGGGCGGGCGCATGGAGGCGCAGCTCTCCGGATGGGTCAAGGACAACGACTCGCGCCTGCCGATCGTCGCCTTCATGGCCGGCAAGTTCATGGACGACGAGGAGATGAAGGGGATGAGCTTCGGCCACGCGGGCACGATCGTCGAGGGCAAGGAGGACACCGCGACCGAGAAGATCGCCCGCCTCGAAGCGGCCGGGATCCGGGTCGTCGAGCGGATCGACGAGATCCCCGACGCGGTCAAGGAGAAGTTGGGGGCCGCCGTATGAGCGAGGCGCTGAGCAGGGTCTTCATCGACGTCGAGGTCGACGGCTCCGTCGCCGGCGACGCCGAGCTCGCCAGGAAGCTCGAGGAAGTCTGCCCCGTCGACATCTTCGAGGCGACCGGCGCCGGCGTCCTGATCGCCGAGCAGAACCTCGACGAGTGCGTCCTCTGCGGCCTCTGCGTCGAGGCGGCGCCTGCGGGCACCGTCCACGTCAAGAAGCTCTACGACGAGACCGAGCTCGGCCGATAGCCGTCGGCAGGCGCTCTCGCGAGCGTGCGATAGGTCACATTACTCGCATATAAATTTATATCCGGGTAACTTAATGGGAGATGGCCTCCACCACCTCCCGCAGCAGGGCAGCAGGCGATCGCCGCGCCGCGCCGCGCACCCGCCTGACCCGCGAGGACCGCATGGAGCAGACGCTCTCCGTGGCCCGCGCGCTCTTCGCCGAGCACGGCTACGGCGCCGTGACGATGGACGAAGTGGCGACGAGGGTCGGGGTCACCAAGCCGCTCCTCTACAACTACTTCGGCAACAAGGAGGGGCTCTACACGGCCTGCATGGAACGCGCCGGCGACGCGCTCTCGGCGACGATCGCGGCGGCCGTCGCCTCGACCAGGACCCCCGACGAGGCGCTCGCCGCCGGCGTCCACGCCTTCTTCGCCTTCCTCGACTCCGAGCGTGCCGCCTGGGCCGTCCTCTTCGACGAGACCCTGCCGCGGGCCGGCGAGAGCGCCGAGCGGGTCGGCGAATACCGGAGCCGGATCCTCGACCTCGTCACCGGCTCGATCCTCGGCCAGGTGCCGGCCGAGATGCAGGCCGCGGCCCGGCTCGAGATCGAGGCCCTCTCCGAGGCCCTGCTCGGGGCCGCAGAGGCGCTCGCCCACTGGTGGCTGCGGACCGAGGCGGTCAGCGCCCAGGAGGCGGCCGACCTGCTGATCGCGACGATCGAGCCGGGCCTGCGCGCGCGCTGGGCCCCGGTCGCCCGCAAATCGACTTCGAAAGCCAAATCGAAAGGCAGCAGCAAGTGATCGACAGCCCCAGGAGAGTCGCCGTGATCGGCGGCAACCGAATTCCCTTCGCGCGCTCCGACAGCGCCTACGCCCACGCCACCAACCAGGACATGCTGACCGCCGCGCTCGACGGCCTCGTCGACCGCTTCGGGCTCGCCGGCGAGCGCCTCGACGAGGTCGCCGGCGGCGCCGTGCTCAAGCACTCGCGCGACCGCGACCTGACCCGCGAGAGCGTGCTCAGCACCCGGCTCGCCGCCGAGACCCCGGCCTTCGACGTCCAGCAGGCCTGCGGAACCGGCCTCGAGACGACGATCCTGGTCGCCAACAAGATCGCGCTCGGCCAGGCCGAGGCGGGAATCGCCTGCGGCGTCGACACCACCTCCGACGCCCCGCTCGCCCTCAACGAGGGGCTGCGCTCGACGCTGCTGGAGGCAAACCGCCAGCGTTCGACGACCGGCAAGCTGCGCGCCCTCACCGGCCTCCGGCCCGGGCACGTCGTGCCGGCGATCCCCCGCAACGAGGAGCCCCGCACCGGCCTCTCGATGGGCGAGCACTGTGCGCTGATGGCCGAGGAGTGGGAGATCGACCGCACCGAGCAGGACGAGCTCACCGTCGCCAGCCACCGCAACCTCGCGGCCGCGTACGAGCGCGGCTTCCTCGCCGACCTGACCACCCCCTACCAGGGGCTCGAGCGCGACCAGAACCTGCGCCCCGACTCCGACCCCGAGAAGCTCGCCAAGCTGAAGCCGGTCTTCGGCGGCGAGGACGGGACGATGACCGCGGCCAACTCGACCCCGCTCTCCGACGGCGCCAGCGCCGTGCTGCTGGCGAGCGAGGGCTGGGCGAAGGAGCGCGGCCTGCCGGTGCTCGCCTACCTGACCGAGGCGCAGACGGCGGCCGTCGACCACGTCCACCGCAAGGAGGGGCTGTTGATGGCGCCCGCCTACGCGATGCCGCGCATGCTCGACCGGCTCGGCGCGGGTCTCGGCGAGTTCGAGTACTACGAGGTCCACGAGGCCTTCGCCGCCCAGGTCCTCTGCACGCTGAAGGCCTGGGAGGACCCCGAGTTCTGCCGCGAGCGGCTCGGGCGCGAGGGGCCCTTCGGGTCGATCGACCGGGCGAAGCTGAACGTCAACGGCGGCTCGCTCGCGGCCGGCCATCCGTTCGCCGCGACCGGCGGCAGGATCGTCGCCGGGCTGGCAAAACAGCTGCACGAAGACGGCGGCGGCCGCGGCGTGATCAGCATCTGCGCAGCGGGTGGCCAGGGCGTCGTCGCGGTCCTGGAGGGTGTGTGATGACCGATCGCTACGCGCAGCTCGTCAACGCGCCCGGCCTCGCCCAGATCGCCGGCCAGCTCGGCCTGCCGCAACCGGTCGAGCTGGACCGCTTCCGACCCGGCGACCCGGTGCTGCGCGGAGCTCTGCTGACCGGAGCCGCGCCGGGCTCGCGCCTGGAGCGCCCGCTGAAGGCGAGCCTGGACCGGATCGGCGTCGAACGCGCCGGCACCGAGGACAGGGCCAAGGCCCTCGTCTTCGACGCCTCGGGGATCGCCGACTCGACCGAGCTGGTCGAGCTCCAGCGCTTCTTCTACCCGGCGGTCGGGCGCCTGCAGCGCAACGGCCGCGCGATCGTCCTCGGGGTGCAGCCCACGGAGGCCGGCTCGACCAGGGCGGCGACCGCGCAGCGGGCGCTGGAGGGCTTCACCCGCTCGCTCGGCAAGGAGATCGGCGGGCGCGGGGCGACGGCGCAGCTCGTCCTCGTCTCGGCCGGCGGCGAGGAGCAACTCGAGTCGACGCTGCGCTTCCTGCTCTCGCCGCGCTCGGCATACGTCTCAGGGCAGGTGATCGAGGTCGGCAAGGGCGTCGCGCCCCTTCCCGACCTCGACTGGGAGCAACCGCTGGCCGGCAGGAAGGCGCTCGTCACCGGCGCCTCGCGCGGGATCGGCGCCGCGATCGCCCGCACGCTGGCCCGCGACGGCGCCGCGGTCATCGGCCTCGACGTGCCCCAGGCGAGCGCCGAGCTGGGCGCCATCGCCGCGGAGATCGACGGCGACGCGATCGAGCTCGACATCACGGCGCCCGAGGCACCCGAGGCGATCGCCGAGCGCTGCGCCGAGGGCCTCGACGTCCTCGTCCACAACGCCGGCGTCACGAAAGACCGGACGATCGCGAAGATGCCCGAGGAGCGCTGGGCGACGCTGATCGAGATCAACCTCTCCAGCGAGGAGCGCATCAACGACGCCCTGCTCGAGGCCGGCCTGCTCGCCACCAACGGGCGCATCGTCTGCGTCTCCTCGATGTCCGGGATCGCCGGCAACTCCGGCCAGACCAACTACGCCACCTCGAAGGCGGGCGTGATCGGCATGGTCGAGGCGATGGCGCCGGAGCTCGCCGAGCGCGGGGCGACGATCAACGCCGTCGCCCCGGGATTCATCGAGACCCAGATGACGGCGGCGATGCCGATCGGCCCGCGCGAAGCGGGACGGCGGATGAGCAGCCTCTCGCAGGGCGGGCTGCCCGTCGACGTCGCCGAGGCGATCGCCTGGTTCGCGAGCCCGGCGTCGACCGGGGTCAACGGCAACACGGTCCGCGTCTGCGGCCAGAACCTGCTGGGGGCCTGAGGTGGCCGGCGTGAGGGCCCGTGAGCTGGACTCACCGCCGCGGATCCTGCCGCTCTATGCCCGGGCCGCGGCGCCGATGATCCCCGGCGCCTCGCTGCTGCCCTTCGTTCCCGGCGGCGGCGGCGAGATCCCCGAGCTCGAGCTCAGCCTCGACGGGGTGCGGGCCGAGCCGGACGCGGTCGCGGCCTACGACCGGGTCTGCGGCTTCGCGCTCCGCGACGCCCTCCCCCCCACCTACCCGCACGTCCTCGCCTTCCCCCTCCAGATGGCGGTGATGGCCGACGGCGGCTTCCCCTTCGGCGCGGTCGGACTCGTCCACCTCGAGAACCGGATCTCCCAGCGCCGGCCGGTGGGCATCGGCGAGGAGCTGCGGCTGACCGTGCGGCCGACCCCGCTTCGCCCCCACCCCAAGGGCCGCACCTTCAGCCTCCTGACCGAGGCCCGCGCCGGCGAGGAGCTCGTCTGGGAGAGCGAGAGCACGATGCTGCGCCGCGGCGGCGGCTCGGAGGGCGGGGAGCGCACGTCCTACGGGGAGCGCACGCCCGACGGCGGCCCCGCCTCGGCCGAGTGGCGGCTCGGGGGCGACCTCGGCCGCCGCTACGCCGCCGTCTCCGGCGACCGCAACCCGATCCACATGCACTCGCTGGCGGCGAAGCCGCTCGGCTTCCCGGCCGCGATCGCCCACGGGATGTGGACGAAGGCACGCTGCCTGGCGACGCTCGAGCCCCGCCTGCCCGACTCCTTCACCGTCGAGGTCGCCTTCAGGCGGCCGATCCTGCTTCCCGGCAGGGTCGAGTTCGGCAGCCAGACCCGGGGCGGGGAGACGGCCTTCTTCGTCCGCGACGCGAAAAAGCAGACACCACACCTCGAAGGGAGCGTCAAGTGACCACCGCCAACACCGACAAGGGGATCGCCGACCGCAGCATGGGCCTTGGCCTGAAGGCGCTGAACCGCCTTGCCGGCTCCGACCTGCTCGACCGGATCCGGATCCGCAAGCAGGTCGAGAAGATCGTCTACAGGACGACGAAGAACGGGTTCCGCACGGCGACCGCCGCCGGCCGGACCTTCAAGGCGGCGCAGCAGCTCGGCAAGCCGGCGCGCCAGGCGAAGAGCAGGTCGACGGGACTCTTCGACCTCGGCCCCGACGACGAGCAGCAGATGTTCCAGGAGGCGGGGCGGTCGTTCGCCGCGGAGAAGGTCAGGCCGGCGGCGCTCGAGGCCGACGCCGACTGCTCGACTCCCCCGAGCTGCTGGCCCAGGCGGCCGAGCTCGGGGTCAACATGCTCGGCGTCCCCGAGGAGCTCGGCGGCGTCATGCACGAGCAGGCCGCGGTGACCAGCGTCCTGATCGGCGAGGCGCTCGCTCACGGCGACCTCGGCATCGCCTACGCCGCCCTCGCCCCCGGCGCCGTCGCGACCGCGATCGGCCACTGGGGCAGCGCCGAGCAGGAGGCCACCTACCTGCCCGCCTTCACCGGCGAGGACGTGCCGGCGGCGGCGCTCGCGATCCTCGAGCCGCGACCGCTCTTCGACCCGCTGAAGCCGGCGACGGCGGCCCGGCGCGAGGGCGGCGGCTGGGTCCTCGACGGGACCAAGTCCCTGGTCGCCAGGGCGAGCGAGTGCGAGCTCTTCCTCGTCGCCGCCGAGCGCGAGGGCGGCGAGGGCCCGGCCCTGTTCCTGATCGAGGCCGGCGCCGAGGGCCTCTCGGTCGAAGCCGAGCCGGCGATGGGCCTGCGGCCCGCCGCGACCGGCCGCCTGGTCCTCGAGGGCGTGCGGCTGCCGGCCGAGGCGATCCTCGGCGAGGGCAGGGCGGAGGACTACACCGAGTGCGTCGACCGCGCCCGCGTCGCCTGGTGCTCGCTCGCGGTCGGAACCTCGCAGGCGGTCCTCGACTACGTGATCCCCTATGTCAACGATCGCTCCGCCTTCGGCGAACCGATCTCCAACCGCCAGGGCGTCGCCTTCGCGGTCTCCGACATCGGGATCGAGACCGACGGAATGCGCCTCACCACCTACCGGGCGGCGAGCCGCGCCGACCGCGGCGAGGACTTCGCCCGCGAGGCGGCCCTCGCTCGGCGCCTCTGCTCCGCGAAGGGCATGCGGATCGGGTCCGACGGGGTGCAGCTGCTCGGCGGCCACGGCTTCGTCAAGGAGCACCCGGTCGAGCGCTGGTACCGAGACCTGAGGGCGGCGGGCGTCATGGAGGGCGCCCTGCTCGTCTAGCCGGCGGCCCGAGAGCGAAAGAGAGAAGACGATGATCAACCTCGAGACACCGAAGAAGTTCAAGCCCCTCGCCAACCAGGCCCACCAGGTCGCGACCGAGGTCTTCCGACCGATCTCCCGCAAGTACGACGAGGCCGAGCACGCCTACCCGAAGGAGCTCGACATGCTCGCCTCCCTGATCGACGGGATGAACGACGCCTCCGAGCACGGCGCCTCCGGCGCCGCGGGTGTCCGCCGCGAGGAGAGCGGGGGCGACTCCGGCGAGAACCGCAACGGAACCAACCTCTCGACCGTGCTCGGCATCATCGAGCTCTGCTGGGGTGACGTCGGCCTGTTGCTGACGATGCCGCGGCAGGGGCTCGGCAACTCGGCGATCGCCTCGGTCGCCAGCCAGGAGCAGCTCGACCACTACGGCGGCAAGTGGGCGGCGATGGCGATCACCGAGCCGGAAGCGGGCTCGGACTCGGCCGCGATCCGGACCACGGCCGAGCTCGACGGCGACGAGTACGTCCTCAACGGCGAGAAGATCTTCGTCACCTCGGGCGACCGCGCCGACCTGATCGTCGTCTGGGCGACGCTCGACCGCTCGAAGGGCAGGGCGGCGATCAAGTCGTTCATCGTCGAGCGCGACAACCCCGGCCTGAAGCTCGACCGGCTCGAGCACAAGCTCGGGATCCGGGCCTCCGACACCGCGAACTTCACCCTCCAGGACTGCCGGGTGCCGAAGGAGGCGCTGCTCGGCGACCCCGATGTCAACGTGCAGAAGGGCTTCGCCGGCGCGATGCAGACCTTCGACAACACACGGCCCCTGGTCGCCGGGATGGCCGTGCGGCGTCGCCCGCGCCTCGCTCGAGGAGACCCGCAGGCAGCTGGCCGGTGCGGGCGTCGAGATCGACTACTCGACCCCCGCTCTCTCCCAGCACGCCGCGGCGGCCCGCTTCCTGGAGATGGAGGCCGACTACGAGGCGGCGCTGCTGCTCACCCTGCAGGCGGCCTGGATGGCCGACAACAGCAAGCCGAACTCGCTGCAGGCCTCGATGGCGAAGGCGAAGGCGGGGCGCACCTGCGTCGACGTCTCGCTCGGCTGCGTCGAGCTCTGCGGCAGCGTCGGCTACGGGGAGAACGAGCTGCTCGAGAAGTGGGCGCGGGACGCGAAGATCCTCGACATCTTCGAGGGCACCCAGCAGATCCAGCTGCTGATCGTCGCCCGCCAGCTGCTCGGCAAGGGCTCGGCCGACCTCAGGTAGCGGAGCGGGCGGCGGCCACCTCGGCCTCGGCGCCCTCCCGGTGAGACTCCGGGAGGGCGATCATCGCCCGCAACGCGGCCAGCACGGCCGGATCGCCCTCCACCTCCGCGCCGAGCTCTCCGAGGTCCTCCTCGGTGAGGAGCGTGGCCATCAGCTCCCAGGGGGTGCCGGAGAGCCGCAGGTCGGCGTCGGCGGCGAGACCCCGGCGAGCCTGCACCCAGCCATCCTCCACCCGCAGCCGGTACTCGCGCCCGCCCGTGCGCAGCCCGATCGTCATCTCCACCTCGGGGGTCGGGCGCATCGTCACGCGCAGGGCGTTGGGCAGCATCTCCGGCGGGATCTCCCCCACCGTCGCCGGATCGTGGAAGTTCAGCCCCCAGCGTCCGAGCTCGAGCAGGGGCCGTTCCAGCTCGCGCCCCAGCGTCGTCAGCTCGTAGGCGGTCGCCGAGGCCGGGGGATCGAGCTCCACCCGCTTCACGACACCGGAGCCCTCGAGCTCGCGCAGGCGCTTGGTGAGCACGTCGGTGGGCGCACCGCCAACCGCTCGATCGAGCTCCGAGAACCGCGAGCGGGCCGAGCATCAGCTCGCGGACGATCAACAGCGACCAGCGCTCGCCGATCTGGTCGAGGGCGCAGGCGAGGCTGCACGGCTGGCCGTATTCGCGGCGTCCCATCTGGCGATGGTAGCAGCGTAATTTGCTTCTCAAAGCATCTACTTTGAAATCTGGTACGGTCCCGCCACCTTGTTCGCGCGGATCGCCGACCTGACCTGGAAGCACCCGAAGCTCGTCCTCGCCGCGGTCGGCGCCTTCGCCTTGCGTCGCGATCGCCTTCGGCCACGACGTCGAGCGCCACCTGAAGGCCGCCGGGTTCACCGACTCGGCTTCGGAGAGCGAGAAGGCCAAGGCCCTGCTCGACGAAGTCGCTCGGCTACGACCCAACCCCGGAATCGTGCTGGTCGTCCGTGCCCCCGGAGGGGGGAAGCCTGGACCTCCGGGACCCTGCGGTCCGGCGGCCGTCGACAGCCTCGGCGAACAGGGTCGCAAAGGTCGAAGGAGTCGGCCGGGTCGATCAACCCCCTCCACGAACGCCGTGCCGGCGCCGAGCTGATCGCCGAGGACGGCAGCTCCCTGGTCCTGCTCGTCGACCTCTCCAGCGGCGACCTCGAAGAGAGGGGCGGGATCGTCGCCGAAGACGATCGAGCCGGTGGTCGACCGCAGCCCGCTCCGACGTCTCGACGGGAGGCTACGCGCCGAGCTTCAACGAGGTCAACGACCAGACCAAATCAGACCTCACCAAGGCCGAGCTGATCGCCTTCCCGGTCCTGGCGCTGCTCCTCCTGCTCGTCTTCCGTGGCGTCGTCGCCGCCGGCGATCCCGCTGCTGATCGGCGGCATCTCGATCGTCGGCACGCTCCTCCTGCTGCGGATCATGTCGCTGTTCGTCGACACCTCGATCTTCGCCCTCAACATCGCCACCGGCGCTCAGCCTCGGCCTCGCGGTCGACTACGCGCTGCTGATGGTCTCCAGGTACCGGGAGGAGATCGAGCCGCGAGGGAGCGACCCGGGAGGCGCACCGGCGCATGGTCACCACCGCCGGCCGCACCGCCTTCTTCTCCGGGCTCACGGTCGCCTCGGCACTGGCGGCACTCGCCTTCATGCCGCAGCGCTTCCTCTACTCGATCGCCGTCGCCGGCGCCTCAGTCGGGCTGCTCTCGGCGATCGTCGCGATCCTCCTCGTCCCCTCGATGCTGGCCCTCCTCGGAACCAGGATCGACGCCCTCTCGATCCGCCGCGGCGCCTCGGTCTCCGCCGAGTCGGACGGCTGGTACCGCCTGGCGCGCGGCGTCATGCGCCGCCCGGTCGCCGTCGCCCTCGCCAGCTCGGCCCTCCTGCTCGCCGCCGCCGACGCCGCTGATCTTCACGACTCTGACCGGGCCCAACTCGGACTTCGTCCCGCACAGGCAAGCCCGCCTACACGGCCAACAGCTACGTCGAAGCGCACTACCCGCGCGACGTGACCGAGGCGGTCGACGGTGACCGTCGACGGGCGCGGCCGCGCCCGCGCAGCTGGCCGCCTTCCGCCGAAACGTGCCTGGGCGTCGCCGGGCGTCGTCCGCGGCACCCCGTTCGTCCGCGCCGCGGAGCGGGTCGCCTACGCCAACTTCGCCCTCGCCGACCCGGCGACCGCCGGCGCCGCGCAGGACGCCGTCAGCGCGATCCGCGACGCTGCCGACCCCGGCGGCGACGGCCGCGCTCGTCTCCGGCAACACCGCCGGCTTCATCGACCAGAAGCAGAGCCTCGCCGACCACGCGCCGCTCGTCGTCGCGATCGTCGCCGCGACCACCCTGCTGATCCTCTTCCTGCTGACCGGCTCGGTGCTGCTGCCGCTCAAGACGCTGCTGATGAACGCGATGACCCTGGGCGCGACCCTCGGGATCGTCGTCCTCGCCTTCCAGGAGGGCTGGCTCGACGGGCTCTTCGACTACACCGGCCCGAGCGCGGTCGAGGTGACCAGCCTCGTCTTCCTCTTCGCGATCATCTTCGGCCTCGCCACCGACTACGCGGTCCTGGTCATGGCCCGGATCAAGGAGCAGCACGACCTCGGCAGGAGCAACGAGGAGGCGGTGGCGATCGGGATCGGCCGGACCGGCCGGGTGATCACCGCCGCCGCGGTGATGATCGCCGTCGTCTTCCTCGCCTTCGGGGTCAGCACCGTCTTCTTCATGAAGCAGATCGCGGTCGGCGTCGCGGTCGGCGTCCTGCTCGACGCGACGATCGTCCGCGCCCTCCTCGTCCCCTCGCTGATGCGCCTGCTCGGCGAGTGGAACTGGTGGGCGCCCCGGCCCCTGCGCCGCCTCCAGCAGCGCTTCGGCTTCTCCGAGGCCTGAGCCCCACCCGGCTCCTCGGCACGGGTTGCGGCAGACTGCGCGCGCCGTGAACTTCATCGAGGACGTGGTCGAACGGTTTCCCTCGGCGCGGCCGGCGCTGATCGAGGTCGCCGCCGACGGGACGCGGCGGGTCCATCACTTCGGCGAGCTGTTCGCCCGCTCGGCGGGGCTCTCCGGGGCGTTCGCGGCCCGCGGCGTGCGACGCGGCGACGTGGTGATGACCCTGGTCGGCAGCCGGCCCGAGTGGGTGCTGACGATGCTCGCCTGCTGGCGGATGGGCGCCGTCGCCCTGCCCTGCAACCCGCAGCTGCGGCGCAAGGACCTCGAGCACCGGGCGCGCGCCGCCGACCCGAAGCTCTGCGTCGGCGAGGCCCGCTACCTGGGCGAGCTGCCCGACGGCATCCCCTACATGGACATGGACGACCTCGCCGCGGTCTTCGACGAGGACCTGCGACCAGGAGACGCCGGCGGCGATCGTCGGGCCTCGACCCCGAGCGACCCGGCGGCGATCGTCTTCACCTCGGGCACCACCGGCGACCCCCGCGGGGTCGTCTACCCGCAGCGCTACCTCGGCGGCCAGGCGCTCCAGGCCGAGCACTGGTTCGGCGCCCGCGACGGCGACGTCGCCTGGTGCACGGCGGCGCCCGGCTGGTCGAAGTCGACCCGCAACGCCTTCATCGCTCCCTGGGCTATGGGCGCCGTCGCCGTCCTCCACGACGGGCGCTTCGACCCCGCCGAGCGGCTGCGGCTCTGCGAGGAGCTGGGCGTCAACGTGCTCTGCCAGGCGCCGACCGAGTACCGGATGCTCGCCAAGCGCGGCGAGCTCGCGCCCGGTCTCCGTCGCTGCGCCGCCTGGTCTCCGCCGGCGAGCCGATCGAGCCTGACGTGATCCGGCTCTTCCGCGAGCGCCTCGGCCTGCCGATCGCCGACGGCTACGGCCAGACCGAGACCGGCGCGATCAGCGGCATGCGCCCCGGGGATGACGACCCGAGCCACGACGGCTCGATGGGTCGCCCGCTGCCGGGGATCGAAACGCGGATCGTCGAGGGCGAGCTTCAGCTCAAGCCAGCCTCCTCCCCGACCTTCTTCGACCGCTATCTCGACGGCGCCGACCCGGTCGCGGGCGAGTGGTGGCAAACCGGCGACCGGGTGCGCCAGGACGGCGACGGATACCTCTGGTTCGAGGGCCGCGGCGACGACCTGATCCTCTCCTCCGGCTACCGGATCGGGCCCTTCGAGGTCGAGTCGGCGCTCGTCTCCCACCCCGCCGTCGCCGAGGCCGCGGCGGTCGCGGCTCCCGACCCGGAGCGCGGCTCGGTCGTCCGCGCGATCGTCGTCCTGCGCGACGACGCCGGCCCCTCCGAGCGGCTTGCCGCGGAGCTCCAGGAGCACGTCAAATCGCAGACCGCGCCCTACAAGTACCCGCGCATCGTCGAGTTCGCCGCCGAGCTGCCGAAGACCAACAGCGGCAAGATCAGACGCGCCGAGCTGCGCGAATTAGGGCCGGCAACGCCCAGGCCTCCGCCAAGGAAGAAGGGCAAGGGCTCCCCGAAAGCGACGCCGCAGCCGACGACCCCGACCCCGACCCCGGCGCCCCGGGCCGCCTCCGACTGGCCTCCCCCGGTCGGCACCTACGAAGACACGTCGAAGGGGATAGTCATGGTGATCTCAGCCGGCGGGACGCAGGCCAGCGTCGCGCTCCAGGGCAACGACACGTGCATCGGGGCCCTCTTCCAGACCCCGCCGGCAGCGGCGACCGCCACCGACACCTCGTTCGTCTCCGGCGCGAGCATCTCCCTCTTCGGAGGCAACGGAGCGATGAAATGGGACCTCGAGGTCGTGCGCGGTCCCCGCTACACGCTCAAGGTCGACTCCAGCCACCACTTCCCCGAACAGGAACCGTGCGACAAGCCGGGGGTCGTGATCCAAGGGGCGTTCGACAAGTTCGAGTAGGCACGGAGGCTCCGCCGCGGGTCCCCGTGGCGGCTAGAGTTGGTCGATGGCTGAGATCGACCGCAAGCTGCTCGCCTCCCTGACCGAGGCACAGCAGGAGCAGTTCAGGAACAGGACCGGGCGCTCGGCCGAGACCTTCCAGCGGGCGGTGAAGTCGATGCCCGGAGGGGTCCCCTCCTCCTTCCAGGAAAACGATCCCTGGCCCGTCTACATCGACCGCGGCGAGGGCAGCCGGGTCTGGGACGTCGACGGCAACGAGTACGTCGACTTCCACAACGGCTTCGGCGTGATGTGCATCGGCCACGCGAACCCGACGGTCGGCGCGGCGGTCAAGGCCCAGGTGGACCGCGGCACTCACTTCGCAGCCCCCACCGACGGCTCGATCGCCGTTTCCGAGGAGCTCGTGCGGCGCTTCGGCCTGCCCCAGTGGCGCTTCAACAACTCCGGCACGGAGGCGACGATGGACGCGGTCCACCTCGCCCGCGGCGCCACCGGCCGCGATCTGCTGCTCAAGATCGAGGGCTCCTATCACGGCCACCACGACTCGGTGATGGTCTCCGTCTACCCGCCGCTGGAGGCGCTCGGCGCCCGCGACGACCCGATCAGCGTCCCCTACGGCGGCGGCACGCCGCGGGCGATGACGGAGCTGACCCGTGCCGTCCCCTTCAACGACGCCGACGCCCTGGAGAGCGTGCTCGACAAGATCGGGGACGAGGTCGCCGGGCTGATCATGGAGCCGGCGATGATGAACATCAACATCATCCCGCCCCGCGAGGGCTACCTCGAGCGGGTCCGCGAGCTGACCGCCGCGCACGGCGTGAAGCTGATCTTCGACGAGGTCAAGACCGGCTGCACGATCGCCGCCGGCGGCGCCACCGCCCGCTTCGGCGTCGTCCCGGACATGATCACCCTCGCCAAGGCGAGCTGCGGCGGCTACCCGGGCGGCGCGATCGGCATGACCGCCGAGCTCGCCGCGATCGTCGCCGACGGCACGGTCAAGCAGTACGGGACCTTCAACGGCAACCCGCTGGTGATGGCGGCCGCCGAGGCGACGCTCACCGAGGTCCTCACCGACGACGTCTACCCCGAGCTGGAGGCCGCCAACCGGGAGCTGCTCGACGGCTGTCAGAGGATCATCGACGCCCACGGCCTGCCCGCCTACACCGAGGGGCTGGGCGCCAAGGGCTGCGTGATCTTCTCGCCGGAGCGGATGTACGAGTACCGCGACTATCTGACCAAGGTCGACGACGACCTCTCGACCCTGGCATGGCTCTACCACATGAACCACGGCATCTTCATGACCCCGGGCACCGAGGAGGAGTGGACGCTCTCGATCGCCCACGGCGAGGCGGACCGCCGCCGCTACCTGGACGCCTTCGAGGCCTTCGCCCGCGACGTCACGAGCTAGGATCGGGACGTGCCCACCGCAGCCGAAGAACTGGGGACGACGACGAGCCGGGTGGGCGAGAGCGAGGCCGCCGACGTCGCCCGCGGCTACTTCGGCGCCGTCACCGCCCGGGACGCCGCCGGGATGGCGGCCTTCTGGGCGCCCGACGGCGTCGACGAGCTGCACGGCCTGACGTCCCTGCACGGCCCCGACGAGGTGCGCGAGTGGTTTGCGAACGCATTCCAGGCGATGCCGGACCTTCGGTTCGAGGTCGTCGACGTGATGGCGAACGGCGAGAAGGTCGCCGTCCACTGGCATCTGACCGGGACCTTCGACGGCGAGGGCCGCTTCGAGGGCCTGGTCGCAAACGGCGCCAAGGTCGACCTCGCCGGTTGCGACGTGCTCACCGTCCGCGGCGGCAGGATCGTCCGCAATGACGCCTTCCTGAACGGCGCCCAGATGGCGCAACAACTCGGTGCCCTGCCGCCGACCGGGTCGATTCGGGAAAGGGCGATGATCGGCGCGCTCAACCTCAGGTCCCGGACGCTGGGGAGAATCTCAGGCCGCTAGGCCCTCGGCCAGGGCCACCGGCCTCCCCAGGTGGAATCCCTGGGCCATGTCGACGCCGTACTGGCGCAGCATCCGTTCGGTGACCTCATCCTGCACGTACTCGGCGATCGTCGTCTTGCCGAGCCCGCGGGCGATCTGCACGATCGCCTGGACCGTGAGCTGGTCGGCGTCGTTGCTGGCCATGTCGCGGACGAAGGCGCCGTCGATCTTGATCAGGTCGAAGGGCAGCTGTTTGAGGTAGTGGAAGGGCCCGAAGCCGGAGCCGTAGTCGTCGATCGCGACCTGGCAGCCGAACTCCGAGAGCCGGTCGGCGAAGCCGCCGGCGCGGGCGTAGTCGCCGATGTTCGCCGCCGCCGTGATCTCGAAGGTGCAGCGGGCCGGGTCGCCGTCGCCTTCGTCGAGCCGGCGCTCGATGAACTCGAGCACCGAGATGTCGGAGAGCGAGGCTCCCGAGAGGTTGACGTGGAGCGAGACGGGGGCGCCCTCGCGCTCCCGCTCGCCGAGCACCTCGAGCGCCCGCGTGACGACCCAGCGGTCGAGCTCCTGGATCATCCCCGAGCGTTCCGCCGCCTCGATGAAGGCGGACGCGGGCAGCAGGTCGCCGTCCTCCCCGGTCATCCGCAGGAGCAGCTCGTAGCGCTCGATCCCGCCCGAGGAGAGGTTGCGGATCGGCTGGGAGTGAAGGCTGAGGCGGTCGTGGGTGAGCGCGTCGCGGATCCTCGCCGTGGTCGTCTGCCGGCGCCAGGCCTGGCGCGCCCCCTTATCGGCGCTGCGGTACAGGGAGATCTGGTTGCGGCCGTCCTCCTTTGCCCGGTACATCGCCTCGTCGGCCGCGATCAGGACCGCTTCGGAGCCGCCGCTCTGCTCCGAGCCGAACATCGCGATGCCGACGCTGATCGTCACCGGGTCCGCCTCCGGCGCCGGCCGCGCCGACTCGGCGACCTGGGCTCGCAGGTTTTCGCCGAGCTGCAGAGCACCCTCGACATCGGTCTGCGGCATCAGCACGGCGAGCTCGTCACCGGAGAGGCGAGCGACGATGTCGGTCGTCCGCACGCGCTCGCGCAGGGTCTTCCCGATCAGGCGGATCAGGTTGTCGCCGGCGTGATGCCCGAGGCTGTCGTTGACGGCCTTGAGGCCGTCGATGTCGATGATCATCACCGCGCCCTGGCCGCCATAGCGGGCGCTGAACGAGACGTAGCCGTCGAGCTCGGCGCGAAACCGGCGCCGGTCGAGGAGCCCGGTGAGGGGGTCGTGGTCGGCCAGGTAGCGCAGCTCGGCCTCGGTCTTCTCGGCCCGCGCGAGGGCGTCGAGAATGACTTTCCTGTCGCCGTCCTCGAGCTTCTCGAGGACGGCCGAGATCGGCGGGTCGCTCGCGGTCGGAAGTCGCTCCTCGGGCATCCCGGGACCGTAGAGCTTTCCGCTTGCCAGAACCGATTGGAGCGGGAGTTTCGACCGATCCCGTCCCACTTTCGCTGACCCGCGACGAACGAAAAGTAGGCTGGGACGATGGCCAACCGCCTCGCCCGTGAGACAAGCCCGTATCTATTGCAACACAGCTCCAACCCGGTCGACTGGCTTCCCTGGGGAGAGGAGGCCCTGGGCCGGGCCCGCGACGAGGATCGCCCGATCCTGCTCTCGGTCGGCTACTCGGCCTGCCACTGGTGCCACGTGATGGAGCGGGAGTCCTTCGAGGACCCCGAGACCGCCGCCTTCATGAACGAGCACTTCGTCAACGTCAAGGTCGACCGCGAGGAGCGGCCCGACGTCGACGCGATCTACATGGAGGCGGTGCAGGCCTTCAGCGGCCAGGGCGGCTGGCCGATGACCGTCTTCCTCGACCCCGACGGCGTCCCCTTCTACGGCGGCACCTACTTCCCACCAGACGAGGGCCGGGGGATGCCGAGCTTCCGGATGGTGATGGAGGCCGTGGTCGAGGCGTTTGCCGGCAAACGGGAGGAGATCCGCGAGCGGGCAGCGGAGACGCGTGAGCGGCTGGGCGCGATCGGGCGGGTCGAGCCGGCCGGCGAGGGGCCGGGCGCGGAGCTGCTCGACGGCGCCGTCGAGCGCCTGCTGGCCGCCGCCGACCCTGTCAACGGAGGGTTCGGGGGCGCCCCCAAGTTTCCACCGGCATCGGCGCTGGAGCTGCTCTTGGCCCGCGGGCAGGGCCCCGGGCTCGAGGTGGTCGAGCGGACCCTGGACGCGATGATGGCGGGGGGGATCTACGACCAGGTCGGGGGCGGCTTCTGCCGCTACTCGGTCGACGCCGCCTGGCTCGTCCCCCACTTCGAGAAGATGCTCTACGACAACGCGCTCCTCGCCCGCGCCTACCTGCACGGCCACCAGGCGCTCGGCCACGAGCGCTACCGCCGCGTCTGCGAGGAGACGCTCGATTGGATTCTTCGCGAGATGCGCGGGCCCGAGGGCGGCTTCTACTCGGCGCTCGACGCCGACTCCGAGGGCATCGAGGGCCGCTTCTACGTCTGGACCCCCGCCCAGCTCGAGCAGGTGCTCGGCGGCGAGGCCGCCGCGATCGCCGAGCTCTACGGGGTGACCGAGCAGGGCAACTTCGAGGGCGCCAGCGTCCTTCACCTCGCCGCCGGCGCGGACGGCGCCGAGCCTGCCGGCCTCGCCGGGGCGCGCCGTGCCCTGCTCGAGGCCCGCGAGGAGCGCGTGCGGCCGAGCCTCGACGACAAGCGGATCGCGTCCTGGAACGCCCTGGCGATCGCCGCCCTTGCCGATGCGGGCGGAGCCCTCGGCCGCGACGAGTACCTCGAAGCGGCCCGCGACTGCGCCGAGCTCGTGCTCGAGCGGATGCGCGACGGCGAGGGGCGCCTACGGCGCACCTACAAGGACGGGGAGGCGCGCCTGAACGCCTACCTCGAGGACCACGCATTCCTGCTCGAGGCGCTGCTGACGCTCTACGAAGCGACCTTCGAGCAGCGCTGGTACGAGGAGGCCGAGGCGCTCGCCGAGACGACGATCGCCCGCTTCGGCGACCCCGAGCGGGGCGGCTTCTTCTCCACCTCCTCCGACCACGAGCAGTTGATCGCCCGCCGCAAGGAGATCGGCGACCACCCGATCCCCTCGGGCAACAGCTCGGCGGCCCTCGGCCTGCTGCGGCTCAACGCCCTCAGCGGCGAGCGCTCCTACGAGGAGTGGGCCGAGGGCGCGCTGCGGCTCTTCGGCGCCCCCGCCGCCCGCCACCCCGAGGCCTTCGCCCACATGCTGCGGGCGCTCGACTTCCGGCTTGCGCCGACGGTCGAGGTCGCCCTGGTCGGCGAGCGGCTCGGCGAGCTCGCCGACGCCGTGCGGGCCGGGCTGCGCCCCCACCTCGTCCTCGCCGGCGGCCCCGAGGGCAGCGCCACCCCTCCCCTGCTCGCCGAGCGGCCCGCACCCGGGGGCCGGGCGACCGCATATGTGTGCGAGCGCTTCGCCTGCCGGGAGCCGGTGGGCGAGGTGAACGAACTCCTCGCCCTGCTCTGATAAGCATCGGCTCCGATGAGCGCCTCAGCCTTATCCCTCGCGGCCGGACGCCGCGCCAAGTGGGTCGTCTTCGCCGTCTGGTTCGTCGCGATCTTCATCGCCGGCGGCATCGCCAACCTGCCCGGGAAGTTCGAAGAAGCGGAAAGCAACGAGGCGACCTCCTACCTCCCCGGCGGCGCCGAATCGACCAAGGCGCTGAAGGCGACCGAGTCGCTCCAGAACGGCGAAATCGCCCCGGCGGTGATCATCTATCGCCGCTCCTCCGGTCTGACCGCGACCGACTTCCGAACGATCGTCGAAGACGTGGAAGGGATGACCGCGAAGCGCTTCCCGGGGGTCGTCCCGGACGGGGCGACGGCGGCCTCGGGCGGCGAGCGACACGCCCCCGAGAATCGCTCCGGCGCGGTCCCCGCGGGGGCGCCGGCAGGTTGCGGCACGCCGGTCACAGAGGCGCCCGGCCAGCCCCCCGGCTACGAACCCTTCGTCGGCCCGGTCTGCTCCCGGGACGGCAAGGCGGCGATCCTCAGCGCCTACATCAAGGGCAACGGCGAGGGCGAACGAATCGTCGACCCGGTCAAGTACTGGCGCGAACAGATCACGGACGAAGGCGGCCTGCAGGCGAAGATCACCGGCGGGGCGGGCTTCTCCGCCGACGCGATCGAAGTCTTCGAAGGCATCAACGGGACCCTGCTGCTGGCCGCGGTCAGCCTCGTGATCTTCCTCCTGATCGTGATCTACCGCTCGCCGATGTTCTTCCTGATCCCGCTGGTCTCGGTGCTCTTCGCCGAGACCCTCTCGCGCTCGCTCGGCTATGGCCTGACCCAGCTCGGCGTCACGGTCAACGGGCAGTCGAGCTCGATCATGTCGGTGCTCGTGCTCGGGGCGGGAACCGACTACGCCCTGCTGCTCGTCTCCCGCTACCGCGAGGAGCTCCACAAGACCGTCGACAAGCACGAGGCGATGCGGACCGCGCTGCGCTCGGCCGGCCCGGCGATCTTCGCCTCCGCGGCGACCGTGATCGCCGCCCTGCTCTGCCTGCTGGTCGCCCGCGTCAACGGCACCTCGGGGCTCGGCCCGATCGCGGCGATGGGGATCGCCTGCGCGGCCCTCTCCAGCCTCACCCTGCTGCCGGCGCTGCTGACGATCTTCGGCCGCCGCGCCTTCTGGCCCTTCGTTCCCCACACCGAGGAGACGGCGCCGGGGGATGGATCGGTCTCGGAGCGGGCCCGGCGAGGAATCGTCGAGGGCTCGAGCGTCGGCGCCCTGCTGCGGGTAGTGCTCGCCTCGATCCTCGTCCTCGTCCTCCTGCCGCTCGTCCTGCTCAACTGGATCCTGCGGATCGTCACCCTGCGGCGCTTCCCCTCGCTGATCGTCGGCCCCCTCGACCGCCGCTTCTTCACCCCCTACGAGATCCGCCGCCACGGGCGCGAGAGAGCGGCTGACGCGACGCACGGGCTCTGGGCGCGGGTCGGCCGGCGGGTCGCCGTTTCGCCGCGGCGGATCATGGGCGGCTCGATCGCGATCCTGCTCGTCCTCTGCTGTGGGCTCGCCTTCTTCTCGACCGAACTGACCAGCGAAGACACCTACCGCTCCGAAGTCGAATCGGTCGAAGGCCAGCATTTGCTCAACAGGAGCTTCCCCTCGGGCACGACGGCGCTCACCGACATCGTCGTCAAGGACCGTGCCCAGCTCCCGGAAGTGCGGGCGGCCGTGAGCCAGGTCGACGGAGTCGAGGCGGTGTCGCGCCCCGTGGCCACCGGGCCGGCGGGCATCCTCCTCCAGGCGACCCTCGAACCGAACCCGTACTCGACCGACGCCTTCGACCTGGTCGATCCGATCCGCGCCGCGACCCACGCGGTTGCGCCGGCGACCCTCGTCGGCGGGCCGACGGCGGTCGAATTCGACGTCCGCGACGCGGCTCGATGGGACTCGACCGTAATCCCACCGCTGATCCTGCTCGTCGTCTTCCTGATCCTGATCGGCCTGCTGCGCGCCGTCGTCGCCCCGGCGATCCTCGTCGGGACGGTGATCCTCAGCTACCTGGCGGCGCTCGGGGTCGGCTACTTCGCCTTCGAATTCATCTTCGACTTCCCCGGCTCGGACCCGTCCCTGCCGCTCTTCGCCTTCGTCTTCCTGGTCGCGCTCGGGGTCGACTACAACATCTTCCTGATCGCCCGCGCTCGCGAGGAGACGATCCGGCACGGCTCCGAGCAGGGAGTCCTGCGGGCGCTGGCCGTCACCGGCGCCGTGATCACCAGCGCCGGGATCGTCCTCGCCGGCACCTTCTCGGTGCTCGCCGTCCTCCCCCTCACCTTCCTCACCGAGCTCGGCTTCGTCGTCGCCTTCGGCGTCCTCCTCGACACCTTCCTGGTCCGCAGCGTCCTCGTCCCCGCGATCGCCCTGACCGTCGGCGACGATTTCTGGTGGCCCTCATCCCTCTCGAAGCAGGGGGACGCGGCCGCACCATCAGCTCCCACACCAAGCTCCGATAGCTAGACGCCGGAGACCCGAACCGGACTTGATCCTGCGCTGGGCGCCCCTCGCGCGGGTGGCGCGGGATGAGGGGGGCCGAGAACGGACGTCAGTTCGCGCCCGCCCGCAGGCCCCCCTCATGCCGTGACGGGACCCGCGCGCCGGGGGCGCCCCGCGTCAGGACCCGCACGCCGGACCGGCGCTCAGAGAACGGGCAGGAAGTTCTCGACCTCGTACGGCGTCACCTGGACCCGGTACTCGTCCCATTCCTGCCGCTTGATCTCGATGAAGCGACGGAAGGTGTGCTCGCCGAGCGTGCGGAGGACGAGCTCGGAGTCGGCGGCGACCTCGATCGCCTCGCCGAGCGTCGCCGGCAGCTGCTCGATGCCCTGGTGGGAGAGCTCCTCCTGGGAGAGGTGGTAGAGGTTCTGCTCCATCGGCTCGGGCAGCTCGTAGCCCTTTTCGACCCCCTCGAGGCCCGCCTGCAGCATGCCCGCGAAGCAGAGGTATGGGTTGCAGGCCGGGTCGGGGCAGCGCAGCTCGGCCCGCGTCGCTCCCTCCTTGCCGGGGTGGTAGAGCGGCACCCGGATCAGCGCCGAGCGGTTGCGGCGCGACCAGGCCAGGTAGACGGGCGCCTCGTAGCCGGGAACCAGCCGCTTGTAGGAGTTGACCCATTGGGCGAAGAGCGGCGAGATCTCGCGCGCGTGCTTGAGCTGGCCGGCGATGAACGCCTTCGCGGTCGGCGAGAGGAAGTACTGGTCGTCGGCGTCGAAGAAGGCGTTCTTGCCATCTTTCGTGAGGCTCTGGTGGACGTGCATGCCGGATCCGTTCTCGCCGAACAGCGGCTTCGGCATGAAGGTCGCATGCCAGCCGTATTTCATCGCGTACTCCTTGACGACGATCCGGTAGGTCATGCAGTCGTCGGCCATCTCGAGCGCGTTCTTGTAGCGCATGTCGACCTCGTGCTGAGATGGCCCCACCTCGTGGTGTGTGTACTCGACGTGGATGCCGAGCTTCTCGAGGGCGAGGACGGTGTCGCGACGCACGTCGGAGCCCGCGTCGAGGGTGGTCAGGTCGAAGTAGCCGCCCTCGTCGAGGACCTCGGGCACGCCGTTCTCGGGCTTTGCCGAGCGGAAGTAGAAGAACTCGAGCTCGGGGCCGACGTTGTAGGCGTCGAAGCCGAGCTCCTCGGCCCGCTTCAGCGCCCTCTGAAGTATCCAGCGAGGGTCGCCCTCGTAGGCTTCGCCGCCGGGAACCCGGATGTCGCAGAACATGCGGGCCACGGAGTTCTCCTCCTCGGGCCGCCAGGGGATCAGATCGAAGGTGGAGGGGTCCGGCATCGCGATCATGTCCGACTCCTCGATCGGGTTGAAGCCGGTGATCGAGGAGCCGTCGAAGCCCATGCCACCGTCGAAGGCGTCCTCGAGCTCGGCGGCGTTGATCGAGAAGCTCTTCAGCTGCCCGAGAACGTCGGTGAACCAGAGCCTCACGAAGCGGACGCCATGCTCCTTGACGATCTCGATGACGTCCTTTGCGCTCTTCGGTTGCTCGGCCATGCCGCTTCTCCTTCAATCGTCTCTGCGAAGGGGCGCACGATAGGCGAACTGGGGCGACGGGGTCCAGGGGGGTGAAGGGGAGAGGTGATAATCGCCGGACCAACGGGTAGACAAATGCACCGGCACGAGCTTGCGAGTGGCGCCGGAAGCCGGTATAACTTACTTCAAGTAAGTTATTGGCCTAAAGTAAAGTAAAGGCTGCGTAAAGGCTCTGTAAAGCCGAATGCGCGACACCGAGAGCCGAAAGCAGGATTCGACGTGACAGTAAAAACCGATGTGAGCAGGTTTCAGATCCACGACGAGCTGACCGCCCCCGACGACAGCGCCCCCCTGATCAAAACGATCCAGGCCTCCGGTGGCGCGGTGACCAAGTTCGTGGGCGTGATGGCCGGTTCGCCCGCCGTCCTTCGCGCTTACACCCGGATGCGCTCCGAGCTGCGCAGCGGAGTCCTCCCCCAGGCGACACGCGAGCGGATCGCGCTCGCCGTCGCCGAGCATCGCGACGACAACTACAGCATCGCCCAGCACGCGAAGTCGGCGCGCCGCGCCGGCCTCGGCCTCGACGAGGTCTCCAGGGCACGCAGCTTCGAGTCCGGCGACCCCAAGGAGGCGGCGCTGCTCACCTACCTGAAGGCGACGCTCGAGGCCGACGGCCGCCCCCCCATCACCTCCACGAGGAGGCGATGGAGATCGGCTGGAGCGAAGAGGAGATCCTCGAGGCGCTGGGCCACCTGGCGCTGAACGAGTTCCAGAGCCTGATCGCCGGCGCCGCGGCGCTGCCCAAAGACCAGGCGACGCCGCGGGTTCTGCCGAACGCGGCGTAGCGGAGGGGGATCGGGGGTCGCCGCGCGGTCGCCGGGCTATTCGCGGTCGGCCTGACGCGGCCCGGCCAAGCAGGTCAAGGACGCACGGAGCGACGCGTGCGGACGCACGCGAGCGACCGAGGACGCAGAGATGCGCCGGTCAGGCCGCGTCAGTCCTCGACGACGGTGGCCGTGTAGAGAAGTCGTGCCGTCGTGTACTTACAGCCGTAGGTGGCCCGTTTGCCGACCCTCTGCTGGGGCCGGCCCTGACGGACGTCGGTCGAGTTCGTGCACCTGCCGGGCTCGCGGCTGGCGCGCCAGACGTTGCCGGCGGCGAGCCCCTGCGAGAACGCCGGCGCCCAGGTCGGCACCGTTATCCCGATGATGTCGCCCTTCTGGACCCTGAGCGAGGCGCCGAACTTCACCGTCTGGCCGAGGTAGGGGCTGAGCACGTGGATCGAGCCCTGGCTGCGCAGGTTGTAACGGGGCGGGTTGGTCCCGGCCACCCGGCGCAGGATCGCCAGGCGCGCCTCCGGCGGCGTCCCGAAGAACCCATTGAAGAAGGAGCGCTGGCTGTTCGTCGGCTGCGCCAGGGTCAGGGTCCACGCCTTGACCTTGCCCTTGCGGGCAACCCGGAACGGCAGCCGGGTCTGGTTGTTGCTGACCTGGAAGCCGGTGACGCTGCCGACCGCCTGGCAGGGCAGGCCCGGGCAGGAGGGATCCGGCTGGGTCGCGGTCGAGCCGAGGACGACGGTCGTCTTCGAGGTGGTCGCCGCGCCGGCGCTCGAACCGAGCAGCGCGACGGCGAGCGTCAGGCATCCGACCACCACCGTGGCGAAGGCGGCCCGGCGGCGTGCGCGCCCGCTGAGGCCCCGATCAGATCCACGTGAAAACGGCGACATGCCCTTGCTCCTCTCGTCCATTCGGTCAGGTACGACGGGAGCGCAGACTAGCCGCCCCGACGGCCGTAAAACACCCGCGAGGCCGCTTTGTAGCGGCGCCCGGCCTAGCGCCGCGCCGAGTGGCGGGCGAAGTGGACGGCGATCGCGAAGCGGATGCGGCCGGAGCCTTCGAACCCGAGCGCTTCCCGGGCGCCGTTGGTGAGGTCCCAGGAGTAGCCCCTGGAGTAGGGGCCGCGGTCGATCACGCGGGTCACCACCTGGTGGCCGTGGTAGGCGAACTTGACGGCGGTCCCGCAGGGGAGGTTGCGGTGGGCGACGCCGAGCGTCCCCGGCCGCAGGGTCTGCCCGCAGGCGGTCCGCTTTCCGTAGAAGCCGGGGCCATACCAGGTCGCCCCGCCGCGGCGGAAGGCGGTGAAGGCGATCCCGTGACCGCTCTCGGCATCGGTCGAGGCGACGGTGGAGGCGCCGCCGGTTTCGGCGCGGGCCGGAAGCGCGAGCACCATGCCCAGCAGCGCGCAGAGGCCGACCAGCGCCGCGAGTCGCGCGCCGGGGACAGCTCTGCTTTTCGTGCCTGCCTCGATCATCTCTTCACGACGCTTACGGGGTTAGCTGACGGGCTCGCGCTGTAAGAGCTGCGCTACGCGGCAGATGCCTGCGATTCGCCCCAACGGATTGGGTCCCCCGATCTCCGCCCCTATTGGGAGCGGCGACTCAGCGAAGAGCGGCACGTTAGCAAACGCTAAGACAGAAAACCGTGACATGGTCCGGAAAGTGGGAGAGGCCCCTCGCGGGGCCTCTCCTTTAGCGGGCCTGTAAGCCGGATCCTGTCTTGAGCGGCCATCTATCTATGCGGCCTACCTGGACCTCGCCGGGCAGGGTCGACGGTCCTGCTTGGCCTTGCACCGGGCGGGGTTTGCCTGGCCGCCGCGTCACCGCGACGCCGGTGCGCTCTTACCGCACCATTTCACCTTTGCCTGTGCGCGACGCACGTGCAGCCGCGCCATCGGCCGTATGTTTCTGTGGCACTTTCCCGCGGGTTTCCCCGGGTGGGCGTTACCCACCGCCTCGCCCTTCGGTGTCCGGACTTTCCTCGAGGGGTTTTCTCTCCCCCCGCGGTCGCTCGGCCCGCCCCATGATCGTAGCCGGTGAGCGCCAGCCCGCAAGCCAGAGCGGTTGGCGGCGCCCTCGTTGCAATCGCATCGAATATCCTGAGCGGATGGCGGCAGCGGTGGTGACGGGCGCGGGAAGCGGCCTGGGGCGGGCGATCGCGGTCGAGCTCGCCGGCCGCGGGTTCATCGTGCTCGCCACCGACGTCGACCCCGACGCGGCCGCGGAGACGGCGGCCGCGATCGGCGTCGGCACCACCTCGATGGCTCTCGACGTGCGCGACCAGGAAGCGTGCCGGGCCGCCGCCTCGTCCGCGATCTCGCGCAGCGGCTCGCTCGACCTCTGGGTCAACAACGCCGGGGTCCTGATCACCGGGAACTCCTGGGAGCAGAGCGAGGAGCAGCGGCGGGCGATGTTCGAGGTCAATGCCGTGGGCACGATGAACGGCACGGTCGCCGCGCTCGAGCGGATGACCGAGGCCGGGGCCGGACAGGTGATCAACGTCATCTCCCTCGCCGGCCTGGTCGCGGCGCCCGGCGAGGTCGCCTACTCGGCGAGCAAGCACGCGGCGATGGCCTTCACGCTGGGGACGCTCTTCGACCTGCGACGCGCCGGGCACGACAAGATCGATCTGAGCGCCGTCTGCCCCGACGGGATCTGGACGCCGATGCTCGAGGGCCGACTCGAGGACCCGGACGCCGCGGGCTCGTTCTCGGGGCGCCTGCTGACGCCGGAGGCGGTGGCGACGGCCGTCGGGCGCCTCACCGAGCGCCCCCGCCCGGTGGTCGTCCTGCCCCGCTGGCGCGGCCCGATGCTGCGCCTCTTCGACGTCAGCCCGCGGCTGGCGCTGCGCCTGCTGCCGCTGGCGATGGCCGACGCGCGCCGACGCCAGCGCCGTTACAAGCGCCTGATCGAGTCGGGCCGCTGGCCCTGACCGTCAGACCTTTCGGAAGACGCCGACGACCTTGCCGAGAATGCGCGCCTCGGTGGTCCGGATCGGCTCCATCTCGTCGTTCTCGGGCTGCAGCCGGACGTGGTCGGCTTCGCGGTAGTAGCGCTTGACCGTTGCCTCCTCGCCGATCAGGGCGACGACGATCTCGCCTTCCGCCGCGTCCTCGGCGGGGCGGACGACGACGTAGTCGCCCTCGAAGATCCCGGCGTTCTTCATGCTCTCGCCGCGGACGCGGAGGATGTAATCGCCGTCCTCGCCGCCGATCACGTCGGGGATCTCGATGTACTCCTCGACGTTCTCCTCGGCGAGGATCGGCTCGCCGGCGGCGACGCTACCGACCAGCGGCAGGCCCTTGCCGGGCATGATCGTCTTCTTGGCCCGGTCGAAAAGCAGCTCGATCGCCCGCGGTTTGGAGGGATCGCGGCGCAACAGGCCGATCTTCTCGAGATTGGCGAGATGGGCATGCACGGTCGAGGAGGAGTGCAGCCCCACCGCTTTGCCGATCTCCCGCACGGTCGGCGGGTAGCCGGTCTTGGCGGCGTACTTGCCGATGAAGTCGAAGATCTCCTTCTGCCTCTTGGTCAGGTCCAGGTCCAAATCCGTTCCTCCTCACCCGCTCGCGGGCAGACCGCGAGACGAGCCTCATATTGGTTCGAACACGTGTTCGGAGGCTACCGGCTGCCGCGGACGGCCGCAACCAGGGACGGCCTCCGGGCGCCGAGCATCTAGAATCCCCGGCCCGCGAGCGGCTGTGGCGGAACTGGTAGACGCGCAAGGTTGAGGGCCTTGTGGGTGGAAACACCCGTGATGGTTCGACTCCATTCAGCCGCATGAGACGAAAGCCCCGCTCCGGCGGGGCTTTCGCGCTCTGGGCCTCTCCTGAGTGCCGAAGTCCGCTTGGCTCGTGCGTCAGTCGGTACGCCGGTCAGACAAGCCGGGGGTCCCCGATTGCGCGACTATGCTGCCGTCTTGGCGGGCAAAGGAATCGACATACGTCGATGTGAGAGGCGCGATCTTCCGGGAGTGTTGGCGCTCTGGGAGGGGGAGCGCAGCGAGCACGCCAGTACCCCGGATCGCATCCAGGACCTGGAGCGCCTGGTCGCAGACTCCCCGGCAGCCTTGCTCGTGGCCGAACAGAGCGGCGCGGTCGTGGGTGCGCTGATCGCCGCCTGGGACGGATGGCGAGGGAACATGTATCGCCTGGCCGTAGAGGGCAGCCATCGCAGGGACGGCGTTGCTACCGCGCTGACGCGGGCAGGCGAGGATTACCTCCGCGGCTGCGGCGCCAGGCGAGTCACCGCCTTGGTCGCACACGAGGATGCGGTGGCGGGATCGTTCTGGGATTCCCTGGGCTATCCGGTCGATCCCCTGATGGGTCGGCGAGTCCGGAATATCTAGATCCACGCCACCCCCACCCGGAACCGCGACCGAGCATCCGTCAATCGCCACCGTTGATGCTTGAGATCCTCGACAAGCGCGTCGTCGCTCCCCTATCCGCGAGGCGTGCGCAGCGCGAGCCAGACGAAACTGAGCGGCACGAAGACCCAGAGCTGGGCGCGGGTGTAGTACCGGAGCTCCGCCGGCAGGTCGACGCCGCACAGCTCGCGCCGCAGCCGCGCCCGCGAGCGCAGGCTCAGCGCGTGGACCGCCAGCGGCACGTAGTTGACGCCGATACCGAGCGCCCAGGCGCCGAGGGCCGAGCCGATGGCGCCCGCCGCTGAGAGCAGCAGGAAGATGCCGATGCCGATCCCGGCGATCGTGCCGAGGACGAACTCGGCGAGGATCACTCGGCGGCGGATATCGGTTCCTCGCAGTGCGTGCATGTCGACGGCCGCGAGC
This sequence comes from uncultured Solirubrobacterales bacterium, assembly GCA_963727615.1. Lineage (GTDB taxonomy): Bacteria > Actinomycetota > Thermoleophilia > Solirubrobacterales > 70-9 > VRUE01. Next base: position 135,168 of record CAVSHD010000004.1, read on the forward strand.
CGACGCACGTCGACGGCGGGAGGATGAACGTTCATCTCCCTCCGCTACCCGCTGATCCACGGCCGACGCCTCTTCTCCTTCGTTCGCCACTGGGCCCGGTGGCTAGCCGGAGCTATGAGCCTGGTCGAAAAAGCCGGTCCCGGGGATCGGGATTCCCAGCAATCGACCACAGCTGAGGATCGCGCGAGCGGAGGCGATGCGAGGCTGGCTCGCCGCGGCGACCGCCTGCGGATGTCAGACGATCGAGGGCTGCGCGCTGTTCGAGGCCACCTAACGGCGCTCCAGGTGGGACGCCTTGCGCTGGTACTCCTCGGCGCGCGTGAACTCGATCAGCTCGGCGTCCTCGAGCACCTCGGCGAGGTGGCCGGCGCGGACGTGGAAGGACTCGCCCGCCTCGACATCGAGCTCGCCGCCGTCGGCGAAGCGGTATCGGAGGCGGCCGCGGACGAGGTGGCACCAGTGCTCGCACGGGCACATGTCGTCGGGGAGGCCACGGTAGAGCGGCGCCGAGTCGAAGCCGGCGGCGATCGTGTGGCGAGCGCAGACCATCTCCCCCATCTCCGTCACCTGCGTCTCCACGCAGACGAGATTACGCTGACCCGGTGAGGGCATTGGCGCAACGGGTCAGCCAGGCCGCCGTCGACGTCGAGGGCGAGCGTGTGGCGCAGATCGGGCCGGGCCTCCTCGTCCTGCTCGGCGTCGCCGACGGCGACGGCCCCGAGCAGGCCGACCGCCTCGCCGACAAGGTGCGGGCGCTGCGCGTCTTCGACGACGCCGAGGGCCGCATGAACGAGCCGCTCGGCGAGCGCGAGGTGCTCTGCGTGAGCCAGTTCACCCTCTACGGCGACACCCGCCGTGGCAACCGCCCGAGCTACGTGAGGGCGGCGCCGGGAGAGGTCGCCGAGCCGCTCTACGAGCGCTTCTGCGAGCGGCTGGGCGCCGAGAAGGGGGTCTTCGGCGCCTGCATGGGCGTGGCGCTCGTCAACGACGGCCCGGTGACGCTGATGCTGGAGGTCGAGTGACGGCGGCGGGCTCGATCTACGACGAGCACGCCGGCTCCTACGCGAAGACGCGGCGCCCGGATCCGCGGATCGGGGCAGCGATCGACGCGGCGCTCGGCGAGGCCGAGACGATCCTCAACGTCGGCGCCGGCACCGGCTCCTATGAGCCCGCCGGCCGCCGCGTGACCGCGGTCGAGCCGTCGGCGGAGATGATCGCCCGGCGCCCGCCGGGCGCCGGGCCGGCGGTCCAGGCCGGCGCCGAGTCGCTGCCCTTCGAGGACGACTCGTTCGACGCCGCGATGGCCGTGCTCACCGTCCATCACTGGCGCGACCGCGCCGCCGGCCTGGCCGAGGTGCGCCGGGTAACCCGCGGGCGCATCGCGATCGTCGCCTTCGATCCCGAGCCATTGCGCGATTACTGGATGGTCCGCGACTACTTCCCGGCGATCTCGGCCCTGCACGCGGACCGCATGTCGAGCATGGCCCTGGCGGAGGAGCTTCCCGATGCGACGATGGAGCCGATCCCGATCCCGCGCGACTGCACCGACCTCTTCTTCGCGGCGCTCTGGGCTCGTCCCGAGCTCGTCCTCGACGCGGAGGTCGTGCGCTCGCTCTGGGTCTGGCAGAGCCTGCCCGAGGCGGCGCGGCGGGCGGGCCGCGAACGGCTCGCGGCGGATCTCGAGTCGGGTGCCTGGGATGAGCGCAACGGCCATCTGCGCGGGCTCGAGGAGCTCGACGTCGGGCTACGATTGATCGCCTCGTGCAGCCGCTGACCACCCGCCTGAAGGGCTCTATCGTCACCCTCGAGCCGCTCACCGAGGAGAACGCCGAGGAGCTGCGCGAGCCGGCCGCGGCGCCGGAGATCTGGGAGTGGCTCGCCGATCTCGACCGGCCCGAGCGCTTCGACCTCTGGCTGGAGCTGACCCTCGAGGCGGCGCGGTCCGGGGTCGAGGGCCCGTTCCTGACCCGCGAGAGGGCCTCCGGGCGGGCGATCGGCAGCAGCCGCTATCTCAACGTGCGCCCCGCCGACAGGGTCGTCGAGATCGGCTGGACCTGGCTGACCCCGAGCGCCTGGCGGACCGGGGCCAACGTCGAGGCGAAGCTGCTGATGCTCGAGCACGCCTTCGCGACGCTCGGGTGCGTCCGGGTCGAGTTCAAGACCGACGCCCGCAACGAGCGCTCGCGGGCGGCGCTGGCGGCGATCCCGGCCCGGTTCGAGGGGGTTCTGCGCAACCACATGATCGTCCCCGACGTCGGTCAGCGCGACTCCGCCTATTACAGCGTCATCGACAGCGAGTGGCCAGAGGTGCGCGACGCCCTTCGCGCCCGCCTCGAGCGCGGCGGCGCCTGAGCCGCGCGCCCCTTCCTGGCTGGCACGCCAGCAAGGTAGGCTGGGCGGACGCGAACCAGCCGAGTGGAATCGGCGGAGGAGGAGCCATGTACGACTACGTGATCGTCGGAGCCGGATCGGCGGGGTGCGTGCTCGCCGCGCGGCTCTCCGAGGACCCGGACGCCAAGGTGCTCCTGCTCGAGGCGGGCGGGCCCGACAGCAAGGAGAACATCCACGTCCCGCTCGGCTACCTGCAGCTGCAGCGGACCGACGTCGACTGGGACTACGTCTCGGCGCCCGAGCCCAACTGCGGCGGCCGGCGGATCGCGCTGCCCCGCGGCAAGGTCCTCGGCGGCTCCTCCTCGATCAACGCGATGGTCTACATCCGCGGCAACCGCCGCGACTACGACGAATGGGGGGCGCCCGGCTGGTCCTGGGACGACCTCTTCCCCTACTTCCTCAAGGCCGAGGACAACGAGCGCGGCGCGTCCGAGTGGCACGCGACCGGTGGCCCGCTGGCGGTCTCCGACCGGCGCTCGGAACAGCCTCTGGCTCCCGCCTGGGTGGAGGCCGGCGCCGAAGCGGGCCTCGATCGCAACGACGACTTCAACGGCGCCGAGCAGGACGGCCTCGGCGTTTACCAGGTGACCCAGCGCGAGGGGATGCGGGCCAGCGCTTCCGTCGCCTACCTGCACCCGGCGATGGAGCGGCCGAACCTGACCGTGATGCCGTACATGCACGTCAATCGAGTGATCTTCGACGGAGCCCGCGCGGTCGGCGTCGAGGCCGGCCACCTCGGCCAGACGCAGGAGCTGCGCGCCGAGCGCGAGGTGATCCTCTGTGGAGGCACGTTCAACTCCCCGCAGCTGCTGATGCTCTCCGGGGTCGGCCCCGCCGAGCACCTGGCGATGCGCGAGATCGAGCCGCTCCTCGACCAGCCCGCGGTCGGCCAGAACCTCAGCGACCACGCCTGCGCCTACGGGGTCTGGACCGCCAGCGAGCAGGCCAGCCTGCTGGACGCGATGGAGCCCGCCGCGCTCGAGCAGTACGAAGCGTCGAAAACCGGCGTATTCGCCTCCAACTTCGCCGAGAGCGGCGGCTTCGCCCGGGTCGGCGCCGGCGCCGAGGCCCCCGACATCCAGTTCCACACGGTGCCGCTCCAGCTCACCGACGAGGGCTTCTCCGACCCCGAGGCGCACGGCGCCCTCGCCTCGGCCTGCCTGTTGACGCCCGAGAGCCGCGGCTCGGTGACGCTCGCCTCCAACGACCCGACCGCCCAGCCGATCGTCCACAACAACTTCTACAGCGCCGGCGACGACCTCGAGCGAATGGTGGCCGGGATGCGGCTGACGCTGGAGATCTGCGGCCGGCCTGCCCTCTCGGGCTTCTGCTCCCAGCCCGTCAACGTCCCCGACGGCGACTCCGACGAGGCGATCGCCGCCCACGTCGCCCGCACGACGTTCCCGATCTACCACCCGGTCGGCACCTGCGCGATCGGCTCGGTGGTCGATCCGGAGCTGCGGGTCGAGGGGCTCGAGGGCGTCCGCGTCGTCGACTGCTCGGTGATGCCCAGGGTTCCGCGCGGCAACACCAACGCGCCGGTGATCGCCCTCGCCGAGCGCGCCGCCGACCTGATCAGGGGCGCGACGCCGCTGAAGCCGGACGAGCGCGCCGGCTCGACCGCCGGCGTCTAGGGCGAGAGCAGGGTCAGGCTCCAGCCCTCGCCCTCGCGGGCGAAGAGGCGGCGCTCGTGGATGCGGTCCTCGGCCTCGCTCCAGAGCTCGATCGTCTCCGGGCGCACCCGCAGGGCGCCCCAGTCGGGCGGACAGGCGGGCGCGGTCTCCTGCACCTCGGCGAGATGGGAGAGGCGCTCGCGCAGCGGACCGAGGCCCTCGATCGGCTCGCCCTGGCGGGAGACCACGGTCTGCAACTGGTGGAACAGGTCGCGCTCCGCGAATAGCTCCTCGGCCAGGGCCCGCTCGGCGACCTCGGCGCGACCCATGACGTGCGCCTGGCGGCCGAGCGAGGGCCACTGGAACAGCAACGCCACGTTCGGGTTCGACTCGACCTCGCGCGCCTTGCGCGTCCAGAGGGCGCTGGTGAAGATAAGCGCGTCCTCCTCGAGCCGCTTCAAATTCACGGTCCGGGCCGAGGGGCGGCCGTCGACGCCGACGGTGACGAAGGCGACCGACCCGGGCTGCGACAGGCCCCCCTCGCGCGCCTCCTCGATCCACTCATCCAGGAGCCGCAGGGGATCGAGAGCGTCGTCGCGCACCGGCGGAAGATATCCGGCCGGGGCGGCTCAGCCGAGCTCGGCGACCAGCAGGCGTAGGCCGAGGTCGAGCTCGGCGACGTCCTCGCGCAGGCGGCCGTGGCGCTCGTCCCAGCGACCGCTCTCGAGGTCGGAGCGGAGCGCCTCGAGGCCGGCGCCGATCTGCTCCTGCTCCATCTCGTGCCAGACGGTGCTGCCGCGCCGCACATCGGGGTCGAGGTGCATCTCCGGCCGATCCCAGAGGGCGATGAAGAAGCCATCCGTGCAGCGCCGCGGGATCGGGACCGCCTCGACCGTCAGCTCGGCGTCGCCGAGGATCGCCGCCAGCTCGTCGATCGGCGGCATGAACGCGGCATGGATGTCGAAGGCCTGGGGGAAATACTCGAGCAGCCAGAAGTCGGAGAGCGGCCCGGGTCGAAGGTGAGGATGACGACGCGCTCGCGGGCGACGCGGCCATCTCCCCCACCCCCGCCTCGAGGTCGCGCCCAGTGGTGGACGGTGATCATCGCCATCGCGGCGTCGAAGCTGTCGTCGTCGAAGGGCAGCTCCTCGGCGCTCGCCTGGACCACGGGCGCGGCGCCGGACGGGCGCTGGGACATCATCGTCGCCGAGGGCTCGACCGCGGTCACCTCGCGCCCGGCCGGCTCGTAGGAGCCGGTCCCGGCGCCGACGTTGAGCACGCGTCCGCGCCTCGCCGAGGCCGCGCTCGACGAAGGCCCCGATGCGCGGGTCGCCGCGGCGGACCTGCGCGTAGCCGACTCCGGTCCGGTCGTAGGTGGTCACCGGCGGGACTTCGCAGCCCGGCGGCGCGCCGTCAGCCGGCGACGCCGAGGGCCCTGTCGATGAAAGGGCCGAGCAGCTCGCCGGCCTGCGCCGCGGTCCGGTCGGGCTCGGCGCCGGGGGCCGTGATGTAGCTGATCGCCAGCCGCACCAGGGACTCGGCGAGCAGCCGGGCCTTGTCGGGGGGCGCCTCCGGCCAGCCCTCACGAATCGTCTCGAAGAGGCGGGCCGTGGCGAAGACGACGACGGGCATGCCCTGGGTGGTGACGAAGGGCAGCATGCCGCCGGTGCCGTCGTCGCCGAGCAGGAGCCGGACCAGCGGGTCCTCGCCGGCGGTGCGCAGGAATGTCTCCAGGGCGGCGCCGATCGCCGCCCGCGGGTCGTCGAGATGCTCGCGGACGGCGGCGTCGACGTCGTCGAGGAAGCGCTCGCCGACGTGGATCACGAAGGCCTGGGCGAACTCGTCGCGGCTGCCGAACTCCTTGTAGAGGGTCTGGCGGCTGACCCCCGCCGTGCGGGCGATGTCCGACATCGTGATCTCCGACCAGGAGCGCCGTTCGAGCTCGTCGCGGGCGGCGCCGAAGAAGGTCTCGCGGAGCAGGTTGCGGGCGGCCTCCGGATACGGCGTCGTCGTGCCGTTGCCGTTGCCGGGCGGCGCGGTTCCGGCCTTGCTCACCCCTCCCCCTCGGCGACCGGCTCGAAATCGACCTTGTCGCGCACGCCGCAGTCGGGGCAGGCCCAGTCGTCGGGAACCTCGCTCCAGGGCGTCCCGGGAGGGAAGCCCTCGCGCGCGTGGCCGGCCTCCTCGTCGTAGACGTAGCCGCAGCCCGGGCAGCGGAAGGCGCTCACGCGGGCGCCACCGCCCCGCCACCGCCTCCGTAGCGGCTGAGGATCTTCTCGCGCTTGCGCGGCTGGATGTTGGCGAGCTCGACGTGGCCCTCGTAGTGCTCGATCAGCCGCGGGTCCATCACCCGGCGCCAGAGCGGCGGGAACCAGGCGAGGACGATCATCCCCGCGTATCCGGTCGGCAGCTGGGGAGCCTCCTTGACGTGGCGCAGGGCCTGGTAGCGCCGGGTCGGGTTGGCGTGGTGGTCGGAGTGGCGCTGAAGGTGGTAGAGGAGCACGTTGGAGGCGACGTTGTTGCTGTTCCAGCTGTGCTCGGGGAGGCAGCGCTCGTAGCGTCCGTCCTCCCGCTTCTGACGGCGCAGGCCGTAGTGCTCGAGGTAGTTGACGACCTCGAGCAGCGAGAAGCCGAGGATCGCCTGGATCACGAGATAGGGCAGGACGACGGGGCCGAAGGCGATCGCGAGGGCCGCGAAGAGGCCGATCGTCATCGCCCAGGCGCCGAGGATGTCGTTGCGCAGCGTCCAGTGCGACTTGCCCATCCGGTCGAGGCGGGCGCACTCGATGCCCCAGGCCGAGGTGAGGCTGCCGTAGACGGTGCGCGGCAGGAAGGCCCAGAAGCTCTCCCCCAGCCTGGCGCTCGCCGGGTCCTCGGGGGTGGCGACGCGCACGTGGTGGCCGCGGTTGTGCTCGATGAAGAAATGGCCGTACCCCGTCTGGGCGAGGGCGATGCGGCTCGGCCAGCGCTCGGAGACGGCCCGCTTGTGGCCGAGCTCGTGGGCGGTGTTGATCCCGATCCCGCCGACGACCCCCATCGTCACCGCCAGCCCGAGGCTCTCGAGGGCATTGAGAGTCGCCGCTCGACCAGAGGTAGCAGGCGAAGACGAGGCCGATGTACTGGACCGGGATGAAGAGGTAGGTGCACCAGCGGTAGTAGCGGTCCTGCTCGAGCCACCTGAGGACGCTGTCCGGCGGGTTGCTCGGGTCGACCCCGATCGCGATGTCGAGGATCGGGAAGGCCCCGAAGACGAGGATCGGCCCGAAGAACCAGAAGCCCTCCCAGCCCGGTCGCCTGCACGGAGCCCCAGGCGATGAAGGGGGCGAAGGGGATGATCAGGCCGAGCAGCCAGGCGTAGCGCTTGGCGTCGCGCCAGGTCGCCGGGTTGAGGTCGATCTCGGAGCCGTGGTCGTGATCGTGGGCGTGCGCTGCTGCCTCCATGGAACGGGCGTTCCTCCTTGTCAAAACTCGGGCTAGCGTCTTCTTGGTTGACAACCTAGCGTAGTTTGTAAACCGCTGCAACAAGATGGGCCTTTGGGTAAGCAGGCGAGGCGACGACGCCCTCGGGCCGCTACACTGCCCCGCGTGTACACGGTCCTCGCAGTCCTGCAGGTGATCATCTCGGGCGTCCTGATCTTCCTGATCCTGCTGCATTCCGGGAAAGACGCCGGCCTCTCCGGCGCCTTCGGCATCGGCGGCGGCGGCAGCTCCTTCGGCGGCGGCTCGATGGTCGAGCGCAACCTGGACCGGGCGACGGTCTTCTTCGCGGTGATCTTCGTCGTCAACACCCTGGTGCTGCTGAAGATCTAGTGACCTAGCGGTCGAGGATCTCGACCGCCTCCTTGCGCAGCTCGGCGTCGAGCAGCGCGAAGTCCTCGTCGCTGAGCTTGCCGGCGGCGTGATCGAGCTCGGCGTCGCGGATCTCGCGGTACTTGGCTTCCTTCAGCGCCTCGAGCTCGGGGTCCGCGGGCAGGCCGAGGCCGCGGCGGGCGCGACGCGCCGGCCAGAGGGCGATCGCGGCGCCGACCAGGGCGATCAGGCCGCCGATCCAGATCCAGGTGACGAGCGGGTTGACGATCACCCGGAAGGTCGCCGGGGCGCCGGCGGCGACGTACGTCTTCGCGATCCTCGCCGCGGTCGCCGCCTGTAGCCGTTCGATCTGGGCGAGCGCGGTCGGGGCCAGCCTCGGGTCGGCGGCGGCGGCCCGCATCAGGCCGGCGACCGCGCTGCACTCGGGCGGCGCGCCGGAGCCACCCTTGACGCAGGCCCGGAAGCCGCGGTCCGCCCGGTGCAACTGGGCCTGGATTTCGCTGATGTCCGGGTTGACCGCGATCCACAGGTCTTCTCGAAAACCCGCTTCGAGGCCGACCTCGCTGGTCGCCTCACCGTCGAAGAGGCTCGAGATCGAGCCGACTCGACCGCCCGTCGGCCGGAAGAAGCGGCGCTCGGGATGAAGGGTCGTGCGCCTGCCGCCCCGCTCTATCGCGAGCAGGGCCCCGAAGGAGAACGCCTGCTTGTCGACGCTCACCGTCGGCTTCACGTAGGTGACGCGGCGGCCGTCGATCTCGGCGCTCTGGCCCGGCCGCAGGTTGACGTCGCGTTTTGTCTGGAAGCTCGACGAGGCGGCGATCCCGACCAGGAGGACGACTACGCCGGCGTGGACGATGTAGCCGCCGTAGCGCCGACGGTTGCGGGAGACCATGCCCCCCAGCGCCGCCGGCAGCGAGCCGCCGGAGAGCTCGCGCCGGGCCACCGCGCCGCGCCAGAACTCCTGCGCCAGGCCGGTCAGCGCAAAGGCCGCGAAGACAAAGAGGGCCAGCGCCCAGGGGCTGGAGGCGGCGTCGGTGGCGATCGCCAGAGCCAAACCCGTCGCCAGCCCGACGGCCAGCGGGGCCACGAAGACCCGCCGCGCCGAGGCCCAGCTGACCCGGCGCCAGGCGAGCAGCGGGCCGATCCCGGTGAAGAGGACGAGGAGGATCGCCAGCGGCGTCGTGTAGCGGTCGAACCACGGCGCCGCCAGGGACGACTTGTCGCCCGTGAACAGCTCTGAGATCAGGGGGAAGAAGGTGCCCCAGAAGATCGCCACGCAGAGGGCGACGAGAAGCAGGTTGTTGATCAGGAAGACAGCCTCGCGGGAGATCAGCGAGTCGATCCTCTTCTCCGAGCGCAGGTCGTCGAGGCGGGAGACGATCAGGGCGGTCGAGCCGATCAGGACGACCCCGATCAGACCGAGGATGTAGGGGCCGACGGTGCTGTCTCCGAAGGCGTGGATCGACTGCAGGACGCCGGAGCGGACCAGGAAGGTGCCGAGCAGCGCCAGGGAGAAGGTGGCGACGATCAGGCAGGAGTTCCAGACCTTGAGCATGCCGCGCTTCTCCTGGACCATGATCGAGTGCAGGAAGGCGGTGCCGGCCAGCCACGGCATCAGCGCCGCGTTCTCGACCGGGTCCCAGGCCCAGTAGCCGCCCCAGCCGAGCTCCGTGTAGGACCAGCGGGCGCCGAGCAGGAGGCCGAAGCCGAGCAGCGCCCAGGCGATCAGCGCGAAGCGCCGGGTGGCGCGGATCCATTCCGCGTCGAGGCGGCGGGTGACGAGGGCCCCGACCGCGAAGGCAAAGGGGACGGTGAAGGCGACGTACCCCGAGTAGAGCATCGGCGGGTGGATCATCATGCTCGGGTGCTGGAGCAGCGGGTTGAGGCCGACCCCGTCGGCCGGCGCCGGGTTGAGCGTCGCGAACGGGTTCACCCCGCCGGCGAAGAGCATCAGGCCGGTGAAGAACGAGGCGACGCCGGCCATCACCGCGGTCGCATACGGAACCAGCTCGCGGAGCCTGTTGCGGGTCGAGCGGAGGGCAAGCGTGGCGACGATCGAGAGGACCCAGGCCCAGAGCAACAGCGAGCCCTCCTGGCTCGACCACATCGCCGCCATCTTGTAGAAGAACGGCGTCTCGATCGAGGAGTGCTGCTGGACGAGGTTGAAGGAGAAGTCGTTGCGGGCGAAGGCGACCTCGACGATCGCCACGCATGCGGTGAGCAGGCCGCAGAGCGTGTAGACGGCCCAGCGCGAGTACTCGACCCAGCGCCGCTCCCCTCGCCCCGACGAGCGCGGCGACCGCCGCGAACACGGCGGTCAGGAAGGCGAGCCCGAGCGCCAGGCTGCCGACGCTAGCTGGCATTCGCCGTCGTGAACTTCGACGGGCACTTGGTGACGAGCGTGTCCGACTCGCCGACGAAGGTCCCGTTGCTCGACTTTTCGCCGCTGAGGACGATCTCGCGGCCGCCGCGGAAGGGGTCGGGGATCACGCCGCTGTAGCTGACCGGGATGCTCTCGCCGCCGCCGTCGCGATCGGCGACGCGGAAGCGCAGGTCGTCGCCGTTGCGGCGCACGGTCCCCTTGACGACACGGCCGGTCATCTCGTAGCTCGCCCCGGGCGCGGCGCTGGCCAGTTCGGAGGGCTGCTTCGTTTCGGTCGAGGCGTTGAACGATGTGTAGATCAGGGCGACGGCGAGCAGCACGGCGACGCTCAGCGCCACCACCAACCGGATCTTGCGTTTGCGCTGCGGATCCACGGCCGGGGATTATCGCAATCCCGACGCCGGGCCACCCGTGCGAGAATCGGGACGTGTCCGCGGGCAGCTCAGACGATCCGGTTCTGCTGATCACGGGGGCGAGCAGCGGGATCGGCGCGGCGACCGCGCGGGCGACCGCCGGCGACCGCCGGCTGGTCCTGGCCGCACGGCGCCTGGAGCCGCTGGATGAGCTCGCGGAGGAGCTCGGCGGCGAGCAGCGGGCGCTCGCCGTGCGCTGCGACGTCACCGAGTGGGATCAGGTCGAGGCGATGGTCGCAGCCGGGATCGAGCGCTTCGGCCGGGTCGACGCCGTCTTCGCCAACGCCGGCTTCGGCGCCACCCGCGGCTTCCTCGAGGAGTCGGTCGAGCACTGGCGCTCGATGGTCCTCACCAACGTCTACGGCTTGGCGCTGACGATCCGCGCCACCCTCCCGCACCTGCTCGAGCGGGGCGACGGGCATTTCCTGGTGACGAGCTCGGTCGCCGGCCGCCGCGTGCTGCCCGGCTCGCTCTACTCGGCGACCAAGTGGGCGGCGACGTCGATCGGCGAGGCGCTGCGCGCCGAGCTACGGCAGATGCACGAGAACCACTCGATTCGAGTCACCGTGATCGAGCCGGGGATGACGGATACCCCCTTCTTCGACGAGCGCCCCGGCGAGTGGGCGCTCGCCGACGAGGACATCGCGCGGGCCGTGATCTTCGCCCTCGAGCAGCCCGCCGGGGTCGACGTCAACGAGATCCTGATCCGCCCGACCCGGCAACCGATCTAAGAAGCTGTCTCATAACCCTGCGTGGGTGGCCGGCGAGCGCCGGACCGAGCGGGAGACAGCTTCTAAGCCGCCGGCCGACCGCCCGGCGTCGCCCTGTGGGCCCGCCGCGCCCTGTGCCGGTGCTTGTGCCGGCAGGCCGGGACGCGCAGCTTCAGGTGCTTGTTGCGGAGGCGTCGCCCGTTCTGCGCGTGCAGGACCGCCTTCGAGCGCAGGCGACGCGCGCAGAGGTCGGCGGTGTTGGTCAGCAGGCCGCGGCCGCCCCCCTTCATCGTCAGCACGAACTTGCTCACGGGGAGGTCGGGGACCGAGTAGAAGACCGTCCGCATCCGGCCGCGGACCGCGTCGACCGCGGCGTGCAGCCGGACGTGGACCTGGCCACCCAGGTCGACCAGCAGGTCGGGAAGCGTGTGGGTCGAGGGGACCAGGTAGACGTGACCGCGAAGGGGCTTGCCGAGCAGCGGCGAGAAGGCGGCGGCGTGGCCGTAGATCGAGCTCCTCGGGCAGGTGCCCGCCGCCTGCTGGGAGCGGGTGCAGATCGTCTTGATGTGGCTCTGGTCGAGGATCACCGCGCGCGGCAGGACCACGGTCGCCTGGCGCAGGTTGGCGTCGCCCTTCCGACCGATCAGGACCGCCCTGAACTTTGGGTTCTTCGTCCGGCGGGTGGAACGGGGGCCGCCGAGGATGCGGGTGAACAGGCGCGGCCGGAAGCCGGGCGAGCGGCAGGCCGAGGCACGAAACGCGTCGCTGACGGGATGCCAGCTGAAGGAAGATTCCCTCGCCGGGTCGCCGCCCCCTCCCCCGACTCGCCCTTCGCTGCGCAGGGCTTCGCAGCTGGTCGGGTTGACCGTGAAGTGCCCCTTGTTGGCGTTGACGAAGATCGAGCGGATGTCGAGCTTGGCGCCGCCGTAGACGTCGGGGATGACGTCCGAGTAGGGCCGGATCCGGGCCGTGTCCGGATCGACGAAGAGGGCGACGCGGACGACGACGGTGCCGAGGTCGAAGGGCCCGGTGACCGCCGGGGCGATCACCGCCAGGGAGAGCGGAGCGCCCTTGTAGGGCCCCGCCAGGTACGCCTTGCCCGTGATCTTGACCGGCGAGCCACCGCTGCCGGCGCGGATCGTCGCCACTCCGACACGGCCCTTCGACGGACAGCTCGGGCTCTTCGCCTCGGCTGCGCCGGCCCGGCCCGCGGCGGCGGCGATCTTCGCGGCCGGGCAATAGGGCACCCCCTTGAGCTTGCCGCTGACGCCGGCGGGAAGCGTGACGTCGACGACCTTCAGCTCCTGCTGGCCGTCGCTGCGGTTGAAGAAGACCGAGAAGGGGCTGTAGGCGCCGGCCCTGGCGCTCTTCGCCTTGGCGGTGAAGCCCGGCTTGAACGGCCGCTTGGCGAGCGTGGCCGGGCAGGCGCCGCCGCCCGGGGCGCTGGTCAGGGTGAACTCGTCGAGGGACTCTGCCGTTGCGGTTTCGGTGTAGGGGTCGGCGGCGAGTTTCGACCGGCTCGGCCCACACGAGCCCGGGCTGGTCAGCGGCGCCCTGTCGCCGCCGACGAAGCGCAGCACGAACGAGCTGAACGGAACCTGAGGCGCCTCGGCGAAGGTCGCCGTCAGCTGTCCGGTCACGGGATCGGCGCTGACGTGGCCGATCAGCCGCACGGAGACCCCGTACCGCGAGGACTCGGCGTCGACGAAGATCCGGTACTCGTCGCCCGAGGCCGGGTCGCGGCTGAGCTGCTGCCCCAGGTAGACGTCGCCGCCGAGCGAGCCCGAGGGCAGAGGCGGGGTCTCGATCGAGACCGTGCCGATCTTCGAGGCCGCCGGACAGGCGACGGGGGCCGTGGTCCCCTTGCCGAGCTGGGCGTCGGTGCAGGCGACGAGGCCCTCGGCCGCCGAGGGATTGAGGCCCATGCCGAGCGGCAGGGTCGTGTGGGCCGTCCTCAGGTTCGAGTTGGCAAGCGGCGCGGCGGCGTCGAAGGGAACGTCGACATGGACGGCGGCGGCGGCCGGCGAGTCGGTGCGGTCGGTCCCCGGTGAGACCGTGAGCGCCGGTTCGAACGGGACCGCGTCGCAGCCGGTCGGCCGGACGCCGGCCGGCAGCGCGGCCTCGAACGGAGTCGAGCCGTTCGGGAACGCCGGGTCGGGAACCTCGACCGAGTCGGCCCGCAGGTAGGTCGAGTAGGTATGGGCGAAGCCCGCCTGCGCCGGGTCGTGGCAGGTGCTGGGAGCGGTCAGGAAGGCACCGCCGGCCGTGCCCGTGAAGACGAGCCTGTTGATGTAGATCCGCCCGAGCGGCGGTTCGGGCACGGCGATCGTGAATCCCTCGTGGTAGTCGCCGCTCCACTGGACGTCGGCCTTCAGATAGACCGCGGCGCCCGCCGCTTCGAAGCCGAACAGCGCCGGTTCGCCCTCGCTCGGGTCCAGGTTGTAGACCTGCGCCGGGACCGGGCCGACCGGCAGCCCGGCGACCGCGAGGGTGATCAGGCTGACCCCGACGACCGAGCCGGCCGGGCAGCCCGCGGGGCCCGCTTCGAAGGTCGCCAGCGGGCACAGCTCGGGGGCCTGCGGATTGACGCTCAGCCCGGCGGGCAGGTCGACCCGTACGCCCCTGAGCACCCCCACGGGGTCGATGCCGATCCCTTCGCCGTCCCTGGTCGTGAGCTGGGTGAAGCCGATCGGGGGATGGCCCGCCGCCTGCGTGAAGAACGCTTCCGGCGTTTCGGGATTGCACGGTTCGAGCTTGCAGGTGCCCGCCTGCCACCCGTCGGCGGCGCTCGGCGGCTCGTTCTGCGGCGCGACGATGTCGCCCGTATCGGCAGCGGCAGCGGCAGACCCCGCCAGAGCGAGGCAGAGGCCGGCGGCCCCTGCGCAGATGGCTTTCCTCACCATGCTTGGCGTCTACCCCTCAGCTCTGTTCTCAATCGCGCCTAGCGGCGCCGGTGCCCGCTGCGGCGGCGGTGTCGCCTGTGCTTGCAGGGTGTTCGCAGCTTCGCCCGCTTGCGAGTCAGGCGCTTCCCGTTATGTCCCCTGAGATTGACCTTCGCGAACTGCCTGTGGGCGCAGAGGTTGCGCGAGTTGACCAGCAGCCCGCGGTGCTTGCCGCCGCGGATCGTCAGCACGAAGCGGCTCACCGGGACGTCGGGGACGGCGTCGAAGGTGTTGCGGATCCTGCCGTGCACGGTGTCGGTGCGACCGGCCAGCTCGACGTCGACCTGACCGTGCAGGGCCGCGACGAGGTCGGGAAGGGTGTTGTCGGAGGAGCGGAGGATGACCGGCCCCTTGAGCGGGCCGTCCAGCAACGGCGAGCTCGCTTCCGCGAACCCGTAGACCGAGTTCGAGGGGCACCGGCCGGCGGCGAACTGGACCCGCGTGCAGACGTTGCCGATGCTGGCCTGGTCGAGGATCATCGACTTCGGCAGGGTCACGGCGGCTCGGCCGATGTTGGCGTCGCCGGGCCTGGCGACGAGGATGGCGCGCAGTTTCGGGTTCTTGGCCCGCTTCGTGGCGCCGAACGTGCGCAGGTAGAGCTTCGGCCCGAAGCCGAGCGAGTCGCACCCGGTCGCCTGGTAGGGCGAGGAGGCGATTACGCCGCTGAAGGCCTCGGGCCGGCTCGGGTCCGAGCCGCCGCCGCGTAGCGTCGAGTCGAACGAGGAGGCGCGGCACCCGGTCCCGTTGAGCGTGAATTCGGGCCGGTCGACCTTCACCGAGACCGTGCGCAGGTCGAGCAGGGCGCCGCCGTAGACGTGGGGAAGCGGATCGGTGTTCGCCCTCACCTGGGCCGTCTTCGGGTCGACGAACAGCGCCACCCTCACCACGACCGTGCCGAGATCGAACGGCCCGGCCGTGGCGGGGGTGATCACTGCCAGGGACAGGGGAGCCCCGTGGTAGGGGCCTGCGAGGAAGGCCATGCCGGAGTCGATGCGCAGCGGCTCGGGGCCGCTGCCCGAGGCGATCGAGGCGGAGCCGATCAGGCTGTCGGCGGGACAGCTGGGGCTCGCCGCCTCGGCGACGCCGCTGCTCGCCGCGGCGGCCTCGAGCGCCGCCTCCGGGCAGTAGCGCAGGCCGGCGAGCTTGGCGGTCATCCCCGGCGGCAGGACGACGTCGACACCCTTCAGCTCCTGGTCGCCCTCGCGGCGGGCGACGTCGATCGAGAGGTCGGTGAAGCCGGCCGCCTGGGTGCTGCCGGCGCGGGCGTCGAAGGCGGGCTGGAAGGGCCGGTCGCCAAGCGTCGGCGCGCAGGCGCCGCCGCCGGGGGCCGAGGTCAGGGTGAACTCACCCGAGGGGGTCGCCGCCTGGTTCCCGGACCAGGGGGACATCGTCGCCACGGTCGTGTGCGGGCCGCAGGTCGGGGGGCTGGTCAGGGTCGCCCGCGGCCCGCCGTCCAGCCTCAGGGTGAAGGAGCTGAACGGGACCTGGGGCAGTTCCTCGAACCGGGTCGTCAACTGCCCGGTGAGCGGGTCGGCGCTGACCCTGCCGACGAGCCGCACGGAGATCCCGTAGCGCGGCGTCTCGGCGTCGACGAAGATCCTGTACTCGTCGCCCGAGGCGGGGTCGCGGCTGAGCTGGGTGCCGACGAAGACGTCGCCTTCGAGGATGCCGTCGGATGCGGGCAGCGGCGGCGAGGCGATCTCGACCGTGCCCACCTTCGAGGCCGCCGGGCAGGCGACCGGGTCGGTCGTGCCCTTGCCGAACTCGGCGTCCGTGCAGGCGACCAGGCCCTGGCCGGCGGCCGGGTTGAGGCCGAGGCCGGCCGGCAGGCGCACCTGCGCCTCCCTCGTGTTGGAGCTTTCCCGTTCGCCTTCGCCGGCTTCGTAGTCGGGGAGGATGTGGGGGACGTGGACCTCGGTCGTCGCCCCCGAGGGCGAGTCCGTCGTCGCCGTGTTCGGGTCGACGGCGGCCGACGGCGCGTAGGGGATGTGCTCGCAGTCGATCGGCTTTTTGCCCGGCGGCAGCGGCGACTCGAGGGCGGGCTCGGCGCCGGCCGGGAACTCGTACCCCGGTTCGCCCTCTTCGGCGACGGACGAGGCGAGCAGGTAGGTGGAGTAGACGTGCGCGAAGGGGGCTTCGGCTTCGGGGTCGTGACAGGTCGACGGGGTCGTGATGAACGTCCCGTCGCCGGCCCGGCCGTCGAAGACGAGCCGGTTCTTGAGGATCGTTTCGCCGACGACCGGCAATTCGGGGACGGCGATCGTGAAGCCCTCGTGGTAGTCGGACTCGTAGGAGATCGCCGCCTCCAGGTAGACCGGGCTGCCGACCAGGTGCATGCCGAAGCGGGCCGGCTGCCCGGCGGGCGGCACGATGTTGTAGACGGGGACCTTCGTGATCCCTTCCGTCGGTTCGATCGGGATGCCCAGCAGCGACGCGGTGACCGCGCTGACCCCCACCTGGGTTTCGGCGTCGCAGGAGCTGAGGTCGAATTCGGCCTGCTCGCACTGTGGCGTCGCCTGGGGATTGACGCTGAGCCCGACCGGGAGGTCGACGTGGACGTCCTTGAGCGCCCCGATCGGGGTTTCTCCCGGTGCTTTATGGCGGACGATGAACTGGGTGAACCCGACCTGGGGATGGCCGGCGGAGTCTTCGAAGAACTGGGCCGGGGTGGCGACCGAGCAGATCGGCGCGTCCGTCGTGCAGGTCCCCGCCTGCCAGCCGCTTTCGGGGGTGTAGGGGGCCTGCGAGGGGGCGATGATCGCTTCCGTGTCGGCAGCGGCGGGGCTCGCGAAGGCCGCGGTGGCCAAGATCGCGATCAGTGCCGTTGCGACGCGCCTGGATCCTGCGTTCATCGATCTCCTCCTACCGTTCCTCGTTGCGGTTTTCCCGACCCGTTCGGATCTTCGATCCAATCCGGCCGTGCGTCACTGTACCCGATTTTAATGATTTTGGTTAGAATTTTTAGGTATCGGCGTAAAGAACGGGGTTCGGGGTAGGACCACTCATCGATGGAGGCGCAAATGGATTGGCAGAGACTGGCACGAGCGAACACCCACCCCCTGCGGATCTCGGTCCTGGAGGTGCTGGCGATCGACGGGGGGCGCACCCTCTCCCCCAGCGACCTCAGCTACGAGCTGCGGGTGCCGCTGAGCAACGTCAACTACCACGTCACCGAGCTGGCCAGGTCGGACCTCCTGGAGCTGGCCGGCGAGCGCCAGGTCCGCGGTGCGACCGAGCACTTCTACCGGCTCGTCGACCACTCCAACGGCCGCTCGCCGAACGGCGCCGCGCCCGAGAAGCGGACGACGGGTCTCGAACCCGCGACCTCGAGCTTGGGAAGCTCGCGCTCTACCAACTGAGCTACGTCCGCAGAGCGGCCATTCTATGCGGACGGCGGGGGCCTCCCGGGATCAACCGGGCGGTTGACAAAGGCCGGGGAACGGCCGGTCGGTTGCGTTCCCACCATCCACAACCCCAGGAGTTGGTACGGCCACGGATCGAGTACCTGGTATCGGCATGACCTACCCGAGCCATTTCGGCTCGTGAGCGCGAATCTCGTCCGCTAAGCTCCGCCCCGATGTTGCCAGGGAACGCGTAGCGGCGAGTGCCGGTGACCGGCCTTCCGCGGGGAGGGAAGACCACAATGACCATATCCTTGAGGGCCGTGCTGGCATTCACGGTCGCGGTCGTCGCCAGCCTCATCGTGTCCGTCGGCGCCGCGTCGGCATCCACAAGAACCGACTCGATCCTGGTCAAGGTGAAGCCGGGTACCGACGTCAACGCGCTGGCAAAGCGCCATGGGATGTCCGTGCGCCGCAACCTGCCCCAGATCCACTGGGTCGAGCTGCAGCCCGGCAGCGGCGAAGAGAGGGTCGCCTCGGCCTCCGCCTCCGCCACCCCGCGTGCGCTCGGCAGCAGGATCGACTCCGATCCCGCGGTGCGCGGCGTCGATACCGCCGACCGCAACGAATTGGTCCACTGGGACTTCGTCCCCCGCGACCCCGTCTTCAGCACCGAAATCACCTATGAAGACGGAACCGCGTTGGGCTGGCACTTCTTCAAGCCCAACTTCCCGATCGCCTGGGACAAGACGCAGGGGGCCGGGGTCAACGTCGCCGTGATCGACAGCGAGTTCGACACGAGCAACCCCGACCTGGGCCCGAAGCTCGTCCTCCGCTACAACGCCGCCTCCGGCACGCCCCAGTACCACACCGGGAACGTGTCCGCCCAGACCGGCGACGAGTTCCACGGCAGCCATACCAGCGGGCTGGTCGGCGCCAAGACCGACAACGGCAAGGGCGTCGCCGGCGCCTGCTTCGAATGCGGCGTGATCGCGATCAAGATCGGCTCGGAAAGCACCGGCACTTTCGTCGACGCAAGCTTCCTGGGCGATGTCGCTGAGGGCCTGATCTACGCTGCCGACAACGGTGCGAGCGTGGTCAGCATGTCGCTCGGCGGGCCGCGCCCCAACGCGCCGCTGCAGGACGCGGTCAACTACGCCGCCAGCAAGGGCCTCGTCATCGTCGCCTCGGCCGGCAACGAGCAGGAAAGCAACCCCGGGGTGCCGAACTACCCCGCCGCTTACCCGAACGTGATCGGCGTTGGCGCGACCGACAGCCATGACCAGATCGCGCCGTTCTCCAGCCAGGGCTCCTGGGTCGACGTGTCGGCGCCCGGCGTCAACGTCCTCTCGACCGAGAACATCGCGGACCCCGAAGCGGTGGCCTTCGAAGAACCCGAACCTCGGGTGGCCATGGCCGTCAAGTCGGGAACTTCCATGGCCGCCCCGATCGTGGCGGGCCTGGCGGCCCTGATGCGCGCGGTGAGGCCCGACCTCAGCGCGGCGGAGGTCGAGGCCCTGATGAAGTCGAGCGCCAAAGACCTCGGCATTGCCGGCCCCGACCTGATCTACGGGGCCGGGCGGATCGAAGCCGGGGCGGCGGTCGCCGCCGCGCAGGCCTACGTGAGGCCGGTGCCGCCCCCGGTGCCGCCCCCGGTCCGGAAGCGCTCGGTTCGGAAGATCGGCGCGAGGGTCCTGTTGCATGTGAAGAGGCACAAGGGCAAGCTGATCTACTTCGGCAAGGTCAAGACGGCGAAGAAGTGCCAGCCCAAGCGCGCGATATTGCTGCTTCGCAAGGGCCGGAAGAAGCCGCTTGCCCACACCAAGACGAACAAGCACGGCGGGTTCGCCATGTCGATCCGCAAGGGCGGGCACCGGCGTTCGCACAGGCGGGCCCTCGCCTCGCGCTCGGGCGGCAAGGTGCGCGCCGTCGTCAAGCCGAGGAAGGTCGGCAGCCGCCTGCTCTGCAAGGGCGGCTCGTCGAAGCTGCTCCACGGCTAGCGCGACAGGGCCCGCAGGCGGAGGGGGTGCGGCGCACCCCCTCCCACCCTGCGGCGGCCATTCTACGGCCGAAGGCCGCCGGGATCTAACCTTCGCGAGCCTTGAGCGCCCGCGCCTTCATCGCCTTCATCGCCGTCTGCGCCCTGATCGGGCTGCTCGGCTTCGGCCTGCTCAGCAAGGGCAAGGCCAAGATCGCGGTCGGCGACCCGGTGCCGGACCGGGCGCTGCCGGTCCTCGGCGGCGGCGGCCAGGGATCGATCGCCAAGTACCGAGGCAGGTGGGTGCTGGTCAACCTCTGGGCCTCCTGGTGCCCCCCCTGCCGTGAAGAGGCGCCCCTGCTCGAGCGCTGGTGGAAGGCGCACCGCAAGGCCGGCGCCACCGTGCTCGGCATCAACGTGCAGGACAACAGCGAGGACGCCCTCGCCTTCGTGCGCGACTCCGGCACGACCTACCCCGAGCTTCGCTCGGTCGGCGCCGAGCGAAGCGAAGCGTTCGGCTCGGGCGGCGTGCCCGAGAACTTCCTCGTCAACCCCCGCGGGAGGCTGGCGCTGATCTCGCGCGGCCCGGTCGACGCGCGCTTCCTGCGTGAGAGCGTCGACCCGATCGTCGAAGGCTCGTGAGGCCGGCCGGCCGGATCGCCGCGGCGCTGGCGGCGCTGGCCTGCTCGGCGACGCTCGTCCCCGCAGCCGCGATCGCGACGGCCGCCGCGCCGCGGGTGAACATCACCGACCTCGAAGACGAGGTCATGTGCCCGATCTGCGGCACCCTGCTGGAGCTCTCGGACTCCCCCCAGGCGAGACGCGAGAAGGAGTTCATCGCCAAGCGGATAGCGGCCGGCGAGAGCAAGTCGAGGATCAAGCGGGAACTGGTCGACGAATACGGCCCCGATGTCCTGGCGCTGCCCGGAAGCTCTGGGTTCGACCTCTCCGCCTACCTGGTGCCCGCGGTCGGCTTCGCCCTTGCGGCCGTGGCGCTCGCGGTCGGCGTCGGGCGCTGGCGCCGCCGCGGCGGCGATCGGGAGCCGCGCGGGCCGGGGGCACCCGGCGAGGAGGACGCGGAGCGCCTCGACGCCGACATGGCTCGCTACGACCTCTGACCCGGCGCCGGCGCGCTCAGCCGTAGACGACGAGCTCCGCCGAGCCCTGCGTCCCGGCGAGCCTCTTCAGCGCCTTGCCCAGCCTGCGACCGGCCCGCCCGCCGGCGAGCGAGGCGCCGACGCAGGCAAGGATCAGCGGCGCCTCGGCGGCCAGCGCCTGCAGGGCGCCGGAGTCGTCGCCGAGCGGCGGGCCGTGGAGGACGACGAGGTCGTAGCCGCTGCGCAATTTCGCCACCGCGTGGCGAAAGTCGGCCGAGTCGATCGGGACCCGGCCCGGCGCGGCCGCGGCGCCGGCGGCGATGCAGACCAGCGGGTCGGTCGCCCCCTCGGAAGCGGGGCCCGCGAGGACGAGCGGCTGGATGATCTCCGGCGCCCGAGCTTCGGCCCGCAGGTACTCGTGCAGGCCCGGCAACTCGGCGAGGCCGAGCGCGTCGGCGAGGATCGGGTCCTCGAGGTCGCAGTCGACGAGCACGGTGCGCCTACCCGAGGCGGCGCCGGCGCTTGCCAGCCCGGTGGAAACGGCCAGACGCCCGTCGCCGGCCCCGGTGACCATCACCGGGCCCTCCCCGGCGCGCTCGAGCACGGTGCCGTAGGCATCGAGGTCGCTGCGTCGCAGGGTCCCGGCGCGAACCGCGTCGCGGCCGCGGTCGCGAATCTCGGCGAGCGGCTTCACATCCTCTCCGGGGCCGAGATCCCGAGCAGATCGAGCGAGCCGGCGATCGTCCGCTTGGCAAGAAGACAGAGAGCCAGGCGCGAGGCCTCGACGCCCTCGCCCTCGGCGCCGACCACCTGGCAGTCACGGTAGAAGGCGTGAAAGTCCGCGGCGACCGCGGTCGAGTAGGCGCAGAGCCGGTGCGGGGCGCGGCGCGCGGCCGCCTCCCGCACCTCCTCCGGGAACTCGAGCAGGCGCTTGACCAGCGCCTTCTCGGTGGGCTCGAGCGGCGTCCCGGGCGTCGCCGCCCCCGCCGCTCCCGCCTCGGAGGCTCCGGCGCCCGCCTTGCGCAGGATGCTCGCGATCCGCGCGTGCGCGTACTGGACGTAGTAGACCGGGTTGTCGCTCGACTCGCGGCGGGCGAGCTCGAGGTCGAGGTCGACGGTCGTGTCGTGGCTGCGCCAGAGCATGAACCAGCGGGCCGCGTCGACGCCGATGTCGTCGAGCAGCTCGTCGAGCGAGACGAACTCGCCGCTGCGCTTCGACATCTGCGCCCGCTCACCGCCTTCGACGATGTGCACGAGGCGCATGATCAGCGCCTCGAAGGCCTCCGGGTCGGCGCCGAGCCCGGCGATCGCGGCCCGCAGGCGCGGCGCGTAGCCGTGATGGTCGGCTCCGAGCACGTCGATCAGGTGGCCGAAGCCCCGCTCGAGCTTGTCCCAGTGGTAGGCGACGTCGGCGGCGAGGTAGGTCGGCTCGCCGTTGGCGCGGATCAGGACCCGGTCCTTGTCGTCGCCGAATTCCGTCGTGCGCAGCCAGAGGGCGCCGTCGCTGCGGTAGGAGTGCCCGCCCTCCTCGAGCCGGGCCAGGCCCTTCTCGACCTCTCCCCTCTCGTAGAGGAGGCGCTCGGAGAACCAGGTGTCGAAATGGACGCCGAACCGGTCGAGAGTCCCCCTGACCCGCTCGAGGACGAGCTCGACACCGCGGGCGCCCACCGCCCGGTATCGGCCGGGTCGATGCCGTCGGCGGCGATCCGCTCGGCCAGCTCGGTCACGTAGTCGCCGCCGTAGCCGTCCTCGGGGGGCTCGCCGCCGGTCATCCGCGCCGCGATCGAGAGCGCGAAGCGCTCCACCTGGCCGCCGCCGTCGTTGACGTAGTACTCGCGCTCGACCTCGTGGCCGGCGGCCTCGAGCAGCCGGACCAGGGAGTCCCCGTAGGCAGCGTGGCGGCCGCCGCCGACGTGCAGCGGGCCGGTCGGGTTGGCGGAGACGAACTCGACCAGGATCCGCTCGGGCTCGGCGACCGGCTCCGGGCCGAGGCGGTCGCCCGCCGCCGCCAGGCGCTCCATCGCCAGCCGGTACCAGGAGTCGGCGAGGAAGAGGTTGACGAAGCCGGGGCCGGCGACCTCGATCCGCTCGACGCTCCCCCCGCGCCGCCGAGCTCGCCCTCGAGCTCGGACCCCGAGGCGCTCGGCGACGTCGCGCGGCTTTTCGCCCAGCGGGGCGGCGAGCAACATCGCCGCGTTGGAGCTGTAGTCGCCGAGCTCCGGCTTCGGCGGTCGGTCGAGCGAGGGCTCGGGCCCACTCGGCTCGCCGTCGCGCAGGGCTCCGAGTCGCCCGGGCCACCGCGGAGCGCAGCTCAGAGATCGAGTCGGTGCTCATCGGGCCCATCGTATGGAGCGAAGGGGCGCCCGGGTACCCTGGGCGGCCGTGCCGATCGCCGTGATCACAGACATCCACGCCAACCTGCCCGCGCTCGAGGCGGTCCTCAAGGCCGCAAAGCGGCGCCGCGTCGAGGAGATCTGGTGCCTGGGCGACATCGTCGGGTACGGCGCCGACCCCGATGCCTGCGCCGAGCTGGTCCGCGAGCGCAGCGCCGTCTCCCTGGTCGGCAACCACGACCTCGCGGTGCTCGGCGAGCTCGACGTCGAGGCCTTCTCGGAGGCGGCCGCGGCCGCCGTGCGCTGGACCCGGGAGCAGATCGGCGAGGAGGCGCTCGCCTTCCTCCGCGACCTGGCGCCGACCGCGCAGAGGCGCGGTGTCGGGCTCTTCCACGCATCCCCCCGCGACCCCGTCTGGGAGTACGTGCTCTCGATCGAGCAGGCGCGGGACTGCCTCGAGGCCCAGCCCGAGCGGCTCGCCCTGATCGGCCACTCGCACGTCTCGCTCTTCTTCGCCCGCCTGCCGGAGGACGCCGGGCCGGCCGAGACGAGGGGCGCCCAGGCCGAGGACGGGCTCCGCCTCGACCTCGGCGAGGGGCGCTGGCTGCTCAATCCAGGCAGCGTCGGCCAGCCCCGCGACGGCGACCCCCGCGCCGCCTGGCTCGAGCTCGACACGGACAAGGGCTCGGCCCGCTTCCACCGCGTCCCGTACGACATCGACCGGGCCGCCGCCGCGATCGTCGACGCCGGCCTCCCGAAGCGGCTCGCCGACCGCCTATACATCGGACAGTGACGCTCAATTGCAGGCAAATAGTGGCTTACCGGCCTTTCTCTAGACTCGCGGCATGCCCCGTTTGAAGGCACCCACCCTCGCCCTCGCGCTCGGCGTCGCCGCGGCGCTGGCGCTCGCCTCCTGCGGCGGCGGGGGCGGCGCCAAGCTCCTGCCCGGCAACACCGCTCAGGAAATCGGCGAAAACCTCGACTCGGTGCGGCAGCTGGCGAGCGAAGGCGAATGCGTCGACGCCCAGGACGCGGCACTCGAGGTCGCCACCGAGGTGGAAGCGTTGAACGGGATCGACCCGAAGCTCAAGCAGGCGCTCCAGGAAGGGGCGGTGAGGCTCAACGAAGTCGTCGCGAACTGCGACGAAAGCACCACCGAAACGACCGAACCGGAAACCCTCCCGGAAACGACAGAAACCACCGAACGGACAACGGGCAAGAAGGAAAAGAAGCCGAAGAAGGTCAAGCCGACCGAACCCCAGCCCGAACCCGAAGCCAAGGAACCGCCGGCCGAAGAAAAGACGCCCTCGGAGCCCAAAGGCGAAGCCAAAGGCCACGAAGAAGCGCCGCCGGTCGAAGAAGGAGGCCCCTCCGGGGGCATCGGCCCGGGCAGCGCCGCCGGGGAAACGGGCTGATGGCCGGCGGCACCCTGTCGGGGCGATACGAGATCGGCGACCGCCTCGGCTCGGGGGGGATGTCGAACGTCTACAAGGCGACCGACCTGACGCTCGAGCGCACCGTTGCGGTCAAGGTGCTCGCCGAGCACCTCTCCGACGACGAGCGCTTCGTCGCCCGCTTCCGCCGCGAGGCGCTGGCGGTCGCCAAGCTGATCCACCCGAACATCGTCCAGGTCTACGACACGGGCGTCGACGAGGGCCGCCACTACATCGTCATGGAGTACGTGGAGGGACGCTCCGGCGCCCAGGTCCTGCAACGACAGGGCCCGGTCGGCCCCGAGACCGCGGCCGAGGCGGGGGCCCAGGCCTGCGCCGGCCTCGACTACGCGCACCGGCGCGGGATCATCCACCGCGACGTCAAGCCCGGCAACCTGATGATCGTCGGCGGCCCCGTCGGCGGCGGCGAGATGACGGTCAAGCTGACCGACTTCGGCATCGCCCGGGCGCTCGAGCAGACGCGGATCACCCAGGTCGGGTCCGTCGTCGGCACGGCCGCCTACCTGGCCCCCGAGCAGGTCCGCGGCGAGGAGGCGACCCCGGCGACCGACGTCTATGCGCTCGGCGTCGTCCTCTACCAGTTCCTCACCGGCCGCCTCCCGTATGAGGGCTCGACCCTGGCGGAGCTCGCCGTGCGCCAGCAGAACGAGAGGCCGCTGCCGCCGAGCACCTACAACGACGAGGTGCCGGAGACTCTCGGGGCGGCCGTCCTGCGAGCGCTCGAGGGCGACCCGCGGCGCCGTTTCGCGAGCGCCGACGAACTCGCCCAGGGACTGCACCTGGGCATGCAGGGCGAGGACGTCACCCTGCCGCTCGAGGAGGGGGCGACGCCGACGAGCGTGCTCGGCAGCGAGACCGCGACCAGGCGGCTCGAGCCCGGGACCGGGCAGACCGAGTTCAGGCCGGCTCCTTCGCAGACCCGGCGCCCCGCCCCACGCGCGCCCCAGCGCCTCGCGCCGGCCCCGGCCCCTGCCCCCGCCAAGCCCGCCAAGCGCAGCGCCTTCTCGCGCTTCGTGCGAACGACGTTGGCGCTGGTCGCCCTCGTCGTGATCGCCGCCGCAGTGGCGACCGCCGTGATCGTCACCACCGACAAGGCGACGGGCGTGCGAGCCACCGAAGTCGCCGGCGACACGGTCGACAAGGTGGTCGAAGAATTCAAGGACCTGGTCTCCAAGAACACCGAATAGGGGCGGGGCGGCGCGCGGGGCCTGGCGCGGGCTTGGGCGGAGCGGCGCGCAGGTCCTGCCGCAGGCTGAGGGGGGCCTGCGGGCGGGCGCGAACTGACGTCCGTTCTCGGCCCCCCTCAACCTGCGCCACCCGCGCGAGCTGCGGCCAGGGCAGAGCGACGCCAACCGCGCCAGAGAGTCTTCTGTAGCGGCTTCTGGAGCTCGGAGCTTCTGGAGCTCGCGGTGGCTACGGGCTAGGTGGCGTTCCAGGGGGCGGCGCCGGAGAGGACGGCCGCCGAGTAGGCCTCGAAGCGGCCGGCGAGGATCGCGGCGCGGGCGGCGGCGACGAGCTCGCGCATGTAGGTGAGGTTGTGGAGGCAGAGCAGCCGCACCGCGGTCAGCTCCTCCGCGCGCGAGAGGTAGCTGAGGTAGTCGCGGTCGTGGACGGCACAGGCGGGACAGGGGCAGCCCTCGGCGATCGGCGAGCGATCGCCCTCCCATCCCGACTTGCGCATGTCGATCCGGAAGCGCCGCTCGGGATCGGGCACGAGGGCGCCGCCATGGCGGGCGAGCCGGGTCGGCACGGCGCAGTCGAAGACGTCGAGCCCGAGGCCGATGCCGCGCAGGAGGTCGTCGACCTCGCCGATCCCGAGCAGGTGCTTGGGCGCCTCGGGGGGCAGCAGCGGCACGGTCATCGCCAGGACCCCGGCCATCTCGTCCTTGTCGCGCCCGAGGGTGCCGCCGATCGCGATCCCGTCGACGGCCGCCGCGGAGACCGCCCCCGCCGACTCCCGCCGCAGGTCCTCGTGGACGCCCCCCTGGACGATGCCGAAGACCGCCTGGCGCGGCGGCCCCTCGGCGGCGTGCCACTCGAGGCAGCGATCGAGCCAGCGGTGGGTGCGCTCCATCGAGCGGGCGGTGTACTCGCGGTCGGCGTGGTAGGGGGTGCACTCGTCGAAGGCCAGGGCGATGTCGCTGCCGAGCGCCGCCTGGACCCGCATCGAGACCTCGGGGGAGATGAAGAGCTCGGCGCCGTCGCGGTAGGAGCGGAAGCGGACCCCGTCCTCGCCGATCGCGATAACCGAGCCGTGGTCGCCGCCGGGCCGGCCGCTGCCCTTGACCTCGTCGGCCACCCCGCCGTGGGCCAGGGAGAAGACCTGGAAGCCCCCGGAGTCCGTGATCAGGGCTCGCTCCCAGCCCATGAACCCGTGCAGGCCGCCGGCGGCCTCGATCCTCTCCGGGCCCGGCGAGACGAAGAGGTGGTAGGTGTTGCCGAGGATCAGCTCGTAGCCGAGCTCGGCCACCTCCCTCGACTCGAGCCCCCGGACCGTCCCCTTGGTCGCCAGCGGGATGAACGCCGGCGTCGCGACCGGCCCGTGCCGCGTGTGCAGGACCCCCGCCCGCGCCCCCCCGTCGCTCCCCTCGACCTCGAACCTCAGCCTCTCATCTGCGTTCCTCATCCGGTCGAGCGATGACTTTGGGGGCCTATGGACCCGTCAACTCATCACTCGGCCCCTGGAGGAGGGACTTGCCGGTCATCGCCTCCGGTTGGGGGATGCCGAGCAGGTCGAGAACGGTCGGGGCGACGTCGGCGAGGATTCCGCGCTCGCGCAGGGCGCGGTCACCGGCGGTGACGATCAGCGGCACCGGGTTGAGCGAGTGCGCCGTGTTCGGCGAGCCGTCGGGCTCGAGCATGTGGTCGCAGTTGCCGTGGTCGGCGGTGACCACGCAGGCGCCCCCGCCCCGCTCGACGGCGGCGACGACGTCGCCGAGGCAGGCGTCGACCTCCTCCACGGCGTCGACCGCGGCAGGGATGACCCCCGTGTGGCCGACCATGTCGGGGTTGGCGAAGTTGATGATCCCGAATCGGTACCCGCCCTCGTCCCAGCCGGAGACGAAGGCGTCGGCGGCCGCCCGGGCGCTCATCTCGGGCTTGTGGTCGTAGGTGGGGACGTCGCGGGCCGACTCGACCAGGCGCCGTTCCTCGCCCTCCCATTCCTGCTCGCGGCCGCCGTTGAAGAAGTAGGTCACGTGGGCGTACTTCTCGGTCTCGGCGACGTGCAACTGGCGGCCTCCGGACTCGGCGATCACCTCGGCAAGCGTCGTCTCCGGGCGCTCTTCGGGAAAGGCCACCGGGTAGGGCCATCCCTTGCGGTACTGGGTCATCGTGGTCAGGTCGAGGACGGGGCCTCCGGCCCGGGGGAACTCGTCGAAGCCGGGCTCGGCCAGCGCCCGGGTCATCTGCCGGGCCCGGTCGGGGCGGAAGTTGACGAAGAAGGCGACGTCGCCCTCGGCGACCCCGTCGTACTCGCCGATCACGGTCGGCTTGACGAACTCGTCGGTCTCCTCGCGCACGTAGGAGGACTCGATCGCCGCCGCCGAGCTCTCCTCGCGCAGGCCCTGGGCGTGGACGATCGCGTCGTAGGCGAGCTTCGTGCGCTCCCAGCGCGTGTCGCGGTCCATCCCGTAGTAGCGCCCGCTCACCGTCCCCACCCGGCCGGCCTGGCGCAGCCAGCGCTCGAGTTTGGCGAGGTACTCGCGACCGCCGTGGGGCAGCGTGTCGCGGCCGTCGGTGAAGGCGTGGAAGACGACGTCGGGGACGCCCTCCTGGGAGGCGAGCTCGATCGTCGCCTCGATGTGCTCCCAGCCCGAGTGGACGCCGCCGTCGGAGACGAGGCCGAGCAGGTGGAGGCGGCCGCGCGGGCCGCGCCGGGCGCGGTCGCAGGCGGCGAGCAGAGCCTCGTTGTCGAAGAAGGAGCCGTCGGCGATCGCGTCGTCGATCCTGGCCAGGTCCTGCTTGACGATCGCGCCGGCGCCGAGGTTGAGGTGGCCGACCTCGGAGTTGCCCATCTGGCCCTCCGGGAGGCCGACGTCGCGACCCTGGGCGGAGAGGCGGGTGTGGGGAAAGCGCTCCCAGAGCGAGTCGAAGACCGGGGTCTCGGCGAGCGATATGGCGTTGCCGGGCCCGGGCTCGGCAAGGCCCCAGCCGTCGAGGATGACGAGCGTGACCGCGGGCAGCGGGTCGCTCACCCTGCCGCCTCGACTATCGCCGCGAAGTCCGCCGGGTCGAGGCTGGCGCCGCCGACCAGGGCGCCGTCGATCTCGGGCCGGCCGAGCAGCTCGCCGGCGTTGGCGGGCTTGACCGAGCCGCCGTAGAGGATGCGCAGCTCGTCGGCCGCCGCGCCCCGCCGGCGGACGACGTCGCGGATGAAGGCGATCGACTCCTCGGCCTGCTCGGGGCTCGCCGTGCGGCCGGTGCCGATCGCCCAGATCGGCTCGTAGGCGATCACCACCCTCGCCAGGTCGGTCGCGTCGACCGCCGCCAGGTCGGCCTGGAGCTGGGCCTCGAGAACGACCTCGGCCTGGCCGGCGTCGCGCGCCTCCTCGCTCTCGCCCACGCAGAGGATCGGCTCCAGGCCGGCCGCCAGGGCCGCCGGCACCTTGCGCGCAAGCGCCTCGTCGGTCTCACCGAAGAACTGGCGCCGCTCGGAATGGCCGAGGACGACGGCCTCGACGTCGAGCTCGACCAGCATCGCGGCGGAGACCTCGCCGGTGAAGGCCCCGGACTCGGCCTCGTGCATGTTCTGAGCCGCGACGCGGATCGCGGTGCCGTAGCGGCGCTCGACCACGGCGCCCAGGGCCGTGAACGGCGGGCAGATGACGACGTCGTGCTGGGTGGCCGCGATCCGCGGGAGCAGCGCGTCGACGAACTCCGCCGCCTCCGCGACGGTCTTGTTCATCTTCCAGTTGGCCGCCAGATAGGGGGTGCGATCAGGCATCGATCAGGGCCTCCACCCCCGGCAGCACCTTGCCCTCGAGCAGCTCCAACGACGCTCCTCCTCCGGTCGACAGCCAGTCCACCTTCTCACCGAGCCCGAACTTCTGCATCGCGGCGACCGAGTCGCCGCCGCCGAGCACGGTCTTCCCCGGGGCGGCGGCCACCGCTTCCGCCACGGTGCGCGTGCCGGCCTCGAAGGGCGGCAGCTCGAAGGCGCCCATCGGCCCGTTCCAGAGCACGGTGCCGGCGGCGCCGATCGCCGCCGCAAAGCCCGCCGCGGTGCCGGGCCCGATGTCGAGGCCCATCCAGCCGTCGGGGACGGCGACACCGTCGCTGTCCCGCACCTCGGTGTCGGCGTCGAAGCTGCGGCCGAGGACGAGGTCGGCCGGCAGCGACAGCTCACAGGCGCTCTGCCCGGCCCGCTCCAGGGCCTCCTCCGCCAGCTTCACCCCCTCCTCCTCGACCAGCGAGTCCCCGGTCGGCACCCCCTGGGCGCGGAAGAAGCTGAAGCACATGGCGCCGCCGATCAGGATCCGGTCGGCAACCTCGAGGAAGCGGTCGATGACGCCGACCTTGTCGGTCACCTTGGCGCCGCCGAGGACCACCACCAGCGGCCGCTGCGGCGACTCGACCACGCGGCTCAGCTCGGTCACCTCGCGCTCGAGCAGGAGCCCGGCGTAGCCGGGCAGGCGCTCGGCGACGCCGACGGTGCTCGCGTGGGCCCGGTGGGCGGCGCCGAAGGCGTCGTTCACATAGAGGTCGGCGAGCGAGGCCAGCGCTTCGGCGAGCCTCGGGTCGTTCTCGGTCTCCCCCGCCTCGAAGCGGACGTTCTCGAGCAGCAGCACTTCCCCGGGCCCGAGGGCGCCGGCCATCGTCTCGACCTCGGAGCCGGTCACCGCCGGCGCCAGGTGGACCTTGGTGCCGAGCATCTCGGCCAGCCGCGCGGCGACCGGTCGCATCGAGAGCGCCGGGTCGACCTCGCCGCCGGGCCTGCCCAGGTGGGAGACGAGGATCACCGCGGCGCCCCGCTCGCGGAGCAGCTCGATCGTCGGCAGGGCCGCCCGGATCCGGGTGTCGTCGGCGACCCGCTCACCGTCGAGCGGCACGTTGAAATCGACACGGACCAACGCCCTGCGGCCCGCCAGGTCGGCATCGCGGACGCTTGCCTTCGTGAACCCGTCGCCTCGCGTCTCGATCAGAGGACCTTGCCGGCCAGCTCGACGCAGCGGTTCGAGTAGCCCCACTCGTTGTCGTACCAGGCCACCGCCTTGATCATCTTGCCGTCGCCGATCGCCATCGTCTGCCCGGCGTCGAAGATCGAGGAGTGCGGGTCGCCGACGATGTCGGTGGAGACGATCGGGTCCTCGGTGTAGGCGAGGATCCCCTTCAGCGGGCCCTCGGCGGCCGCCTTCACCGCAGCGTTGACGGTCTCGGGGTCGGTCGGCTCGGTGGGAGTGAAGACGAGGTCGACGACCGACCCGGTCGCCACCGGGGCGCGCACCGAGATCCCGTTCAGCCTGCCGTTCAGCTCCGGCAGGACCAGCCCGACCGCCTTCGCGGCGCCGGTCGTCGTCGGGATCAGGTTGAGCGCCGCGGCACGTGCTCGCCGCAGGTCCTTGTGGGGCATGTCCTGGAGCCGCTGGTCCGCCGTGTAGGCATGGATCGTCGTCATCAGGCCGAGCTCGATGCCGACCGCCTCGTTGATCACCTTTGCCATCGGCGCCAGGCAGTTGGTGGTGCAGGAGGCGTTGGAGATGATGTCGTGGCTCTCGCGATCGTAGTCGGTGTCGAAGTTGACGCCCAGGGCGACGGTCACGTCGGGCTCCTTGGCGGGCGCCGAGATGATCACCTTGCTGGCGCCGGCGGAGAGGTGCTTGGCGGCGTCGTCGCGGGCCGTGAAGAGGCCGGTGGACTCGATCACGACGTCGACGCCGAGCTCGCCCCAGGGAAGCGCCGCCGGGTCGCGCTCGGAGAGCAGCTTGATCTCGGCGCCGTCGACGACGATCGCGCCGTCGCCGGCCTCGACCTCGCCGGGGAAGCGGCCCAGGATCGAGTCGTACTTGAGCAGGTGGGCGACCGTGCCGACGTCGACCAGGTCGTTGACGGCGACGAACTCGAGGCCCGCGCCCGCCGCCTGGGCTGCCCGAAAGACGTTGCGGCCGATCCGTCCGAAACCGTTGATGCCGACCTTCACTGCCATGAGCTCAAACCCTCCTGGAGTCGCTTGGTTTATCGATGCTAGTGACCTGCTGCCGCTGCTCGGGCCCAGGGCCGGCCCTAGTCGCTGCCGATCGTCACCTCGAGCTCGTACCCGTCCGGGTCGCGGAGGAAGGCCGAGTAGGAGCCCGAGCCGTGCGAGCGGCGCTCGCCCGGCCCGGAGACGCTCGTGCCGCCGGCGTTGACGCCGGCCTCCCAGGAGGCCTTGACGGCGACGATGCCGAGGCCGGAGAAGCTCAGCAACCCGAAGCCGGGCTGAGGCTCGTGATGGTCGGCGATGAAGAAGACCGGCTTGGCGATCCCCCAGCCGATCGTCCCGTCCTCCTCGAAATGGCGCCGCCAGCCAAGGGGCGCGAGCAGCGCGTCGTAGAACGAGGCGCTCCGCTCAAGGTGGGACACCTCCAGGAGAACATGGTGCAGCATCGGGGCCGAGAGGCTATAGGCGGGCCACGCGGAAGGTCGGCCGGTCGTTGGCCTCAGCCGCCGCGAGGCGTCCAGCGGAAGTAGCGCACGGCGAGCAGCAGTCCGGCGATGCCCCAGAGGGCGACGACCGCGAGGTTGTCCCAGGAGACCGCGGGCCCGCCGGCCGGGACGTAGGCGTCGAAGAAGGCGTCGAAGAAGTGGCGCACGGGGAAGAAGTCGGCGAAGCTGATCACGCCGCCCGGGAGCTGGTCTTCGGGAATGAACACCCCGGAGAGGAAGTAGAGCGGCAGCAGGAGGGCGTTGACGATCGGCGCCGCCGCATCCTGGGACGGGATCGCCGCGGTCAGGGCGACGCCGAGGCAACAGAAGGCGGCGGCTCCGACGACGAGCGTCAGGAGGATCGCCGGCAGCCGCCCCCAGGGCAGCTCGACCCCGTAGAGGAGGCCGCCGATCGCCGCCAGCAGGGCGAGCATCAGGAGGGCGACGACGATCGAGTTGCCGACCCTTCCGGCGATGAACACCCAGGGTGGCATCGGCGTGCCGCGGCCGCGCTTGAGGCGGCCGTCTTCGCGGGCGATGACGAGCGTCATCGCCAGGCTCTGCATCGTCGCCGAGATGATCGAGAGCGTCATGATCGCGGGCACGTAGTAGGTCGTCGCCTTCACCCCGCCCCGGACGTCGACCGTTTCGCCATTGAAGACGATGGCGAGGATGAGGAATACGACCACGGGGAACATCACCGTGAAGAAGACCGAGGCCGGGTTGCGCCAGAAGGCCTTCTGGTCGTAGCGGAACTGGTGCAGGACGAGGCTCACTCCGGCGCCTCCTCGCGGTCGCCGTCGGTGAGCTCCAGGTAGACGTCCTCGAGGCTCGGCCGGCGCACCTCGAGCGACTCGAGCTCGAGGCCCTGCTCGAGCGCCCGGCCGGTCAGCTCGTTGAGGTCGCGCACCGGGTCGTGCGTCTCGACCGTCACCTGCTCGCCGTCGAGGCGATAGGAGATCGTCGCCGGGCGGCTCTCGCGCGAGCCGAGCTCCTCGGGCCTGCCCGAGGCGACTATCTCGCCACGGGCGATGATCGTCACCCGGTCGGCGAGGCGCTGCGCCTCGTCCATGTAGTGGGTGGTCAGGAAGACGGTCTTGCCGAGCTCACGCAGGCCGGCGATCACGTCCCAGGCCTGACGTCGCGCCGAGGGGTCGAAGCCGGTCGTCGGCTCGTCGAGGAAGAGCAGCTCCGGGTCGCCGACGAGGGCCAGGCCGACGTCGAGGCGGCGCTGCTGGCCCCCGGAGAGGTGGCGGGCGCGGGCGTCGGCCTTCTCGGCCAGCCCGACGAGCTCGATCACCTCGTCGATCGGACGCGGGGCGCTGAAGTAGCCGGCGTAGAGGCCGAGCGACTCGCGCACGGTCAGATAGGGGTCGAGCCGGCAGCTCTGCAGGACGATCCCGATCCGCTCCCGCCAGGAGCGGCCCGCGCGCTGCGGGTCCTCGCCGAGGACGGCGACCTCGCCGCCACTCCGCCGCCGGTAGCCCTCGAGGATCTCCACCGTCGTCGTCTTGCCGGCGCCATTGGGCCCGAGGAAGGCGAAGACCTCGCCGCGCCGCACCTCGAGGTCGATGCCGCGCACCGCCTCGAGGTCGCCGTAGGCCATGCGCAGGCCGGTGGCTGTAATTACGGGTTCGGTCAAAGCCGAGCGATTCTAGGGCGGAGCAGTCATGCACCGGCGCCGGACGGCGGTCGGCAGCGATCGACCCGGTCGCGCGCGAGATCGCGCTGAGCGGGCTCAGTCCAGCTCGGCGTCGCGGTGCTTGACCCGGACGATCACGTCGTCGCGGCCCTCGAGGTCGCGCCTGATCCGGTCCGCGACGGTGACCGAGCGGTGGCGGCCGCCCGTGCATCCGATCGCGATCGTCAGGTGGCTCTTGCCCTCGGCGACGTACGCCGGGACGAGGAACTCGAGCAGGGGCAGGAGGCGGCCGTAGAACTCGCCGGCCTGGGTCCCCGACTCGACGTACTGGCGCACCGAGAGGTCGTGGCCGGTCAGCGGCCGCAGCTCGTCGACGTAGTGGGGATTGGGCAGGAAGCGGACGTCGAGGGTGAGGTCGGCGTCGCGCGGCGGGCCGTTCTTGAAGCCGAAGGTGAGCAGGGTCAGGGGCAGCTTCGAGCCCCCCTCGTGGCCGAGGATCTCCTCGCCGATGCGCCGTCTCAGCATCGCCCCGGTCAGGTCGCTGGTCGACATCACCACGTCGGCCCGCTCGCGCAGCGGGCCGAGCAGCTCGCGCTCCGCCCTGATCCCCTCGGTGATGCTGCGGTCGGCGGCAAGCGGGTGGCGGCGGCGGGTCTCCTTGTAGCGGTCGACGAGCGTCTCCTCGTCGGCCTCGAGGAAGAGCACGGTCGGCTTCAGCCCGTCGGCCTCGAGCTCGTCGAGCACCTGGAGCAGCTCATCGAAGTACTCGCCGCCGCGCACGTCGGAGACGACCGCGGCGCGCTCGACGCCGCTGCCCCGGTGGCGGAAGAGCTCGCCGAGGCTGCCGATCATCCGCGGCGGCAGGTTGTCGACGCAGAAGTAGCCACCGTCCTCGAAGGCGGCGATCGCTTCCGACTTGCCGGCCCCCGATTGGCCGGTGATCACGACCAGGGTGACGTCGCTCTCGTGGCCGTCGGCCATGCTCAGCCGGTCCTGTTCAGCTGCTCGTGGATCTCGCGGGCGAGCTTGCCGGGCACGCCGGGCACCGCCTCGAGCTCCTCCCGGGTGGCGCCCAGAAAGCGCTCCGGCGACCCGAAGTGGTGCAGGAGGGCACGCTTGCGGACCGGCCCGACCCCCTTCAATCCGTCCAGCACCGAGGCCGTCATCGCCCGGTCGCGGCGACCGCGGTGGTGCTCGATCGCGAAACGGTGGGCCTCGTCGCGGACGCGCTGGAGGAGCTTCGAGGCCTCCGAGTCGGCGGGCAGGTCGATCGGCGACGGGCGGCCCGGGACGTAGACCTCCTCGAGGCGCTTGGCGAGGCCGACCACGGTGACGCCGCGCTCGATGAAGGGCTTCAGGGCGCGCGCCCCGGCCGCCAGCTGACCCTTGCCACCGTCGATCACGACCAGGCCCGGCAGCGAGGCGAAGCTCTCATCGCGCTTGCCGTCGTGGGGCGAGAGGTCGACCTGCTCGAGGTAACGGTTCATGCGGCGGCCCAGGACCTCTTCCATCGAGGCGAAGTCGTCCGGGCCGTCGGCACGCTCGCCTCGGACCCTGAAGCGCCGGTAGTCCGACTTCTTCGTCGCACCTCCCTGGAACACGACCATCGAGGCGACGGTGTGCTCACCGCCCAGGTTGGAGATGTCGAAGCCCTCGATCCGGACCGGCAGCTCCTCCATCCCGAGCGCGTCGCGGAGGTCGGCGAGCGACTCGACCCGGCGCTGCGCGACGATGCTCGCGCCGCAGCCGGTCCTGGTCGAGGGCCAGCCGCGCGTTGCGCTCGGCCAGCTCGCGCAGGCGGCGCTTGTCGCCGCGCTCGGCGACCCGCACCTCGACCGGGGCGCCGCGTCGCTCGCCCAGCGCCTCGGCGAGCAGCTCGGCGCGCTCGCGGCCGACGTAGGGGCCGACGACGATCGTCTTCGGAATCGAGGGCGAGGCGGAGTAGTACTGGCCGATGAACTCCTCGGCGACCTCGGCCGGCTCGCGCTCGGCCCGGTTCTCGAGGTAGAAGCTCTGGCGCTCGGCGAGGATCCCGTCGCGGACCTGGAAGACCTGGGCGTTGGCGTCGGCGCCCTCGGCGGCGACCCCGATCAGGTCGGCCGTGCCGACCGTGCCACCGGCGATCCGCTGGCGCTCGAAGAGCGACCTGATCGCCGCCAGCCGGTCGCGGTGGATCGCCGCGCGCTCGAATTCCCGGGCCTCCGCGGCCTCCGTCCATCTTCGCCTGCTCGTCGGCCTCGACCTGGCGGTAGCGGCCGGAGAGGAAGTCGACGATCGCGTCGATGTTGCGGCGGTACTCCTCGCGGCTGACGTAGCCGACGCAGGGCGCCCCGCAGCGCTTGATGTAGTAGTCGAGGCAGGGGCTCCCGAGCGGCGGCCCGGCTCGGCGCCCTCGCAGGTGCGGAACTGGAAGAGCTTGCCGAGCAGGTCGAGCGTCTCGCGCACCCGCTTGGCGCTCGAGAAGGGGCCGAAGTAGGCCCGGCCCGGCGCGGTGCTTCTCGCGGGTGAAGTAGACGCGCGGGTACTCCTCGTCGAGGCTGACCGCGACATAGGGATAGGACTTGTCGTCGCGCAGGCGGATGTTGAAGCGCGGGCGGTGGCGCTTGATGAAGCTCTGCTCGGCGAGCAGCGCCTCGGCCTCGTTGGCGGTGACGAGGACGTCGAAGCGGTCGACGCGCGAGGTGAGCCGGGTCTCGCCGCCGGAGAAGTGGGAGGCGACGCGCTTGCGGATCGAGCGCGCCTTGCCGACGTAGAGCAGCTCGCCCTCGGCGTCGTAGAAGAGGTAGACGCCGGGCGCGTCGGGCAGCTCGCGGCGCCGCTGCGGCGATCCGCTCCTCGCGGGAGCTCCTCGCCGTCCTGCCGTTGCGTCTTCTTCGCCCACCAGCCAAAGAGTAGGCTCCTGGCCACTCGGCCAAACCTCACGCCAAAGACGGAGAGAGCGCACGAATGAGCACGCGAGACCCTGAGCCCGCCCGAGCTGAAGACGATGCAGCTTCGAGATGGACGGGCAGATCGGGACCCTGACCCTCGACCGGCCCGACGCCTTCAACGCGATGAGCCCGGAGATGATCCTCGAGATGACCGACGTCTTCGCCTGGCTGGCGGACCGCTCCGGCTGCGGGCGCTGATCGTCACCGGCGCCGGCAAGGCCTTCTGCTCCGGCGGCGACGTCAACACCTTCAGGGACGGCGTCGACAGTCCGGGCGAGGTCGACCTCCCCTCGGAGGTGCGCCGCGGCGCCGAGGCCCTGCACCAGGCGATCGTCGACCTGCGCCGGATACCCTTCCCGGTGATCGCCGCCGTCAACGGCCCGGCGGCCGGGGCCGGCTTCTCGCTGGCGCTCGCCTGCGACACGCGGATCGCCTCCGAGAGCTCGTTCTTCGCCTGCGCCTACGGCCGGATCGGGGCCTCGCCGGACGGTGGCATGACCTATTTCCTGCCCCGGGTCGTCGGGCCCGAGCCGGGCGCTGGAGCTGCTCCTCGAGGACCCGAACATGACCGCCGCCAGGACGCGCTCGCCGAGCGCCTCGTCGACCGAGGTCGTCGCGCGCCGACGAGCTGATGGACGGGCCCGCGAGAAGGCCGAGAAGCTCGCCGCGCAAGGCGCCCTACTACGTGAGGATGGCGAAAAGGCTGGCCGGGGTGAGCATCGAGAACAGCCTCACCGAGCACCTCCAGCTCGAGCGCCACGGGATCGCCGACAGCATGGCGACCGAGGACCTGCGGGCCGGGGTCGAGGCGTTCTTCGGCGGCGAGAAGGCCGAGTTCACCGGGCGACTGAGACCGCAGCGGCGCGCGGGTCGTATCCGCAATAGAGTCTCCCCAGGCGCTCCCCAGCGAAAGGACCCCATGAAGAAGGCCGTCGCCGCATCGCTCCTCGTCCTCGCCGCGCTCGCCCTCGCCGCCTGTGGCGGCGGTAGCGAAACGACCGGCACGACCACCACCGGAGTCACCTCGGGGAAGCCGCGGGCGGCTCCGGCGGCGGCGCCGAAAAGCCGGCCGGCAGCAGCTCGACCGTCGCGATCGAAGCCGTCGACGGCAGCGGCCTCGAATACACCTCCGACAAGGCGACGGCAAAGGCGGGGGAGGTCTCGATCGAATTCACCAACCCGCAGGCCCTCAGCCACGACGTCGCGGTCGAAAACGCGAACGGCGAAACGGTCGGAAAAACCGAACTCGTCTCCGACGGCAAGACGGTCGCCACGATCGGCAACCTGAAGCCGGGCGAATACACCTTCTACTGCACGGTCCCCGGTCACCGGGAAGCGGGCATGGAAGGGACGCTGACCGTCGAATGAGCGGCCCGAGACGTCGAGGCGAGAGTGGAAGATGAGCGCCCAGGGGAACAATCGACGCATCGCCTTCGTGCAGTCCTGCTGGCACAAGGACCTCGTCGATCGGACGCGCTCCTCTTTCATCGAGGAGATCGGGCAGCTCGGGATCGCGGAGGAGCGGGTCGACCTCTTCGAGGTAACCGGTGCCTTCGAGATCCCGCTGCACGCCATGCGCCTCGCCGAGAGCGGCGCCCACGACGCCGTCGTCGCGGCCGGGCTGGTCGTCGACGGGGGCATCTACCGGCACGAGTTCGTCGCCAACGCCGTCATCGATGGGCTGATGCGGGTACAGCTCGACACCGGTGTCCCGGTGATCTCCGCTGTCCTCACTCCGCACCACTTTCACGAGCACGAGACGCATCGCGCCTTCTTCTACGAGCACCTGGAGACGAAGGGCGTCGAGGCGGCGCGGGCCTGCGCCCAGACGATCGACGCGCTCGACCGGCTGCCGGCTTCCGCCTGAGGGCGCCTCAGGGACGCCGATCGCCGAACGGCCCCGGGGGCGGCGTACGCTGACGCCGGTGAATCGGCGTCTGCAACATCTGATCGGGCAGGGCCAGGAGCCGCCAGTGGCGTGGGCGGGGATCCTCGCGACGATCGCCGCCGTCGCCGCGGGCACCTTCGTCGTCTACCCCCTGAAGACCGTCGCCCCGGTCGTCTCGCTCGGCGTCGTCTACCTGCCGGCGATCCTCCTGATCTCGACGATCTGGGGGTTGCGGATGGGCCTGCTCGCCTCGGTGCTCAGCGCCGCCGCCTTCAACTTCTTCCACATCCCGCCCCTGCACGGGTTCACGATCGCCGAGGAGGAGAACTGGGTCGCGCTGGCGGTCTTCGCCCTCTCGGCGGCGATCGGCAGCTCGGTCGCCGGCCTGGCGCGGGCCCGCGCCGTCGAGGCGGAACGCGGTCGGATGGAGGCCGACCAGGCCCTGGCCGACCTCGCGGCCCTGACCCACGAGCGCGACAGGATGCGGGCCGAGGCCGTCGAGGCTGAGGCGCTGCGCCGCAGCGACGAGCTGAAGACGGCACTGCTGCGCTCCGTCTCCCACGACCTGCGAACGCCCCTGACCTCGATCATCGCCTCCGGCGCAGCGCTCGAATCGGAGGGCGCGACCGCCGAGGAGCGTCGTGAGCTGAGCCGCGGCGTGGTGGCGGAAGGCCGGCGGCTCTCGCGCCTGGTCGAGAATCTGCTCGACGTCTCGAGGCTCGAGTCGGGCGACGCCGAGCCCCGCCGGGAGCCGGTCGACCTGGCGGGAATACTCGAGGAGGCGTGCGAGTCGATCGGCGCTGACTCCGGCGCAGGTCAAGCTCACCCTCGACCCCGACCTCCGGCCGCTCGACGCCGACGCCGCGCAGCTCGAGCGGGCCTTCGCGAACATCCTCGAGAACGCCGTCCGTCACGGCGAGGGCCGCCCCACCCTGGTCCGCTCCCGTGAGACGGGCGGCCGCCTCGACGTGCGGGTCGTCGATCAGGGGCCTGGCATCCCCGAGCCCGAGCGCGAGCGCATCTTCGAGCCCTTCTACCGCCGCGCGGACGATGGCAACCGGGGCTTCGGACTCGGGCCTGGCAATCGCGAAGGGCTTCATCGAGGCAAACGGGGGCGAGATCGCGGTCGAGTCGGTGCCCGGACAGGGGACCTCGTTCGTCGTCTCGTTCCCGCTCGCGGAGTGCCGAGGCCGTGAGCGAGCCGCTGCGGGTCCTGGTCTGCGACGACGAGCCGCAGATCCTCAGGGCGCTGAAGGTGATCCTGCGCGACGCAGGCTTCGAGGCGGTGCCCGCCGCCGCGGGCGAGGAGGCGCTCGACCTCGCCGCCGTGCGGCCACCGGCCGCCGCGATCGTCGACCTGATGCTCCCCGACATCGACGGCGTCGAGGTGACCAGGCGCCTTCGCGAGTGGAGCGAGATGCCGATCATCGTGCTCTCCGCCGTCGGCGAGGAGGAGGCGAAGGTGCGGGCGCTCGAGCGCCGGCGCCGACGACTACGTGACCAAGCCCTTCGGGCCGCGCGAGCTCGTCGCCCGGCTCGAGGCCGTGCTGAGGAGGGCCGGACCCGAGGCGGACGAGCCGGTGATCGCCGCCGACGGCCTCGAGATCGACCTCGCCGGGCGGATCGTGCGGCACGGCGGCGAGCCCGTCCACCTGACCCCGACCGAGTTCGAGCTGCTTGCGGCGCTCGCCCGCAACCGCGGCCGCCTGATGACCCACAGCGCCTGCTGGGCGAGGTCTGGGGACCGGCCTACGCCGACGACCTCCAGGTTCTCCGCGCCCACGTCGCCAACCTGCGTCGCAAGATCGAGCCGCGGAGAGAGCACCCGCTACATCCGCACCGACCCCGGCGTCGGCTACCGGTTCGCGCGCTTAGGAAATCTTCACGAAATCTGTATGCGGAGGCGCTGTTTCCTCACGCGGCCTTGACGGGATGGGGTCCATGATCGACCGTGGACCTCGTCTCGATCCGCTCGCGCTGATCGCCTTCGCGCTTTTCTACCTGGCGATCGAGCGCGCTGGACCGGGTATGAGCGCCGCAGAGTTCTTCGGGTTGGTCGTCGCGGCGCCCTCTTCGCCTATCTCGGCTACGCGCTGTTCCGCGGGGAGATCTCTGATGCCCAGGGCTCGCTGCAGATCGCCCTCTTCCTGGTCGTGCTCACCGCCCTGGTCCCGCTCGTCGGCGGCTACATCGCCCGGGTGCTACAGCGGCGAGAGGGTCTTCCTGACCCCGGTCGTCGGGCCGATGGAGCGCTCCTCTACCGGGCGATCGGCGTGCGGCCCGACAACGGGCAGGACTGGAAGGCCTACGCCCGCTCGGTCCTCGTGTTCAGCCTGCTCTCCTGGCTGGCCCTCTACCTGATCCTGCGCACGCAGAGCATCCAGCCGCTCAACCCCGAGGGCTTCCGCTCGGCGCCCTGGAACCTCAGCTTCAACACCGCCTCCTCCTTCGTCACCAACACCAACTGGCAGTACTACGGCGGCGAGACGACGCTCTCCTACTTCTCCCAGATGGTCGGGCTCACGGTTCAGAACTTCGTCTCCGCCGCGGTCGGGATCGCGGTGCTCGCCGCGGTGATCCGCGGCTTCGCCGCGCGCGGCATCGGGCGACGCTCGGCAACTTCTGGGTCGACCTGATCCGGATCATCCTCTACATCCTGCTGCCGCTCTCGATCGTCGCTGCGCTCTTCCTCGTCTCCCAGGGCGTCGTCCAGACCCTCGACGGCTCGCGACCCCCACACGCTCGCCGGCGGGGACCAGACGCTCGCCGTCGGCCCGGTGGCCTCGCAGGAGGCGATCAAGCAGCTGGGCACCAACGGCGGCGGCTTCTTCAACGTCAACAGCGCGATGCCGTTCGAGAACCCGAACGCGCTCGCGAACTCTCGAGCTCTCCTGATCCTGCTCGTCCCGGCCGCGCTGACCT
This sequence comes from uncultured Solirubrobacterales bacterium, assembly GCA_963727615.1. Taxonomy (GTDB): domain Bacteria; phylum Actinomycetota; class Thermoleophilia; order Solirubrobacterales; family 70-9; genus VRUE01. Next base: position 176,638 of record CAVSHD010000004.1, read on the forward strand.
ACACCTTCGGCCGCATGATCGGCAACCGGCGCCAGGGCTGGGCCCTGTACGCGGCGATGATGGTCATGTTCGTCGGCGCCGTCGCGCGTCGTCTACGCCGCCGAGCAGCACGGCTCGCCCGGCGCAGCACCCTGCCGGCGTCGCGACCCACGCCTTCGACGGCGTCGACCGGGGGCAACATGGAGGGCAAGGAGCAGCGCTTCGGGATCGCCGACTCGACCGCTGTGGGCGGCGGTCACCACCGTCACCTCCTGCGGCGCGGTCAACGGCGCGATGGACTCGCTGACCGGGATCGGCGGCCTGGTGCCGCTGGCCAGCATGTCGACCGGAGAGGTGATCTTCGGCGGGGTCGGCTCGGGCCTCTACTACATGCTGCTCTTCGTCCTGCTGGCGTGTTCATCGCCGGGCTGATGGTCGGCCGCACGCCCGAGTTCCTCGGCAAGAAGATCGAGTCGCGGGAGGTGAAGCTGGTCCTCGTCGGGGTGCTCGTCTCCCCGCTCCTGGTCCTGCTCGGGACATCCCTTGCCGTCGCCGCCCGCTCGGGCACGATGTCGATCCACAACCCCGGCCCCCAGGGATTCTCGGAATCGCTGTACGCCTACATGTCGCAGGCGAACAACAACGGATCCGCCTTCGCCGGCTACACCGCCTTCATCCAGCCCGACGCGCCCGGCAACGCCGGCGCCTACGGGATACGACTTCCCCAACCTGCTCGGCGGGCTGACGATGCTGTTCGCCCGCTTCCTGCCGATGATCGCGGCGCTCGCCGCCGCCGGCTCATTGGCCGGCAAGCGGGTCGCCCCGGCGGGCGCCGGGACATTCCGCGCCGACTCGCCGACCTTCGTCTTCCTGCTGATCGGCGTCGTCGCGATCGTCGCCGCCCTGACCTTCTTCCCCGCCTTCCTGCTCGGCCCCGTCGTGCAGGGACTGACCGACCGGCTCTTCTGAGATGAGCTCCTTGCGCAGGGACCTGACCACCGGCGCGATCGCGATCGTCCTACTCACGCTGGCGCTCGGCCTCGTGTATCCACTCGCCGTCACGGGCATCTCGCAGGTCCTGTTCTCGCACGAGGCCAACGGCAGCAAGGTCGAAGTCGACAACAGGGTCGTCGGGTCGAAGCTGATCGGCCAGGACTTCCGCGGGCTGCCGCGCTACTTCCAGGGCCGTCCCTCGGTCACCGAATACAGCGCCGACGTCACCCACTTCAACGACCTCGGCCCCAACGACAGGGAACTGTCCGAATTCTTCGAAGGAGAACTCGACGCCTACCTGAAGCGCGAGCGCCGCTACGACCCGGGCCTGACCGCCGCCGCCGTTCCCGTCGACGCGGTGACCACCTCGGCCTCGGGCATCGACCCCCATATCTCCGAGGCCAACGCGCGCATCCAGGCGCACCGCATCGCCGCCGTCCGACACGTGCCTCTGCCGCGGGTGCTCGAACTGATCGGCGGCAACACCGACGGCCGCTTCCTCGGCGTCTTCGGCGAGCCGGGGGTCAACGTCCTCGAGCTCAACCTCTCCCTCGACGAGGAACTCGGCAGGGGATCGGGCCGATGACGGACGAGACGCTCCGCAACCGCCCCCGCTCGCTCTTCGACCGCGCGATCGTGCTGCGCGCGATCGCCGACTCGCTCGCCAAGCTCGACCCCCGCCACCAGGTTCGCAACCCGGTGATGTTCGTGGTCGAGGTGGGCGCGGTGATCACCAGCGCCGGCTGGCTGATCCAGGCCTTCGGCGGCGCCGCCCCTGGGCGGCGGAGACGAGCCGGCCTGGTTCGCCTTTTCGATCGGCGTCTGGCTCTGGCTGACGGTGATCTTCGCCAACTTCGCCGAGGCGCTGGCCGAGGGCCGGGGCAAGGCGCAGGCCGACGCCCTGCGCTCGATGCGGACGGAGACCGTCGCCCGGCTCCGCGACGGCAGCGAGAAGCCGGCATCGGAGCTGCACCGCGGCGACGTCGTCGTGGTCGTCGCCGGCGAGACCATCCCGGGCGACGGGACGGTCGTCGAGGGCATCGCCTCGGTCGACGAGTCGGCGATCACCGGCGAGTCGGCGCCGGTGGTGCGCGAGTCGGGCGGCGACCGCTCCGCGGTGACCGGCGGGACCCGCGTGCTCTCCGACCGGATCGTCGTCGAGATCACCCAGGAGCCCGGCCAGAGCTTCCTCGACAGGATGATCTCCCTGGTCGAGGGGGCCGAGCGCCGCAAGACGCCGAACGAGATCGCCCTCAACATCCTGCTCGCCGGGCTCACCCTGGTCTTCCTCGCCGTCGTCGTCGCGCTGCGGCCGTTCGCGGAGCTCTCCGGCACCGACGCGTCCGTCGTCACCCTGATCGCGCTGCTGGTGGCGCTGATCCCGACGACGATCGGGGCCCTGCTCTCCGCGATCGGGATCGCGGGCATGGACCGGCTCGTCCGCCACAACGTCCTCGCCCTCTCCGGCCGCTCGGTCGAGGCCTCCGGCGACGTCGACGTGCTGCTGCTCGACAAGACCGGGACGATCACCCTCGGCAACCGCGAGGCGACGCTGTTCATCCCGATGCCGGGGATCGACGAGAAGGAGCTGGCCGAAGCCGCACAGCTCTCCTCGCTCGCCGACGAGACGCCGGAGGGGCGCTCGATCGTCGTCCTCGCCAAGAGCTACGGGATCCGCGAGCGGGAGCTCCAGACCCACGAGGCGAACTTCGTCCCGTTCTCGGCGGAAACGCGGATGAGCGGCGTCGACGTCAACGGCAACCAGTACCGAAAGGGCGCCGGCGACGCGATCGTCCGCTTCGTCGAGGAGCAGGGCGGCAGGCCGCCGGCCGACCTGCAGGAGCAGCTCGACCTGATCGGCCGCGAGGGCGGCACCCCGCTGGCGGTTTGCCGCGACAACCACGTGCTCGGCGTCGTCTACCTGAAGGACATCGTCAAGGAGGGCATGCAGGCCCGCTTCGACGAGCTGCGGCGGATGGGCATCAGCACCGTGATGGTGACCGGCGACAACAAGCTGACCGCGGCGAAGATCGCCGAGGAGGCCGGCGTCGACGACTTCCTGCCGGAAGCGACTCCGGAGCAGAAGCTCGAGTTGATCCGCAGCCATCAGGCCGAAGGGCGGATGGTCGCGATGGCCGGCGACGGCACCAACGACGCGCCCGCCCTCGCCCAGTCCGACGTCGGGGTCGCGATGAACACCGGCACACAGGCGGCGCGGGAGGCGGGCAACATGGTCGACCTCGACTCCAATCCGACGAAGCTGATCGAGATCGTCGAGATCGGCAAGCAGCTGCTGATCACCCGCGGCGCCCTGACCACCTTCTCGATCGCCAACGACGTCGCCAAGTACTTCGCGATCCTGCCCGCGATCTTCGCCTTCACCTACGCTGCGCACGCCGGCGAACGCGGGCCGCTCGACGCGCTCAACGTGATGTCGCTGGGCACGCCGCTCTCGGCGGTCCTCTCGGCGATCGTCTTCAACGCCCTGGTGATCCCGCTGCTGGTGCCGCTGGCGCTGCGCGGGGTCCGCTACCGGCCGATAGGCGCGACGGCGCTGCTGCGCCGCAACATGCTGATCTACGGCCTCGGCGGGCTGATCGCGCCCTTCGTCGGGATCAAGGTGATCGACCTCGTCATCCACAACCTCCTCGGGGCCTGAGCGTTGCCCGCCGAGCCGACGGCGGAGGAGGATGGAGCGTGGGCGCCGCCGCACGAGGAAATCTGAAGGTCTTCATCGGAATGGCGGCCGGCGTCGGCAAGACCTACCGGATGCTCCAGGAAGGCCACGCCGAGCAGGACGGGGGTCGAGATGTCGTCATCGGCTACATGGAGCCCCACAGGCGCCCCGAGACCTCCGCCCTCGCCCTGGGCCTGGAGGCGGTTCCGCGGCGCCGCGTCGCCTACCGCGGCGCCGAGCTCGAGGAGATGGGCCTGCCGGACCTCCTGCGCCGCGCGCCCGAGGTCGCGCTGATCGACGAGCTCGCCCACACCAACGCGCCCGGGGTCGAGCACGCCAAGCGCTACGAGGACGTGCGCGAGGTGCTCGGCGCCGGGATCGACGTCTTCTCGACCGTCAACGTCCAGCACCTCGAGTCGCTCAACGACCAGGTCGCAGAGCTGACCGGGACCCGGGTCCGGGAGACGATCCCCGACGCCGTGCTCGGCGAGGCCGACGAGGTCGTCCTCATCGACCTCACGCCCGAGGCGCTGATCGGCCGGCTGCAGGCGGGCAAGGTCTACCCCGGCGAGAACGTCGAGGCGGCGCTCGGCAACTTCTTCACGGTCGAGAACCTCCTGGCGCTGCGCGAGGTGGCGCTGCGCCAGGTCGCCGGGGAGGTCGAGGCCAGGCGCCTCACCGTCGAGGAGCCGCTCGGCACCCGCGAGGAGCGGGTCGCGGCCGAGGCCCCGCAGGCGGTCGGCGAGCGGCTGCTCGCCCTGGTCCGCCCGCAGCCTTCCTCGCAGCGCTTGGTGCGGCGCGCCTGGCGCTCGGCACAGCGGCTCGGGACCGATCTCGATCTGCTCTGGGTCAAGCCGCCGGGCGAGGCGATCGAGGGCGAGGTCGAGCGCCAGGTCACCGCTCTGCGCCACCTCGCCTCGGTGCTCGGCGCCGACCTCCTGATCGAGGAGAACGACAGCCTCGTAGAAGTCGCGGCGCGGGTCGTCCGCGAGCGCGGGAGCACCTACATCATGGTCGGCGAGACGCTGTCCCGCGGTGGGCTGGCGAGACTGCGGGAGCCGCTGCCGCAACGCCTGATGGAGGCGACTCCGCCGGGCGTCGACGTGCGGATCGTCGCCCGCCGGGGCGCCAGGGAGGAGACGGAGTCGTGAGCATCGAGCGGATCCTGATCGGCTTCGCCCTCGTGCTCGGAGCGCTGGTCGGCTACCTGGTCGCCCGCTCGCGGTCGGGCAACGGCGACGGGAGCGCCCACCCCGTGCACCAGATCCTGCTGCCCTTCACCGGCACGGCGATCTCGACCCGTGCGGTCGACGCGGCGCTGCGCCTGGCGCTGGCCGAGGACGCGACGCTGATGCCCGCCTACCTCGCCACGGTCCCGAAGCGGCTGCCTCTCGAGTGCCCGATCCCCGCCGAGGCGGCCAAGGCGATGCCGATGCTGGAGACGATCGAACAGCGGGCCGCCGCCAGGAGGTCGCCATCGACTCCCGGATCGAGCGCGGTCGCTCCTACCGGCACGCGCTCGAGCGGCTGCTCGAACGCGAGAGCTTCGACAGGGTCGTCGTCCCGGCGACCGCCTCCGCCGGCGCCGGCTTCTCCGGCGCCGACCTCGTCTGGCTGCTCGAGAAGGCTCCGGCCGAGGTGCTGATCCTGCGCCCGGGCGCCGACGACACGCGCTTCGTGACGGCCAACGGCCTCAGGCCGGGGGCGCCATCACGCGCGTGACGGAGTCGCCGACGAAGCACGGCTTCTCGTTGCCCTCGACCTCGAGGGTGAAGCGGGTGACGACCTGCCACCAGCCGCCGCCGACCTCCTCGACGGAGACGACCTCGGCGCTGCCGCGGACCCGGCCGCCGGCCGGCACGGGGGCCGGGAAGCGGATCTTGTTCCAGCCGTAGTTGACGCCGAGCGCGAACCCGGTCGAGGCGATCAGGTCCTTGCGGAAGCCGTCGACCAGCGAGAGGGTGAGGTTGCCGTGGGCGATCGTCGTCCCGAACGGGCTCTCGGTCTTGGCCCGCTCGACGTCGACGTGGATCCACTGGTCGTCGCCGGAGAGCTCGGCGAAGGTGTCGATGTCCTCCTGGGTGACGGTGCGCCAATCGCTCGGGCCGATCGCCTGCCCGAGCAGGCCCCGCATCCCCTCGACTCCCTCGACCTCGACCGTCGCCATCGGCCGCCAGTCTATGCGACGGCGGCCGATGGACAGGAAGAGCGCGCATACAATACGACCCATGAGACGCCGGGTGCTCGTCTATCTGGCGGTGGGAGGCGGGTTGCTCGCGCTGCCGACGGCCGCTCACGCGACCCGTGCCGCGACCGAGCAGGAGATGGCTGCATTCCGCAACGCGCTTGTCAGCAACGAGAAGGAAGAGATCGGGTGCGCGGTTGCGCTGCGCGGGGGCGCGGCCGCCTCAAGCCTTGGGCCCTGCGTGGAAAATGGGCGCCCCGACTATGCGCCACAGGTCAGCGAAGGCCGGGTCTCGACCCTCGACGAAACCTGGGCGACCGCCTACGTCACTCCAGTTCCCCATCTCGGCGACTCGGCGGCGACGATGGTCTTCAGGAAGCTCGCCGAAGCCGTGATCAACGAGGGAGTGCCGGAAACCCGGATCGTGTGGCGGATCGCGGGGGCGGGCGAAGGATGTGATTTGGGCGCCAACTGGTCTCCCCGCCTGATGCCGGACCTAGTCGCCTCGATGGGCTGCACACCCGTGATACCGACAAAGGTTCGCTGCCTCGACAAGTTCCGTAGGTCGCTGCTAGCGCTCGATGAGCCGCGACAATGCGCCGTGTCGGGGCCGCCGGGCTCTTCCTTCGCCGGCTGGATGAACATCCGGGAGCTGAGGTGGCGGAACTGGGGCGACGATGGGCCGGCCCGAGCGATCGGGGTCCTCAGGCAGGTTCCGCCCCGGCTCCTCCGTGACGGTCTTGCCACCAGGAGGACATCGCCTTCCCTGGCCTCCGCCGAGCCGCTCGCACCCATCTCGGTCCGCCTGGTCGCGTCGGGGCTCACCTCCTGCGGGACGGCCTTCTACTACTCGACGCTGCGGGTGAAGAGCGCCTTCGGCAGGTTCGCGATCTCCTTGCCAACGTGCCCCGACGTCTTCTTCGCGCCCAACCCCTCCACAGCGGAGGGCTCGGCCATTCGCGCCAACTAGGAGACGAGCCGCACCTCGAAGGCCGGCAGCGCCAGGGCACCGGCGCCGCCGAGCAGGCCGAGGATGCGGCTGACGTAGGCGGTCGTTTCCGGAATCGAGGGGACGCACCCGCACGCTTCGACCGGCGCCGGGCCGGCGTTGTAGGCGGCGAGGGCGAGCTGCGGCGAGCCGAGCTCGGCGATCAGGTCGTGCATCAGGTGCGCCTGGGCCGCGATCGCCGCGACCGGGTCGAACGGGTCATGGAGGCCATAGGCGGCCGCGGTCCCGGGGATGAACTGGGCGATGCCCTGCGCCCCGGCCTCAGAGGTTGCGAAGGGGTTGAAGTTCGACTCGGCCATCAGCTGCGCGGCGAGCAGCGCCGCCGAGACGTTCCAGCGGGCGGCCGCGGCCAGCAGCGGCGCCCGGAACCGGGCGGGGACGAAGGAGGGCAGGCCGCCGGCGCCCGAGAGCGCCCCGTCTCCCCCGCCCCCTCCCGCCCGTACCGAGTCGCCGGCGTCCGAGCACGGCGGCGGGCCCTTGGAGAAGCCGAAGTGCCAGGGCTCCCACGAGTAGCGCTGGGCGAAGCCGAAGCGGGAGGCGTTCGAGGCCAGCCAGCCGTAGGCCGAGTCGGGGCCGAGGTCGAGCTCGGTGGCGCAGCGGTGCAGCGAGTGGCCCGGGGGCGCGACCCAGCGCGGGTCGGGATCGGCGGCGAAGAGGCGCGCCTGTTCGGCGTCGGAGCGAAAGCCGGAGTTGACGACCAGGGCGATCCCGGCCTCCGCCGCCGCCGACGCCATCCGGTCGAACGCGGCGGCGACGTCGGGGCGCATTCCCTCGCCCTGGCGGTAGGCGAGCGGCCCGCGTAGCCGCCGCCGCTGCGCGATCGCGGGCAGCGGCCCCCGCGCCCGGCACTGCCGGCGCCGCCGCTTCCGCCAGCGCCGTGCCCCGCACCGGCCGGTGCGAGCCTCCCGCCTCGAGGCGTCCGCACCGACGTCGCCCTGGCCCGCACCGGGGCGAAGGACGAGCGCGTCGGGGAAGGAGACCCGGACACGGCCGAAGCCGACCCCGTTGGCGCGGGCCGCGGCGAGGCCGCCGCCCGGGCGCGCCACAGGTAGACCGCCTTCTCCATGTGCGCCGGGTTGGGCAGGCCGTCGGGGAGGGTCGGCGGCGCGAGCAGGCGCGGCAGGTCGTCGCGCATCGAGCGTGCCGCCGAGATCGCGATCAGGTCGGCCGCGCGCTGGACCCGGCCCTTGCCGGTCACCGCCCCGGCGATCGCGACCAGCGCCAGCGCGCCGAGGACGAGGACGAGACAGCCCCCCAGGGCGAGGGGCAGGGCCTGACCCGACTCGCGCGCCCCGTTCACGCGACCGCCCCGGGCGGGCCGGCGGGCAGCAGCAGACGCAACAGCTGCGGGGGCAGGGCCGGCGCCGGCGCGGTGAAAGCGCCGAACAGCGCCCGCCTGGCCGCCACCCGCGGCAGCGGTCGCTTGGCGACGGCGACGGCGAGGCCCGCGGCCATCAGGCGGCGGGCGGCGAGCGCGGTCAGCGCCCGATCGTGGGCGAGGTCGGCGCGGAGCAGGGCCGCCGAGGGGCCGATCGAGGGCGTCGCGAGGGCGTCCTGGAGCAGCCCCGGCGGAACGCAGACCACCCCGACCGAGTCGCGCGCCAGGGCGAGGGCGCCGGGCGCCCGCTCCAGCCCCTCGGCGTCGGGGGGAAGGGTGAGGTGGCAGATCGCCGCCCCGCGACGCGACGCCGGCGTCGGGAAGGTGGGCGCAGAGCCTCTCCTCCATCGACCGCGCGGCGACCGAGGCGACGAGCGCGGGCGCGGCGGCGCCCTGCCGTCGGTCAGCTCGACGAGGAGGCCGGCCCGATCGGGCCCGAGCCGGCGCAGGCGAGGGCGGCCGCGAGCGCTCTCTCGCCGGCCGCCTCGCGCCAGCCCGGCTGACGACGATCGTCCTGGCCGCCGGGTATGGGGAGGCGCCGCTCATCGCGGCCTCGCCGCGGCGCTGCCAGGTCACCGCGAGCCGCTCGCCGATCGCGGCCGCGGCGAGCCGGAGGCCGCACCCGCACGGTGACCCGGCCGCCCGCGACGTCGACGTCCGCGTCGCGCCGCCGCCCACCCCGGCAGCGCCTCCGCCGCCGCCCTCCTGGCCGGGCGCCCCGCGGCCAGCGCCAGCGCCCCGGCCTCGGCGGCTCCGTCGGCCAGGGTCAACGCGTAGCCGGCGGCGAGCAGCTGGAAGGCGACGCAGCCGGCGAGCAGCAGGGCGGGCAGCGCCGCGACCAGCTCCACCGTCGCCTGGCCCCGCTCGCTAGCCACCGCCGGACCCAACCTCGTCTTCGCGCCCACCGTGAACGCGCGGCAGGCCCGGCAGCAGCCGCGGGACCGGCACTCGACCGAGACGCCGCCGGACCTCGCCACCCGGGCTCCGTCGCGCAGGACGGCGGCAGCGCCGCGCGGGCGGCCGCCCGCGCAGGGCTGCCGACCAGCGCGGCCCTCGCGCCGGCGCGAGCGGCGACCCCGGCCGACCACAGCGCGGCGCCGGCGATCGCGAGCTGGGCCGCGACCAGGACCGCCAGCAGCAGGAACGGGACGCACGCCGACCAGCTCCAGCGAGGCGCTGCCCCGCTCTCCACGGCGATCGGTTTCTCTTTCCGGCGGCGACACCCGGCCAAGCGTCGCAGCCCGCGGCGCGCGCGTTACGCGCATCAGATCGAACAATTCAGCGCCACGGCCGTTCGGCGGCGCGATACAGCTCAGTAGGTGCTCGCTTCGGTCCAGACCCGGTAGATCGCCGCCACCGCGGCGGCGAACAGGAGGATCCAGGCCAGCGTCCGCCGCCGCTCGCGAAGAGCTCGTCGGTGCCGGCGACCAGCAGCGCGATCAGGCCCAACGCCCCGTAGAGCATGCGCCCGCCGCGCCTCGCTCAGCGTCGCCAGGGTCAGCTGGTTCTGGCGGCTCAGCACGTAGACCATCCAGGCGATCGCGGCAGGAAGGCCATCGTGATCGCGGTGAGGACGCGTCGGCGGCGTTGCTGCCGGCCGGGGCGAAGGCGACGACCGGCGCCAGCAGCCATGACGATCGCCACATTGCGCGCAGGTGCGCATCGAGATCGATTCAGACTGGCGAGCCCGGCGGCGGGCTACTTCGGTCATCACGACGATGCCGAGGACGACGCTGGCAGCGGCCACGGCCAGGGCCAGGGCGGTGACGGCAGCTGCGCCTCCGGCCGCCAGCGGCCTGTCGCCACGGCTGAGCTCGGCGAAGCGCGCCGCCCCCCAGATCGCGATCGAGAAGACGACCGTAATGCCGACGCCCGCCGACCAGCGAGGCGACGATCGTCTCGACCAGCTCCTTGGTTTCGACGACGACGGCGGTCATCAGCTCGCCGGCACCGGCGCACCCTGGCGGGAGCGGCGCGCGAAGGCGACCGCGACCAGGGCGAGGGCGACGACCGAGACGAGGACCGGGCCGAGCGGCCCGCCGCCGAAGGCGCCGGAGATGCCGTATGTCGCCGCCGCCGATCAGCAGCCGCCGCCGGCAGGGTCAGGAGCCAGGCAAAGACGATGTTCCCCGCCACGCCCCAACGCACCGCCGAGACCCGCTTGCCGGCGCCGGCGCCCATCACGCCGCCGTTGATCACGTGGGTGGTCGAGAGCGGGAAGCCGAAGTGGGTCGAGGCGAGGATCACGGTGGCGCCGGCGCCCTGAGAGGCGAAGCCCTGGGCGGCGTCCATCTTGATGATCCGCGTCCCCGTCGTTTTGATGATCCGCCAGCCGCCGCTGTAGGTGCCGAGGGCGATCGCCAGCGCCGAGGCGACGATCACCCACGTCGGCGGGTCGGCGTTGGCGCCCAGGGTGCCGTTCGCGACCAGGGCCAGGGTGATCACGCCCATCGTCTTCTGGGCGTCGTTGGTGCCGTGCGCGAGGGCCAGCAGGCTGCCCGAGACGATCTGCCCGTAGCGGAAGCCGCGCGTCACCGTCCCCGGCTTCTGACGGCCCACGATCCGGTAAACGAGGCCGATCGCGGCGCCGGCGACGACGAAGGCGAGGACGGGGGCGATACCGCCGGGACGAGCACCTTGCCGACCAGGCCGTCGGCGAGGATCGCGTCGAAGCCGGCGGCGGCCACGGCCGAGCCGACCACCCCCCCGATCAGCGCGTGCGAGGAGCTCGAGGGCAGGCCGAAGGACCAGGTGATCAGGTTCCAGGAGATCGCTCCGATCAGGCCGGCGAAGACGACGGTCGGCGTGACCACTGCGGAGTCGACGACGTCGTTGGCGACCGTCGCCGCGACCGAGATCGATATGAAGGCGCCGGCGAAGTTGAGCAGCGAGGCCACGGCGATCGCCACCTGCGGGCGGGCGGCGCCGGTCGAGATCGCCGTCGCGACGACGTTGGCCGTGTCGTGGAAGCCGTTGGTGAAGTCGAAGGCCAGCGCCGTCCCGACGACGATCACCATGATCACGTCCGAGCTCAAGCGGCCGCCACCGTCACGAGTTCTTGATCACGATGCCCTCGATGATCTGGGCAGCCGTCTCGGTCGCGTCGATCGCCTCCTCGAGCACCGCGAACATGTCCTTCCAGCGGATCACGACCATCGGGTCGATCCCGTTCGAGAAGAGCGAGGCGACCGCGTCCCGGGAGATCCGGTCGCCCTCGTTCTCGAGCCGGTGGATCTCGATCCAGTACTTGTCGAGGCCCTTGAAGTCCGGTAGGTGCTCGAGGCCGGCGGCGAGCTGCTCGCAGGCGAGAACCAGGACTCGGGTCAGGTCCTGGGCCTGGGACATCGGCGCCTCGATCTTGTAGAGCGCGAGGAAGTCGGCCGCCTCCTCCGTGTAGTCGACGATGTCGTCCATCTGGGTGGCAAGGCCGTAGATGTCCTCCCGGTCGATCGGCGTGACGAAGGTCGAGTTGAGGCGCTTGACGATGTCGTGGGTGATCCGGTCGCCCTCCTGCTCGGCCTTCAGCACCTCGCGCCCGAGGCCCTCGTCGTCGGGCCAGCTGGCCATCATCCGGTCCAGCAGCCGGGCGGCGTTCAGGCTGTTCTGGCCGGCCTGGATGAAGAGGTCGAAGAAGGTCCGGTCGCGGGGGAGCAGGGAGAGGCGCACCACCGGGCCATCCTAGTGGTAGAGCCGGGTGCCTTCGCTCAGCCGGAGGCCGCCGCCAGGTGCTCGGCGGTGCGCGCCGCGTGGCGCTCGCGGAGCTCCTCCTGGACGCTGCGCGGCTCGTCGGCGACCGGCACCCGCCGCGTCCAGGCGCCGTTCGAGTCGAGGTCCCAGGCATTCGTTTCGTCGGCGAAGCAGCGCTCGAGGACGTCGAGCAGCTCGGCGCGCAGCTCCGGCGCCTCGACCGGGGCGACGAGCTCCACCCTGCTGTCGAGGTTGCGGGGCATGAGGTCGGCGGAGCCCATGAAGACGGAGGACTCCTCGCCGCGCTGGAAGGCGTAGACGCGCGAGTGCTCGAGGAAGCGGCCGACGACCGAGACGACGCGGATGTTCTCCGAGACCCCCGGCACCTGGGGCCGCAGGCAGCAGATCCCGCGCACGTTGAGGTCGATGCGCAGCCCCGCCTGCGACGCCTCGTAGAGGGCGCGGATGCAGCGGGCGTCGACCAGCGAGTTCATCTTCAGCGCGATCCGCGCCTCCTCGCCGGCCAGGTGGGACTCGACGGTCGCCTCGATCTCCTCGATCACCCGATCGCGCATCGTCGTCGGCGAGACCAGCATCTTGCGGTATTCCGCGGGGCGCCCGTACCCGGTCAGGAAGTTGAACATCTCGGCGACGTCGGCGCCGATCCCGGCGTCGGCGGTGAAGAGGCCGAAGTCCGTGTAGAGGCGCGCCGTCTTCGGGTGGTAGTTGCCGGTCCCGATGTGGACGTACTCGCGCACCCTGTCGCCCTCGCGGCGGGCGACGAGGATCGCCTTGACGTGGGTCTTGAGGCCCGGGATGCCGTAGACGACGTGGACGCCGGCCTCCTCCAGCGACTTCGCCCAGTGGATGTTCGCCTCCTCGTCGAAGCGGGCTTTGAGCTCGACCATGCAGACCGCCTGCTTGCCGCGTTCGGAGGCCCGGATCAGCGACGGGACCAGCGGCGAGTCGTCGCTGGTCCGGTACACCGTCTGCTTGATCGCCAGGACGTCGGGGTCGGCGACCGCCTGCTCGACGAAGCGCTCGACCGAGGTCGCAAAGGAGTCGTAGGGATGGTGGACGAGGATGTCGCCCTGGCGGATCGCGGCGAAGATGTCGACCGGCTCGTCGTCCTCCCCCAGTAGCCGCGCCTGGGTGACCGGGGTCCAGGGCTGGTAACGGAGCTCGTCGTGGCCGGGGACGTTGGCGACGTCGCCGAGGTCGCCCAGGTCGACGAGCCCGTCGACGTCGTAGACCTCGCGCTCCTCGAGTCGGAGCGCGTCGATCAGCTGCTCGCGCAGCTTCGGGTTCATCCCGGAGGCGATCTCGAGCCGCACGACCTCGCCGAAGCGGCGGCGCCGGATCTCGTCCTGGACCGCCTGCAACAGGTCGTCGGCCTCGTCGGAGATGTTGAAATCGGCGTCGCGAGTGACCCGGAAGTAGCCGTGGTCGACGACCTCGGTGCCGGGGAAGAGCGAGTCGAGGTTGGCCGCGATCGCCTCCTCGAGAGGGATGAAGGACGTGCCCTCGTCGCCGAGCGGGATGAAGCGGCCGAGCAGCTCCTTCGGGACCTTGACGCGGGCGATGATCTCGGTGCCGCTCTCGGGGTCGCGAAGCAGGACGCCGAGGCTGAGCGAGAGGTTGGAGATGTAGGGGAACGGCCGTCCGAGGCCGATCACGAGCGGCGTCAGCGCCGGGAAGACCTGCTCGTGGAAGCGAGCGTCGACCTCGGCCCGCTCGGCCTCGGTCGCGGTCTCCAGCGAGACGATCCGGATCCCCTCCTCCGCCAGCGCCGGGCGCAGCATGCCGTCGAAGCAGCGGTGCAGGCGGCGGTCGAGCTCGAGCACGCGGGCCTGGATCCCGTCGATCTGCTCGCCGGGGGCGAGGCCGTCGGGCCCGCGGGCGTCGATCCCGGCGTCGAGCTGGTCGAACAGCCCGGCGACCCGAACCATGAAGAACTCGTCGAGGTTGGAGGCGTAGATCCCGCAGAACCGGAGCCGCTCGAGCAACGGCACCGAGGCATCCTCAGCCAGCTCGAGCACCCGCTGGTTGAAGTCGAGCCAGGAGAGCTCGCGGTTGAAGTAGAGGGCGGGATCGTCGATGCCCTGATCGTACCCGGGCAAGCCATCCGCCCCGCCCTGTCAGGCTGCCCGGGAAGCCGCTTGCCGGGCGCCCGCGCCCAGGGCGCGACGGTAGCCGGTGGCGAGCTGCTCGAGCGCCGCCGCCCAGGTGCGGTGGCGGGCCGTGCGCAGCGCCGAGGCGCCGAGGCGCCGACGCATCAGCGGCGAGGAGGCGAGCTGGAGGACGGTTCCCGCAATGTGATCGGCGTCCGCCTTGCAGAGCATCCCGGTGTGACGGTTCTCGATCAGCGAGGCGGGCCCGCCCTCGGCGACGGCGACCACCGGCAGGCCGCTGGCCGCGGCCTCGACCACGACCTGGCCGTAGGTATCCGTCCGCGAGCAGAAGAGGAAGAGGTCGGCGCTGGCGTAGGCGCGGGCGAGCTCCTCGCCCTCGAGCCAGCCGAGGAAGGTGGCCCGGCCTCCGAGGCGGGCGCGCAGGTCCCCCTCCTCGGGCCCACCGCCGGCGAGCAGCAGATGCAGCCTGGAGTCGACCGAGTGGGCGCGGATGAAGCTCTCGGCGAGCAGGTCGACGCCCTTCTCGCGGGTGAGCCGGCCCGCGTAGAGCACCTTGAGCTCACCCGGGAACGCCTCGCGATCGGCCTTGCCGGGGTCGAAGCTCTCGACGTCCACCCCGCGTCCCCAGCGGACGACGCGCTCGGCGTCGGCGCCGAGCCCGATCAGCGAGCGGTCGGCGGCGGGGCTCGGCGAGAGGACCACCGAGGGCGCCCGATAGAAGGCCCCGAGCGCCAACCGCGCCATCGCCTCGATACCGTCGTCGCCGCTGCGCAGGCCGGCGTACTCGCTGAGCTCGGTGTGGTAGCTGCCGACCAGCGGCATGCCGGTGATCCGGCCGAGCAGCGTCGCGCTCACCCCGGCGGGCCCGGGAGCCGTGACATGGACCAGGTCGTAGCGGCCCTCGGCGAGCGTCTCGACCAGGTCGGGAAGCCCGGGCACGCCCAGCTTCATCCCCTCGTAAAACGGCACGTCGAGGGCGGCCGCGGCCGGAAGCCGGCGGTCGACGCCGGAGTCGGTGCCGATCACCTCGACCTCGAAGCCGGGGACGCCGCGCTCGCGGATCTGCTCGATCGTCCGGGTGACGCCGTGCATCGCCTCGATCCCGTCGGCGATCAGGGCGACCCTGGGGCGGTCGGAGCGGGCGGCGAGCTTCGCCTTCTCGGCGCCGAGGAAGGCGGTCGCGGGCGCGTAGGGCACGGCCGGGAGGACGGCGTCGAAGAGGCCGCCGAAGGCGGCTCCGAGGTCTCCAGCGAGCGCCGCCGCTTCGCCTCCCTCGACCGCGGCCCGGAGCCGCCGCTCGTGAGCTCGGCGCGCGCGCCGGTAGAGGTCGGCGTGGGAGAAGCCGTCGGATTGGAGGTACTCGATCAGCTCGCGGCCGCGCAGCTCGACGCCGACCGAGCCGAGCCAGGCCTCGAGCAGCCCGCGGCCGTCGTCGGGCCCGATGTCGGCGGCGACCCTGCCCTCGCGCGCGGCGCCCTCGCCGATCACCCGCTGGGCGATCTCGAGGACGGCGGCGGGGTCGGGCGCGCCCCCACCCCCGGTCCGTCCGTCGAGGGTGAGGGCGCGAGTCGCGAGCGCCATCGCGGCGTGCGCCCACTTGGCGGCGCTGCCCTGTTCGCCGCCGGGCTCGACCCGGTCGCCGCGGCGAATTTGGCGCAGGAGCTCTTCCGGCGTGGATGCGGCCGGGGCCTCGGTGAAGGTGCGGCCTATGTCCACGCCGGCATGGTCGTCGGAGCCACCGATGCCGGTGCCTCCATGGGTCTCGATGTAGATCACGGCCGGCATGTTCAGCTCCGCGGCTCGCGAGCCGTTGCGCACCTCCCAGATCGGAAAGAGCTCGGCCAGCCGGCGGCGGTGGCGCCTGGTCAGCGGCGCGTCGACGTTGTAGAACGGGTGCGCGAGGGCACAGGCGATCTCGCTCTCGTGAAGGTATGCGGCGCAGGCCTCGACGTCGCCGGCGTGTGCCTGCAGCCACTCGTGGTCTCCGGGAGTGATCCCATAACAGAGGACGTGAACCGCCTGGGGCTCGCCGGCGAAACGGGCGGTCAGCTCCTCGGAGACGAAGCAGTCGGGACGGTCGGCCAGCTCCAGGCAGCCGTCGATCGTGTCGTGGTCGGTGATCGTCACGAAGTCCATGCCCCTGCGCTTGGCCAGCTCGTAGACCTCCTCCGGCGGCGTCGCGCACTCGGGCAACCCGAGCGAGCGCTGGACCCCGAGCCTGGAGTGCTGCGAGGCGGTGGAGTGGCAGTGCATGTCAACGCGGGAAGTCATCGGCGTCTCCCTCTTCTCGTTCATCTCGTCCACTCAAGAATTCGCGATTAGCAGGGAAAACTTGTGAAGCGCCGGGGAACCCCCCGTGAACATCCTGTGTACGCCCGCGCGGCGGTTGGTCACGGTATGGACGCAAATGACGCCGCCCGAGAGGCGATACGGTGACGGCATGGGAGCCGAGCTGACGATCCGGGAGGCCGGCGAGGGGGACGTGGAGACGCTCTTCGGCCTGATCGTCGAGCTCGCCGAGTACGAGAAGCTGCGCCACGAAGTCCATGGCGACCGCGAGGCCCTGGCCCGGGCGCTGTTCGCCGAGCGCAGCGCCGAGGCCCTGCTCGCCGAACGCGACGGGCAGGCAATCGGATACGCGATCCTCTGCGGGACGTTCTCGACCTTCGAGTGCCGGGCCGGGATCTGGGTCGAGGACATATACGTGCGGCCCGAGTGTCGCGGCGCGGGCGTCGGGCGAGCGATGTTCGAGCGGATCGCCGCGCTCGCCGCCGGGCGCGGCTGCCCGCGAGTCGAATGGGCGGCCCTCGACTGGAACGAGACGGCGCTCGGCTTCTACGACGGCCTCGGCGCCAGGCGGATGGACGAGTGGCGGATGCTGCGCCTCGACGGCGAGGCCCTGGCGCGGCTCGCCGGCTAGGGGCGGCAGACGCGCGCGAGGCGCTCCAGGGTTCGGCGCGTTTCCTCCGCCGCCCAGAGCTCGCGAAAGCGGGCGTGGAGCAGCTCGCGCCGGGTGCGCAGCAGGGCCCGCAGCGACTCGACCCCCTCGACCCTGGGCAGCATCACGTCGCAGTCGTGGATCTCGCCGAGGACCCCCTGAAGCTCCTTCGCCGCGCGGCGGGCGCGGGTCGCGTCGGCGCCGAAGCAGGGCTCGAAGATCTCGAGCACGTAGCGCAGCCGCTTGGCGGCGATCCGCATGTCGTGCTGAGCGCGCTCGGCGCCCGGCTCGAGGGCGTCGTCGGCGAGGGCGCGGAGCTCGTCGAGGCGGGTGGCGACGATCCGCGCGGCATTCGGGCGCACCGGCTCCCGCGGCTTCAGGCCCCTGACCCTCCCCGCCTTCACCGCCGTGCCTCCTGCGCAAGCTCGGCGAGCGACTTGCGCAGCGCCCCGAGCCGCGACGGCGCGAGGGCCGGCGCCAGTTCCTCATTGGCCTGGAGCTGCTCTTCCCGGAGCCGCGCCAGGAGGATCTCGAGGCGGCCGCGGTCGGCCGCCGGCGCCTCGCCGACGAAGCCCTCGAGGAACTCGATCGAGACATCCGGGTCGCGGCGCTCGCCGAGGGCGTCGGCGAGTGCCTTCACCTGGCGCAGCGCCGAGCGGTGCCGCTTGCGGGGGAAGCAGGGGCGGAAGACCTCGAGCGCCGCCCGCAGGCGCCTGGTGGCGACGCGCATGTCGTGCAGCGGCTCGACGTGGTCGAGGTCGAGGACGCCCGCCGCATGCTCGAAGACCTCCGCCGAGCGCACCTCGACGACCCGCGCCGCTGCCAGCCGGAATTCCTCCTCGCACTCGATGCCGTGAACCTCGCGGGCGCGCGCCACGCGCCGAGGCTAGAGCAGGGGTGTCTCGATTTCCAGGGAAAAGCCTCGATTTAGGCGGCCATGCGGGCGGGCGAGGAGCCGTTGGCGTTGCCGTTGAGGAGGTCGAGGATCACTCCCTCGCGCAGCCCGCCCTTGCCGATCTGCAGCGGCTGGCCGAGCAGCTCCGAGAGCTTCTCGAGCAGCAGCACCCCGGTCGCCAGGATCCGCACCCGTTCGGGGTCGAGCTCGAAGCGCCGGGCGACCTCCGCCGCCGGGTCGCCGCAGAGCACGCGGACGCCCCGCTCCAGGGTCTCGTACTCGAGCACCGCGCCGACCAGCCTGCGCAACGAGGTCGCCGAGCCGCCCACGGCCACCGCCTGGGCGGGGTGCTCGATCTCGACCCCCGCGAAGAGGTCGTCGATGCGGTCGCGGACCTTGCGGATCTCGACTCGCCGAGGGCGGGTCGGAGGCGAGCAGCTCGTCCGCGAGCGCCCCCGAGCCGACCTTCCAGGAGCGGACCTCCCGCGCCCCGCCCGGAACCGTGCCGAGGATCACCTCGGTCGAGCCGCCGCCGACGTCGACGACGCCGACCGTGCCCGCCACCGGGTGGCCGAGGGTCTTGGTCGCGCCGATGAAGGAGAGCCTGCCCTCCTCCTCGTCGCTGAGCACGTCCACCTCGACGCCGGCCGCCGTGCCGATCTCCCGCGCGGCCGGCTCGCCGTTGCTCGCCTCGCGCACGGCCGCCGTCGCGACCGCGCGGATCGTCTCGGCGCCGAGCTCGCGGGCCAACCTGACCTGGGTCGAGACGACCTCGGCGACCTCGGCGACCTTCTCCGCCGTGATCGCCCCGTCGGCGTCGAGCGCCTTGTTGATGCGCGTGTAGGCCCGCTGCTCCATCACCTTCTTCAACTGCCCGTCGACGGGCTCGGCGACGAGCACGCGAGTCGTGTTCGAGCCGATGTCGATGGCAGCGCAGAGCATCCCGGGGCGGCCTCAATATTCCCAGACAGCTCGGATCTCACACGTATCGCGTCGAGAGCGATCCGGAGAGGGACCCCGAGAACGTAAGCCTCGCCCGCAGGGGTCCCTCTCCGGATCGCCCGCTACGCGCTCGGGTGAGAGGCGTCCTCGAACTCCCTGAACAGCCCCGTGACGACAAAGGCGACCTGCTCGCCGATGTCGACGGCGTTGTCGCCGATCCGCTCGATCGCGCGGGCGGCGAGCAGCATCGTCATCGCCCACTCGCGCCGGTCGGCGTCCTCGCCGATCACGATCGCCAGCCGGAAGCAGTCGCGGTTGAGGTTGTCGACGACGTCGTCCTGGCGGACGAGGTCACGCGCCATCTCGACGTCGCGCTCCTCGAAGGCGCGCTTCGCCTGGCTGATCAGGGTCCGCGCCTGGCGCCCCATGGTGATGATCAGCTTCACCATCTCCTCGTCGGCCGGGGGGTCGTTGCCCGAGAGCGGGATCATCTTGCAGATGTTCACCGACTGGTCGCCCATCCGCTCGACGTTCTTGAGGACATGGAGGAGCGCCGAGATCAGGCGCAGGTCGGTGGCCACCGGTGACTGGGTCGCGAGCAGCGTGATCAGCGCCTGATGCACCTCGAGGTAACGGCCGTCGATGCGGTCGTCGTCGGCGACGACGATCTGGGCGAGCTCGATGTCCTGGTGCTCGATCGCCTCCAGCGTCCGCTCGAGCGCGGTGCTCGCCAGGTCGAGCCCGTCGAGGGCGCTCGCCTCGAGCTGCTCGAGTTCTTCCTGGTATTCGACCCTGATCCCGTTGGGGCTCATCCGAATCTCCCGCTGACGTAGTCCTCGGTCGCTTTCTGGGAGGGGCTGGTGAATATCGACTCGGTCGCCCCGATCTCGACCAGGCGACCGGGCTTGCCCGTCTCTTCGAGGTTGAAGAAGGCGGTCACGTCGCTGGCCCGGGCGGCCTGCTGCATGTTGTGGGTGACGATCGCGATCGTGTACTTGCTCTTCAGGTCCTGGATCAGGTCCTCGATCGCCAGGGTCGCGACGGGGTCCAGCGCCGAGCAGGGCTCGTCCAT
The DNA here is from genome assembly GCA_963727615.1 of uncultured Solirubrobacterales bacterium. Lineage (GTDB taxonomy): Bacteria > Actinomycetota > Thermoleophilia > Solirubrobacterales > 70-9 > VRUE01. The sequence continues at coordinate 196,525 of CAVSHD010000004.1, forward strand.
CAACAGCACCTCCGGCTCGACCGCGGTCGCGCGGGCGATGCAGAGGCGCTGCTGCTGGCCGCCGGAGAGGCCGGTCCCGGGCTTGTCGAGGCGGTCCTTGACCTCCTCCCAGAGATGGGCGCCACGCAGCGCCCGCTCGACGACGTCGTCCTTCTCCGACCTCTTGACGCGGCTCGCGTTGAGGTTGAGGCCGGCTGCGACGTTCTCGTAGACGGACATCGTCGGGAACGGGTTCGGCGACTGGAAGACCATCCCGATCAGCCGCCTGACCTCGACCGGGTCGACGCCGCGCCCGTAGACGTCCTGGCCGTCGAGCGTGATCACCCCCTCCACCCTCGCCCCCGAGGTCAGCTCGTGCATCCGATTGAGCGACCGCAGGAAGGTCGTCTTACCGCAGCCGGAGGAGCCGATCAGGGCCGTGACCTTGTTCGGCTCGATCGTCATCGTCACGTTCTCGACCGCGTGGAAATCCCCGTAGAACAGGTTCAGGCCCTTGGTCTCGATCGTCTTCGCGCGACGCTTTTCGGCCGGAACCGAGGGCGCGGGGGCGGCGGCGCCGGCGGCAGGGGGCGCGGGGGCGGGCGGCTGCGGTCCGGCGCCCGGCTCGGTTCGAGCGGTTTCGGTCGGTCCTGACATCTCGTCGCGTCTCCTTTTCTCCACCGGCTATTTCGTTTCGGTCTTGTAGCGGTTGTAGACGAGGCGGGCCACGAGGTTGAGGACCATGACGATCAGGATAAGCAGTAGCGCCGCCGCCCAGGCCCGATCGTAGGACGCCTCTTTCATCACTCCGGGGGTCCGGTACTCGCTGTAGGCGTAGACCGCGAGGTTCTGCATGCGGCCCTGGAATGGGTTCGAGTTGATCGAGTCGACGACGCCGGCCGTGACCAGCAGCGGCGCCGTCTCGCCGACGATCCGCGCCGTGGCGATCATCACGCCGGTGATCAGCCCGGCGAATGCGGTCGGCAGGACGACCTTGACGATCGTCCGCCACTTCGGCGTGCCCAGCGCGTAGGCGGCTTCGCGCAGATGGTCGGGGACGATCTTCAGGACCTCCTCGGAGGTCCTGATCACGATCGGGATCATCAGCACCGAGAGCGCAACCGAGCCCATGAATCCCATGCGGATCCCGGGGCCGAAGAAGATCGCGAAGAGCGCGTAGGCGAAGAGGCCGGCGACGATCGAGGGAATCCCGGTCATCACGTCGACGAAGAAGGTGAGCGCCTTGCCCAGCCTGCTTCCGCCGCCGTACTCGGTCAGGTAGATCGCCGCCATGATCCCGATCGGCACCGAGATCGCGGCCGTGACCGCGGTGATCACCAGCGTGCCGACCAGGGCGTGGGCGGCGCCGCCGCCGCCGACCACCCCGCGTGCGTCGCTGGTGATGAATTCGAGGGTGAGGCCGGGTATCCCCCGCTTGGCGACCTCGAAGATCAGCGAGAGCAGCGGGATCAGGGCGAGCCCGAAGGCGGCGACGATCGCCAGCGTCGCCGTCCGGTCCAGTGCTCTCCTGCTCCCCTCGACCGCGCGCGACCAGGCATAGATCGCGACCAGCGAGAGCAGGGCCGTGAAGACGAGCAGCAGCGCGACGCTGAAGGCGCCGAGCGCGAGCAGCACGGCCGCCACGGCCAGCGCCGAGACGCCGATCGCCGCGTAGGTCGCCCAGCTCGGCAGGACGCGGCCGCTGAGCGCCGGCGGCGTGCTGTCGAGGGGTGTGCTCGCCGCCTCCATCACTCGATGTTCTGGCGCGAGATGATCGCCCGCGCGCCGAGGTTGGTGACGAGGGTTATCGCGAAGAGGACGAGGCCCGAGGCGATCAGCGTGTTGACCGCGAGGCCCGAGGACTCGGGGAAGTTGAGGGCGATGTTGGCGGCGATCGTCGAGGGGTTGGCCTGGCTGATCAGGTTGAAGGTGACGATCCCCGAGACCGAGAGGATGATCGTCACGGCCATCGTCTCGCCGAGTGCCCTGCCGAGGCCGAGCATGGCGCCGCTGATGATCGAGGATTTGCCGAACGGCAGGACCGTCATCCGCAGCATCTCCCAACGGGTCGCGCCCAGGGCCAGCGCCCCTTCCTGGAGCTTTTTCGGCGTCTGCGAGAAGACCTCGCGGGCGACCGCGGAGACGATCGGCAGGATCATCACGGTCAGGACCAGGCCGGCGACCAGCATCGTGCGGCCGGTCGCGGAAGCGGGCCCCTCGAAGAAGGGGATGAAGCCGAGCTTCTCTTCCAACCACTGCATCGGGCCGACCGCCGCGGGACCGAGCACGAAGATCCCCCAGAGCCCGTAGACGATGCTCGGCACGGCGGCCAGCAGGTCGACCAGATAGCCGAGGCCGAGGACGAGGCGGCGCGGCGCGATGTGACTGATGAAGAGAGCGACGGCGACGGCCAGCGGAACCGCGATCACGACCGCGATCGTCGCCGCCAGGACGGTACCGAAGGCGAGCGGGGCGATGTAGTCGACGAGGGTCTTGCCCCCCGGCAGTTCGGAGGAGCTCGCTTCGACCGCGGGCAGGGCTTCGACGATCAGGAAGAGGGCGACGCCGGCCAGCAGCGCCAGGATCGTCACCCCGGACGCGACCGAGAGGTTGGAGAAGACGCGGTCGCCGATCCGCCGCCGGCCGCCCGACGCCGCGGCCAGGATCTGCCCGGCGTTGGTCGTGGTGTCGGTGTGCGCCTCCAAGTCAGGGCCCGTCAACGGCCAGGGGGCCCCGCACCGCGCGGGGCCCCCGTGCCGTCAGGCGTTCAGAGCCGGTGCTGTCAGCCTTCGATGGCCGCAATAGCCGGTTCGATCTTTTCGGTCAGCGCGCTCGTCAGCGGCGCGGAGCCCGCGTTCGCGGCCGCCGCTTCCTGCCCTTCGGCGCTGATCGCGTATTCCAGGTAGCCCTTGACCAGCGCGGCTTCGTCGGCCGAGCCGTACTTGGTGCAGGCCATCAGGTAGGAGACCAGGACGATCGGGTAGGTCCCCGACGATTCGGTCTTGCGATCGAGTTCGAACGGGAACATGTACGGCGTCTTCGCCTCGTCCTTGGCTTCCGGCGATTTGTCGAGGATCGCGGCCGCCGCTTCGGCGCTCGGTTCCTGGTAGGTGTCGCCGACCTTGACCGTCGCGACGCCCAGTTCTCCGGCCTGGCTGGCGTCGGCGTAGCCGATCGCCCCGTCGCCGGCGGCGACCGCTTCGACGACTCCAGACGTGCCGTTCGCGGCCTCGCCGCCCTTGACCGGCCAGTCGCCGCTGACTTCGTAGGGCCAGCCCTTCGGGTCGACCTCCGAGAGGTATTCGGTGAAGTTCTCCGTGGTGCCCGACTCGTCGGAGCGGTTGACGGGCGTGATCCGCGTGCCGGGGAGTTCGACGTCGGGATTTTCACTGGCGATCGCCGGGTCGTTCCAGGTCGTGATCTTCTGGCTGAAGATCCCGGCCAGCGTTTCGGCCGAGAGCTGCAGTTCTTCGACGCCTTCGAGGTGGTAGATGACCGCGATCGGCGAGACGTAGACCGGGATCTCGATCAGTTCGCCCGGGGCGCAGCGGGAGATCGCCTTCTTCAGTTCGCCTTCTTCTTCGGAGAGCGCCGCATCGCTGCCCGCATAGGCGACGCCACCGGCGATGAACTGTTCGCGGCCGCCGCCGGAGCCGACGGCGTCGTAGGAGATCGTCGCGCCGGAGTTGGCGTTCTCGAATTCGGCGATCCAGGCTTCCTGGGCCGCCTCCTGCGCCGTCGAGCCGGCGCCTGCGAGTTCACCCGAGGCGCTGCCCGAGCCGCCACCGGTGCTGCTGCTGCTGCTGCCGCAGGCCGCGGCGCCGATCGCCAGCAGGGCGAAGGACGCGAAGATTGCGAACCATCTTGAGGGACTCACTCGATCTCCTTCATCTGTTGTCTTGGCACGAAAAGGCCAAAGTTCCGTAGGTCGTGTTCACACTTTCAAGTGAGGTCAGGGCAGCTTGTTACCTGGCTGTATCGGGGATGTAAAAAAGATGTAAAAGCGATCAGCCATCGGGGGAGAACCGGTAGCCGATGCCGTTGTGGGTGTGGATCAGCGCGCGTTCGGGAATCGCTTCGCCGAGCTTCGAGCGCAGGCGGCTGACGTAGACGTCGACCGAGCGATCGGCGTGCCGGGGGGTGCCGCCCCAGACCGCCGCGTACAGCTCCTCGCGGGTCATGATCCGCTGCGGGTGCGCGGCCAGCGTCGTCAGCAGCTGCAGCTCCCGCATCGTCAGGCTCAGCGGCCGGCCGTCGACGAGGGCGGCGTGTTCCTCGGGCCTGATCTCGAGCAGGCCCTCGGTGCCGGAGGCGGTGTATGCGGGCTCGCCGGCCATGCCGGCTGAGCATGGCGCCAGGACCGCGGGCGGCGGTTACCCCGCGGTGAAGGTGTTGTGAACGGCTTGTGAAACCGGCTCGCCCGCCCGCTCGTCGGCGACCTCGGCGACGCCCGCGACCGGGACCTCGTGCCCCTGGCCCGCGACCGGCTCGGGGTCGAACCTGTACCCGACCCCGAAGTGAGTGTGGATGTAGCTCCAGCCCGGCGAGCGCTTTTCCAGCTTCTGGCGCAGCTTGCGGATGAAGACGTCGACCGAGCGGTCGCCGTGGGCCATCGCGTAGCCCCAGACCCTCTGGTAGATCGCCTCGCGCTCGAGCACCTGGCCCTTGGCGTCGGCGAGCAGGTGGAGGAGCTCGAACTCGCGCCGGGTCAGGTCGAGGCTCTCGCCACCGACGAAGGATTGGAACTGGTCGGCGCGGATCTCGAGCTCGGCGGCGACGAGCGGGCCCGCCTCGGTGCCCGAGCGGCCGCGGCGCCGGCGGCGGGCGACGGCTTCGATGCGGGCGATCGCCTCCTCGGGGTGGCAGGGCTTGGAGATCCAGTCGTCGACCCCGAGGCGCAGGCCGCGAACCCGCTGGGCGACCGTCGAGCGGCCGGTGCAGACGATCACGCCGAGGTCGGGGAGCATCCCGCAGACCCGCTCGATGTAGGCCCAGCCTTCGTCGCCGAGCACGGTCGGGTCGAGGAGGAGCGCACTCAGCTTCATCGCGACCAACTCCTCGAGCGGGATCGCGCTGGCGACCTGGCGCTGCTGCCAACCGGCGGCCTCGGTGCGCTTGGCGAGCACGGTCACGAAGCCGCTGTCGTCGTCGATTACCGCGAGCCGGATGGTCTGCCGTGGGTTCAAGTGGGGCGGCGCCTGTTTGGGGACGAACGGCGCCTGCGCTTCCTCACGCCGGTGATTGTATGCGGCCGAGACGACGAGGGCCAGGGAAAACCCCTGCGTTCACAGGATTTTCACAGCGTGGCACGTGCAAATTGCGGGCAAACGAGGGTCGGCCCGGCGGTTATCGGAATCTTTACGAGAGCGAGAGGATCGGCCGCCAATATCCGGTCCCTCACGAGACTCCTCTCTCGTCGCGAACGGCCCACCTGCCCCGGGCCGTTCGCTGTTTGTAGGGGCGAATGTCTGCTCGCGCGCCCTGAAAGTCGTGGAGTGCCCCGTCCCGCGTCCGCGATTTCGCACGAACTTGGTCGGGCCCGCGCTCCCGCGTCCGGGCATACCGGGACCTCGTCTTCAGCCCCCTCCCCGTCCGCTTTCCCCCTTCCCCGCCTCCCCTCCCCACTCGTCCCTCCCGGCGGTGAGGGCGAGGACGAGGGTGCCCAGGGCTATGCGGTAGACGACGAAGACCCGCAGCGAGTGGCCGCCGAGGTAGCCGAGCAGCCAGGAGATCGAGGCGTAGCCGACGACGAACGCGACCAGCGTCGCGATCGCCGTCGCCCCGGCCGAGGCGCCCCCGGGTTCGCCGACCTTGCGCAGCTCGAAGAGGCCGCTGAGGACGACGGCGGGGACCGAGAGAAGGAACGAGTAGCGGGCCGCCGCGACCCGGTCGAAGCCGCGAAAGAGGCCGGCCGAGATCGTCGCCCCCGAGCGCGAGACGCCCGGGATCAGGGCCAGGGCCTGGGCGAAGCCGATGTAGGCGCCGTCGCGGGCGTCGAGCTCGGCAATGGTGCGCTGCCTGGTGGCGAGGCGCTCGGCGAGCAACATCACGAAGGAGAAGAGGATCAGCGCGGAGCCGATCAGGTAGAGGCTGCGGGCGCCGGATTCGATCTGGTCCTTGAAGATGAAGCCGAAGATCGAGATCGGGATCGTGCCGAGGACGATGAACCAGCCCAGATTCGCATCGTGGCTGCGGCGGTGGAAGGGGAGCCGCAGCTCGCGCAGGAAGGCGCCGGCGATCCGCCAGAGGTCGGCGCGGAAGTAGATCAGGACGGCGGCCATCGTCCCGAGTTGGATCACGGCCGTGAAGCCGGCACCCGGGTCGGGCCAGCCGAACAGCGCCGGGACGATCCGCAGGTGGCCGCTGGAGGAGATCGGCAGGAACTCGGTCAGGCCCTGAACCAGCCCCAGCACGACGGCTTCGAGGTTCGACATGCGGGCGCATCCTACGGAAGACGATGAAGGGAACCCGAGCCGACGATGTGCCGGCTGCCGGTTGCGGTAGGTTTCCGGTCGTGAGAGTCCCCCGCCGCCTCGCCCTGACCTGCGCCCTGGCCGCCGCCCTCGCCTGCCTGCTGGTCGGCGCCCCGGCGGCCCTGGCCGAGAACGGCGTCGGCCTCGCCGGCCCGACCGACGACAAAACGGTCACCTTCTTCTGCTTCGGGGTGATCGGGTTCTTCGCGCTGCTGCCGATCGTCCTGACCCTGATCCAGACGCGCCTCGAAAGGCGCAAGGAACAGCGCCAGAGCGACCTCTCCCGCCTTTCCTGAGCGCCAGGCGGCGCCCTCGGTCGCTTTTGCCTGCGGAGCACGGGGGCGCTCCCTGCGTCCTCGCCTGACGCTCAGGAAAGGTGAAAACCGGTGAGCAGGCGCTTCTCGCTCTCGCCCTCGATCCTGGCGACCACTTCGACCCGGCCCTCGAGCGGCGTGTCGCGGATCTTCGTCGCCAGCAGGTCGTCGACCTGGAAGATTCCCGCCGAGTTGTTGAGCTCGATCTCGATCCGCACCGGCCGCTCCTCTCCGGCCTCGATCCGCACCTCGTCGACGGCGGCGGCAGAGATCGAGTGGATCCCTTCCTGGCCCGCCTCGATCGGCAACCGAGTCCGACCCTGGGCCATGTCGAGAGCGTCGGCGACGCGCACGACGCCGGCCTCGACCGTGTAGGGCTCGCCGCGACGGCGGTGGCCGATGATCGCGTGCAGGATCTCGGAGGCGACGATCGTCCGCTCCGGCTCGCGGTAGGTATCGGCCAGCAGCCGCCCGAGCGCGCCCTTGGCGAGGAAGAGGCTGTAGGCCTCATGGTCGGCGCGGTGGATCGACATGCCGACGTCGTGCAGGAGGGCGCCCCCGGCGACGACGACCTCGGCGTCGCGCGGCTTCATCCCGTGGTCGGCGACGACCGCGGGCTCGACGCCGGCCTTGACCAGCAGCCGCAGCAGCCGCAGGCCGACGTTGAGGACGATCTGCATGTGGACCCAGGAGTGGTCCGACATCCCGAGGCGCTCGGCGTGGACCTGGGCCATGTACCACCAGGCGCGAACCTCGTCGTCGGCGTTGACCGCGGCGAGGAAGCTCTCCAGCTTGCGGTTGCCCCTGGTCGGCGCCCGGACGTGGGCCTCGTCGATCGCCTCGCGGGGCGGCTTGCGCTGCGGCCCCCCGGGGTCCGGCGCCGGGACGCGCTCCTCCTCCTTGGCGGGCCCCTCGTCGTTCACGCGGCTGACTCTAGCCGCCCCGCGGGGCGGCTAGCCGCAGACCGGCCAGGGGCTCGACCCGGAGCTCGAGTAGAGCAGCGCGGCGCGGTAGTCCTGCTCGGCCTCGGAGGCCGCCGCGGGGTCGCCGCTGCCGCCGACCGATTCCCAGGTGCCGTAGTCGAACTGGTATTTGCCCCGGTAGCTGCCGTCGGCGGACACGGCCGCCGGGTCGCCGCCCGACTCGCAGGCGCCGATCGCCTCCAGGGTCGCGATCGAGACGCCGGCCGGCAGGGTCGCGAAGGCCTGGCGCCGCTCGCGGCGCAGGCGCGCCCGTCGCTGGGCCGCGATCCGCGCCTTGACGACGCGGATCGTGCGCCGGAAGCGGGCGACGGAGGGAGCGATCGCCGCGATGCCGATCGGCCGCGCCGCCGCGATGCCGGTCGTCGGCGGCGGCGAGCCTGCGGCGAGCGAGGCGGCCGGAAAGGCGAGGGCCGCGATCAGGACAAGGGCTGCGTATGTGCGTTTCTTGAGCAAGCGCGGCACCGTGGCGGGATCGGGGCCGGATTTGCGTGATCGCGGTCACATCGCTCACATACCTGGTGCCGATCGCCACATCTCCAGGCACGAAGTTGCTCCTGCAACTTGGGCCTGAACGCGATCTTGCGCGACAGAAGATCGCGCCCGGCCGCCCCGCGACAGCGACGAAACGCCCTGCAACCGCGATCATTGCCGGATCGCCGACCGACCCACATCCCGACTCCTGCTCGCCTGCCCGGACCGGCCGGGGCTGATCGCCGCGGTCAGCGGCTTCCTCGCCGAGGCCGGGCTCAACATCGTCGACGCCGATCAGCACTCGAGCGCCGAGGGCCGCCTCTTCATGCGCATGGCCTTCGACCCGGTCCCCGAGGACGAGCGCCAGGCGGTCTACCGGCGCTTCGAGGAGGAGGTTGCCGGCCCGCTCGAGATGGACCACCGCTTCGAGGAGTCGAGCGAGCGCAAGCGGGTGGCGATCATGGTCTCGCGCGAGGACCACTGCCTCACCGACCTGCTCTGGCGCTGGCGCAGCGGCGAGCTCGGCGCCGAGGTGACGGCCGTCGTCTCCAACCATCCCGACCACGCCGACCAGGTCACCTCGCTCGGCCTCCCCTTCCATCACGTCCCGGTCGAGCCGGGCGCCGGCGAGGAGGCGGAGCGGCGCGCGCTCGAGCTGCTCGGCGAGGTCGACCTGCTCGTCCTCGCCCGCTACATGCAGATCCTCTCGGCCGGGTTCCTCGCCGAGCTGGGAGCGCCGGCGATCAACATCCACCACAGCTTCCTGCCCGCGTTCGTCGGCGCCGACCCCTACCAGCGCGCCCACGAGCGCGGCGTGAAGCTGATCGGCGCCACGGCCCACTACGTCACCGAGGACCTCGACGCGGGGCCGATCATCGACCAGGACGTGACCCGGGTCAGCCACCGCGACGAGGTCGCCGACCTGATGCGGATCGGCCGTGACATCGAGCGCCTCGTCCTCGCCCGCGCGGTGAAGGCCCACATCGACGACCGCGTCCTGCTCGACGGCGACCGCACGATCGTCTTCTGATCGGCCCTCGGCTCCTGGCTGGGTAGCCAGTTTGTCGTAGTGTGAGGGGAATGGAGCAGGCGACGATCTCGCAGCCGCAAGCGGGCGCCGGGGCCTCGCGCCCCGGCCTCCCCCCCGGCCCGCGGGCACCGGCCGCGGTGCAGGCCCTGCGCTACGCGAGCGCCCCGCTCGACTTCCTGATCAAGTTGCAGCGCCGTCACGGCGATGTCTTCACGGTCCGCTTCCCCTTCTTCGGCCGGCTCGTCTACGTGACCACGCCCGAGCTGGTCAAAGAGGTCTTCACCGGCTCGCCGGCCACGATGCACGCCGGCGAGGCGAACGCGACGGTGCTCGAGCCGGCGCTCGGCCCCAACTCCGTCCTCACCCTCGACGACGCGCCCCACATGCGCCAGCGCAAGCTGCTGCTGCCGCCCTTCCACGGCGAGCGGATCGAGGCCTACGGGCGGCTGATGCGCGAGGTGACCCTGCGCGAGATGGAGAGCTGGCCGGTGGGCGAGCCGTTTGCGCTCCGGCCCCACACGCAGCGCATCACCCTGGCGGTGATCATGCGCGCCGTCTTCGGCGTCCACGACGAGCGGCGCCTGACCCGCTTCGAGGGGCTGATCGAGGAGTTCAGCCGCCGCGTCAACGCCATCGTCGCCCTACCCTTCCTGCGCCGCGACCTGGGCCGCTTCAGCCCCTGGGCCCGGTTCACGCGGGCGCGCGCGGCCCTCGACGAGTTCATCTACGAGGAGATCGCCCTGCGCCGCGCCGAGGTCGAGGCCGGCGGCGAACACTCCGACGTGCTCTCGCTGCTGCTCGAGGCCCGGCACGAGGACGGGGCGCCGATGAGCGACGAGGAGCTCCGCGACGAGCTCGTAACCGTGCTCGGCGCCGGCCACGAGACCACGGCCACCGGGCTCGCCTGGGCGATGGAGAGGCTGCTCCGCAACCCCGACGTGCTCGCCCGCCTGCGCGACTCGCTGGCGCACGGCGACGAGTATCTGGACGCGACGGTCAAGGAGACGCTGCGCGCTCGGCCGGTGATCGTCGACGTCGCCCGCAAGCTGACGGCGCCCTTCGAGGTCGCCGGCTTCGAGCTGCCCGCCGGCACCTTCCTGCTGCCCGCGATCGCCGCCCTCCACTACCGCGAGGACCTCTTCCCGGAGCCGCAGCGGTTCCGGCCCGAGCGCTTCCTCGAGGACCGGGCCGACACCTACGCCTGGATCCCCTTCGGGGGCGGCGTGCGCCGCTGCATCGGGGCCGCCTTCGCCGAATACGAGATGCGGGTCGTGCTGCGCGCGATTCTCGAGCGGGCGGAGCTGAGCGCGCCCGACCCGGCGCCGGAGAAGGTCAAGGTCAGGAACATCACGATGGCGCCCGGTCGCGGCACGATGGTGCGGCTCGACCGCCCCCTCGCTCAGGCCTGATCGCCGCCGGCCCCGACCTGGGCCTCGGCCTCCTCCCAGCGCTCGAAGAGCTCCTCGACCGCCCGCCTCGCCTTCTCGTGGCGGCGCTCCGCCCGCCTCGCCTTCTCCGGCGTCGACCAGGCGGCCGGGTCGGCGAGCTCCTCCTCGAGCTCGCTCAGCTCGGCTTCGGCTCGCTCGATCTGCTCGGCGAGCCGACCCGCGCGGCGGGCGGCCTTCTGCGAGGGCTTCGCCGAGCTGTAGCGGCCGCCATCGCCCTTCGCCTCCCGCTGAGCCGACGCGGCGCGGGCGGCCTCGCGCTCCTCGCGCTCGCGCCGGTAGGCGACCCAGCCGATCGGGTGACTGCGCAGCTCCCCCTCCTCGCAGACGATCGTGCGACTGCCGATCGCCTCCAGCAGGGCCCGGTCGTGCGAGACGAGGATCAGCGCCCCCTCGAAGGAGGACAGCGCGTCCTCGAGAGCCTCGCGGCTCTCGACGTCCAGGTGGTTGGTGGGCTCGTCGAGGATCAACACGTTGGCGCCGGAGGCGACGAGGATCGCCAGCGAGAGGCGGCGCTGCTCGCCGCCGGAGATGCTGCTCAACGGCTTCTCGACGTCCGCGCCGGAGAAGAGGAAGCCACCGAGCAGGTCGCGTGCCTTCTGCCCGTTGAGGCCGGTCTCGCGCTGAGCCGCCTGCAGGACCGTGCCTTCGCCGGCGGCGGTGTCGGCGTGCTGGGACAGGTAGCCGACCTTGACGTTGTGGCCGGTGCGCACCGAGCCCGACGCCGGCTCGAGGCGGCCGGCCAGGGTCTCGATCAGGGTCGTCTTGCCGGCGCCGTTGGGGCCGACAAGGACGACGTGCTCACCGCGCTCGAGCTCGAGCTCGGCTGCCGAGAGCAGGGTCCGGCCAGGGACCTCGATCCTGCCCCCGACGAGTTTGAGCACGACCCGCCCGGGCCGCTCCGGGGGCGGGAACGAGAAGCGCAGGCTGCGGCGGTCGCGCTCTTCGTCGCGGGCGCCGTCGCGCTTGATCTTCTCGATCTGCTTGAGTCGCGACTGCGCCTGCCTGGCCTTCGTCGCCTTGTAGCGGAAGCGCTCGACGAACCGCTCCATGCGGGCGATCTCGGCCTCCTGGCGCTCGATCGCCTTGCCGAGCGCGATCTGGCGCGCCGCCTGCTCCTTGCGCCAGGCGTGCCAGGGGCCGGCGAAGAAGCGCGCCCGCTTCGCCTCGAGCTCGAGCACCGAGGTCCCCACGGCCTCCAGGAACCAGCGGTCGTGGGCGACGAGGACGACGGCCGCGTCGAGGTCGACCAGGTAGCTCTCGAGCCATTCGAGCGAGGGGATGTCGAGGTGGTTGGTGGGCTCGTCGAGGAGGACGAGGTCGGGGCGCGCGGCCAGCACCCGGGCCAGCGAGGCGCGGGTCAGCTCACCGCCCGAGAAGGTCGAGATCGGGCGCGGGGTGGCGTCCTCGCCGAAGCCGAGCCCGCGCAGCACCGCGAGCACCCCGTCGCGCCAACGGTAGCCGCCCCCGTGTTCGAGGCGCTGCTGTGCCTCGGCGTAGGCGGCGATCGCCGCCTCGCCGGGATCGCCGGCGGCCATCGTCTGCTCGAGCCGGGCCAGCTCGGCCTCGGTCTCGAGCATCTCGGCGCGACCGGAGAAGACGTACTCGCCCAGCGTCGCCCCCGAGTCGCGCGGGGGCCGCTGGTCGTGGAGCGCGACCCGCGCGCCTTTCTGCAGGACGAGGCTGCCCGCATCTGGGGTCAGCTCGCCCGAGAGCATGCGCAGCAGCGTCGACTTGCCGGCGCCGTTGCGGCCCGAGAGGGTCATCCGCTCGCGCGGCTCGAGCTTGAAGGAGACGTCGCGGAAGAGCAGGCTGCCGCCGACGTGCATTTCGATCGATGTCGCTGTCGCGATCGCCATCGGGCGGTTGAACTTAGACGAAGGAGTCCGCGTACCCTCTGCGCATGGACCGCGAGCAGCTGAGAGCAGTCCAGGCTCCACTCAAGCAGCGCTACGAGACGGAGCCCGGAGCGGCGCATGTCACCCTCTCGGCGCAGGGTGAGCTGGGCGAAGGGGTCTCCTGCTCGGTTCGGACCGGGCGGCGGCTGGCCGAGGCGGGCCTGCACCCGGCCTCCGGCGGCGACGGGTCCCAACTCTGCTCTGGCGACATGCTGCTCGAGGCGCTCGTCGCCTGCGCCGGGGTGACGCTGCGCGCCGTCGCCACCTCACTCGGGGTCGACGTGCGCGGCGGGCGGGTGCTGGCGGACGGCGACATCGACTTCCGCGGGACGCTCGCAGTCGATCGCGACGCCGAGGTCGGGCTGACCGCGATCCGGCTGCGCTTCGAGCTCGACACCGACGCCTCCGAGGAGGAGCTGGAGACGCTGCTGAACCTGACCGAGCGCTATTGCGTCGTCTTCCAGACCCTCGCCTCACCGCCGCGGCTCTCCGCCGAGATCGCCGTGACATAGCCCGATGGCCTGGCCGGCGGCGATCGATAGCTGGGGCTCCACGGAGGCGGAGCGCAGCAGGACCTGGCCCTGTGACCGCCACCTCGCCGACCACGACAAGGCCCTCTTCCGCGCCGTCGACGTCGCCGCCCCGGCGGAGGTCACCTTCCGCTGGCTCTGCCAGCTCCGCGCCGCCCCCTACAGCTACGACAGGCTCGACAACGGCGGCCGGCGCAGCCCCAGGGAGCTGACCCCGGGGCTCGAGCGGCTCGAGCCGGGACAGCGCTTCATGGCGATCTTCCGGCTGGTCGAGTTCGAGCCGGGAGAGTCGCTGACGATTCTCAGCGGCGGAGGCGCCTTCGGCCGGGTCGCCTGCACCTACCGGGCCGAGCGGCTCGACGGGCGACGCTCGCGGATCGTGGTCAAGGTCCTGGTCGGGTACGCGGACTCCCTGCGTGGCCGCCTGCTGCGCCTGCTGGGGCCGCCCGGGGACCTGGTGATGATGAGGAGGCAGCTGCTCAACCTGAAGGCGCTGGCCGAGCGCCGATGAGCGGGCCGCTGCGCCACGTCGGCGAGCTCGCGCGGGCGCGGGCGACGAGGCGATCGAGCCTGCGCGCCGACGCCCAGGCCGTGGCCGAGCTCGAAGGCCGCCCGGCCGGCCTGCCCGCGGGGCTCGAGGTCGAATGGCTGGGCGTCTCCGGCTACCGGCTCACCTGCGAGGGGAAGACGCTCTTCGTCGACCCCTATGTCTCCCGCGTCCCCCTGCGCAACCTGCTGCTCAGGCGCCCGACGCTGCCCGACCCCGCCGCCATCGACCGCTTTGCCTCGGCTCCCGGGGAGGTGGTCGGCGTGCTCGTCGGCCACACCCATTTCGACCACGCCGTCGATGCGCCCGCGATCTCCCGGCGCTACGGTTGCCCGGCCTACGGCTCCGATTCGCTGGGCGCCCTGATGGCCCTGCACGGGCTCGGCGAGCGTGCGGTCGAGGTCGAGCCCTACCGCACCTACGAGCTCGGGCCCTTCGAGGTCTCCTTCACGCCCAGCGCCCACTCGAAGCTGCTGCTCGGGCTCGCGGTCCCGTTCGCCGGCGACCTCAGCTGCGATCACCTCGATGGCCTCGCCCCGGGCGCCTACCGATGCGGCCGCGTCTGGGGGATCTCGATCCGGGTCGCCGGCGCCCACCTCTATCACCAGGGCAGCGCCGACCTGATCGACGACGCGATCAGGGCGACCGGCGTCGACGTCTTCCTCGCCGGGGTTGCCGGTCGCGGCTTCACCGACGACTACTGGAAGCGGATCCTGCCGGCGCTCGACCCGCAAACGGTCGTCCCCACCCACTACGACAACTTCTTCCAGCCGCTGGGCGAGGAGATGGAGTACGTCGGCAACGTCCAGCTCGCCGGCCTCAGCGAGGAGATCGGAGCGGTGAGCGCCGACGCCGAGGTCGCCGCCCTTCCCCGCGCCGATCGCGGCTGAGCTCAACCGCAGTGCCTGGCGGCGATCTGCTCGACGGTGCCCATCGTCCGCATCGTCCACGGGCCGAGCTCGGCCTCGAGCGTCTTCAGGTCGAGCTCGGTTTCGGAGACGCCGCCGCTCGGCAGCCAGTAGAGCTCGGCGCCCTCGATCGCGAGGCGGTCCTCGTCGCTCGCCAGCCCCAGCGCCCGCCTGCGGGCCGCCGGCCCCGGGGCGTCGGGGAGCATCGCGACCTGGAGCTTGCCGGCGGAGGCCCGGACCTCCACGGGCTCGAAGGGCTCATGGGCGGCGATCTCGACAAGGCGCTCGCAGGCGCGCAGGAAGACGGGAACGTCGTAGGCGAGCGACTCGGCGAGCCCCGATTCGATCCGGGTCGCGACGTCCTCCTCCGCGACCCCCTCGGGACCGTCGAAGGCGACGTTGCCACTGGCGCGAAAGGTCGCCACCCCGGTCAGCCCCAGCCGCTCGAACGCCGCCCTCAGCTCATCGTTCGTGATCCGGCGACCGCCGAGGTTCATGCCGCGAAGGAAGGCGACGTGACGGGCCATGGATCCAGACTAACCTTCCCCCGTGGCCACCGACTACACGCGACTGCCGCCCGACCTGCCGGTCCCCGGGGACGACGGCGCCGCCGATCACCTCGCCGGGGCCGAGATCCCGGCCGGCGCGGCGCTGGCCTCGACCGCGGGCGGCGAGCTCGAGTTGCGTGCCGCGGGCTCTGAGCCGGGTCCGCTCGTCGTCTACGTCTATCCGCGGACCGGCGTCCCCGGCGAGCCCTCCCCGGCCGGCTGGGACGACATCCCCGGCGCCCGCGGCTGCACTCCCCAGAGCTGCGCCTACCGCGACGCGACCGGCGAGTTCGCGGCACTCGGCGCCCGCGTCCTCGGGGTGAGCGCCCAGAGCGGCGCCGAGCAGGCCGAGTTCGCGGCCCGTGAGCACATCCCCTTCCCGCTGCTCGCCGACCCGGGCCTGACGCTCGCCGGCGCCCTCGGCCTGCCGACCTTCGAGGTTGATGGCATGACCCTCTACAAGCGGCTCACCTTCGTCGCCCGGGCGGGGCGAATCGTCAAGGCCTTCTACCCCGTCTTCCCGCCCGACCGCGACGCCGCCGAGGTGCTCGGCTGGCTGCGGGCGGATGATGGAGGCGCCGAGAATTGAACTCGGGTCCGCGGCCGCGGTGCGAGGGTATCTACAGGCTTAGCCGGCGCTTGAGTCTCGTCTCCCGGGGTCCGCGCCGGCGGGCACTGCGGGAGATAAAGCCCCTTTGATTTCCCCGGATGGCCAGGGCGATCCGCCCGGGTGAGCCCGCAATTGAAGCCGGAGCCCCCCTCCGCGGGCGGGAGAGGGCCGACTCTCACTCACTTAGCTATTGACTAAGCGGCGAGGGCGAACTCATGGTCCGCACGTATTGGTTGGTGCCGGTGTTTAACGAGGCCTCCGGCAACCTCGGCCTGCAACCGTTCGCACGGACCGACCACGTCGAAGCCTGTCGCCCCCGTGCTATGTCTGCGCCGATTGTACGGTGTGCCGGGTGAGCGAGCGGGAATTCGACGCGATCGTGATCGGCGCCGGGGCGCCGGGCGAGGTCTGCGCGGGACGGCTTGCCGACGGCGGGATGAGGGTCGCGATCGTCGAGCAGCACCTGGTCGGCGGCGAGTGCTCCTACTACGCCTGCATGCCCTCGAAGGCGCTGTTGCGCCCGGGGGAGCTGCTCGACGAGGCCCGCCGGGTCCCGGGCGTCTCGGAGGCCGTCGGCGGCGTGCTCGACCCGGCCGCCGTCCTCGCCCGCCGCGACGAGGTCATCCACGACCTCGACGACAGCGGTCAGCTGCCCTGGCTGGAGGAACGCGGTATCGAGCTCTTCCGTGGCGACGGTCGCCTCGACGGCGAGCGCAGGGTGGTCGTCGGGGAGGCGACCCTGGTCGCCCGCCGGGCGGTCGTCGTCGCCACCGGATCGAGCGCCGCCATGCCGCCGATCGAGGGCCTCGAGACGGTGCGGGCCTGGAACAACCGCGACGCGACGACCTCGAAGTCCGTTCCGGCGAGCATGGTCGTGCTCGGCGGCGGGCCGGTCGGCTCGGAGCTCGCCCAGGCCTGGTCGACGCTCGCCACGAAGGTCACCCTGCTCGAGGGCGGCGAGCGGCTCCTCGGCCGCGAGGAGCCATTCGCCGGGGAGCAGGTCGCCGAAGCGCTGCGCGAAGCCCACGGCGTCGACGTCCGCACCGGGGCCCTGGCGAAACGGGTCGGCGCCGCCGGCGAGGGCATCGAGGTCGAGCTCGACGGCGGCGAGACGATCGCCGCGGAAGAGCTGCTCGTCGCCGTCGGCCGCCGGCCGCGGACCGAGGGCATGGGCCTCGACTCGATCGGCGTCGAGCCCGGGCGGGGCGGCTTCCTCGAGACCGACGAGCACCTGCGCGTGGGCGGCAGCGAGTGGCTCTTCGCCGTCGGCGACGTCAGCGGGCGCGCCCTCTTCACGCACATGGGCAAGTATCAGGCATGGGTCGCGGCCGAGAACGCCCTCGGGCGCCCGGTCGAGGCGATCGCCGAAGGCGGCGCCCTGCCCCGGGTCACCTTCACCGATCCCCAGGTGGCGGCGGTCGGGCGGACGTTGGAGCAGGCGCTCGAGGCCGGCATCGACGCGAGGGCCGTCGACGTCCCCACCGACGGCACCGCCGGCGCCAGCTTCTACGGCAAGGAGACCGGCGGCACCTCGCGGCTGGTGGTCGATGAGGCGACCGGCACGATCGTCGGCGCGACCTTCACCGGCTTCGAGACCGCCGACTTCCTGCACGCCGCGACCGTCGCGATCGTCGGCGAGGTCCCCCTGGCCCGCCTCCGCCACGCGGTTGCCGCCTACCCCACACGCAGCGAGATTTGGCTCAAGCTGTTGGAGAAATGGGAAGAAGGTTGAAGGGCCGCTCCAGCGTCTGACGGGCTAGGACGCAGGGAGCGTGGCGTGCTCCGCACGCGAGCGACCGAGGACAACGCCGGGCTAGGACGCAGGGAGCGTGGCGTGCTCCGCACGCGAGCGACCGAGGACAACGCCGGGCTAGGACGCAGGGAGCGTGGCGTGCTCCGCACGCGAGCGACCGAGGACAACGCCGGTCAGACGCTGGAGCGGCCCTTGAGGTCATCGAGGACCTCCTGGGGGAACCCCGGCACCTGGTCGAGGTCGTCGACCGAGCCGAAGCGGCCGAGGCGCTCCCGGTGCGCCAGCAGGCGGGTGGCCTGGGTGACGGAGAGGTTCTCCTGGCGCAGTTGCTCGAAGGTGACCGTGTTGAGGTTGATCGGGCCGCCACCGGACGAGGGCGGCCGCTGGCCGACCGGCCCCGACGCGGCCGGAGGCGGCGGGGGCGGGGGCCCCTGCGACGCGGCCGGAGGCGGCGGGGGCGGGGGCGCCTGCGGCGCGGCGGGTGGCGGCGGAGGCGGCGCCTGCCCGGCGGGAGGCGGGGGCGGGGGCGCCTGGGCGGCGGGCGGAGGCGGTGGTGGGGGCCCGCCGGCGCCGGGGGGCGGGGCCGAGGGCGGCAGGGGCGCGTCGGTGGGTGGCGGAACCGGCGGGTTCGGAGGCGGCGGAGCCTGCGTGGCCGGGCCCGAGGGGAAGTTCGGCGCCACCGGTGGCGGAGGCGGAGGCGGAGGTGGCGGTGGCGGGGCCTGGGCCGGAGGAGGCGGCGGCGCCGGCGGGGGCGGTGCGTGCGTCGCAGGCGGAGGCGGCGGCGGAACAGGCGTCGGCGGGGGCGGTGGGGTCGGATCGTGTTTCGGAGGCGGCGGCGTCGCCGAGGGCGGCGACTGGACGGCGCGCACGACGGCCTGCTCGGCTTCCACGGCGCGGCGCTCGGCCTCGCGGGCGCGCTCCTCGGCCTGGGCAACCGAGTCGCGGATCTCCCGCAGCCGGCCTTCGCGCTCGGACTCCTCTGATTTGAGCTCGGCCAGGCGGGCGGCCTCCGAGGCGCGTTTCTCGGCCTGCTTCGTGCGTTCCTCGATCTCCTGGAGCCGCTTCTGAGCCTCCTCGATCGAGCGCTCCTGGGCCTCGCGCTCCTGCTGGATGCGGTGCTCGGCCGTCTGCATGTCGGCGGGCGGGGTCTGGGGCGAAGGGGGCACGGCCGCCGGCGGCGGTGGGACGGCGGCGGGCGGGGGCACCGGCTGAATCGGTTGGGTTTCCTGCCCCGACTGCGCCTGCGCCACCCGTGCCTCGGCCTCGCGCTGGGTGCGCTCGGCCTCTCCGATGCGGCGGTCCGCCTCGGCCCGGATTCGCTCCTCCTCACGCTGGATCTCCCCGACCTTCGCCCGCACCCGCTGTTCGGCGGCGGCGGGGTCGTAACCGCCCGGGGGCGGTGGAGGCGCCTCGAGCGGCGCGGCGGTCGGCGGCGGGGGTGGAGCTACCGGCGGCACGGCAGGTGCAGCGGGCGGCGGCGCCCCGATCTGCCCCCCGCGCTCGAGCAGGTCGCGCTCGTGGGCGGCGCGGGCGGCGGCCAGCTGACGCTCCGCTTTCGCCGATTCCTTCCGTGCCTTCTTGGCCGAGCGGCCGCCGGCCGGGGCTCCGGGCTTCTGACGTCGTTCGGCGCGCTTGCGCAGCCGCTCTTCCTTGCGGGCCTTGGCCTCTTCCTGGCGCTTCTTGCGATGCTCGGCGCGGGCGGCCCGCTGCTGGTCGCGGGCCAGTTTGCGCTGGTCTTTCGGGCTCGCCGAGCCCGCCGCGGCGGCCGCGGCAGCGGCACCGGCGGCCGCTGCTGCCGGGGCGCCTGGCTGCGCGGCCGGAGTCGCGACCGTGGGCGGTGCCGGGGCCTGAGGGGGCGCCGGGGCCTGCGGCGGAACCGGAGCCTGTTGCGGAGCGACGGGCGGCGGCTGAGGAACGCCCGAGGGCTGGGGCGCCCCGGTGGGTTGCGCGGCGGGCGGCGGGACCGCCGCCGGGGGCGGGGACTTCTTGGCGCGACGGAAGCTTTTCCGCTTTTCCTTCGGCGCCTTCGCGGGCTTGGCCTGCTTGGGCGGCTTGGCGGCCTTCGGCTTGGCGGCCTTCCCTCCCTTTTCCTTGCTGCGCCGTTGGCTGATGCTGACGACCAGGAGAAGGACCAGGAGCGCCACCGCGAGGGCGGCGGCGATGTACTGGATGTTGTCGCTGACGAAGTTACCGGCGGGCAGAAGAACCGCGAGGCAGTTGGTCATAGGCCGAAGCTACCGCATCCGTCCCTTGAATTCGCGCTCGACCTCGCGACGCGTGTCGCGCTCGGCGATCTCACGCCTCCGATCGCGCCCCTCCTTGCCCTTTGCCAACGCCAGCTCGACCTTCGCTCGCCGGCCCTTGAAGTAGATACGGGTCGGGATCAGGGTCAGCCCCCGCTGGGCGGTCTTGCCGATCAGGCGCTCGATCTCGGCCCGGTGCAGGAGCAGCTTGCGCGGCCGCTCCGGCTCGTGGTTCTCGCGGCTGGCGGGCTCGTACGGCGGTATGTGGAGCTTGCGCAGCCAGACCTCGCCGCGCTCGACGGCCGCATAGGAGTCCGCCATCTGGGCTTTGCCGTTGCGCAGCGACTTGACCTCGGACCCGCGCAGCTCGATCCCCGCCTCCATCTTCTCGACCAGCTCGAACTTGTGTCCCGCCCGGCGATTCGTGGCGACGTCGCCGGAGGCCGGCTTGCGCTGCTTCTTGCCCTTCTTCGCCATCGCTCAGCCCACCTTCCCCCCGCTCGGCGCCGGCTCCAGGTCGACCCGACCCCGCGCCGCTTCGACGCCGCTGACGCGCACGGCGACCGGGTCGCCCATCTGCACGCGACGACCGCTCTCGCGGCCGACCAGGGCGGTCTCGGCCTCGTTGAGGGCGAGGAAGTCCTCGTCGCGCAGCCGGCGGGCGGGAAGGAAGCCCTCGTAGACGTCGCCGAGGTCGCCGCCGAAGGCGACGAAGGCGCCGGAGCGGATCACCCCCGAGACCTCCCCGGCAAAGACCCGCTCGGGGCCCGCCTCGCGCAGCTCGCGCTCGAGCAGGAAGGCCGCGCAGATGTCGTCGGCGTCGCGCTCGATCGCCATCGAGGCGCGCTCGCGCTCGCTGCAATGCCAGGCGGCCTCGCGCGCCTCCGCGGCCCGCGGGCCCTCCTCCCCCTCTCCGAGCGCCGCCAACAGCGCCCGGTGCACGACGAGGTCGGGATAGCGCCGGATCGGCGAGGTGAAGTGGCAGTAGGCCTCGCTGCCAAGCCCGGCGTGGCCAGTGTTGCGGTCGCTGTACAGGGCGGGCTTCAGGGAACGGAGCACGAGCGATGTATACGCCTCCCGGCCGTGTCCGCGCCGGGCGGCCTCGCGGCGGACCAGGCGGCTGGCCTCAGCCGCCACCTCACCCGCTTCGCGCGCCGCCAGGTGGCCCGGCCTGACCGGCGGGGTCGGGATCCCGAGGTCCTGGAGCTGGGAGAGCAGCCGTTCGACGCGCGGCGGGTCGGGCTGGGCGTGAACGCGGTAGATCGCCGGGACCCGCCGCCGCGCGAGCAGTGCCGCGACCTGCTCGTTGGCGAGGATCATCAGCCGCTCGATCAGGCCGTGGGCCTCGGTCTGGCGGACGGCACGGGCGGCGACGACGTCGCCGGCCGCGTCGAAGCGGAACTCCGGCTCGGCGGTCTCGACGTCGAGGCTGGTCGGGCCCCGCCGGCCGCCGAGCACGGCCGCGGCCCGGCGCGCCGCGTCGAGCGGCTCCCTGACCGCCTCCGGGGCCTCCTCACGCCCGGCGAAGACCTCGTCGAGGCGGTCGTAGTCGAGGCGGGCGTCGGAGCGGATCCGACTGCGGTAGAAGCCGGCCCGGCGCGCGCAGCCGTCGCCGCCCAGCTCGACCTCGGCGGTCACCGCGAGTCGCTCGACCCCGGGGGCCAGGCTGCAGGCGTCCTCGCTCAGCGCCCGCGGCAGCATCGGCTCGACCGTTCCCGGCGCGTAGGTGCTGTTGGCACGCTCGCGGGCCTCGAGGTCGAGCGGAGACCCCGGCGGCACGTGGGCGGCGACGTCGGCGATGTGGACCCAGACCCGGATCCCGTCACCCTCGCGCTGGGCGGAGACGGCGTCGTCGAAGTCCCGCGCCGTCGCCGGGATCGACGGTGAAGGTGTCGAGCGCGGTCAGGTCACGGCGCCGCGGCGAGCGTCGCGCCGCGGTCGCGGCGCCGCGGGCGGCCTCCTCCTCGAGGGCCGGCCGGAAGCCACGCCCCCCGAGCTCCTCGCCCAGGAGTGCCTCGATCGCGTCGCGGGCGTTGCTCGGCGCGACGCGACCGCGGGAGCCGCGCCCCCTCACCCCTGCCCTGATTCCCGGGCGAGCGCCCGCAGCGCGCGGTCGAGCGGCTCGTCGCGCGCCGTCGCGGGATCGTCGCGGACGACCACGTCCGGCTCGATCCCGTGGCCGGCGAGGTTTTCGCCTTCCGGCGTGAAGTACTCGCCGACGGTGAGCTTCAGGGCGCCCCCGTTCGAGAGGCCGATCTCCTGCTGGAAGACGCCCTTGCCGTAGGAGCGGGTGCCGACCACCTTCGCCCCGGCGTCCTCGGCGAGCGCCGCGGTCAGGATCTCGGCCGCCGAGGCCGTGTTGCGGTCGATCAGGACGACAAGCGGGCGGGCGGGCAGGTTTCCGCCGACGGTGCGGTATTCGGCATGGCCCTGGGTGCGCGAGTCGGTCGTCACCACGACTTCGCCCTCGGGCAGGAAGACGCTGGCGCTAAGCACCGCCTCTTCGAGGACGCCGCCGCCGTTCTCACGCAGGTCGAGGACGATCCCCTCCGCCCCTTCCCGCTCGACCTTTTCGACCGCTTTGCGGAGATACGCGTGGGCCCCGTAGCTGAAGGTCGCGAGGCTGACGTAGCCGAGCTTGCGCCCGCCGACCTCGCGCACTCGGCCGCCGGCGACCGGCAGCGCGATCTCTTCCCGCTGAATTGTCAGCCGGCGCGTCCTGCCGGACCTCGGGTCGCGCACGCCGATCGTCACCGAGGTCCCTTCGGGCCCCTTGATCTTGGCCGTCGCCACTTCGCTGTCGACCCCGGCGATCGAGTCGCCGCCGACCGAGACGATCGATCTGGCCGACCTCGATCCCGGCCCGGTCGGCAGGGGAGCCCTTGAAGACGCGGGCGACGCGGAGGCCGCTGTCAACCTCGATCACCCAGAGGCCGATCCCCGTGAAGCTTGCCGGAGATCTGTTCGTTGAACCTCTTCAGGCTCGCCGGTGAGAAGTAATTCGGAGAAGCGGTCGTGGAAGCGCCGCCGCAGCCCCCTGACCATGCCCTGCAGGGAGGAGTTCGTCAGCTCGCCGCGGCGAGACCTCGCGGAAGTAGTTGTCTTCGATCAGCCTCGGTCGCTTCGGCGGTCAGGCCGGCGTTGCCGTCGACGAAGGCGTCGCGAGCGAAGGCGGGGAGCTTCGTCGGGGTGCCCGCCGAGCCAGATGCCGGCGGCCAGCACCGCGACCGCGGCCGACCGCCAGGGCCGACGATCCGGCCGGCCCTCATCGAGCCGCCTCAGACCTTGAGGAAGCGACGCAGCGTCACGCCCGAGCCGATCGCCGAGACCAGCACGGCGGCGCCGAAGAGGATCGCGACCAGCGCCGGGAAGGAGGGTGCTGTTGTTCTGCGCCGCGAGGAAGGAGAAGCTGTCGCTCAGCGGGTCGACGATGGTGATCTTGCCCAGCCACAGGATCAGTATGGCGACCAGGCCGCCCGCGAAGCCGACCACCACGCCCTCGATCATGAACGGCCAGCGGATGAACCAGCGGGTGGCGCCGACCAGCCGCATCACCTCGACCTCGCGGCGGCGGGTGTAGATCGAGAGCCGGATCGTGTTGCCGACCAGCATCAGCGAGGCGACGATCAGCAGCGCCGTGATCACGGTGAGGACGATCTTCAGGGCCCCGGTGACCTGCTCGATCTTCTGCGCTTTCCTGCTGGCGGTCGAAGATTCCTGCGATGATCGGCGAGATCGGCCTGCGGCTTGCCGTTCGGGCCGCGGCGGAGTGACCGCGCGCGCGGACCGGGGCAGGTTCGAGGCGTCGTCGGCCTTGACCCTGAAGTTCGCCGGCAGCGGGTTGGAGTGCAGCTGCTGAGGCAGTTCGCCGGTCTTGTCCTTGCCGAGGTCTTCGTTCAGTTCCTCGAGCGCCTCCGCCTTGGTGATCAGCTTGACCGACTCGACGTGGGGAATCGCCTCGCAGCTCGCGTCGAGGGCGTTGATCTCGCCTTGGGTCGCGTCGTCGTAGAGGGCGACCCGGAACTCGAGGCTGTCGCGGACCTGGTCGCTCTTCGCCTGGGTCGGTCTGGAAGACCGGGATCAGGACGCCGAGCAGGATCACGGTGACGACCGTGGTGACGATCGCCGCCATGCTCGGCGCCGCGTTGCGGCGCAGGGCGCGGAAGGCCTCCTGGATGAAGAAGATCAGGCTGCGCCATCAGAAGAGGGTGTCGTGGGTGTCGTGGCCGTTGGTCTGGCCCTCGGGAGCCGACGCCCATCTCGGCCCGCATGCGGACGCCGAACTCGGTCGTCGACTCCTCGGTGTAGCCGCCGCTGACCTCGTCGCGGACGACGCGGCCCTCGTAGAGCTCGATCACGCGGCGCCGCATGTTGTCGACCATCTCGCGGTCGTGGGTGACGACGACGACTGTGGTCCCGGTCTTGTTGATCCGGTAGAGGAGCTGCATGACGCCGATCGAGGTGACCGGGTCGAGGTTGCCGCTCGGCTCGTCGGCGAGCAGCAGCGGCGGGTGGTTGACGAAGGCGCGGGCGATCGAGACGCGCTGCTGCTCTCCGCCGGAGAGCTGGTCGGGGTAGCTGTGCAGCTTGGTCGAGAGGCCGACCAGGCGGAGGGTCTCCGGCACCTGGCTGCGAATCTCCGAGCGCGGCTCGCGCCGATCACCTGCAGCGCGTAGGCGACGTTGTCGTAGACGGTGCGATCGGGGAGCAGCTTGAAGTCCTGGAAGACCGTGCCGATGTTGCGCCGCAGGTGCGGGATCTTCTTCTCGGGCAGGGCGCCGATGTCGCGGCCGGCGATGTTGACGCTGCCGTCGGTGGCCTCGAGCTCGCGGATCAGCAACTTGATCAGCGTCGACTTGCCGCAGCCGGTCGGCCCGACCAGGAAGGCGAACTCACCGCGGTCGATCGCCAGCGAGACCCGATCCAGCGCCATGTGGCCACCGGGATAGACCTTGGTGACGTCGCGCAGCTCGATGATCGGCGCGCCGCCGCGGCGCGGTCGCCGCGGCGCTCCTCGCCACCCTTGCTGTCTCTTCTTGCGTCTGGCCATGCGCGCGGTTCTTCTCCGGTCACAGGGTGACTCCTGCGACGCCTCGGGCGCGCAACTCCCCGCCCAAACGAAGTTCGCGGAACCTTAGCGAATTATGAGCGAACGCTCGTATTGGTCAATGCCTCACGGGAAGACCGTCTCCCCCGTCTCGGCGTCGACCAGCGAGATCGCCACCGCCGGGCAGGCCTCCGCGGCCTCCAGCAGGAGCTCGTCCGACCCGGCGCCGATGACGACCGCCGTGTCGTCGAGCCTGAACACCTGGGGCGCGATCTCGACGCAGTCCCCGTGGGCACTGCACTCGTTCGGCTCCACCGTCGCTATCAGGGTCATCCGACCACCTCCTCTCGTTCGAGCGCCGGCCAGTGACCGCGCTCGATTTCTTTTCTGAGCCTCGGGATCGCCCGCGGCCGGCCGACCGCCAGCGCGGCGACCGGGCGGCCGGCCTGGGTGAAGACGGCCTCGAAGTCTCGACCCTCGGGATCGCCGTCGATCGTCAGGTCGTCGGCGCGGTGCGCGTGGCCGACGTACTGGATCCGCGATCCGTACTGGTCGCTCCAGAAGCTGGGCAGCGGCGGCGTGCCGGGGTACTCGCCGAGCATCGAGGCGGCGGCCGCGGCTCCCTGCCAGGCCGCCGCGTCCCAGTGCTCGGTGCGCGCGTGGACGCCGAAGCGGGGATCGAAGGGCAGAGTCGCGTCGCCCGCCGCATAGACGTCAGGCAATTTCGTGTGGCCGGCCGTGTCCGTGCGGATCCCGTCCGCGTCGAGGCCGCTTCCGCGCAGCCACTCGGTCGCGGGCACGGTCCCGATCCCGACGACGACGGCGTCGCAGGGCACCGCCTCGCCGCCGGAGAGCAGCAGCTCCTCGACCCGCCCACTGCCGCGGGCGCCCTCCAACGACCGGCCGGTGAGCACCCGGACCCCCTGTTCGGAGTGCAGGTCGGCGAACCAACCGCCGAGCCGCTCGCCGAGGATCGGCAGGAGCGGCGTCTCCTGGGCCTCGACGATCGTCACCTCCGCGCCCAGCGAGCGCGCGGTGGAGGCCACCTCCTGGCCGATGAAGCCGGCGCCGACGATCGCCAGGCGGGCGCCCGGCGTCAGCTCCGCGCGCAGGCGACGGGCGTCCGCCAGGGTGCGCAGCCCGTGGACGTTCGGGTACCCGTCGAGGAAGGGCAGCCGTGCGGGCGGCGCCGCCGGTGGCGATCAGCAGCTTGTCGTAGCGCAGCGCCTCCCCGGAGTCGAGCGCCACCGACCCGCGGGGGCGTCGAGGGACACGGCCCGCCTGCCGAGCAGCAGCTCGATCTCCCGCTCCTCATACCACCAGGCCGGCCGGAAGGCGACCGACTCGTCCTCGGACGCGCCGGCCAGGACCGCCTTGGACAGCGGCGGCCGGTCGTAGGGCGGGAGCGGCTCCGCGCAGACGATTCGCAGGGGCTTGTCGTATCCGCGGCGGCGGAGGGCCTCAGCACAGCGCTGAGCCGCCAGGCCGCCGCCGATCACCAGTGTTCCTGTGCTCATCATGCCTCCTCGAGGACGGGGGATCTGGACACGGCCCGGCCGTCGAGGCCGGGCCTATGAACTCGTTCCGGGCGCCCCGCCCGAGCGGCCGACCGCCTGCCGGCGGGACGGATGAGGACCCGGGCGACGAACATCCCGGCGATCACCGGCGTGGTGACGATCACCCACCACCGGAACCACGGTGCCGAGGCGTCGGTGCCCGCGCCGAGCGCGTGGGTCAGGCCGAGCGCGTAGACGACGATCGTGGCCCTGTGCGCCTTGCGCCAGAGTCGGGCCCCGACCCGCTTCCGGAAGTAGAAGCTGAGGCCGAGCGCCCCCGCCATGTAGGCGGCGATCACGCCGAGGCCCGTGAAGGCGGTCTTGAAGCTCATCGCGAAGGGCACGGTCACCCCGACGACGCCAGGGTTCAACCAGCCGTCGCCGAGCAGGGTGATGCCATGGACCGCGATCGCGATCAGGCCGGCGAGGGCGGTCTGCTCGTGGACGGCGAGCAGTTTCTTGGACAGCCCCGGCCGCCGCATCAGCTTGCCGGCCATCGCCAGCCCGATGCCCACCGAGATGGTCACCAGGACCAGCGCCACCAGCCCCGAGGCGCGGCTCGCCAACCACCAGCCGTGGGTCTGCAGGGTGGTCGAGACCGAGCTCACCGTGCCGCTCCTGCCGCGGGCCGGGGGCCGGGGAGCCTGATTCGCGGTGCGACCGCGAGGGCCCCGACCAGCTCGACCCTGCCGTTGTCGTGGATCAGCAGCCCTCCCATCTCCGCGAGCAGGGCCCGCCCCCCCTCCGCGCCGGAGAGCAGAGCCGCCTTGGAGAGGGTCTCGGCCTCGACCGCGGTGTCCGCCAGGGCGGTGGCGCCGATCAGGCCGGTCCAGGCCGGCTCGCCGCGCCCGGGGTCGAGCAGGTGGTGGGCGAAGCGGCCGCCCTCGTCGCGCCAGATGCGGACGTTCAGGCCCGAGGTCGCGACCCCGCCGATGCCGAGTCGCAGGACGTACGCCCGCTCCCCCGTGAGCGGGTGCTCGACGAAGACCTCGTAGGGATTGGTGAGCGCGCCGGCGCCACCGATCCTGATGTCGCCGCCGCAGTCGACCACGAAGCGGGGGTAGCCACGCAGGTGCTCGGCGATCATGTCCGCCGCCAGGCCCTTGCCGGTGCCGCCCGTGTCGAAGCGCGTCCCCGGCGGGCGGGCCACCTCCCCCGCCTCCTCGTCGACCTCGAAGCGCTGCCAGCGCCTGCCCGGGTCGGGCTGCGCCGGCCGCCGCGGGGGAGCCTGGGCCAGGGCCTCGGCGAGCGGCGCCCCGTCCATCCCGGCCCGCGACTCGACGTATCCGGCCGCCTCGATCTCACCGACCAGGGTCGGGTCGACGAGGCCGTCGGTCCGCCGCGCAGCGCCGAGGCCCGCCGCCACCGCCCGGCGCAACAGCGCCGAGGCCGGGACCCTCTCGCGGGGATCGGCGTTGAGGGCGCACAGCTCGCTCTCGGGCCTGAATCGCGAGAGCGCCGCGTCGAACTCGCGCACGAAGCGCTCCTCGCGCTCGGCCGCCTCGGCGGCGGCGGGCATCCCCGGCCCGGGCTCGTCGATCAGCAGGCGCACGTGGCTGCCCATCGCGTCGAAGCTGTGGTCGATTTCGCTCATCGTCAGGAGGCGCTGGTGGTGACCGGGGCCGAGCCCGTCGACGAGTAGGAGGCGGGGCCGGTGGAGACGGTGTTTTCGCCGGGCGTCGGGACGATCGTGGTCACGATGCGGCGCTTGATCACCTTGCGCACGAGCGGCGCCGGGGCGGTCTGCGCGGCGCTTCCCGCGACGCTGAGGTTGTAGGTGAGCACCGCGAACAGCGCGGCAAACAACAGGGTCGAGGCCCAGATCACCGGCGCGGAGCCGGGACGGCGGGGGCGGCGGCGCTGCTCAGTCATCGCCGCCGCCCTCGCTCTCGCCGCCCTCGCTCTCGCCGCCACCCGAGGCTGCCGAGCCACCGCCGCTGGTCGCGGTGGTGACCGGCGCGCTCGACCCACCGGTCGATCCCGGGCCGGCGCTGGCGCCGCTGGTGTGGGTCACCACCGGCGAGCTTTCGGAGCTTTCGGATCCTCCGTAGGAGGGCGCGGAGCCGCTCGAGGAGGTCGTCACCGGTTCCGAGGAGTAGGAAGATTCCGACGCCGACCCGGTCGAGGACGAGCCGGTGCTGGCGCTTGCCGAGCCGGCTTCCCAGCCCGTCCCGCTCGCAGCCGCGGCCGCGCCGCCGCTGCCGCGCCCGCCGGCGGCCGGGTGCTTCGGCTTCGCGTGCTTGGTGACGTGGATGGTCCGCCTGATCACCTTGGTCCGCACCGCCGGTCGGTCTGCGACCTTGGCGGACGGTCCACTGCTGCCGGCGCTCAGCGCCAGACCGGCGAGCCCCCCGAGGGACACCACCGTTGCGATCGTCACGGCCTTCCGCTTCATGTTCTTCACGCTCTCGACCCTCCTGTTGAAGTTGCGGCGCCATTCTGCGAAGTGGCCGTGAAAGGCCCGGAAAGGGGCGGGTAAAGCCCCGGCAAAACATGTGGGAAACCCACCGACACAGGCATCGGACGGGCTTAGAGTTGAGCCGATGCCAGGCAACCGACCAACGGGCGCGAAGATCCTCGTGGTCGAGGACGAGCGGTCGATCTCCGAGCCCTTCGCCGACGCCCTCAGCCGGGCCGGGTTCGAGCCCCTGGTCACCGACACGGCGGAAGGGGCGCTGCGCCAGGCGGCGAGCTTCGACCCCGACCTGGTGATGCTCGACCTCGCGCTTCCCGACGGTGACGGCCGCGACGTCTGCCGCGAGCTGCGTCGCCGCTCGGACGTGCCGATAGTGATGCTGACCGCTCGCGGGACGGAGATGGACAAGATCGTCGGGCTCGAGTTGGGCGCCGACGACTACGTGGTCAAGCCGTTCAGCGCCGCCGAGGTGATCTCCCGGATCCGGGCCGTCCTGCGCCGCAGCGACCGGGTCGACGGCGACGCCCCCGAGGAGCCGATCGAGATCGGCGACCTGGAGCTCGACCCGGGCGCCCGGAGGGCGACTCTCGGGGGCGCTGACCTCGGCCTCTCCCGCAAAGAATTCGACCTGCTGGCGGAGCTGATGCGTCACGCCGGGCAGGTGGTGACCCGCGAGGACCTGATGGCGAAGGTGTGGGACGTGAACTGGTTCGGCTCGACCAAGACCCTCGACGTCCACATCGGCTGGCTGCGGCGCAAGCTCGGCGACGACCCTGCCGCCCCGACCTACATCGAGACGGTGCGGGGCGTAGGCTTCCGCTTCGCGCGGAGGATCGGAGGAGCCGTAAGCCTCCGGGCCACCCTGCTCCTGGCGCTGGCCTACGTGCTGCTGCTGGCGCTGATCGCCCTCGGCGTGCCGCTCGCGGTCAGCCTCGGCGACCGCGTCGACGCCGAGGTCCGCGGCCAGGCGCGCAGCCAGGCGGACGTCGTCGCGGCGACCTCCTCCGAGCTGCTCGGCCCCGCCCGGCGGCCCGCCCTGCTCAACCTGGTCGAGATATCCGGCGAAAGCGTGCGCGGGCGGGTGATCGTCGTCGACGCTCGCGGCCGGCTGATCGCCGACTCCGCCGGCGCGCCCACGGGGCGCAGCTACGCCGACCGACCCGAGGTGCGCGCGGCGCTCGAAGGCCAGGGCACCAGATCACCCGCGACAGCAGGACCCTCGGCGCCGAAATCCTCGCCACCTCCGTCCCGGTCCTCGAGCATGGCCAGCCGGCGCGGCGCGGTGCGAATCACCCAGAGCGTCGCGGCGGTCCACGAAGCGGTGCAGGGAACTCGATCCTCGACCTCTCCGCTCTCGGCGGGGTCGTGCTCTTCCTCGGCCTGGTCGCCGGTGCGCTGATCGCGCAGCAGATCGCCCGTCCGATCCGCCGCCTCGACCTCGCTGCGCGCCGTGTCGCGGGAGGCGATCTGGAGACCACGGTGGAGGTCGGAGGCAGCACCGAGCAGCGCTCGCTGGCGCGGGCTTTCAACGAGATGACGCGCCGGGTCAAGCGGCTGCTCCGCTCCCAGCAGGACTTCGTCGCCGACGCCTCGCACCAGCTGCGGACGCCGCTGACCGGCCTGCGCCTGCGCCTCGAGGGCCTCGGCGAGAGGTTCGGCGGCGGGCCGGAGGCCGCCGAGCTCGACGCCGCCGATCCGCGAGATCGACAGGCTCTCGGAAATCGTCGACGAGTTGCTGATCCTGAGCCGGGCCGGTGAGCACGAACTGCCCGCCGAGACGCCTCGATCTCGGCGAGGCCGACGAGCGGGCGGCGGAGCGCTGGCGGCACAGCGCCGAGCAGGGCGGAATCCGGATCGTGAGCAACGTCGCCGCGAACGCCGGCTCGATGCGGTGCGCCGGGCCGGACCTCGACCGCGCGCTCGACTCCCTGCTCGAGAACGCCCTGCGCTACTCGCCCGCGCGCTTCGACCGTGACGATCGTCGCCGGCCCCGGCCGGATCGAGGTGCTGGACGAAGGGCCCGGGCTCGAGGCGGGCGAGGAGGAGGCGGTGTTCGAACGCTTCAGCCGCGGCAGCGCCGGGCGCCGAGGCCCGGGCGGCACCGGCCTCGGCCTGCCGATCGCCCGGGAGCTGACCAGGCAGTGGGGCGCCGAGGTGACGCTCTCGAACCGTGCCGGCGGCGGGCTCTGTGCTGTGATCGAGGTCGACCGATGAGCCGCCACCGGCGACGCTCAGGTGGGTCGCCCTGGCCCTTGCCGGGCTCCGATCGCCGGTGCCGTGGCCGTCGCCGCCAGCCGCCTCGCGAGTCGCGCAGATCGGCCTCGCCTCGGAGCCGATCAGCGCTGGAGACGCACTCGCGCCGCCGGCGGCCGCGAAGCCCGGGAAGCAGCCCGACGCCCACCCCCGGCCGGCGGCGAATCGCAACCTCCGGCGACGACGGCGCCGAGCACGACCGTCGCAACCGCACCCGAAACGCCGCCGACGCCGGCACTTCCTCGCCGCCGGCCAACCGAAGGCGATCACCACGACGGGCGGTGGCGACGACGGCGGCGGGGGCGGAGGCGGCGGCGGCGGCGACGACTAGCCGCCGCCGCCGGGAGGCGGCGGATCGTGCGCGTAGAGCCCGGTCAGCGCCGCGACCAGCCGGCTCTTCTCCTTCGACGAGAGGGCGGCGGAAGGGTGGATGAGCGGTGTACTGAAGTGGCGGCATCTCGCCGCCCGAGACCTGCTCGCGACATCGCCCGAGGCGGGCTGGCCCCGGTCCCATTCGGAGAAGTTGAGTGCGCCGCGGCCGTCTTCGACGTCGTGCTGGACGAGCCAGGAGGCGGGGGCGACGTTCGAGTACCAGCGCCACGTCGTCAGGTTGCTGTGGCAGTCGTAGCAGGACTGTTCGGCAAGCTGCTCGCCCGGCCGGCCGGCCATCTCGCCGCCCGGGTTACCGGCGGGTTCGCTGTGGGCGCGCCCGTAGGGGACGAGCTGGACCACCACGAAGCAGGCCGAGCCGCGCCGAGCGCCGCTACTGATGGCGCCTTGCGGCGGCTCACCCGGCGATCTGTCGGCGCTCGCCGGCAAGGGGATAAATCGGCTAGAGCGGCTAGCCCGTCGCCGCCGTGGATCGGCGGGTGGGAGACGATCGGCTTCAGCAGCAGGGCCTCGCGGGCGCGGTCGGCGATCCCCGGCGCGGTGAGCCCGAAGTGCTCCATGCAGGCCTCGCCGGTCCCCGAGACGCCGAACTCGTCGCCCATCCCGAGCGCGAAGATCGGCACCGGGTGCTGCTCGGCGGCCGCCTCGCGGATCGCGTCGGCGAGCCCGCCGGCGACCCGGTGCTCCTCGGCGGTGACGCCGACGCCGGTCTTCGCCAGCGACTCGACCACCGCCTCGGTGGCGAGCGGCTTGACGACGGCGACGTTGACGACCTCGGCCTCGACGCCGTCCTCGGTCGGCGAGCACCTCGGCCGCCTCCAGCGCCCGGTGGACCATGTGCCCGCAGGCGAAGAGCGAGATGTCGCGGCCCTCGCGCAGCACGTCGACGCCGTCGCCGAGCGCGTCGGGGATCTCGCTCGTAGACGATCGGCGTCGAGGGCCGCCCGAAGCGCAGGTAGAGCGGCCCCTCGATCCGCTCGTAGGAGTCGATCACCGCCCGGTAGGCCTGGTTGTAGTCGGCCGGCACGATCGACCTGCATCCGCGGCATCGCCCGCATCAGGGCGATGTCCTCGATCATCTGGTGCGAGGCGCCGTCCTCGCCGAGCGAGACGCCGCCGTGGCTGGCGCCGATCCGCACCTTCAGCTCGTTGTGGGCGATGCCGAGCCGGACCTGGTCGTAGGCGCGACCGGTGGCGAAGATCGCGAAGGTCGAGGCGTAGGGCACCTTGCCGGTCGCCGCCAGGCCGCAGGCCATCGACATCATGTTCGGCCTCCGCGGCGCCGCAGTTGAAGAAGCGCTCCGGGAACTTCTTGCCGAACTTCATCGACTGGGTCGAGACGGCGAGGTCGGCGTCGAGCGCGACGACGTCCTCGTGCGCCTCGCCGAGCGCGACCAGCGCGTCGCCGTAGGCGTGCCGGGTCGCGATCGGCTCGGTCTTCGCCTCAGGCCATCGGCTCGCCGCCCCCGCGTCGCCCGACCTCGCCTCGCGGCGCTCAGCGCCTCGCTCCTGCTCGGCGAGCCGCGCCTCGAGCTCCTCCAGCGCCTCCTCGGCCTGCTCCTGGCTCGGCGGCTTGCCGTGGAAGCCGAAGCGGTCTTCCATGAAGGAGACGCCGCGGCCCTTCTTCGTCTGGCAGACGATCGCCGCCGGCTTGCGCAGCGTCCGGCTGCGCTCGCAGCGCCTCGACGATCGCCGCCATGTCGTGGCCGTCGATCTCGACCGCGTCCCAGCCGAAGGCCTCGAACTTGGCGCGCACGTCGCCGGTGTCCATCACTTCCTCGGTCGTGCCGTCGGTCTGCAGGTGGTTGTAGTCGACGATCGCGGTCAGGTTGGGGACGTCGAAGTGGGCGGCGGCGGCGGCCCCCTCCCAGGTCTCGCCCTCCTGGCAGTCGCCGTCGGAGAGGACGCCGAAGACCTGCGCGGTCTCCTCGAGGCCGTCGAGACGCAGCGCCAGGCAGATCCCCGACGCACATCGAGAGGCCCTGGCCGAGCGAGCCGGTCGAGACCTCGACGCCGGGCGTGCGGTTCATGTCGGGGTGGCCCTGGAGGTGGGAGCCGATCTTGCGCAGGCCCATCAGGTCCTGGCGGGGAAAGTAGCCGTGCTCGGCCAGCGCCGCGTACTGGATCGGGGCCGCGTGGCCCTTGCAGAGCACGAAGCGGTCGCGCTCGGGCCAGCTCGGGGTTGGCCGGGTCGTGCCGCAGCTCGCCGAAGTAGAGGGCGGCGACGATGTCGGCGGCCGAGAGCGAGGAGTCGAGGTGGCCCGACTTGGCGACGGCGAGCATCCGCACGCAGTTGATCCGCAGCACCGTCGCGTAGCGCTCCAGCTCGGCGATCGAGGGCTGCCCGCGGGCGCGCCGTCGCGGCGGCTCGGGGTCGGGAACGGGCTTCAGGTGCATGCGGTCAACCTCGCGGGCGCGAGGCTATCCGATCGCGACCATTCGCTCGATCGGAATCCGCGCTCTTTCGGCGATCTCCGGCGGGACGCTGACCTCGAACTTCATCTCGCGCAGGCTGTCGCGCAGCTTCGGCAGCGTGATCATCTTCATGTACTTGCAGAAGCGCCATCCGGTTGGCCTCGATCAGGTTGACGCCGCGGCGCCGCCTGCTGGAGCGGGTAGCAGCATCCCGTTCTCGGTGGCGACGATGAACTGCGCCTCCGGGTTGCTCTCGACGTGTTGAGCATCCGCCGAGGTCGAGAGCATGTGGACGCCCTCCGCCTCGACGTCGCCGGCGGCGACGAACTCCATCGCCTGGGTCGACGCAGCCGCACTCGGGGTGGACCAGGAACTCGGCGTCGGGGTGGTCGGCGCGCTGCGCCTTGATGTCGTCGGGCCGGATCCCGGCGTGCACGTGGCACTCCCCGGCCCAGACGTGAAAGCGGAGCGCGTCGGGGTCTCGCGGAGGCCGGTCTCCCGCTCGACGAAGGCGCCCAGCCACATGTCGGGGCCGAAGAGGATCTCGGTGTCCGGGCCGTGCTCGCGGCAGGATGTGCTCGACGACCTTGACCGCGTTGGAGGAGGTGCAGCAGTAGTCGGTCTCCGCCTTGACCTCGGCCGAGGTGTTGACGTACATGACGACGACCGCGTCGGGGTGTCGGACTTCCAGGTGCGCAGCTGGTCGGCGTCGATCGAGTCGGCGAGCGAGCAGCCGGCGTCGAGGTCGGGGATCAGCACGGTCTTCTCGGCGAGAGGATCGAGGCCGTCTCGGCCATGAAGTGGACGCCGCAGAAGGCGATCGTCGAGGCGTCGGCGGCGGCGGCCTCGCGCGAGAGCCCAAGCGAGTCGCCGAGGTAGTCGGCGGCGTCCTGGACCTCGGGCAGCTGGTAGTTGTGGGCGAGGATCACCGCGTTTCGCTCGGCGGCGAGCTCGCGCACCTCGTCGTGGATCGCCTCGATCTCCTCCGGCGAGAGGTCCGGGGCAATCGTGGGTTGGATCGTCGGCAACTCCTGCATGTGCGAGCCGTCTCTCGTTTCCGATGTTCGCTGGCCCGGCGAAACCGCCTCGAACCAGTCGAATGAACTGCGCTCCAGTCTATCGGCCCGCCGGCCCCGGCGACCCGCCAGTATTGAGCGGATGCCCGAGCTGCCGGAGGTCGAGATCACCGTGCGGCGGCTGGACGCGATCCTCTCCGGCGCCACCGTCGAGTCGGCGCTGGCGCCCGGCATGAACGTGATGAGGACCTTCGACCCGCCGCTGGACGCGCTCGCGGGCCGCACGCTGACGGCCGTGCGGAGGATCGGCAAGCTGCCGGTCGTCGAGTTCGGCGACCTCGCCCTGCTCGTCCACCTGATGTCGGCGGGGCGGCTGCGCGTCTACGAGAAGCGGGCCTCGCCCAAGGATCGCGCCTCGCGGGTCCTGGTCCGGCTCGGGGGCGGGCGCGAGCTGCGGCTGCGCGAGTACGGGACCAGGCAGCGGGCCTGGGCCAAGCTCCTGCCCGCGGCGGCGGTGGCGGCGGACGAGGCCGTCGCCCGACTCGGGCCGGAGGCCTGGCCGGCCCCGCCCGCCGCGGAGTTCGCCGAGCGATCGACCAGCCGCGGCACCTCCACCCCCTCCTCCGCCACCAGGGCGACATCGCCGGGATCGGCCGCTCCTGGGTCGACGAGATCCTCTGGGAGGCGCGGCTCTCGCCGTTCAAGATGGGCTCGGACCTCGGCCCCGAGGAGGTCGAGCGCCTGCGCGCCGCGCTGCACGTCCTGGGCGACGCGATCGACCACTACGAGGAGACCCTCGCCGAGGGCGAACAGCTTCCCGACAAAGCACCGAAGCCGCTGCGGGTCCACAAGCGCGAGGGCGAGCCCTGCCCCCGCTGCGGGGCGACGATCGAGGCGGTCTTCTTCTCCGAGCACCAGATGAACTACTGCCCGCAGGAGCAGACGGGGGGCAAGATCCTCAAAGACCGCAGGCTCTCGAAATTGTTGAAGTAGGGGGGCGGTGCTCCAGCCGTTTCGATTGCGCCGAGCAGCGGGCTGCGCCCAGCCCGAAAGCGCGAGAGAAGCGCGCAAGGCTCGCCCGAATAGCCGATTAGCGAGCATCAAATATTGATGCTCTGCGAGCGGCGCCGATGCGACGCGTTGGCGCCACCCCCGGACGCGAAGCGGAGGAGGTGGCGCTTTCTTCAGGCGGGCTCGATCAGCATCGAGAAATCGAGGGTCGGCGCCGAGTGGGTCAGGGCGCCGACCGAGATCAGGTCGACGCCGGTCTCGGCGATGCCGCGCACGGTCTCGAGGCTCACCCCGCCCGACGCCTCCAGCGAGGGCCCCTTCTCGGGGTCGGTGTTCTCGTCGCGCAGCCGTACCGCTTCCACCAGGGTCGCGGGGTCCATGTTGTCGAGGAGCAGCAGGTCGGCGCCGGTGCCGAGCGCGTAGGAGACCTCGTCGAGGTCCCGGCACTCGACCTCGACCGCGAGGCCCGGGTGAACGCTGCGGGCGCCATGCACGGCGCGGGCGAGGCTGCCGGCGAGGGCGATGTGGTTCTCCTTGATCAGGATCGCGTCGTAAAGCCCGATCCGGTGGTTGCGGCCGCCGCCGGCGACGACCGCCTCCTTCTCGAGCGAGCGCAGGCCCGGTGTCGTCTTGCGGGTGTCGAGAATCGCGGCGCCGGTACCCGCCACCGCCTCGACGAAGCGCGCCGTCAGCGTCGCGACCCCGGAGAGGTGGCCGAGGAAATTGAGCGCCGTCCGCTCCGCGGCGAGCAGCGCCCGGGCGGGGCCGGAGGCGATCAGGACCTCGGCCGGAACCCCCTCGCGCCACTGGCCCTCGACGACGAGGTTGTCGACGTCGCTCGACGCCGCGCTGCCGCATCGCCTCGGCGACCGCCGCCAGGCCGAAGACGACGCCGGGCTGCTTCTGGACGATCCGGGCCCTGGCGACGGCGCCCTCGGGCACGATCGCCTCCGAGGTCACGTCGCCGCCGCCGACGTCCTCGGCGAGGGCGCGAGCGACGGTCTCGCTGAGGCTCTCGCCGGATTCCGCCATCGGCGCAGCCTAGATCAGCACCGAGGTCGCACTTCTTCCCGCATACCGGAAACAACTGCGACCTCACAGGTTGGTGGGTCTCACACCGGCGGCCGGCGAAGCGTTTAATCCGCGTGGTGACCGCACTGCCTCCGTTCCAGACGCTGCTCGACCGGCACGCCGGAGAGGTGCTCGGGGTCCTGCGGGCGGCGGTCGGCCGGGTCGATGCCGACGACTGCTTCCAGGAGACCTTTCTCGCCGCGCTGCGCGCCTACCCGAGGCTCGAGCACGGCGACAACCTGCGCGGTTGGCTGTTCACGATCGCCCACCGCAAGGCGGTCGACCACCACCGCGCCAGGGGCAGGCGTCCGCTGCCGGTGGCGGAGGTGCCCGAGGAGGCCGTCGAGCGCCCCCAGGAGGGCGAGGAGGCCTGGGCACTGGTCGGCTCCCTGCCGCCCAAGCAGCGGGCGGCGGTAACCCTGCGCTTCGCCTGTGACCTCCCCCACGCCGAGATCGCCGCGGCGCTCGGCTGCTCGCCGGAGGCAGCGCGCCGCAGCCTGCACGAGGGAGTCAAGCGGCTCAGAAAGGAGCTCACATGAAGGAAGCCAAACTGCTCGAGAGCCTCGCCGGGCGCGCCGCCGCGGAGGGAATCCTCGACGTCGCCTACGCGACGGCCGACTCCCCCTTCGGGCCGCTGCTGCTCGCCACGACGCCGCGCGGCATGGTCCGCATCGGCCTCCCGAACCAGGACCCCGAGGAGCTGCTCGTGGACCTCGCCGGGCGGGTCTCGCCCCGGGTCCTCGAGGCGCCCGCGCGACTCGAGGAGGCGCGGCGGGAGCTGGGCCTCTACTTCGAAGGGCGGCTCCGGGAGTTCGACCTGCCGCTCGACTGGCGCTTGAGCCGGTCCTTCCGCCGCCGTGCCCTGCGCGCCGTCAACCGTATTCCCTTCGGGCAGACGCGAACCTATGCCGAGGTCGCCTCGCGGGCCGGCAACCCGCGGGCGGTGCGTGCGGCCGGCTCGGCCTGCGGCTCGAACCCCCTGCCGATCGTCGTCCCCTGTCACAGGGTCCTGCGCACCGGCGGCGGGCTCGGCGGCTACGGCGGCGGCCTGGCGATGAAGAGGGCGCTGCTCAGGCTCGAGGGCGGGCCCGGCGCCTAGCCGCCCTCCGCGGGCGACACCGGGACGCGCCCGTCGAGCCAGCTCCTGGCCGCCGCCAGGCCGCCGGGGTCGATCGCGTGGCCGATCGGCGACTCCCGGTACTCGACCTCGAGGCCGCCGGCCTCGAGCAGCTCGCGGGCGCGACGCGCGAAGCCGACCTCGATGACCGGGTCGGCCGAGCCGTGGGCGAGGAAGGCCGCGGTCCCGCGTCGGTCGTCCAGCCGTGGCTCCCAGCCCTCGACGACCGGGACGAAGCCGCTGAAGGCCAGGATGCCGGAAACGGCGGGCCGCTCCGCGGACAGCGCCATCGCGTAGCTCATCACTGCCCCCATCGAGAAGCCGCCGAGGACGGTCCTCGCCGGCCCGAGGCCGGTCTCGGCCCAGAGCCTGTCGTGGAGCGCGGCGAGCGCATCGCGGGCCGCCTCGAAGGTCTCCGGGTCCGGGGCCCCGACTCTCGGCACGAGGTACCAGTGGTAGCCGGGAGAGCCCGGCAGGCGCAGCGGCGCCCGCGGCGAGACGACGCGCAGGCGACGCTCCGGATCGAGCGCGTCGGCGAGCCCGAGCAGGTCGAGCTCGTCGGTCCCTCGCCCGTGGTGCAGGATCAGCAGCCCCTCGGCCTCCCCCGCCGCCGCCCGCTCCTCAAAGGCCAGCTCAACCACGCGAGAGCAGGCGGCGGATCATGACGCCGTCTTATTGAGGAAGTCGCGAACGAAATCGTCGATGTCGCCATCCAGGACCCCCTGGGTGTCGCCGGTCTCGTGGCCGGTCCGGTGGTCCTTGACGCGCTGATCGGGATGGAGGAAGTAGCTGCGGATCTGCGAGCCCCAGGCGACTTCCTTCACCTCGCCGCGCTCCTTTGCCAGCTGCTCGGCCCGTTTGCGCTCCTCGAGCTCGATCAGCTTCGAGCGCAGGAGTTGCATCGCGACCGCCTTGTTCTGGGTCTGCGACCGCTCGTTCTGGCACTGGACGACGACCCCGGTCGGGATGTGGGTGATGCGCACCGCGGAGTCGGTCTTGTTGACGTGCTGGCCGCCGGCGCCGGAGGCGCGGTAGGTGTCGACCCGCAGGTCGGCGTCGTCGATCTCGACGTCGACCCCCTCGTCGACCAGCGGCCCGACGTCGACCTGGGCGAAGCTCGTGTGGCGACGGGCGGAGGAGTCGAAGGGGGAGATCCGCACCAGCCGGTGCACGCCCCTCTCGGCCGAGAAGAGCCCGTAGGCGTTCTCCCCGCGGGCGATGAACGTCGCCGACTTGAGCCCCGCCTCCTCACCCGGCGACGCCTCCTTCATCTCGACCTCGAAGCCGCGGCGCTCCGCCCAACGCAGGTACATGCGCAGGAGGATCTCGGCCCAGTCCTGGGAGTCGGTGCCGCCGGCGCCGGCGTGGACGGTGACCACGGCGTCGCCCGAGTCGTACTCGCCGGAGAAGAGGCGCGCCTCTTCGAGCTCCGCCAGCCGTGTCTCGATCGAGCCCAGCTGGGCCGCGACCTCGGCCGCCATCTCCTCGTCCTCAGCGGCCATCTCGGCCAGCTCTCCGAGGTCGTCGACCTCGGACCGCAGCTCGGTGAAGGTCCTCAGCTTGCGCTGGGCGCGGGCGTGCCGCGCCGAGGTGCGGGCGGCTGCGTCCTGGTCGTCCCAGAACCCGGGCCGCTGCATCTCGGCCTCGAGGCTCTCGATCTCGGACTCCAGCGCTACGGGGTCAAAGGTAGTCCGAGAGCAGGGACAACTGCTCGCGGACGGCGGCCAGGCGCGGGGCTACGGGCTCGGTGTGCGCGGCGTCGGCCATTGGGCCTGAGACTACTGGGCGGCATTCGGCTTGGGGCGCCGGCCGGATGCGGTCGCGCCGTGTGCGTCCCCGCGCCCCGGCCTCAGATCCCGTGCGGGTCGAGGCCGGCGGCGCGCATCGCCTCGTGCCGGTCCTCGAACGGGCGCCAGCTCATCACCCGGTTCGCGCGCAGCTCGAAGACCCAGGCCATCTCGTCGGACGCCGCCTCGGAGCCGTCCTCTTCCCAGCGCCAGCGGCGGCGGATCAGCGCCACCGCGCTGCCCTCTCCGGCCTCCTCGTCCTCGTAGAGCTGCTCGAGCTCGATCGTCTGCTGGACCCCGCCGGGCGGCCGTGTCGCCCAGGAGCGCGCCGCCTCCCTGCCCTTGCGGAGCCCGCGCATCGAGTGCAGCTCGACCGCCGGGTCGAGCACCGCGACGAACCCGTCCAGATCCCGCTCGTTGAACGCCCGAATGAACTCCCTGATCGGATCGTGAATCAAGGAACGGTCTCCAGCTCGGCTCGCGAGCGAGGCCCTCATGCCCCATGGCACTTCTTGTACTTCTTGCCCGAGCCGCACCAACAGGGATCGTTGCGCCCGACCTTGTCGTGCTCGTCCTTGACGACCGTCTCGACCGGCTCCGGGGTGCCGTTGCCGAGCGCGACCTCGGCCGCTTCCTCAGGGCTCTGCCCGACTTCGAGACCGCCCTGCGCGGCCACCTGCTGGAGAGCCGAAGGCTGAGCCTCGAGCGAGCCGCCGGAATAGTCGAGCGCCGTCGGCTCGGCGGCGGCACCGCCGGCCAGCACCCCTTCCGCGCCGTCCGGCTCGAGCTCGATCTCGGCGTGGAATACGAGCTTCGCGAACTCCTCCCAGACCGAGTGCATGAGCTCCTCGAACATCGAGAAGCCCTCGTTTTTGTAGGCGACGAGCGGATCGATCTGAGCGAACCCGCGCAGGTGGATCCCCTCGCGCAGGTAGTCCATGTCGTAGAGGTGCTCGCGCCAGCGGTTGTCGATCACCTGCAACAGGATCGAGCGCTCCAGGTGGCGCATCAGCTCCTCGCCGAGCTGCGACTCGCGCTCGTCGT
Organism: uncultured Solirubrobacterales bacterium; assembly: GCA_963727615.1. Taxonomy (GTDB): domain Bacteria; phylum Actinomycetota; class Thermoleophilia; order Solirubrobacterales; family 70-9; genus VRUE01. Next base: position 237,380 of record CAVSHD010000004.1, read on the forward strand.
AGGCGGTCATCGCGTCGTCGTCGAGAGCGTCCTTGAGCTTTTCGCGATCGACCGTCTCCGGGGCCATGCCGCCCACCTCGAGGCCAACCGGCCAGATCTGGCGCAGCTGCACCTCGAGCTCGGGCATGTCCCAATCGTCGAGCTCGTCGCCGGGCGTGTACTCGTCGACGAGGCGCTCGATCACGCCCTCGAGCTCGTCGCGGGCGACGTCGGACATGTCGCGACCTTCGAGGATCTCTCCCCGGTATTTGTAGACGACGCGGCGCTGCTCGTTCATCACGTCGTCGTACTCGAGCACCCGTTTGCGGATCAGGAAGTTCTGCTCCTCGACCTTCTTCTGGGCGTTCTCGACGGTCTTCGTCAGCATCCCGGCTTCGAGCGGCATCTCCTCGCCCTCCTCGTCGACCGGCCCGAGTTTGTCGAGGATTTTGTAGATCCGGTCGCCGGCGAAGAGGCGAATCACGTCGTCCTCGGCGGAGAGGAAGAAGCGCGTCTCGCCGGGGTCGCCCTGCCGGCCCGAGCGACCGCGCAGCTGGTTGTCGATGCGCCGTGACTCGTGGCGCTCGGTGCCGCAGATGAAGAGCCCGCCCAGTTCGCGGACTTCCTCCGCCTCCGCCTCCACCGTCGGCTTCAGCTCGACGACCTTCTCGTCGAACGCCTCCTCGTAGCCCTCGTCGCCGGGGGTGAGGCCGATTTTCCTGAGCTCGTGCATCGCCAGATGCTCGACGTCGCCGCCGAGCTTGATGTCGACACCACGCCCGGCCATGTTGGTGGCGATCATCACGGCGCCGCGGCGGCCCGCCTGGGCGATCCGCTCGCCCTCTCGTTCGGCGTGCTCGGGCTTTGCGTTGAGGACGGCGTGTTCGATCCCGTTGCGCTTCAGCTCCGCCGAGATCATCTCCGAGACCTCGACCGAGACCGTGCCGACGAGGATCGGCTGGCCGCTTTCGTGACGGGCGACGATTTCGTCGAGGACCGCCTTCCACTTGCCCTCTTTGGTCTTGAAGATCTGGTCGTTGCGATCGTCGCGGACCATCGGCCGGTTGGTCGGCACCTCCACAACCGGGACTTTGTAGATCTTCATGAACTCGGTCGCCTCGGTGAGCGCCGTCCCGGTCATCCCGGCGAGCTTGTCGTAGAGCCGAAAGTAGTTCTGCAGGGTGATCGTCGCCAGGGTCTGGTTCTCCTCGCCGATCGCGACGCCCTCCTTCGCCTCGACCGCCTGGTGCAGGCCCTCCGACCAGCGCCGCCCCTCGAGGATGCGGCCGGTGAACTCGTCGATGATCATCACCTCGCCGTCGACGACCGCGTAGTCCTTGTCCTTGCGGTACAGCGACTCGGCCTTCAGCGCCTGGACCAGGTGGTTGACCAGGGTGCCGTTCTCGCTCATGTAGAGGTTGTCGACGCCGAGGAACTCCTCGGCCCGCTTCACGCCTTTCTCGGTCGGCGCCACCGTCTTGTGCTTCTCGTCGTACTCGTAGTCGAAGTCGACTTCGGAGGTGTCCTTGCTTTCGCCGAGCGATTTGAGCTTCTGCTTCGCTTCCTCGCCGACCATCTGCTTGGCGAGACGGGCGACCGTGTAGTACGTCTGGGCGGCCTGCTCGGGGGCGCCGGAGATGATCAGCGGCGTGCGCGCCTCGTCGATCAGGATGTTGTCGACCTCGTCGACGATCGCGAAGTTGTGGCCGCGCTGCACGCAGTGCTCGAGCGAGGTCGACATGTTGTCGCGCAGGTAGTCGAAGCCGAACTCGGAGTTGGTCCCGTAGGTGACGTCGCAGGCGTACTTGCGCTGTCGGTCCTCGTGGTCGTCGTCCTCCTGGATCGCGGAGACGGTGACCCCGAGCGCCTCATAGATGGGCGCCATCCATTCCGAGTCGCGGCGGGCGAGGTAGTCGTTGACCGTGACCACGTGGACGGCGTCGCCGGCGAGCGTGTTGAGGAAGACGGCGAGGGTCGCCGTCAGCGTCTTGCCCTCGCCGGTCCTCATCTCGGCGATCGACCCGTCGTGGAGGACCATGCCGCCGATCAGCTGCACGTCGTAGTGGCGCTGGCCGAGCGTGCGGCGGGCCGCCTCGCGGGTCAGCGCGAAGGCCTCCGGCAGGAGGTCGTCGAGCGACTCGCCGCCGCGAGCCCGCTCGCGCAGCGCGTCGGCCTCCTGGCGCAGCTCGGCGTCGTCGAGCAGCTCCATCTCGGGCTCGAAGCGGTTGATCGCCTCGGCTCGCTTCTCGTAGGCCCTGAACTTGCGCCCCTCGCCGACCCGGAGCGCTCGCGTGACCATGTCCCTCGCCGTAGCCATCGGTCAAGGGTATCGAGGGTCGGGCCCGGCACCGGCGCCGCGCGCCGTCAGGCGACGCGGCCGCGCATCCTGTTCACGGCGCGCCGCGTGCGGGTCCGCTTGCGGCGCTTCTCGCGATGCTTCTTGACCTGGCGACGGATGTCCTCCGCCAGCTCGTGGATCGTGTGCGACATCAGCGGCGAGGCCTCCTGCGCGCGCAGGGTGACTCCCTTGAGCCGCAGCGTCGCCTCGGCGACCTGGCTGTCGGCGATCGCGGGGTTGCGCTCCTCGGAGATCTCGACGTCCAGCGTGGCCAGCTCGGAGACCTGCTGGCCGACCCTGCGAAACCGCTTGATCACGTGCTCCCGCAACTCGTCGTCGATCTCGACGTTCCGCCCCCGTATCTCGATCCGCATTTGTCTGCCTCCTTGGTCGGCCTCCGATGCTACGCCTGCCTCTACCCGCAGACAAGGGGGCACTCACATGCGCCGCGTGAAGGTCACCGCGACGACGCGCGCGGCGCCCGCCGATCGCAGGGCGCGGGCGCAGGCGCTGACCGAGGCGCCCGTGGTCAGCACGTCGTCGAGGAGCAGGACGCTGCGCGGCGACTCGGCCACCGCCTCGACCCTGGGCGGCCGGCCGAGCCGCTCGGCGCGGCGACGCCCGACCTGGCGGCCGCCGCCGACGCGGCGCAGGCAGGCGCACTCGAGCGCCAGTCCCGAGCGCTCGGCGAGGCGGGCGGCGATCTCGAGCGCCGGGTCGAACCCCCTCGAAAAGGTGCGCCGCCGCGCGGTGGGCACCGGGACGATCGTGCCGCCCCGGGCGGCCGCCGGGGCGAGCCGCTCGATCCGCTCGGCCATCAACTCGGCGACCGACAGCAGGCGGCGGAACTTGAGCGCCGCGACGAGGTCGCGGGCGACGCCCTGGTGCAGAGCCGAGGACCAGGCGAAGTCGGTGCCGGGCGGGCCGACCCCGCGCACGGGCCGCGACTCGGCGAACCTCCGCGCGCAGGGGCTGCAGAGGCCGCCGCCCACCCCGAGCCTGCCGCAGGCAGCGCAGGTCGGCGGGGCCAGAACGGCGGCGAGAATGTCGGTCGCGCCCACCCCCCGACCCTCTCGCTCCGCGGCGCGCGGGTGGCGCGCAGCCGCTCAGGAAAGCGTCAGGGCTTCTCGGCTATCCGACCGTAGACGCCGCCCACCGCCATCGCCCGCTCGGGCAGCTCGGCTCCCTCGAGCAGGATCGCCTCTCGCAGGTAGGCGCCCGACCCGACCCGGCAGCCGTCGCCGACGATCGCGGGGCCGACTATGCGCACCCCCGCACCGAGCTCGGCGCCCTCGCCGATCAGCGCCGGCCCCGTGGCCTCGACCCCGTCCAGGGGACTGGCCGAGCGCACCCCCTCGGCGACCTCGGGCGCCCCCGGCTCGACCGCCACGGCGCCGCCCAGGGCATCGAAGTTCCCCTGCTCGAGCTCGCCGAGGTTGCCGATGTCGTTCCAGTAGGCACCGACCTCGTGGGAGTAGAAGGGGATGTCGGCGTCCAGCAGCGCCGGGAACACGTCCATCGCCCAGTCGGCGAACCCGGAGGCGTCGTCCGGCCCCGCGGCGGCGCTCGTCCCGGGCGCCGGGAAGTGGTCGAAGACCTCCGCCCGGAACATGTAGATGCAGGTGTTGGCGAGGTCGGAGAGCGCCTCGGCCGGGTCGGGCTTCTCCTGGAAGCCCTGGATGCGCCCGTCCTCGCCGGCGATCACGACCCCGTACTGGTCGGTCTCGGCGACGCGCTTGGTCGCCAGGGTCACGAGGCCGTCGTGGGACTCGTGGAACTCGCGCATCGCGGTGAAGTCGAGGTCGGTGAGCGCGTCGCCGGCGACGACCAGGAAGGAGTCGCCGAGGAACCCGGCGACGTTGCGGACCCCTCCGGCCGTCCCGAGCAGGCTCTCCTCGTGACTGTAGGAAAGCTCGATGCCGAAGCCCGAGCCGTCGCCGAAGTGCGCTTCGATCGTCTCCGGGAACCAGTGCAGGTTGGCGATCGCCTCGCGGAAGCCGTGGCGGGCGAGGAGCCGCACGCTGTGCTCCATCACCGGCCGATTGAGCACGGGGACCATCGGCTTGGGGATCGCGTAGGTGATCGGCCGCAGCCGCGTGCCCAGCCCCGCCGCGAGCACCATCGCCCTCAATTTCGGCCGCCGATCGAGTTCCCCGCCACGGGGGCCAAGAATACGTAGATGGCCCGACGGGCGGAACGGCGACCGCCGGCGCCATCTGAAACGCTGCGCCCGTTGACAACCTGGTAACGGGATCTGGAATGACGACCGCCGAATACGCCGAGCTGCGAGCCGAGGGCGCGGAGGCCCTGCGCTTTCCTCACTGGGCCACCGTGCGCTGGTGCGCCGCGGCCCTCTACGCGGTCGCCCTGATCGCCTACACCGCCGCCTATGGCATCCCGGTCCAGCGCGAGCTGGTCATCGCCTGGACCTGCGGCGCCCTCGTCTGCGCCTCGATCGGCCGGCCCCCGGCGGAAATCGGGCGCCTCGTCCTCGACTGGCTGCCGATCGTCGCCGTGCTCGCGGCCTACGACTTCTCCCGCGGCGCCGCCGACTCCTTCGGCGTCGCCCCGCACAGCGTGCCGATGATCGATTTCGACCGCTTCGTCTTCCTCGGGCGGGCGCCCACCGAATGGCTTCAGGCAAGGCTCTACGAGCCGGGCGTCGTGCACTGGTACGACGTCTGCTTCACCCTCGTCTACACCTCCTACTTCATCGTCCCCTTCGCCGTCGCCGGCGTCCTCTGGGCACGCGACAGGCTCGCCTTCGTCCAGTTCGCCAAGCGCCTCGTGACGCTCGCCCTGGCCGGGCTGGCGACCTACATCGCCTTCCCGGCGGCACCGCCCTGGATGGCGGGCGAACAGGGCCTCCTCAGCGGCGTCCACAGGACCACCGCAAAGGGCTGGGAAGCGCTCGACGTCGGCACCGCCGCGATGTTCTCCCACGGCCAGGCCGCGGTCAACCAGGTCGCCGCCGTGCCGTCGCTGCACTCGGCCTTCGTCGCCCTCGTCGCGATCTTCCTCTGGCCCCGCATGCGACGGCGCTGGGCGAGGCCGCTGCTGGCGCTCTACCCGCTGGCGATGGGCCTGACCCTGATCGCCACCGGAGAGCACTACTTCTTCGACGTCCTGCTGGGCTGGATCTACGCCGGCGTCGTGACGATCGGCTGGGGTTGGTGGGAATGGCGCAAGCTCAGGACGGGCCAAGCGCCGACTTGAGCGACTCGATCGCCTCGACCCGATCGGGGTCGACGCCGCGATCGACGGCGAGCCTCACCGAGACCAGGTCGCCGAGCATGACCGCCGAGAAGAGGCGTGCGGTCGGCGTCTCGCCTTCCGTCGGCGCCCTGACGACCTCGATCCCCGCCGCCGAGATCGTCGCCGCGGTCAGCTCGAAGCGGCGGCGCAGGCGGGGGGCCTGGCCCTCGTCCTCGAGCATCGCGACGGCGAGCCGGGTTCCCTCGGGAACGCCTTCCCAGCCGCTGATCTCATTGTGGTCGGCCTCGGGCAGCTCCGAGAAGAAGGCCTGCAGCTTCGCGTTCTCGTTGATCTGGGTCTTCCAGCGACGGGCGACGGGAGCGGTCAGCTCGGCGCCGCAGATCACCGGCACGGTCCCGCGCAGGCGCTCGGCGATCTCCGCGGCGCGGGCCTCGAGGGCCTCCCGGCGCTCGCCGAGGAAGCCGGCCGCCTCCTCGATCTCGGCAGCGATGCGGGGGGCGGCGCCGCAGAGCGCGGCGGCCTCGATCGCCGCCACCGCCATGTAGGCGACCGCCGCTCGAGGCTGGAGGATCCCGGGCAGGCCGACGACCGGGACGCCGGCCTCGCGGGCGCGCTCGACCAGCTCGCCGCCGGTGCCGACGACGATCCGGCGGGCGCCGATCTCGCCGGCGCCCTCGAAACAGGCAAGGGTCTCCTCCGTCTCGCCCGAGTAGCTCGAGCAGAGCACGGTCCAACCTGGCCCGGCCCAGCTCGGCAGGCGGTAGCCGCGAACCGTCGCCATCGGGCGCGAGAGGCGCTCGCCGAGGGCCGCCGCGGCGAGGTCGCCGCCGATCGCCGAGCCGCCCATCCCGCAGACCAGGAGACCGGACGAGTCGGCCGTCTCGAGGCGCGCCGAATCGACGCGCCAGAGGGCGTCGCGCAGGTGCTCGGGGATTGCGAGGACGTCGTCGAGCATCATCTCCCGCCCGGGACTCTTTCACCCCGGCCGACTACGGCGCGCTCGAGTGTCGCGCCCGGGCTCCACCTCGACCCCGGCGGAGAGGATCGAGCCGCTGACATGGGCGCCGTCCCCGAGCACGCATCCGTCGAGCAGGACCGATTCGACACCGCGGCTCCGGGCCGCCACCACGCAGCCCTCGCCGAGCACCGCCCGCGGCCCGATCGAGGCGCTCTCGGCAACCTCGGCGCCGGCCGCCACCCGCAGCCCGGGGCCCGTCGGCGTCACCTCGGTCTCGACCGTGCCCTCGAGGATGTCCCAGGTCGCCTGCAGGTAGCGCTCGGGGGTGCCGATGTCCATCCAGTAGCCCTCGAGCAGGGCGCCGAAGAGGCCGTCGCCGGCGAGCCGCGGGAAGACCTCGCGCTCGATCGAGACGCATTCCCCCACCGGGATCAGGTCCAGCACCGAGCGCTCGAGGACGTACATGCCGGCGTTGACCTCGCCCGGGACCGGGTCGCCGGTCTTCTCGAGGAACTCGAGCACGGCTCCGCGCGGGTCGCAGCGCACGAGCCCGTAGGCGGAGGAGTCGTCGACCTGGTGGAGCCCGATCGTGGCCCGGGCGCCCCGCTCCTCGTGGCGCGCCAGCAGGGCGCTCAGGTCGAGGTCGGTGAGGACATCTCCGTTGAGGGCGAGGAAGCGCTCCTCGAGCCCCTCGCCGAGGGCGCCGGCGGCAAAGCGGATCGCACCCGCGGTGCCGAGGGGCTCGGGCTCGGCCACGTACCGGACCCGCGGCCCCCCCTCCTCGCCCTCGCCGAGGGCTTCGCGCAGAACGTCGGGCAGGAAGCCGCAGGCGAGGACCACCTCGTCCACCCCGTGGCCGCCGAGCCACTCGACCATGTAGGCCAGGAACGGCCGGTCGACGAGCGTCAGGGCCGGCTTGGGCACGGTCTCGGTCAGCGGCCTGAGCCGGGTCCCCTCACCGCCGACCAGGACGATCGCCTGCAAGGCCTCAGCCCGAGACTGCCTGGGACGCCGGCGCCCCGGCGCCGCGGCCGATGCCCTCGTAGGCGAAGCCCGCTGCCTCGATCGTCGCCGGGTCGAGGAAGTTGCGGCCGTCGACCAGCAGCGGACGGGCCATCCGCTTCGCGGCGGCGGCCCAATCGAGGTCGGCGAACTCGGGCCACTCGGTGACGAGGACGGCGGCGTCGGCCCCCGCCAGCGCCTCCGGCGCCGAGCCCTCGAGCTCGACCCCGTCGAGCAGCTGCCTGGCGCTCTCGGTGGCGACCGGGTCGTAGGCGACGACCTCCGCCCCCTCGCCCTGCAGGCGGGCGGCGAGCACCAGGCTGGACGCTTCCCGCATGTCGTCGGTATCGGGCTTGAAGGCGAGCCCCAGCAAAGCGATCCGCCTGCCCAGCAGCGAGCCCAGGTGCTTCTGCAGCTTGCCGACCACGCGCCGCTTCTGCAGCTCGTTGACCTCGATCACCGCGTTCAGCAGCTGGAAGTGGTAGCCGGTGTTGCCGGCCAGCATCTTCAGGGCGCTGACGTCCTTCGGGAAGCAGCTGCCCCCATAGCCGATCCCGGCGCGCAGGAACGAGGGGCCGATCCTCTCGTCGAGCCCCATCCCACGCGCGACCTCGGAGACGTCGGCGCCGACCTCCTCGCAGACGTTGGCGATCTCGTTGACGAAGGAGATCTTGGTCGCCAGGAAGGCGTTCGAGGCGAGCTTGATCATCTCGGCGCTGGCGACGTCGGTGCGGACGACCGCGGCCCCCAGCGGCTCGTAGATGGCCGCGACCGCGTCGCCGGCGGCGGAGTCGGCGGCCTCGGCGCCGACCACGACCCGGTCGGGATGCATGAAATCGCCGACCGCCGTCCCCTCCTTGAGGAACTCCGGGCAGGAGACGTAGGGCGTCGCGGCGCCGAGGTCGCGGGCGATCGCGGCGCCGGTCCCGGCGGGAACGGTGCTCTTCATGACGAGGACGTGGTCACCCGCGCCGATCTCCTCGACAACCGCCCGCACCCGGGAGAGGTCGGCGTCCCCGGAGGCGGTCGGAGGGGTGTCGACGCAGACGAACAGCAGCCTCGCCGACTCCAGCACGCGGCCCATATCGGTGGTGAACTCGAGCCGCTCGGCGTTGCGGGCGAGCAGTTCCTCCAGGCCCGGCTCGTGGATCGTCACCTCCCCGGCCCGCAGCGCCTCGACCTTCTCGGCGACGATGTCCCTGGCGATCACTCGGTGGCCGAGCTCGGCGAAGCAGGCGGCCGTGACCAGGCCGACCCAGCCGACACCGATCACCCCGATCGGCTCATTCCTGGAAGCCACCGGCGGTTCCCCCCTTTCTCGGCTTCGGGTTGGGCAAGACGACGTTGGCCGAGCGTGCGATCCCGACCATCTGGTCGTTGGTCAGCGTGTTCAGCAGGTCGTTGGCGACCCAGTAGCTGTTCTCGCCGCGATGCCAGGCGATCAGCTTCACCCGGTCGCCGTCGACGTAGATGTCGTACTCGCGGCCGTGGATCGTTCGCGTTTCGCTCGGGTCGTTGAGGATCGGCGGGTCGGCCCAGCCTTTGATCCCCTGCACTCCGAAGTAGTGGGTTCCGTCGGGGAGTTCGACGGTCAGCACCATCCGGTACGCGGCGTGGCGCACGCCGTCGGTGTCACGGAAGTGGTAGACGTGCGGATCCTGGACATGGAGGTAGGGGTTGCTTTCGACGAACGCGGCGCCGGAGGGCAGCCTGGTCGGGTAGAAGACCGGAAAGCGCCCACCGACCCTGCGGGCGACTATCTTGGCCTCGATCCGGCCCGCTTCCCCGGCGGGCACGAGGCCATCCTCCCCGGGCGGCTTCGGCGCCACGATGCGGGGCTTCTTCTTCTTCTTCTTGCTCTTTGCCCGCTTTTTCGCCTTCGCCTTGCCCTTGCCGCTGCGTTCCAGCGTCCCCCGCGAGCCGCCGCTCGCTTCGATCCCGAGGAACTGTTCGACCGCTCCTTCGATCGCGGCCGGCGAGGCGGTCACGTAGCTAGGGCCGAGCTGCGCCGGGAAATGGACCTCGTTGATTTCCGCATTGCGCGCCGAGGCGAACAGTTTGAGGACGTCGAGGATCGTCTCCTTGTCGCTGATGTCCGAGGTCGTGTACTCGGTGAAGATGTCCATCAGTTCGTTGCGGCCGAGCACGAGGTCGCCGATCGGGACCCGCTGCCGGGCGTTGCTGATGAAGTCCTGCTGGCGCGCGGCGCGGACGAGGTCGGTGTCGGTGTGGCGATAGCGGACGTACTGCAGCGCTTTTTTCCCGCAGAGCAGCTGGTAGCCCGGCTGGATGTTGATTTCGGCATATTCTTCGGAGGATTCCGCGTTGTTGTGGTAGTAGCGTCGGTCGACGTCGACGTACACGCAGTTGATCGCGTCGACCGCCCGCACGAAGCCGAGGAAGTCGACGTTGACGACGTGGTTGATCGGCAGCCCGGTCAGTTCCTTGACGACCCTGAGGGTCAGCTTCGGGCCGCCGTAGGTGTAGGCGGCGTTGAACTTCTGGGTCCCGACCCCGGGAATTTCGACCTTCAGGTCGCGGGGGATCGACATCAGCGCGATCGCGTTGCTGTTCGGGTCGAGCCGCAGCAGCATCGTCGTGTCGGAGCGGCCCGGGTCGCCCGGCAGGCTGGCCCGTTTGTCGGAGCCGAGGATGAGGATGTTCTCCGGTTCGCCGCCGTTCGTCTGGGCCAGGAAGCGATGCACCTTGTTCTTCAGCACGTTGTTGTGAGAGAGGGCGTCGGCGATGCTGCCCAGGTAGAGGAGGATGCTGATCGCCGTCGCCGCCGCGGTCACCGAGACGATCGTCGCGGCCCCGAGCGTGAAGCGCCACCAGTAGCGCTTCGGCTTCGGCGCCTCGGTCCCGTCCCCCTCGGGGGGCGGTTTTTGGAAGACGGGCTCAATCATCGCCGTGCCTCGGGCTCAGCCGGCCAGCGTGCGGAGGAAGGTTTCGAGCGTCTGCCCGTAGGCCCTCAGGGAGGCCACCGAGACCCACTCCCCCGGCCCGTGATGGCCGGCCCCGAGCGGCCCGAACTCGACCGCCGGCACCCCCACCCGCAGGAAGGAGACCGCGTCCGAGGCGCCATCGCGACCGACGCTCATCGGCTCCCCGTCGTGGTGCTCGCGGGCGGCGTCGCCGAGGGCGCGGACGAATCGCGAGTCGCGGTCGACGACGGCGGGGGGCCGGCTGAAGAGCTTGCTCACCGTCGCGTCCGGGATTTCCCGCACCTGCCCGAGCACGGTCTCCGGATCCTGTTCGGGGAGGTAGCGGATGTCGACGTCGATCACGCATCGGTCTGGAACCTTGTTGAGCGCGTCGCCTCCCAGGATCCGGCCGAGGTTGATCGAAGGGCGGTCGAACAGCTCCGAGCTCTGCCGGGCAAAAGGTAGCGACTCGATGCTTCGGAAAACGTCGTGGGCTCGCAGCACCGCGTTGTCGCCGAGCCAGGGCGTGGCGCCGTGGGCCGCAACGCCGGAGACCTCGAGGCGCAGGGCCAGGACGCCCTTGGCCTCGACCCCGATCTGCAGGTCGGTGGGCTCGCCGGTGATCGCGAAGTCGCCGAGGAAGCCACCGTCGACGAGGTGGTCGCTGCCGCGCTCGGCCTCCTCCTCGGACTCCTCGTCGCCGACGATCCCTAGCCTCACCCGCACGCCGTCCTGCTCCGCCATCGCGGCCGTCGTCAGCATCATCGCCGCCAGCGCCCCCTTCATGTCATAGGCACCGCGCCCGTAGAGCCGCCCGTCCTCGACCCTGGGGTCGAACTGGCCGGGCAACCCGGGGACGACGTCGAGGTGGCCGTGCAGGACGACGGTCGTCGCATCCGAGGGGCCGACCTCCGCCCTGAGCACGGGAAGCCCCCGAACCTCCTCCTCCGAGGTCTCGATTCCCCGCGCCTCGAGCCAGCCCTTGACGAAGCCGGCCGCTTCCAGCACCCCGTCCGGCTCGACGGTGTCGTAGGAGATCAGCTTCTCTGCGAGCCCAACGAGCTCATCGCTCATCGGCGGCCTCCTCCGCGGTCGCAGTTGTTGCCGCTATGCGGGAAGAAATACGACCTCGCGTGGTTGGGCGAAAGCTCACCGGCCTCATGAGGAGGGGATGTCGCGGGGGCTTCGGGGGGTGCCCACGCCTCCCGCCCAATGGCCGATGCTCATCCCTGACTTATAGCCAGGAACGCCTCGGCCCGCTGCCGGTCTTTCTCCGCCCGCCCCCGGGCCCCGCTGCCCTCCTCGGCCTCGGCGAGCCGCTGCTCGGCGTCGGCGAGCTGATCCTTGAGCAAGGCAGCGTCGAGGTCACCCGGGTCGATCGCCTCCTCGACAAGCAACCGGGCGTGGTTGCCGAATACCTGTAGCCAGCCGTGGGCCTGGGCGAACGTCTTCGTCTCGGTGTCGCTCAGGTGCAGGCGCAGCTCGGTCGGCTGCAACGAGGCGAGCAGCGGCGCGTGGTTGGCGAGGATGCCGATCTCGCCGACCGCGGTGCGGGTCGAAACCTGCCTCACCTCGCCGTTGAATGCCGCGCCCTCGGGGGTGAGGACCTCGACCTCGAATTTGGAGTCGGCCACGGCGCTCGGCTCCTACGCTGCGGCCTTCGCGTTCTCGGTGACCTGGTCGATGCCGCCCTGCATGTAGAAGGCGCCCTCGGAGAGGTCGTCGTGCTCGCCGTCGAGGATCTCGCGGAAGCCGCGCACGGTCTCGGCGATCGGCACGTACTCGCCGGTCCGCCCGGTGAACTGCTCGGCGACGAAGAACGGCTGCGAGAGGAAGCGCTCGATCTTGCGGGCGCGGCTGACCGTCTGCTTGTCCTCGTCGGAGAGCTCGTCGATGCCGAGGATCGCGATGATGTCCTGAAGCTCCTTGTAGCGCTGCAGGACCTCCTGGACCTCGGTCGCGGTCCGGTAGTGCTCTTCGCCGACGACGTCGGGCTTGAGGATCGTCGAGCTCGAGTCGAGCGGGTCGACCGCCGGGTAGATCCCTTTCTCGGAGATCGCCCGCGAGAGCGCCGTCGTCGCGTTCAGGTGGGCGAACACCGAGGCCGGCGCCGGGTCGGTGTAGTCGTCGGCGGGGACGTAGACCGCCTGGATCGAGGTGACCGAGCCGCGCTCGGTCGAGGTGATCCGCTCCTGCAGGCCGCCCATCTCGGTCTCCAACGTCGGCTGGTAGCCGACCGCCGAGGGCATCCGGCCGAGCAGCGCCGAGACCTCGGAGCCCGCCTGGACGAAGCGGAAGATGTTGTCGATGAAGAGCAGCACGTCCTGGCCGCCCTGCTCGCGGTAGTACTCGGCCATCGTCAGCCCGGAGAGGGCGACGCGCAGGCGGGCGCCCGGGGGCTCGTTCATCTGGCCGAAGACGAGCATGGTTTTGTCGATCACACCCGACTCTTTCATCTCGAGCCAGAGGTCGTTCCCCTCTCGCGAGCGCTCGCCGACCCCGACGAAGGCGGAGAGGCCTTCATGCTCCTCGGCGATGTTGCGGATCAGCTCCTGGATCAGAACGGTCTTGCCGACGCCGGCTCCCCCGAAGAGGCCGACCTTGCCGCCCTTCGCGTAGGGGGCGAGCAGGTCGATGACCTTGATCCCGGTCTCGAGGATCTCCTGAGTCGGGGCGAGGTCCGATGCCGCCGGAGCGGAGCGGTGGATCGGCCAGCGCTCCTCGACCTTGACCTCGGGGCCGTTGTCGATCGGCTCGCCGAGCAGGTTGAAGATCCGGCCCAGGGTCGCGTCGCCGACCGGGACCGTGATCGGCCCGCCGGTGTCGAAGACCCTGTCGCCGCGCTGCAGGCCGTCGGTGGCGTCCATCGCCACCGCCCGCACGCGGTCGTCGCCGAGGTGCTGCTGCACCTCGCAGATCAGGTCGGTGGTCTCACCATCGGCCTCGCCGGCCATCTCGATCCGCAGCGCCGAGTAGATCGGGGGCAGCTGGTCGGAGAAGACGGCGTCGACGACGACGCCCGTCACCTGCTCGACCCGTCCTACGTTTGTTCCGTTGCTCTCTGACATTGGTTCCTTTTCTTTGAGTCGGAGCTTTTAGCCGAGGGCCTCGGCGCCTGCGACTACCTCGAGGATCTCCTGCGTGATTTCGGCCTGGCGCACGCGGTTCATCTCCAGCGTCAGGTCGTCCATCATCGTTTCGGCGTTCTCCGCCGCGTTGCGCATCGCGGTCATCCGCGCTCCCAGCTCGGAGGCGGCCGACTCGAGCAGCGCCCGGTAGACCGAGATGTTCACGTACTCCGGGATCAGCTGCGCGAGAAGGTCCTCGGGCTCGGGCTCGTATTCCCAGAGCGCCGCCGAGTGGGCTCTCTCGATCTCGGTCTCCTCGGCGTCGGCCTCTTCGGCCTCCGCCCCCTCGCCGGTCACCTCGGCCTGCTGCATCGGCAACAGGGTCTGGCGCCAGACATGCTGGGTCAGCGGCGAGACGTAGCGGTTGTAGACGAGCTCGACCCGGTCGACCTCCTCGTCGACGTAGCGGGCCGTCATCTCCTCGCCGATCTCACGCGCGTCGGCGAAGGCGGGACGGTCGGTGAACCCGGTGTAGGCGCCGGCCAGCTCCTGCTTGCGAAAGGTCAGAGCGCCGACGCCCTTGCGGCCGACGGCGGAGAAGACCGGCTCGACGCCCTCCTCGCGCAGGTCCTTCCCGAGGCGCATGCCCTCGCGGATGATGTTCGTGTTGAAGGCCCCGGCGAGGCCGCGGTCGCCGGTGATCAGCACGACGCCGACCCGCTCGACCCGCTCGCGCTCGACCATGACCGGGACGCGTGGCATCCCCCCCGCCTGCTCGGCGGCGCGGCGGGTGAGCTTGCGCATACCCTCCGCGTAGGGGCGCAGGGCCGCGATCCGCTGCTCTGCCCTGCGCAGGCGAGCTGCCGCAACCATCTCCATCGCCCGCGTGATCTTGTTGATGTTCTTGATCGACGCGATTCGATTCTTGACGTCCTTCTGCGTGGCCATGGCTAGCTAGTCGAGTCGGCGGTTACGCCCGGAAGCCCCGATCGGGGGTGCCGAGAACGAAGACCTCGCCCGCAGGTACCCCTGATCGGGGCTCCCTGCGCGCATCCGTCAGACCGACACCTCCTCGGCTACATGGGAGGGAGCCTCTCGCTCCTCAGAGGACTTGATCCGCTCGGACTCGCCGGCCTCGATCGGGTCGCCGTGCTCGTCGAAGTCGGCGCCGAAATCGTCGACGAACTCGGCGATCGCCTTGCCCAGCGCCTCCTCGTCAGCCTCCTCGAGCTTGCCGGTCTCGCCGATCCTGCCGAGCAGGTCTGCCTGCTCGGACCGCAGCCGGGTGCGCAGGTCGCGGAGGAACTCCCCGACCCGGTCGACCTTGATCCGGTCGAGATAGCCGCCGGTGCCGGAGTAGATCGCGGCGACCTGGTCGGCCATCTCCAGCGGGTCGCGCTCTTTCTGTTTGAGCAGCTCGACCAGCCGTTGGCCGCGGTTCAGCGATTTCTGCGTCTCCGGGTCGAGCTCGGATCCGAACTGGGCGAAGGCCTCGAGGTCACGGAACTGGGAGAGGTCGAGGCGCAGTTTTCCGGCGACCTTCTTCATCGCCTTGGTCTGCGCGTTTCCGCCCACCCGGGAGACCGAGATGCCGACGTTGATCGCCGGCCGCACGCCCGAGTTGAAGAGGTCGGACTCGAGGAAGATCTGGCCGTCGGTGATCGAGATCACGTTGGTCGGGATGTAGGCCGAGACGTCGGAGGCCTGGGTCTCGATGATCGGCAGCGCCGTGTGCGAGCCGCCACCGAGCTCGTCGTTCAGTTTCACCGAGCGCTCGAGCAGCCGCGAGTGCAGGTAGAAGACGTCGCCGGGGTAGGCCTCGCGACCCGGCGGGCGCCGCAGCAGGAGCGACATCTGCCGATACGCGTAGGCGTGCTTGGTGAGGTCGTCGTAGACGCAGAGGGCGTGCTTGCCGTTGTAGAGGAAGTGCTCGCCCATCGCGCAGCCCGCGTAGGGCGCGATGTACTTGATCGGCGCCGCCTCGTCGGCCGGCGCGGCGACGATGATCGTGTTCTCCATCGCGCCGTTCTCCTCGAGGACCTCGCGGAGCTGGACGACGGTCGACATCCGCTGCCCGATCGCGACGTAGATGCAGATCAGGTCCTTGTCGCGGTTGTTGATGATCGTGTCGATCGCGATCGCCGTCTTTCCGGTCTGGCGGTCGCCGATGATCAGCTCTCGCTGGCCGCGGCCGATCGGGATCATCCCGTCGATCGACATCAGCCCGGTCTGCACCGGCTCGGTCACCGGCTGGCGCTCGACGACTCCCGGAGCTTTGAACTCGGCCGGGCGCGTCTGCGAGGTGGCGATCTCGCCCTTGTCGTCGAGCGGGCGGCCGAGCGGGTCGACCATGCGGCCGAGCAGCTCGTCGCCGACGGGGATCTGGAGCAGGTTGCCCGTGCGCTTGACCGTGTCGCCCTCGACGATCTTGTCCCATTCGCCGAAGAGCACGGCGCCGACGTTGTCGGCCTCCAGGTTGAGCGCCAGGCCGGTGACGCCGTGCGGCAGGTCGAGCATCTCCAGCGCCATGCAGTTGTCGAGGCCGTGGATGCGGGCGATGCCGTCGGCGACCGACAGCACCGTGCCGACCTCGGTGAGGTCGGCGCTCGCGGTGTCCATGCCCTCGATCCTCTCCCTGAGGATCGATGCGATCTCGTCCGGCTTGATCTCCATCTTTTTTCCTGTCCCCCTAGTGCGCCGCCTGCGCGACGCTCTTTCGAAGTTTCTCCAAGCGACTGCGGATGCTGGCATCGAGGACCATGTTGCCGACCTGGAGGACGATGCCGCCGAGGATCTCCCCGTCGACGCGACTGGCGAGCTCGACCTTCTGGCCCGTCTGCCTCTCCACCTCCGACCCGACCTTCTGAACCACCGCCGGGTCGAGCTCGACGGCGCTGGTCACGGTCACGTCGAGCCTCCTGTTCTCCTTCTTCCAGAGCCGGTCGAACTCGGCCCTGACGCGGAAGACCTCGGGCATGCGGTGCTTGTCGATCAGCAGCTCGAGGAAGTTGAGCAGCTCTTGGTCGGCGCCGCTCACCGCCCGCCTCAGCCCGTCGCTCTTCTCCGCCGAGGAGAAGTAGGGGCTGAAGAAGAAGACCTGCAGCTCACGATCGCCAGCCAGCGCCTCGGCGAACTGGCCGAGCTCGGCGCCGACCGCGTCGAGCGTGCCACTCTCCCTGGCGACGTCGAAGAGGGCTTCGGCATATACGCGGGAGACCTCCGGCATGGCTAGGCGCCGCTCTCCGTTCCCGAGAGGCTGGTGAAGTCGACCTCGCTCAGCGCCTCCTCGACCAGGCGGCGCTGGTCCTCGGTGTCGAGGCTCTTGCGCGTCACCTTCTCGGTCGCCAGCACCGTCAGGTCGGCGACCTCCTTGCGGATCTGCTGCAGCGATCGCCGCGTCTCCGCCTCGATGTCGCGCTTTGCCTGCGCGACCAGCTCCTCGCGCTTCTCCTTGCCCTGGGCCGTCGCCTCGGCCTCGGCCGTCTCGGCGGCCTTGCGGGCACGGGCCATGATGTCGTCGGCCTGCTCGCGGGCCTCGGTGAGCCGCTGCCGGTACTCCTCGAGCAGCTCGTCGGACTCCCTGCGCTGCCGTTCGGCGGCCTCGATCGACTCGGCGATCGTCTTCGCGCGGCGGTCGAGCGCCTCCTGGATTTTCGGAAAGGCGAGCTTGCTCAACACCCACATCGTGAAGAGGAAGAGGACGAGCGTCCAGATCATCAGGCCGAGGCCCGGTGAGACCAGGAAGCTGCCGCCTTCTTCTTCGGCGGCCTCCGCCGCGAGCGGGATCAGGCCCGTTATTGCGCTGATGAGCTCCACGCAGCGACTCCTAGAGGAAGAAGGCGATCAGGCCGAAGATGAAGGTGTAGAAGGCGACGGCCTCGGTCAGCGCGAAGCCGAGCCAGCGGATGCTCTGCAGCTCGTCTTTCATCTCGGGCTGGCGGGCGACGGACTCGATCTCCTTGCCGAAGATGAAGCCGATGCCGATGCCGGCGCCGATCGAGCCGAGGCCGGCGCCGACGCCGAGCGCGATCGCCTTGCCGGCGGCTTCGATCCCTTCGTCTGAGATCGCGGCGGCAACTGGGGACAGGTCCATTGAACAGCGCTCCTTTTCTAGTGACTGGCGGAGGTCGCCCCGCCGAGGTAGATCGCAGTGAGGGTCGAGAAGATAAAAGCCTGCAGGGTCGCGATAAGGCCGACCTCGAGGATGAAGAAGAAGAAGGCGAGGGGGAAGGTGAGGGCGCCGAGCGCGGCGATGCCGAGCAGGACCGCGAGCCCACCGCCCATGAAGAGCAGCAGCAGGTGGCCGGCGAGGATGTTGGCGAAGAGCCGCACGGAGAGCGAGATCAGCCGCGCGAAGTGGGAGATCGCCTCGATCACGAAGATGAAGCCCTTGGCGATCGGGTTCATGTCCTCGAGGCCCGGCGGCAGCCAGCTCGCCAGGTACTTGAAGAGGCCCTTGTCGCGCACTCCTTCGACGTGGTAGGAGACCCAGACGACGAGCGTCAGGACGAGCGGGATCGAGAGGTTCGCGGTCGCCGCGTAGATCGCGAAGGAGGGGATTTCGGCGCCGAGCACGTTGACGGTGTGCTCCGTGTTGGTCGGCAGCGGCAGGAACCCGATCATGTTGGAGAACCAGATCCAGAAGAAGAGGGCGGCCAGGAAGGGGAACCAGCGCGCCGCCATCTTGGCGTCGAGGCTGCCGCCGGTGATCGTGTTCTTGGTCAGGTCGTAGGCGACCTCGATCGCGGTCTGCACGCGGTTCGGCTTCCGATGCATCCGCCGCGAGATCCAGACCATCGTGAAAATCGTCAGGGCGCTGGCCAGGACGAGGTAGAGCACCGCCTTGTTGATGCTCATGTCGATCCCGGCGACGTGGATTTCGACCCACGGTTCGAGCTTGAACTCGTTCTGGGGCTTGAACTCTTCGTTCTTGCCCGAGCTGCCGAAGATCAGCAGCATCAGGATCGCGATCCCGAGGTAGACACCGAGCCCGATGAAGACCTTGGCCTTGGTGCCCAGGCCGCCCTCGCTCTTCTCGGCGACGGACTCCTCGACGGCGATCGCGAGGTCCTCGCTCATCGCGCTCCCTCCCCGGCGGGCTCGAAGAGGTGGGCTATGCCCTGGGCGACGAAGGAGATCGTGAAGAGGCCGACGAGCAGGAGCGCCGCGGCGAGGCCGTCTTCGCGCTCGGCGAGCAGCCCGACGACCAGGACCACGGTCGCCATCAGCCAGACCCGGCCGAGCCCGGTCGCGGCGGCGATGCCCATCGCCCGCTGCCTGTTGCCGGCGGCGAGCTCGGCGGCGGCGCGGCGGCCGGCGAGCACCTGGATCCCGCGCTGGGCGAGCCAGGCCGCCGCGGCGGCGGCGAAACCGATCATCGGCAATCCACCAAGCGCGAAAACCGCGAGCGCGGCTGTTAGGACCAGGAGGTCGACGTACTTGGGAGGAGACATAAAATCCGCCCGTCTCTCCGGGAGCCGGCGGATCAGCGACTATATCCGAAAGGGCCGTCGTTCCGCTTTCTAGAGCGGATTCGTGAGGTTTGTCACTACCTGTTACTAGCGTCCTCGAGCTTGATCGCCTCGAACTCGCCGGTCTCCGGATTGAGCTGCCCGCGGCGCAGCTTGAGGATCTCGAGCACGTAGATCAGGTAGACGCTGGAGGCGAGCGCGACCAGCCCGCAGGCGACCATGACCGCGGTCCAGAAGGCGTCGAAGTGGCCGTGGTCGTCGCTGTAGGGGACGAATCGCAGGGCGAGGGCGAGCCCGGCGAGGACCAGCGTCCACCCGTACAGGTAGGCGAGCGTGCGCCGCTGCGAGAAGCCGATGTTGGCCATCCGGTGATGGAAGTGCCAGGAGTCGGCCTGGTAGATCGGCTGCCGGTATTTGAGTCGCTTGGCGACCACGAAGCCGGTGTCGAGGATCGGCACGGCGAGGACGACCAGGGGCAGCACCAGGGCGATCACCGCATTCGTCTTCAGCGCCCCCTGCACCGCGGTCACCGCGAGCAGGTAGCCGAGCAGGTTCGAGCCGGTGTCCCCCATGAAGCTGGAGGCGGGCGGGAAGCCGTGGCGCAGGAATCCGAGGGCGCCGCCGGCGGTGATCGCGGCCAGCACGGCGGCATCGTTTTTTTCGAGCGAGAGGGCGATGACCGCCAGGGAGATCGCCGAGATCGTGCAGACGCCGGCGGCGAGCCCGTCGACGCCGTCGATGAAGTTGATCACGTTGACAACGGCGACGATGCCGATCACGGTCAGCGGGTAGGCGACCCAGCCGAGGCCGAAGCCGCCGACGAAGGGCAGGGTGAGGACGTCGGGCCGCACGCCCCCGGCGACGGGGATCGTCGCCGCGGCGAGCTGGCCGACCAGCTTCGGCAGGGCCGGCAGCGAGCGCACGTCGTCGACGACGCCGACCGCCGCGATCGCCGCGGCGCCGATCAGGATCGAGCGGGTCTCGCCGTCGGAGGGCAGGAAGACCCAGCCCGCGGCCTCGACGCCGGCGAAGATCGCCAGGCCCGAGAGGCGCGGCATCGGCCGGTCGTGGAGGCCGCGCTCCTTGGGCGGGTCGATCGCGCCGATTCGGAAGGCGAGGCGCTCGGCGTAGGGAACGAGCAGCCAGGCGATCGCGGCCGCCGCGACGAAGGCGAGGACTGCGTCGATTGTGGTCGGGTCCATTGCGCTTGCCCCGACGGACAAGCTAGTCGACGCTCTCGACAGCCCCGAGGGCGCCGTCGACGAGGATCTGCGGGTCGCGCGGATGGAGGACGCCGACCGGCGCCTCGCGCTTGCGCAGCTCGAGGGCCGCGGGGTCCTCGAGCACCCGCAGTCGCCCCGCGGCGATCAGCTGCTCGTCGACGCCGCCCATGCGCCCCGAGAAGGTCGTGAAGACCGGCGTCCCGAGCGCAACCGCCTCGCGGTTCATCGTCCCGCCGGCGCTGACGACGAGGTCGGCGTGGGCGATCAGGCTCTGGGCGTCGATCGCCCGCTCGGGGACGATCAGGTTGGCGGCGCCGATCGCCCGCGCCGCGGCACCCTGGGCCTCGGTGCGGGGGATGATCACGGCCTGCACGCCCTCCTCGCCGGCGAGGCGCCGGATCGTCCCACCATAGACGTCGTTGGGCGCGTGGTAGGCGGAGGTCTCGGGAGGCGGCCGAAGCACGACGAGGATCGCCCCCGGGTCGATCCCGAGCTCGTCCAGCACCGCCCCGTCAGGCTCGAAGCCCGGCCAGGTAGTACTCCTCCTTGAGGCCCGGGAAGCGGACGAGCTTGCTCTCCTTCGCCCCGATCCTGCGCAGGCGATCGAGCGGGATCGAGTCGGGGACCAGGACCCGCTTTGCCACCCCGAAGGCGATTCGGCGCTGGAGGCCGGCGAACTCGTAGTCCTGCATCTGCGCCGAGGGGATCCTGAAGAGCGCGGAGACCACCGCGAGGTCGACCGAGCCGTGGGCGATCGCAAGATCCGGCCGCCTCTTCCAGGCCAGCCGGGCGAGCGCCGCCGAGCGCCCGGCCCCGGCGCGCACCTTGGCCGCGGTCGAGGCGCCGGCGTGGCTGCCGACCGAGGCGTAGGGGATCCCGAGCCGCTCCAACACCCCCGCGGTCTGCCCGTACTCGCGCGCGGTCACGAACACCTCGTCGCCGCGCTCCTCGAGCCGCTCGATGATCGGCCGCAGCACCAGCGGGTGCGCGGCGGCGGTGCAGTCGACCCAGACCTTCATGGGGCGTGATCTTGGCGGATAGGCACGTCGGGTCGGGGGCACCCTCCCTTGCCCTTCGCGCTGCTACGCCGAACAGGGATCAAGCGGAGCCGGGTTCGGGCGCTCGGCTTCGCAGCCTCCGGGCGGCGGGAGTCCACCCCCGACCCGACGCCCACGGTCCGCCCGGCCTGCCCGAGCCACCGCGGAAGTGCCGTTAGACGGTGGTGGTGGCCGAGAGCTGGGGGTACAGGGGGTAGCGGTCCATCAGCGCCTTCGAGCGCTCCGCCAATGCGTCCTTCTGGGCGTCGAAGTCGTCGGAGAGGGCGGCGGCGACGATCTCGGCGATCTCGCGCATGTCCTCCTCGACGAGGCCGCGGGTGGTCAGCGCCGGGGTGCCGATCCGCAGGCCGGACGGGTTCATCGGCGGCCGCGGGTCGAAGGGGATCGCGTTGCGGTTGACGGTGATCCCGACCTCCTCGAGCCGGTCCTCGGCGGCCTGGCCGTCGAGGCCGGAGGGGGTCAGGTCGACGAGCACCAGGTGCACGTCGGTGCCGCCGGTCAGCACGGGGACGCCGTTCTCTTCGAGCCCGGCGGCGAACGCCTGGGCGTTGGCGATCGTCTGCCGCTGGCGGGCACGGAACCGCTCGCTTTCGGCGATCCTCAAGGCGACCGCCTTGGCGGCGATCGTGTGCATCAGCGGGCCGCCCTGCTGGCCGGGAAAGATCGCTTTGTCGATCGCCTTCGCGTGCTCGGCGCTGGAGAGGATCATGCCGCTGCGAGGGCCGCCGAGCGTCTTGTGGATGGTCGTCGTGACGACGTCGGCGTGGGGCACCGGGTTGGGGTGCTCGCCCGCCGCCACCAGCCCGGCGAAGTGGGCCATGTCGACCATCAGCTTGGCGCCGACCGAGTCGGCGATCTCGCGGAACGCGGCGAAGTCGAGCTGCCGGGGATACGCGGACCAGCCGGCGACGATCAGCGCCGGCCGGCGCTCCTCGGCGAGGCGCGCGACCTCGTCCATGTCGACGAGGAGGTCCTCGCGGCGCACGTGGTAGGCGACGGGCTCGTAGAGCTTCCCCGAGACGTTCAGCTTCATCCCGTGGCTGAGGTGGCCGCCGTGGTCGAGCGCCATCCCGAGGATCGTGTCGCCGGGCTCGATCAGGGCCATGTAGGCGGCGTTGTTGGCCTGCGCCCCGGCGTGGGCCTGGACGTTGGCGTGCTCGGCGCCGAACAGGGCCTTGGCCCGCTCGATCGCCAGTTCCTCGGCGACGTCGACCTCCTCGCAGCCGCCGTAGTAGCGGCGGCCGGGGTAGCCCTCGGCGTACTTGTTGGTCAGCACCGAGCCGACCGCGTCGAGGACCGCCTGGGGCACGAAGTTCTCGGACGCGATCATCTCCAGGGTGCCCTGCTGACGGCGGAGCTCGGCCTCGAGCACGGCCGCGATCTCTGGGTCGACGTCGCCCAGAGGCGCGGTCTGGAAGTTCTCGGGGAGCTCACTCACGATGCTGCCGACGATACCAACGCTCCGGGATACGCTGCCCTCGGTGAGAACCCGCTCGGCCATCGCCCTCGCAGCCCTCTGCCTGCTCGTCGCGATCCCCGTCGCGGCGCCCGCAGCGCCGGCCCAACAGCGCTCCAATCCCTGCGCCGGGCCCACCGCCCGAGACCTGCTCTGCCCCGACCTCAGGATCGGCCGGCCCTCCGACATCTACGAGGAGCGCTATGAGGGCAGGCAGGTGCTGCGGGCGACCAGTGACGTGCAGAGCCGCGGCCGCGGGCCGATCGAGCTGCGCGGGGCTCGCAACGGGCCGCGCAGCATGCGCACCCGACAGCGGGTCTACCGGGTCGGAGGTGGCCACCGGGACATCCGCAGCCGGGCCCAGCTGCGCTTCAAGGACGTCGGCGCCGCGTACGGCGGCGCCTACTGGAAGGTCCACGAGCTGGCCCGGTTCGAGCTCTGGAGGGTGGGTCGCCACCACCGCCTCTGGCGAAGGGCCCGGGTGGGGCCGAAGTTGAACTACTGCCTGCGGGACCTGGAGCGGACCCGCCCGGGGCGGCGCTCCCCGCGCCGTCGCCACTACCCGGCCTGCAGCCAGAACCGCTTCCGAGACGGCGTCACCCTCGGCACCTCGGTCGGCTGGTCGGACATCTATCCCGCCGACTACGACGAGCAGTGGATCGACGTCACCGGGCTGCGCGGCTGCTTTGCCTTCGTGATGAAGGTCGATCCCCGCAACCTGCTCGTCGAGTCGAACGAGCGCGACAACTCGTCGAAGCGGCTAGTCCGCCTCCCCTATCGAGGCGAGCCCGGCTGCTAGGTCCCCGGGCGAGAGCCCGCCTTCGCGCAGCACCTCCCAGCCGCCGCCGTCCTCGATCTCGGTCACGTCGACGACTGTCGAGGGCAGGCCGGTCAGAGGGCCGCCGTCGATCGCCAGGTCGGCTGCCTCGACGATCGCCGCCGGCACCTCGTCGAAGACCGAGGGCGCCGGCTCGCCGCTGAGGTTCGCCGAGGTCTGGAACAGCGGGCACATCGCGCCCGCCAGCGGGCCCCCGATCAGGCGCAGGCCGAGCCGTTCGGGGTCCTCGCGGCAGGCGAGCGGGTAGCGACGCGCCGGGTTGGCGACGATCAGGGTCACCGGCCCCGGCATCAGCGCCCCGACCGCCTCCGACGTCCGCGGCCCGAGGCTCTCGAGCAGCTCGCGCATCGCCAGCGGCGAGAAGTAGAGGATCGCCGACGGCTTGCCGTCGTCGCGCCCCTTGATCCGGTGGATCCGCCCGATCGCACCCTCGTCGAGGGGGTCGCAGGCAAGCCCGTAGAGGCCGTCGGCGGGGAAGATCGCGGCTCCCCCGGAGGCGATGCAGTGCTCGAGCGCATGCCGGGCGGCGGCGGCGCCGTCGTTGCGAATGGAGACGATCTCGGCCACGCTCAGCCCTCAGCCCCCATCGACGCGGCGTCCCCCGCCAGCCGCCCGACCACGACTCGCTCGATTCCCGCCAGGTCCTTGCGGACCTCGATTCCCTCGAATCCCGCATCCTGCAGCAGGCCGGCGACCGCATTGGCCTGCCCCTCCCCCACCTCCAACCCCACCACCGCCGAGGTCGCACTTGTTGCCGCTATGCGAGAAGAAGTGCGACCTGGCAAGCGGGGGATCAGGGCTCTGTAGGCGTCCAGGCCGTCGGGGCCGGCCAACAGCGCCTCACGCGGCTCCCATTGCGTCACCTCCGGCTCCAGGCCGGCCCAGTCCCGCTCGGCGACGTAGGGGAGGTTGGCGAGGATCAGGTCGAATCCGGAGGGCCCGGGGCCGGCCGGCAGCGTCCCCTCGACGAACGCGACCCGGTCGCCGAGGCCGAGGCGCCGCCCGTTCTCGCGGGCTACGTCCAGCGCCGTCGGCGAGGTGTCGGTCGCGACGACCTCGCACGCCGCCAGCTCGTCGGCCACGGCCAGGGCGACGGCGCCCGAGCCCGTGCCGACGTCGAGCACGCGGTGCGGCCCAAGCTCGAGGGCCAGCTCGACCAGGAGCTCGGTCTCCGGCCGGGGGATCAGGACGCGGCTGTCGACCGCCAGCTCGATGTGGCGAAAGCCCCTGCGGCCGACGATGTAGGCGACCGGCTCGCGTCGCAGGCGGCGCCTGACCATCTCGCCGAATGCCCGGCCGGCGGCGGGCTCCAGGGCCGCCGACCCGTCGGCGACCAGCACCGCGCGCTCGGCCCCCGTGGCCGCGGCCAGCATCACCTCGGCGTCCAGCCCCGGGCTCTCGACCCCCGCCGCTGCGAGTGCGTCGGCGGCGGCGCCGAGCGCGTCGCGAACGCTCGCCACCCCCGGCGTCATCCGACGGCGGCGGCCTCCAGCCTCTGGCGCTTCTCCTCCGCCGCGAGCGCGTCGGTGAACTCGCCGAGGTCGCCGCCGAGCACCCCGTCGAGGTTGTGGGAAGTGAGCTTGATCCGGTGGTCGGTGACCCGGCCCTGGGGGAAGTTGTAGGTGCGGACCTTCTCGGAGCGCTCGCCGCTGCCGACCTGCGCCCTGCGCTCGGACGCGACCTTCGCCTGCTGCTCGGCCAGCTCCCGCTCGAGCAGGCGGGCCCGCAGGACCCGCATCGCCTTGTCCTTGTTCTGGAGCTGGGACTTCTCGTCCTGCATCGAGACGACGACCCCGGTCGGCTTGTGGGTGATCCGCACCGCCGAGTCGGTCGTGTTCACCGATTGCCCACCCGGCCCCGAGGACCTGTAGACGTCGATCTGCAGGTCGTTGGGGTCGACCTGGACGTCGACCTCCTCTGCCTCCGGCAGCACCGCGACCGTCGCCGTCGAGGTGTGGATACGGCCCTGGGACTCGGTTTCAGGGACCCGCTGGACGCGGTGCGTGCCGCCCTCGAACTTGAAGATCGAGTAGGCGCCCTCGCCCTTGACGGCGAAGGTGACCTCCTTGAAGCCGCCGACCTCGGCCGCGGACTGGGAGAGAGACTCCGTGGCGAAGCCGCGCTCCTCCGCGTAGCGGGTCAGCATCTTGTGGAGGTCGCCGGCGAAGAGGGCTGCCTCGTCGCCGCCGGTCCCGGCGCGGATCTCGACCAGCACGTTCTTGGCGTCGTTGGGGTCGCGCTCGACCATCGCCAGTCGAATCTCCTCCTCGAGCGCCTCGAGCTTCGCCGGCGCCTCGTCGACGACGGCCTTCAGCTCCGGGTCCTCGCCGTCCTCGGCGAGCAACTCCCCAGCTCCTTCGAGGTCGTCCCTCAGGGTCCGCCACTCAGCCGCCAGGGCACTGGCGGGCTGCAGCTCGCGGTACTCCCTTCCCACCTCGGCGTAGCGCTCGCGGTCGCCGATCACCTCGGGATCGGACATCAGCCGCTCGAGCTCGGCGAAGCGGGTCTCGATCTGCTCGACCAGCGACTCGAACACGGGAAAGACTAGGCGACGATCTCGATCGCCGGCTCGGCGCCGGTCCCCGGGGCCTCCTCGGCGAGGACCCGCTCGAGCGAGGCGATCGCCACCGCGAGCTGCTCTTCGTCGGGCTCGCGGGTGGTCAGGTTCTGCAGCATCAGCCCCGGCCACATCAGTCCGCGCACCCAGGCCTTGCGGCGATTCCTCCCCGCCCACTTGATCACCTCGTAGGAGAGCCCCGCGATCAGCGGGATGCCGAGGATCCGCGAGGCGAGCAGCCAGTACCAGGCGGGCAGGCCGAGGGGGGCGAAGACGAAGATCGCGATCACCATGACGATCAGCAGGAAGCTGGTCCCGCACCGCGGGTGGAGGCGGGAGTAGAGCTTGGCCCGGGAGGGAACCAGCTCGTCTTCGGCCTCATAGCAGGAGATCGTCTTGTGCTCGGCGCCGTGGTACTCGAACACCCGGCGCAGGTCCCGAAGGCGGCTGATCGCGACGATGTAGCCGATGAAGATCGCCGTCCGCAGCAGCCCCTCGATCAGCCAGAAGAGGACGGCCGAGTCGAGCTGGTCCTTGATCAGGCTGGTGAGGCCGACCGGGACCACGAAGAAGAGGCCGACCGCGAGGGCCAGTGAGAGCGCGATCGTCAGCCCCCAGACCCAGCCGCCTATCTCTTCCTGCTCGCCCCTCTCGTCCTCCTCGAGCTGCGCGTTGGCGGAGATCGCCAGGGCCTTGAAGCCGATCTTCATCGACTCGCCGAGGGCGACGACCCCGCGGATCACCGGCAGCCGCCAGACCCTGTGGCGTTGCGCCCAGGGGACCAGCGGCTCGGAGCTGAGCTCGATCTGGTCCTCGGGATTGCGGACGGCGACGGCCCAGACCGAGACGCCGCGCATCATCACGCCCTCGAGCACCGCCTGCCCGCCGACCGGCGCGTCGCGACGGGCGACGAGGGCGCCGTCGGGCATGCGCAGCGGGTCGGTCCCGTTCTGGGAGACCGGTGGCGCCGTCGCAGAGCCCTCCTGCGGGCTCATGCCCTAGGAGCGCCCGGCCTTGGCGTGCTTGGCGGCCCGGCGCTGGAAGCGCTCGACGCGGCCGCCGGTGTCGACCAGCTTCTGCTTGCCGGTGTAGAAGGGGTGGCACTCGGAGCAGAGCTCGACGTGCAGGTCGTCCCGGGTCGAGCGGGTGTAGAACTGGTTCCCGCAGGAGCAGTGCACGTTGGCGAGGACGTAGTCGGGGTGGATCTCAGCCTTCATCGTTCCACTCAGTCTAGAGAACTGCGCAAGCCGAGCGCTGGATCTGCGCTCGTACGTGCAGAAGGAGTCGCGGGGCGGGGGGCGCGAGGGCGGCTAGGCTGCGGGCCGGTCGGCGCCCAGGGCCCCGAGCAGGGTGTCGATCGTCGTCCCGACCTCGGCTCGGGCGGCCTCCGGGTCATCGGCCCTGGCGACCAGCATCGCCGCCTCGTCGAGGGCGCCCATCAGCACGTGGGCAAGCGGCCGAACCGGCTGCTCGGCGATCGCTCCGGCCTCGATCGCCGCGCTCAGGGTGGCCTCGATCAGGCCGAGGCCGTAGCGCGCCGCGATCTCCCGCCAGCGGTCCCAGCCGAGCACGGCGGGGCCGTCGAGCAGGGCAACCTGCTGGATCTCGGGCTCGGTGCAGGCGGCGAGCATCATCTCGGCGCCCGCCCGGAGCGCCTCGAGAGGGGCCTCGGCACCGCTCTCCAGCGCCTCGCCGGCGATGCGCTCGGCAAGCTCCGCCTCGATCTGCTCGTAGACCGCGGCGAAGAGCTCCAGCTTGCCGTCGAAATGGTGGTACAGGGCTCCCCGCGTAACTCCGGCGGCGCGGGCGATCTCCTCCGTCCCGACCCCGGCGTAGCCGCGCTCGGCGAAGAGCGGCCGCGCGGCGCCGATCAACACGGCCCGCGTCGCCTCCGAGCGCTCCGCCTGAGTGCGCCGGGGCAGCGGCGATTTCCGGTCGAGGTCTTCGCTTTTGACATTCATACTGTCTGTATGTAGGTTACCGCGAAACAGAGCGACGAGCGCCCAGGAGGATGCAATGTCAAACCTAGCCCAGTCCCCCACACGCACCGAGGTCGACCTGCCCGCCGGCCGCATCCGCTACCGGGACGCCGGCAGCGGAAAGCCCGTCGTCTTCGTCCATGGATACCTGGTCGATGGCCGGCTCTGGGACGGCGTCGTCGACGCCCTCGCCGACCGCTGCCGCTGCCTCGCCCCCGACTGGCCGATCGGCGCCCAGCCGATGCCGATGAGGCCCGACGCCGACCTCACCCCATACGGGATCGCGGCCACGATCGCCGACTTCCTCGAGGCGCTCGACCTCGAGGACGTGACGATCGTCGGCAACGACAGCGGCGGCGCCATGTCCCAGGTGCTTGCCACCCGCCACCCGGAGCGGATCGGGCGGCTCGTCCTTACCAACTGCGACACCCACGAGAACTTCCCACCGGGGATCTTCAAGGCGATGCCGCCGCTCGCGAAGCTGCCGGGGGGCATGAGGGTCATGGCCGCCCCTTTCCGGCTCGGATCCATGGCGCGGGCGGCGTTCAGGCCGTTCGCGAAGACGCCGATCCCGCCGGAGCTGATCCGCTCCTGGATGGAGCCGGGCCTCAACGACCCGCGGGTGATGGCGGACCTGAAGAAGGTGACTGCCGGGATGAACAAGCGCTACACGCTGGAGGCGGCCGAGCGGCTCCGCACCGCGGGCCTCCCCCTGCTGCTCACCTGGGCTCCCGGTGACAGCTTCTTCCCGCTCTCCTACGCGGAACGGCTCGCCGGCGAAGTTCCCGGCGCCCGCATCGTCGAGATCCCCGACGCCGCGACCTTCGTCCCGCTCGACCAGCCGCGACGGCTGGCCGACGAGATCGCGAGCTTCGTCGAGGCCACCGCCTGACGCCGCCGTAGATCCGACGATGAGGCGGGAAAACAGCCCGTTTTGGGGTGTTTTCCCGCTAAGTGCATGTTTTCGTCTGATCCAAGGTCCATGCTGTGCGATGCCAATCCCACAGAGGACGGAGAGCTATGCCCAAGGAGATCTTCGACCAGGACCGGCCGCGCAGCGCGATGGCGAGGAGGCTCGACGAAGCGTTCGCGGGTTGCGAGCAGTGGACGCCGGCACCACCACCTCAGCGCTCGAGGGAATCGAACCTCAGCCCCCGGCCCCCGAGCTCGTCGAGGATGGCCGGCAGCGCCGCGGCTGTCCGGGCCCAGGAGCCCCCCGCGCTGTAGGAGTCCGAGTCGTGGAGGAGGAGGATGTCGCCCGCCGCGGCGCCGGCGGTGGCGAGCCTCGCGATCGACTCCGCGGTCGCCCCCCTTTTCCAGTCTCGGCCCCATAGCGACCAGAGGACCGGCCGCCATCCGCGACGTCGGACCGCGCGCAGCCCAGATGCGCTGAAGATCCCGTAGGGGGGCCGGTAGTCGCGGATCTCCTGCCCGGTCGCATCCTCGATCGCCGTCCTGCCCCGTTCGGCGTCCTCGAGCAGGCTGCGGGGAGTCAGCCGCAGCTGGTTGCGGTGCCGGTGGCAGTGCAGCTCGACCCTGTGGCCGGCGGCGACTATCTCGGCGGCCAGCGCCGGCCGCCTGTCCACCTGCTCGCCGGCCAGGAAGAAGGTCGCCGGGGCGCCGGCATCGCGCAGGGCCTCCAGCACGGCGGGAGTGCCCTCCGGGTGAGGGCCGTCGTCGAAGGTGATCGCGACGCCCGCGGAGCCCTCCTGGCGCATGGTCACGCCCAGAGCCGCGCCCAGCGGCTGGATCACCGGCGCCAGCGCCGGGCCGGCATGGAGGGCCGTCGCGGCACCCAGCCCGGCGCCCGCGAGCGCCCGGATCAAGGGGTGGAGTTCGCCTCGGAGCCCTGAGCGAGCGGCTGGGGCCCCAGTCGGGGCCGGGCGCTCGCGGCCGGCCTCGCGTTCGAGACGTCGTTGTCCTGACCGAAGTGGATGCGGCTCGTCACCGGCCTCAGGGGCTTGAGCGGGCTCTCGCGCTTGGCAAGCGACAGGGCCAGGACGAAGGCCACGGCCGCCACGGTCACCGCGGCGGCGGCGCGCTCGACCCGCAGGCGCCAGACCGGTTGCGGCCTCGCCCGTGGCCGCGCGGTCAGTACCCGCGAGGCGATCGAGGGCAGCGAGGCGAAGGAGGAGTCGGGCGAGCGGCGTTCACGGGTGACGTGACGCAGAGTCGTCTCGAGCTCGTGCTCGGAGCGCGCGACCTCGGCGAGCCCGAAGCGCTCGAAGGCGGCGTTGTTGGCGCGCAGATGCCCGGCTGAGAAGCCGTAGGAGATCACCGGGCAGCCGCGGATGTGGGCCTCGAGCACGGTCAGGCCGGCGGTCGCGTGGATCATCGCGTCGGCGGCGGCCATCCAGTCGCTCATCTGCTCCGTGAAGCCGAGGATCCGCACCTTCTCGTTCTCGCCGAAGCGCTGCTCGAGCTTTTCGCGGGCGACCTCGTTGCGGCCCGTGATGCAGACGACGAAGGTGTCGTCGCCGGAGAGCGCCGACTCGATCGCGCCCTCGAGGTCGCCGATCCCCCAGCCGCCTCCGGAGACGAGGACCATGCGGGCGTGGGCCGGGACGTCGAGCGCCGCGCGGGCGTCGCGGCGGGTGCGCGGCATGAGGAACTCGCTCGAGATCGGCGGTCGCACCCACTCGACCGTGCCGGGGCCGACCAGCTTCTCGACTTCCTCGATCGACTCCGGGTGCGTGACGTAGTGGAGATCGACCCCGGGGTGCGCCCAGTAGCGAAGGCCGGCGAGGTCGGTGATCGCCGACTGCACCGGGATCTCCAGACGGCGGTTCTCGCGCAGCATCCCGAGCACCGCGGTGACACCGGGATAGGTGGAGACGACGGCGTCGGGCTCATACGCCTCGATCACACGCAGCAGGCCCCGGCCGGAGAGCCAGTAGCCGAGATGGTGGAAGAGCCAGCGGGCGGGCGCGAACCTGGTGATCAGCCAGTACTGGATGTCGAACAACCAGGGCATCCAGCGGAATGTGACTTTGGAGCCGTTGCGGAGGACCGAGGCGGAGATCTTCCCCATCGCCTCGAGGCCGTTGGCGATCTTGACCTCGACCTCGGGGATCTCCTCTTCGAGGTCGGCCTTGATGATCCGCGCCGGGAGGTCGTGCCCCTCGCCGATGTCGGCGGTCAGGATCAGCACCCGGGGCGGGTGCTCCTCGGAGCGGGACGCACCGGCCAGCAGGGCGCCGGCGGCGTGGTCGTTGCCGTTCAGCGAGGGTCGTTTGCCGGGCACGGGGTCGGGCGGGCGGATGCTGTCGCGCACCCACTCGACGTACTTCTTGACACCTTCGCGAAAGCTCGTCTCGGCCTTCCATTCGATCTCGGCCAGCGCCCGCGCGTTGGAGATGACCTTGCCCGGGAAGTCACCCGGCCGCGGCGGCGTGTGGACGATCTCGCAGTTGTCGGTGTTTTCCTGAACCCGCTCGGCGATTTCGAGGATCGTCACGACCTCGTCGCCGGAGAGGTTGTAGGTGCGCCCGGCGGCCTCGGGCCGGAGCGCGGCGACGATCCCGTCGGCAAGGTCCTCGACGTAGATGAAGCTGCGCGTGGTGCTGCCGTCTCCGGCGATCGTCAGCGCCTTGCCTTCGAAGGCGAGGTCGGTGAACTTGGCGACGACGCCTGCCGCCCTGGCTCGCGGGCCGTAGGGGATGCCGAAGCGGAGCACGGTCGTCTCGAGGTCGTAGAGCTCCCCGTAGCCGGCGCAATACGTCTCCCCCGCCAGCTTCGTCGCCGTGTAGAGGTGGCGCGGCGCCGGGATCGGAGTGTCCTCGTCGACGTCCTGCTCGACGCAGTCGCTGTAGACCCACGTGGTCGAGCCATAGACGACGCGGCCGACCTTGGCGCCACAGGCGGCCTCGAGCACGTTGAGCGTGCCGCGGGTGTTGACCTCCTCGGCGAGCACCGGGTCGGCCAGCACGTGGGAGACGTCGGCGACCGCCGCCAGGTGGATCACGGCGTCGCAGTCGCGCATCGCCAGGTCGAGATTGGCCGCGTCGGTGATGCTGCCGGTGAAGGTCTCGACCTCCAGCGGCGAGTGGTAGGGCGAGGCGCTGAGGTCGAAGATCCGCGGCGTGATCCCCCGGTCGATCAGGCGGTCGACGACATGGGAGCCGATGAACCCCCCGCCGCCCGTCACCAGGACCCTCACGCGGTCTCTCCCAATGCGGCCTCGCGGCTCTCGGGCCGGTAGTACAGGGGAACGCACCAGTGGTTCTGGGCGACCCAGTCCGTGTTCGGCAGCTCGTCGGCACGACCCATGATCCGGTGACAGGGCTCTTCGTAGACCCGCCCGGTGCTCTTCTCGATCTCGTCGAAGACCACGTACTTGTAGAGGCCGGAGGTCATCCCCTCGGGGAGCTCGAGCCGACCCGGATGGACGGCGTCGAGACGCTCTCGCGCGTACTCGTTCTTCCAGGCGACGATCTCCTCCATCCGCTCGGCCTGGACCAGCCCGAGGGCCGCGGTGAACTCGCTCATCCTGAAGTTGAGGCCGTCGACCTCGTGCTCGAACTTGCCGTAGTTCCGGAACTTGCGGGCGAACTCGGCCAGGTCCGGATTCCGCGTCACGAGGACGCCTCCCTCCCCTGTCGAGACCGTCTTCGTCGCGTAGAAGGAGTAGACGCCCGCGTCCCCGTAGGAGCCGGGGCGGCGGCCGTTCCACTCGGCGCCGTGGGCGTGAGCGCAGTCCTCGAGCAGGAAGATCCCGTTCGCGGCGCAGTAATCGGCGATCCGCTCGGCCTCGAAGGCGATGTGGCCGCCGATGTGGACGAGGATCGCCGCCCGCGGCCTGTGGCGCTCGGCCTTGGCCTCGAAGTCCTCGAAGGACATGCAGAGGTCGTCGCGATTGCAGTCGACGAACTCGACCTCGGCGCCGGCCTTGATCGCCGCCAGCGGCGAGGCCATGAACGTGTTCGACGGGCAGAGGACCTTCGCGCCGCGCACCCCGGCGAACTCGAGCGCCGCCAGCGCTCCGCCGGCCCAGCTCGACATCCCGACGCTCTCCAAACCGTTCCACTCGGACCAGCGAAGCTCGAAGGCATCGAGCTTCGGCCCCTCCGACCACTGCTCGGAATCGAGCACCTCGGTCCAGAGATCGATGAGCCTGCCGCGATCGCGATGGTCAAACCCGATCGCGAACTTCGTCGCGTCGGACAGGGTTGTCTCAGCTGACCTCAAAGGCGGCCGCAAGGCTAGCACCGGACGCAGACCCCGGCTATTGCGCTCAGGGCTGCTCGTGCGCGGATTCGATCACCGCGCCCACGGCCCGCGAGCCGGCGAGCAGGACCACCCCGGCGACCGCCACGGCCATGAAGGCGACCAGCGCCGCGCCGCCGAGTGGCGTCCGGGCCCAGGACTCGCCGAAGATCAACGGTGCGAGCAGCACCGGCAGCAGCACCTGGACGGCGAACATCGCCGGCGCCACGTGCGTCGCCGGGCGGCGCTGCAGGGCGCTCATCTCACTCAGCAGGGCGAGGCCCTCGGAAGCGATCGCGGTCGCCAGCCACGCGGCGGCGACGAGCAGGGCGCCGGCGGCAAGCTCGTCGGTGAGCAGCTTGCTGGCGATCGCGGTCCAGGCGTAGCCGCTGCCGGCGCCGAGCACCGCGACGAAGCCCGCGGCCACGACGCGGCCGCGGAGCAGGTAGGGCAGGACGACGGGCACCGCGACCAGCGCCATCGCGGTCAGGATCACGGCCGTGCCGGCGTGGTCGGTGGTGCGCTCCGGTGCCGCCCAGGCGACCCCGGCGATTCCGGCGATGATCGCCGCGACGGCGCCGATCTCGCGGGGGCCCGGAGCCTCGCCGAGCCGCGTCGCCCCGAGCCAGAGCAACAGGATCAGGCCGCTGACCAGGCAGGGCTGGACGACGGTCAGGGGCGCCAGCAGCAGCGCCCCGATCTCCAGCGGCCAGCCGGCCAGGCCCAGCGCCGTCGCTCCCAGCCAGCGCCTGTTGCGGACGAGCCGGCCGAGCAGCGAGGGCCGCAGCGAGTGCTCCCCCGGCACCTCTCTGGCCTCCAGCGCCTGCAGCGCGATCGAGGTGTTGTAGAGCAGCGAGGCCCCGACCGCCGCGACTATGCCGAGGGCCAGCATGCGGAGAACGTATACCGGGGGTCGGGCGCGGCACCCCTCCCCCGGACGAGCGGCGGAGGCGCTCGTGGGGTCCGGGGGGGGGCACCGCACCCGACCTCACGAAGCGCAACTCGGCGATGCCGGGACACGGGACAGCCGCGAGAGTCGCGGCGCGCAGAAGCTGACCGCAACTATCGAGAGCAGGTCGGCTGCGGACGCGAGACGCTGCCGGAAGTCGGCTCGAGCTGGTCTGCCTGGTCAGCTGAGCGTTACGAGAGGCCGGGCGGGTGAGGCTCGCCGGACACTTGAGCGAGCAAAGCGAGCGGGTCCGCCGAGGCTTGCCCCGCCCGGCCCCCGAGCCCTCAGGTCTCCTGGTAGAGCGGCCCGTCGCCGCCCTCGGGCAGGGTGAGGCGGCCGCCCTTGGCGGTGATCGCCCCGCACTGCACGCAGTTGGAGGCGGTGACGTGGACGTCGACCTCGGCGGCGCCGCTCTCGAGTTGCTCCTCGGGGATCTCGTAGACCTGCGCCGGGCACATCGAGACCCAGGTCTGGGCGATCTCCTTCGGCACCCTGGTCTGGATCCGGACGTGGTTGGGCGCGTCGTCGCGGGTCGCGTTGCCGGAGAGGAAGACCGAATCGAGCTTGTTGAAGGTGACCTCGTTGTCGGGCTTCGGGTACCGCTCCGCCGCGTTGCCGATGAAGACGGCGGGCTCGGCGTTGTCCTCGACCTTCATATGACCCGGTGGGAAGCCGCCTTTGGTCGCCACCAGCGCGTTGGCGATGATGCCGCCTTTGATCAGCCCCTTGCTCAGCGGCTGCTTCATGTTGCGCGACTTGTAGAGGTCCTTCTCGATCTCCGAGCCGCGGATCATCGCGTCGTAGCTTTCGAAGTTGACCGAGTCGATGTCCTTCTTCAGGGCCTCGACGATCGCTTCCGCCGCGAACATCCCGGCGTGCATCGCGTAGTGGACGCCGGCGAGCTCGGCGATGTTGACCATCCCGGCGGCGTCGCCGGCGACCAGCATGCCGGGCACCGAGAAGCGCTTCGGCAACGACCAATAGCCGCCCGAGGGGATCGTCTTGGCGCCCCATCCGACCCGCTTGCCGCCCTCGATGATCTTGGCGATGAAGGGGTGCTGCTTGAAGCGCTGCAGCTCGTCGTGGACGCTGAAGGTGGCGTCGGTGGTGTCGAGGCCGACGACGAGGCCGAAGCAGACCTTGTCCTCGCCCATCGGGTAGATGAAGCTGCCGCCCGCCTCCTTGTACTTGCCGCCCCAGCGCAGCGGCCAGCCGAGTGTGTGGATCACCCGGTCGAGCGGCTTCGGGACCTCCCAGATCTCCTTCACCCCGAGCTCCCAGGCCTGCGGGTCGCTGCCCTCGCGCATGCCGAAGTAGTCGTAGGCGGAGTAGGTGAGGTGTCCGATCGTGCCCTCGGCGAGCACCGTCGCCTTGGCGACCACGTCGGAGCCGGGCTCGAAGTTGCCGAGCTCCTCGCCGTCCTTGCCCCTGCCGCGGTCGCCAGAGCGCACGCCACGGACGATCCTGTCCTCGACCAGCAACTTCGTCGCGGCGGTCTCGGCGAGAATGTAGACGCCCGCCTCTTCGGCTTTCTCGGCGAGGAAGCGGCCGAGTTTCGAGACCGAGAGCGTGTAGGTGCCCTCTTTGCGGAAGTTGGGCGGCGGCGGCTTCAGCGGGAACGCTTTCTTCGCGGTCAGGAAGTAGGTCGCGTCCTTGGTCACCTCCTGGTAGACCGGCGGCCAGTCGGACGGGTCCATGTCGGGGAAGAGCCGGGTCAGCGCCGAGGGGTCGACGTTCGCCCCCGAGAGCAGGTGCGCCCCGGGACTTTGCCCTTCTCGATCACCGCGACCGGGACTTCGCCGAGCTTCTCGGTCAGCTCCGGCTCGTCCTCGAGCAGCTGCATCAATTTGTTCGCACAGGCGAGCCCGGCGGGGCCGCCGCCGACGATGGCGATGCCGACCTCGATGCGCTCGTCCTCCGGATCGGTCGGCGGGCCGATCACGTCGGCACTATCGAACGGCGGCGGGTAGTCGATCGGTCTGACGTCCGGCATCTATTCGCTCCTTGCTGAGGGAAGTGAAGGCGAGGCTGAGCCGCGGCTCAGCCTCCCTTCTTCGCCTTGATCGCCTCGGTCAGCTTGGGCAGGATCTTGTGCAGATCCCCGACCACGCCGAGGTCCGAGAACTCGAATATCGGCGCGTTCTGGTCCTTGTTGATCGCGAGGATGTTCTCCGAGCTCTGCATCCCGACCTTGTGCTGGATCGCGCCCGAGATGCCGGCCGCCAGGTAGAGCTTCGGGGCGACCGTCTTGCCGGTCTGGCCGATCTGGGCCGCGTAGGGGTACCAACCGGCGTCGACGACCGCGCGGGTCGCGGCGACGGCGCCGCCCATCGACTCGGCCAGTTCCTCGCAGAGCCCGAAGCCCTCGGCGGCGCCGAGCCCGCGGCCTCCGCCGACGAGGATGTCGGCGTCCTCGATGTTGACGTCGGCGCCACGCTGCTCGCCGCGCTGGACCATCGTCGCCTTGGTCGACCAGGGCGAGAGCTCGACCTCGACGTCGACCACCTCGGCGGTGCCGCCGGTCTCGTTGGCATCGAAGGCGTTGAGGCGGCCGATGATGATCCCGGGCTCGGAGACGTAGCCGACGTCGGCGATCTGCGAGTCCTGGAGGATCGGCCGCTCGGCGATCAGCTTGCCGCCGTCCACCTTGACCTTGGTGACCTCCATCGTCACCCCGGCGCCGAGGCGCGCGGTCAGGCCGGCGCCGATCTCGAAGCCGAGCAGGCCGCCGCCGAACAGCGCGTAGCCGAAGTCCTCGTCCTGAATCACCTTCGCCATCGCGTCGACGATCGGCTGGGCGAGGCCCTCCGGCACGCTCTTGGCCCGGAAGACCTTGGTCGCGCCGTAGTTTCCGAGCGCGGCACAGGCGTCGTCGGCGATGTCGCCGACGACCATCACGCCGGCGTCGCCGCCGATCTCACCGGCCAGCTTCGCCGCCTCGGAGATCGCCCCGAGCGAGTTCTTGTTGAAGTTGCCCTCGTCGTCGTGGAGGGCGTAGGTCAGGATGCCTGCCATCTAGATCAGCTTCCTCTCGTCGAGCCAGGCGACGATCTTTTCGACCGTCTCGTTTGTGTCCTCGTCCTCGATGATCTCGCCGGCCTCTTTGGCGGGCGGCGGGTTGAGCGCGAGGACCGATGTCTTGGAGCCGCCCTCGCCGACCATGCCGCCGTCGATGCCGACCTCGCCGGTCGCCTTCGCGTCGAGGGGTTTTTTCTTCGCCCCCATGATCGCCTTGAGGCTCGGGTAGCGGGGCTCGTTGATCGCGTCGCCGACGCTGATCACGGCGGGCAGCTCGATCTCGACCGTGTCGTACCCGTACTCGGCCTGGCGCTCGCAGCGCAGCTTGCCGTCGGCGACGTCGATCTTGATCACCTGGGTAAGCGAGGGCATCTTCAGGTGGTCGGCGACGACGGCGCCGATCGTGTAGCACTCACCGTCATCGGACTGCTGGCCGAGCAGGACCAGGTCGGGGCTCTCCGACTCGAGCACCTTGGCCAGCGAGTAGCCGGTCGCGCAGACGTCGGAGCCGGCGAGCGCGTCGTCGGAGAGGTGCACCGAGCGGTCGGCGCCGAGCGCGACCGCCTTGTGCAGGGCGCGGACGGCGGAGTCGGGGCCCATCGTCACCGCGACGACCTCCTCGACCGGGATCGCGCCACCCTCCTTGATCTGCATCGCGGCCTCGATGGCATGGGTATCGAAGGGGTTGAGGTTTTTCTCGCCGCTGCGGTCCAGTCGCATCGTGTTCGGGTCGATGCGCTTCTGGACGGCGGCGTCCGGTACCTCCTTGACCAGGACGCAGATCTTCAAGATTTAGCTCCTTGGGACGTCGGTTTCTCTGGTTGACTGACCAGTCAATCAGTCTATCTGTGCACGCGGCGGTGTGCCGTTCTCCAGTGTGCGGTTCGTCACCCTAGTGGGTGCTCGCCGTTGGTGCCCGGCTCAGCCCGCGTGGCGCTCGGCGGCGCCGTCGCGGATGAACTCGACGATCTCGTCGGTCCCCGCGCCCGGCGTGAACACCGCGGCGACGCCGAGCTTCTTCAGCTCCGGGATGTCCTCCGCCGGGATCGTCCCCCCGACGGTCACCAGGACGTCATCGACTCCCTGATCGGCGAGCAGCTCGACGACCTTCGGGACCAGGGTCATGTGGGCGCCCGAGAGGATCGAGAGGCCGACCGCGTCGGCGTCCTCCTGGATCACCGTCTCGGCGATCTGCTCCGGAGTCTGGTGCAACCCGGTGTAGATCACCTCCATGCCCGCGTCACGCAGGGCGCGGGCGATGATCTTGGCGCCGCGGTCGTGCCCGTCCAGGCCCGGCTTGGCGACGACGACGCGGATCTTCCTTGCGGTTGCGGCCTCCATGAGCGCCGGGAAGGTTAGTGCCTCACCCGCCCCACCCCCCGCGAGGTCGTATTTGTTCTCGCATAGCGGCAACAACTACGACCTCACTCTCGGGTGGATGGCGGGACCCGAGGACCGCGGGCTGCCAGGTGCGCCGGTTTGCACGACTCGCGGCTAGAAGACGGGGGACTCGGTGTAGGTGCCGAAGACCTCCTGCATCGAGGCGATCATCTCGCCCTCGGTCGCCCGCGCCCGAGCGGCCTCGATGATCGGCGGCATCAGGTTTACCTCGGTTGCCGCCGCGCGTTTGAGCTCGACGAGGGCCGCCTCCACCGCCGATCCGTCGCGGCGGCCACGGGTCGCCGCCAGGCGGTCGACCTGCTTGGCTTCGAGCGCCGGGTCGATGCGCAGGATCGGGGTCTCGGCTTCGTCCTCCTGGACGAAGTCGTTGACGCCGACGACGATCCGCTTGCGCTCGTCGAGCTCGCGCTGGTATGTGAAGGCGGCGTCGGCGATCTCGCGCTGCGGGAAGTTCGCCCGGATCGCCTCGACCATCCCCCCCAGCTCGTCGATGCGGGCAAAGTAGTCGTAGGCGGCCGCCTCCATCTCATCGGTCAGCTTCTCGACGAAGTAGGAGCCTCCGAGCGGATCCGGAGTGTTCGAGGCGCCGGACTCGAAGGCGACGATCTGCTGGGTGCGCAGCGCCAGCCGCACCGCCTCCTCGGTCGGCAGCGCCAGCGCCTCGTCGAAGGAGTTCGTGTGCAGCGACTGGGTGCCGCCGAGCACCGCGGCCAGCGCCTCGATCGAGGTGCGGACGACGTTGTTGAGCGGCTGTTGGGCGGTCAGTGAGACCCCCGCGGTCTGGGCATGGAAGCGAAGCCGCAGCGACTCCTCGCGCTTGGCGCCGTAGGTGTCCCGCATCTCCCGCGCCCAGATCCGGCGCGCGGCCCGGTACTTGGCGATCTCCTCGAAGAAGTCGATGTGGGCGTTGAAGAAGAAGGAGAGGCGGGGAGCGAACTCGTCGACGTCGAGGCCGCGCTCGAGCGCCCGCTCGACGTAGGTGAAGCCGTCCTTGAGCGTGAAGGCGAGCTCCTGCTGAGCGGTCGAGCCCGCCTCGCGGATGTGGTACCCGGAGATCGAGACCGGGTGCCAGCGCGGCATCTTCTGTGAGCACCACTCGATCATGTCGGTGACCAGCCGCATCGCCGGCTCGATCGGGAAGCACCACTCCTTCTGGGCGATGTACTCCTTGAGGATGTCGGTCTGAATCGTGCCGCCGAGCTTCTCCGGGGCGACGCCCTGTCGCTCGCCGACGAGGACGTAGAAGGCGAGCAGGATCGCGGCCGGAGCGTTGATCGTCATCGACGTCGTCACCCCGCCCAGCGGGATGCCTTCGAAGAGCTGTTCCATGTCGTCGAGCGAGTCGACGGCGACGCCCTCGCGGCCGACCTCGCCGAGGCTGCGGGCGTGATCGGAGTCGTAGCCCATCAGGGTCGGCATGTCGAAGGCCGTCGAGAGCCCGGTCTGGCCGTGATCGAGCAGGTACTGGAAGCGCTCGTTGGTCTCCTCGACGGTGCCGAAGCCGGCGAACTGGCGCATCGTCCAGAGCCTGCCCCGGTACATCGACGGGTAGGGCCCGCGCGTGAACGGGTACTCGCCCGGCCTTCCGACCCTCTCCTCGACCTCGCCCTCGAGCCCCTCGGGGCCGTAGAGCGGCTCGATCGGGTGTCCCGACATCGTCGAGAACTCGGCCTCGCGCTGCTTGAGCTCCGGGCTCTGCTTGGGATCCGCCGCCACGAGGCAAGTCTAGATGCGCCGGCGGCCCCGCCGCGAAGGGTTACGCGTCCATACCGTGACCGAGCCGCCGCGCTAGCCGCGGCGGGCGGCGTAGCGCGAGCCGCCCCAGCCGACCGCGGCGGCCAGCACGGCGGCCGCCCCGATCGCCATCCGGCGCCCGAGCCGCTCGAAGCGCATCGTCTGCCATCCCTCGCGCTTGGCCAGGGCGGCGAGGGCGGGATCGGGGTTGACGACGACCGCGTGGCCGACGGCCTCCAGCATCGGCAGGTCCGAGAGCGAGTCGGAATACGCATACGACTCGGCCAGATCGATCCCGTGCTCGTCGGCGAACGCCTCCATCGCCTCGACCTTCCCCGGGCCATAGACGAAGGGGCCGTCGAAGCGCCCGGTGAAGGCGCCCTCGGCGTCGACCTCATAGCGGGTGCCGATCCCGCCGTCCATGCCGAGGACGGCGGCCAGCGGCTCGACGACCCCGTTGCCGGCGGCGCTGACGATGAAAGTCGCGCGCCCGGCGTCCCGGTGGGCGTGGACCTCGTCCAGCATCTGCGGGTAGACCCGCGGCAGGATCGCCGCCAGCACCTCGGGGTTCATCCGCTCGACCTGCCGCGCCGCCACACCCGAGATCAGCTCGCGGGCCTGGCGCAGGACCTCGGCCGTGCGCTCGTCAGTGGTGCCGCGCAACCGGTAACGGAGGTGCTCGAACCCCCAGCTCGTCAGCTGGCGGCGGCTGACGATCCCGTGCCGCATCGCGACCCTCGCGAACGGCATCCCGGAAGACCCCGCCATCAGGGTCTTGTCCAGGTCGAAAAATGCCGCAGCCCGCTGCAAACCGTCGCCTGGCTTTGTCCTCGGTCGACCGGCTCGGTCAGGCACTTCAGTGCGCTCCCTTCGCCGGCCTCCCTGCGTCCGCGCCAGGCTCGGTTTTCGCGGGCTGTCCCCTCACACTTCGATGACTATGGCGTCGCCCTGGCCGCCGCCGCTGCAGATCGCCGCGACGCCGAGCCCGCCGCCGCGGCGGGCGAGCTCGTGCAGCAAGGAGCCGACGATCCGCGCGCCGGAGGCGCCGATCGGGTGCCCGAGCGCGATCGCGCCGCCGTTGACGTTGACGGCGTCCTCCTCGACCCCGAGCATCCGCATCGAGTTGAGCGCGACCGAAGCGAAGGCCTCGTTGATCTCCCAGAGGTCGACGTCCTCGGGGCCCTTGCCGATCTTCTCGAGCGCCTGCTTCGCGGCGTTGGCCGGGGTCTTCGCCAGGTAGGCGAAGTCATCGGCGACGGTGCCGTAGGAGAGGACCCGCGCCAGCGGCGTGCGCCCTTCCTTCTCGGCCCATTCCGCCGAGGAGACGACGATCGCGCCGGCGCCGTCGTTGACCCCGGGAGCGTTGCCCGCCGTGTGGGTCGCGTCCTCGCCGCCGATCGCCCGCAGCCCGGCCAGCGTCTCGACGGTCGTCTCTGGCCGAATCGCCTCGTCGGCCTCGATCGTGCTCTCGCCCTTGCGGGAGCGGACGGTGACGCCGACGATCTCGTCGGCGAGCCGGCCGGCGTCGGTCGCCTCGGCCGCCAGCCTGTGGGAGCGCTCGGCGAACCGGTCCATGTCGGCGCGGGTGATCTCCAGCTCGTTGGAGACCTCGCTGGCCTCGTTGATCATCTGCTTCTCGGTGAAGGGGTTGGTGAGGCCGTCGTGGACCATCGCGTCAATCGTCTCGACGTGGCCCATCCGGTAGCCGAAGCGAGCGCCGGGAAGCAGGTGCGGTGCGCCGCTCATCGACTCCATCCCGCCGGTCACGGCGACCTCGGTGTCGCCGGCCCGGATCGCCATGTCGGCCAGGCCCAGCGAGCGCATGCCCGAGGCGCAGACCTTGTTGACGGTCTCCGAGGGGACCTCCTTCGGGATCCCGCCCTTGATCTGGGCCTGGCGAGAGGGAATCTGGCCCTGGCCGGCCTGCAGGACCTGGCCGAAGACGACCTGGTCGATCTGCTCGGGGTCGACCCCCGAGCGATCGAGGGCCGCCTCGATGGCGTGGCCGCCGAGGTCGGTGGCGTCGAGTGAGGAGAGCGTCCCCCCCATCTTGCCGAAGGGGGTACGTGCGGTTCCAAGGATGACTGTGCTGGGCATCGCGGACCTTTCGTCTTGGTTTTCTGCCGGATCTCGGCTCGAACGTGGGCCGCATGGCCCTGATCGGGACCATAGCGGGCGGGCACGGGGGCTTGCGTGATCGAGCGCATAGACTCGCCACCCCGTGAAGGTCGAGATCAGCCAGGAGAGCCCCGCCGAGGTTGCGCCCGACCTCCTCGTCGTCGGCCTCGCCGAGGACGGCGAGCTGCCCGCGTCGCTTGCCGCCGCCGCAGGCGCGGACAACGCGCCGCGGGGGGCTCAAGAAGCTCTCGGCGGTCTACCCGGAGGGCGGCCCGCGGGCTCTGGTCGTCGGCCTCGGCAAGGGCGAGGAGATCGACGCCGAGCGCATCCGGGTCGTCGCCGCGATCGCCGCTACGGAGGCCGGCGCCCTGCGAGCGTCGTCGCTAGCCTGGGCCTTCCCGTGGGCCGACGCCGGCCTCGGCGACGAGGCCGCGGTCGAAGCGCTGGTCACCGGGACGATCCTCGGCGCCTACAGGTTCGATCGCTTCCGGGCGGCCGACCCGGACGACCCGCCGCCGCCACGGATCGAGGAGCTCACGATCCTCCACGACCCCGGGGTCTCGGCGGCCGCCGAGACCGCCCGGGCCTGCGCCGAGGCCCAGAACCGGGCCCGCGAGCTGCAGAGCACGCCGGCGAACTTCGCCACGCCCTCCTTCCTCGCCGCCCGCGCGGAGGAGATCGCAGCCGCCCACGAGGTCGTCAGCGCCGAGACCCTCGGCGCGGAGCAGATCGCCGCCGCCTCGATGGGTGGCCTCGTCGCCGTCAGCCAGGGCTCGGCCGAGGAGCCGAAGCTGATCGTCCTGCGCTACTCGGGGGGCGGCGAAGGAGCAACCCTGGGGCTGGTCGGCAAGGG
The DNA here is from genome assembly GCA_963727615.1 of uncultured Solirubrobacterales bacterium. Classification (GTDB taxonomy): domain Bacteria; phylum Actinomycetota; class Thermoleophilia; order Solirubrobacterales; family 70-9; genus VRUE01. The sequence goes on from CAVSHD010000004.1 coordinate 280,725, forward strand.
CGTGACCTTCGACACCGGCGGGATCTCGATCAAGCCCTCGGCGGGCATGCAGGAGATGAAGATGGACATGTCGGGGGCCGCCGCCGTGCTCGAGGCGGTCGCGGCGATCGCCGAGCTGGGGCTGCCGGTCGATCTGATCGCCGTCGTCCCCGCGACCGAGAACATGCCGTCGGGGACGGCGATCAAGCCCGGCGACGTGATCACCCAGCACAACGGCAAGACGGTCGAGGTGAACAACACCGACGCCGAGGGCCGGCTGATCCTCGCCGATGCCCTCTCCTATGCGGTCGAGCTCGGCGCCGAGCGGATCGTCGACCTGGCGACCCTGACCGGCGCCGTGGTGATCGCGCTCGGCTCGACCTATGCCGCCGTGATCTCCAACGACGACGGGCTGGCGGCCGATGTCGAGGCGGCCGGGGCGGCCAGTGGCGAGCTCGTCTGGCGCCTCCCCCTGCACCCGGAGTTCCGGGCGCTGATGACGGGGACGGTCGCCGACCTCTCCAACCTCGCCTCGAAGCGCAAGGCCGGGACGATCACGGCCGCCGCCTTCCTCGAGGAGTTCGTCGACGAGACGCCCTGGGCCCACATCGACATCGCCGGCACCGCCTGGGACGTGGGCCGCGAGTACACCGGCAACGACGCCAGCGGCTTCGGCGTCCGCCTCCTGGTCGAGCTGGCCGCTCGGCCCCGGGCGCCTAGGCAGTCTCGGCGCCGAGGATCATGCAGGTGGCGACGCCGTGGGCGAGAAGCTTGCCGCTCTCGACCGCGGTCAGGTTCGCCTCCGCGGTCGCCTGCCTGCGACCGCGATAGAGGACGCTCGCCTCGCAGAGGACCCGTCCCGTGTCCCGCGTGATCGGGCGCACGTACTTCGCCTCGAGGCCGAGCGAGGTGTAGCCGACACCCGCCTCGAGCGTGGTGTGGACCGCGCAGCCGAGCGCCGAGTCGAGCAACGTCGCGGCGTAGCCGCCATGGACGACGCCGATCGGGTTGTAGTGCTCCTCCCCGGGCAGGCCCTCGAAGACCGCCCGACCCTCGGCGATCTCGATCGGGCGCATCCTCATCACGACGGCGATCGGCGGTGGTGGCAGCTTCGCCTCGACCACAGCGGCCATGTACTCCACCCCTGTCATCGTCGCCCCGATGGCGGCGGTCGGGACCGGGTCCTGCCAGACCAGCTCCCGGCTGCGGCTCGTCTCGGGGCTGAGCTCGGCGTAGGCCCTGGCGACGTCCGTCGCCTCCGCATCCCCGCGAAGCCGCAGCTCCGCCGGCTCGGCGCTCACCGGCGCTTGCGGCGGACGGCCGCGGGCGCGCCCGACTCCGGGCGCCGGGCCGGGTAGATCAGATCGGCGGTGATCTCCTCCTCGCTGATCGAGATTCGCGGCACCTCGCGCCGGTCCGGTTTCTCTGCCTTGCCGTCAGCCTCATCGCGTCGCCTCCTGTCCACGTCGCCTGAGTTGCTTCAAGCAACTCTTGACGATCGACCCTATACCAATGAGTTGCTTGAAGCAACTCAATGTGCCAGGATCACACCGATGCTGCGTCACGACTACCCCGGCCAGGTCTGCTCGATCGCCAAGGCGCTGGAGGTCGTGGGAGAGCGCTGGTCGCTGTTGATCGTGCGCGACGTGATGAACAGGCGACGGCGCTTCGACCAGCTCCAGAAGGGCCTCGGCATCGCCCGCAACACCCTGGCCGCGCGGCTTCAGCGGCTCGTCGACGAGGACATCCTCGAACGTCGCGCCTATCAGCAGAGCCCGGCGCGCTACGAGTACTTCCTCACCGAGAAGGGGCTCGACCTCTGGCCGGCGCTGATCGCCCTGCTCGCCTGGGGAGACCGCCACTCCCCCACCCCGGCCGGCCCGCCGATGCTGATCGTCCACAAGGAGTGCGGCGGCCCGGTCAGCGACCGCGGGGTGTGCGAGGCGTGCGGCGAGACCCTCCACGCCCGCGACGCCGTCGCCCTGCCCGGTCCCGGCGTCGGAGCCGGGACCGAGATGGCCGCGGCGCCCGCGGCGCGCTAGCGTTGGCGCACAGCCAGTCGGCGCCGACCACCAGAGGAGGAGACAGATGGCAACCGCAGCGGAGCTCCAGGCACGCGACAAGGTCTTCATCGGGGGCGAGTGGGTCGAGCCCCAGGGCACGGAGAGCCTCGAGGTGATCAACTCCGCGACCGAGGAGGTCATCGGCACGATTCCCGCCTGCACGCCGGCCGACGCCGACAGGGCCGTGCGCGCCGCTCGCGAGGCGTTCGACGCCTGGTCGCGGACGCTCGCGCGAGGAGCGCGCCGGCTACCTGTCGGCGATCGCCGCCGGGCTCGGCGAGCGCTCGCGAGGAGATCGCCGCGACGATCTCCCAGGAGCTGGGCATGCCGCTGAAGCTGAGCCAGATCATCCAGGCCGGCCTGCCCACCGGCCAGTTCGCGGCGATGCCGGGCCTGATGGAGGAGATCGCCTGGGAGGAGGAGATCGGCAACTCGCGGGTGCTGCGCGAGCCGGTCGGCGTGCTGGGCGCGATCACTCCGTGGAACTACCCGCTGAACCAGATCGCGGCGAAGGTCGCCCCGGCGCTGGCCGCCGGCTGCACCGTCGTCCTCAAGCCGAGCGAGGTCGTGCCGCTCAACGCCTTCATCCTCGCCGAGGTGATCGAGGCGGCGGGCCTGCCCGCCGGGGTCTTCAACCTGGTCACCGGCACCGGCCCCGTGGTCGGCGAGGCGATCGCCGCCCACCCCGGTGTCGACATGGTCTCCTTCACCGGCTCGACCCGGGCCGGCAGGCGAGTCTCCGAGCTCGCCTCGGCGACGGTCAAGCCGGTCGCGATGGAGCTCGGCGGCAAGTCGCCGAACGTGATCCTCGACGACGCCGACCTGGCCCGGGCGATCCCCGACGGGGTCGGCAAGTGCTACCTCAACTCCGGCCAGACCTGCAGCGCCCTGACCCGGATGCTGGTCCCCCGGGAGAAGCTCGCCGAAGCCGAGGAGATCGCCGCCCAGGCCGCGGAGTCCTTCACCCCCGGAGACCCCTTCGAGGAGTCGACGCGGCTCGGGCCCGCTCGTCTCCGACGACCCAGCGCGAGCGGGTTCGCGGCTACATCGAGAAGGGCGAGGCCGAGGGGGCGAAGCTGCTCACCGGCGGCGCAGCCGCGCCGGAGGGGCTCGACCGCGGCTACTTCGTCCGCCCCACCGTCTTCTCCGAGGTGACCCCGGAGATGACGATCGCCCAGGAGGAGATCTTCGGCCCGGTGCTCTCGATCCAGCCCTACGAGGACGACGACGACGCCGTGCGGATCGCCAACGACACCGTCTACGGCCTCGCCGGCGGCGTCTGGTCGGCGGACACCGACCGGGCGATCGACGTCGCGCAGCGGATCCGCACCGGCCAGATCGAGATCAACGGCGGCGCCTTCAACCCGATCGCTCCCTTCGGCGGCTACAAGCAGTCAGGCCACGGCCGCGAGAACGGCCGCTACGCGATCGAGGAGCTGCTGCAGGTCAAGAGCCTTCAGCTGTAGCCCCCAGGGTTGCCCGCCTGGACCACCGATTAGCGAGCATCACGATCTGATTCTCTGCGAGCGGCGCCGATATGGCTCAGAGCCGCCACCCCCGGACGCGAAGCGGAGGAGGTGGCGGTTTATGGGGACTTGTCCCACAGCCTGACGCTGAACAGCAAGCGCTCCCCAGGGTGAGCGCATAGTCTCCCGGCCGTGAATTTCGAGCTTTCCGACGAGCAGCGGCTGTTGCGGGACACGGTGCGGGAATTTGCCCGGAACGAGGTCGGCGCCGGTTGCCGAGGAGCTCGATCGGGAGAAGCGGTTCCCCTACGAGATCGTCGCCAAGATGGGCGAGCTGGGGTTGATGGGGATCCCGTTCCCGCAGGAGTACGGAGGCGGTGGCGCCGACACGCTCTCCTACGCGCTCGCGGTCGAAGAGCTGGCCCGGATCGACTCCTCGGTCTGCATCACGATGGCCGCCCACACCTCGCTGGGGACGATGCCGATCTACCTCTGGGGCTCCGAGGAACAGAAGGCCGAGTGGATGCCGGAGCTCTGCAGCGGCCAGCCGCCTCGCCTCCTTCGGCCTGACCGAGCCCGAGGCCGGCTCGGACGCCGGCAACGTGCGGACGACCGCGAAGCTCGACGGCGGCGAGTGGGTGATCGACGGCGCCAAGCAGTTCATCACCAACTCCGGGACCGAGATCTCCGGATGCGTCTCGATCACCGCGGTGACCGGCGAGGCGGACGGCCGCAGGGAGATCTCGAATCTGATCGTGCCCACGGGAACGCCCGGCTACGAGGTCGGCGAGGCCTACCGCAAGATGGGCTGGAACGCCTCCGACACGAGGCCGCTCTCCTTCGACGGCTGCCGGGTCCCCGAGGCCAACCTGCTCGGCCGCCGCGGCGACGGCTTCAAGAACTTCCTCCACATCCTCGACGGCGGCCGGATCGGCGTCGCCGCGATGGGCGTCGGCCTCGCCCAGGGCGCCCTCGACGAGGCGATCGCCTACGCCAAGGAGCGTCGCGCCTTCGGCCAACCGATCTCCAAGTTCCAGTCGATCCAGGCGAAGATCGCCGACCTCTCGGCCCAGATCGAGGCGGCCCGGCTGCTCGTCTGGCGGGCTGCCCTGGAGAAGGACGCCGGGCAGTCCTTCACCCTGACCGCCGCCCAGGCGAAGCTGATCACCGGCCGCCTCGCGGTCCGCGCCACCGAGGAGGCGGTCCAGATCCATGGCGGCTACGGCTACATCGAGGAGTACCCGGTCTGCCGCTTCTACCGCGACGCCAAGATCCTCACGATCGGCGAGGGCACCGACGAGGTCCAGCAGATGGTGATCGCCCGCCAGCTCGGTTGCTGACCGGCGGAAACCGACCGGCCCGGTTCAGGTGGCGGTCCGCAGGGTGAAGCGGACCCGGGTGCCGGGCTCGCCGCCCTCGAGCCAGATGCGGCCGCCGTGGGCCTCGACGATCGCCCGCGAGATCGCCAGGCCGAGGCCGGCGCCGTCGCCGCTTCGCGACTCCTCGCCACGGTAGAAGGCGTCGAAGACTCGCTCGCCGTCCCCGGGAGCGACCCCCTCGCCCTCGTCGGCGACCTCGATCTCGACCCCGCCCCCCGCGTTGCGCGCCCGCACGGTCACGCTGCCGTCGGCCGGGGTGTGGCGGATCGCGTTCTGGATCAGGTTGAAGAGGACGCGCTGGAGCTTCTCGGCGTTGGCCTGCGCGACGACGTCGCCGGCGGGCAGCTCCGCCGCAAGCGCCACCCCGCGCGCCTCGGCCGGGGCCCGCATCGCCGCGACCGTGTCGTCGATCAGCTCGCGCAGCTCGACCTGGCGCATCGTCCAGCTGATCTCGCCGGCCTCGATCCGCGAGAGCTCGAAGAGGTCGTCGATCAGGTCGGTGAGGACCTCGACGTGGGTACGCATCTCGGCCAGGTAGCGGTCGCGGGTCTCGCCGGTCGCGACCCCGTCGTCGATCGACTCGACCAGGAGCCGCAGCGAGGCGAGCGGGGTTCGCAGGTCGTGGGAGACGGAGGCGACCAGCTGGCGCCGCGCCCTCTCGATCTTGCGCCGGGAGCGTTCCTCGGCGATCAGCCGGGTCGCCAGCCAGGCGGCCAGGGCGCCCCCGAGGATCGCCAGCGCGACCAGGGCGATCTGGCCCCAGCCCATTTTGTGCGGCACGGTGACCGCCGCCGCGCCGGCGAGGAACGCCGCGAGGGCGATCACGATCGCGCGCCTCACGGCTTCATCCTGTAGCCGACGCCCCAAACGGTCTCGATGAAGCGGGGCTCGGCCGGCTCGTCGCCGAGCTTCGCCCGCAACCGCCGGACGTGGACAGTGACCGTGCTCGTGTCGGTGAAGTAGGGCGAGTCCCAGACCGCGTCCATGAGCTGGTCGCGAGAGTAGACCCGGCCCGGGTTGGCGGCCAAGTGGGCGAGCAGATCGAACTCGCAGCAGGGTCAGCGCGACCTCGGCGCCGTCGAGCCTCACCGTGCGCGACGCCGGGTCGATCCGCAGCGGGCCGACCTCGATCGGCTCCGCCTCCTCGGCGGCGGCAGGCGGCGAGGCGCGCCGCAGGACCGCGCCGATCCTGGCGACCAGCTCAGCCGGGGAGAACGGCTTGACGACGTAGTCGTCGGCGCCGCGGCGCAGGCCGACGAGCCGGTCGGACTCCTCCCCCCGGGCGGTCAGCAGGATCACCGGAACGGGGTTGCCGGGCAGCTCGTGCAGCCGCTTCATCACCTCGATGCCGTCGATCCCCGGCAGCATCACGTCGAGCACGACGATGTCGGGGCGGCGCTCTTCGGCGACGCGCAGCGCCTCGAGCCCGTCGGCCGCTTCGAGCGTCTCGAACCCGGCCCGCTCGACGTAGCGGCCGACGACCTCGACGATCGTCGGCTCGTCGTCGACGACGAGAACGGTGCCGCTCACGGTCTCCTCCATGACCGCGATTGTCGCGCCTACCGGGCTAGCCGAACGTGAAGGCATAGCCCATCACCCCCGGTTCGGGGACCAGTTCGAGCAGGTGGTCGCCGACCTGTGGCAGGTCGACGAGGTCGTAGAGCCGCTGCGAGTCGATCTCGACGACGCCTTCATGCACGTCCGCGCCGGCCGCTTCGGGGGAGATCGGCCGGCCGTCGAGCAGGACCCGCATCCTGCGCGGGTGGCCCGGCGAGCCCAACACGAGGTAGACGCGGCGTGCGCCGAAGCTGAGCTGCAGAGAGCCGCCCTCCGCGGTCGCCGAGTCGAGCGCGATCCGCCACTTGCCGCGGTAGGCGAAGTTGTCTGCCGGGGGTTGCTGCGGAGTGCCGAAGTCGTGCCTGCCTGGCGAGAGCATCGGGTTGACGAAGCGTTCGGCGCGCGCCGCGCCGAGGTAGGTCTCCGGCGTCGTCACCCCGGCCGAGGGGGCGATGCCCTTGGCGCCCGACTCCTGCTTGGAGACCGAGTGCCCCGCTTCCTTGAGCAGCTCGCGGATCACCTTCTCTTTCTCCCCGTATTCGCCCTCTCCGAAGTGGGCGTACCGGACCCGGCCCTGGGCGTCGATGAAGTACTCGGCGGGCCAGTACTGATTGCCGTAGGCGCTCCAGGTCGCGAGGTCGTTGTCCTGGGCCACGGGGTAGTGGATGCCGTTGCGCTTGATCGCCGCTTCGACGTTACCGGCGTCCTTCTCGAACGGGAACTCGGGCGAGTGCACCCCGACGATCGTCAGGCCGTCCTTGCGGTAGGCCTTGTCCCAGGAGGTCAGGTAGGGCAGCGTGCGCAGGCAGTTGATGCAGCTGTAGGTCCAGAAGTCGACGAGGACGACGCGGCCACGCAGCGATGCGAGCGTCAGCGGCCGGTCCCCCGGGGTGTTGAACCAGCGCTGGTTGCCGACGAATTCGGGCGCGTCGCCGAGCACCGGCAGGCCCGACCCCTTCCCCTTCCCCTTCCGCGGCGCCGGCTGTTCGGCGGCGGCGGCGCCGACCCCGTGGGCCGATTCGCCGCGGATTTCGTCGAGCGCCGTGCGCGCCGAGGCCGTGCCCTCCAGCCCTTCGGTCGGGTTGACGAGGAAGCTCGGCAGCGAGCTGGCGATCTGGTTCTGGAACTTGACGTCGTAGTCACCGGCCATCGCCAGGGCGACGACGACCATCACCGCGCCCATCGTGATCTGGAGGCCGATCCCGCGACGCGCGAGCGGCGCCGTCAGGCGCCGGCCGCCGAGCATCAGGAAGTAGAGGACGACCGCAGAGCCGATCCCGTAGCTGAGCGCGACCGCCAACCGCCCGGCCGTGAAAGGCTGGGAGGCCGAGACCGTGATCACCCCGGCGAGGATCGGGCCGGCGCAGGGCGCGTAGACGAGCCCGAGGCTGGCGCCGACCGCGGTCCCGGACCAGAAGCCGTCGCCGCCGCCCCCGGCGACGCCCGCCCGCCCGGCGAAGCGACTCATCATCGCCTCGACCCGGGCGGCGAGCGGCGGGATCATCAACGTGATCCCGAAGGCCAGCAGGACGACGATCGCGAGCTTGCGCAGGAGGTCGTCGGGCAGGCCGAGGGCGGAGATCACGTAAACCAGGGCGACCGTCGCGAAGGTGAACGAGATCGCCAGGCCGACGACGATTCCCAGCGGCCGGCGCCGGCCCCCGGTGGCGCCGGCCGAGAGCGCGATCGGCAGCACCGGCAGGACGCAGGGAGAGAGCGCGGTGCCCGCCCCCGCCACGAACCCGAACAGCATCAGCACGACCATGGCTCAACCCTGGCAGCTCGAGATTACGAGAGGGTGACGATCAGCCTTCGCCCTTCATCGCGTCTTCGTGCTTCATCGCTTCCTTTTCCTTCATCGCTTCGTCGTGCTTCATCGCTTCGTCCTTCATCGCTTCTCCTTCATCGCTTCGTCGTGCTTCATCGCTTCCTCTTCCTTCATCGCTTCCTCGTGCTTCATCGCTTCCTCTTCCGCGCTCGTCGCGGCGGCGTTCTGCGACGGCTGCGCGGTTTCGTCGGAGGAGCTGCTCCCGCAGCCACCGATCGCGATGCCTCCGGCGACCGCGAGCACCCCTATCGCCGACAGGGCCGAGATTCGCTTCCAAAGCATGGCTACTCCCTTTCGTTGAGAACCGGTCGCCGCCAAGCTAGGGCGAAAATGTGACGAAAGGAGAAACTTGTGACCTGAGCCGTAGGTCGTGTGTCACTTCTGACGGCGAGACGCCGCCAGGGTGGTGCAGGACCTGCGACTCAGGTCACTGGCCGCCGGGCGCGAGGTGACGTTGCCCTGGGGTCGGTCGACGACCTCGGCCGCCCTCCCCACCCGCTCGCCGATCCCGTAGTGCTCGCAGATCGCCAGCTCGTGCTCACGCAGCAGCGGCCTGGCCGCGTCCACCCCCGGCGCCGTGCGCAGGGACTCGCGGTCGTGAGCCACCCAAACCCGGCCGGCCGTGGCGGCGCAATCGGCGCTGGGCACGACGACCAGCTTCGCCCGGCGTCGCCCGAGGGCGACGATCAGCCAGGAGGGCTCGCCGCTGATCGCGTCGAGGAAGGTCCCATGGACGGTGCCCACACGGGCTCCGCCGAGGTCGTCGACGTCGAGCCCGATCAGCGACTCAGCCATCGCCCGTCTGTCTCTCGAGCAGCTCCGATGCGGCGCTGGCCGGGTCGAGCTCGCGGCGCACGACCCGGTCGAGCAGCTCCTGGGTGCCGGGGTCTGCGGCGGCCGTCGCCTCGAGGCGGCGACGCATCCGCGAGGCGGCGATGCCGAGCACCTCGCTGCGCAGGTTGCGCGCCCGCCGCTTTTCGAGCGTGCCCTCGGCCTCGATGTGGGCGCGGTGCTCGCCGATCTTCTCCGCGAGCTCCTCGACGCCCTCGCCGCGGGCGGCCTCGGTGCGCAGGATCGGCACGTTCCAGCCGTCGGGGTCGTGCGAGAGGGCGAGCACGCCGCGAACCTCGCGCACCATCGTTTCGGTCATCGGGTGGTCGGCCTTGTTGACGACGATGATGTCGGGGATCTCCATCACCCCGGCCTTCAGCGCCTGGATCGAGTCGCCCGGAGCCCGGCATCAGGGCGAGCACGATCGTGTCCGCGTGGTCGACGATGTCGATCTCCGCCTGGCCGACGCCGACGGTCTCGATCAGGACGTCGTCCTTGCCGGCCGCGTCCATCGCCAGGGCGACCTGCAGCGCCGCCTCGGAGAGGCCGCCCAGGGCGCCGCGCGAAGCCATCGAGCGGATGAAGACGCCGGGGTCGAGGAAGTGGTCGGCGAGCCTGATCCGGTCGCCCAGCAGGGCGCCCCGGGTGAACGGGCTCGAGGGGTCGATCGAGAGCACCGCGACCTGGCGCCCGTCCTTGCGCAGCTCGGCGGTGAGGGCGCCGATCAGGGTGCTCTTGCCGACCCCCGGCGGCCCGGTGAAGCCGACGATCCGTGCCCGGCCGGTGCGTGGATAGACCTCGCGGACCAGCTCCCAACCCGCCGGGTCGTCGGACTCGATCAGCGTTATCGCCCGCGCCAGGGCGCGCTTGTCCCCGGCGAGGAGTCGCTCGCGAGAGCGGCGCTGCCTTGGCGGTGTCGGCCATAGCTGCGCCAGTCTAGAGTCCTGCCCGCCGTGATCCGCCTGATCCGCTTCTGCGCGCGCAACGGGATGCTCAATGCCCACTACGGGCGGCTCGCTCTGCCGCTACCTGCGGCGGCGCCTGCTCACGGTCGCCGGTCATCGCTGGCGAACCGACGGCCTGCTCTTCTTCGGCCGCCGACTCGAACTCCAGATCGCCCGCCGGGGCAGGGTCGAGTTCGGCCGCTTCGTCTGGATCGGCGACGGCACCAAGATCCGCTGCCACGAGGGGGTCGTGGAGATCGGCGCGAAGACCGTGATGGGCCAGGAGTGCACGATCTCGGCCTACCGGCGGGTGCGGATCGGCGAGCAGTGCGTGATCGCCGACCGGGCGATGTTCATCGACTTCGACCACGGGGTCGTCGAGGTCGAGCGCCGATCCGCCAGCAGGGCATCTACATGCGCGACGTCGAGGTCGGCTCGAACGTCTGGATCGGCTACGGCGCCTGCGTCCTGCGCGGGGTCAGGGTCGGCGACAACTCGATCGTCGGCACCAACTCCGTCGTCACCAGGGACGTCCCCGCCAACGCCGTGGTCGCCGGCATCCCGGCCCGCGTGATCCGCATGCGCGAGGCGCCCCCGAGCTGCGCTGGCCAGCGACCCGGTCGAGCCTGACCCGGACGCGGACGACCACCCTCCCGCGCCCAGGCTAGGAGGCCGGCTCTTCGAGCCTACCGGCGCTCCGCCTGGCCGTCGACCAGCTCGGCGTAGACGGCCGCGGTCCGCTCGGCGACGTCGCCCCAGTCGAAGCGGCGCAGGTGCTCGTAGGCTTCGGCGACGAGCCGGCGGCCGAGCTCGTCGTCGCGAGAGGACCCGGACCGCGACCTCGGCGAGCGCGTCGGGGTCGTGGGCGCGGAAGCGCAGCCCGGCCTCCTCGTGGGGGACGACCTCGCGCAGGCCGCCGGTGTCGGCGACGATGCAGGGGCAGCCGGAGGCCATCGCCTCGAGCGCGACGAGGCCGAACGGCTCGTAGATCGACGGCACCACGGTCAGGTCGGCGATCCGGTAGAGCGAGTGCAGGACGTCGTCGCCGATCCAGCCGAGGAAGGTGCCGTGCTCCATCAGCCCCAGCTCCTCGGCCTGCCTGTGCAGCTCGGCCTCGTGGGTGCCGGAGCCGGCGACCAGGAAGCGGGTGCCGGGCGCCTCCTCGATCATCCGCGGCATCGCCTCGAGCGCCAGCTGGAAGCCCTTCTCGTAGACGAGCCGGCCGATCAGCAGGACCAGCTTCTCCTCGGGCGCGGCGAACTCGGACCGCAGGCGGCGCAGCTCGGCCGGGTCCTGGGGCTGCAGGTCGTCGGGGTCGATCCCGTTCGGGATCACCGTCACCCGCTCCTCCTCGACGCCGAAGACGTCGGCGATCTGCTCGCGCATGTAGTGGGAGCAGGCGATCACCCGCTCGGAGCGGTTGGTGATCCAGCGCTCGACCCCGTGGATGTAGGTCTGCGGGTGCTTGTCGACCCAGCCCTGGTGGCGGCCGTGCTCGGTGGCGTGGATCGTCGTCACCAGGGGCGCGTCGAAGCGCTTGGCGAGGTGGTCGCAGGCGTTGGCGACCAGCCAGTCGTGGCCGTGGACGAGGTCGAAGTCGTAGCGGTCGCCGAGCTCGACCCCGGCGGCGAGCATGTCGGAGTTCATCCGCTCGACCCAGGCGACGAACTCGCCCAGGTCGGTGGGGCGCGTGGGCTCGCGGATGCGGTGGATGCAGACGCCGCCGCCGCGCTCCTCGGCCGGCGACTCCTCGCCGCCGCGGGTCAGCACGTGGACCTCGACCCCCCGCTCGACCAGCGCCTCGGAGAGCTTGCGGACGTGGCGGGCCAGCCCGCCCTCGATCAGCGGCGGGTACTCCCAGGAGAGGATCAGGACGCGGGTCATCGGCTGCGGGGCTAGGGCTCCAGCAGGGCGCGAGGCTCAGGTCCGGGGCGAGGGAGCGCATGCGCGGGTCGGTGCTGGCGCGGGAGTCTATGGCCTCGAGCGCCGCCTCCGCGTGCGCGGTCGCGCGCTGGTACGCGTAGTCGCCGGCCTGGCCGCGGCAGTCGAGGAAGGCCCAGTCGCTGGCCTGGACGGCGAGCAGCTCGCGGGCGGCGCGCAGCGGCGGCGGCCCCGCGCAGCCCGCGGCGAGCGCGCGCAGCAGGCGCAGCTCCAGCCGCCGGGCGGCCCAGGCGAGGTCGGCGACCGCGCGGCGAGTCCCAGGTGCGCAGGTCCTTGCCCTCGCCCCAGCTCGAGGCGCCGAGCGGGCGCCCGGCTCGGCTCGTGCTCGGCGAGCGCCTCGGGGACGGTGAGCAGCCGCACGCCGGCGGCCGCGGCGCCGGCGAGCACCTCGGCGCAGCCAGACGGGCCCTCGGACCACCAGTGGCCGAGCAGCTCGGTGTCGATCGCGAAGACGAGCAGGCCGCGGCGCCCGCTCGGTCGCGCGAAGCTCGCGCAGGCGGTCGGCGACCGCGGCGAGGAACTCGCCGCGCCTGGCGCCGCGCCGCGCGCCGCCGCGGCCAGCGGGTCGTAGGCGCCGCCGCCGACCTTCCAGATCCGCATTCCGCGCAGCGATTTGCCGGCGAACTGGGCGTGGGCCGGGTCGGACGGGTAGCCGTCGAGCGACCAGAGCCAGCTCGACCGCCTCCCAGTCGATCGGCAGCGCGACCGGGCCCGGCCTCGGTGGCGACCGGGGCCAGCGCCTCGAGCGGCTCGGTCGGTGGGCGCTCTGGTCGACGCAGAACCAGCGCACCCCGTGCTCGGCGAGGCCGCCACTCGAGGCCCGGGCGCGTAGGCGCACTCCGGCAGCCAGAAGCCGCCGTCCCAGCCGAAGCGCCGCCGGTGCGAGCGGATGCCCGGCGTCGAGCTGCAGCCGCCGGCCCTCGCGCGGTCGCCAGCAGCGGCAGCACCGCGTGGGTCGCCGCCGAGGCGGCGAGCGCGACCCGCCCCTCCTCGGCCGCGTCGCGAAAGGGTCGCAGCGGGTCGCCGCCGGCGGCGTCGAGCAGCTCGAGCGCCCGCCGGTAGCGGGCCAGCTCCGCCTCGCAGGCCGGTCCGGCACTCGGCCGGCGACCTCGGCCGCGTCGCGCCTCGGCGGCGCCGATCCGCCAATCGAGCAGGAAGCGCCGCAGCCGCTCGCGCGACCCCGGCGTCCTCGAGCTGGTCGGCGAGCACCGGCGTCACGGTCATCGTCAGCGTCGCGCGCCACCTCGAGCACCGGCAGGTAGGAGCGGATCACCGCGTCGAACAGCCACTCCTCGCCGAACGGGATAGGTCCCGAAGCCCTCGACGTAGGGCATGTGGCGAGTGCAGGACGATCGCCAGGTCGCCGGCGGTCCCGCCGACTCCGCCGAGTGCCCGGCCTCCTCAGGCATGGCAGACGGCGAGGAAGTCGAGCGCGCGGTCGAGGTCGCTCGGCCCGCAGGCGCGAAGTCCGAGGCCGCGATCGCCGGGGTGAAGCGGTCGTAGAAGCGGCTTGGTGATGCCGCAGGCGCCTTGTGGACGCGAGTCCCAGCCGAGCTTGATCGCGAGCTCGTGGGCGCGCAGCTTGCGGGCGTGGAAGAGGCCGAGCAGCTCGACCTCGCGGGAAGTGGGCCTCGCAGAGCTCGCGGAACTCCGCCGTCGCGGTACTCGCGCAGGTGCCAGGGGTTGTCGGACTTCTCGGCGCCGGGCGGCGCCAGGGTCAGCAGGTTCGGGGTCGAGACGTAGACGACGCCGCCCGGCGCCGAGCATCGACTTGAAGTGCTCGAGGATCGCGCCCGGGTCCTCGCACGTGCTCGATCGTCTGCAGGAAGACGACCGCGTCGCAGGGCTCGGCGAAGCTCTCGACCAGGTCGCGCTCGAAGCGCAGGTTGGGGCGCCGGTAGCGCAGCCGGGCGTGCTCGTGGGCCTCGGGGTTGGCGTCGACGCCGACCACGCTCGCCGCGCGCCCGCGCCGCCAGCACGTCGGAGCCGTAGCCCTCGCCGCAGGCCATGTCGACGACCCGCAGCCCGCCGACCCGCGTCGGCGATCCACTCGTAGACGGCCAGGTGGCGCCGGAACCAGTAGTTCTCCTCGGGCACGTCGGGCAGCGTCCGCTCGCCGGTCAGCGCCAGCGGCGGCACCCCCGGGGGCTGGTCTTCCTGGACGTACTCGGCGTCATGGCCGCTCACCGTATGAGGCGACTGTTCCCGCATACCGGGAATCGACCTCGCGGCGGCGTGAAATCGTGCGCCGATCCGCGTAGAGTTCCGCCGCGATGCCGGCCTCCCCGACAGCGACGCCCGAGCACATCAAGGACGTCAACACCCGCTACCACGACGCCGCCGCCGACGAGTACGACGCCAAGTGGGGGATCGACTTCGGCGCCATCGGCCAGGAGCAGGTGCGGCTGAAGCTCGTCAAGGCGCTCGGCGGGCTCGACGAGCGCGGCTTCGGCGACGCGCTCGAGATCGGCTCCGGAACCGGCTACTTCTCGCTCAACCTGCTGCAGCTCGGGGTGATCGAGCGGCTGACCGCGACCGACATCTCGCCCGGGATGCTGGAGCGCTCTGCGGCGACCGCCGACGGAGCTCGGGCTCGAGGTCGAGACGGTCGCCACCGAGGCCGAGGCGCTGCCCTTCGAGGACGAGAGCTTCGACCTCGTCTTCGGCCACGCCGTCCTCCACCACATCCCCGACCTCGACCGCGCCTTCGCCGAGTTCCGCCGCGTTCTGCGCCCCGGCGGCGCGATCGCCTTCTCCGGCGAGCCCTCGCGCTACGGCGACCGGCTCGCGGCCGCTGCCGAAGCGGGCCGGCACGGCTCGCGGCGCCGGCCTGGCGCGGCCTCGTCGGCGCCCGCCGCGCGGCTCGTCCCCGAGGCCGAGCAGTCCCACGGCCACGCCCTCGAGGGCGAGGTCGACGTGCACGCCTTCGCCCCCGCCGACCTGCGCCGCCTGCTGCGCGATGCCGGCTTCGAGCGCGCGTCGGGTCGGCGGCGAGGAGCTGCTCTCGAACGCCTGGGGCTGGGGCCTGCGCACGGTCGAGTCGAGCGCCGAGCCGGAGTCCGTCTCCTGGCGCTGGCGGAGCTTCGCCTTCCGCAGCTACATCGCCCTGCAGCAGGTCGACACGAGGGTGCTCGAGCCGCGCCTGCCCGCCGAGCTCTTCTACAACCTGCTCGTCTCCGGGCGCCGGCCCGCCTAGGCGCCCTGGAGCCGGCGCCGGGCGCGAAACAGCTTCACTTTCGAGTCGATCCCCTTGAGCTTGCGCTCGCCGGCGTACGAGTAGGAGAACTCACCGTCGACGGCCGCTTTGGTGGCCGCATCGATGAGGACGCTGCCCGGCCGCGCGACCCCCGTGATCCGGCTTGCAAGGTTGACCGCGCGACCGTAGTAGTCGCCCGCCTGGGCGATCGTGGAGCCGAGAGCGAGGCCTGCGCGCAGGTAGGGGAACTCATCGCCTTCCTGATCGGCGGCCTCGATCAGCCGCAGCGCCGCCGAGAGCATCGGCTCGGGCTCGGGGGAGACCATCATCGCCGCGTCACCGATCATCTTCACCAGCCGCACCGGCGGCTCGGCCACGGCGGTTGCCAACTCCTCGAAGCGGCCGGCGACGGAGCCCAGCTCCTCGGGGGCGATCTCCTCGCCCAGCCGGGTGAACTCGACCAGGTCGGCGAAGCAGACCGTCCGCTCGGTGGCGCCGCGAATCTCGCCGGAGGCGAGGTCGGCGATCCCGATCACGTCGCGGCGGATCTGCTCGAGCAGGTGGGCCTGGAAGGCGTAGAGCAGGGTCGGCCCGACCTGGGGAAGCATGTACTCGGCGGCGGCCGCGAAGCGCTTCGCGAGGTCGAGCTCGGTATCCCCGGGCTGGACCAGGGTGCGAACGATGATCTCGCGGTTGGACTCGGCGATCCTGGCCATCCCCATGCCGATCGTCCTCGCCACCTGCAGCATCCCGTCCTCGGGCAGGCCGGCGTCGCGGAACGCCTTCATGCGGCGTGCGGCATCGACGTCCTGGTCGGTCAGGGTGCGTTCATCGGGGTCGGAGTAGGGCACGCCCAGGGCGGCGCTGAAACGACGCAGCAGGTCGAGGTCGAGGCCCGCCCGCTCGGCGACCTCGCGCGGCGTGTAGCGCGGCCCCGACCCGGCCAGCGCCCGCTCGACGGGCAGCAGGGTGAGGCGGCCGACGGCGACGGCTTCCCGCATCTCCTCCAGGGTGGCCCCGTCCGCTGCGAGCTCGCCCAGCAGCGCTCGCCTGGACTCGCGCGCATCGCCGTCGACTCCCTCGAGAAGCCCCTCCGCCTCGAAGTCGATCGCCTCGTCGGCCGCCGCCATCGGCCGCATTCTTGCCGGTTTCAGGCCACGGCGACGGCGCCCCCGCGACGCGGGTCGCCGCCGCCGCTGAGATCGCCGCTCGCCCGGTCCCTGGCGACTGCCTGGACGCCACCGAAGAAGAGGTTGATCAGCGGCCGCCGGGCGACCGGCAGGCCACCGGCTTCGAGCCGCTCGAGCGCCGGCTCGTCGATTCCCGGCTCGGCCTGGACGAGCCCCGCCTCGAAGTGCAGGCGAGGAGCGCGCACGGCGTCGCCGACCCCGATCCCCTGCTCGACGACCCTGACGATCGTCTGCAGGATCGCGGAGCGGATCCGATTCGAGCCGGCGCTCCCCAGGCCGAGCTCGATCTCGCCGTCGAGAAGGACGACCGTAGGGGCCATCATCGAGGTGACGCGGCGGCCCGGCGGGCTGCGGTGGAAGCCGAGCGGGTTGAGGTCCTCCTCGCCGAGCATGTTGTTGAGGATCACTCCCGTGCCGGGCACGAGGACGCCGGACCCCGAGCCGTTGGAGCAGGTGACGTTGGCGCAGGTCCCGGCCGCGTCGAGGACCGAGATGTGGGTCGTCGAGCCGAGCAGGTCGGCGGCGGCGAGGTCGAGGTGCTCCGGGCCGAGCATGGCCGACTCGAGGCCGGCGCCGTGCAGGGCCTCGGCGAACTCCTCGCCGCGCGCCCCGTTGGCGGCTCCCATCGCGGCGACGAGCTGCTCCGGCCCGCTGCCTTCCCCCATCCGCTCCAGCAGCCCGAGGCAGTACCCGATCAGGATCCCGCCCGAGGAGGGCGGCGGGTTGGTCAGGACCTCCCTGCCCCGAAAGGGGACCCGGATCGGGCGGCGTTCGATCGCCTCGTAGCCGGCGAGGTCGGCGGGGCCGAGGGTGCCGCCGTGCTCGACCACGTGTGCGGACAGCGCCTCCGCGACCTCGCCGCGGTAGAACGGTGCCGCGCCTTCGGCACCGAACCGTTCAAGCCCCTCGGCGAGCTCGGGAAAGCGGAACACGTCCCCCTCCCGCAGCGGGCGCCCGCTCGGCGCGTAGAGCTCTCGGGTGCCCTGGAGGCGCCGGTGGATCGGCGCCAGGATGTCGAGGATGTAGGCCTGCTCGGCGTTGACGGGGGCGCCCTCGCGCGCCAGCCTCACCGCCGGCCCGACCAGGTCCCCGGCGGGCGCCGAGCCGAAGCGCTCGAGCGCCTGCTCGAGCCCGGCTGCCGTCCCCGGGACTCCGCAGGAGGCGGGGCCGACGTAGAAGGTCTGGATCGTCTCTTCGTCGAAGTGAACCGGGACCCCGACCAGCTCGGCCCCGCGCTCGATCCCGTCCCTGCCGGGGGCGGAGACGAAGAAGTCGATCAGGGTCGTCTCCGCCTCGCCGGCGGCACTCGGCTCGGCCGACTCCCGATGGACGAGCATGAAGCCGCCGGCCCCGAAGCCGGTCAGTGGGCTCTCGACCGCGAAAGAGGCGAGCACCGCGGCGACAGCGGCGTCGACGGCGTTGCCGCCTTCGCGCAGAACCGATGCCCCGGCCTCTGCCGTGAGCGGATGGCCAGCGGCGACGACGCCTCGCATGAGCCTCGCCGCTGCCCGTGGGGCCTAGCCGGGGAGGAACTCCGGGACGTCGATGCCGAGCTCGTCGGGACGCCCCGAACGGCGGCCCGAGCGGCCCGCGTCCTTCTTCGTCCGGGTGATCGTCGGCTCGGCGGCGCGGCGGGGCGGCGGCTGGCGCCCGTCGAAGCGGGTCGCGACGACGGTCACCCAGACCTGGTCGCTGAGCGCCTCGTCGACGTTGGCTCCGAAGATGATGTTGGCGTCGGGATGGGCGGCTTCGCCGACCAGCTTGGCCGCCTCGCTGACCTCGACCAGCGAGAGGTCCTCGCCGCCGGTGATCGAGAGCAGGATCGAGCGAGCGCCCTCCATCGAGGTCTCGAGCAGGGGTGAGGAAATCGCTTTTTCGGCGGCGAGCATCGCCCGCCCCTCCCCGCTCCCCATGCCGATCCCCAACAACGCCCGGCCCGCCTCGGACATGATCGTCCGCACGTCGGCGAAGTCGAGGTTGATCACGGCGGGGAGCGTCACCAGGTCGGATATCCCCTGGACGCCCTGGCGAAGCACGTCGTCGGCGACCTGGAAGGCCTCGACCATCGACGTCTGCTGGTCGAGCACCTCGAGCAGGCGGTCGTTGGGGACGACGATCAGCGTGTCGACCTCGGCGGCGAGCGCGTCGATCCCCCGGCCGGCCTGGTTGCCACGGCGGGACCCCTCGAAGCTGAACGGCTTGGTGACGATGCCGACCGTGAGAGCCCCGACCTCACGGGCGAGGCGGGCGACGACGGGGGCCGCGCCCGAGCCGGTGCCACCGCCGGCACCGGCGGCGACGAAGACCATGTCGGAGCCCTTCAGCAGGCGCTTGATCTTGTCCTGCTCCTCGAAGGCGGAGCGATGCCCGACCTCCGGGTCGGCGCCGGCGCCAAGGCCGCGCGTCTGCTCCTCACCGATGTGGACCGTGACATCGGCGACGCAGACCTGAAGCGATTGGAGGTCGGTGTTGACGGCCATGAACTCGACTCCGGGGACGCGCGCCTCGACCATGCGGTTGATCGCGTTGACGCCGGCACCGCCGACGCCGACCACGCGGATCACCGGTGTGTGGGGCTCGCCGCTTCCCGGCGGCGCATACTCGGGATCCTCGCGTCCGTAGCGCGGCGCCTCGACGATCGGCTCGACCTCACGGCGTTGCTGCGGCTGCTCGGAGAAGACTCGCTGAAGCCGCTCGGGGGGGGAGGCAGGGCCCTCGCCCTCCTTCAAAGGAGTCAGATTGCGATCGTCGTCGGGCGAGGGCGGGGCTTCGCCATCACCCGAACCCTCGTCGACGACGCGATCGGCCGGGTCTTCCCGGCCGTAGCGGGGCTCCTCGGGCGCTCCTCCGGCGGGTGGTGTCGAGGAGGGGGCCTCGCCCGCGGCTTGCGAGGACGAGGCGCTCTCCTCGGCGACAGGACCCGCCGGCCGGTGCTCATCGGTCCCCGAATCGTCGGATGTCGAGCGGAAGAGATCGGCGAGGGGACCCTCGCGCATGCTCGCCCGCTTACGCCGACTCATTCGCCAAGACCTCCTTCGCCAAGTCGCGGTAGTAGCTCGCGGCGCTGCTCTCGGAATCGTACTTGAGGACGCTGGCACCCTTCACCGGCGCCTCGGCGAACTTGATCGCCTTCTTGATCCGCGACTTGAAGACAAGGTCGCCGAAGTTCTCTTCGAGGATCTCCACCGCCTCCTTGGCGTGGACCGTGCGGGAATCGAGCATCGTCGGCAGGATGCCCTCGATTCTGACCTCCGGATTGAGGTTCTCCTGGATCATCTTCAGCGTGTTCTGGAGCTGGACCAGACCACGCATGGACAGATACTCGCACTGGACGGGGACGATCACCTTGGTCGCCGCGGTCAGCGCGTTGATCGTCAGCAGCCCGAGGCTCGGCGGCGTGTCGATGCAGACGAAGTCGTAGTCCCCGGAGACTTCCTTGAGCGCCTTCTCGAGCGAGCGCTCGCGGCCGATCTTCGTGCTCATCGCGATCTCCGCGCCGGCGAGGTCGATCGAGGCGACCGCGATGTCGATCTCGCGGTGCTGGATGATCTCGGAGATCGGCATGTCGTTGACGAGGACGTCGTAGAGGCTCTTCTCGACCTTGTCGGGGTCGATCCCCTGGCTCATCGTCAGGTTGCCCTGCGGGTCGAGGTCGATGCAGAGGACCCTGCGGCCGGTCTCGGCGAATGCGACCGCGAGGTTGAGGGTGGTCGTCGTCTTGGCGACGCCGCCCTTCTGGTTGGCGAAGGCGATCACCTCGGCGTGCCTGGTCGCGACCTCCTCCGCCGGCTTCTCCGCCGGCTCCTCGTGCCGCGAGGGCGCGATCAGCTCGCTCGCCTTCATCCGCTCCGGCTCCTCGTCGCTTTCAACGTCCCGCTTCTCGGCTTCAGCCGCCGGAGCGGCCGGTGCTGCGGCGGTCCGCGGCGCCTCTTCCGCGGGTGGTGTCGAGGAGGGGGCCTCGCCCGCGGCTTGCGAGGACGAGGCGCTCTCCTCGGCGACAGGACCCGCGGTAGGGAGGTCGGGCCCTTTCTCGGGCACGACCCGCTCCATCTCCTCGAGCTCCTGCTCCATCGGATGCGGCTCGTCGACGACCGGGGCCTTGTTCTTGCGGCTTAGGAATCCCATTGCGCCGGTATTCGCATGACCCACCGCTTTTCCTGCCGGGCGGCGAAATTGCTAGGAATTGCCCGATCCCCGAGCTGCTCGACAAGCGATTGGTCTTCGTCACAGGCAAGGGCGGCGTCGGCAAGACCACCGTCGCTGTCGCTCTGGGACTGCGGGCGGCACAGGAGGGCAAGCGGACGATCGTCTGCGAGGTCGCCTCGCAGGAGAACGCCTCGCGGATGTTCGACCACACCGAGGTCGGCTTCCACGAGATCGAGATGGAGGAGAACCTCTGGTCGATCTCGATCGACCCTGACGATTCGATGCGCGAGTACGTGCTGCTCCAGCTCAAGGTCAGGGCGATGCGGGACATGCTCTTCCGCAGCCGCGTCTTCAACTACCTCGCCGCCGCCACGCCCGGCCTCAAGGAGCTGGTCACGATCGGCAAGATCTGGGAGCTGGCGCAGCTCGACCGCAAGGTCAAGAGCGGCCGCAAGTACGACCTCGTGATCGTCGACGCACCGGCGACCGGGCACGGGATCGGCTTCCTGCAGACGCCGCGGACATTCGCGGCGATCGCCCGGGTCGGGCCGATCCACTCCCAGGCCGAGCAGCTCAACCGGCTGATCACCGACCAGGACCACACCGGGGCGGCGATCGTCGCCCTGCCGGAGGAGATGCCGGTCAACGAGTCGGCGGCGCTGGAGCGCGACCTGCGCTCCGAGGTCGGGGTCGCGGTCGACCGCGTCTACATGAACGGCCTCTACCCCCAGCGCTTCTCCAACGAGGAGGCCGAGCGCCTCGCCGAGCTCACCAAAAAGGGGGACGGCGCGGTTCGGGCGGCGGCCCGGGCCGCCGTCTCCGAGCACGGCCGGGCTCGCTCGCAGCGCGCCCAGCTCGCCCGCCTGCGGCGCCGGGTCGAGGCGCCGGTGAAAACTCTCCCCTTTCTCTTCGAGCCCGAGCTCGGAGTCGACGCGGCCCGAGCGCTGGCCAGGAAGCTCGGCTGATGCCCTCGGTCGATGAGATCCTCGCGGGCAAGGACGTCTGCATCTGCGCCGGCTCCGGCGGGGTCGGCAAGACGACGACATCGGCGGCGATCGCGAGCGGCATGGCGGCCCGCGGCCTCAGGGTCTGCGTGCTGACGATCGACCCGGCGAAGCGCCTCGCCGACTCGCTCGGCCTGAAGGAGCTCGACAACGAGGCGAGGCGGGTCGACCCGAGGCTGTTCGAGGCCCAGGGGGTCGAGATGAAGGGCGAGCTATGGGCGATGATGCTCGACGCGAAGGCGACCTTCGACGAGCTGGTCGCCCGCCAGGCTCCGGACGAGGAGTCCCGCGACCGGGTCCTCGAAAACCGGATCTACCAGCAGATCTCCAGCGCGCTCGCCGGCTCGCAGGAGTACATGGCGATGGAGAAGCTCTTCGAGCTGCACAGCGAAGGCCGCTACGACCTCCTGGTCCTCGACACGCCGCCGACTCGGAACGCGCTCGACTTCCTCGACGCCCCCCGCCGGCTGACGCAGTTCATCGAAGGCCGGTCCCTGCGGATGTTCATGAGGCCGACGGGGCTCGCCGCCCGCGTCGCCGGGCGCGGCGCGAGCGTCGCGCTCGGCGTGCTGAAGCGGATCGTCGGCTTCGACCTGCTCGCCGACCTGGCCGAGTTCTTCAACGCCTTCAGCGGCATGGTCGACGGCTTCCAGGCCCGGGCCAAGCGGGTCAACAAGCTGCTCGCGGACCCCCGGACCTGCTTCCTCGTCGTCTGCGGGCCCCAGGGCGAGCCGGTCGACGAGGCGGTCTACTTCCACCGCAAGCTGGTCGAGGCGAAGCTGCCCTTCGGCGGCGTGATCGTCAACAAGGTCCACTACCCGGCCGAGGGCCTGCGCGGCGGCGACGCCGGCCTGCCCGCGGCGCTCGAGAACGTGCTCGGCGACGAGGGCCTGGCGCGCCGGGTCGCCGAGAACTTCGCCGACTACCAGGCGCTGGCCGAGCGCGACGCGGCCAACATCGAGCGGCTGGCGCGGGAGCTGCGCAGCCAGGGGGTGATCCGCGTCCCGTACCTGGACGAGGACGTCCACGACCTCGCCGGCCTGGCTCAGGTCAACCGCTACCTGTTCGCCAGCAGCGAGGAGCGCGAGGCGCTGGCCGCCGGGCTGGGAAGTTGAAGACGCGAAGCTAGCCCGTGTGGCGGTTGTAGTGGTCGTAGTCGAGCTCGCGGACCTCCCAGTCCGCGTCCTCGGGGACCTGGAAGAGGTGCCGGACCCGCGGCGTATCGACCCGCTCGCGATTGCCGATGTCGCCCTGCGCGGCGGTCCACTCCATGGTCCCCTCCTCGCTCGATACCTCCTCGAGCCAGTTGGTCGCCGTGATGCGGATCTCGTCCTCGCCTGGAACCGGCTCCATGATCCGGGTGTCGTCGTCTGTCATCGGGTCCTCCTCATGACCTTGGACGTTCCCGGCAGGGCCCTCGCCCTCCTCCGAGAGAGTCAGATTTCGATCGTCGTCGGGCGAGGGCGACGTCTCTTGAATCACCGAAATGTCCTCCGCTTCGCGTCCGGGCATTTCGGGCGGGAACCGAGAGGGCGAGCCATCAACCGCCTTTGGCGCTTCGGGTGAAGCACCGGGAGTCGGCTCGGGCGAGATCGCGCTCACGGTGATGTCCATGTCGCCGGCGGCGAGGCCGGTGGCGATCAGGGACTCGTCGGCGGCGGTGTTGAGGTCGGCTCCGAGCTCGCCGAGGGCGGCCTCACGCAGGACGCGGCGGGCCCCCTCCTCGATCCAGGCGGCCAGCTCGACCCCTCCCCGCGTGCTGCTCCCATTCATCAGGGCGCGCTCCAACTCGAGCGCCGCCTCGACCCGGCCGCGGGCCTCGACCCGGTCGCAGGTCCCGTCGGCGGACATCAGGGCAGCCGCCCGCATCGGCAACGAGGCGCCGACAGGGCCGTGCCCCTCGAGCACGGAGCGCAGGGCGAGCAGGTAGTCGCTGAGCCCCTCGAGCGCGCTCTCGCGGGCGCAGCCCATCTCGAAGCGGGCGACCGCCCAGGAGAGGGCGCCGTCGGGGTCGGGCCGCGCCTCGAGGGTGACCGCAAGGTCGGCGAGCCGCTCGGCGTCCTCCTGAGAGATCAGGTAGCCGTCCCTCCTGGTCGCCGGGGCGCCCGTCGCCAGGCGCTTCCAGCGCCCGGACCCGGCAGGGGCGAAGGCGTACGGGCCGAGGCCGATGCCGCCGGCCTTGAAGAGGCGCATGACGCTGATCAGCTCCCGAAGCTGGTGCATCGCCGACTCGGCGGAGCCGGGCCCGTCGTCCTGCTCGGCGACGGCCAGGTACTGGGGCTCCCAGGCGACCCGGCCCATGCCGTCGCTGCGCATCGCCTCGATCGGCGCCTCGATCGCGTCGGCGCGAATCAGGCGCACCCCGTGGGGCAGCTGCAGGTTCGGCGGCGCCATCTTCAGGCCGACCACCGGCGCGATCAGCACCTCGGCGTCGTCGGCGTCGCGGGCTTCCGCATCGAGAGTGGCGAGGGCCCGATCGAGCCGCGCGCGGTCGAGCGAGAACTCGGTGCTGCCCTCCCAGAGCGAGGAGAGGAAGACGACGAGCATGCGGGCGGCGCGCTCGCGGGGGTCGGCCGGCACCCGCTCGCCGTAGGACTCGAGAAAGGGAGCGGCGGCGCCGGCCGCGTCGACGGCGTCGCGGGCGGGGACGAACGAGGGCAGCGAGCGAAGCTCATCCTCGCGCTCGAGGACGAAGCGCGAGGTCAAGGGCTCATACAGATAGAAGGCGGACTCGGGGCCGTCCTGCTCGGCGACGTCGAAGGGGATCTGCTCGCCGGCGGCGACCAGGGCGCTGAGCCTGACGGCGGCGTCCGCGGCCAGCCGCTTCAGCGCCTCGTTGAGGAGAAAGTCACGCACGCCCCCCGCTTCCGCTCCCCGGGCGGCGCTCCTGCGAGTGCACGACTCCTTGCAGAAGGGCGGCTGGACGTTCGTTCTAGACGCCGGCCGGCACGGGCTCGGCCTCGTCAACCAGCCAGCGCAGGCCGTAGCGCCGCATGTCCTCGATCAACGGGACCAGCGCCTCGCCTTTCTCGGTCAGCGCGTACTCGACCCGGGGTGGCACCTCCGGGAAGGTGTGCCGAGCGACGACACCCTCGGCTTCGAGTGCCCGCAGGCGCAGCGAAAGGGTGCGCGGGCTGATTCCCTCGAGCGAGCGCTCCAGCTCGCAGAACCGGCTCGAGCCCTCGGCGAGGTCGCGGATCACCAGGAGGGTCCACTTGCCGCAGACGATGTCGGCGGTGCGACAGACGGGACAGCGGGAGTTGGACAGGGCGCTCATCTGATCGTTGCGGGGCGCGAAAATGGCACTTCAGGAAGTGTAGCGCCATAGCTTCACTTATTGAAGCATTGGCCAACTCGCTGTGGGAAGCGATTTGCGAGAGGCCGGCGGCTAAAGCATCCGGGCCCGATATCCGATGGATGTCCATGCGTCCGACGACCGGCCGACCGAAGCCCATTGCCGAAAGCGGCTTCGCCCTGATCGAGGTCCTGGTCAGCGCCCTGCTGATCGTGATCGTCGGCTCCGCCGTGCTCGGCCTGATGACGGCCTCGACCCGCTCCGCCAACCAGCAGCGAGTCCGGACGCAGGAGTACGCCGCGGCCCAGGAAGACCAGGCGCGGATGCGGTCGATGCGGATCTCGTCCCTCACCCACCTGAAGGAAGTCCGCCCCGTGACCCTCAACGGCACCGCGCTCGAAGTCGAATCGAGCGCCGCCTTCGTGAACAACAGCTCGGGCACAGCATCCTGCGCCGAGAACGAATCGAGCCCGGATTACGTGCGGATCACCTCGACCGTCCGCCAAGAGAGCGGCAAGGGGTCTCCGATCACCCTGCAGAGCATCATCTCCCCGTCGAACGGCTCGCTTGACCCCGCTCATGGAAGCCTGGTGATCGCCGCCACCAACGCGCAGGGTCAAGGTCTGGCGGGCCTCGTCCTCACCGGGACAGGGACTGGCAACTTCAGCGGCGAAACCGACGAAAACGGCTGTGCGATCTTCGCCGACCTGCCGGCCGGCTCCTACACGCTCACGCCGAGCGGCGTCGGCCTCGTCGACAAGTTCGGCAAACCCCCCGCGAGCCAGTCGGTCCAGGTCTCGGGCAACCAGACGCAGCGCCTGCCCCTGCTCTACGACCGCCCCGGAACGCTGCGGGTCCCCATCGTCTACAAACTGGGCTCGACCACCTACGGAGTCGTGCCCAAGTACATCGCCGCCTACAACGCGGAAGTGGGCAGCACCGCCGCGAGATTTGAACCGACCCTCGAAGAAGTCGGCTCGACCAAGTACTCGGTGATCGCCTCCATGTTCCCCGCCAAGACGGCGTATACCGTCTACCCCGGCCCCTGCGAAGGGGACAGGCCTCCCACCACCACCACGGAAGCGTACGCCAGCGCAACCGTTCTCGCCGCCGGGACCGTGACGTCCTCCCAGGTTCGCATGCCGACCCTGGAAGTGACCGTCACCAACGGGAGCACCAGGCTCCAGGGCGCCAAGGTCACCCTGTCCGACGACAATTGCTCCGCCGGCGATTACGAATACACGACGGAATCCAACGGCCACCAGAGCGCGACCACCACGGGCCCCTTGACCCCGGCCGTTCCATGGAGCACGTACGACATTTGCGCGTCCGCCTACTTCTACAACACCTACCACCGCCTAAGAGCCAACAACGTCTCGATCGAAACACTGACCTCGACCGTGACCAAGAGCCTCAACCTCTCCGGCCCGGGATCCGAAAGCGGGTACAGCAGGCAATGCTGAGGAACGAAGGCCAGATCGAAGGGCTCGGCGGCGAGCGCGGCACCACGCTGGTCGAGCTCCTGGTTGCGACGTCGGCGGGAATCGTCGTCATGGCGACCCTCTCGCTGATCATCATCGTCGTCCTGCACGGCTCGGCCCGAGTCAGCGCCAGGGTGGAAGCCACGCAGCGCGGAAGGATCGCCGTGACCCGGATCGTCGAACAGCTGCACTCCGCCTGCGTCGCGCCGAAAGCGACGCCTGTGCTCGAAGGCAGCTCGGGGACGACGCTGCGCTTCATCCATTCGGTCGGGTCGCAGGGGTCGCAGGTGGCCCCGGTGCCGACCAAGACGGAAATCAAGTACAGCGGCGGCACGCTCACCCAATACGACTACGCCGGGACCGGCTATTACCCGAACACGACCTACGCGGGGACAGCGGCGACGACGATCCTGGTTACGAAGGTCGCGCCGATCTCACCCAGCACATCGATCTTCACCTATCAGGGGTCGACCGGCACCGCCACGGTCGGGGAAATCGTGCCCGGGGCAAGCGGCCTCACCAGCACCCAGGCGGGGAGCGTGGTCGAAGTGCGGATCGGCCTGAGCGCAAGCCCCCTCTCGACCCCCGTCAGCGACAGCGGCAGCACGACGAGCATCAGGGACTCAGTGCCCCTGCGCCTCACCCCACCTTCCTTCAACGAAAAGGCGACGGCCCCGCCATGTCAGTGACGCGCGCCAAATCCGAGGACGGCTTCACGATGATCGCGACCGTGATCGGAATCTCCGTGGTCGCGATGCTGGCCGCCGTCGCCATTGCCGCGGTCAACGGCGACACCCATTCCGGGCTGCGCGATTTCGAACAGAAACAGGCCTATGAAGCCGCCAAGGCGGGAATCGACGAATACGCCTATCACCTGCACGTCGACAACGGCTACTGGGCAAAGTGCACCAACGTCTCGGCGCCCGTCAACCAGCAGGGGTCGACGACGAAGAAGCGCAAGGTGCCGGGGAGCACAGCTGCCGAATACGCGATCGAGCTCATCCCCGGCAACGGCAAGCCGGCCTGCGACTCGACCAACATCAACTCCGCGACCGCGAGCATGCTGCAGTCGACCGAACCGATGAAAGGCACGTTCCGGGTTCGCGTCACCGGCTTCTACGAAAAAGCCAAGTCGTCGATCGTCGCCACCTTCAAGCCGGCGAGCTTCCTCGACTACGTCTACTTCACCCAGCTCGAGACCTCCGACCCAGTCACCTACGGTCCCAACTCGGAAACGATCAAATGGGCGGAAGAACAGTGCTCGAAGACGCTTCGCGAAGGACGCTACGAATCGAGGATTCCCCATACGTACGAATACTGCGATGTGATCTCATTTGTCACCGGCGACGAAATCAAGGGCCCAATGCACACCAATGACACATTTGCCATCAACGGCGAACCTCAGCTAGGCCGCAATCCCGGCGACCCGATTGAGATGAGCGAATCGGCCCACGGAACTCCGCCTCACGCCTGGTACCAGACGAAGGACATTCCCAATTCCGGTTGCTATTACTGCAGCGGCAATAGCAACGAATTCAAGGGCACCGAAGTCGCCAACGCCCCGGAATTGAAGCCACCGGAAACGAACTCCCAGCTTGCGGAAATCGCAGAATCGACCTTCAGGTTCAAAGGGCAGGTCCGAATCTGCCTCAACGGCGCCACGATGACGGTCGGCAGGGGCAAAACCTGCACCACGAACGTCGCCTACTCGGGCTCGCTGCCGCCCAATGGAGTCGTCTACGTCGAAAACGAATCCTGCGGCGGCCTCTACTCACCGTTCAAGAACGAATACGAAGAAACCTCGAAATGCGGCAACGTCTACGTGCACGGGACCTACTCGAAGCCACTGACGATCGCCGCCGGCAACGACATCATCATCGACGGCAACCTCACCCACAGCGGTGCCGAATCGATGCTCGGGCTGATCGCCAACAACTTCATCCGCATCTACCACCCGATCGAAGTCAAGGTCAGCTACGAACGCGTCTGCCCCCGCCACGGCTCCTGCTACTACGAAGAACGCACCGAAGAAGTCAACGGCCCGGGGACGATCGAGGACGTCACCATCGAAGCGGCGCTCCTTGCCATCAACCACTCCTTCATCGTCGACAACTACCGCTCCGGCGACTCGCTGGGCACGCTCACGGTGATCGGCGCGATCGCCCAGAACTACCGCGGCGCCGTCGGCACCTCCGGCGGGACGGGCTTCCTCAAGAACTACAACTACGACGAACGGCTCAAAACGATAGAGCCGCCGAGCTTCATCGAGCCGGTTCAGTCGGACTGGGTCGTCGGTCGCGAGACCGCCGGCTGAGGGCCTCTGCGCGTCCGCGCGGAGGCCTCTGCGTGCGGATGCGCGGAGGCAGGAGACCGCGGCGTGCCCATGAATCACGGCTTGCGGACTCCAGGAATCGGCCCAGCCTGCCGATAGACCATTCGTCCAGCCATGCAGATCGCCAGGAAAAAAGAGAAGGCGCTGGTCGGCCTCGAGATCGAGACCGGAAGCATCGCCGCGACCGAAGTCCGCACGAACGGCTCCCTGCGCGTTTCGGCCACGGCGCTCGCGCCGCTGGCGCCGGAGGCGTTCCACGACGGCGAGGTCGCCGACTCCGATGCGCTGAGCGCCGGCCTCAAGCAGCTCTTCTCCGAAAACAAGCTGTCAAAGCGGGTCCGGCTTGGCATTGCCAATCAGCGAGTCGTCGTCCGCACGCTGCGCCTGCCCGCGATCGAGGACCCGAAGGAGCTCGACGCCGCGATCCGCTTCCAGGCGCAGGAACAGATCCCGATGCCGATCGACCAGGCCGTCCTCGATCACCGCGTCGTCGGAGGCGCGACGAGCGACGGCGAGGACTCGCGGCCGAAGATCGACGTGATGGTCGTCGCCGCCCGGCGCGAGATGATCGAGGCCTCGCTTGCGCCCCTTCGCAAGGCCGGGCTCCAGCCGGTGGGCATCGACCTCTCCGCCTTCGGGATGATCCGGGCGCTCAGCGAGACCACCACGGTGCCCGCCCCAGCAGGCGACGCACCAGCCGCCGGAGCCACCCTCTACGCCAACGTCGGCGACACGACCAACCTCGCCGTCGCCAAGGGTCATTCCTGCCTCTTCACCCGGGTTGCCCCAACCGGCATGGAGACAATCCTCGGCGGCCTCGTCGAGGAGACCGGCCTGAGCCGCGACCATGCCCAGATGTGGATCGACCACGTCGGCCTCCTCGGCCCGCTCGAGTCGCTGGAGGGCGATCCGGGGGCGGTCGCGACGACCCGGCGGGCGCTCGAAGCCGGCGCCTCCTCCGTGCAGGACGAGCTGCGGCTGACCCTCGACTATTACAAGGCCCAGGACGGAGCCGTGCCGATCGAGCGAGTCGTCCTCGGCGGCCCCGGCAACACGATCCCGGGCCTCCTTGAGCGCCTGGAGCAGTCGCTCGGCATTCCCCTTCTGGCCGGCACGCCGGCTGCGCTGGCCAACCTGCAACCCGGTCAGGCCGCCCGCCTGACCCTCTCCTACGGCATGGCGCTGGAGAACTGAGATGCGACCGATCAACCTGATCCCCGAGAACCAGCGGCTGGGCGCCCGCAAGCCGGGCGGGCCACTCGGCTACGTGCTCATCGGCGCTCTCGTGATCCTTCTCGCGGGCGTCGCACTGCTCGTCTCCACCAACAACGAAATCTCGACGAGCAAGGCCGAAATCACCGAATTGCAGGCGGAAAACAGCGCCGCCGCGGCGCAGGTGTCGAAGCTCGCCGCCTACACCAAGCTCGAAGAAGCCCACGCGAGCCGCACGGCGACGGTCTCGAGCCTCGCCGACAGCCGCTTCGACTGGGAACGGGTGATGCGCGAACTGGCCCTGATACTGCCGAACGACATCTGGCTGACGAGCCTGTCCGGGAGCGTCAACCC
Organism: uncultured Solirubrobacterales bacterium; assembly: GCA_963727615.1. GTDB lineage: Bacteria > Actinomycetota > Thermoleophilia > Solirubrobacterales > 70-9 > VRUE01. Next base: position 310,923 of record CAVSHD010000004.1, read on the forward strand.
GGCCGTCTCGGTCAACGGCGGCGCGGCGAGCTCGCTGCGCGGCAGCGCGCCGGGCCCGGCGATCGAAATCACCGGCTGCGGGCACAGCCAGGACTCGGTCGCCGGCTTCGTCTCCGCGCTGCGCGACATCGACGGGGTGACACGGGTGGCGATGGAATTCTCGAAGCTCGCCGAAGGCAGCAGCGAAGGGGGCGGAGGCGAAGCGTCCGGGGCCAGCGGCGCCGGCTGCCAGACCCGCCCCTGGATTCCCCAGTTTCAGATCGTCGCCGCTTTCGATGCCGCGCCGACAACTCCCGCGGAAACGAGCGAATGATGAAGGCTTCCGGCTCGAGACAAACGCTGATCGCGATCATCGTCGTGGTCGTCGCCGCCGTCGCCTTCTGGATGACACTGCTCAGCCCCAAGACGAAGGAACGGGACGAACTCGGCAGCCAGGCCGAAGAACAGCGCGTGGCCCTCTCGCAGACGCAGTCCCAGCTCGCCGCGGCGGAAGCCGCCAAGGAACGGTTTCCGAAGAACTACCGGCAGCTGGTCCTGCTCGGCAAGGCGGTCCCGGTCGGCGACGACACGGCGTCGCTGCTGGTCCAGGTCAACACCGTCGCTGAAAAGTCCGACAACACCTTCGACTCGATCCAGCTGTCCTCCGAGGCGAGCAGCGAAACCGCTGCCGCAACCGAAGGCGGAGCTCCCGCGGCCAGCCCGACCGAGGCGGAAGCCGCCCTGCTGCCCCTCGGCGCCACGATCGGCTCCGCCGGGCTCGGCGTGATGCCCTACGAACTGCTGTTCACCGGAAGCTTCTTCCACGTAGCCGACTTCATCAAGGGCATCGACGACCTGGTCCGCACGAAGGGCTCCGAGGTCAAGGTCGACGGGCGCCTGGTCACGATCAACGGCTTCTCGCTCTCCGAAAGCCACTCCGGCTTCCCGAACCTGGAAGCCCACTTCTCGGTGACGACCTACGTCTCGCCGCCCGGACAGGGGCTGACCGGCACCACGCAGGCCGCCGCCGGCGAAGGAGGAGCCGCCGGCGCCGCCGAAGAAGCGACCGAAGCCGCCGAAACCGCCGAAACAACCGAAGGAACCCCGTCCGCGAGCATCGGCGGGGCAAAATGAACTTCCTCAAGAAGGGCCCGGAGATCAAGCTGCCCAGGCGGTTGTCCGACGTCAAGGTCCCGGTCTTCCTCAGGGAGGCCTACTACGAGCTCGACGAACGGCATCTGCTGCCGCTGGTCATCGTCCTCCTGGTCGCCATCGTCGCCGTGCCGATCGCGCTCAGCGAAACGGTCGAACCGAATGCGACGGCCGAGCTCGGGCAGACGGCCGAACCCGCCTCGGCGAGCCGGATCGTCGTCTCCAAGAGCCTGCCGGGGCTTCGCGACTACCGCAAGCGGCTGAACGGGCTGCGGGCGAAGGATCCTTTCAAGCAGCAGTTTGCCGACGCCGAAAAGGCCGGCACGACGACGGGTGGCGGAGGCGCCACGGTCGGCGGCACGGAAGCGACGTCACCCGAAGGCGGGGGCGGCGGACAATCGAGTCCGCCCTCGAGCGGCGGTGAAGAAGCCCACTCACCGCACACCACCCACGAAGTCAAGTACTACTCCTGGTCGATCGACGTGCGCGTCGTGCCGGTCTCCACCAACGGCAAGCCGAGCAAGGAGAAGCCGACCGTCCGCCGGAACCTGCCCGAGCTGACGATGCTCCCCGGTCGGGAGACCCCCGCCGCCGTCTTCATCGGGCCGAGCGGCGACGAAAAGAAGGCGCTGATGCTCGTCTCGTCGAACGTGACCGCGGTCTTCGGAGACGCCACCTGCGTGCTGGGCGGAGAAACCTGCGAGATGATCGCGCTCGAAAAGGGCGTCCCGGAGACCTTCGTCTACGGCGGCAACAAGCGCATCTTCCGCATCGAGCTGCTCAAGATCAAGCTCGTCGAAACCGACAAGCTGAATCGGGCGCCGCTCGGCGAACCGAAGGGCCGCGAACGCCCTTCCGGCCAGAGCGCGGCTGCCGTCGAGAACACCGCCGCTCAGCCAAGGTAGAGGTCGACCAGCCGGTCGCCGACCAGCAGGCCGACGACCCCCCCCAGCGCCAGGAAGGGCCCGAACGGGATCGCCATCTTGCGCGCCTGGGCCCCGTGGCGCGCGATCATCGCCAGCCCGACGACGCTGCCGGCGAGGAGCGCGACCAGCACCGCCGGAGCGAGGGCGCGGCCGAGAAAGAGACCCATCGTCGCGACCAGCTTGACGTCGCCGAGCCCCATGCCCGCCGGGTAGGCGAGGACGACCAGGAACATCACACCACCCCCGGCGGCGGCGGCAACCACCCGCTCCGGCAGTCCTGCCGGGTCGGTCGCCGCCGCGATCGCGAGGCCGACCAGGCACCCGACGAGGAGGATCTTGTTGGGAATCAGGCGCTGCTCGACGTCGGTGAGCGTCACGGCAGCCAGCATCGTCACGAATACGAAGCCGAGCACGGCTTCGGCCGGCTCGTGCCGGTAGACGACGGCCGTCGCGGCGAAGAGCAACCCGACGATCAGCTCCGTCAGCGGATAGCGCGGCGAGATCGCGGCACCGCAGCAGCGCGCCCGCCCGCGTAAGAGCAACCAGCCGAAGATCGGGACGTTGTCGTAGGCGGCGATCGGGGCGCCACAGGCCGGACAGGCAGACCGCGGCAGCACCGTCGAGATCCCGCGCGGCACCCGATGCGCAACGGCCGTCGCGTAGCTCCCGGCGACCAGGCCCGCGATGAACGCGAACGCTGTCCAGGCGGCCGTCGTCATCGGCCTGGCCCAGTCGTCATCGGGCGTAAGGGGTAACCATCGAACCCGGAGTTCTACCGACCGCCGCGGCGGTCGCCTCCCGGGCGGCTCCCCACGGCGCGGCTCCCTTCTGCCACGAGGGGACAGCTCGCGGAACGGAGGGCTCCTGGGCGACCGAGGGCGCCGAGACGCGAGGCGCCGTGATGCCCCGCTCACCTCGAACGGAGGCGTCGCCTGGCGAAGTCCACAGCCCACACCTGGGTCAAGCGCCGGCGGGAGGCCGGCGCGGAGCAGAGGCGCGGAGCCTCAGCTGCCTGCAGGATCGCTCCTCACGCCCCCACACAAGCCCGCAGATGCTGAGCGAGGCCGACCACGAGCGCTGCTTGGAGGGCGCTGCGCCGCCGCGGCTGCTCACGGCGCCCGCGAGAGCCACGCCAGGCCGTCCAGCGCTACGAGTGGCCCTGCCCGGGCAACCTCCTCCACATCGACACCAAGCGCCATGCGCGCTTCCTGGAGCCCGGCCACGGGGTCTCCGGCAAACGCACCCGCGGCTCGCCTGAGCGAGCGGCAACCGTCACCGACTTCACCCGCCGGGGCCTGGACTGGTTCTTGGCGCGGGGGATCGTCGCCGAGCGGCTGCTCTCAGCAAAGACCCCACGGCTCAATCGGAGACCGGCCGCCGATCAGCCGCGTTCATGACGTCTTTGGGCGGGACATCTAGGGAGCGAGGACCTTGAACCTGCGCTTCACGGGTCGCGCGACGTTCCCGGCCGCGTCGGTACCCCTGACCATCAGCCGGTGCCTGCGGCGCCCGAGGTGGCGCAGCCGCAACGGAGACCTGCAATGGGACCAGCGACGGCGGTCGAGGCGGCACCTGAGGGAGACGGACGGGTCCCTGGACGTGTCAGCGAAGGTGAACCGAACGGTCCGCCTGCGTGTCTTGGCCCCGGGGCCGCTGGTGAAGCGCACCCGGGGCGGCGTCGAGTCCTCGACGTAGGTGACCGGGTCCGCGCAGGCCGAGCGATCGCCGCCACCGTCGATCGAGACCCCGTAGAAGCTCACGGTGCTGTTGTCGGCGACCCTCACGGGAAGCCCGGCGCCGAGATCTGCCGCCGAGCCGGCGGCGACGACTCCGCCTCGGCAGCCCGCCCCCTCGAAGACCTCCACCCTGACCGGTCCCGGCGCCCTGCCCGTGACGATCGGGGTGTTGTCGTTGGCGGTCCCATCCGGGGTCGTGCGCAGCTTCGGGGGGGCCGGCCGTCCCGGCGGGTCCGGAAGCTGTTCGCCGGGCGGTCGCTGCCCACCTCCCGGCGCTTCTTCGCCTCCCGGCGCTTCTTCGCCTCCCGGCGCTTCTTCACCTCCCGGCGCTTCTTCGGCAGGAGTCACCTCCTGGTATTCGATCGAGGACGGCGAGCAGGCCGAGTGGAGCCCGGCCAGGGCGGACTGCCCGTAGAAGACTGTGGTCGTGTTGTCGGCAACCGTCACTTCGATCCCCGCCGAGCCGAAGGCCTCGGCCGATCCTTCGGCCAGCGGAGCGCCCGTGCAACCCGGGTTGTCGTAAATCGCCACGGTGGATTCCGCCGGCGCAGTGCCGATCAGGCTGGGAGCGTTCGCGTCGGCCGGGGAAACGGGAGACGTCGAGGTGAATTCCGGCGCCGCCGGAGGGGTGCTCACCTGCCGGTAGGCAATGCCATTCGAGCAACCAAAGGTCTCAAGCGTGCCAGGGTTGGTCTGCCTGGCATAGAAGTGGGTTTCCGAGTCGGGCGTGAGGTCGCTTTCAACCTGGATCCCTTCCCCCTCCAGTTCGGAAGCTTCGCCTTCGGCGACGATCGCTTCGCCGTCCTGACAGGTCTGGTCGTCGGCGTAGATCGTGATCAGGTAGGTGGGGTTTTCGGTCGTCCGCCCGATCCCGCCGCCGAACATCCGCGTGCCGACGCCGGAGATGATCACGCCGCCGTCGGCGGCGCCGCGAATCCGCGGACGCAGGTCGGTTGCCGGAGAGGGGGGATTCGTGCCGGTGAGGTTCGGCGTCGGCGGCGCCGCGGCGATCGCCGCCGGCGCCGCGGCCGCCACGGCGAGGCCGACAGCCAGCAGACACGCCAAGGGGCGGGCCTTGCGGGCCCGCCCCTTGAGGGTGCTTGCGTTTGGCTTGTTCATGCCAGATGCGATTAGGATCAGCGGACTATTTGCCCCATTTTCCGGTCGAGGGACAGCCGCCCTTGCCTTTGACTTCACAGGTAAAGGTGAGTGCGCCAGCCGACGTTTTTGATCGTGAACAGCTGCGTCGCGGACGAGCCTTCAGCGGTCAGCGTGTAGCCGGTTTCTTCACCTTTTACGACGGTGAAGGGAGCACCCGAAGCCGGAATGGTCGGCTCGATTTTGTGGAGTGCTTCCTGGGTGCACGCGGTGAGCGGGTATTTGCCCCCGTTTTCCGTGCCGCAGGTCTCCATCGCGACCTGAGCGGAGTGCAGGTTCTCCTTGGCCTTGGCGTCGCCGGCCTTTTCCTTCTGGTTGAAGAAGGCGGGCAGCGCGATCGCGGCCAGGATTCCCAGGATGAGCATGACGACGAGAAGCTCGATCAGCGTGAAGCCGGCCTCTCTATCGCCGTTGATCCGGGCTCCAACTCGTGCCCGGAGGTTCTGGAGCAACATAGGTACCTCCTATGGACCTATCGTTTGCGCCATTGCCTTGGGCACACATGCGGCACCTAGACACTGGCAGTTACCTCACACTCATCGACCCCTGCGCGCAACCCTTTAGGGCTGCAAGGAGAAAATTCCCAAACCGTCGGTTTTCCGCATTACAGCGCGAGTAATCGCCACCATCGGTTACCCGAAAATGCGCAACCCGGGGGACTCGCATACCGCTTAATCGACGGCAGGACACGAACGAACGTCCAACGCCCGAGCCGCACCCATTTGCTCGCCGCCCTCGGCGCCCGGGCGCTCAGCGGATGTGTTCGTAGATGCTGAACATCGGCAGGTACATCGAGATCACGATGAAGCCGACGATGCCACCGACGAAGACGATCATCAGGGGCTCGATCAGCGCCGTCAAAGCCTTCACCTTGGCGTCGACCTCGGCCTCGTAGAAGTCGGCGATCTTGCTCAGCATGTGCTCCAGCTGGCCGGTCTCCTCGCCGACCGCGACCATGTGGCCGACCATCGGCGGGAAGATCGGGTTCGCCTCGATCGGGCCGGCGAGGGATCCACCGCGCTTGACCGACGCGTAGACCTCGTCCATCGCCTGCTCGACGACGATGTTGCCGGCGGTCTCGCCGGTCAGTTTGATCGCCTGGAGCATCGGCACGCCCGAGGAGACGGCGCCGGAGAAGGTCCGCGACCAGCGGGCCAGGGCGACCTTCTGGATCACGTCGCCGATTTTCGCCGGGATCTTCAGTTTCAGCTTGTCCCAGGCTTCGTGGCCGCGATCGGTCTTCTTCCATTTGACGAAGCCGTAGGCGAGCGCGATCAGCGCCGGGATCAGGATGAACCAGTAGCCGGTGATCGCGTTCGAGGCGGTGACGCAGATCTGAGTCGGGATCGGCAGGCCGGCCTTTTCTTCCGGGTGTTCGGCGGAGAGTTCTTCGAAGATCTTCACGAAGACGGGGATCACGAACGCGACGATCGCGACCAGCACGACCGCCGCGAAGCCGAAGACGAGCGCCGGGTAGGTGAGGGCGGATTTGACCTGGCGCCGCAGGGCGTCCGATTTCTCGACCTGGAACGCGACCCTGTCGAGCACGTCCTCGAGACGACCGGACTGCTCTCCCGAGCGGACCATCGCCCGGAACAGGCGGTCGAAGACCTTGGGATGGCGCTCCATCGCCTGCTCGAGCGAGGACCCGGCCTCGACGTCCGCTCTGACGCCGGCGACCGCCTCGCGAATCTTGTCGTCCTGGGTCTGCTCCTCGAGCGTGTGCAGCGTGCGCAGCATCGGCATCCCCGAGGCGACCAGGGTCGCGAACTGGCGCGAGAAGACGGCCAGCTCGCGCATGTCGACGCCCTGCCATTTGGCGAACAGGTCCTCGACGTTGATCGGGTTGCGCTTTTCGCTGACGTCGAGGACGATCAGCCCGCGGGCGCGCAGCTTCTCGGAGACCTGGGCCTTGGACTCGGCCTGCAGTTCGCCCGCCGAGGAGAACCCGGTGCCGTCCATTGCTCGGAAGGCGAATGTCGGCGCGCCGGCCATGGCCTATCCGCCCTGTATGTAGCTTGGGTGCTGGGGCGCGGGCTCGTAGGAATAGCCCGCCGCCTGCGCGTCAGTCGGGCTGGGCCCGAGCAGGCGGACGAGCTCCTCGGGGACCGAGGCGCGCTGTTCGGCGAGCCCCCGGGTGATCAGCCCGTCCCGCGCCAGCCGGGCCAGATCGGAGTCCATCGTCTGCATCCCGACGGCGCCCGAGGTCTGCACCGCGGCGTAGATCTGGTGGGTCTTGCCCTCGCGGATCAGGTTGCGGATCGCGGGGGTCGGGATCATCACCTCGCAGGCGACGACCCGGCCCATCTCGTCGGCGGTCGGCAGCAGCTGCTGGGTGACGACGCCCTGGAGGGCGATCGAGAGCTGGGTGCGCACCTGCGCCTGCTGCTCGGAGGGGAAGACGTCGATGATCCGGTCGACTGTCTGGGCGGTCGACTGGGTGTGCAGGGTCGCGAACACCAGATGGCCTGTCTCGGCGGCGGTGAGGGCCGTCGCGATCGTCTCCTTGTCGCGCATCTCGCCGACGAGGATCACGTCGGGGTCCTCTCGCAGGGCGGCGCGCAGGGCGAGCGCGAAGTCGGGGGCGTCAGCGCCGATCTCGCGCTGGTTGACGATCGAGCTTTTGTGCTGGTGCAGGAACTCGATCGGGTCCTCGATGGTGAGGATGTGGTCCTTGCGCTCGCAGTTGATCACGTCGATCATCGAGGCGAGCGTCGTGCTCTTGCCCGAGCCGGTCGGGCCGGTGACGAGGATGAAGCCGCGCGGTTTCTGGGTCAGGTCACGGAGCACATGCGGGACCTTGAGGCTGTCGAGCGCCGGGATCCCGTGCGGAATCAGGCGGAAGGCGGCGCTGACCGTGCCACGCTGGAAGAAGCAGTTGACGCGGAATCGGGCGACCATCGGGATCGCATAGGCGAAGTCGAGCTGTTTCTTGTTCTCGAAGCGTTTGCGCTGGTCGTCGTTGAGGATGCTGTAGACGACCTCCCGCGTCTGTACCTCGGTGAGCACGGGAAAGCCCTCCATCGGCTGGATCTGCCCCTTGTCCCGCATCGCGGGCGGGAAGCCGGGGCTGAGGTGGACGTCGGAGGCGCCGACGTCCACCATCCGGCGCAGCACGCCCGCAAAATCGAAGTCAAGCTGTGACACGGAGCACCTCCTCGAGGCTGGTCTCTCCGTCGCGCACCTTGAGCACGCCGTCCTCGCGCAGCGTGAGCATGCCCTCCTCGCGCGCGACGGCCGCGATCTCGGGCTCCGGCGCGTTGTTCACGGTCATCTCCTTCAACCTCTCGCCGAGCGTCATCACCGAATAGATGCCCACTCGGCCGCGGTAGCCGCTGCTTCCACAGCGGGCGCAGCCGACCGGCTCAAACGCCTCTACGTCCCCATCCACCTGAATCCCTGCTTCGGCAAGCGCGCCTGCAGGCAGGACGGCGCTGCCCTTGCAGTGGGGACAGAGGCGACGCGCGAGGCGCTGCGCGACGACGCAGTCGACCGCGGAGGAGGTGAGGAAGGTCTCGATGCCCATCTCGCCGAGGCGGGCGATCGCCCCCGGCGCATCGTTGGTGTGCAGCGTCGTCAGCATCATGTGGCCCGTCAGAGCGGCCTCTATCGCGATCCGCGCGGTCTCCCCGTCGCGGATCTCGCCGACCATGACGACGTCGGGATCGGCGCGCAGCACAGAACGCAGCCCGGTCGCGAAGTCGAGCCCCGCCTTGCGGTTGACCCCGAGCTGATTGATCCCGGGAATTCGGTACTCGACCGGGTCCTCGATCGTGATGATCTTCTTCTCGATGCTGTTCAGCTCGGATAGCGCCGCGTAGAGCGTCGTCGACTTCCCCGAGCCGGTCGGCCCGGTGACCAGGACGGCCCCGTATGCCTTGCGGAAGGCATCTTCGAATTTCTGCCGGGCGCTGCCCTCCATGCCGAGGTCGTCGAGCGAGCGTTCGGCATTGCTTTCGTCGAGGATGCGGATCGTCGCCCCCTCGCCGCGCTGGGTGGGCAGGGTCGTGACGCGCAGGTCGACGCGCCTGCCTTCGACGGTGACGCTGACGCGGCCGTCCTGGGGGACGCGCTTCTCGGCGATGTCGAGGTCGCTCATGATCTTCAGCCGCGAGACGACGGCGCTGATCATGCGCCGCGGCACGTGGGCGGACTCCTTGAGCACGCCGTCGACACGAAAGCGAACCCGCAGCTCCTCCTCTTCGGGCTCGAGGTGAATATCGGAGGCCCCCTCCCCCACCGCCTGCGCGAGGATGCTGTACACGAGTTTGACCACAGGGCCGTCGCCCGCGCTGACGTTCATCTCGGCGGGCTGCGCTTCGGGGTCCTCCTGATCCTCCGCCTGTTCCTCGATGATCGCGTCGGCGGCCGCGTTCTGGAGCATGCCGAGCCGGGAGAGCAGGGACTCGATGTCCTCCTCCGTCGCGACCGCGACCGCGCAGTCGAGCCCGGTCGCAAGCTGCACGTCGTCGACGACGAGCACATTCGCGGGATCCGCGGTAGCGACCAGCAGCGTGCGCTGGTCGAGGTAGCTGATCGGAACGGCTTTGTAGCGGCGTGCCATCGCCACCGGGAAGAGCGCGGCTGCGCCCATGTCGACCTGGAAGAGGGAGAGGTCGACGTAGTCGAGGCCATAGCGCTCGGCGATCGCCCGGGTCAGGTGCTCCGGGCCGATCTGACCCTGGTCGAGAAGCAGCGCCTCCGGCGAGCGGCCGTCGAGACGAGCTTGCTCGCTGGCCGCGTCGGCCGCCTCACGGGTGACGAAGCCGAGCTCGACGAGCACGTCGACGACCGCGCCCCGCGAGTGCCCGCGGTTCTGCGGTGGCGTCAGCCCCGGGATCCCTGCGGGAGGCGGCGGCGCCGCGGTGGCGACCGTCGCCGCGGCCTCGTCCTCGCCGTGGACGGGCGGGTCGCCCTGGCCGTAGTCGGGGACCGGGCGCAGGTGCTCCGGATATGGCTCGACGGCGCTCATCGTCATTCGGGGTGGTAGGTGGCCCCGGGGCCGTTGTAGGAAGCGTCACTGACGGCTTGGCTGACGTCCTGAGGCGTCTGTAGGCCGTAGCTGACCGTCGCCTGCGGGGTGCCCTTGCTGAGGTTGCGCGGACGCATCACGATCAGCGCCGGAACCCGCGAGACTTCGACGCCCAGCGAGATCGCCGCGTAGCGGTAGATCTTCGAGGCGGGAACGACGAACAACGCGACGTTCGGGTCATTGAGCAGCGCCGCGGAGGCGAGGGTCGTGAAGGCGTCGTCGATGCCACCGTCATGCACGACCAGCACGACCACCGTCTTGTTCGCCCTGTAGGCGTCGACCACCGCCTTTGGCAGCTTCGGGGCTTCGAGGTCGTTGAGTTCGGCCTCAGCGGGCGCCGTGGACGGGGTCGATTTGGAGGAGGCCTCTTCGACGACGCCCTGAACGGCGCTTTCGACCGCTTCTCCGGGGGTCGCGCCGACGGCGGTGGAGCTGACGCCCGTGCCGGCGACGGCGACCGTCGCTTCCGTCGTCGCGGCGCCTTCGGATTCTTCGCCGCCCCCCGAGCGAGTGATCAAGAGGAAGGCGCCGGCGACGAGCAGAAGCGCGATCAGCGCCATCTGGGCCTTGGGGTCCTTGTTCAGCCTCTCCCTCATGACGCGACGCCCTCCTCAGCGAGCTGCTCGATGCCGCTGGCCCGCCGGCCGCGCGCTTCGAGCATCAGCTTGAAGTCGTGGGGGCTCGAGGCGTAGCTGAGGGCGACCTCCTCGGCAATCTTGCCCTCCATCACGTAGGTGAGCAGCGACTGGTCGAAGGTGCGCATCCCGTAGTAACCGCCTTCGGCGATCACCTCGGAGATCTTGCTGGTCTCGTCCGGGTTGAGGATCAGGTCCTGGATCCGGCCGGTGACGATCATGATCTCGGAGGCGGGGACCCGGCCGTCGCCGGTCAGGTCGGGCACGAGCCGCTGGGCGATCGCGCCCTTCAGGGTCGAGGCGAGCATCACCCGCGCCTGGTGCTGGAGGTGGGGCGGGAAGAAGTCGATGATCCGGTTGATCGTCTCGGTCGCGTCCAGGGTGTGGACGGTGGAGAGCACGAGGTGCCCGGTCTCGGCCGCGGAGAGCGCCGTGCGGACGGTCTCCTCGTCGCGCATCTCGCCGATCAGGATCACGTCGGGGTCCTGGCGCAGGACGCGGCGCATCGCGCGGGCGAAGCTCTGGGTGTCGGCGCCGACCTCGCGCTGGTTGACGATCGAGCCCTTGTCCTTGTGCAGGTACTCGATCGGGTCCTCGAGGGTGACGATGTGGTGCGTGCGGGTCCGGTTGATGTGGTCGATCATCGCCGCCAGCGTCGTGCTCTTGCCCGAGCCGGTCGTGCCGGTGACGAGGATGATCCCGCGCTGCTCTTCGGCGAGCTCGGTGACGACCTGGGGCAGGCCGAGCTCCTCGACCGAGCGGATCTCGAAGGGGATCGCGCGGCAGGACGATCGAGGTCGAGCCGCGCTGCTTGAAGGCGTTGACGCGGAAGCGGGAGACGCCCGGGAGCGAGTAGGAGAAGTCGGCCTCGCCGACCTCCTCGAATTCGGTCAGGGAGCGGACCTCGGCGATGTCGTGGAAGGCGTTCTCGGTGTCCTCGCCGGTCAGGGGCTCGATAGCCCTCGAGCGGCTCGAGCTCGCCGTGCAGGCGGCATCGGTCGGCGTGGTCCCGACCTTGAGGTGCAGGTCGGAGCCCCCCGACTCGACGAGGGTGCGCAGGGCTGTGTCGACGTCGAACATCCCGGCCTCTATCGGCCAGGAGGACGGATGTCTTAAGGCTCAGTGCAAGGGGCGATTCACGCCTGAGGCGGCACGAGACGAGAGCGTCGGCTGTGCTGCCGCCCGGCGAGCGTTGCCTGCGAGCGTAGGGCGGTACCCAATCCCCTCTTCAGGTGACTTCGCGCAGTTTCTGCGCTTCGCCGAGCTGCTGGAGCTTCTTCAGGCTCTGGTTCTCGATCTGCCTGATCCGCTCGCGGGTGACGTTGAAGGTGCGCCCGACCTCGTCGAGCGTGCGCGGGTGCTCGCCGCCGAGCCCGTAGCGCAGCTCGAGCACCCGGCGCTCGCGGTAGGAGAGGTTCTCCAGCGCTTCCTTGAGCGCCTCTTTGGTGAGCAGGTCCGCGGCGCGGTCGAACGGCGACTCGGCCTTCTCGTCGGCGATGAACTGGCCGAACTCCGACTCCTCCTCGTCGCCGACCGGCTTCTCGAGCGAAACCGGCGCCTGGGCGGAGCGCTTGATCGAGTCGACCTCCTCGGGGTCGATCCCGGTGACCTCGGCGATCTCCTCCGGGCGTCGGCTCGCGGCCCAGCTCGGTGACCAGCTTGCGCTCGGCGCGGCCGATCTTGTTGAGCTTCTCGACGACGTGGACCGGGATGCGGATCGTGCGCGCCTTGTCGGCGAGGGCGCGGGCGATCGCCTGGCGGATCCACCAGGTCGCGTAGGTGGAGAACTTGAAGCCCTTGCGGTAGTCGAACTTCTCCGCCGCGCGGACCAGGCCCAGCGTCCCCTCCTGGATCAGGTCGAGGAAGGGCAGGCCCTGGTTGCGGTAGTTCTTGGCGATCGAGACGACCAGGCGCAGGTTCGACTCGACCATTTTCTGCTTCGCGTCGAGGTCGCCGCGCTCGATCCGCTTGGCGAGTTCGACCTCCTCCTGGGCGGTGAGCAGGCGGACTTTGCCGATGTCCTTGAGGAACAGCTGGAGGCTGTCCGTGGTCATGTCCGGTTTCAGGTCGAGCGCCTGTTTCTGGCGGCGCCGGCCTTTTTTGCCGGTCGGCTCGGGCATCGCTTCCGCGGCGGCTTTCTGCGCCGGGTCCATGTCCTCGACGAGCTCGATCCCGGACTTCTCGAGGTGCCCGTAGAGGTCCTCGACGTCGGACTCGTCGAGGTCGACCTCGGACACCGCCGAGGCGATGTCGCCGAAGGTGAGCACCCCGAGCTGCTGCCCGCGGGTGATCAGGCCTTTGACCTCCTCAAGCTCCTGAAGCTCTGCAACTAGCATCCTGTTTCCACTCGTCCTTGCTCTCGGAGTTTTAGTCGTGCACGAATAAAAGGCCGCTGCGGGCCGAAAGTCTCGAAAAAGCGGACCGGCGATCCGGTCCGCGAAGTCAAACTAGTCTGCGCTGCGAGGCCATTTCGGGCCTTGAAGGCCACTCAAACGCCTGTTCGCATTTTAGCGCTTCACTTTCTGAAGTCAATGCCAAACTCCGTGCGACATCCCCGTCCCTGGCTGCGCGCCTTCTGGAACCGCGCCTACCGGGAGAACGTCACCGGGCTCTCGGCGATGGTCGCCTACAACCTGATGCTGGCGGTCTTCCCCTTCGCCCTGATCGTCCTCTTCGTCTTCGGCCAGGTGCTGAAGATCAAGGGGGTCGAGACCAGCGTGCTCGACGACCTGCAGCGCCTCTTCCCCAACGTCCGAGCAGGACCCGCTGACCGACGTCCTCAACCGGATCGAGGACAACTCGACCACGATCGGGATCGCCGCCTTCGTCGGCTCGCTCTGGATCGGCGCCTCCTTCTGGGGGGCGATGGACACCGCCTTCTGCCGCATCTACCACGTCGAGTGCCGCGGCTGGGTCGAGCAGAAGCGCTTCTCCTTCGCGATGCTCGGCGTCGTCGTCCTGCTGATCGCCGCCAGCATCTTCCTGCCGGCGATCGAGAGCGGCCTCGTCTCCAGCACCGACAGGCTGCCGTTCGGCCTCTCCGACATCAAGGCGATCGACACGGTCCTGCTGCTCGGCGCGGCGCTCCTGATCGTCCTTCGCGATCTGCTCGTGATCTTCTGGGCGGTGCCGAAGGGCCACATGCCCTGGCGGGCGGTCTGGCCCGGCGCGGCCTTCGTCACCGTCGTCGCCGGCATCGCCAACTGGGCCTTCCCCTTCTACCTCTCCAACGTCTCCAGCCTCTCGCGCTTCGGCTCGACCCTCGGCTTCGTGCTCATCGCCCTGGTCTGGTTCTACGTGCTCAGCCTGGCCCTGCTGGCCGGCGCGGTGATCAACTCGCCTGCGCCACGAGCTGCACGAGACCGGCGAGATGCCCTACGCGAACAAGGACGCCCCGCCGAAGCAGCCCTGCGGCTGCGAGGACGATCGGCCCGCGGGCTGAGGCGTTCGCGCCAAGCAGGTCGGTGGACGCAGGGAAGCGGACCGAGGGGAGCGCACTCCAGTGCGTGACCCGAGGAGCGCGAGCGAGGGCGCCGAGATGCGCCGGCGCGAGCGCCTCAGCCGTATCTCTCGCCGATGATCTGGCGCAGCTTCGCGCGGTCGTGGCGGGCGTGGACGCGGCGCACGGTGCCGGAGCGGGAGCGCATCACCAGCGACTCGGTGGTCGCGCCGGGGCCGCGGTAGCGGACGCCCTGGAGGACGTCGCCGTCGGTGACCCCGGTGGCGGAGAAGAAGACGTCGTCGCCGGAGCAGAGGTCGTCGGCGGTGAGCACCCGGTCGAGGTCGTAGCCGGCGTCGAGCGCCGCCTGGCGCTCGCCGTCGTCGCGCGGCCAGAGCCGGCCGAGCAGCTGGCCGCCCATCGACTTCAGCGCCGCCGCCGAGAGCACGCCCTCGGGGGTGCCGCCGATCCCCCAGAGCAGGTCGACCGGCGAGCGTTCGCTGACCGCGAGCAGCGCGGCGGAGACGTCGCCGTCGGTGATCAGCCGGATGCGGGCGCCGGCCTCGCGGACCTCGCGCATCGCCTCCTCGTGGCGGGGCGGTCGAGCATGACGACGATCACGTCGCCGACGCTGCCGCCCTTGCGCTCGGCGATCAGCTTCAGGGTCTCCGGCAGCGGCCGGTCGAGGTCGAGCAGGTCGGCGATCTCCTCGCCGCCGGCCATCTTTTCCATGTAGACGCAGGGGCCGGGGTCGAACATCGAGCCGCGCTCGGCGAGGGCGATCACCGCCAGCGCGCTCGGCATGCCGAGGGCGCAGAGGCGCGTCCCCTCCAGCGGGTCGACGGCGATGTCGACGACCGGCGGGCTGCCGTCGCCGATCTGCTCGCCGTTGTAGAGCATCGGCGCCTCGTCCTTCTCGCCCTCGCCGATCACGACGACGCCGTCCATCGCGACCGAGTCGAGCACGAAGCGCATCGCGTCGACGCGGCGCCGTCGGCGGCGATCTTGTCGCCGCGCCCGACCCAGCGGGCCGCGGCCAGCGCCGCCGCCTCGGTGACGCGGACCAGCTCCAGCGCGAGGTTGCGGTCGGGCTTGGCCTGGGCGAGCTCTGGCCATCGCCATCGCGCGCGGAGGCTATAGGGTCGCGCCATGGCAGCGATGGGGATTGACGCTGCCGCTTGCCGGGACGTCCGCTGGCCGACCACGAGGAGCACGTGAAGCGCGCCGAGGCGGCCGGCTACACCGACCTCTGGAGCGGCGAGACGAACGGGCCCGACGGCTTCACGCCGCTGGCCCTGAGCGCCGCCTGGACCGAGCGGGCGCGGCTCGGGACCGGGATCGTCGGCGTCTTCCAGCGCGGCCCGGCGCTGCTCGCCCAGGAGGCGGCGGCGCTCGCCGACGCCTCCGGCGGGCGCTTCGTGCTCGGCATCGGCTCCTCCTCGGACCGGATCGTCGAAGGCTGGAACGGGATCCCCTTCGAGAGGCCGCTGAGCAAGGTCCGCGAGACCGCTCGAGTTCCTGCGCACGGCGCTGGACGGCGAGCGCACCGCGACCGGCTTCAAGCTGGAGACGGCGCCGGCCCAGCGGGTGCCGATCGTGCTGGCGGCGCTGCGCGGCAAGATGCTCGAGCTGGCGGTGGAGCGCGCCGACGGCGCCTTCACCAACTTCCTGCCGCTGGGCGGCCTGCCGAAGGTGACCGCGCAGCTCGAGGGCGCGCCGGAGGGCTTCGAGCTGCTCTGCCGCTTCTTCTGCCTCCCCGGCGAGCGCGAGCAGGTCGAGCCGCTGGCCCGCTTCATGTTCTCCTCCTACATCACCGTCCCGGTCTACGCCGCCTTCTACCGCTGGCTCGGCTACGGCGAGCAGATCGACCCGATGGTCGCCGCCTGGGAGGCGCGGCGACCGCCAGGCCGCGGCCGCGGCCGCGCCCTGGGAGCTGATCGAGGAGATGTTCGTCTTCGGCACCCCGGAGCAGATGAAGGAGCGGCTCGAGGCCTTCGTCGAGGGCGGCATCACGCTGCCGATCCTGACCCCGATCATGACGCCGGACAGGCTCGGCGAGACGATCGAGGCGCTGGCGCCAGCTGGCTGCTAGGCGGCGCGGGCGAGGCTGAGCGCGTAGTCGCCGGCGGGGTCGGTGAACCAGCCGCTCAGCTCCAGGCCCGGCCTCGGCGTAGACGGCCTCCAGCCGCTCGCGGGTGAACTTGGTCGAGATCTCGGTCCGCATCTCCTCGCCGGCGGCGAAGGGGACGTCGAGGTCGAGGCCGTCGAGGCGCACGGCCTGGTCGGCGAGCGAGCGCAGGCGGATGTCCATCCGCTCCTCGTCGGCGTCGTAGCGGGCGACGTGCTCGAAGGCGTCGAGGTCGAAGTCGGCGCCGAGCTCGCGGTTGAGCACCGCGAGGACGTTCTTGTTGAACTCGGCGGTGACGCCGGCGGCGTCGTCGTAGGCGGCCTCGAGGCGCGCCGTGCTCCTTGACCAGGTCGGTGCCGAGCAGGAGGTGGTCGCCGGGGCCCAAGCAGGCCGCGATCCGGGCCAGGAACTCGCGCCGCTGCGTCCGGGTAGAGGTTGCCGATCGTGCCGCCGAGGAAGGCGATCAGCCGCGTCCGTCGCCGCCGTCGGGGATCCGCTCCAGGTCGTGCTCGAAGTCGCAGACGAGGCCGCGGACGTCGAGGCCCGGGTACTCGTCGACCAGCGACTCGGCCGTCTCGTGGGTGATCTCCTCGGAGATGTCGACCGGGACGTAGGTCTCGAGGCAGCCGGCGTCGCGCATCGCGTCGAGCAGGTGGCGGGTCTTCGCCGCCGAGCCGGAGCCGAGCTCGACCAGGGTGCCGGGCGTCGCCGGCGGCGGCGAGGATCTCGGCCGAGCGCTCGCGGAGGATCTCGCGCTCGGCCCGGGTCGGGTAGTACTCGGGCAGCTCGGTGATCTGCTCGAACAGCTGCGAGCCGCGCTCGTCGTAGAAGTACTTCGGCGCGAGCTCCTTCGGCTAGGCGCTGAGGCCGCGCGCGGACGTCGCGCGCCATCGTCGCCGCGGCGTCGGCGTCGAGGTGGACGTCGATCGCGATCATCGGCGTCCCTCGCGCAGCGGAGGCCGGCGAAGATCTGGCGGCGCTGGGGCAGGTCCCAGTTGCGGAAGCTGGGCCGGACGACGTCGCGGGTGGGTCGCCCAGGAGCCGCCGCGCAGCACCTTGTAGCTCGTCGCCGAAGAAGGCCTCGGAGTACTCCCGGTAGGGGAAGGCCTCGAAGCCCGGGTAGGCGAGGAAGTCCGAGGAGGTCCACTCCCAGGCGTGCCCGACGCCGTCGAGCCGTCGGCTGGCGGCCTCCCACTCCTGCTCGGTGGGCAGGCGCTTGCCGGCCCAGCGGGCGAAGGCGTCGGCCTCGTGCCAGGAGACGTGGATGACCGGGTGGGTCGGGGTCGACCGGCGCTCGTCGCCCATCGCGGTCGCGACCCAGCCGCTCGCCCGTCGCGCTCCCAGTACATCGGCGGCTCGGCGCCGGTCTCCTCGATGAACGCGAGGTAGGCGGCGTTGGTGACCGGGGTTCGGTCGATCTCGAAGGCGGCGAGCTCGACCGCGTGGCGGCGGCGCTCGTTGTCGTAGGCGAAGCCGCGCTCGGCGCGGCGCCGATCGCGTGCTCGCCGCGCCTCGACCGGCGACCATCTCCGGGCCGTCCGGCGGCGGCCGGCTCGACGCGGCGCGAGCCCGGAGCGCCGGGCGATCGTAGCCGTCGACCAGCTGCAGCAGCTGCAGCATCGTCTCGTTGTGCTGGAGCTCGTGGGCGAGCAGCATCTCGTAGACGAAGCCGTCGCGCAGCAGCGGGTCCTCGGCGTCGGGCGCGATCGTCGACCGCGTCGAGCACCTCGAGCGTGCGCTCGCGGACGTCGGCCATGTAGGCGCGCAGCTCGGCGTCGCGCAGGATCGGCAGCTCGCCGCGGGTCTTGCGCGGGTTCTCGATCGCGTCGTAGAAGCGCCCGAGCTCGCCGTGCAGCGGCTCGCGCTCGCCGATCGTCTGCACCAGCCAGAGCTCCTCGAAGTTGGCGATGTGGCCGAGGTCCCAGGCCAGCGGGCTGAGGATCGGCGAGTAGACGCGGTTGAGCTGCTCGTCGTCGAGCGGCTCGATCAGCGCGAGGGTGCGCTCGCGCGCCTCCGCGAGGCGTCCGCGATCGCTGCCTTGGAGTTTGCCGTCACCTCGGTGGCGATGCGAAAACCCTATACAGGTCGGATTACGGGACTGTGAACTCGCCGTGCTCGACATCGACGCCAGCTGCTGCCAGGGGCGCATTCGATGCAGCGGCGCTATAGGGTCCGGCGCGATGAGGATCGAGGGGAGCGGAGCGCTGGTCGCGGGCGGGGCCTCCGGGCTCGGCGCGGCGACCGCGCGGGCGCTGGCGGCGGCCGGCGCGCGCGGTGATGATCGCCGACCTCAACGCCGAGAAGGGCGAGGCGCTGGCGGCGGAGATGGGCGGCGGCCGGCTTCGTCGCCGCCGACGTGACCGACGCCGAGGCGGTCGCGGCCGCGGTCGAGGCCGCCGCCGGGCGGCCGAGGGCGGGCTGCGGATCTCGGTCTGCTGCGCCGGGATCGGCTGGGCCGAGCGGGTCGCGCACAGAGCGCGGCCCCCACAACCTCGAACTCTTCTCCAACGTCGATCAAGGTCAACCTGATCGGCACCTTCAACGTGCTGCGCCTGGCGGCGGCCGCGATGAGCGCCAACGAGCCCGACGAGCGAGGGCGAGCGCGGCGTCTGCGTCAACACCGCCTCGATCGCCGCCTTCGACGGCCAGATCGGCCAGATCGCCTACGCGGCCTCGAAGGGCGGGATCGTCGGCATGACCCTGCCGGCCGCGCGCGACATGGCCTCGCGCGGCGTCCGCGTGGTGACGATCGCCCCCGGCCTCTTCGACACGCCGCTGCTGGCGGCGCTGCCCGAGGAGGCGCGCGAGGCGCTCGGCGCCGGCATCCCCTTCCCCTCCCGCCTCGGCCGGCCCGAGGAGTACGCGCCGCTGGTCGGCCAGATCGTCGCCAACCCGATGCTGAACGGCGAGACGATCCGCCTCGACGGCGCCCTGCGGATGCCGCCGAAGTGAGATGCGCGGCCTGAGCCGATCGCCGCGCTGCCTCTTTCATGGCCGACCCGGCTCAGTCGGTTCCCGTCGGCCTCGGGGTCGCGCCAGACGCTGCTTGCGCCAGGGCGGGCTGATCGCGAAGCGGGTGCGGTCGGCGGCGGCGATCGGCTCGAGCGGGATCAGGTGGACGCGGCGGCCGGGCGTGAAGCGGGCACGTCGCGGAACGCCGCCGAGCGTTGCCGGCGTGGCTGCCGCCGGAGACGAGGAGGAGCGGGTCTCCGGGCCCCAGCCGTCGGCGGGGCGGGCGCCGACGCGCCTCGGCGACGTCGCTGAGCGGGCCGAGGCCGGCGTCCGAGGCCCAGTTGGCGACCCTGCGCGTAGTTGTAGCCGTGGTGGGAGGAGGCGCGCTCGTCGACCTCGCCGTCCGGCCCGATCCGGATCTGGACCCCCTCCCAGTCGTCGCGTGGTAGCCCTCGTCGCCGGCGATCGGGATGCCGCGCAGGGTCGCCGAGTCGGCGTAGTAGGTCCAGTACTGGATGTAGAGGTTGCCGGCGCGGCGCCGGAGCAGTCGGCGCCGGCCGCCGCGTCTCCCCTCCCCGCCCGGCAGTCGACCACGTGGACGAAGGCGGTCACCGGCAGGCCGCGTCGGTGCGGTGGACGAGGCCCCCGCGGCGGCCCGTCGCCGCAGGCCGTGCTGCGGCAGCGGCGGAAGTCGACCGGCACCGCCCGCGAGCCGTCCTCGAAGGCGAGCGTCGGCATGTGCTCGCGGACCAGCTTGCCGACCTCGGTCCCGTAGGCGGCGATCAGCGCCGGCTCGTCGCCGCAGCCGTCGGCCAGCGCCGCCGCGCAGAGGATCCGCGAGGCGACCGCCCGCGCCAGCGACCCGCCCGGCACCCGCACCCCGGCCGCCACCAGCCCGGCGAGCAGCAGCGCGACGAGCGCCAGCAGCCCGACCCACTCCACCGTCGACTGCCCGCGCTCCGCTCCTCCCGCACAGGCGCGCCGGTAAGGCGCTCACGCCCGGCGGCGTCCTCGTCCCCCCGGCTCGGCGGCCGGGGCCGGCCTCAGAGGTTCTCGATCTCGGCGGCGATGTCCGCCGCCGCCTTCTTGGCGTCGGCGAAGAGCATCGAGGTGTTCGGTTCGTAGAAGAGGTCGTTGTCGATGCCGGCGAACCCGGGGCTGAGCGAGCGCTTGATCACGATCACCTGCTGGGCCTCGGAGACCTCGATGATCGGCATCCCGGCGATCGGGCTGTCGGGGTCGTTCTTGGCCGCCGGGTTGGTGACGTCGTTGGCGCCGACGACGACGGCGACGTCGGTGCGCGGCATCTCCGGGTTGATCTCCTCCATCTCCTTCAGCTGCTCGTAGGGCACGTCGGCCTCGGCGAGCAGCACGTTCATGTGGCCGGGCATGCGGCCGGCGACCGGGTGGATCGCGTAGTTGACGGTGACGCCGCGCTTCTCGAGCTCGTCGGCGACCTCCTTGATCGCGTGCTGGGCCTGGGCGACGGCGAGGCCGTAGCCGGGGACGATCACGACCGAGTCGGCGTAGGCGAGCTTGATCGCCGCGTCCTGGGCGCCGATCGAGACGTGCGGGCGCTCCTCGCCGTCGTCCCCGCGCGCCGCCCGCCGGGGCGCCGCCGAAGCCGGCGAAGAGGACGTTGGCGACCGAGCGGTTCATCGCCGTCGCCATCTCCATCGTCAGGATCGTTCCCGAGGAGCCGACCAGGGTGCCGGCGACGATCAGCGCGACGTTGTCGAGCGCGAAGCCGGCGGCCGCGGCGGAGAGGCCGGTGAAGGCGTTGAGCAGCGAGATCACGACCGGCATGTCGGCGCCGCCGATCGGCAGCACGACGAGGTTGCCGAGCAGCGCCGGCGGCGATCAGGATGCCGATGAAGGTCAGCCTGCGAGGGGTCGTCGTTGTCGACGGCGATGCTGACGCAGGCGGCGACGATGCCGATCAGCAGCACGCCGTTGATCACCTGCTGGCCGGGGACCGCCAGCGGCTTGGTCGGGATCAGGTCCTGGAGCTTGGCGAAGGCGATGTTCGAGCCCCAGAAGGAGACCGAGCCGACGACGGCGGCGAAGAGGACCGGGATCAGCGTGTCGAGCGGGATCGAGTCGTCGCCGAGCGCAGATCCCGTGGCGGATCTCCGACCAGGCGATCAGGGCGACCGCGCCGCCGCCGACGCCGTTGTAGAGGGCGACCATCTGCGGCATCTCGGTCATCTGCACCCGGATCGAGGCGATCACGCCGACCGCGGT
Source organism: uncultured Solirubrobacterales bacterium (assembly GCA_963727615.1). Taxonomy (GTDB): domain Bacteria; phylum Actinomycetota; class Thermoleophilia; order Solirubrobacterales; family 70-9; genus VRUE01. The sequence goes on from CAVSHD010000004.1 coordinate 332,304, forward strand.
GCCGATCCCGAGGCCGAGCGGCGATCAGGCCCCAGTTGCCGATCCCGTCGAGCAGCAGGGTGGTGACGACGGCGACCGCCATGCCGACCGCGGCGATCAGGTTGCCCTGCTTGGCGGTGGTCGGGTGGGTGCCCCTGTTTGATCCCGATGATGAAGAGCGAGAAGGCGACGATGTAGAGCGCGGTGGCGGCGTCGCCACCCGGCTTGCAGCACGGCGAGCAGCATCAGCGAGCCGCTGCCTTTCGCCGTCGCCCGTCGGCCTTCGGTTTCGGCTTTTTGGAGAACATGCCGAGCATCCGGTCGGTGACCATGAAGCCGCCGACGATGTTGATCGCGCCGAAGGCGATCGCGATCGTGCCGATCACGTACTCGAGCCGGTCGTCGGCGTAGCCGACGACGATCAGCCCGCCGAGCATGACGATGCCGTGGATCGCGTTGGTCTGCGACATCAGCGGCGTGTGCAGGGTGGTCGGCACCTTCGAGATCACCTCGAAGCCGACGAAGGCGGCGAGCACGAAGATCGTGATCTCGGTCATCAGGCTCATAGCTACCTGGCCGCCCTCTCGTTGCTGATCTCGCCGCCCTGCGGTGATGCAGGCGGCGGCGACGATGTCGTCCTCGAAGTCGACGTTCAGCGCGCCCTCCTCGTCGACCAGCAGGCCGAGCAGGTTCTCGAGGTTCTTGGCGTAGAGCTGGGAGGCCGGGCGCCGGCATCTCGCTGGCGAGGTTGCGCGGGCCGATCACCTTGACGCCGTCCTCGACCACGGTCTCCCCCGCCTCGGTCAGCTCGCAGTTGCCGCCGGTCTCGGCGGCGAGGTCGACGATCACCGAGCCCGGCTGCCATCCCGCGCACGGCCTCGGCGGTGATCAGCAGCGGCGCCGGGCGGCCGGGGATCGCGGCGGTGGTGACGATGATGTCCTGCTTGGCGGCGTTCTCGGTGAGCGCCTCGCGCACCTGCGCGTTCTCCTCGTCGGTCAGCGGGCGGGCGTAGCCGCCCTCGCCCTCGGCGTCGGGGATGAAGTCGAGTTCCAGCGGGCGGCCGCCGAGCGAGGCGATCTGCTCCCAGGCGGCGCGGCGGATGTCGAAGCCGGTGACGATCGCGCCCAGGCGCTTGGCGGTGGCGACCGCCTGCAGGCCGGCGACGCCGGCGCCGAGGACGAGCGACCTTGGCCGGCGGCACGGTGCCGGCGGCGGTGGTCATCATCCCGAAGAAGCGGCCCGACTCGCGGGCGGCGATCAGCGTCGCCGCGTAGCCGGCGGCGGCGGCCTGCGAGGAGAGCGCGTCCATCGCCTGGGCGCGGGTCGTGCGCGGGATCGCCTCCATCGCGAAGGCGGTGACGCCCGGCGGCGGCCAGCGCGTTGTTGGTCTCGGCCGCGGTCCAGGGGGCGAGGTGGGCGATCAGGATCTGGCTGGAGTTGAGCCGGCCGATCTCGGCGGCGGTGGGGACGGCGACGCGGAGGACGACGTCGGCGCCCCAGGCAACGTCGGGGTCGACGACCTCGGCGCCGGCCTCCTCGTACTGGGAGTCGGGGTGGCCGGCGGCGTCGCCGGCGCCGCGCTCGACCAGCACCTCGAGGCTGCTCGTTCTTCTTCAGCGACTTGACCACGTCGGGGACCAGCGCGACCCGGCGCTCCCCGCCTGCGGTCTCTTTCGGCACTCCGATCTTCATCGCGGCGCGGGAGATTACGAGAACGGGTCAGGCGTGCGTTCCGACGCCCGCCATCGAGGCGAGACGCTCGAGGGTGTGCAGTTGCTGATCGCGCTCGACGTGGACCGGCGAGACGATCAGCCGGTCGATGCCGGCGCGCGCGGAAGCGCTCGACCCGCTCGGCCACCTCGGCCTCGGTGCCGACCAGCGAGGTCGCCTCGACGATCTCGTCGGGCATCGCCTCGAAGGCGCCGGCCCGGTCGCCGTCCTGGAAGCGGTGCTGAACCTCGTCGGCGACCTCGCCGAAGCCGAAGCGGTGGGCGAGGTCGACGTAGAAGTTGGTCTTGCGGCTGCCCATGCCGCCGAAGTAGAGGACGAGGCCGGCCTTGACGACGCTCTTCGCCGCCTCCAGGTCGCCGTCGATCGCCACCTGCAGCGAGGGGCTGACCTCGAGGTCGGAGCGCTGCCGGCCGCCCTTGGCGAAGCCGGCCTCGAGGTGCTCGCCCCAGGTCTCCTCGAAGGCGTCGACGCTGAAGAAGATCGGGATCCAGCCGTCGCAGATCTCCGCCGCCATCTCGACCGATTTGCGGCCGATCGCGCCGACGAAGACCGGGATCTGGTTGCGCTCGGGGTGGAAGTTGAGCTTCAGCGCCTTGCCCTCGCCGCCCGGGCAGCGGCAGCTGGTAGTGCTCGCCCTGGTGATCGACCGGGCCCTCGCGGGCGATGATCTCGCGCACCACTTCGATGTACTCGCGGGTGCGGCCCCAGGGCTTCGCGTAGGGGACGCCGTACCAGCCCTCGGAGACCTGCGGGCCCGAGGGGCCGAAGCCGAAGAGGAAGCGCCCGCCGGAGAGCTTGTCGATCGTCGCGCCGGCCATCGCGGCGGCGGCCGGCGGCCGCGCCGGCACCTGCATGATCGCGGCGCCGAGCTTGATCGTCTCCGTCTGCGGCGCCAGCCAGGCGAGCACGCTGACCACGTCGGAGCCGTAGGACTCGGCCGCCCAGACCGACTCGAAGCCGGCCCGCTCGGCGGCTCTGACGACCTCCAGCGCGTCCTCGCCGGCGGGGCCGATGCCCCAGTAGCCGAGGTTCAGTCCAAGCTTCAACTCTCCGCTCGCCATCGCGACGAAACCCTATTGAACGACCTTGCCGGCGTCCGGGCGTAGAGAGCAGCTGCCGGACGAGCCGGTAAACAATGATGCCGTGATCGACGCGGCGACCGACCAGGGACTCTCGTCTCGCAGGCGGAATCCGCGCCTGCGCAAGCTGGGCGCGCCGCCGGAGACCTCGTCGCGCTCGACCTCGAGCATCGTCGCCGGCAACGTCTTCACCCTCTTCAACGCGATCATCGGCGTCTTCTTCGTCCTCGACCTCGGGCTCGGCCTCTACGCCGACTCGGTCTTCGGCCTGATCGCGGTGATCAACTCCTACATCGGGATCCGCCAGGAGCTGAAGGCGAAGGCGACCCTCGACGAGCTCGCGGTCCTGGTCGCGCCGCACGCCAAGGTCATTCGCGACGGCGCCGTCGACGCAGCTGCTGCGCCGAGGAGGTCGTCCCCGGCGACGTGATCGCGGTCGAGCCCGGCGACCAGCTGGTCGCCGACGGCGAGGTGGTCGCCAGCCGCGGCATGACCCTCGACGAGTCGACTGCTGACCGGCGAGGCCGACGGGGTCCGCAAGGCGCCCGGCGAGCGGGCGCTCTCGGGCTCCTTCTGCATCTCCGGCTCGGGCCACTACCTGGTCGACGCGGTGCGCGAGGAGAGCTACGCCGGCCGGCTCGCCGGCGAGGCGCGGGCCTTCCGCCACCCTCCGTCGCCGCTGCAGGACGAGGTCAACCGGGTGATCGTCGCCTGCACCTACGTGATGGCTGCCGCTGGCGGCGATCCTGCTGCTCACCCTCAAGCTGCGCAGCGTCGACCTGACGGAGGCGGCGCAGACCGCGACCGCGGGCCTGGTGACGCTGATCCCCGAGGGCCTGGTGCTGCTGATGAGCGTCACCTTCGCGGTCGCCGCGGTGCGGCTGGCGCGCCGCAGACACCCTGGTCCAGCAGATGAGCGCCACGCGAGAGCCTCGCCGCGGTCGACACGATCTGCGTCGACAAGACCGGCACGCTGACCGACGGGCGAGCTGCGGCTGATCGGCGTCGAGGTCGCCGACGGGGGTCGAGGCCGGCGTCCGGCGCACGCGGCGCTGGCGCGCTTCGCCGCCAGCGCCGGCGAGCGCAACCGGACCCTGGAGGCGATCGCCGAGCGCTTCCCGGGCGAGGCCGAGCCGGGTCGGCGCCGAGGTCCCCTTCTCCTCGGAGTGGAAGTGGAGCGGCGCTGCGGATCGGGCGGCGTCGCACCTACGTGCTCGGGCGCGCCCGACGTGCTCGACGCGCAGCGGGGCGCTGACCCTGCCGGCCGGCGCTGGCGCGCAGGCTCGAGCAGGAGACCGCGGCCGGGCGCCGCGTCGTCGCCTTCGGGCGAGTCCGACGAGCCGCTGCCGGCCGACCCCGCCGCGGCACCGCCGCCGCCGCTCGACGGCGCTGGCCCTCGTCGTGCTGGAGGAGACACTGCGCCCCGACGCGGCGAGACGATCGCCTTCATGCGCGAGCAGGAGATCGACCTGAAGCTGATCTCCGGCGACGCGCCGCGCGACCGTGACCGCCGTCGCCTACGCGGTCGGGGTCCCGGCCGACGCCGGGGTGGTCGAGGGCCCCGACCTGCCCGAGGACCCGGCGCGAGCTGGCCCGAGCGGCGCTGGCGCAACACGATCTTCTGCCGGATCGCGCCGGAGCAGAAGAAGGCGCTGGTCGCGGCGCTGCGCGAAGCCGGCCGCTACACGGCGATGATCGGCGACGGGGTCAACGACGTGCCGGCGCTGAAGCAGGCGCGGATGGCGGTGGCGATGGGCTCCGGGCGCCCAGGTGACCAAGGGCGTCGCCGACGTCGTCCTGCTCGAGGACGAGTTCTCGCGCCTGCCCGGAGGCGGTCGCCGAGGGCCGGCGGATCGCCCGCAACATCCACCGCCTCGGCCGCCTCTACCTGACCAAGACCGTCTACGCCGCGGCCCTGATCCTGCTCGTCGCGGTGCCCGGCTTCGCCTTCCCCTTCCTGCCCCGCCACCTGACCCTGGCCGCCTTCCTGACGATCGGCATCCCCTCCTTCGTGCTCGCCCTGGCGCCCTCCGACGGGCCGCTCTACCGCGGCCGCCTGCTGCGCGCGCTGGCCGCCTTCGCGGTCCCGGCCGGGCTGGCGACGGCGCTCGGCTCGATCCTCTCCTTCTTCCTCGTCGACACCGTCTTCGGCGGCTCCCTGGAGGCGGGCCGCACCGCGGCGACGACGACCCTGATCGTGCTCGGCCTCGCCTTCGTGCTGCTGCTGGAGCGCGGCCCCGGCCGCGAGCACATCGCGATCCAGAGCTACATGCTGGCGCTGGTCGTCGGGCTCGGCGCGCTCTTCGCCCTGATCCTCGCCGCCGCGCCGCTGCGCGACTTCTTCGAAATGGAGCTGCTCACGCGCGACCGAGTGGTTCCTGGCCCTGCTCTCGGCCGCGGTCGGGCTGACGATCGCCAGCGCCCTCTGGCGGCTGCCCCAGATCGAACGCCTGGAGGAGCCCGCCGAGGGCGAGCCAACGTCGTCCACCGGGACCACTGCCGACGCCTGATTTTCCGACTCACCGCGTGCTCGGACTATCCCGAGCCGCCCGCCAGCCCTCCGGCGGCAGCACGAACTGGGAGACGATCAGGTTCGCGGCGAGGCGCGGATCGGCGCCCTCGCGGCGCCGCTCCATCCTCACCTCGATCACGACCGTGCTCCTGCCGGTGTGCAGGGGCTCGGCGACGGCGACGATCTCGTCGCCGAGCAGGCCGGCGGCGAAGACGTTCAGCTTCAGCTCGACGTCGTGAAGTTGTGCCGGGGCGGGATATTGCGGAAGGTCGCCCAGGCGGCGACCGTGTCGCCGAGGGCCGTCCAGACGCCGCCGTGGACGAAGCCGCCCGGGTGCAGGTGGCGCCTGTCGACGACGATCCTGCCCCGCGAGTGGGTGTCCTCGACCTCGAGCGGCTCGATGCCGAGGTCGCCGGGGAAGCTCCCCGGCAGGAACGCCCGGACGCTCTCCGGGCGTGATCCGGCTGCTGGGGTGATGCGGCATGCTCGGCCGTCAAGCTCAGACCCCGAAGCCCTCGAGGCCGTAGTCGCCGAAGGGCTCGTCGCGCTCCCGCACCGCCTCGCTGAAGCCGGCCTCGGCGGCCCGGCGGACGAAGGCGTGGCCCTCCTCGGTGTGGCGGGCGACCCCGTCGAAGAAGGTGCCGAGCAGCTGGGTCTGGTGCAGGCCCTGCGCGTAGAGCGACTGGTTGACCAGCATCTTCATCATCACCAGCTGGTTGATCGGCATCCTGCGCGACCCGCTCGAGCAGCGCCTCGAAGCGGTCGTCGAGCTCGCGGCGGCGGCGCCGCCTCGGTCGCCAGGCCCCACTCGACCGCCTGCGCGCCGCTCAGCGAGTCGCCGGTCAGGAGCAGGCGCTTGGCCCGCATCGGGCCGAGCCGGGCGGCCCACAGCGCCGTCGTCGGCGAGCCCCAGACGCGCGCCGGCGGGTAGCCGATCTTGGCGTCGGCGGCGACGACGAGCAGGTCCGAGCAGAGGGCCATGTCGGTGCCGCCGGCGACGCAGTAGCCGTGGACCTTGCAGAGCACCGGCTTCTCGGAGTGGAAGAGGCTCATGAAGCCGCGCACGTTGCGCCACATGAACTGGAAGTCGGTGACCGGGTCCCAGTTCGACTCGGGCGCGTGGTTGGCGCCGATCGTCGCCGGGTCGAGCGGCGAGCCCGGCGGCGCCTCGACGCCGTCCAGGCCGCTCATGTCGCCCTCCGCGGAGGCGACCAGGTCGTAGCCGCCGCAGAAGCCGCTGCCGTTGCCGGCCAGGGCGATGGCGTGGACCTCGGGGTCGAGGTTGGCGCGCTCCACGCAGGCGGCGATCTCGGCCGGCATCCGCGGCGTGATCCCGTTGCCCCGCTCCGGCCGATCGAGCGTGAAACGAGCGACCCGGCCGCCGGTCTCGTAGGTCAGCGTCTCCAGCTTCTCCATCGAAGCTGACCATAGACGCTGGTCGGGCAGGGGTGAAGCGTCTTGTACTTTCGCCGATGCGGCCCTCGGACGGGCGCGGGCGGGACTCGAAAAAGTTAAGCGAAACCCCTGCCGGCCGGCGTCTACCGTCGGCCTAGTTCATACGCTCGACGATCATCGCCTTGCCCTGACCGCCGGCGACGCACATCGTCTCGAGGCCGACCTGGTGGTCGTCGGTCTCCATCACGTTGAGCAGGGTGCCCATGATGCGGGCGCCGGTCATCCCGAAGGGGTGGCCGAGGGCGATCGCCCCGCCGTGGGTGTTGAGCTTCTCCAGCGGGATGTCGCACTCGTCCATGATCGGGATCACCTGGGCGGCGAAGGCCTCGTTGAGCTCGACCGCGCCGACGTCGTCGATCGTCATCCCGGCCCGGTCGAGCACCTTCTTGATCGCGCCGATCGGGGCGACGCCCATGTACTCGGGCTCGTTGCCCCAGGTCGCGGCGGTGACGATCTGCGCGCGCGGGGTGAGGCCCAGCTCCTTGGCCTTGGTGTCGCTCATCACGCAGCACCGCGGCGGCGCCGTCGTTGAGCGGGCAGGAGTTGCCGGCGGTGACGCCGCCGCCGCCGAAGGCCTCCGGCAGTTCGCTCAGCTTCTCCAGGGTCGAGGAGGCGCGCGGGCCGTCGTCCTTGGCGACCTCGGTGCCGTCGGGCAGCGTCACCGGGACGATCTCGCGGTCGAAGAAGCCGTCCTCCTGCGACCTGACCGCCAGTTCCTGGGAGCGCTGCGCGTACTTGTCCATGTCGGCGCGGCTGACCTCGTATCTCTCGGCGACGTTGACCGCCGTGACGCCCATCTCGATGTAGGCGTTCGGCTGGCCGTCCTTGCCCTGAAGCTTCTCGTTCTGGTCATCGGCCCCGGCCGGCTCGGTGCGCTCGTTGTAGCGGCTCACCCACTCGACCCCGGCGGCGACGTAGACGTCGCCCTCGCCGGCCTTGATCGCGTTGCCCGCGTGGCGGATCGCGTCGAGGCTGGAGGAGCAGTAGCGGGAGACGGTGACGCCGTTGACGGTCTGGGGGAGCTTCTCCGAGAGCAGCGAGACGATGCGGCCGATGTTGAAGGCCTGCAGGCCCTGCGGCATGCCGCAGCCGCAGATCAGGTCCTCGACCGAGGCCGGGTCGACGTCGGGGTTGCGCTCGAGCAGCTGGTCGACCACGTAGGCGCCCATCTCGTCCGGGCGCAGCTGGGCGAGCGAGCCCTTGAAGGCGCGGCCGATCGGCGTGCGGATGGTGTCGACGATGACTGCATCGGGCATTTCGGGAGATCTCCTTCGGACTTGGGGGGAAAGTGCGGGCCGCAGGGTAGTGGATTAACGTAACGCCGATGTCGCTCGACGGTTTGCGGGCATGGATTGGAGAGGTCGAGCGGAAGCTCGGCGCGCGTACCCGTGTCTTCCTGGTCCTCGTCGCGATCGCGGTCGGAGCCTCCGGAGCGGGGATCTACCTGGCGCTGGAAGCCGACGAAGGCGGCGGTGGCGGGGCGAGCACGGAGGAAGTCCAGCAGCTCCGCGAAGAGGTCGAGCTGCAGAGCGGCGGCAGCTCCCAGGCCTCAGCGCTGGAAGCCCAGATCGTCGAACTGCGAACCGAGATCGAAGACCTCAGGGCAAAGGAAGAACCGGGCGGAGGCTCGGGAGCCGGCGCGGGAAAGCAGGATGGCGCCGAATCGGGGAGCGGGAAGACCCCGCAATCTGGAAACCAAAAAGTAGTTGATTGTGCTGATATCGCACTTAGTTTCCCCGCTTCGTCCCCGGTCTCCGTTACATTCGGCGCAATCCCCACCTCGCGCCCACGGCGCGAGCCTTGCCGCCAGCGGCAGCGAAAGGAGAGCCACCGATGCCCGAGGGCTACTGCGTCAAAGAGCGCAAGAAGGTCGAGATCAAGGACGCCAAGCAGGTGACCATGAAGAACGGTCGCCCGGCGATCCAGGGCGTTTGCCCGGACTGCGGGACCAAAATCTTCAAGATCGGGAAACTCTAGGGCGAGCCTGCTCAAGCCGGTCGGCGTGCGCCGCGAGCATCGAGGCGTATGCCGGCCGGTGCCCTGAGTAGAAAGCGAGACGCCCGCGAGGCCTGGGCGGCTTCGGCGCTCACTCCTCGTCGCCCGCCGGCCCGGGGCGAAGCCCCCCAGGAACATTCCCTCCGAGGCGCGCAGGAGGCCGATGGTGATGTGCGGCCGCATGTCGCTGCTCCGCACCCTCAGGTGGGACCCGTGAGGCCGAGGACCTCGACGATCGTGCAGACGTCGCCGATTTCGCAGTCATCGCCGTAATCGGCTTCCAGCGCTTCCATCTGTTTGGCGACGACGTTTCCCATCTTGCTCTGGTCGAGTCCCATCGGGCGATCCCTTTCTCGAGTGCGCTTCGCTTGCCCGGCCGACAGTAGCGCGCGATCCGCGACCCGCGCCCCTCCTGGGTCAGGGCGGTGTGTGACCAAGTTCACGCAGGAGTCGCGCTCATCGCAAGAAGGTTGTCTATCCGGGCCGGACGGGGGCCTCGGAGAGCGAACTTGCCCATGGCCCAAACCGACGAACTAAAGTGTGGGCTGTGTCGCAGCGGCCACTCGAGCTGATCCTCGCTCGCAACCTGATGTCAGCGCTCTCGACGCCGGCGTTCCTGGTCGACGAGGGCGGTGTCCTCGTCTTCTACAACGAGGCGGCCGGCGTCCTGCTGGGCAAACGGTTCGAGGAGCTCGGCACCGTCGGCCCGGAAGAGTGGGGCGCGCTGTTCGGCCCCTTCGACGGGGAGTGGCAGGCCGATCCCCTATGACGACCTGCCGCTGGTCGATCGCCGTCCGCAACGGGCGGCCCGGCCCACGCGGACTTCGAGATCCGCTCCACCGACGGCGCCCGCCACACGGTCGAGGCCTCCGCGTTCCCGATCCTCACCGCGCACGGCTCCCAGGGCGCGATCGCCATCTTCTGGCCCTGCGAGGACGACGCCACCTCCCGGAACGGGGCCGGCCAGCTGATGCGGGTCAAGCTCTGGGGCACCCGCGGATCGATCCCCTCCCCGGGGCCGGAGACGATCCGCTACGGCGGCAACACCTCGTGCGTCGGGGTCACCCTCTCCGACGGCTCGCTGCTCGCCCTCGACGCCGGCACCGGGATTCGCAACCTCGGCCTCGCCCTCGCCGCCGAGCCGGCCCGGCTCCACATCCTCCTCACCCACCTCCACCTCGATCACATCCAGGGGCTGGTCTTCTTCGCGCCCCGCCTTCCGCGCCGCAGACCGAGATCGTGATCTGGGGCCCGGCCTCACCCGAGGCGTCGCTGCGCGACCGCATCGCCCGCTATATCTCCGCGCCGCTCTCGCCGGTCGAGGTCCGCGAGCTGCCCTGCGACGTCTCCTTCCGGCACTGCCCGGAGACCGAGTGGGAGATCGGCTCGGCCCGAATCCGCGCCGGCCTCGGTCGACCCACCGCGGCCCGACGCTCGGCTACCGGATCGACGACGGCGACAACTCGCTCGCCTACATCCCGGACCACGAGCCGGCGCTGGGCGCCGACATCGAGGCGCTGGACGAGGACTGGATCTCCGGCTTCGGGCTCGCTCGCGACGCCTCGCTGCTGATCCACGACGGCCAGTACGCCGACGCCGAGTACCCCGAGCACCTCGGCTGGGGGCACTCCGCCCTCTCCCATTCCCTGCGTTCGCCCGCCGCACCGGCGGCCGAGCGCACGCTCCTCTTCCACCACGACCCGCTGCACTCCGACGAGCGCCTCGATCGCCTCGGGGAGGAAGCCCGGGAACGATGGGCCGCGATCGGCGGCGATCGCGGCGCCGTCGATCTCGGCGTCGAGGGGGGCGAGCACGAGCTCCCGGCGCGCTCGCCGTCCACCGCCGCGACCGCCTGAGCGAAGCCGCCCGATACCCTGAGCGGGTGTCCCAGCCCACCGGAATCGACGCGGTCGCCGACCGCTCGCCTCTCGTCCGGGCGGCGCTCGAGATGGCGCGCGAGGCCCACGCCGGGCAGGTCCGCAACGCCAGCGGCGGCCGGCCCTACATCGACCACCCGCTCGCCGTCGCCGAGCACCTCTCCCAGCACCTCTCCGGCGAAGAGGTGCTCGCGGCCGCGCTCCTCCACGACGTCGTCGAGGACAGCGAGCTGACCGTCGCGGACGTTCGCGACCGCTGCGGCGAGAGGGTCGCGGAGATCGTCGCGGCGCTGACCGACGACGAATCGATCGACCCCTACGAGGCCCGCAAGACCGAGCACCGGGGCCGGGTCGAGGCCGCCGGCGACGAGGCGATCGCGATCTACGCCGCCGACAAGCTGACCAACGTCTCGATGCTCCGCGACGCCTACCGCGAGGAGGGGGAGACGGTCGAGGAGGAGCTCAAGGTCCCGCTCGACCAGAAGATCGGAATCTGGGAGAGGGACCTCGAGATGCTGCGGGGGAACGACGTCGAGAACCCGGCGGTCAGGGCGCTCGCGGCGGGCCTGGAGGCCCAGCTCAGAGCGCTCGGCGAGGACCGGAACCGAGCCGGCGCCGCTCGAGCCTGAAGCGGCGGCGCGGCGTCGAGAAGCGGAGCCGAGGCTACGATCGGCGAACCCGGTGCCCGCGAGCGTAGGATCGGGCGATGGGCCGCCTCGCGCTGATCCTTGGCAGCAACGCAAACGGGCCGAGCGCAGGGCCGCTCGAAGAGGTCGCCGGGAGGCACGACGTCGAGCTGTTGCGCCGCCACGGTGTCGACCCCTACGTCCTCCCCCACCACCTCGACCATGAGGCGAGCCTCCGGTCCCTGCGGGCGGCGGGATGCGACCGGGTGCTGGCGATCTGCTCGGTCGGCTCGCTGCGGGCCCAGATCCCGGTGGGCAGCATCGTCTGCCCGGACGACTTCATCGCCCTGCAGCTCGGAATCACGGTCTTCGCCGACCGACGCGGTCACCGCACGCCCGGCTTCGACCGGGCGTGGCGAAGGCGGGTCCTCGCCGCGACGCGCGACGAGGAGATCCTCGACGGCGGCGTCTACTGGCAGACGATCGGGCCCCGCTTCGAGACTCCGGCCGAGATTCGCCTGCTCGCCGAGCACGCCGACCTGGTCGGGATGACGATGGCGTCGGAGTGCATCGTCGCGGGGGAGCTGGAGCTCTCCTATGCGGCGCTCTGCGTCGTCGACAACCTCGCCAACGGCGTCGGCGCGGAGCCGCTCAGCGTCGCGGCGCTGGAGGCCGACCGGGCCCGCAACGCCGAGCTCCTCGCCGCGGCGCTGGAGGCGATGCTGCCGGAGTTGGCCGCGTGAGCGAGCGCGCCCAGACGCCGGCCGGGCTGGCGATCGCCGGGGCGCGGCTCGGCGGCGAGGCGGTGGGCCTGCGCTGCGCCGGTGGCGAGATCGTCGCGCTCGGGCCAGGGGTCGAGGCCGAGCCGGGCGACGAGCGGATCGACGCCGGCGGGGCTCACCTGGTGCCGGCCCTCGTCAACGGCCACACCCATGCGGCGATGACGCTGTTCCGCGGCTACGGCGGCGACCTGCCGCTGATGCGCTGGCTCGAGGAGAAGGTCTGGCCGGTCGAGGCGAGGCTCGAGCCCGAGGACGTCTACTGGGGCACGCGCCTCGCCTGCCTCGAGATGATCCGGACGGGCACCGCGCGGCTCTGGGACATGTACTGGCACCCCGAGGCGACCTCGCGCGCGATCCGCGACGCGGGCCTCCGCGCGACAGTCGGCGGGCCCCTCTTCGGGCTCGGCGAGGACACCGCCGAGGTCGAGGCGGAGGCCCTCGAGAGCCTCGAGCGCCTGGAGCCGTTCGAGGCCGCGGGCATCGAGCGGGCGCTCAGCCCACACTCGCTCTACACGGTCGGCGAACAGCTGCTGCGCTGGACGGCGGAGACCGCGGCCGAGCGCCGCCTGCCGGTCCAGATCCACCTCTCCGAGACGGAGCGCGAGGTCGAGGAATGCGTCGCCGCCCACGGCATGCGACCGGCGGCCTATCTCGACGACCTCGGGTTGCTGGGCGAGCACACCGTCCTCGCCCACGGCGTCTGGCTCGACCGCGGGGAGCTGGAGCTGATCGCCGAGCGCGGCAGCACCGTCGTCACCAACCCGGTCGCGAACATGAAGCTCGCCGTCGGCGGCGTCTTTCCGTATCCGGCGGCCCGCGAGGCCGGGGTCGCGGTCGGGCTCGGCACCGACGGCGCCGGCTCGAACGACTCCCTCGACCTCTTCTCGGATCTGAAGGCTTTCGCGCTCGCCCAGCGGCATGCGGCCGCCGATGCCGGCGCCGTCGGGGCCGCCGAGGCCTGGAGGATCGCCTGCGGAGCCTCGGCGCCCGCCCTCGGCGCGGGATCGCTCGCGACCGGGGGGCCCGCCGACTTCCTCTTGCTGCGACCGGAGTCGCACGAGCTCGCGGTCGGCGAGCTCGCCTCCGATCTCGTCTACGCGGCTTCGGGCTCGATCGTCCAGACGACCGTCGTCGGCGGCCGGGTGCTGATGCGAGACGGCCTGGTCGAGGACGCATCCGAGGTGATCGCCAGAGCCGCGGAGAGGGCCCGCGGCCTGGGAATCGGCTGAGCCTCGGGGGTGTGGTCGCCGGGTGAGTCTGGGTATAGGCTCGCGCACGGTGCCCACGCGGAACGCCAGCGACGATCCGGCCCCGGTGAGCAGGGCGGCCTCCGCGGTCCGCTACGAGCGAGCGACCAAGCGCTACGGGGACTCCGGCCCGGCGGCGGTCGATGAGCTGACGCTGGAGGCCCCGGCTGGGGAGATCTGCGTCCTCGTCGGGCCCTCGGGCTGCGGCAAGACGACGGCGATGCGCCTCGTCAACCGCACGGTCGAGCTGAGCTCCGGGGACGTCCTGGTCGGCGACCGCTCGGTCCGCGAGCGCGAGCCCTCCGAGCTGCGCCGCGAAATCGGCTACGTGATCCAGGAGATCGGCCTCTTCCCGCACCGGACGATCGCCGAGAACATCGCCTCGGTCCCCGACCTGCTGGGCTGGAAGAAGGATCGCGCTCGGGCCCGGGCCGCCGAGCTGCTCGAGCTGATCGGCCTCGACCCCGAGCTCGGCGACCGCTACCCGGCACAGCTCTCGGGCGGCCAGCAGCAGCGGGTCGGCGTGGCGCGGGCGCTGGCCGCGGACCCATTGGTGATGTTGATGGACGAGCCCTTCGGGGCGATCGACCCGATCAACCGTGAGCGCCTCCAGAACGAGTTCCTCCGCCTCCAGGCCGAGATCGGCAAGACGGTCCTCTTCGTCACCCATGACATCGACGAGGCGATCAAGATGGGCGACCGGATCGCGGTCATGCGCGAGGGAGGGCGGGTCGCCCAATTCGCGGCCCCGGCCGAGCTGCTGATGGACCCCGCCGACGAGTTCGTCGAGGACTTCGTCGGCTCCGACCGGGCGCTGAAGCGCCTGGCGCTGATGCGGGTCTCCGACATCGACCTCTGGAAAGCGCCGCTGGCCTACGTCGGCCAGGCGACCGCCGAGGTGCGCGCGAAGCTCGAGGTCGCCGAAGTCCCCTACCCACTGCTCGTCGACTCCGAGCGCCGGCCGCTGGGCTGGCTCTCCGAGCGCGACCTCCTCGGCGAGACGGTCCCGCATGAGCCCGACTCGCCGATCGGGCCGATGCTCGAAGGCGACGACGTTATGCGCGACGCCCTCGCCGACATCCTCCGCGGCGGCGCCCAGTACGCGGCGGTGACCGACCGCGAGGGCCGGATCGCGGGGGTGCTCTCGGTCGAGATCATCTCCGAGTTCCTCGGCTCCCCCGCGGCCAAGGTCGAGGAACGCGGCGCCACCGAGAGGCCGCTGGCAGATGAGTAGCTGGGCCCTCCCCCTCGCCGCCGCCGGCGAGGTGCCGGAATCCTTCTTCCACGAACGGACCAGCGAAACCCTGCCCTGCCAGGCGAACAGCTCGGCGTTCTTCTGCTTCGACTGGGCCAAGCATCACCTGGGCGACTACGCGACGCCCACTGCCCAGCACCTGCGCCTGGTCGTCCTCGCCGTCGCGATCGGCTTCGCGATCGCCTTCAGCCTCGCCCTAATCGCCCACCGGCGCCACTGGCTACAGCCGCCGCTGCTCGCCGCGACCGGGGTCCTCTACACGATCCCCAGCGTCGCCTTCTTCTTCCTGCTGCTGCCGCTGACCGGCCGCGGCGTCGACACCGCGGTGATCGCGCTGACCGCGTTCAACCTCCAGATCATCTACCGCAACACGACCGTCGGCCTCGCCAACGTGCCCGCCTCGATCAAGGACGCCGCCCTTGGGATGGGCCAGACCGAGCGCCAGGTCCTCTGGCGGATCGAGGTGCCGCTGGCGGCGCCCGAGATCATCGCCGGGCTGCGGATCGCGACCGTCTCCACCGTCGCGATCGCGACCCTCGCCACGCTCGCCGGGGGCGGCGGGCTGGGCCGGCCGATCTTCCAGTTCGGGATCGACTTCAAGACCAACATCATCATCGCCGGCGGGATCGCGATCCTGATGGCGCTCGCCTTCGACGCGATCCTCTATGCGATCCAGCGCATGCTGACCTCCTGGCAGAGGGTGGGCCAGGCATGACCCTCCCTCTCGCCTCGATCCAGGGCGCGCTCGAATTCATCTTCGAGCCGCAGCCCTCGAACGTGACCGGCGGCAAGCTCGTCGGCGGGCTGGCCCAGACCGCCGAACTCGCCCTGACCCAACTCGAAGTGACCGTCCTCGCCCTCGCCCTCTCGCTGCTCGTGGCGCTGCCGGTCGGCCTCTACCTCGGCCATCGTGGGGTCGGGGAACTCCTGGCGGTGGGGCTCGGCAATGCCGGCCGGGCGATCCCCGAGCTCGCCCTGATCGCCTTCATGGCCGCCTGGATCGGAGTCGGGACGGTCAACCTGACGATCGCCCTCGCCGTGCTGGGAGTGCCGCCGATCCTGACCAACGCGTTCGTCGGCATGCGCCAGGTCGACCGAGCCGCGGTCGAAGCGGCGCGCGGCATCGGCATGACGGAGCTCGAGGTTCTGCTCAAGGTCGAGGTGCCGCTGGCGATCCCGACGATCATGGCGGGCGTCCGCCTGGCCACGATCGCGATCGTGGCGACGGCGACGATCGCGCCCCTCGCCGGCGTCCTCACGCTCGGCGACTACATCATCAACGAAAACGTCTACGGCGAGAACGGCGTCGTCGCGGGGGCGATCGTCGTCGCCGTGATGGCGCTCGCGCTCGAGCTCGTCCTGGCTCTCCTGCAGAGCCGCCTGACCTCGAAGGGGCTGAAGGCCGGCCCCGCCTGAGATGTCCAACCAACCCACAAGAGAGGAATCACGATGAGGACCACGACAACCCGGTTGAGCGCCGTCGCAACGATGCTGACGGCGCTCGTCCTGAGCCTCGGCGTTGCCGCCTGCGGCAGCAGCAGTGACGAAACGAGCGGGGAATCGACGTCGGCCGAAAGCTCCGCGGGCGGCACGATCTCCTCGAACCCCGAAAACGGCGGCGTCAAGCTGACGATCGGCTCGAAGAACTTCCCCGAACAGGAAATCCTCGGCGAGATCTACGCTCAGGCGCTGGCCGCGGCGGGATACAAGACGAAGACCGATCTCAACCTGGGCTCCGAAACGGTCGCCCTGAAAACTCTGAAGTCGGGGCAGATATCCGGCTACCCGGAGTACGCGAGCACGGCGCTCACCTCGTTCTTCGGGCTCGAACCCGAAGAAGTCCCCTCCGACGCGACCGAAGCCTACGAAAAGGCGAAGGCCGAATTCGAAAAGGAAGGGCTGACCGCCTTCCCGCCGACTCCGTTCGCGAGCGCCAACGCGGTCGGCACCCTGAAGAAGACGGCCGACGAGCTCGGCCTGAAGACGATCTCCGACCTCGAAGGCCAGTCCGAAGAACTGAGCCTCTACGGCTCTCCCGAGTGCCGCCAGCGGATCGACTGCCTGGCCGGCCTCGAAAAGCTCTACGGGCTGAAGTTCAAGGAATTCAAGCCGGTCGACATCGGCCTCCGCTACACGGTTCTCGAAAAGGGCCAGGCCGACCTCTCGATCCTCTTCACCACGGATCCGCAGCTCGCCGCCGAGAGCGACAAGTTCGTGATCCTCGAAGACGACAAGGAAGTCTTCCCTGCCGGGAACGTGCTCTTCGTGACGACCGACAAGGTCGCCGAAGAAGCCGGGCCCGACTACGAAAAGACGATCGTCGAGGTGCAGAAGGGCCTCACCCTGCCCGTCATGCAGGAGCTCGACGCCCGGGTCGAACTCGAAAAGAAGTCGGCGCAGGACGTCGCCGCCGAATACCTGGCGGAAGCGGGCTACATCAAGTAGGCAACAGGGAGCCTTCGCAGTCCGGAGCGCTGCTTCGCCGGGTTTCGCGGTCGCGGAGCCTGGCGAAGCAGACCCGGGCCGCCCAGGCAGCCGATAGGCCGGTGCCCCCGGCGAGCAGCAGCGCGACGCGGGGGTCGTAGGCCTGCGAAAGCCATCCGGTCAGTGGCCCGCCGATCGGCGTCGAGCCGAGGAAGACGACCGAGTAGAGGGCCATCACCCGCCCCCGCATCTCGGGGGAGACCGCGAGCTGAAGGGTCGAGTTGATCGTCGCCGCGAAGGTGACCGCTGCGGCCCCGAGCCCGGCGAGAACCGGGAGCTCGAGCGCCAGCGTCGGCATCGCCCCGGCGAGCAGCGCGAGGACCCCGAAGGCGAGCGCGCCGCTTGCGATCAGGCGCGGCCCGGTGCGTCCGTGAGCGCCGTTGAAGAGCGCCCCGGCGATCGACCCGACGGCCATCGCCGCGACCAGGGCCCCATAGGTTGCGGCGCCGCCCTCGAAGCCGAACTTGGCGAGCAGCGGCAGGATCACCTGGAAGTTGAACCCGAGGGTGCCGACCAGGGCCATCAGCGCCAGCGGCACGGCGAGCTCCGGCGTCGCGCGGACGTAGCGCAGGCCGGCCCTGATCGCCCCGCGCTCGCGGGCGGCGACGGGTGCCGGGCGCAGGCGCTCCGGGTCCATCCCCCAGAGCGCCAGGATCATCGCCGCGAAGGTGAGTGCGTTGATCGCGAAGCAGGGGACGACGCCGAAGGCGGCGATCAGGAGCCCGGCGACCCCGGGGCCGGTGATCCGCGCCGCCTGAACGATGACGCTGTTGAGGCTGACGGCGTTGACGACCCGGTCGGGGCCGACCAT
This sequence comes from uncultured Solirubrobacterales bacterium, assembly GCA_963727615.1. Lineage (GTDB taxonomy): Bacteria > Actinomycetota > Thermoleophilia > Solirubrobacterales > 70-9 > VRUE01. Next base: position 350,138 of record CAVSHD010000004.1, read on the forward strand.
CTCGATCACGAAGCTCTGGCGAGTCGGGTTGTCGACCGCGTTGACCAGGCCCATCGCGAAGACGGCGAGGTAGACCATCCAGGGGGTGACGACGCCGGTCGCCGTGACCACCAGCAGGAAGAGGGCCGGGATCGCCATCAACGCCTGCGTGACCATCAGCAGGCGCCGCTTCGACATGCGGTCGGCGAGCAACCCGCCCCAGGCGCCGAAGAGCAGCATCGGCAGGAACTGGAGCGCCGTCGTCAGGCCGACGGCGAGGCCGCTGCCGGTGAGGCCGAGGACGAGCCAGATCGCCGCCACGGTCTGCATCCACGTCCCCGAGAGGGAGACCATCTGGCCGACGAAGTAGCGGCGATAGTTGGGAACGGAGAGCGAGTCGAAGCTGCGCCGGACCGCGGCGCTCACCGCGGCTCCTCCAAGATCCCCTCGAGGATCTCGGCGGCCCGCTCCAGGGTGTCGAGGTCGGCGTCGGGAAGCCCGCGCATGCGGCGCGCCAGGTAGGCGTTCTTGCGCCCACGCAGACGGCGCAGGCGCTCGCGGCCGGCGGCGTTGACGCTGACCAGCGAGCTGCGCCCGTCCTCGGGGTCAGAGGCCCGGTCGAGGAGACCGGCGTCGTCGAGAACCCGCAGGGTGCGGGTCGCGGTCGGCCGCTTGATCCGCTCGATCCGGGCCAGCTCGCTCGGCGTCAGCGGCCCGTGCCGCTCCACCGACGCCAGCGCCGAGGCCGAGGTCGGCGTCAGCGCCGCCCCGCTGCCGGCCGCCTCCTGCCTGAGCCGGCGCGCGGTACGCACGATCGCCATCCGCAGGCGTGTTGCCGAATCGGTGAGCCTCGCCCCGTCCTTCTCGGCTGTCTTGACCAATGTCATTAGCGTTGGTAATTAGTTTAGCAAATTAGTGCTCGAGGATCGTCTTGGCGACGAGGACCGGGTCGTCCCACATCGGCAGGTGGCCACACCCGGGCAGCGTCACCTGGCGCGCATGCGCGGGGAGCTCGCCGAGGAGACGGGCCTTGGCGGGAAGCAGGCGGTCGTTCTCGCCCCAGGCGACGGTGACCGGCGCCTCGATGCCGCCACCGCCCTCGAATCGGGCCCGCCGCGTCTCGGCGAGGTGCTGCTTGAAGCAGGGAGTGCTCGCGTAGACCGCCGCCATCTCGATCGCGTCCTCGGCCGGCATCTGGGTGGGCTTCGCCACCGTCCGGCCCATCAGAGCGGCGCGACCGGCGGGGCGACGCAGCAGCCCGGGCGTGATCGGGGCGAAGGCCCGGCCCATCCTGTGCTGGCTCCAGAGCTGGAACACGCAGCGCCAGGGATCGCGCCTCGCCCAGAGCCCGGCCGGGCCGATCGCGACGACCGAGCGCGCCCGCCCCCTCTTGGCGAGCTCCAGCGCGGTCCAGCCGCCGACCGAGTTGCCGGCCAACCGGACCGTCTCCAGCCCGAGCTCGTCGAGCACCTCGCCAAGCACCGCCGCGTAGCCGGCCGGCGTGTGGGCGCCGCCCGCAGGCGGCGGCTCGGAGGCGCCGTGGCCGGGCAGATCGACGACCAGCACGTCGCGCCTCGCGGCGAGAGTCCCGATCACCGGTTTCCAGTGCATGCGCGAGCCGCCGGTTCCATGCAGGAGCAGAAGCGGCTCCCCCTCCCCCCTGCGCTCGAGCGCGACACCCCGGATCCTCGTCTCCATTGCGACTCCCTCCTGCGAACATAGGTGGATCTAATGAAATTTTCTCTATGAAACGTTAGGCTATCGGGGATGTCCGTGATCGAGCGTTTCGGTCCCACCCGCCGCGGCGGCCCACTATTTCGCTGGCTCGGCGAGCCGCTGGCGATCGACCTCGCCAACACGGTGATGGTCGTCCGCGAGGGCGAGGCCGTCGACCTCCTCCGCGAGCCGGCCGACCTCGGCCGCTGGCTCGCGGCCGAGGGCGACCGTGTGACCGGGTTCGCGGTCGATGTGGAGGAGGACCTGGCCGCCGTCCACGCGCTGCGCGACGGGGTGCGGGCGTTGCTCGCCGCAAGCGCCGCCGGCGAGCGCTTGCCGGCGGCGTCCGTCGAGCTCGTCAACGATGCTTGCGCCGCCTCCCCCATCGCGCCGTGGCTCGCCGTCGATCGCCACGGAGCGGCCCGGGTCGAGGTCGCGCAGGGAGGCGGGATCACCGGGCTGCGCGCCGCCATCGCCCGCTCGGCGATCGAGCTGCTGGCCGAGACCCCGGCCGGCGAGCTGCGCGTCTGCCGCGCCCCGAGCTGCGGGATGTTCTACCTGGGCACGCGGCGCTGGTGCTGCTCAGCCTGTGGAAACCGCGCCCGGGCGGCGCGCCACTACCGGCGTCACCGAGGTGAGCCGGCCTCCGCGGGACACGGTCCGGATCAGTAGCGGTAGTGGTCGGGCTTGTAGGGGCCCTCGGCCGGGATGCCGAGGTATGCGGACTGCTCGGGCGTCAGCTCGGTGAGGCGCACGCCGAGCGCGTCGAGGTGCAGCCGGGCGACCTTCTCGTCGAGGTGCTTGGGCAGGACGGTGACCTGTTTCGGGGTCATTCCCTCGGGCTGGCTGAAGAGCTCGATCTGGGCGATCACCTGGTTCGTGAACGAGTTCGACATCACGAAGCTCGGGTGGCCGGTCGCGTTGCCGAGGTTGAGCAGGCGGCCCTCGGAGAGCATCACGATCGAGTGGCCGTCGGGAAAGCGCCACTCGTCGACCTGGGGCTTGATGTTGATCCGCTCGGCGTCGCTCTCTTCGAGCGCCGGCGACCTCGATCTCGTTGTCGAAGTGGCCGATGTTGCCGACGATCGCGTTGTGCTTCATCCGCGCCATGTGGTCGAGGGTGATGATGTCCTTGTTGCCGGTAGCGGTGACGAAGATGTCGGCCGTCTCGACCACTTCGTCGAGCGTCCGCACCTCGTAGCCCTCCATCGCCGCCTGCAGGGCGCAGATCGGGTCGATCTCGGTGACGATCACCCGGGCGCCCTGGCCGCGCAGCGAGGACGCGCAGCCCTTGCCGACGTCGCCGTAGCCGCAGATCACGGCGACCTTGCCGCCGATCATCACGTCGGTGCCGCGGTTGATGCCGTCGACGAGCGAGTGGCGGCAGCCGTAGAGGTTGTCGAACTTCGACTTGGTCACCGAGTCGTTGACGTTGATCGCAGGGAAGAGCAGGTCCCCGGTCTCGGCCAGCTGGTAGAGGCGATGGACGCCGGTGGTCGTCTCCTCGGTCACGCCGCGGATGCCCGCGGCCGACCTTCGTCCAGCGCTGCGGGTCCTCGGCCATCCCGCGCTGCAGGGTCTCGAGGACGATCCGGAACTCCTCGGAGTCGGCCGTGGACGGGTCGGGGACGTGCCCGGCCTTCTCGAACTCGGCGCCCTTGTGGACGAGCAGGGTCGCGTCGCCACCGTCGTCGAGGATCATGTTCGGGCCGCCCGCCTCGGGCCAGAGCAGGGCCTGCTCGGTGCACCACCAGTACTCCTCCAGCGTCTCCCCTTTCCAGGCGAAGACCGGGATGCCGGCCTCGGCGATCGCGGCAGCGGCGTGGTCCTGGGTGGAGAAGATGTTGCAACTCGCCCAGCGCACCTCCGCGCCGAGCGCGACCAGCGTCTCGATCAGGACCGCGGTCTGCACGGTCATGTGCAGCGAGCCCGTGATCCGGGCGCCCTTGAGCGGCTGTTTCGACCCGTACTCCTCGCGCGTCTGCATCAGGCCGGGCATCTCGACCTCGGCGAGCGAGATCTCCTTGCGGCCGAAATCGGCGAGGCCGATGTCGGCGACCTTGAAGTCCTGCGTGGCGGTGCTGAGGGTCATCTAAAAAGTGTCTCCTGGTCGGTTGATTGCCCGGCAATGGTACGCGAAGGGGGTCCGCGGGCCGCCGTCGAATCAGTCGCCGTGAGCTCCGAGGCCAAAGTCGGGCCCAGGCGGTATCCGCCGGGCATGGACGCGCGCAGCACGCGCGATCGCCGAAGTCCTCAACACGCCGATGCTGGTCGCGGCGGCCCTGACCCTGCCGATGGTGGCGATAACGGAGTCGAAGCCCGGCGGCGCGCTGGAGACGGTCGCAATCGTCCTCAACTGGGTTACCTGGGCCGCCTTCGCTGTCGAGCTCGTGATCATGCTGGCCGTCGTCCCCGACCGTTGGGCCTGGCTGCGCCACAACCCGCTCGAGTCCGTGATCGTCCTGCTGACGCCCCCAGTGCTTCCGGCCGGCCTGCAGAGCCTCAGGGCCCTCCGCCTGCTGCGGCTCCTGCGGCTGCTGCGCCTGGCCCAGCTCTCGCGCCAGGTCTTCTCCCTGCGCGGACTGCGCTACGCACTGCTGCTCACGGTCCTGACCACCGTCGCCGGCGGCGCGCTCTTCAAGGCCTTCGAGAAGGGAAGCCAGACGATCGACACCTGGGAAGGCATCTACTGGGCGCTGACGACGATGACCACCCTGGGCTCGGACATCTAGCCGCGGACGACCGGCGGCGAGATCGTCTCGGCCGCGGATCCTCGTCATCGGCATCGGCTTCGTCGCCCTGCTCACGGGCGCCTTCGCCCAGCGCTTCTTCGGCGCCGCAGATCGCCGACGTCGAGCTCGAGCTCGAGGGCGACCGAATCAGCGCCGAGGCGGTCGCGATGCGGGAACTGAAGACGATCCGGGAGCAGCTCCAGGCGCTCGAGGCGGCGGTCGAAGCGATCGCCGACCGGCGCCATGGCGGCGGCTAGCCTTCGCCGGCCTGCTCCTCGGCGATCTTCACCTCGAGCTCCTTCATCACCTCCGGGTCGCGAAGGGTGGTCACATCGCCCAGGGCACGGCCCTCGGCGATGTCGCGCAGCAGCCGGCGCATGATCTTGCCGGAGCGGGTCTTGGGCAGGTCGTCGGCCCAGAGGATCCGCTTCGGGCGGGCGAATTTGCCGATGTGGCTCGGCGACCGTCGCGCGGATCCTCGTCGAGCAGGGGGTCGCTCGGCTCGGTGTCGCCCTGGAGGGTGACGAAGGCGCAGATCGCCTGGCCGGTGTGCTCGTCGGACTGGCCGATGACCGCAGCCTCGGCGACGTGGTCGTGGCCCACGATCGCCGACTCGACCTCCGCGGTGGAGAGGCGGTGCCCGGAGACGTTGACGACGTCGTCGATGCGGCCGATCACCCAGAAGTAGCCGTCCTCGTCCCGGCGGGCGGCGTCGCCGACCAGGTAGCGTCTCCCTGCCGAAGCGCCTGAAGTAGGTCTCGACGAAGCGCTCCCGCTCGCGATAGAGGCGTGCGCAGCATCGACGGCCAGGGTCGCTTCAGGACGAGCAGGCCCTGGCCGCTCCCGATCGGCTCGCCGTCCCGCTCGCCGACCACCTCGGGCCTCGATGCCCGGGAACGGCGGTCGTCGCCGAGCCCGGCTTGGTCGCGGTTATGCCCGGCAGGGGCGTGATCATGATCGCCCCGGTCTCGGTCTGCCACCAGGTGTCGACGATCGGGCAGCGTTCGCCGCCGATGACCTTGTGGTACCAGAGCCACGCCTTCGGGTTGATCGGCTCGCCGACCGAGCCGAGCAGGCGCAGCGAGGAGAGATCGTGCTCGGCCGGGATCTCCGCGCCCCACTTGATGAAGGTGCGGATCGCCGTCGGCGCCGTGTAGAGGATCGTCGCCCCGTAGCGCTCGACCAGCTCCCACCAGATTCCCTTGTGGGGATAGTCGGGGGCTCCCTCCCACATGACGCTGGTGACGCCGTTGGCGAGCGGGCCGTAGACGATGTAGGAGTGGCCGGTGACCCAGCCGACGTCGGCGGCGCACCAGTAGACGTCGGTCTCCGGCTTGAGGTCGAAGACGTAGCGGTGGGTGGCGGTCACCCCGGCCATGTAGCCGCCGGTCGTGTGCAGGATCCCCTTCGGCTTCGCGGTCGACCCCGAGGTGTAGAGGATGTAGAGGGGGTGCTCGGCGTCGAGTCGGCTCGGGCGGGCAGACCGGGTCGGCGGCCTCGAGCAGCTCGTCGTAGAAGACGGTCGCGCCCCTCGGTCATCGGCACCTCGATGCCGGTGTGGCGGACGACGACGATCGTCTCCAGCGAGTCGAGCCCGCCGAGGTGCTCGTCGACCTGCTCCTTGATCGGCGCCGTCCTGCCCTTGCGCCGGGCGCCGTCGACGGTGACCAGCGCCTTCGCGTCGGAGAACTCCATCCGCTCGCGCACCGACTCGGCCGAGAAGCCGCCGAAGACGACGTTGTGGGGCGCGCCGATGCGCGCGCAGGCGAGCATCGCGACGACGACCTCGGGGATCATCGGCAGGTAGATCCCGACCACGTCGCCCTTGTCGATCGCCGCAGGCTCGCGCAGCGCGTTGGCGAAGCGCTGCACCTCGGCGATGCAGCTCCGCGTAGGTGACGTCGCGCTCCTCGCCCTGCTCGCCGCGCCAGTGGTAGGCGACGCGGTCGCCCAGCCCGGCGTCGACGTGGCGGTCAAGGCAGTTCGCCGAGGCGTTGAGCTTGCCGTCGGCGAACCACTCGTAGAAGGGCGGGTCGGAGTCGTCGAGCCCCTTGCTCGGCTCCTCGACCCAGTCGAGGAGCTCAGTCGCCTGGCGCATCCACCAGCCCTCGGGGTCGGCGGCCGCCTCCTCGTAGATCGCCGGGTCCGAAACCAGGGCCCGCTCCCGGAAGGCGGCCGGCGGCTCGAAGCGCTCGACCTCCAGCAGCTCGGTCAGCTCCTGCTCGATGCTCATGCCGGGAGAGCTAATGCCCGGCGGCTCGGAGCCTAGAACCCGGGCGGGTGGCGGGCGATGAAGCCTTCGGGGGAGTCGACCGGCGAGGAGTGCCAGCGCGGGCCGGGGCCGCCGACCGTGTCGAAGGCGAGGCCGGCGATGATCATCCAGGCGTGGCCGGAGTTGGCGTAGACGGTGATCCACTTGCCCGGCGCCGGCTTCGCCCCAGGTCTCCAGCCCGGTCGAGTCGAGCGGGCTTTCGAGGAAGCCGCCGCCATGCAGGGCGTAGCTGACCGCGCCCGAGCAGTCGTAGCCGGAGGATTCGAAGGAGCCGTGGCCGCCGCCCCAGACGTAGGGGGTCGTGGCGATCGCGTTGGCGGCTTCGATCGCCGCCTGCACCTGAGATGGCGCCGAGGAGGGCACGCTCGCCTGGCTTTCCGAGATGTATTCGGCGCTCTGCCCCGGGGTGAGCGGCGCCGGTGTCACCGGGGCCGGGGAGCCGCTGCTCGAGATCTGTTCGGAGATCGCGGCGAGGTTGTCGCCCAGGGCCTGGGAGCGGGACTCGAGCCTTTCGAGGGCGGCCTGCCGTGCCGCCTGAGCTTCCTTGAGCTCGGCGAAGCGCCGGCCCGCCGCGGCCCGGGCCGCGGCGACTTCGCGCTCCTTGACCGCGATCGCGTCGCGGGCCCGCTTGATCTGGAGCCGCGTCGCGGTCATCCGGCGAACGGCGGCACGTGCCTGGTCGCGGAGGCTCTTCACCCGGCCGCGACCGAGTCGTCGTAGTTCCTGGATCTGGCTCAGGTAGTCGGCCCGAGCATTCACTTCCGACCAGCTCGCCGATTCGAGGACGACGTTGACCATGTCGGGGCTGCCCGACTCGTAGATCGCGACGAGGCGCTCGCGCAGGACCTCGAGCGCTCGCCGCAGGCGAGCTCGAACCCTGGCCAGGTGGCGCCGTGTCGGCTTCCAGCTTCCGGGTCGCCCGATCGAGCTCTTCCTGCTTGGCGGCGAGTTCGGCCTCGACCGCTGCCTGTTCCTGGCGCAGGCCGGAGACTTCGCCGATCATCGAGTCGATCGCCGCTGTTCTGTTCGGCGATCGTTTCGGTCAGGGCGCTTTCGCTCTGCCGCACGTGGTCGAGCTTGCCCTGGGTGGCGTCGTACTTTTCCTGCAGGGTCTTGGCCGGCGCGCGCTCGCGCCACCGGCCACGAGGCGCCGTGATCAGCCGCGAGGAGCAGCGCCGTCGGCAGCGAGCAGAGGCCGCCTCGGGATTGCCCGCGGAGAGTGCATCGAGCGCCGCAGGCTAGCGAAGTCGGCGAAAGATTGTTAGGAGTTGCTAATAACCTGCAACTTCGGTTGCAGAAAACCCGCCGATGCAGGAAAAGAGGCCGCCGCGGCGAGGCTGCCCGCGACGGCCCTGATCGTGGCTGCGAAGCGGCCCTCGGCCGCGCTAGGCCAGCAGCTTGGCCTTCGCCGTCTCGAACTCCTCGGCGGAGATCGCGCCCTTCTCCTTCAGGTCGTTGAGCTTGTGCAGTTCGTCGGCGGGCGAGCTGTGCGCCTGTTCGCGAATGTAGGCGTCCATGTGTTGCTTGGCCTCCGCCTGCGCCTTGATCGTCCGTTCGCGCATGCCGCCTGCCGCGCGCGATCAGGTAGACGAGCGCGGTCAGGAAGGGGATGAGGACCAGGAACAGGACCCAGGCGGCCTTCGCCCAGCCGGAGAGTCTCGTGGTCGCGGAAGAGGTCGGAGAGGATCGTGATCAGGATCCAGATCCAGATCACGAAGAAGAAGATCTCGAAGGCAAGGAGGAGCGCTTCGCCCATGTTGACGTCGGCGAAGGAACAAGGTGCGTCCTTTCGGCGGTTGGCAGGAGCGGCGACCACGCAGTCGCGCTGGGTAAACGTACATCAGCCCGGTGGCCACCGGGAAGGTCAGCTCAGCCGACGACGATCTTGCCGGTCATTTCCGGTCCCGTGAAAGGCTCAATGCCCGCGAGTAGAGCACGGCCGCCACCGAGGTGGCCAGGTTGAGGCTCGAGACCCCGTCGCGCATCGGGATTGCCAGCCGCGCCTCGGCGCGGCCGAGCAGGGCCTCGCTGAGCCCGTGCCGCTCGGTGCCGAAGGCGAGGATCGCCCGCGGCGGCAGCCCGCCGGCCGCCAGGTCGTCGCCCTCCGGGTCGATCGCGACCAGCGGCCGGTCGCCCGGAAGCAACTCGCCGATGCGGGCGACCGGCAGGGCGTAGTGGAGGCCCGCGGCCCCGCGCAGGGCGTCGGGGTGCCAGGGGTCGTTCTCCCCGGTGGTCAGGACGCCGGCGGCGTCGGCCGCGGCCGCCACCCTCACGCAGGCGCCCATGTTGCCCATCGTGCGCGGATCCTCGAGCAGCACCACCGGCGCCTGGCGCGGGTCGGCGAGCGCCGCGGGGACGTCCACCGGCGGGCGCTTCGCGATCGCGACGACCCCGGTCCGCGGCGCCCGCGGGACGATGCCGGCGATCGCCTCGGCGGGAACCTCCGCGACCAGCGTCGGCAACTCCGCCGCCAGGTCAGGCGCGAGCCCTGAGGCCAGCCGTCGCAGTCCCTCGGGATCGGAGCTGACCGCCTCCTCGACCTCGGCGCCGAAGCGCAGGGCGTGCTTGAGGGCGTGGAAGCCCTCGAGCACCGCCAGCTCCGGGTCTCGGCGCGCCGCCCGGTAGCGAAGCACCAAAGAATCGCTCACGCCGCCTAGCATGATCGATCCGGGCGGCGCTACGCTTGGTGCCGGTGCCCAGCTTCCTGCACACCTGCAAGCGGATCGGCGACATCGACCGCTCGGTCGCCTTCTACGAGAAGCTCGGCTTCGAAGAGACCGGCAGGATGCCGATCGGCGACGAGGCGATCAACGTCTTCATGAACCTGCCCGGCGAAGAGCCGCGGCTCGAGCTCACCTACAACCACGGGGTCGACTCCTACGACCTCGGGACCGGCTACAACCACATCGCCCTCGCCGTCGAGGACCTCGACGGCATCCTCGAGCGGCTCGCCACCGAAGGCGTCGAGCCGGAGAAGCCCCCCTACCGCCCCGGCGGCCGCACCGAGGGCCACCGGATCGCCTTCGTCCGCGACCCGGACGGGTACCGGATTGAGCTAATTGGCGAGTGATCGGGCTGACGGCGAGTCCTTCCTGATCTGCAACTTCGCAGTCCCGATATGGCCTGACCACGGGCGATTCGGCGCCCGCATGAGCTTCGTTGCGTAAATCCGACGGATACGGTGGGAGGCTCGGTCAGCCGCTGGGGGCGGCGACGCCGCCGCCGACGCCGGTGCTGGGCGGCGGTGCCGGAGTCGGCGCGGGGGCCGGAGTCGGCGCGGGCGCCGGCTGTGGGGTGTTGCCTTCGCCGTTTTCGCCGCCGCCTTCCTTGCCTTCTTCCTTCCCTTCCTTCTTCTTCTTGCCTTCTTCTCTCTTCTTCTTCGGGTCCGGCCTTGGGCGCGACTTCCGAGGAGGAGCGGGTGTGGCCGCCCTTCAGCCCCGAGAGGTCTGGGAGGCTGGCGGGGACGTTGAATTCCGGGCATTCGCCGGCGTCGGCGGATTCCATGAAGGCGCGCCAGATCGGGCCGGCGGTGGGGCCGCCGTAGCCGGTCAGTTCCCGCGACTGGGGGTGGCCGACCCAGACGGCCGTCGCGAAGCTCGGCGTGTAGCCCGCGAACCAGGCGTCGGAGAGGTCCTCGGAGGTGCCGGTCTTGCCGGCCTCCGACGGGCAGCCCATGTAGGTGTAGCCGGCGCCTGTCCCCGAGGTGATCACGCCCTCGAGGATCCTCGTCACTTCGTAGGCCTGGCCTTCGGTCAGGACCCTGTCGCCCGAGTCGGCTCCAGCTTCGTCGACCTCGCCGTCGGGGAATTCGACCCGGTCGATCGCGGTCGGCGGGTGATGGATGCCACCGCTGGCGAGGGTCGCGTAGCCGTCGGCCATTTCCAGCGGCGTGACTCCGTACGGCGAGACCCCGATCGCCTCCGCCGGAACCGATTCGAGCGGCGCTTCGATGCCCATTTCGTGGGCGGTCTGGGTAACGCTTTCGGGGCCGACGTCGAGGTCGAGCTGGGCGAAGATCACGTTCACCGACTCCCAGGTGGCCTTGGTCAGCGGCAGCACCCCACCCCCGGGCTCGGCGTTGTTGACGGTCCAGGTGCCGCCGCCGGGGAGGTCGAGCGTCTTCGGCGAGGTGCCGTCGTAGTAGGTGGTGTCGGGGTCGATCCCCTGCTTGATCGCGGTCGCCAGGACGAAGGTCTTGAACGAGGAGCCGGGCTGCCGATGCGCCTGCCAGGCGTAGTTGAACTGGCTTTCCGTCGCATAGCCTTCGGTCGAGGCGAGGGCGACGATCTCGCCGGTTTCGGGGTTGACCGAGGCGAGGCCGGCCGCCGGGCCGCCTTCCGGGTAGCACTCGCCGCACGATTCGACCGCTTCTTCGGCGCGTTCCTGCAGTTCCGGGTCGATCGTCGTGTAGGCCTTGAGGCCGCCGGTGCGGACGGTGTTGATCCCGTATTTGTCGATCAGCTCCTGCTGGACCAGGTCGAAGAGGAACGGGTCGCGGATCACCTTGTACTTGCTGCCCGGGTTGAGCCCGAGGCCCTTGGCCAGGGCGGCTTCCATCTCGGCCTTCGTGATGTACCCCTGCATCCCCCATCGCTTCGAGAACCTCGTTGCGCCGCTTTTTCGCGGCCCGGGGGTCGAGGAACGGGTTGTATTCGGAGGGCGCCTGCGGCAGGCCGGAGATCAGCGCCGCCTCGGTCAGGGTCAGGTCCTTGGCCGGTTTGCCGAAGTATGTCTGGGCCGCCGCTTCGGCGCCGACCGCGGTCTGGCCTTCGACGGTCCCGTAGGGGGCGGTGTTGAGGTAGGCGGTGAGGATCCAGCTCTTCGAGTGCGCTTCCTCCTCCTCGTAGGCGAGGTGCGCTTCGATCAGCTTTCGCTTGATCGTCTGTTCGGGGTGCTGGATGTAGAGGTTGCGGACCAGTTGCTGGGTGATCGTCGAGGCCCCCTCGACGGTTTCCCCAGCCTCGATGTTCTTCCAGCGCGGCACGGCCGATCGCCGTCGGAGTCGACCGCGCCGTGGTCGTAGAAGCCGCGGTCCTCGATCGCGACCGTCGCGTCCTTGAGGTCCTGGGGCAGCTGCTCGCCGGATACCGGCTGGCGGATGTTGGTCGAGCGGATGAATCCGATCAAGCAGCCGTCGGCCGCGTAGATCGCCGAGGAGCGCCCCTTCTGCACCGGCTGCAGCTCGGAGAGCGGCGGCGCCGAGTTGTAGACGTCGACCGCCCAGGTGCCGGCGGCGGCGCCGGCGACGGCGAGCACGGCGATCAGGACCCCCAGGGGGACCAGGATCCTCTTCCACTTCGAGGTATGCGACCTGCGTCGTCGCCGTCGCGTTCGGCACGCCATCGCGGAAAATTGTATTGAGGCCCGGATTCCGGCCGGCGCCGGAAGCCGGGGCGCAACGAGGCGTGCGTAGAATCGCCCCGGTGAGCGGGGACGGGGACCAGTCGGTGCGCGATCGGCTCGCCGGCCGGCGGCTCCTCCTCACCGGCGCCTCGGGGTTCCTCGGCAAGGCCGTGCTCGCCACGCTGTTGCGCGAGGGCGACCGGCTCGCCCACCTGCTCGTCGTCCTGCGGGCGCCCTCGGACGAGGAGGCTCGGCGCCGTCTCCTCGACGACGTGCTCGCCGCCGAGCCGTTCGCCGGGCTCCCCGCGGCCGAGATCCGCGCCCGGCTCGAGGCGGGCCGGCTGGCGGCGATGGCCGGCGACCTCGCCGTGGACGGGGGCTCGGCGCCGAGGACGAGGCCTTGGCGGAGATCGACACGGTGGTCCACTGCGCCGCGACCGTCTCCTTCGAGGAGCCCCTCGACGACGCCCTCCGCCTCAACGCCTTCGGGCCTGCGCGACTGCTCGAGCGCCTGCGGCGCGCGGGCTCGGACCCGCACTTCGTCCACGTCTCGACGGCCTACGTCGCCGACCGCCGCAGTGGCGAGGTCGGCGAGGACGGCCTCACCCATCACGCGGTCGCCGAGCTCGACCCCGAGCAACTGCTCGCCGAGGCCCTGCGGTGGCGCGAGGAGGCCGAGCGCGAGTCGCGCGCGGAGCCGCTCGCCACCCGACTGGCGCGATCGGCGAAGCGCGACGCCGCCGGCCGCGAGGGGCTCGACGCCGGCGAGCGGGCCGAGGAGCTGCGTCGCCGCTGGCTGCTCGAAGCGCTCTCCCGCCGCGGCCGGCACCGGGCGCTGGGGCTTGGCTGGCCCGACACCTACGCGCTCAGCAAGGCGCTCGGCGAGCGCCTGCTCAGCGAACGCTCGAAGCACACGACGATCGTGCGGCCGACGATCATCGAGTCCGCCCTGAGCAACCCCAGGCCCGGTTGGCTGGAGGGGATCAAGGTCGCCGACCCGCTGATCCTCGCCTACGCCGCACGCGGCCTCACCCACCTCCCCGGCAAGGCCACCAACCGCATCGACATCGTCCCCGTCGACCACGTCGCCCATGCCTGCGTGGCGGCCGCAGCCCACCCCCCGGCGGGCACGCTGCGCGCGATCGCCGTCGCCAGCAGCTCCAGGAACCCGCTTCAGATCGGCGAGCTCGCCGTGCACATTCGCGAATACTTCCGCGCCAACCCGCTGCCCGGGAGGAGAGGGAAGCCGATCGAGATCGGCGAGCTCGAGTTCGTCGAGCGCCGCGAGGCGTTGCGCAAGACGATGCGCCGCCAGCGCCTCGCCGCGGGCCTCGCGCGGCTCGCCACCTCGACTCCCGTCCGCCTCCCCCAGGAGCGCCTCCTGCGCGGCAACAGGGCGATGGCCGAACGGGTCACCCGGATGGTGGAGATCTACGGCGCCTACACGGAGCTCGACTGCGCCTTCGACGACGCCAACGCCCGCGCCCTCGAGGCCGAGATGTCGGCCGAGGACCGTGCCGTTCTCGGCTTCGACACGGCGACGATCGAGTGGGAGGATTACCTGCAGGGGATCCACCTGCCCCACGTGCGTAGGCTCGCGACCGGCGAATGACGAGAACGGCGATCGTCAGCGGAGCATCGAGCGGGATCGGCGCCGCGACGGCCCGGGCCCTGGCCGGCGACGGCTTCCGCGTCCTCGTCGGGGCTCGCAGGATCGAGCGGCTCGAGCGGCTGGCCGAGGAGATCGGCGGCGAGGCGGTGGCCCTCGACGTCACCGACCCCCACTCCGTCGAGGAGCTGGCCTCCCGCGTCGACCGCTGCGAGCTGCTCGTCAACAATGCCGGCGGCGCCCTGGGCCTCGACCCGGTCGGCGAGGCCGACGAGGAGCGCTGGCGCCGGATGTACGAGTCCAACGCGCTCGGCACGATGCGGATGATCAGGGCCCTGCTGCCGGCGCTGCGCGCCTCTGGCGACGGGTTGATCGTCGCCGTGACCAGCATCGCCGCCTTCGAGGCCTACCGTGGCGGCGCCGGCTACATGGCCGCCAAGCACGCCCAGCGGGCGATGCTGCGCGCCCTGCGGCTGGAGCTGCTGGGGGAGCCCCTGCGGATCACCGAGGTCGCCCCGGGAATGGTCGAGACCGAGTTCTCGCTCGTCCGCTTCGGGGGCGACGCCGAGGCGGCCGCCCAGGTCTATGAGGGCATGCAGCCGCTGCGCGCCGAGGACGTCGCCGAGTGCATCCGCTGGGTTGCTGCTCGCCCCTCCCACGTCAACGTCGACGAGATCGTCGTCCGGCCGCGCGACCAGGCCGCCGCGACCGAGGTGCACCGAGACGGCTAACCGGGACGCGCCCTGGATAGGGTGAGGCCCGACTGTCGCTACTCGCCTGGGACCGAGGAGGGGATCAGAGGTGAAGCTGGTGATCGGCATCGTGCGCCCGGAGAAGGCGAACGAAGTGCTGGAAGCTCTATATCGGGCTGAGGTTCGCGGAGTATCGATGAGCCGCGTCCAGGGCCACGGCGGCGAGCTCGAAAGGGTCGAGACCTACCGCGGCACGACCGTGCAGATGGGGCTCTCGGAGAAGGTCCGCTTCGAGATCGCGGTCTCCGACGACTTCGTCGACGGCACCGTCGAGGCTCTCTGCGAGGGCGCCCGCACCGGCGAGGTCGGCGACGGCAAGATCTTCGTCGTGCCGCTCGAGCGGGCCGTGCGAATCCGCACCGGCGAGACCGACCACAGCGCCGTCACCCCGGTCGGAGCGAAATGAGCGGCGTGCTGCCCGTCGCCGCGGCCACGGTCGACTCTGGCGACACCGCCTGGATGCTGGTCGCGACAGCCCTGGTCCTGATGATGACGCCGGCGCTCGGCCTCTTCTACGCCGGTCTGGTCCGCGCGAAGAACACCCTCAACACCTTCATGATGTGCATCGGGGCGATCGCCGTCGCCGGCGTCGTCTGGGCGCTGCTCGGCTACTCGCTCGCCTTCGACGGCGACGGCGTCGCTCATCGGCGGCCTCGGCTACGTCGGCCTGCAACGACGTCACCTTCGTCCCCGCGCGAAGGGACGACGATCCCGCACCTCCTGTTCATGGCCTTCCAGGCGACCTTCTGCATCATCACCGCGGCCCTGGTCTCCGGCGCCGTGGTCGAGCGGATGCGCTTCGGCCCGTTCCTCGTCTTCGTCGCGCTCTGGTCGCTGCTCGTCTACTCGGTGCTCGCCCACTGGTCCTTCGGGGGCGGCTGGCTGGCCGCGCGGCGGCACGCTCGACTTCGCCGGCGGCATACCGGTCGAGATGGGCTCGGGCTTCTCGGCCCTCGCGGCGGCGCTGGTCGTCGGGGCGCGCAAAGACTACGGTCGCCAGGCCCTGCTCCCCCACAACGCGGTCTACGTCCTGCTCGGGGCCGGCCTGCTCTGGTTCGGCTGGTTCGGGTTCAACGGAGGCAGCGGCTTCTCGACCGGCAACCCGAGCGTGCTCGCCTTCGTCAACACGCTGCCTGACCCCGGTCTGCTCTCTGCTCGTCTGGTTCGTCCTCGACCTGATCCGCGGCCGCAAGGTGACCGCGATCGGCGCCGCCACGGCGATCATCGTCGGCTGCGTCGCTGATCACCCCCGCCGGCGGCTACGTCAGCCCCGGCTGGGCGATGGTGCTCGGCGCCGTCGGTGCCATGCCCTGCTACGCGATGATCGTCTGGCGACCGCGCACCCGCGTCGACGAGACCCTCGACGTGCTCGCCGCCCACGGGATCGCCGGCTTCACCGGCATCCTCTTCATCGGCTTCTTCGCCTCGGTCGCCTGGAACGGGGTCTCCGACGGGCTCTTCTTCGGCAACGCCTCCCAGCTCGGCGACCAGGCACTGGCCGCCCTGGTCACGCCCCTCTATGCCTTCGGCATGACCTACGTCCTGCTGCGGGCGATGGGCGCTGTTCACCTCGCTGCGCGCGAGCGAGCGCGAGGAGGCGATCGGGCATGGACGTCGTCCAGCACGGCGAGGAGGCCTACTCCAGCGGCGAGGGAGCGATCCTGGTCCTGCCCGCCTCCGACCGGGAGCGGAGCTCGTCGCCGACCCCGGCTAGGCGTCGTGGCCGCGTACCACCCGGCCCGGGTCAGCGAGACCGTGCGCCGACCCGGGCGGCGCGGCGTTCGAGGAAGCGTCGCTCGGCGCGGTTCGCCCGGTCGCCCAGCTCGGCTCCTCGGCGATCAGCGAAAGCATGTACTGCTTGGCGATTCCTCCTTGGTCGAGGCGGCCTCCTTTGCGCCGCCGTTCACCCTGACGACGAACGGGATCGCCGAAATCGACAGCCGACCGTGGCCTGGCTACGCCCGCAGCCGGTAGCCGCGAGCTGAAGAGGCGCAGGTTGACGAGCGAAGATCGCCGCGGTCGCCGCCGGCCAGCGCCAGCAGCGAGAGCGGGATGCTGACTTCGGTGTAGCCGACGAACCCGTAGCGGACCAGATTGATCATGTAGAAGATCGGGTTGAACCGGGTCAGCGTCTCGAAGCGGCTGCGGCAGCAGAGCCGCCGAGTAGAAGACGCCGCCGAGGAAGATCAGCGGCTGCAGGACGAAGGTCTGGGCGAAGGCGACGTCGTCGAACTGTTCGGCACGGACGCCGATCAGCACCCCGAGCTGGGAGAAGAAGAAGCCGACCAGGAAGAGCGCGGGGATCAGCACGAGGACGTGGTCGACGGGCAGGTCGACCAGACAGCGAGGCAGCGATGAAGGCGAGGATCGCGACGAGCAGGCCGCGCACGAAGCCGCCGAGGCAGAAGGCGAGCAGCAGCTCCAGCGGCGAGGCGGGCGAGGAGAGCTGGTCCTGGATCGCGCCCTGGAATTTCTGCTGCAGGATCGAGGAGGAGTTGTTGGCGAAGGCGTTGGTCGAGAAGGCCATCATGATCAGGCCGGGGATGACGAAGAGGATGTATTCGATCCCGTGCAGTTCGCTTGATCCGCGAGCCGAGGGCGGCGCCGAAGACGGAGATGTAGAGGAAGGTTTCGAGCAGGGGCGCGCCGAGCGTCTGTTTCTTGATCTTCATGAAGCGGTTGACCTCGCGCCGCCAGAGCGTCGCGAAGCGGATCTGGGCGGTGCTCACGCGTCCACGCTCGACCTCGATGTGGGAGCGCGAGAGCTCCTTGCGGCCGACCAGGGCCAGGTAGGCGTCCTCGAGGTTGGCGACCCCGTAGCGATCGGAGAGCTCGGGGCTCGTGCCCTCGCCGACGATCCGCCCCTCGTTGATGAAGGCGATCCGGTCGCAGAGCTGCTCGGCCTCCTCGAGGTAGTGGGTGGTGAGCAGGATCGAGGTCCCCTCCTGGTTGATCCGCTGCACGTAGTGCCAGAGCTCGAGCCGCAGCTCGACGTCGACCCCGGCCGTGGGCTCGTCGAGGATCAGCATCCGCGGGCGGTGCATCATCGCCCGGGCGAGAATCAGGCGCCGCTTCATCCCGCCCGAGAGAGTCCGCGTGCGTTCGTCGCGCTTCTCGGTGAGCGAGAAGGTCTCGAGCAGCTCCGCGGTCCGCTCGCGTCGCTCCTGCTTCGGCATGCCGAAGTAGCCCGCGTGATAGTCGAGCGTCTCCTCGACGGTCAGGAACCAGTCGACGTTCGGCTCCTGGGGCGCGAGCCCGACCGCCTGGCGCGCCGCGCCGTAGTCGGCGATCGCGTCGTGGCCGAAGACCTCGATCGTCCCCGAGGTCGTCTGGGCCAGGCCGGTGGCGCAATGGATCAGCGTCGACTTGCCGGCCCCGTTGGGGCCGAGCAGGCCGAACAGCTCACCGGGGGCGATATCGAGCGAGACTCCGCGCAGCGCCTCGACTCCCGTCGAGTAGCGCTTGACCAGGTCCTCGATGTGGAGGGCGCTGGGCCCAGTCCGCTCGGTGCTCATCAGGAGCCCAAACCTAGAGGACGGGCGACTTCGGCCTGCGCCGCGACCCCAACACCTTCTCGAAGCGGGCGCTGAGGAGCCGCATGGCGAGCACGTAGGCCGGCGGGAAGTAGCGCTGTAGCCAGTGCAGGACGCGGACGTCGGTGGAGGTGAAGACGAGGTAGCGGTTCTTCTCGACCCCGGCGAGGATCGCCTCGGCGGCGCGCTCGGGCGTCACCGCGTGGCGCTCGAAGCGCTCGATCTCGGGCCCCAGGGCCGGGTCGTCACGGTCGACGCCGGCGATCTCGACCGTGCCCACGAGCGGCGTTCGCACGCCACCGGGGCAGACCAGGCTGACGCCGATCCGGTGGCGGCGGAGGTCGAAGCGGAGAACCTCCGAGACGCCCCGCAGCCCGAACTTGGTGGCGCTGTAGGGCGCGTGCCAGGCGAGGCCGAAGAGGCCGGCGGCGGAGGAGACGTTGACGATGTGGCCACCGTGGCGGGCCTCGATCATCGGCGGCACGAAGCACTCCAGGACGCTGATCGGGCCGATCAGGTTGACCTCGATCGCCCTCCGCCACTGCTCGTGGGAGAGCTCGTCGATCCGGCCCCAGACGGCGATGCCGGCGACGTTCATGACGATCTCCATGCTGCCCCCCGCGACCGCGTGCGCCTCCTCCGCCATCGCGACGACCGCGTCGCGATCGGTCAGGTCGACGGCCCGCGAGTGAGCGACCTTCCCTCCCCGGCGGCGAACCTCGGCGGCGGTCTCCTCCAGCCCGGCGGCCTGGACGTCGGTCAGGTAGAGGTCGGCGCCGCGCGCCGCGGCGGCGAGAGCCGTCGCCCGGCCGATGCCGCTCGCCGCGCCGGTGATCAGGCAGCGCCTGCCGCGCACCTCCATCAGAAGTCCCGCTGCACCCGCAGGGAGGCGAGGGTCATCGCCAGCATCTCGTAGTGGCCGACCAGCATGCAGATCTCGATCAGCTCGACCTCGTCGAGGAGGGCGGAGAGCCGTCCCCAGAGCTGGTCGCCGATGTCGCGGTCGTCGTGCAGGGCGTCGACGGCTTCGAGCAACAGGGCCTCGCGAGGCGACCAGCCACCCGCGCCGCCCCCTCGCGCACGCGGGCGACCTCCGCGGCACTGAGGCCGACCCGGGCGCCGATCCGCTCGTGGTGGCACCACTCGTACTCGCTGCCCGTGTTGTGGGCGACCCGCAGGATCACCAGCTCCGACTCGCGGCGGGGCAGCCTGCCGCCCGGCATCAGGCCGCCGGCGAACCAGAGCCAGCGCCGAAAGAGGCCCCGGTGCCGGGCGAGCGTGGTGAAGATGTTGAACCGCCTGCCGCCGGTGCCGAGGCTGATCGCCCGGACGATCGCCGCGTTGAGGAGGCCGATCTGACGCCGGCCGCCGGGCCCGATGCGCGGAGCGCCGGCCTCCGCCACGCGCCTACCGGGGGCGGACGCGAACGATCCGGAAGCTGCGCCTGGCGGGTGTCGCGTCGACGGCGTCGCCGAGCACCGCGCGCACCTCGAACCGGTACCGGGCGGGCCTCAGCCTGTAGGACTTCGGCGAGCGGCACGACCTGAACCGGGCCGCCTTCGATGCCTGCGCCCGTTTCTTCTTCTTCTTGGTGACCTTGACGAGGCGGCACTCGAAGGTGGCGCCGGCGTCGGGCGACCTGAAGGCGAAACGAACCCTGCGCCTGCGGGCGTGCGTCTTCAACCTGCCCTTCGGGCCGCTCTTCAGGATCGTCCGCGGCCTGGCTCCGGGCAGTGGTGGTGGCGGCGGCGGCGGCGGGGCGACGACCGGCGGTTCGAGGCCCGAGATGCGGCCGACCTTGTCGACCATGTCGAGCGTCACCCAGATCGTGTTGCCCGGCCCGGCCGCGACCTGGCGGGGGAACGAGCCTTTTTCGAAGCCGTTGAGCAGGGTCAGGGAGCCGCCCGGGGTCAGGCGGGCGACGCCGTCGTTGCCGGACATCGCGAACCAGAAGGCCTCGTCGGAGCCGAGCGCGACCCCGAAGGGGTCGCCGATACCACCCGGGGTTTCGATCAGCGGCTGCGCCGTCGGCGGCGAGATCAGGCCGACCTGCTCGGGGGCATTGCCCTGCTGCGAGAAGGCGATCAGGCCGCCCGGCGTGCCGGCGACTCCCTGCGAGCCGCCGGGGATCGGGTAGGTGGCCACTTCGCCGCCGGTGGTCAGGGTGACGATCCGCGGTTCGCCGCCCGAGTCGGCGACGGCCAGCAACGACCCGGCGACGTCGATGTCTTTCGGAGAGAGGCCGGCGACCGCGAACGGTTCGACTTTGGTCGGGTCCGAGGCCTGGATCCGTAGAACTTTTCCTTCCGTCGCCACCCACATGTTCCCGTCTGGGCCCTTGACGATCGAGTGGGAGGTGCCGATTTCGGCGACGGCCGTCGTTTTCTTCGTCCCTTCCGGATCCGCGGGGTTGAAGCTGGTCACCGCACCATTGCTGGTAACCCAGATCCGGCCTTCGGGCCCGACCGCGATCCCGGATGGAGTGACGATTTTCAGGTCGTAGCTCGTCACGGCCCCTTCCGGCGTGACCTTGGCAACCTCTTTTCCAGCCGCTTCGCTCAGGGTCACCCACATGTTGCCGTCGGGGCCCTGGACGATCTTGTTGTTGGTGCCGATACCGGGCACGTCGAATTCGCCGTCGATCGCCGGCGCGGCGAGGGCGGGAGTGACGAGGAGCGCGGTTGCCAGAGCGCTGAGGACCAGCGAGCGCTTGACGATCCGCGAGAGCACGGCTGCAAGTGTAGTGCGCGTCGGCTCGGCGCCTCCTAGTCTTCGGCGGCGATGCCCGCCGATCCCCCCGCACCGCTGCTCGCCGTCGATACGCCGTCGATGCTCTTCCGCGCCTTCTACGCGCTGCCGAAATCGATCGTCGGGCCCGACGGCAACCCGGTCAACGCGCTGCTCGGCACGGCGAACCTGATCGTCCGCGAGGTCGAGGCGCACGACCCGCGGGCCGTCGTCCTCTGCTTCGGCCCCGACGCCGCCTCCTACCGGACCGAGCTCTATCCCCCCTACCACGCCGACCGCCCCGAGCTGCCCGACCGGCTGGCGCCGCAGTGGGCCCAGTGCCGGGGGTTCTTCGAGGCCTTCGGCTGGGACGTCAGCACCAGCGGCGACCTCGAGGCCGACGACCTGCTCGGCACCTTCGCGCGCCGCGAGGCGGAGGCCGGCGGCCGGGCGCTGCTGCTGACCGGCGACCGCGACATGTACCAGTGCGCGACCGAAGCGGTGAGCGTGCTCTACGTGCGCACCGGGGGTAAAGGCGCGGAGCTGGTCGGCCCCGACGAGGTGCGCGAGCGCTACGGAGTCGACCCGGCGCAGGTTCCCGACTTCATCGCCCTGCGCGGCGACCCCTCCGACGGGCTGCCCGGGGCAAAGGGGGTCGGCGAGAAGACGGCGGCGGAGCTGCTGCGTGCCCACGGCGACCTCGAGACCCTGCTCGAGAACGCGGTCCGCGAGCGCCGGCCGAAACTGCGCGAGGCCCTGATCGAACAGCGCGACGAGCTGCTCGCCTTCAAGGACATCGCCACCCTGCGCGACGCCGGGGTCGAGCCGCCGCCCGACCGGCCGACCGATTGGGAGGGCGGCGCCAGGGCGGCGCTGGAGCGGGGAATGCGCAAGCTCGCCGAGCGCCTGATCGAGGCGGGACGGCGATGAAGGCGCGGCCCTAGGCGCGCCGGTAGGTGAGGTGGGCGACGCCGGGGGCGTCGATGGCCTCGACCTGCTCGAAGCCGGGCGTCTCCGGGCCGAGACCGTCGAAGAGGCGGGCCCCGGAGCCGAGGAAGACGGGGACCTGGCTGAGCAGCATCTCGTCGACGAGGCCGGCGGCGAGGCACTGCCGGGCCGTCTCGGCCCCGCCGCCGATCAGGACGTCCTTGCCGCCGGCCGCCCCCCGGGCCCGCTCGAGGGCCGCCTCGACCCCGTCGGTGACGAAGTGGAAAGTCGTGTCCCCGAGCTCGAGCGGCGCGCGCCCGTGATGGGTGAGGACGAAGACCGGGACATGGAAAGGTGGGTCATCACCCCACCACCCGTCCCAGGGCGGGTCCTCGAGCCAGGGGCCGGGCCCGCCGCCGAACATGCCACGCCCCATCAGCACGGCGCCGACGTTCGCCTCCGCCCGTTCGACGACCGCGGAGCTCGCGTTTACCTCTCCTCCCTCGCGGCCGTGCGACCTGCGCCAGGCGGCGAGCTCGAAGGCCCACTCGTGCAGCTGCATGCCGCCCACGCCGAGCGGGTTCTCCTCGCTCTGATCGGGTCCGGCGACGTAGCCGTCGAGGGAGATCGCGATTCGGAGCCTGACCCGACTCATCGTGCCCAACCTAGCCGTCGAGGATCTTGGCGAGGCGCCGCATCGCCTTGCCGTTGGGTCGCCGCACGAAGGCCCGGGTCAGCGCCGGCGCCATCCGTTCGGCTCGCGATGCCTGAAGCCACTCGAGCTCGAACTCGATCCGCGTGCCGCCCTCCGGGGCCTCCGAGAGGCTGTAGGTCCCGCGCGTGCGGCGCTTGCCCTTCGCCCCCTCCCCCTGCTCGACGATCCGGCGGCCGGGCTCGGACTCGACGACCTCGAACTCGGTCCAGTCCTGCCCGCCGGGCGCGTCGGTGCGCGCCCGCGCCCTTGCGCCATGGCCGCTGGGCGGGCCCGAGAACTCCCAATCGACGAGAAAATGGTCGAGGAAGCGCTCGTGGTTGGCGAGCAGGTCGAGGAACTCGAAGACCACCGCGGGAGGCGCCTCGACCTCAGTCGAGACCGTTACCGAGCCGACTTCCCTCATGCGGGCGAAAAGGATTCCGCGGCGAGAGGCGGGCATCTGGAGGAGGTTAGGAGACGGTCCAGGTGTCGCCCGAGCGCAGCAGCTCGTCGACGTCGGCGAGCGTCGCGCCGGCGTGCGAGGCGGCCAGCTCGCGCTGGCGGCCGGCGCCGTAGACGGGCCTCTCGATGTCCCGCAGGACGCCGATCGGCGTCGGGCCGTTCGGGGCTTCGGCGAGGCGGGCGAGGGCGGTGGCGTAGCTCGGGTCGGCGCGGTGGGCGTCGTGGACGACCAGCGCCTCCTCCCCGACCTCGGCGACCTCGGCCACAGCGAGGCTGCCGTCGTCCTCGCGGACGACGCCGCGCTCGCCGTCGGCGCCGAAGCGGATCGGCTCGCCGTGCTCGAGGAGGATCTGGTTCGGCCTCCCCTCCTTGCCGCGCACGGCGTCAAAAGCCCCGTCGTTGAAGACGTTGCAGTTCTGGTAGATCTCGACGAAGGCAGAGCCCTGGTGCTCGGCGGCGGCGCGCAGGGTGGCGGCGACGTGCTTCTTCTCGACGTCGATCGTGCGGGCGACGAAAGAGGCCTCGGCGCCGAGCGCCAGCGCCGCCGGGTTGAAGGGATGGTCCTCGGAGCCGAACGGGGTCGACTTGGTGATCTTGCCCTTCTCGCTGGTCGGCGAGTACTGGCCCTTGGTCAGGCCGTAGATCTGATTGTTGAAGAGCAGCAGCTTGATCGGGACGTTGCGGCGCAGGGCGTGGATCAGATGGTTGCCGCCGATCGAGAGCGCGTCGCCGTCGCCGCTGACGACCCAGACCGAGAGGTCGTCGCGCGAGGTGGCGATGCCCGTCGCCAGAGCCAGCGCGCGCCCATGGATGCCGTGCATGCCGTAGGTGTCCATGTAGTAGACGAAGCGTCCGGCGCAGCCGATCCCGGAGATGAAGACCGTCTTCTCCGGCGGCACGCCGAGCTCCGGCATCAGCGCCTGGACGCTGGCGAGGATCGCGTAGTCGCCGCAGCCCGGGCACCAGCGGGTCTCCTGGTCGGACTGGAAGTCCTTCTTGGTCAGGGTCGGCAGCGCCGAGCCGTTGCCGTTGACGGTTCCGTTCTCGCTCATGGCAGCACCTCCAGGATCGCGCCCTCGAGCTCCTCGGCGAAGATCGGCAGGCCCTCGAGTTTGTTGTAGCCGACGGCGTCGACCAGGTAGCGGCCGCGGACCATCCCCAGCAGCTGGCCCGTGTTGACCTCCGGGATCAGGACCTTGGGGAAGGCGCGGACGACATCGCCGGTGTTGGCGGGCAGGGGGTCGAGGTGGCGCAGGTGGGCGGTCGCGATCGGGATCTCCCGTTCGCGTACTCGTCGGGCGGCGGCCTGGACGACGCCGTAGGTCGAGCCCCAGGCCAGCACCAGCAGCTCGGCGCCGTCGTCCGCCTCGACCGCGAGCGGAGGGATCTCCTCGGAGAGGTTCTCCAGCTTCTTGGCCCGCAGCTCGGTCATCAGCGCGTGGTTGGCGGGGTCGTAGCTGATGTTGCCGCTCCCGTTTTCCTTCTCGAGCCCGCCGATCCGGTGCTGGAGCCCCGGCGTCCCCGGGATCGCCCACGGCCGGGCGCCGCGCTCGTCGCGGAGGTAGGGCAGGAACTCGTCGCCGGCGTTGGGGCCGGTCGCGAAGTCGGGGTCGATCTCGGGCAGATCGGCCGCGTCCGGGATCCTCCAGGGCTCCGAGGAGTTGGCCAGGAAGGTGTCGGAGAGCAGGATCACCGGGGTCCGGTAGCGGACCGCGACCCGCACAGCCTCGACCGCCGAGTCGAAGCAGTCGGCCGGCGTCGAGGCGGCGATAACGGGCAACGGCGACTCCCCGTGGCGACCGTGCAGCGCCATCAGCAGGTCGGTCTGCTCGGTCTTCGTCGGCATCCCGGTCGAGGGGCCGGCGCGCTGGACGTCGACGATCACCATCGGCAGCTCGAGCATCGCCGCCAGCCCGATCGTCTCCGCCTTCAGGTCCATCCCCGGCCCGCTCGTCGCGGTGATCCCGAGCTGGCCGGCAAAAGCCGCCCCGAGCGCCATGTTGACGGCGGCGATCTCGTCCTCGGCCTGCACGGTGCGCACCCCGAAGCGGTCATGGCGCGCGAGGTGGTGTAGGAGCTCGGAGGCCGGGGTAATCGGATAGGTGGCGAAGAACGGCTGCAACCCGCTCTTGACGCTGGCGGCTATCAGGCCGAGGGAAAGAGCCTGGGTCCCGTCGACGTTGCGGTACTCGCCGGCGTCGAGGGGGGCCGGGTCGATCTCGATCGGGGTGACCGCGATCTCGGTCGTCTCGCCGAAGTTGTAGCCCGCCTTGAAGGCGGCGACGTTTGCCTCCCTGATCGCCGGCTTCTTGGCGAATTTCGCTTCCAGCCAGGAGATCGACGGCTCCGGCGGGCGCCCGTACATCCAGGAGACGAGGCCGAGCGCGAAGACGTTCTTCGTCCGCTGGCCCTCGGCGGGCTTCAGCCCCTCGATCTCCTCGGTCGCGCGGGTCGCGATCGAGGTCATCGGCACGCGGAAGACCTGGTACCCGTCGACCGTGCCGTCCTCGAGCGGGTCCTCGTCGTAGCCGGCCTTGCGCAGGTTGTTGTCGGTGAAGGCGTCCTCGTTGACGATCAGCGTGCCGCCCGACTCGAGCGAGCCGAGGTTGGACTTGAGCGCCGCCGGGTTCATCGCGACGAGGGTGTTCGGGTGGTCGCCCGGGGTGAGGATGTCGCGTGAGGCGAAGTGGATCTGGAAGGCGGAAACGCCGTGCGGCGTCCCGGCCGGGGCCCGGATCTCGGCCGGGAAGTCGGGAAGGGTCGAGAGGTCGTTGCCGACCTGGGCGGTCGCCGCCGTGAAGCGGCCGCCGACCAGCTGCATGCCATCGCCCGAGTCCCCGGCGAACCGGACTATGACTCTCTCTTGCTTCTTCCCAGTCGTTGCCACTAGAGGCCCGGCGCCTCAGCCGGCCAATTGACGACGGTAGCACTCCGCGGCCACGGCCACCGCATCCGCTCGCTCACGATACGTTCCCCGCCGGCGATGCCCTGGGTCGAGATATTTGCGGTCTTCATCGTTTCCCATCTGGTCGGGGACTTTCTCCTGCAAACCGACGTGCAGGCTATGCACAAGCGCGGCGGACTGAGCGGCCACGGCAAGTCGCCCCGAGGGCTGCTCTCCCACACGTTGACCTACACCCTCGCCTTCGTCCCGGCGCTGGTCTGGATCGAGCCCGACACCGGCCTGGCGGCGACGATCGGTGTCGCCCTGCTGATCGGCGTCCCCCACATGATCCAGGACGATGGCCGCCTGCTCGACGTCTACATGCGCAGGGTAAAGGGGGTCGAGCCGAAGCCCGGCGGCCTGCTCGTCGCGGTCGACCAGTCGTTCCACTTCCTCGCCCTCTTCCTGATCTCCCTCCTGGTCGGCAACTGAGGCGGCGCCGCCGAACGGGCCTTTTGCCGGGCGGCCGGAGAGCCGGTACGCTCAGCGCGGGGAATGGAGGAGACCGGTCCCATGGGGAAGGAAGAGCGCAGGCGGATGGCTCCGCTCGCCCGTCTGCTGGCGGCACTCCTGGCTCTCGGGCTGCTGATCGCCGCGGCGTGGGCGCCGTCGACGGGAGCGATCGGCTTCCTCGACGAATGGGGCGGGCCGGGATCCGGACCCGGTCGCTTCGCCTTCCCGGCCTCGGTCGCCGTCGACGCCGGTGGCACCGTCTACGTGGCGGACTCCGAAAACGACCGCATCCAGACCTTCACCGAAGCGGGTCGCCACCTCGGCGAGTGGGGAGCCTCCGGCTCGGGCCCGGGTGAGCTCGCGACCCCGGAGGCGGTCGCGGTCGACGCCTCCGGTGACGTCTACGTGGCGGACAAAGGCAACCACCGGATCGAGAAGTTCAGCGCCACCGGCGCCTACCTGGCCGAGTGGGGCGGCGAAGGCTCCGGCCCGGGCCAGCTCGAAGCGCCCGAGGACATCGCCCTTGACGCCGCGGGCAACCTCTACGTCGCGGACGCCGGCAACGACCGCATAGAAGAGTTCACGCCGGGGGGCGCCCCGATCACCCGCTGGGGCGGCAGCGGCACCGCGGCCGGCAGGCTGAACTCTCCCGACGGGGTCGACGTCGGGCCGGCCGGCGCCGTCTACGTCGCCGACTCCGGCAACGACCGCGTCCAGAAGTTCACCGCCGGCGGCGCCTTCCTCGCCAAGTGGGGCCGGACCGGCGACGGCCCCGGCGAGTTCGACTTCCCGGTCGCGGTGGCGACGGACGCGGCGGGCCGCGTCTACGTCGCCGACTCGGTCAACGACCGCATCGAGGTCTTCAACGGGACGGGCAAACTGCTCTCCCAGTGGGGAGCGAGCGGCAGGGCGCCGGGCCAGTTCGACTCGCCGGTCGCGATCGCCGTCGGCGCCGCCGGCAGGCTCTTCGTCGCCGACGGCGGCAACAACAGGATCCAGGTCTTCGGCCGGTTGCCGCGGCCGCGCTATGGCAGCTCGTTCAACGTCGGCGTCGTCGCCGGCATCGTCCTCGTCCATTTGCCGGGCTCGACCGGGTTCGTGCGGCTCGGCGCCGGACAGCAGCTCCCGATCGGCGCGATCGTCAACACCAACCGCGGGCGGGTCCGCCTCTCCTCCGCCAAGGGCCCGGGAGGTGGGACGCAGAGCGCCGACTTCTTCTCCGGCACCTTCAGGGTCCTGCAGCCTCACCGGGGCCGGCCGATCACGGTGCTCAAGCTCGAAAACCCGCTCGTCTGCCCGAAGACCAAGCACCTGCGACGGACCCGCAACCGCGGGCTCTGGGGTAGCGGCAAGGGCAATTTCCGCTCCCGGGGCCGGCACGGCTCGGCGACCGTCCGCGGCACGATCTGGTGGGCCCAGGACAACTGCAGGGGGACGCTCTTCAGGGTCAAACGGGGCGTCGTCACGATTCGTGACTTCACCAACCACCGCAAGCTGAAGCTGCGCCGCGGCCAGCGGTATCTGGCCCCCAACGGTTGATGCGCTCCCGACAGGTGCGGCGGGCGCGCCTACTCGGGCTCGTTGTCGTCGCCGCGCTCGCGATCGGCCTCGGCGTCACCGCCTACGCGACGAACGTCTTCCGCACCCTCGACCTGAGCACGGTCGACACGCGGTTCGCGATCCGCGGCAAGCAGAAGCGCCCAGACGACATCGTCTTCGTGAAGATCGACGACGTCACCTTCAACCAGCTCAAGGAGCAATGGCCGTTTCCGCGCCACCTCCACGGGCAGCTGATCGAAAGGCTTCGGGAGGGCGGCGCCAAAGCGATCGCCTACGACGTCCAGTTCACCGAGCCGACCGTCCCGCGTGAGGACAACGCCCTGGTCCGCGCCGTCCAGCGCGCCGGGGGTGTCGTGCTCTCGACCACCGAAGTCGATGGGCGCGGCGAAAGCAACGTCTTCGGCGGCGAAGAAATCGTCAGATCGATCGGCGCCCGCGCCGCGAACACGACCGTCCAGGTGGACCCGGGTGGAGTGCTGCGCCGATTCCCGGTCGCCTTCGACGGCCTGGTCAGCTTCCCGGTCGCGACCGCGGAAGCGGCCACCGGGAAAGCGGTCGATCGGAGCGACGCGGGCGGCAAGGACTTCTGGATCGACTTCCGGGGGGAGCCCGGGACGATCGAGTCCTACTCGTTCTCCAAGGTGCTGCGCGGCGAAGTCCCCGCCGACGCGTTCCGCGGCAAGACCGTGATCGTCGGCGCCTCGGCCCCCTCGTTGCAGGACTTCTCGGCGACGCCGGTCGGCGAAGGCCACGAAATGCCCAATGCCGAAGTCCTGGCAAACGCGACCTGGACGGTCGAGAACGACTTCCCCTTGCGGTCGGTCCCCGGATTCCTCAACGTCCTGCTGATCGTCCTCTTCGGCCTGGTCGGGCCCTTCACCCAGCTCCGGCTGCGACCCCTGCTCGCCTTCGGGCTGGCCGTCGTCCTCGGCCTCCTCTTCCTCGTCCTCGCCCAGATCGCCTTCGGGGACGGCTGGATCGTCTCCGTCGCCTACCCGATGGGCGCCCTGACCATCTCCGCCGTCGGCGCCCTCGCGGTGACGACTCTGATCACCGCCTACGAGCGCCAGTGGGTTCGCGACACCTTCGCCCGCTTCGTCCCCGAGTCGGTCGTCAACGACGTCCTCGACCGCGCCGACGAGGACCTGCGCCTGGTCGGGGTGCGCCGCGAGGGCACGGTGATGTTCAGCGACCTGCGTGGCTTCACCTCGATGGCCGAGAGCCTCGAGCCCGAACAGGTGATCGAGGTCCTCAATCACTACCTCGCGGAGATGAGCGACGCGATCATGGACCACGGCGGCACCCTCGTCGCCTATATGGGTGACGGGATCATGGCCGTCTTCGGCGCCCCGATCGAGCAGCCCGACCACGCCGACCGGGCGGTCGCCGCCGCCGAGGAGATGGTCACCGTGCGGCTCGACCGCTTCAACGAGTGGATCCGCTCGCAGGGGCTGAGCGAGGGCTTCGAAATGGGGGTCGGCATCAACAGCGGCAGCGTCATGTCCGGACAGGTCGGCTCCGAGCGCCGGATCGAGTACACGGCCGTCGGCGACACGACGAACACGGCGGCGCGGCTCGAGGGGATGACCAAAGGCACGCCCCACCAGGTCTTCGTCGCCGACTCGACCCGGGCCGCGATGACCGACGGCAGCCACCTCGAGTTCGTCGACGAGTTCCCGGTCCGGGGCCGGACCGAGGAGATCAGGGTCTGGACCCTGCCGGCGGATACCTTGCCGTGATGCAGGGGGGATCCGGAAGGCACGGGGCGGCCGGCACGCTGGCGACGACCTTCGGGGCGCTGGCGGTCGACTTCGGCAACCGCGACCTCGGCCTGCTCGGCATCGCCAGGGTCGGGATCTCCTACGCGAGCTGGTGCCTGGCGATGGCGCTCGGCGTCTACGGATTCGAGGTCGGCGGCGCGGTCACGGTCGGCGTCGTCGCCCTCGTCCGGCTGCTGCCGGGGGCCCTCGCCTCCCCCTTCGCCGGGCTGCTCGGCGACCGCTTCCCGCGGCGCAACGTGTTGATCGGCAGCGGCATGGCGGTGACGCTGGTCCTCGCCGGGGCCAGCGTCGCGGCCGCGATGGACAGCCCGGCCGCCGTGGTCGCGATCCTGGCCGGCGTCTTCACGATCGCCGTCAGCGGCTACGTCCCGGCCGAGTCGGCGCTGCTGCCGGCGCTCGCCCGCAGCCCCCAGGAGCTGTCTGCCGCCAACGTCACCCACAGCGCCATGGACAACGTCGGCTTCCTGCTCGCCGCCCTCACCACCGGCGTCCTGCTCGCGGTCTACGATCCCTGGGCGGTCTTCGCCGTCGGCGCCACGGTGGCCCTCGTGACGACGCTCGGGCTGACGAGGATCGAGCGCGACCGGCGCCCCTCCTACGCCGCCGACGGCGAGATCTCCGGGCTCGCCCGGAGATCGGTGCTCGGCTTCCGCACCCTGCTCGCCGACGAGAGCCTGCGCCTGGTCGGCGCCCTGCTCGTCGTCATCGTCTTCTTCGAGGGCACCGCCGAGGTCCTCGTCGTCATCCTCGCCCTCGACCTCCTTCACCTCGGCCACGGCAGCGTCGGCTTCCTCAACGCGACCTGGGGCTTCGGTGCCCTGCTCGGCGGCGTCGCCCTCTCGCTGCTGCTCGACCGCGGGCGGCTGGCGGCGGCGCTCGCCGGCGGCACGGCGGCCGTCGCCCTGGCGACGGCGCTGCCCGCCGCCTGGGTCGTCGGCTTCGCCGCCTACGCGGGCTGGCTGGCGATCGGGCTCGGCTACACGGTCGTCGAGGTGGCGGCGAAAACGCTGCTCCAGCGGCTCGGCTCCGACGAGACTCTGGGCCGCGTGATCGGCTCGCTCGAGTCGGCCCGGCTGACGGCGATGGCGCTCGGCTCGATCAGCGCCTCACTCTTCTTCGAGCTGCTCGGCGTGCGCGGGGCGCTTCTCGCCCTGGCGGCCCTGCTGCCGGTCTTCGTCGCCGCGCTCTGGACCCGGCTGCGCGGCTTCGAGATCGGCGCCCCCGTCGCCGAGGAGCAGTTCCAGCTGTTGCGCGGCAACTCGATCTTCTCCCCCCTGCCCGTCGCGACGCTGGAGCGGATCAGCCACGACCTGGTCGCCGTCGAGGTGGGCCCGGAAGACGAGGTGATCACCCAGGGCGATCCGGGCGACCGCTTCTACCTGATCGAAACCGGCCAGGTCGAAGTCCTCGAACACGGCAAGTTCCGCCGCAACGAGGGCCCGGGCGAGTGCTTCGGAGAGATCGCCCTGCTCCGCGACGTCCCGCGCACGGCGACCGTGCGGACGACGAGGCCGACGGTCCTCTTGGCGCTCGAGCGCGACCAGTTCATCACCGCCGTCACCGGCCACCGCCGCAGCCATCAGGTCGCCCACACGGTCGTCGACGACCGCTGGACGCCAGAGGGTGGCTGAGCGCGTCTATTCCTTGTCGACGACTTCGACGGTGCCGTGCATCGTCGGATGGATCCGGCAGTGGTACGTGTAGACGCCGGGCTCCTTGAACGTCTCCGACATGATCTTGCCTTCCTCGAGGGTGCCGGTGTCGAAGCTGCCGTCGTCGGCGGTCGCCGTGTGCGGGGCCGAGTCCATGTTCTGCCAGATCACCTTGCCGCCGGTCTGCACCCGCACCGGGTCGGGGTGGTAGGCGAAGCCTTCGATCCGCACCTTGACCGCCCGCGGCGGAGGTTCCCCTTCGACTTCCGCCGGAGAGGCTTCGGCGGGCGGGCCCGGCGTGGCCGCGCTCGATCCCGTTTCGGCGCCGGTCCCGTCGCCGCCACCGCACGAGGCGAGGGCCAGGGCGAACAGGGCCAGAAGGGAAATCAGCGCTGCCTTTGCCTTCATCGGCCCAACCTACCCGCTCGGCGTGGCCGGCAACGCGGGCCGGGCCCGTCGCGCGGGCTCCGGGGCGGCATATACTCGCCCCCTCTGGGGGGGTCATCTTCGACAGTTCGTCTTGGCGTCTGCTGTCTCGGCGCGCTCGCGATCTTCGTCGTCTGGATGGGCGTCAGCGCCGACGCCCAGCTCGGCCTCGCCTTCCTCTACGTGATCCCGATCGCCGCCGCGACCTGGTGGTTCGGAGGCCGGGTCGGGGTCGGCTTCGCGCTCGGCTGCCTCGGCCTCTACATGATCGGCGACGCCTTCTATCCCGTCCGCCATTTCGCCGGGGCGCTGGCGGTGCGCGCCACCGTCTACCTCGCCGCCGTGGCCGCGGCGGCGACGATCCGCCGCCGGATCCTGCGCCTCGAGCACTCCGAGGAGGAGCTCGAGGCGATCCGGCTGGCGCTGGCCCCGCCGTCGATGCCCTCGCACGCGGGGGTCGACGTCGCCGCCGCCTTCATTCCCTCCGAACTCGGCGTCTCCGGCGACTTCTACCTGATCACCAACAGCCCGGACGGCTCGACCATCGCCGTCGTCGGCGACGTCGTCGGCCACGGGCCGAAGGCGGCCCAGTTGGCGACGTTCATCCGCGCCCGGCTCGCCACCTTCGCCGCCAACAGCAGCGACCCGGCGGAGATCCTGATGCTCGCCAACGACTCGCTGCTCGAGCGCCCCGGACGGGGCCGCGAGCTGGTCAGCGCCATCTGCCTGCGCTTCCACGCCGACACCAGGAGCCTCTGCTGGGCGGTCGCCGGGCACCCGCCGCCGATCAAGCTGCCGCGGCTCGAGCCGCTGGGCACCCCTGGCGAGACCTTCCTGCTCGGGGTCGAGGCCGGGCTCTCGCTGACGACGGCGGAGGTCAGTCTCGATCCCGACATGGGGATCGTCGCCTACACCGACGGAGCCACCGACCTGCGCCTCGAGGGGGGAGCGATCCTCGGCCTCGAGGGGCTGCGGCGCGTGCTCGAGCCCGTCGCCCACCTGCCCGCCAAGCGCCTCGTCGGCGCGGTCGAAGAGACGCTCCTCGATCGTGCCCAGGGCACGATCGGCGACGACATCTGCGTGCTCGTCCTGCGGCCGGCCGTGGCGTAGAACCCAACCGGCGCCGGGGCCGGGGGTCTCGCCGCGGGTGTTTCGAGCCCCCCGGCCGCGGGGTACCCCGGCGCCATGAGCCGGCTCGCCTCGGCACTCAGGGCGGCCCTGGCCGCGTTCAGGGAGAAGGGCCTCGCCGACCGGGCAGCCACGCTCACCTACTTCGCCCTGCTCTCGATCTTCCCGGCGCTGATTGCCCTCGTCTCGGTCCTCGGCCTGCTCGGCGACCCGGAGGCGACGACCAACAAGGTGACCGAGGCGATCGCGGAAATCGGGCCCGAATCGGCAGCCGAGACCTTCGCCGGCCCGGTCGAATCGATCGCCTCGAGCGGCGGAACGGCGGGCCTCGCGCTCGTCCTCGGGCTGGCCGGCGCGCTCTGGTCGGCATCGGGATACGTCGGCGCCTTCATCCGCGCCTCCAACGCGATCCACGAGACCGAGGAGAGCCGCCCCTTCTGGAGGCTGCGCGCGCTGCAACTCGGGATCACCCTGACCCTGGTGGTGCTGGCGGCGCTGCTCGGGCTCGGGCTCATGCTCAGCGGCCCGATCGTCGACGCCTTCGCCCGTCAGGTCGGGATCGGCTCGAGCGCGGTCGCGATCTGGGGCGCGGCCAAGTGGCCGCTGACGATTGCCGCCTTCGTGGCCATGATCGGCATCCTCTACCACGCC
The DNA here is from genome assembly GCA_963727615.1 of uncultured Solirubrobacterales bacterium. Classification (GTDB taxonomy): domain Bacteria; phylum Actinomycetota; class Thermoleophilia; order Solirubrobacterales; family 70-9; genus VRUE01. The sequence goes on from CAVSHD010000004.1 coordinate 383,479, forward strand.
GCTCCCGACGCCCGCCCGCGCGGCCTTCGCTGGGCGATCCCGGGGGCCGTGTTCGCGGTCCTGGCCTGGGCCCTCGCCTCGGCGGGCTTCGGCTTCTACGTCTCCAACTTCGGTGCCTACGACGAGACCTACGGCACGCTCGGCGGCCTCGTCGTGCTGCTCGTGTGGCTCTGGATCACGAACCTGGCGATCCTCTTCGGCCAGGCCCTCAACGCGCAGCTCGAACGGGAGTGAGCTACCAGGCGTCGACGAAGCGGCCGGCGGCGGGCGGCGCTCCGGCGGCCCTCAGGGTCGCGGCGATCAGGCCCCGCGTCTCGGCCGGGTCGACGACGTCGTCGAGCTCGAAGAGGGCCGCCGCATTGAGCGCTCGGGCGTTCTCCTCGGCGGCGGCGGTCAGGTCGCGGACCCGCTGCTCGCGCTCCTCCTCGTCGGCGATTTCCTCGAGCTCCTTGCGCAGCGCCAGTCGCACCGCTCCCTCGAGGCCCATCGGGCCGAGGTGGGCACCGGGCCAGGCCACCGTCAGCAGCGGCTCGTGGAGGCTGCCCCCGACCATCGCCTGGGCGCCGAGGCCGTAGCCACGCCGCAGCACGACCGCGATCAGCGGCACCCGCAGCGCCGCGCCGGCGAGCAGCATCCGCGAGGCGTGCCGGACGAGGCCGGTCGCCTCCGCGGCCGGGCCGACCATCATTCCGGGGGTGTCGACGAGCGAGACGAGCGGCAACCCGAAGGCGTCACAGAGCTGCATGAAACGGGCCGCCTTGTCGCCGGCGTCGCTGGTGATCGCCCCCGCGGTGTGGCGGGTGTCGTTGGCGATCAGCCCAAGTGGCCGCCCCTCGATCCGGGCCAGGGCCGTGACCATCTCCGGCGCGAAGCGCTCGCGCAGGAAGGTGACCGTGCCCTCGTCGGCGAGCGTCTCGACGATCGGCCTGATGTCGTATGCGCGACGCTGTCGCTCGGGGACCAGGTCGCGGAGGCGCGCCTGGTCGGGCTCGACGCCGGGCTGAGTCGGCCCCTGGAAGTAGGCGAGCAGCCTCGCGGCGACGGCGGTCGCCTCGGCCTCGTCGGCGACGACGACGTCGACGACCCCATTTGCCGCCTGCATCTCGATCGGGCCGATCTCGTCGGCCTCGACCCTGCCGAGGCCGCCTCCCTCGATCATCGCCGGGCCTCCCATCCCGAGCGAGACGCCCTCGGTGGCGACGATCAGGTCCGAGCAGCCGGCAAGCACTGCGTTGCCGGCGAAACAGCGCCCGGCGACGACCGCGATCCTGGGGACGAGCCCCGAGAGCCTTGCCCAGAGCGCGAAGGCGCGGGCATCGAGCGCCGAGACGACCGGGTAGTCGGTGTCCCCCGGCCGCCCTCCCCCGCCCTCGGCGAAGAGCACGGTCGGCAGCCGCATCCGCTCGATCAGCTCGAAGAGCCGGTCCTTCTTGCGATGGCCGAGGGCCCCCTGCGTGCCGGCCAGGACGGTGTAGTCGTAGGAGACGACCGCGCAGGCGGCACCGGCCCCGAATTCCTCTCCGTTGATGGTCGCGGTGCCGCCGACGAGGCCGTCCGCCGGGGTTCGCTCGATCAGCTCCTCCAACTCGCGCCGGCCGCGCTGGGCGGCGATCGCGTAGCGCCCGTACTCGACGAACGATCCCGGGTCGACGAGGTCGGCGATGTTCTCGCGCGCCGTGCGGCCGCCGGCGGCATGCCGCCGCCCGACCGCGTCGGGGCGCGCGGCGTCCTCGGTCAGGGCCCGACGGCGCAGGACCTCCGCGAGGTCCTCGCGCTCAGCCCCCACTTGCCGTCGCCCCGTGGACCAGCCGCGGGTGGCGCCAGAGCGCCTGCCGCTTCCGGGCGCCCGGGAGCGGATAGACGTTGCGGAGGACCGGGATCGACAGCGCCGGGCTGAGGCGCGCGGCGATCACCCCGTCGGGAACGACGCCCGCGGTCCCGGCCGCGATGCCTCGTCGCACGGCCTCGGCCATGCCGGCGAAGCCGACGACGACCGGGAAGAGTCGCTCCCGCCCCAGCGCCTGTATGAGCTCGAGGCAGCCGGCGCCCGGGACGATCCAGAGCCTCTCGCCCCGTGCGCCCAGCCTCTGCGCGAGCGACCCGTTCGCGCCGGGGCAGCCGCGGGGCGGCGCCGACGCGAGCGTCCCAGCCGCCGCGCCGAAGGTTTCGGCGAGCGCCGGTGGCAGGCCCTCCGGGTCGGTTCGCAGGACGCTGAAGTGGCGCAGCTGCCCGGGCCCGGGCCGTTCGACCGGAGCCGCGCAGGCGACCGCGACGGGCGTCGCGAGCAGCGCCGCGAGCAGCAGCGCGGGAACAGCGATCCTCGCCCAACTCCTGCGTCCGGCAACGGTCATCGCCCAAACCATATGTTTCGAACACGGACCCACCAAGGAGGAGGCGGAAATGGCGGAGCTGGCGGGCTACGAGCTCGAGGGGCGAGTCGCGACGATCGCGATGGACGACGGCAACGTCAACGCCTTCTCGATCACGATGCTGGACGCGGTCCTGGAGGCCCTCGACCGAGCCGAGCGCGACGGAGCCGTCGTTCTTCTCACCGGCCGAGAGAGGTGCTTCTCAGCCGGGTTCGACCTCGAGGTCTTCTCCGAGCGCCCCGAGGAGATCGTCGAGATGTTGACGCTCGGCGCCCGGCTCGCCGAGCGCATCCTCGCCTTCCCGACCCCGGTGATCGTCTCCTGCAGCGGCCACGCGATCGCGGCCGGCACCTTCCCACTGCTCGCCGCCGATCTCCGGATCGGGACCGAGGGGCCCTTCAAGCTGGGCCTCAACGAGGTCCGGATCGGGCTCACCGTGCCGCTCTACGTCGTCGAGCTGGCCCGCCAGCGGCTCACCCCGCGCGACTTCAACCGCGCCCTCCTCACAGCCGCGACCTACTCCCCCTCAGAGGCGGTGGAGGCCGGGCTGCTTGACCGGATCGTTCCCGCCGAGCACCTGCGCGAGGAGAGCCTGGCCGCGGCCGATGACCTCGCCGGGCTCAACATGGAGGCGCACGCGGCGAGCAAGGCGCGCGTCCGCGGGGCCGCCATACAGGCCGTCCGCGAGGCGGTCGCCGCCGAGCTGACCGCGGTCGAAGCCCGATGAACGTCCTGATCGCGGCCGACATGGAGGGGATCGCCGGCATCGAGGATTATCGGGACTGCCTCCCGTCCCACCCGGCCGCCTACGCGCGCGGCAGGCGCCTGATGACCGACGAGGTGCTCGCCACGGTCGCGGCGCTGCGCGACGGTGGGGCCGACTCGATCTCGGTCGGCGACTGGCACATGGTGGGCACGAACGTCGAACGCGAGCGGATGCCCGCCGGGGTCGCCGTGCGGCCGATCGCCGACCTGGCGCTGGCCGAGTCCGAACCCTCCTTCGCCAAAGCGGCCGGCGGCGCCGAGCTCGACGGGGTCGTCCTGATCGGCCACCACGCCAGGACATCCAGCCCGCAGGGCTTCTGCTCGCACACCTTCATCTGGGAAATGGAGGTCGAGCTCGACGGCCGGCCGCTCAGCGAGACCCAGGTCTACGCACAGGGGCTGGCCGCGGAAGGGGTCCCTGTCCTGGCCGCCGGCGGCGACAGCCGCCTGCTCGACGAGCTCGACGACGGCGAGCTGGGCAGCGCCCGGCTCGTACCCGTCAAGGACGGGCGAGGACGGGCCGCGGCGGACTCGGTCGACCCGGCCGCCGCGCGGGCGAGGCTGGCCGCCGCGGTCGGCGAGTCTCTGGCCGGCCGCCGCGAGCCGCCACCCGCCCGCTCCTATCCGGCCGAGCTGCGGGTCACCCTCGCCGGCGAGGAGATCGCCGTCGTCGTCGTCGACGAGCCCGCCGACCTCCTGCCGGCGGTGGCCAGGGTCTTCCGTGAGAGTCGTGTCTCCCGCGAGTACCGGCAGCTCGCCAGGCTTCTGCCGGCCGGCCACGACTCGAAGCTGCGGGCCGCCCAGCGCCGGTTGGGCAGCCTGGTGGCGACGCCGGCGATCCGCGCCAAGGAGCGGCGCTGGCTGGCTAGCTGATCGTCAGCACGTGGGCGCGGTCCGGGGGGACGCGCCCCTCGAGCACGTCGAGCCAGGCAGCTTCGACGGCCTCGAAGCCCTCGCCCGGAATCGGCTCGAGCCACTTCCCGATCCACTCGCAGAACGGGTGCCATGCATCGGCGACCCGGGTCTCGAGGCCGACCCTGCCCCAGTCCTCGGAGCGCTTGACGACCCGGTCGGGGGCGAAGAACAGGGTCGGCGGCGGCCCGGGCAGCTCGCCTCCGCCGTCCATCTCCTCCCAGTGGGTCGCGCCGACGAGCATGCTGTACGCGAGCCCGTCGCCGAAGTGCCCATGGACGGCGGCGCGGACGGCGGCGTCGCCGGAGACGTCGACGTAGGTCGCCGGCCCATCGGGCAGCGACTCGATCGCCTCGTAGGAGACCGCGCGGTCGTAGATCCCCAGGCCCTCGACGAACTCGACGCTCGACGGTGAGGTGAGCCCGATCAGGTGAACGTCCTCGCGCTGCGCGAGCAGGAAGGCCGCGGCGATCGAGGTCTTGCTCGAGGCGCTGGAGACGATCACCGGGCCGCGGGTCGCCAGGCCCTCGTCGTCGAGCTGGTCGTCGATCAGGAACGAGGTGAAGAAGAGCGGCCGCAGGAGCAGCTGGATCGCCTCGGTCTCGGGCCGGTAGAAGGGGTCGGCATCGCTGGCCAGATAGCGGTGATAGGCGGAGGGCAGGGCCGCTTTGTGCGGCGAGGCGTCGACGAAGCCGGACTCGTCGGCATCGACGGGCGTGACGAGGAGGTGCGAGGAGGAGGGGAGGTAGCCGTAGAGCCTCGTCCCCCGCGACAGGCCGCCGACCTCGCTGCTCTCGACCTCGGCGAAGCCCCAGGTGGGCAGCCGGCCCCAGCCGTCCTCGGCCGGGAAGAAGTCCCAGTAGGACATCGCCTCGCCGAAGACGGCGTAGGTGACGTTGTTGGCGGTCATCCCGAAGGTCTCGACCCGGAGCAGCGCCTGGCCCTGCTCGGGGGCCGGAGTCGTCGACTCCGCGATCCGGCAGTCGCGGAAATCGTCGCGCTTCACCAAGAAGTCGGGCATCGGGCTCGTCGATACTCGCTGGTTCCTGGCCCCTAGTCAATCGAAACGCGAATACGCAGCTTTTTCTGCGTTAGTGTCATCCCGATACGTAACGTCGATTTGCCGCCTACGTGTCGACTGTCATCGCAAAACTGGGGAAGCTGGCGCTGATCATCGCGGCGCTCGCCGCGCTGCTCCCGGCCGCCGCCTCAGCTCACGCCCTCGGCTCCCTCGGCGCTCCCTTCTCGATCGGGGTCGGCCTCAGGCACGGCCCGGAACGGCTTGAAGACCTCTACCTGCCCGACCCCGTCCTCGGCTCGCCCTACGCCTACCAGTTCGAATCGCCCCAGGATCCCGCCCCGTCCTTCACCTGGACCGGCGACGTCCCCGACGGCCTTAGGCTCGACGAATCCGGTCTGCTCGGCGGCGTGCCGACCAAGATCGGCCACTACACCTTCGTCGCGTTGGCGGAGAACGGCGTCGGCGAAGGGACCGAGCAGCAGGCCAACGTCGAGGTCGTCGCCGCGCCCCTGCCGGCGCTCGAAGCGCCCAACCTCTACGCGCCGACGAACGCGGTCCTGATGGGCAACGTCAATCCCGGCAACCTGCCGTCCCAGGCGTGGTTCGAATACTGGCCCAGCGCCGACCCGACGCCGGCGCGCACCGAACTGCTCTCGCTCGGGGTCGGGACCAAGCCGGTCGAAGTGGTCGGCAAGCTGGCCGACCTGGCGCCGTCGACCGAGTACAGCTACCGGCTCGCCGCCAGCAACGGCGCGAGCCCGGCTCCGGTGCTCAGCGAAGTCGCGACCTTCACGACCGGGCTGCCGCCGCCCGTTGCCGGCCAGAGCTTCAACATCGATCCCGTTGCGGGAAAGGTGAAGACCAAGTGCCGCAAGGAAAAGGCGTTCAGCCGCCTCGAGCGGCCGAAACAGGTGACCCTCGACTGCCAGATCGACGCCGAGAACGGCACCGTCGCGGTCACGGCCTCCAAAGGCTCGAGTGGCGAAACGCAGACGGCCGACTTCTGGGGCGGCCTCTTCGCCATCGACCAGGAAGCCGGCGACAATCGCAAAGCGGTGCTCTCCCTCGCCGGCAAACGCCGCTGTGAGAAACGCAGGGGCAAGCACGGCACGAGCCGCCCGCGGAGGGCCTACCGGCGCGGCAAGCACGGCCGCAGGCTCTGGGGAAGCGGCAAAGGCAACTACAAGACCGTGGGCAGCCACGGTGCGGCCACCGTGCGCGGGACGATCTGGCTGGTCGCCGACCGCTGCGACGGCTCGACCCTTTTCAAGGTGAGGCGCGGGACGGTGGAGGTCCGTGACTTCGTCAAGGGGAAGACGATCGTCCTCCACGCCGGCGACAGTTACATCGCGAAGGTCGATGTCGGCCGGCTTCCGTAGCGCCCTGCTCGGGCTCGCGGTCTGCGCGACCCTGGCGGCATTCGCCGCGAGCGCCGGAGCGAGCGTCAAGCTCAGCGCCGACCGGGCCGCGAAGAGGTCGGCGAGCTTCGCCGAGCGCACCTGCGACCGCGACCGCTACTGCGTCCGCCACGCCGTGCTCAACTGCCGGCGACAGGCGCGGCGCGCCGTCCTCTGCCGGATCCTCGACGAACGCGACACCCGCGCCCAGGGGCGCTACGCGTGCAGCAGGCTGATCCGCGTCTCGCTCGACCCCGCGGCAAACCGCGCCTCGATCACCGGCCTCGGCCGCTGGCACTGCTGAGCGGCCGCTCCGGCGGGATAGGGTCTTCGCGGTGGCGGGACCGGAGCTACCGATCGCCGATCCGGAGCTGCGCGAGCGGCTGTCGATGGGCGATCTCGAGTTCGGCGAGTACCTCGCCCGGCTCGCCGCGACACTGCCCCCGCGCCCCTTCGGGCCCGGCGCTCTCGAGCGAGCGCTCGCATACCCCTGGAAGCGGCCCGCCGGCTCCTACCGGCTGACCCCCGGGGGAGTCGCGAACCTCGCCGAGATGAGCCCGGCCGAGCGCGACGAGACGATCGCCGAGCTCAGCGGCGTCGGTGAGCGCATGCCCCTGCTGGCGATCGGCTCCAACGGGGCGCCCCGCGTGCTCGAGCGGAAGTTCGCCGCCCTCCCGGAGGGCCGCGACCGTAGCGTCCTGGCGCTGGTCGGACGGCTGCACGGGTTCGACGTCGGGGCGGCGGCCCAACCCGCCCTCTACGGCGCGCTGCCCGCAACCCTCTTCCCCAGCCCCGAGACCGCCGTCGCCGCGACCCTCCTCTGGGTGACCCCCGCCCAGCTCACCCAGCTCGCCTGGAGCGAGGTCAGCTACAGGCTGGGCAGCCTCCGGGCCCGCTTCGAGGTGACGGAGGGGGGAGCCGCCTTCGACGAGGTCGTCGCCTTCGTGTCCCGCTTCGGCGCCTTCTGCATCGACGGGGGGCCGGTCGCGCTGGAGGCGGTGGCCGCCGAGCGGCGCGCCGTCCCCGGCCTGAGCCAGGAGCAGGCCCTCGACGCCGCGGCCGCCCTGGCGCTCGGGCCGCGAGCACGGGCGGCCACCCTGGTGCGGGCGATGCTCGAGGAATACGCCGGGATCCTGCCCACCCTCGCCCACACCGTCAACCGCGAGTCGCTGCCCTTCAGCTCACCGCTCTGGAGCCGGTTCCCGTAGGCGGCGGGTCTGTGACGGGATAGTCTCGGCCGCGATGAGCGAGGGAGGGAAGACGGTTCTGGTCACCGGCGGCTCGGGCTTCCTGGGCAGCTGGTGCGCGATCGAGCTCCTGCGGCGCGGAGACCGCGTGCGGGCGACCGTGCGGGACCTCGGGCGCGAGGCGGAGGTCCGGGCGGCGATCGGCGCCCAGGTCGATCCCGGCGACCGGCTCGAGCTCCTCGCCGCCGACCTCGGCGAGGACGCGGGCTGGGAAGAGGCGGCACGGGGCTGCGATCGCGTTCTGCACGTCGCCTCCCCATTCCCCCCGCAGCAGCCGCAGGACCCCGACGAGCTGATCGTCCCCGCCCGGGACGGAACCCTGCGCGTCCTGCGCGCGGCGCTCGGCGCGGGCGCCGAGCGGATCGTGATCACCTCTTCGGTGGCGGCGATCGGCGGTGGCGTCGACCCGAGCGGGGGGCCGCTGACCGAGCGGGACTGGACCGACCTCGCCAATCCCCACCTCTCGCCCTACGTGCGCTCGAAGACGGTCGCCGAGCAGGCGGCCTGGGACTTCGTCGACGAGGCGGGGGAGCGCGCCCGAGTCGCCGTCGTCAACCCCGGCGCCATCCTCGGGCCCGCGCTCAGCGACGACCGCTCCTTCTCGCTCGAGGCGATCGCGCGGCTGCTCGCGGGCATGCCCGGGGTCCCCCGCATCGGCTTCAGCTTCGTCGACGTCCGCGACGTGGTCGACCTCCAGCTCAGGGCGCTCGCCAGGCCGGAGGCGGGAGGTCGGCGCTTCATCGCCGTCGACCGCTTCGCCTGGATGTCTGAGGTGGCCGCGATCCTCCGCGAGGGTCTGGGTGAGGACGCCGCGAAGGTCCCGACCCGGACCGTGCCCAACCTGCTCGTGCGCGCCATGGGCCTCTTCGACCCGTCCGTCCGCTCGATCACCGGCCAACTCGGCCGCAAGTCGGACTACTCGAGCGAAAGCGCCCGCACGACGCTGGGCTGGTCGACCCGGCCGCTCGAGGAGACGGTCGTCGACTGCGCCCGCAGCATGCTCGCCTAGGCCCGGGCGCCGCCGGGCGGGAGCTCCCGGAGCCGCCGCGCCAGGTGACGCCGCTCGACCTCGTCGTGGACGAGACCGAGGGCGCGCCCGTACGCCGAGCGCGCCTCGTCGCGGCGCCCGAGCCGGCGCAGCAGCTCGGCCCGGGTCGAGTGCAGGTAGCGGTAGTCGTCGAGCTCGAGCTCCTCGACCAGCGCCAGGCCGGCCTCGGGGCCATCGGCTTCGGCGATCGCGACCGCCCGGTTCAGCTCCACCACCGGCGAGCCGGTGAGGCGCGCCAGCTCGCCGTAGAGGGCGGCGATCTGGGGCCAGTCGCGCGGCTCGCTCGGCGTGCAGGGAGGCGATCGCCGCCTGGATCACGTAGGGGCCCGCTGCCGCGCAGCGCGCAGTGCCCGGTCGAGCGCGGCGCGGCCGGCGGCGATCTGCTCGCGCGTCCCAGGCGCGCGGTCCTGGTCGGCGAGCAGGACCAGCTCGCCGGTCGTGCGACCCGGGCGCCCGCGGCGGGCGTCGTGAAGGAGCATCAGCGCCAGCAGGCCGTGGGCCTCGGGCTCGTCGGGCATCAGCTCGGCCAGCGCCCGCCCCAGCCGCAGCGCCTCGCGCGGCGAGCTCGCCGCGGCCGCCGTAGCCCTCGTTGAAGATCAGGTAGACGACTGCGAGGACGGCCTCGAGCCGGTCGGGCAGCAGGTGGTCGGGCGGCACCCGGAAGGGGATCCCGGCTTCGCGGATCTTTCGCTTCGCCCGGACCAGCCGCTGCGCCATCGTCGTCTCGGCGACGAGGAACGCGCGGGCGATCTCATCGGTCGTCAAGGCCGCCGAGAGTGCGAAGCGTCAGCGCGACCTGGGCCTCGATCGAGAGCGCCGGGTGGCAGCAGGTGAAGACCAGCTCCAGCCGTTCGTCGGGGATCGCCGGCGGCTCCTCCATCTCGATCCTCCTCGCCGGTCGACCGCGGCTCGAGCTGGCGCGTCTTCTCGGCCAGCGTGCGCGGTCGCGGCGCATCCTGTCGATCGCGCGGTTGCGGGCGGTCGTCAGCAGCCAGGCGCCGGGTTCGGCGGGCGCACCGTCGCGCGGCCAGCGCTCGGCCGCGATCGCGAACGCCTCCTGGGCGGCTTCCTCGGCGAGGTCGAAGTCGCCGAGGAAGCCGATCAGGGCGGCGAGGACCCGGCCCCACTCCTCGCGGATAGGCGCTGCTCGAGGATCGCTACGCACTCCGACCAGCGGGCCGGACCTCGATCGCGCCGCCGAGCCGCGCCGCCGGGATCCGCGCCGCGAGCTCGATCGCCGCGTCGAGGTCGTCGGCCTCGAGGAAGAGGTAGCCACCGAGCGCCTCCTTGGTCTCGACGAAGGGCCCGTCGGTGGTCAGCGTCTCGGCCGTCCGTCGACGCGCACCGTGGTCGCCGTCTCCGGGAGGCTGCATGCGCTCGCCCGGGCGTGACGCCCGGCGGTTTCGTTGATCGCCTGGTAGTCGGCGTAGATCGGCCGCCTGCTCCTCCTCGGACAGGTCGTCCCAGGCTCCGGGTGCCGGGCGTCGGGGTGGTCCCCTGGTGGATCAGCAGCATGTACTTCATCTCGGCCTCCTTTTGGTTGATGTTCTCGGATGAGACGAACGGGATGCCACGAAATCGACATTGACCCGTTAAAGTGGCTATCGATACAAAGGAGGTGACCGACATGCCCGATGGCTACGACGTCCTCACCGGCATCCTCGTCGCACTGATCGTGCTCGCGATGATGGGCGGGGCATTCGGCCGCTCGCACCCGTAGACCCATCTGGCCGATGGGGCGAGCCGCGCCGCGCGGTGATGTGCCCCGCCTGAGGACGGCTGGGAACCGCTTGACCCCTGCTACCGTGTGGACGTTGATCAGGCGTCCCTATCCGGTTCTTCTGGCTGCTGTGCTTGCATTCTTCGTGGGCAGCCCGCAGCCGGCACTGGGCGCCAATGATCGCCTCGCCTGCCAGCTGACGCAACACCCGCATCTGCTGAAGTCGGCCTTCGAACTTCCCCATGTCGGGTTCAAGTCCTTCGCGTACAGCCCCACGGGGGCGGGGGCAGCCGCCCCTTACGGCGCCGACGTCTCCTGGTGCGAAGCGCTTCTGTGGCGCCACTTCCCCGAGTGGGCCAAGTCGAAGGGGAACCACTTTCCGGGAGGGCCTCCGCACTACTCGATGCCCGCGTGCTGCGGCATCCTCAAAGTGGAAACGACCGTCCAGGACGATGGCCCGGAAGGAGCCGAATACGACCCGAACCTCGAGGCCTCCCTCGCCAACAGGGCGGCCGAGGAACTCATCAGCAGGTGGAAAGGCGGCGTGTTTCCGGTTCCCCACTATGGGGCGTCGGACAGCCTCGGCTACTGGTTCGGCTCCAAGCGGCACATCGCACATGCCTACTGGCAGGTGAACGACAGCATCATCGAAATCGAGGTGGGGGCCCACAAGAACCCCCAGAAGAAGCTGCGGGAGGTGGCCATCTCCATCGTTCCCGCGTTCATGGCGTACGGCTGACGCCCGCGGGCCGGGTGACCCAGGTGCGGCGCGCACTGCCTAAGCTGCTCCCGTGTCCTCCGAGCCCGGAACCGAACGGCCGCCCCTCTCCGTGGCGATCCCGGCGCGGGGTGGGCTCGCCGAGGCCGAGCCGGCGCTGGACGCCCTCGTTCCGGCGGTGCGCGAGCTCGGCGTCGAGGTGGTCGTGGTTGGCGGGCCCGAGCCGCCTGCCCCGCCTCCGGATGGCGTCCGAGTCGTCGCGATGCCGGTTGCGGACCTGCTCGTCCTGCGGCACCGGGCGATCCTCGAGTCCAGCGGCGAGGTGATCGCGATCGGCGAGGACCACGCCGTGCCACGGCCGGGCTGGTCCCAGGCCGTGCTCCGTGCCCACGCCGAGCACCCCGAGGTCCCGTCCGTCGCTGGATGCCTGGTCAACGCCACCGACGCCACCATCAGCGCCCGGGCCAACTTCCTCGCATTCGCCGCCGAGTGGCAGCCACCGCTTCCGGAGATGCCCTCGGTGCGCCCGCCGCCGGCGTCAGCCGTGACCGTCAAGCGCTCGGTCGTCGAGGGGATCGCCGAGCGGCCACCGGGCTGGTTCGAGGCCGACCTGCTGCCGGCCCTGTTCGACGAAGGCCGGATGGTCGCCGACGAGAGGATCTTGATCGACCACTTCCAGGATCGCGGGGCGCTCTGGGCGGCGCGCAACGCCTTCGACGGGGCCCGTGCCTCCTACGGGTACCTGCACGGCGTGCTCGCCGGGCCGCAGCGGCGGCACACCGCCCGTTGGACGCTGGACGGCCTCGCCCGTCGGGCGAGGCGCCAGGCCCGTGCCGCGGCCGGCGGCAGGAGAATGAGCGCCCGCGAATCTGCGCTGGTGACCGCGATCGGCGTCGCCAACGGGCTCGGCGGCACCACCGGGATCCTCTTCGGGCCCGGGCGATCGGCCGATCGGGTCGCCTGACAGCGGCTAGCCTAGGCTCCCCATGACCGCGCTCCCCGAGCACCCGACGAAGCTCTATATCGGCGGCGAGGCCGTCGACGGCACCGGTGCGAGGCTGGCGGTCGAGAACCCGTTCACGACCGAGGCCATCGTCGAGCTGCGGCGCCGCCTCCGCCGAGCAGGTCGACGCCGCCGTCGGCGCGGCGCGAGCGGCCTGGCCGGGATGGGCCGGGACGACCGCCGGCGAGCGCTGCGAGATCCTCCACGAGGTCGCGCGCCGGCTGCGCGAGGGCGCCGAGGCGCTGGCGCGGACGATGACCGCCGAGGGCGGCAAGCCGCTGGTCGAGAATCGCGACGAGATCGAGTGGACCGCGGCCGCCTTCGACTACTACGCCGAGATCGGCCGCGACCACGCGGGCCGCGTGATCCCCCCGATCGAGGCGAGCCAGCTGGCGATGGTCGTCAAGGACCCGCTGGGGGTGGTCGGCTGCATCGTCCCCTGGAACTACCCGCTGTTCTGCTTGCCTGGAAGGTGGCGCCGGCGCTGGCGGCCGGCAACTGCGTCGTCTGCAAGCCCTCCGAGCTGACGCCGCTCTCGACCCTGATGCTGGCCGCGCCGTTCGAGCACCTGCCGTCGGGGGTGGTCAACCTGCTCGCCGGGGCGGGCGAGGTCGGCGCCGCGCTCGCCTCCCACCCCGAGGTCGACTGCGTCGCCTTCACCGGATCGGTGGCCACCGGCAAGAAGGTCGCCGAAGCCTGCACGCCGAGGATGGCGCGGATGAACCTCGAGATGGGCGGCAAGGACGCCTTCATCGTCTGCGCCGACATCGCCGCCGAGCTCGAGGTCGCCGCCCGCGGCGGCGCCTGGGCCGCCTTCCTCAACGCCGGCCAGGTCTGCACCTCAGCCGAGCGCTTCTACGTCGCCGAGGAGATCTTCGACGACTACGTCGCCGCCCTCGTCGAGCACACCGCCGGCCTCGTCCTCGGCGACCCATTCGAGACCGGGACCGACATCGGCCCGATGGTCTCCGACCCACAGCGCGAGAAGGTCGTCGCCCAACTGGAGGACGCGGTGGCCGGATCGGCGCCGAGATCCTCGTCGGTGGCGACCGGGGCGGGGCCGAGCGCGGCCATTTCCTCTCTCCCGCCGTCGTCGTCGGCGCCCCGCCCGACAGCGCCCTGCTGCGCGAGGAGACCTTCGGCCCGGTGGCCCCGGTCGTCCCGGTCGGCTCGCTCGACGAGGCGATCGAGCTGGCCAACGGCACTGAGTTCGGGCTCGGCGCGAACGTCTACACCGGCGAGCTGGAGAGCGCGATCCGCTGCATGCGCGAGCTGCGCGCGGGGACGGTCTGGATCAACGACCCGCTCACGGACAACGACGCCGGCCCGTTCGGCGGCTTCAAGCAGTCCGGCCTCGGCCGAGAGCTCGGCCGCGAGGGCCTCGAGGCCTTCCAGGAGACCAAGCACGTGCACATGGAGACTCGGATCGAGCGCAAGGAATGGTGGTACCCCTACCGCGAGTACGGGGTCAGCCGCTGACCCGCCGGCCTTTGCGACCCAGGCCCGCCAGAGGTAGGCGGCGACGCAGAGCGAGGCGAGCAGGGCGATCGCCGAGTCGAGGCGGGTCAGGTTGATCACCAGCACCACGCCACCAGACGCCGAGCCGAGCAGGTTCACCGCCATGCGCCCCGCGGTTCCCGTCGCGATGCGAGAGACGAGCGCAGGCGAGCGTGGCGGCAAGAAAGCTGGCGAAGACCGAGACCGCGTAGAAGCGGACCAGCGCCTGCTCGTCGCCTCTTGCGGCGACGAGCATCGCGCCGGCGAGGACAAGCACGAGGACGACGCCCCAGTGCGAGATCAGGTGCCGGTTCTCCGGCGCAGGGGCTCGGGCAGGAGGCCCGGCTCGCCGTCTGCGCCGATCGTAGCCAGCGCCTTCAGCACTCCGGAGCCCGCCAGGTACGAGGAGGCCGCGGCGGCGAGCAGCAGCAGCGCGCTCAGGATCTGGAAGGCGCCGAATGCTGCCCGCTCGCCGAAGCGACCGCCTGGCGACGTCGGCGAGCAGGGTCGAGTCGGCGTCGGGGAGGCCGATGTGGAGGCGGACCGTCAGCCCGGCGATCGCCAGGGTCAGCGGGCCGACGATCGCCACCATCAGCCAGAGGGTCCCGCGCCCGAAACGGCGCCTGCCCCGGTCTCGCCAGCTGCGGCAGCTCCGCGATCGCGTTGGAGGGCGCCTCGACGCCGGTCGCGAGGGACATGCCGAGCGGGAAAACGAGCAGCGCCGCGCCCAGCGAGACATCGGCGAGCGAGGCGGGCCGGCTGCCGACGCGGTCCCCGATGCCGTCGCAGCGCCCGGCTCGGCAAGCAGGCCGGCGACGATGACCGCTACGGCCATCAGCAGGAATGCCTGCGTGGCGATCGCGAAGCCGACCCGGCCGCGGTGGCCGACGAGGACGCCGCCGGCGACGGCGAGGGCGAGCGCGACGGCAATCGCGGTGCGGGCGCCCGCCAGCGCCGGCGCGAAGGCGATCAGCGCGGAGGCGCCGGCGGCGCAGCTGACCGCGACGGTCAGGGTGAAGTCGACGAGCAGGGCGCCGAGCGGCAGGAAGGCCCAGCCCTCGCCGAAGGCGCGCGCGACCGCCTCGGGGCCGCCGCCGCCCTCGGGAAAGCGGCCGATCAGCTGGTGGTAGGTGAGCGAGACGACGACGATCACGGCGACGACCAGGCCCATCGCCGCGAAGAGGCCGGCGGGGTCGCCGTCGAGAGCCCGCAGCGCCGCCTCGATCGCGTAGGCGACCGAGGAGACCGGGTCGGCCATCACCGTGAAGGCGAAGGCGATGAACAGGTGCAGCCGGACGCGCCTCACCCGAGGCAGTCTCGCCGCCGGGTGGGACGGCGCGCCCGGCTCAGGGGGTCGGGATCGTCTCCGGCTCGGCCCGGGGCGCCGGCTGCTTCGAGGGCGTCTCCTCACCGTGACCGAAGCGGACATCGGGGAGGATCCTGGCAAGCCAGCCCGGCAGGTACCACGCGGCGCTACCGCTGAGCCGCAGGAAGACCGGCAGGAGCAAGAGGCGGACCAGGAAGGCGTCGAGCAGGACGGCGATCCCGAGGATCGCCCCCATCTCCTTCGGCGGCAGCGGCCCCGAGAGGGCGAAGGTGAAGAAGACTGCGACCATGACCGCGCCGGCGGCGAGGATCACCCGCCCGGAATGGGCGAGGCCGCCGACCATCGCCTCGCGGGGGCTGCCGGAGGCTTCCCAGTGCTCGCGCGCCGACGAGAGCAGGAACACCGTGTAGTCCATCGCGATCGCGAAGATCATCGCGAAGAAGAAGACCGGGCCCCAGGCGTCGAGGAAGCCCTGCGATTCGAACCCGAGCAGGCCGGTCAGGTGGCCGTCCTGGAAGATCAGGCGGGCGATTCCGAAGGCGGCGCCGGTCGAGAGCAAATTGGCGAGCACGCCGATCGCCGCGATCAGCGGCGCCTGGAAGGCGACCAGCAGGAGCAGGAAGCCGAGCCCGAGGACGACCGCGATCACCAGCGGCGTCTTCCCCGAGAGCGCCGCTTCGAGGTCGTGGTTCTCGACCGCCGGCCCACCCACCAGGGCAGTTTCGGGCAGCTCGGTGCGCAGGCGATCGACGGTCGTGCCGAGCGCGGTCGAGGAGGGGCCGCTGCTCGGCACCGCTTCGATCAGCACCGCGCCGGTGGCGCCCGTTCTGGGCGGGGTCACGGCCACGATTCCCGGGTCCTGGCGCAGGACGCGGACGGCGCGGGGCGCGGCCCCCGGGGCGCTCAGCACCTGCAGGGTTCCGGGAGCGCCCGGGCCGAAGGCGGAGCTGACCTGGCGATAGCCGACCCGGGAGCCGTCGCCGCCGGGGACGACCTTGATCGAGGGCATGCCCGTGCGCAGGCCGAGCACCGGGAAGGCCATCGCCAGCAGCGCGACCAGCGCCAGGCCGCCGAACAGGTACGGGCGCCGCCAGAGGGTTTCTCCCCAGCGGGCGAAGCGGGCCGAGCGGTGGTCCCCGCCATGGGCCCAGGGAAGCGCCAGTTTGTCGACCCGGGGACCGAGCTTGGCGAGGACCGCCGGCAGCAGGGTCAGCGTCGCGGCGAGGACGAAGAGGACCGAGATCATGATCCCCAGCGACATCGAGCGGAACGCCGGGCTGGGCACGAGCATCACCGCGGAGAGCGAGATCAGCACCGTCACGCCGGAGAACAGGACCGCCTTCCCGGCGGTGTCCATCGTCGTCCCCACGGCGTCGACGGGCTGCTCGCCGGAGCCGAACAGGGCGTTGCGAAATCGCATCACGATGAAGAGCGCGTAGTCGATCCCCAGCGCCAGCGCGAACATCAACGCGAAGTTCATCGCCCAGATCGAGATCGGCGAGATCAGGGTCCCCAGGTAGAGGACGCCGGCCGAGGCGATGAGGCCGACGATCGTCAGCATCAGCGGCAGCCCGGCCGCGACCAGCGAGCCGAAGGCGAGGACGAGGATCGCCAGGGTCACCGGCCAGGAGAAGAGCTCCGACCTCAGCATCGCGTCACGGTTTGCTTCGTTGAAGTCGGACCACATCCCGGCCGCGCCGGTCAGGCTCGCCTCGGTGCCCGGTGCCGCCGCCGCGGCAATCGGTCCCTTGAGGTCGTCGGCGGCGGCGACCATCCCGTTGGGGCTCTTGGCCGCCGTGCCGACGACGAGAGCCGTGTGGCCGTCCGGTGAGATCGAGCGACCCGGCATCGGCGGAACCACACGCCGGACCGCCGGGTCGGCGGCGAGCAGGCGCTCGGCCCTGGCGACCGTCCTGCGGAAGCCCGGGTCCGAGGCGGAGAGGGACGGCGAGTGGACCGCGACCTGGATCGCGTAGGAGCCGGCGCCGGCGAAGCCACGGTCGATCGCTTCCCGAACCCGGACCGACTCGGACCCGTTCGCCTGCCAGCCCGCGCCCGAGAGCGCGCTCTCGACCCTCGGCGCGAGGAAGCCCAGCCCGACGGCGACGATGAGCCAGGAGACGAAGACCCCGCGTCGGTGGGTGGCGGCGAAGCGGCCGAGCCGCCCGATCGGGCCGACGGCGCTCATCGCCGGCAGCCTCGCTCGAATCCGAGCCCGTGCCTGAGGATCAGCGACGCGGGGCAGTCGCCGACGACCGCGAAGAGCAGCTGGTTGACGGCGACGAAGGCGGTCAGCAGCAGGAACCAGGGGCTGACGAGGGCGCTGAGCAGGGCGCTGAGCCCGGTCATCGTCCCCGCCAGCACGAAGAGCGCCCGCTCGAGCGGCCAGCTCCGCGAGCGGCGCCGGGGCGTCGGGTCGAGCGGGACCTCTACGGCTGATGCTGACATCTGGAGCCTCCTTCTCGTGGCTTCTCGGTCGGGCCTGTGACCTCTTGGGACCGGTGTCCAAAGGACCGGAGCACAACTGTACCACTTCACAAATTAACAGTTGTGAATGCTACAATGACCCGCGATGCAGAGCCCACTCCCACCCGACGCCGCCGAGCTGATCGCTCGCCGCTTCCGCGCCCTCTCGGACCCGACCCGGTTGCGGATCGTCGACCTCCTGCGCAATCGCGAGGAGGCCTCGGTCGGAGAGATCGCCGAGCAGCTGGGCGCCTCGCAGCAGAACGTCTCCAAACACCTCGCGGCCCTCCACGCCGAGGGCTTCCTCGCTCGCCGCAAGCACGGCACCAGCACCCTCTACCGAGTCTCCGACCCCGGCGTCCACGAACTCTGCGAAGGGGTCTGCACCGGGATCGAAGCTCAGCTCGAGGAGCTGGGCGCGACGCTCGGCGGCTGAGCCGAACCGACGAGGGCGGCCATCAGGCCCACCGCGTCCGCTCGAGAAAGGCCCTGGCCTCGGATCAGCGACCGCCAGGTGTCGAAGGAGATCGCGTGGCCGATCGCCGCCCTCGCCAAGCGGCGGCGCCTGCCGCGCTCGGGCCGGCCCCTGAGCAGCGCCTCGGTCGCGGCGACGAACCAGCTGCCGAAGCGCTCCATCGCGGGCTGCAAACCCGGTACGACGGAGACGTCCCTGGTCGTCTTCTCGACCATGTACTCACCCTGCTCGAACCAGGCGTAGAGTTGGTCGAGCGCCGTCGTCAGACGTCTTTCGGGGTCCTCGATCGCCGCCCAGGCCTCGAGATCGGGGAGCCGGTGGCCGGCAATCCAGTGTGAAGAGCAGGCGTCGAACAGCGACACCTCGTCGGGAAAGTGACGGTAGACGGTCGCCCGCTGCACCCCGGCCTTCTCCGCCACGGCGCTGATCGTCGTCCGTGCCGGGCCGACCGATCCGTGCAACTCGACCGTCGCCTCGGTGATGCGGCGCCGGGTTTCCTCCTCCTGCTCTGCGCGGCGCCGCTTGCGATAGGGGCGCCTGTCGTCTCGTCGAGTTTTCGCGGACATATCTGTTTCACGAATCTTGACAGGTCGACCGGCCCTCTGCTAATTTCGCGGCACACCGTCGTTCAATGAAATGAGGATGAGATGTCAACAGCCCAGAACACCCAGACGCGTCAACGCTTCGACGCTTCTCAGGGACCACGCAGGATCGGCGTGACCGACGGTCACGTGGCCGAGCTCGGCGGCTGCGACGCGCGCTTCCTCGTCTGGGGCGAGGAGTCCGGCGGCGGCTTCTCGATGGTCGAACACCCCGTTCCCCCCCGCTCTCTATGTGCTCCGCTGCACCGTCATGAGGGGGTCGACGAGTACAGCTTCGTGCTCGAAGGGCGGATGGGCGCGCTGCTCGGGGACGAGGTCATCCATGCGGAGGCCGGAGAGCTTGCCTTCAAGCCCCGCGACCAGTGGCACACCTTTTGGAACGCGGGAGACGAGCCCTGTCGGATCCTCGAGGTGATCTCACCGGGCGGTTTCGAGCATTTCTTCCGTGAGTTCGACGAGACCACAAAGGACGGCAGCTTCGACCCGGTAGCCCTCGGCGAACGCTACGGGATCGAGTTCGAGATGGAGAGCGTTGCCCGCCTCTGCGCCGAGCACGACCTCGTCCATCCGCTGCTCGAGGGGTAGTGCCACTCGATCCCCTCTCAGATCCCGCCGGCGACACCGGTCACTCGCGCTGAGAGCGCCGCCACTCCTCTCTGGTCGGCAGGCGACCCGCCCTGCGCGCTGCGATCACGCACTCGGTGTGGGCGTGGCGGCGGCGGCGGCCGTTCCCTTCAGGGGTGATCAGGGCGTGCTCGCTGAGAGCCGGCAGGTGCCCGCCGCAGATCGGGCACCGGTAGGTCGCGGGCTTGGTGCTCTGGGCGCGGCGCATCTCCCACCAATCGGCATCGCCCAGCTCGTGCTTGGCCATGACCCGATGATCCCGCTTCCGGCGATGGGCCGCGTAGGATCGGGGGGTGCAGGATAGTCGAGCGCCGATGGGCCCCGGCCCTCCGAGGCGGGCCGCGACCTGACTCGGCGATGAGCGGCGCACTCAGGCAGCTGCGGGCATCCACGCGCTCCCTTGTCGCCGTCTTCGCCAACCCCGACCTTGCCCGGCTGATCGTCGGCTGGGGTGGGATGACCTTCGCGACCTGGGCGTTCGCGATCGCCCTCGGCGTCTACGCCTTCGACAGGGGCGGGACGACCGCGGTCGGGGTCGCCGCCCTCGTCCGCCTGCTGCCGGGCGCTCTCGCCTCGCCCTTCGCCGGGCTGATCGGCGACAGCTTCTCGCGGCGCCTGGTGCTGATGGCCAGCGCCGGCGCCGGCGGCCTGGCGATCCTCCTCGCCGCAGCCGCGGCCGCGAACGGCTCCCCCGCCTGGGTCGTCTACGGCCTGGCCGGAGTCTTCACCATCGCCTCGGCCGCCTACGTGCCGGCGGAGGGGGCGCTCCTGCCCCAGGTCGCCCGCACTCCACAGGAGCTCTCCGCGGCGAACGTCGCCCACAGTCAGATGGACAACCTCGGCTTCCTGCTCGCCTCGCTGGCGATCGGCGGGCTGCTGGCCCTCGCCGACCCCCAGGCGGCTTTCGCCACCGCCGCGCTCGCCGCCCTGCTGACGGCCGCGGCGCTGGCCACGCTCGGCCGCGATCAGCGACCCGCCTACGACGACGAGGAGAGCGCCGCCGGAGTGCTCCGGCACACGGCGATCGGGTTCAGGGCCCTGGCCGAGTCGCCGAAGCTGAGGCTCGTCGCGATCACGCTCACGGTCCTGGTCTTCATCGAGGGCGCGGCCGACGTGATGGTCGTCGTCGTCGCCCTCGACCTGCTCGGACTCGGCGAAGGCAGCGTCGGCTGGCTCAACTCCGCCTGGGCGGTCGGGGCACTCGTAGCCGGCAGCGGGCTCGCCGTCCTCATGGATCGCGGCAACCTTGCCGCCGGGCTCGCGGCCGGCTGCCTGGTCGTCGGCGGTGCCTTCGCCCTCCCCGGCCTCTGGCCGGTGGTGCTCGCCGCCTACCTCTCCTATTTCTTCATCGGCTTCGGTTACACGTTCGTGGAGGTCGCGGCGCGGACGCTGCTCCAGCGCCTCGGCTCCGACGAGACCCTCGCTCGGGCGATCGGCTTCCTCGAGACGAGCCGCCTGGTGGCGACCGCGCTCGGCGGCATCGCGGCCCCGGCGATGGTCGCCCTCTTCGGGGTCCGCGGAGCGCTGGTCGCGCTCGGGACCGTGCTCCCGGCGCTCGGCCTGGTCCGCTGGCACGCCCTGCGGGAATTCGAGATCGGCGCCCCGGTTCCGGAGCGCCGGTTCGCGCTCCTGCGCGGTGCCTCGATCTTCGCGCCCCTGCCCGTCGACACCCTCGAGGGGCTCTGCCGGTCGCTGGTCGGCCTCGAGGCCGCGGCCGGCGAAGCGGTGATCGAGCAGGGCGCACACGGCGATCGCTACTACCTCGTCGACGAGGGCGAGGTGGAGGTGATCGAGGACGGCGCCTTCAAGCGCAACCTCGGCCCGGGCGACGGCTTCGGCGAGATCGCCCTGCTCCGGGACGTCCCCCGCACGGCGACCGTCCGCGCGACGCGGCCGACCCGGCTGCTGGCGCTCGACCGGAAGCACTTCATCGTCTCGGTGACCGGGCATGACCGCAGCCGCGAGAGCGCCGAGGCGACTGCCTCGATGTGGCTCGACGGGCCCTAATATCCTCGTCCGAGGATGGAGGGAGATCTCGCCCAACCGACAGCGTCGGCGTCGCGACGCGCGGTCGTCGCCGTCACGCTGATCGGCCTCGCAGGTGCCTGGAACGGCGGCAACGTCGGCCCGGTCGCGTCGCAGATAGGCGCCGAGTTCGACGTCTCCCTGGCAGCCGTCGGCCTGATCTCGGGAACGATGTTCCTCGGCGCGGTCGTCGTCGGGCTGCTCTTCGCCGCCCAGCTCGGCGAGCGCACCGGGTTGATCGGCGGACTGCGGATCGCCTGCCTGCTGCTGATCGTCGGCAACCTGCTCTTCGCCGCGAGCCCGGCATTCGCGGGGCTCGCGGTCGCCCGCGTCTTCCCGGGGGTGGCATTTGCGCTGGCAAACGTCCTCGGCGCCGTCTACGCCCGTCAGGCCGGAGGCGTCGCCCTGATCGGCGTCTTCGGCGCATCGATCCAGCTCGGCCTCGCGGGAGCTCTGGTGATCGGCAGCGCCCTCGCCGACCTCGGCGTCGACTGGCGGGTCGGGTTCGTGCTCAGCGCCCTGCTCGGGCTCGCCGCGATGCTCTCCCTGCCCGCGACCGGCGCCCCGGGCTCGGACCTGCCGCAGCGCCGCCCCGGCTTCCTGCGCGCCGCCCTGGGCAGGGCACGGGTCTGGCGGCTGGGGCTGCTCTTCATCGCCGTGTACGGGGTGCCGATGACCCTCTCCGCCTGGCTGGTCGAGTACCTGGTCGGCGAGGGAGACGTCTCCCGGGCGCCGGCCGGAGCCCTCGCCTTCCTCCTCTTCGGAATCGCCGCCGCGATGCGGATCGAGGGGGCGCGGCTCGAGCGGCGCGGCGTCCCGCACGCGAGATTGGTGGCGACGATGGGGCTGGCGGTGGTGGGGCTGCTCTTTGTCGCTATCGACCCGGTCCTGCCGCTGGCACTGCTCGGCGTCGTCGCGATGGGGCTCGGCTTCGCGCTCCCCTACGCGGAGATGATGACCGAGGCCCAGGAGCTCTTCCCCGACGCGCCCTCGGAGCCGATGGCACTCTTGAACCTGATCGCGCTGCTGCCGCCGATCTTCGTCATCCCGCTCGTCGGCCGGGCGCTCGACACGGGCGCCGGGCCGCAGGCCTTCGCCGCCCTGGCCTGTTTCCTCGCCCTGGCGACCGTGGCCAACCTGCGCCGCACCGGCATCCCCCTCGAGGTGCGCTGACGGCCTTCAGCCTCGGACTTGACGCCGGCTCAGCTCTCGCCGAGCCAGGCCTTCGCGTCGTCGAGCCCCGACAGCGGGAACACCCTGACCTTGGCCGGGATCAGGAAGCCGAACCCCCGGACCAGCTTCGCGTAGGCCTCGTGGTCGGTGACCAGCGCGATCCGCTCCCAGGAGAGCAGGTGCTCCATCCCGACCTTGGCGTCGTCCCACATCGCCGCCGCCGAGTAGCCCTCGAACCGCTCGCCGAGGAGGTAGAGGAGGCGCACCTTCTCGTGGCCCTCGAGGGCCCGCTCGATCGCCGGGATCAGAACCCGCTCGTAGTCCTCACCGCTCACCTCTCCCCGAGCCTCGAAGCCCAGGGTGCCGTCCGGCATATCGGCGATCAGCTCGATCATCGCCCACGATCCTAGCTCCACTCCCGGCCACCGTGAAGCGGAGAGGAGACCTTCGTATAGTCCACGAGGAGGGCGACGTAGACGATGAAGAAGCGCGATGGCGGATCCGAGCAAGGAGACGGGGGCTCTCCCTCTCAGCTGATCGACGCGAGGATCGAGGAGCTCGGCGATTGGCGGGGCGAGACGCTCGCACGGATCCGGGCCCTGATCAAGCAGGCCGATCCCGATGTGGTCGAGGAGTGGAAATGGAGGGGAGTCCCGGTCTGGTACCACGCCGGGATGATCTGCACCGGCGAGACCTACAAGGAGCACGTCAAGATGACCTTCGCCAAGGGTGCCTCGCTGGACGACCCCTCGGGCCTCTTCAACTCCAGCCTCGAGGGCAACACCAGGCGTGCGATCGACCTCCACGAGGGCGACGAGGTCGACGAGCAAGCCTTGAAGGCGCTGATCCGCGCCGCCGTGGCTCTGAACACGCCCTGACAGCGCGAGGCGCGGCGAAGGATGCGGCACTCGCGCGGGGGCCGGGGACCGGCGATCGGCCGGCCCTCGTCCCTTATGCGTGCGCCCCGCGGACGAACAGGGCTCGCGCCACGACGACGACCAGCGCGCAGGCGCCGATCAGCACAAGGGCGGCGCGATCGGAGCGAGCGAGGTAGTAGAGGAGGCCGGCGGCGGCCGCGAAGCAGGCGGCTCCGCCAAGAAAGGCGAGGCGCCGGTCCCAGCCCGGTTGCGAGGTGTGGCGCGCATGCAGCAGGTTGATCAAGCCGAAGACCAGGAGGAAGGTGAGCGAGCCGAAGGAGACGATCTCGGTGATGCCGGGCAACAGCGAGAACGCCCCTCCGAGCAGCGCCAGCCAGGCCACCGCACCCACCGGGAGCCCTCCCCGTTCGCGGGCGAGGCGAGCCGGGAGCTCGCGGGCGACGCTGACGTCGCGCACCAGGCGGGCGGTGGAGAACAGCGTCGCGTTGATCGCCGAGCTGGTCGAGAAGACCGCACCCAGGGTCGCTGCCCAGAGCCCGAAGGTGCCGAGGGCCTTTTCGCCGACCACGGCGAACGCGACCTCCTTCTGGCCGACGATCGATTGGTCGGGAAGCAGCATCTGGGAGGCGATGGTGACCGCGACGTAGACGCAGGCCACCACGGCGACGGAGAGGTAGAGAGCGCGCGGCACGGTACGCCGCGGCTCGGAGATGTCGTCGTAGTCGTAGGGCACCAGCTCGAATCCCTCATAGGCGACGAAGATCACCCCGGCACCGAGAAAGACGCCGAGCAGGCCCTCGTTGTCGATCGGGGCGAGGCGGCTCGACGAGAACATGCCGATCCCGATCGCCGCGATGGCCGCCAGAACGGCGAGCTTGGTGAAGACGATCACGTCCTCGGTCAGCCCCGAGGTGGTCACCCCGCGCAGGTTGATCGCGGCGAAGATCACCATGATGCCGACGCCGCTCAGCCGCGCGACCAGGACCGAGGCGCCCAGGACGTTGGCCAGGTAGTGGCCGAAGGTGAAGGTGTAGACCGCCAGGGCGAAGACGTAGCCGACGATCAGCAGCCAGGCGACCCAGGCGGCCGCGTGGGCATGACCCTCCTCGCGCAGGTAGGTGAAGGGGCCGCCCGCGCGGCCGGCGTGCAGCGCCAGGCGAGCGTAGGCGTGGGCGGTGAGGCCGGCTATGGCACCGCCGAGGAGGAAGGCGGCAAAGGCGAGGTGGCCGGCGAGGTCGATGGTGACGCCGAGGACGCTGAAGATGCCGCCGCCGATCATCCCGCCGATGGCCATCGCGCTTGCCTCGCGCAGGCCCAACAGCCCCGCTCCCCGCTGGCGACGGGCGTGACTGCGAGGGTGGTAGGGCGGCTTGGGAGCCTCGGTCCCGGACCCGTGGGCTCGCGGACCCCCGCTGTCCCTGGCTATCGCCAACCGCCCGCGTCCTTCCTTCCGATGACTGTTCTCAAGGTCGCCCCCACTACCGGCTCGCGGGCTTCAGCCAAGCATAGGCCCACAGCTTGACCTGGTCGACCAGCAGGATCCAGATGATCGCGTAGCCCCAGGCGAGGGCCGCCAGCTTCCAGCTGAGCGGGTGCATGAGCAAACCGGAAACGGCGACAAGGGTGGCGAGAATCTGGGTGCCGACAACGGCGATCAGCAGGACCCAGGCGGGGCGGTGGGCCCATAGTCGGCCGCGGGTGCGGGCGACGAACAGGGTCAGGTGCCCCGCCACCGACAGCTTCAGATACATCAGGGTCTGGGCTTCGGCGTGGCCGACGCCGAGCGGACCGATCGCGATGCCGACCAGGGAGAAGGACTCGACAACCCCGGCGAGCCCTAGCAGGGTGGCGATCGCCAGCACCTCGCGCAGGTCCCAACGCTCCGGGCGGGGCGATGGCACCACGCGATCGTAGGCGATGGTCAGGATTGCGGCGTCGTTGAGAATCGCCAGCAGGACGATCTGGATCGGCGTCACCGGGAAGAAGTCGAAGGCGACGATCGAGAGGGTGACGAAGAGGACGATTCGGATCGTCTCGGTGATCCGGTAGATCGCGTAGTTGGTCATCCGCCGGAACACCTCGCGGGCGCGGTGGATCGCCTCGACGATCACCGAGAGCCCGGGCGCCAGCAGGACGATGTCGGCCGCGGCCCGGGCCGCGTCGGTGGCTCCGGAGACGGCAATGCCGGCGTCGGCGCGACTCAGGGCCGGGGCGTCGTTGACGCCGTCGCCGGTCATGCCGACGATGTGGCCGCCGGCCTGCAGCGCGGCGACGATCCGGTACTTGTCCTCGGGGACGACCTGGGCAAAGCCGTCGGCCTCTTCGACCTGCCCGATCAGAGCCTCGCCCTCGAGCCGCTCGATCATGCCCGACTCGAGCAGCTCCTCCCCCATCCCGACCTCAGCGGCGATCTCGCGGGCGATCTCGACCCGGTCGCCGGTGACCATCTTTATCTCCACCCCGAGCGCCCGGGCCTGCTCCAGGGTCTGGCGCGAGTCCTCGCGCGGCGGGTCGGCGATCGCCAGCACGCCGATCAGCCGCCAACCGCCCTCGTCGGCCCGGGCCACGGCAAGCGCTCGCCGCCCCGTGCGGGCGAACTCCGCGGTCGCCCCCTCGACTCGCCCGGCGCCGGGGTCGCCCTCGCCGCAGAGGTCGAAGATCGCCTGCACCGCGCCCTTGGCGACCCGGTACTCGGCGTCTCCCTCCCGGACGAGCGCCTCGGCACGCTTGCGGTCGGCGTCGAAGGGCTCGAAGTCGAGCACCTCGCAGCCCTCGACAGGCCCGCCCAGCGCCTCCAGAATCGCGGCATCGATCGGGTCGCGACTGCCCTGCTCGACGGTCAGCGCCGCATCGCGCAGGACCTGGTCGCGACGGGCCCCCTCTCCAATAGCGGTGACATCGGCGATCGCCAGCTCGTTGCGAGTGATCGTCCCGGTCTTATCGGCGCAGAGCACGTCGACGCCGGACATCTCCTCGACCACCGGCAGATGGCTGACGACCGCCTGGCGTTTGGCCAGGTCGCGAGCGCCCACCGCCATCGTCACCGAGAGCACCGCGGGCAGCGCAACCGGGATCGAGGCGATCGTCACCACCAGCGCGAACTCCAGCGTCGTCGCCAGGCTGTGTCCACGCAGCAGGGAGACGAGGACGATCACCATGACCAGGGTCATTGCGATCACGATCAGATAGCGGCCGATCGAGTAGATCGCCGCCTGGAAATGGCTCGGCGGGCCCTCCTCGCCGGTCAGCGCGGCCGTGCGGCCGAACTCGGTCGCGGCACCGGTGGCGAGCACCCGCGCCGTCGGCGCCCCGCGGGAGACGACGGTGCCCGAGTAGAGGTCCTCGCCGGGCCCCTTGGTGAGGGGCAGCGACTCTCCTGTCAGCGCCGACTCGTCGACATCGACGGTGCCCGCGACGATCCGCGCGTCGGCCGGGGCCACATCGCCGCGCTCGACCATCAGCAGATCGCCCGCGACGATCTCCTCGGTGGCAACCGTCCGCCACTCACCGTCGCGCTTGACCCGTCCCTGCTTTGCGAGCTGCTCCTTCAGCGCGGCTATCGCGTTGGCGGCCTGATGCTCCTCCCAGAACCCGACCAGCCCGTTCAGCAGCAGCAGCGCCAGAATGATCCCGAAGTCCGGCCAGCGCGCCGTCACCGCGGTGAGAACCAGGGCTACCTCGATCATCCAGGGGATCGGCGCCCAGAAGTGGGAGAGGAGCTCGAGCAGGACACTGCGCTCCTGCTCCGCCAGCGCGTTTGGCCCATAGCGCCCGAGCCGCGCGGCGGCCTCCCCATCGCTCAGCCCCGTCGCGGTGCCGAGCCGCTCGTCGGCGCGACGGTCCTCCTCGCTGCGCTGGTCCTGGACGCCGTGAGTGGGGGCATCCGTAGCGGCGACGGCACCAGACCCTGAGGCGTCGCGTCGCAGCTTCACCCCGGCGTCCCCACCCCCAGCAGCTCACGGGCGGCCCTGGCGTCGATCAGCTCCTCGCGGGCACGTTCCGAGGGGAGCCCCTCAAGAGCGGGCGATCGCGGCATCGGACCTCCGAGCGTCGTAGAAGGCGATGACGACGACTCTAACCTCGGCCTCGACGCACACGCAGGGGCGGGATTCGAACCCGCGAATTCGGTCATGCGTGGAGTCAACCGCGAAGCGCTCGCAACGCATTGAGGATCACGGCGAGATCAATCCCCTCCTGGAGGAGGGCGCCCGTGATCGGCTGCAGGTAGCCGAACGCCGCGAAGCCCATCGCCGTCAGGCTCAGTCCCATCCCCACAATCACGCTCTGGCGAGCGATCAGCAGCGCACGGCGTCCGGCGTGCACTGCATCGGCGACGCGGTCGACGCGGTCGACGGTGATCACCGCGTCGGCTGTCTCCGAAGAGACCGTGGCGCCGGCGGTCCCCATCGCGACCCCGAGGTCGGCGATCGCGAGGGCAGGGGCATCGTTGACGCCGTCCCCGACCATCATCACCGGGCAAAGCTCGGGATCGTCGCGCAGCCGGCGCACGACCTCGAGCTTGTCCTCGGGCGAGAGCTCGGCATAGACCCGATCGACTCCGATCTCACCTCCGATCCGCTCGGCGACGGAGCGGCGGTCGCCGGAGACCATTGCCACGTGCCGCACTCCTTCCGAGCGCAGTCGCGCGACGATCCCGCGGGCGTCGGGACGCAGCTCATCTGCCATCGAGATCACGCCGGCGACCCTTCCGTCGATCGCCACGTGCACCCTCGCCTCGCCCGATCCGCGCCCGCTGAGGATCGCCGCCGATGCGATCTCCCCCTCGGAGACCCCGGCTCCCCGCAGGAAGGTGCGACTGCCGACGGCGACGCGTTGACCGTCGACCACGGCGGCGATTCCCTGTCCGGGGTCCTCGTGGACCTCGGTCGGCATCAAGAGGGAAAGCTCCGCCTCCTCGGCCGCGCGCACGAGAGCATCGCCGAGCACGTGCGCCGACATCCGATCGACCGAGGCAGCCAGGGACAGCACCGCCGGGGCTTCGAAGCCCGCTGACGTCGCGATCTCCCGCACCTCGGGACTGCCCACCGTCAGGGTCCCGGTCTTGTCGAAGAGGACCGTCCGAACCTGTCCGAGCGTCTCGATCGCTCCAGTGCCCTTGACGATCACCCCTGCCCGGGCGGCACGAGACAGCCCCGAGATGAGAGCGATCGGGGCGGCGAGGATGAGTGGACAGGGAGTCGCGACGACGACCACGGCAAGGGCCCTCACGGGTTCGCCGCTGAGCGCCCAAGCCAGCCCGGCGAGGAGAAGCGTCGCGGGCAGGAACAGGCCCGCGTAGCGGTCCGCGATGCGGACCAGCGGCGCACGCTCGGTCTCCGCCTGCTCGACGAGCCTTACGAGGGCGGCATAGGCGCTCTCGGCGGCGGGCCGGTCGGCCCTGAGATCGAATGGCGAGCCGGCATTGGCGGTCCCGCTCAGTACCGGCATCCCCTTGCTCAGCGTCGCGGGCAGCGGCTCGCCGCTCAGCGCGCTCGTGTCGACCACGGCCTCCTCGCTCAGGACCGTGCCGTCGACCGGAATCACCTCTCCCGTTCGCACCATTGCGACGTCGCCGATCTCAACGTCGTCCACGGGCACATCCCGGTAGCCGTCGGGCACGCGCAGGCGGGCGGACTTCGGCGCCCTTTCGACAAGAGCGGTCAGCTCGCGACGAGCGCGCGTCGAGGCGACTTCCTCCAGCGCCAGGCCACCGGAGAACATCAGCCCGATGACCAGACCCGCCAGCTCTTCGCCCAGCGCCAGGGCGCCGGCCATGGCGACCAGAGCGATCGTGTCGACCCCCATGTGGCGTTCGAACAGGACCGTGCGGCCGACCTCGATCGCCAACTCGCCGGCGAGCAGGACGAGGACCACGCGCCAGACATCGGTTCCGGCACCCCCCTCGCCGGCAGCATGGAGCGCACCGCCGACGAGGATCGCAGCAAGGGCCAGCGCGGCAAGGATGCGGGCGCGGTGACCCACCAGCCAGCCGAGCACAGCGCCAGGTCGATCGCGATTCATCCGATGATCTTCGCTGACCCCGCCATCCGCCGCGCAGAGCGGGCTATCGCGCGTTCCAGGCGCCCGGGCCCCACTCGCGACGTTCCAAGACATATGAGCCCGACGAGTTAGGGGCGCGCCGTCGCAGCTGGATTCGAACCCGCGACCTTCGGATTATGAGCTGCCGGGTTGAAGCTGTGCGGCCAACTACGCCGTGGCCCGCACGACCGGGTCGCCCTCGCCGAGCCGGTCCGGCATCCCGAAGCTCTCGAACAGCGAGAGCAGGAAGGGCTGCAGGAAGTTGTGGACGCCGACGACGGCCGGGCCGCCCCGATCGGCGGCGACCGGCTCGAGCACGGTCAGCGACCAGGGCAGCCAGGCGCCGGACTCGGGATCGGGCTTGTAGGAGGCGAAGGCCGGACAGCCGTTGGCGCGTACCGCGATCAGCTTCGAGCCGCGACAGGCGGCGCCCTGGCCGAGCATGAACTCGCCGACCTGATCGGGCCCGCGCAGCCAGAGCGCCAGCGGCGGCATGTCGAAGACGACGTCGTAGCGCAGCAGGGCGACGATCCGGTCGATGTCGTACTCGGCGAAGGCCTCAAGGTACTGCTCGAGCAGCCGGCGCTCGTCCTCGTCGCTGGGCCGGGCGGGCGCCTCGGCGTCCTCCAGGGCCAGCGCGTCGAGCGTTTCCCGCGCCCGCTGTAGGGCGCTGTTGACCGACGCCACCGAGGTCTCCAGCAGCTCGGCGACCTCCTTGGCGCTCCAGCGCAGGACCTCGCGCAGGACCAGCACCACACGCTGGCGCGCCGGAAGGTGCTGCAGCGCGGCGACGAAGGCCAGTCGCAGCGTCTCGCGGTCGGCGCTCTGGGCCGCCGGGTCGGCGGCGGGGTCGACCACCTGGCTGTCGGCGATCGGCAGCACCCAGCTCGCCTCCGGCAGCGGCGCGCCGACCGGCGTCTCGGCGCTGCCGGCGCCGCCCAGGTCGATCGGGCGCGCCCGGCGTTTGCGACCCTCGATCTGGTCGAGGCAGACGTTGGTGGCGATCCGGAACAGCCACGACTTCATCGCCGCCGGCTCCTCCAGCGTGTCGGCGCGACGCCAGGCCCGCAGCATCGCCTCCTGGACCGCGTCTTCGGCCTCGAAGCCCGAGCCGAGCATCCGGTAGCAGTAGCCGGTCAAGGTCGGTCGCAGGCGCTCGAGGTCCTGCTCGAAGGCCGCTTGACCGGTCGAGAGCGCCACGGGCAGATCCTAGCTTTACCGATTAGTTCCGGCTCTCGCGTCGGTCCTGGCCTCGGAACGGACCCCAGCAAGGAGGCGACCATGCACCGACTGCTTTTCCTCAACCTGCCGGTGGCCGACCTGGCGGCCAGCCGGCAGTTCTTCGTCGGACTCGGGTTCGAGTTCGACGAGCGCTTCTGCGACGAGGGCGCCGCCTGCATGGTGATCAGCGACCGGGCCTACGTGATGCTGCTCCAGCGCGAGCGCTTCGCCGAGTTCGTGAGGGGGCCGGTTGCCGACGCCGGCGCGGCGACGGCGCTCACCGTCACGGTCAGCGCCGAGGACCGGGCGGCCGTCGACGCTTTCGCCGCAGCCGCTCTCGCCGCCGGCGCAAGCCCCGCCAAGGAGCCGCAGGATTACGGCTTCATGTACCAGCGCAGCTTCCACGATCTCGACGGTCACCTCTGGGAGGCGCTGTGGATGGACCCCGTCGCCGTCGAGAATGGGCCGGCCACCTGACGACGATGAACGCCTCCGAGCTTCGCGACCATTCGCTGCGGGTCAGCGTCAAGTGCGAGCCGCGGCTGGCCGAGGCCCTGCGGGCCGCGCATCCGGAGGTGACCCCCGGCTACCGCCTCAACAAGGTGCACTGGAACACCGTGACCATCGGAGGCGGGCTGCCCGACGATGCGATCCGCGACATGATCGAGGACTCCTACGACTTGGTCGTGAGCACGCTGTCGCCGGCCGCCCGCAGGGCCGCGATATCGAGCTTGCCCATCTTCAGCAGCGCTTCCATCGCGCGCCGGGCCCGCTCCGGGTCATCGTCGCCGAGCAGCTCCTCGAGGCCGACCGGGACAACCTGCCAGCAGAGGCCGTACTTGTCGGTGACCCAGCCGCACTGGCCCTGCTTGCCGCCGTCAGCCGCCAGCTTCTCCCAGTAGTAGTCGATCTCGGCCTGGTCGGCGCAGTTGACTTGGAAGGAGACGGCCTCGTCGAACTTGAACTGCGGCCCGCCGTTGATACCGACGAAGCGCTGGCCTTCGACCTCCCATTCGACGGTTACCGCCATGCCGGCTTTGCTCGGAACGGCCTCGTTGTAGTGGATGACCCTGACGATGCGCGAATCCTCGAAGACGGACACGTAGAAGCGCGCCGCCTCCTCGGCCTCGGTGTCGAACCACAGGTTGGGGACGATCTTCTGCATGGTGCTGCCTCCTTCACTTATCCGAATTGTTGGGCCATCGCCGACTCCACCTCGACCAGGTAGACGACCCGGTCGCCGCGCAGCGGGTAAGGCAGAGCGGCACGCTGCGGGGGTCGCCGCTGCGGCGGCTCCCCAACGCCCAGTTGGGTGGCTCGACGCCCTCCCACTCAGCCTGGCGGCGGGCGATCATTCGCTGCTCCGCTCGAAGACCAGGGTGGCGATGCCCTCGCCAACCGTGCCCGACTCGGTCAGCCGCAGCCGGTGCTCACCGCCACTCTCGTCGAAGAGGCGCTTGCCGCTGCCGAGCAGGACCGGGAAGACCATCAGGCGCAGCTCGTCGAGCAGGTCGTGCTCGATCAGGCCCTGAACGAGCCGGGCGCTGCCCGCGACCAGAATGCTCCCGTCGACCTCTTCCCTCAGCTTCCCGACCTCCTCGGCGAAGTCGCCGGAGAGGATGGTCGAGTTGTTCCAGGCGGCCTCCTGCAGCGTCGAGGAGACGACGTACTTGGGCATCGAGTTCATCTGCTCGGCGAAGCCTGCCTCGTCTTCCATCGAAGGCCAGGCGGCCGCGAAGCCTTCATAGGTGACGCGTCCGAGCAGCTGCGCCTCGGCCTTGCGGAGCTCGTCGAGCTTGAACTCGTCGCCGTCGTCCCCGCGGTCGAACTCGAAGGTCCAGGCGCCGTGCCCGGCGTTCTCGCTGCCGCCGGGGTCCTCCATCACTCCATCCAGCGAGACGAACTCGGTTACGACGATCTTTCCCATGGTCTTATTCCTTTCTTTTGGCTATAAGGCGCCCAGGTGCTGGGCGGGCTCAGACGTGCAGGGTGGGTCGGTAGATGAGCTCCTGGATGTTGCCGTCGAGGGTCCGGCTCTCGATCAGCTCGAGGTCGAAGTCGGCCGCACCCCCGAAGACGGGGTCCACCCCGGTCTGACCGGTGATCACAGGGAAGAGCGTCACCTGGACGCGGTCGACCAGACCCGCGGCCATCAGTGCCCGGTTCATCGACAGGCTGCCGTGCGAGCGCAGCGGCACCTCGGACTCCTCCTTGAGCCGGGCGACGACCTCGACGGCGTCACCGCTCGCGACGGTCGCCTGCGGCCAGTCGAGGGGCTCCTCCAGGGTGGTCGACACCACCGTCGCCGGCAGGCTTCTCATCCGGGTGACCCATGCGTCACGCACGTCGGAGTCCTCGGTGCTGGAGGCCAGCATCCGGGCAAAGGCCCGATGCGTGTTGGCCCCGAAGACCATCCGCTGCTCCTCGCTGTACAGGGCGAGGCGGCGGTCGAGCAGCTCGGGGCCCTGCTTACCCCAGTAGCCAGTCCAGTCGCTGCTGCTGTCGGCGCTGCCGAAGCCATCGAGGCTGGAGAAGACGTCGAAGGTGTAGGTGGCGGTCATGTTGCCCTCCCTGGTTGCGGTTGATCAGGTGCGGGGGTACAGACTGGACGTCATGGCGAAACTCATCGCCGCTGGACGCCTGGGCTGGGAGGCACTGCCGCGACAACTCTGCGACCTTCGGACCGATCACGGCGAGCGCCGGTCGGCCTCGACGTAGACCAGGAGGCGGCGAACCAGCTCCCTGGCGTGGCCGGCGTCGGCGGGGCGGCCGAAGAAGAGCGGGTGCAGGTAGAGGGGCGCGGTGATCCCCTCCAGCAGCTCGGCGATCGTCGGCGTCTGCTCACCGCGCGCCGTCGCCCGGTCGAGCATCGCCTGCAGCTGGTCGGCGCGAGTTCGCAGGGCGACCGGAGCCTCGGCGGTCGGCGCCGCCAGTGCTGCCGCGCGCATCATGATCGTCCCCAGGGGAGCGATCGCCTCAGCGAACCTGACCGCCGCCAGCTCCAGGTCGCCTCGCAGGGTCCCGGTGTCGGGCACCGGCGCCACCTCCGCCAGCCGCTCGGCGACGACGTCGTCGACCAGCCCCGCGACGTTCCCCCAGCGGCGGTAGAGGGTGGCCTGGTGGACCCCCGCACGCTCTGCCACCCGCGGAATCGTCACCTCCTCCGGCGGCTCGGACCCCAGCAGCTCGATCGCGGCCGCGTGGACCCGGGCCCGCACCTGAGCAGTGCGGCCTCCCGGTCGCCGGCGTGGTTGCTCGTTGGTTGAAGCCATCGGACTGGAGTCTAAACGCGAAGCCTTGCGCGTTTATATCCAACCCAGTAAGGTCCTAACGCAATGATCCTTGCGTTAGAGAAGATCGAAAATGGGCAAGCTGATCGCTACCACGCAGGCCACGCTCGACGGCGTCGTCGACCCGGTCGCCGAATGGGTGAATCCGGACGGCGACCACGGCGAATACTCCTTCGAGCGCCAAACGAGGTCGGCCGGGCTGGTGCTGGGCCGCAAGACCTACGAGGGTCTGGCGGCATACTGGCCGGGCCAGACAGGCAAATGGGCCGACATGGTCAACCCGATGCCGAAGTACGTCGGGTCGACCACCCTCGGCGGAGACCTCGATTGGAACGCGACCCTGCTGGAGAGGGACCTCGGGAGCTCCATCCCGAAGCTGAAGCAGGCGGTCGACGGCGACCTGTTCATGCACGGCAGCGGCGAGTTCGCCTACGCGCTCGCCGAGCTGCGCCTGATCGACGAGTACGAGGTTTACCTGAACCCGGTCGTATGGGGCAAGGGCAACCTCCACGTGCTCGGCGACCGGGGCACGGTCTGGATGGAGCTCACCGACGTCAAGCGGTTCGACTCCGGCGTCGTCCTGCTGACCTACCGCCCTCGTCGCTCCTCCGACTGACCTCGACCGAGACCGCAACCAACGTCCCCCAACTCACGAAGGAGCATCAGCCATGTCAATCGCCCGCGTCCAGAACTTCTGCATCTCCCTCGACGGCTTCGGCACCGGCGAGGGCCAAAGCGCCGAGCTTCATTTCGGCCACGCCGGAGACAGGCTGCACCAGTGGATGTTCGCCACCCGCTGGTGGCAAGGCGCGAAGGGCGACGGCGGCAGCGGCGGCATCGACGACGCCTTCGCGCAGCTGTTCGCCCCCGGGATCGGCGCCGAGATCATGGGCGCCGGGAAGTTCGGTCACCCCGGCTGGCACGAGGACCCGGAGTGGAAGGGCGCCTGGGGCCCCAACCCGCCGTTCCACACGCCGGTCTTCGTCCTCACCCATCACCCGCGCCCGTCGATCGAGATGGAGGGCGGCACGACCTTCCACTTCCTCGACGCCTCTCCCGCCGAGGCGCTCGAGGCGGCCCGCGAGGCCGCCGGCGGCATGGACGTGCGCATCGGCGGCGGCCCTACGGTGGTCCGCGAGTTCCTCGCCGCCGGGCTGATCGACCACATGCACGTCGTCGTGGTCCCGATCCTGCTCGGCCGCGGCGTCCG
The DNA here is from genome assembly GCA_963727615.1 of uncultured Solirubrobacterales bacterium. Taxonomy (GTDB): domain Bacteria; phylum Actinomycetota; class Thermoleophilia; order Solirubrobacterales; family 70-9; genus VRUE01. Next base: position 418,506 of record CAVSHD010000004.1, read on the forward strand.
CCTCTGGGACGGGCTGGAGGGCGTCGAGGAGGGCTACGAGGTCGAGGCCACGTCCTCGCCCAGCGGGGTCACGCATGTGACCTTCACCCGGGCGAGTGCCTGAGCCGCTTCGGCGCGAATGGTCCTCCCAGGAGCGGCAGCTCGGCCTGCTCGCCGATGGCGAAGAGGGGCGGCCGGAGCCGAGGACGGCTGGGACCTGGTTGAGGA
>CAVSHD010000005.1:0-154302 GCA_963727615.1 uncultured Solirubrobacterales bacterium
TGAAGACGATCTCGGCCTCGGCGCAGGCCCGCGCGAACTCGGCGTTCTCGGCGAGGAAGCCGTAGCCGGGGTGGATCGCCTCGGCGCCCGACTCCTTCGCGGTCTCGATGATCTTGGCGATGTTCAGGTAGCTCTCGGCGGGAACCGCGGGGCCGAGCAGGAACGCCTCGTCGGCCTCGCGCACGTGCGGCGCGTCGCGGTCGATGTCGGAGTAGACCGCGACGGAGGCGATGCCCATCTCCTTCAGGGTGCGGGCGACGCGGATCGCGATCTCGCCGCGATTGGCGATCAGGACCTTCTCGAACATCAGCGCTGTCGGCCGCTCCGGCTCATGGGCGGCGCAGTCTATTGAGATGGGCAGGCGTCAGTGGCCGCTGGCGCGGCGCGTGTGCCTCCTCGAGCTGCGCCTGTGCAGCGTCGAGAGCCTCAGCGTCACCTTGCGGTGTCGGACCGAGGTGTCGCCACCGACCGGCGAGTAGGCGATCCGCAGCCGGGCCTTCAGCTTCCCCTTCGTCCGCAGCCGCTTGAGGCCCTTTCGGGACGCCCTGAGGCGCAACTTCAGCGAGCCGCCGGTGGCGGTCGCGGCTCGAGCCTTCCGGACGCCCCTTCCGGTCGCCTTCAGCGACCCGGGTTCGGGGACGATGACCGTCAGGGTCGCCGTTCCCTTCCTCCGGTTCAGCTTCAGCTTGCGGATCCTGAACTCGTTGCGGGCCTTGACGAGCACCGTCGCGGTGCGCGTGACCGTCCTCCCACCGGCGTCGGTGACGCCGGCGCCCACCGTGTACGTCCCGGGCGCCGCGTAGGCGTGGGAGACGGCGGCGCCGTCGGCGTGGGCCCCGTCGCCGAAGTCGAAGCTCGGCTGGGTAAGGGGCCAGGCGTCGCTGCTCGTGGCCGTCATCTCGACGGGACCTCCCACCGTCCCGGTGGCCGGGACCCCGATCTCGAGCCGCGGAGGCTGGGCGTCGTAGCCGGCGAACTGGACGATGTCGTGGGTGCCGTCGTCCCGAACCCAGACGACCGTCGCGTCGCCGCCGGCGTCACTTGCCGCCTGTGGATGGAAGAAGCCTGCGCTGCTCTGCGAGATCGCCACCGGCGCGGCGAAGGCGCCGGAGCCGGGCGCCCGCACCGCGGCGCGGGTGATCTGGTCGGCGCCGTTTGCCCCCGACCAGGCGACCACCGTGGCGCCCCCGTCGCCGACCGCCATTTCATCGAAGAGCGGCGAGTCTTCGCCGTTGCTGACGTCGACGGCGGGTGAGAACGCACCGCCTGGCCCCCGGCTGGACACCTGCAGCACCGACCCCCCTGGCGCCTCGAGGCGCCAGGAGACGGCCGCGCTGCCGTCGGCCCCCACCCCGACCAGGGGCCTGCCGGCGGTTTCACCGGCAGGCGAGAGGTCAGGGAGCGGGGAGAAGGGCCCGCCAGGTCCCTTCTCTGCGGCCTGGACGATCTCCGCGGGCCCTTCGGCCCGCACCCAGGAGGCGATCGCGTCGCCGGCGGGGTCGACCCCGATATCGGGGGCCGCCGCGTCCTCTCCCGAGGTCGAGACCTGAACGGGCGAGCCGAATTCGCCGCCCGCCGGGTGCGAGACCGCCTGGACCACGGTGTCGGCGCCATCGAAATAGGTGAGGACGACGGTGGCGTTTCCGCCGCCGTCCACGGCCGGGCGCGCGGCGCGGGCGACGTTCATGGATTCGGCGATTTCCCGTTCTTCCTGTTCTCCTTCCGTTTCCCCGGAGGCTTTGGCGCCACGGGGCGCCGAGATCCGCGTCGCTTCGCCGAAGGCGCCACCGGCGGGACGATAGGACCCCTGCACGAACGAGGGATTCGAGCAGTGGATCGGGGTCATGTATTCCGGGTTTTCGCCGCAGACCAGTTCCCCGAATTCGGCGCTCGGATCGACCTGGTTCCAGGTCACCACGGCGTCGCCGCCGGCGCCGATCGCGACCTGGAGGCCCTGCGGGATCACCGTCGGCGCCGCCGCGTAGATCGTTTGCGGGGGCGAGAAGCCGCCGCCCGGTGGCCGCGTCGCGGCCTGGATCGTGTAGGCGCCCGGTGGGTTTTCGAAATGCTTCCAAACCGCAACGGCTTCGCCCGAGGGCGTCATCGCCAACCGCGGTTCGGTGCTATTCAGGGCGAGGTCGGCGGGCGCCGTGAAGCTCCCTCCCGGGCTGCGCGTCGCGAACTGGAGGTTGTAGCTGGGGCCGGTGGTGCTCTGGCGCTCCCAGATCGCCACGGTGCCGCCCGCGGCGTCCATCGCGACGACCGGGTTGGAGGCGTTCCTGCCGGGCAGCGAGAGGTCGGCCGGGTCGAGCCAGGGCGGCCCGGCCGACGCGGCGGCGGCAGAGGCAAGGCAGAGCGCCAGGGCGATCGCCGTCGCGGCCAAGAACCCCTTGGTGTGGCGCCATTCACCGTCGCGAATCGGCATCTCTCTCCTCCCTGACTCCTCTGTCCCGGTGGCCGCGCCGTGTACGGACCCCTCCGTCGAGCTGACCGGCGGCCAACCGGAACCGTAGCGCGCATCGCTCCCCTGGTCCAAGTTCCGGCTAGGCTGCGCGGCCAAATGCTGATCGAGCTACAGAGTCACTCGACCGTTTCCGACGGCCAGCTCGCTCCGGCCGAGGTCGTCGGCCAGGCGGCGGAGGCGGGCGTCACGACGCTCGCCCTCACCGACCACGATGCGATCGCCGGTGTCACGGAGGCCGCCGAGGCGGCGGCGAGCCTCGGCGTCGAGTTGGTCCCGGCGATCGAGATGTCCTGCGTCCACGAGTACGCCGAAGACCTCCACGTCTGCGGCTACTGGATCGACCTGGGCCGGATCGCCGGCGCCTGCGAGCGTGCCCAGCACGAGCGCGTGACGAGGGCCGGGGAGATCGTCGAGAAGCTGCGCGAGGAGGGCTTCGACCTTCACCTGGAGGACGCCGTGCGCGAGGCCGGCGACGCCCTCTCGATCGGCCGCCCCCACATCGCCAGGGCGGCTGGAGCGAGCGGCGACCTCGGCCCCTTCTTCGAGGAGTACCTCGTCCCCGGCGCCAAGGCCTTCGTCCCGCGCCGCTGGCCGACGGCCGCGCAGGCGATCGAGCTGATCCGCGACGCCGGTGGGGCGGCGGTGATCGCGCACCCGTACTGGGACATCTCCGAGCCCGACGAGGTCGACGACCTGATCCGCTCGCTCGGCGCCGACGGGATCGAGACCTTCTACCCCACCCACGATCGCGAGCAGACCGCCCACCTGCTCGAGCTCTGCGAGGAGCTCGACCTGATCCCGACCGCCTCCTCCGACTACCACGGCCCCACCCACAAGACGTTCTCGGAGTTCGGGGCCTACGACACCTACGGCCTGGGCGAGCCCCAGGTGCCGTCCCGCCCCTAGCCCCCGGACGGAGAGTTTTCGCCGCTCGGGCACTTGTTCCCTATATGGGGGGCACAAACGCCCGAGCGGAAGAGCGAAGCGCCGAGGCGTGGGCGTTGGCCGAGCGGCAGCACGGAGTGGTCAGCCGGCGCGGCCTTCTCGCGCTCGGCTTCACGACAAAGGCGATCGAGCACCGCATTCACACCGGGCGGCTGCACCGGGTTCATCGTGGCGTCTACGCGGTCGGCCGACCGAGTCTGACGCGCGAAGGCCACTGGATGGCCGCGGTCTGGCATGTGGGGAGGGGGCCGTGCTGAGCCATCGAAGCGCGGGGGCTCTTTGGGGCATCACCGGGGAACGCGACGAGATCGAAATCAGCGTGCGTCGCTCCTTCAAGCAGCGTCGAAGCGGGATCCGCGTAAGAGGGCGCCCGTCGATCCTGGACGAGGATGTCGTGGCCGACAGGGAAATACCGGTGACCGGCCCGACACTCGCCCTGGTGGACCTCGGGACCGTGCTCGGCCCGGCTGCGCTCGAGCGAGCGGTCAACGAGGCCGACAAGGGCGATCTGGTCAGCTCCGAGACCCTACGTGCCTCCCTTGAGAGCTATGCGGGCAAACCGGGCGTAAGAGCGGTCCGCACCCTTCTCGACAGGCACGCCTTCCGGCTCTCCGACTCTGAGCTCGAGCGCGCCTTCCGGCCGATCGCCACGGCTGCCGGTCTCCCCCCACCTCACACGCAAAGCGAGGTCAACGGATTCCGGGTCGACTTCTTCTGGCCCGACCTGGGGCTGATCGTGGAGACCGACGGCCTGCGCTACCACCGCACCCCGCAGCCCAGGCACGCGACCAGCTTCGCGATCAGGCTCACACGGCGGCGGGGCTCACCCCGTTGCGCTTTACGCACCGCCAGGTCAGATATGAGCGCGCCTACGTGATGAGCGTGCTTTCCGAAACCGCCCAAGCGCTTCGCTCGAGACATTGATCCCGCCATGGCGGGGAAAAACGCCCGAGCGACGGGCGCTCGGGCGGCGGGAACCTAGGCAGTGACGGCGGCGGCGGGGATCAGACCCCGCTGCTCCAGGTAGGCAAGGAGCTTGTCCGCGGATTCCTCAGGGGTCTCGTTCTCGGTGTCGCAGACCCAGGCCGGGTTCTCGGGGACCTCGTAGGGGTCCGAGACGCCGGTGAATTCCTTGATCTCGCCGGCGAAGGCTTTCTTGTAGAGGCCCTTGACGTCGCGCTCGGCGCAGGTGTCGACCGAGGCCTTGACGTAGACCTCGATGAAGCGCTCGCCCATCAGCTCGTGCGCCTCGTCGCGGATCTCGGCGTAGGGCGAGATCGCGGCGGTGATCACCGGCACGCCGTTGCGGCTGAGCAGGTCGGCGACGAAGGCGATCCGACGGATGTTGATGTCGCGGTCCTCCTTCGAGAAGCCGAGGCCCTTCGAGAGGTTTTCGCGGATCACGTCGCCGTCGAGGATCTCCAGCTTCGAGCCGCGCTCGCGCAGGTGCCCCTCGAGCAGCCTCGAGATCGTTGTCTTGCCGGCTCCGGAGAGCCCGGTGAACCAGAGGGTGAAGCCCTTCTCACCAGCCATGCTTGTCAGTCCTCCTTGTAAGCGTCGATCAGGATGTCGGCGACCTCGTCGCGGGAGAACTCGTGCGGCGGCCTTTCGCCGTTGCCGAGCATCTCGCGGACCTTGGTTCCGGAGAGGAACAGGTGCGCCTCTTTGTCGTGCGGGCAGGTCTTGCCGGAGGCAAGGCCCTCGCAATCCTCACACCAGAAGGTGTGCTCGAACATCAGCGGCTCGATGCCGAGCTCGTCGATGTCGATCTCGTCGAAGATCTTCTGCGCGTCGTAGGTGCCGTAGTAGTCGCCGGCGCCGGCGTGGTCGCGGCCGACGATGAAGTGGGTCGCGCCGTAGTTGCGGCGGACGATCGCGTGCAGGACGGCCTCGCGGGGGCCGGCGTAGTGCATCTTCGCCGGCTTCACGCCGAGCACGACCCGGTCGTTCGGGTAGTAGTTGTCCATCAGCACCTCGTAGCACTTCATCCGCACGTCGGCGGGGATGTCGCCGGCCTTGGTCTTGCCGATCAGCGGGTGGATGAAGAGCCCGTCGCAGGTCTCCAGAGCCGCCTTGGTCAGGTACTCGTGGGCGCGGTGGATCGGGTTGCGGGTCTGGAAGGCGACGATCTTCTTCCAGCCGCGGGCCTCGAAGTCGGCCCTGTGCTCGGCCGGCGTCTTGTAGCGCCGCATGAACGCCTCCTCGTGATCGGGGAGGGCGTCGACCTCGATCGGGCCGGCCAGCATCCGGTCGCCCTCGGCGTAGATCGCCGCGACCCCGGGATGCTCCTCGTCGGTCGTGCCGTAGACCTGCTCGGCCTCGCGCTTCACGTCCCGCTCCCAGATCTCCTCGACCGTGAGCCGGCCCAGCGGCTTGCCTTCGTCGCTGGAGAGGGCGATCGTGTCGCCGACCTCGCACTCGAGGTCGGAGGCGAGCGTGATCGGGATCGGCCAGTAGTCGCCGTCCACGGTCCGCATCTCGGCGCAGACGCGCTCCCAGTCGGCGGAGCCCTGGAAGCCGGTCAGCGGCGCGAAGCCGCCGTTGCCGATCATCTCGAAGTCGGCGGTGTGGCGCTCGTCAAGTGTCAGGGAAAGCTCGGTCATCGTCTCGCTCATCGGAAGGGTCTCACCAATCGGTCGGGGGAAAGGGAATCAGGAATCGGAAGTTCGGGCGGCGCGGCGGTGCTCAGCCGAGCGCCGGCTGCGTCGGATCGGCCACGGCTAGTTGATCCCGCACTCGGTCTTCGAGAGCCCCGCCCAGCGGCCGTCACGAGGCGATCCGCCGGGGCCGACCGGCTTCGTGCAGTGCGTGCAGCCGATCGACGGGTAGCCGTGATCGTGGAGGGGGTTGTACGGGAGGTGGTGCTCACGGATGTGGTTCCAGACGTCGCCCTCGGACCAGTCCGCGAGGGGGTTCAGCTTCCAGAGGTTGAACCGCTTGTCCCAGCCGAACTTCGGGGTGTTGGCGCGATCCGAGGAGTCCTCGCGGCGGACGCCGGCGACCCAGCAGTCTACGGAAGAGAGGGCGCGCCGCATCGGCTCGACCTTGCGCAGGGCGCAGCAGGTGTCGGGATCGCTCTTCCAGAGCTCGTCGCCGTGGCTCGCGGCCTGCTCCTCGAGGGTCAGGTTGTGGAAGCGGTCGAACTCGACGCCGAGGTGCTCGCCGAGGCGGTCGCGGGTCTCGTAGGTCTCCGGGAAGAGGACGTCGGTGTCGAGGTAGAAGAAGCGGGCGTCGGGGTTGACATCGGTCGCCAGGTGAGCGGTCACCGAGCTCGTCTTCTGGAACGAGCAGGCGATGTAGTGGCGCTCGCCGAAGGTCTCGAACATCCAGGAGATCGCCTCGCGCGCCGAGAGGCCCTCGAGCTCCTCGGCGACGCCGCGGGCCCACTCCTCGGTCGTCGGGATCGAGAGGGACGGGAAACCGACTGTGGCGGCGGCGTTCATATCGCGCACTCCCCCTCCCCGCGCTCGACCTTGTAGGGGCTCGAGCGGTTCCAGTCGATGAACTGCTGCATCGTCTCGAGGCTGAACTCGGCGGGCAGGGTCAGCTCCTTCACCTCGGCTTCGAAGCGCTCGGCGCCGATCCGCTCCGCGAAGGCGTTGAACTCCTCGCCCTCGGCACGCTCGGACTCGTACAGCCTGATCCAGCGCTCGACGGCCTCGGGGACGCGTTTGGCGGGCAGGCGCGACTTGAGCCGCTTGCCGAAGACGACCTCGCCGCCCTGGTAGTTGCCGCCGACGTGCGGGATGTAGGCCGGCATCTGCCGCCCGCCCACCTTCAGCGAGGCGCCATAGAAGCCGATGTTGGCGATGTGATGCTGGCTGCACCCGTTCGGGCAGCCGCTCATCTTGATGTGGATGCGCTTGGTCAAGGCGTCGGAGATCTCCATCTCTCCAACACGCTTCTCGATCGCTCGATTCAGTCCCATCGAGCTGGTGATCCCGAGTTTGCAGCTGTCGGTGCCGGGGCAGCTGACCACGTCGCCGATCTCCCGCGGGCCGGCCTCGCCGAGGCCGAGATCGGTGAGCCGCTGCCAGACGTCGTAGAGGGCGCCGTCGCGGACCCAGCGCAGGACGAGGTTCTGCTGGACGGTGCTGCGCGCGTAGCCGCCGGTGAACTCGCGCATGATCGCGGCCAGGCCGCGAAACTGCTCGGGCGTCAGGTCACCACGGGTGATCTTCACCTCGACCGCCGAGAAGCCCTCCTGGCGCTGGGCCTGGACGTTGGCTTCGACGAAGCGCTCGAACTCGGTGCGGTCGCCGTTGGGCGAGGCGGGCTCGGCCGGCTCGGGGGGCGCGCTCTCTTCCTCGTCGTCGTCGAAGCGCAGCCGCTCGACCAGGCCGGAGTCGAAGTCGCGCTCCCCCACCCAGTCGCCCTCGAGCTCCTCGTCGACGAGCTCACGGAAGGCGTCGATCCCGATCTTGTCGACCAGGACCTTGATCCGCGCCCGGGCGCGGTTGACGCGCAGCCACTCCTGGCGGTCGAAGATCCGCAGCACGGCCTCGGAGACCTTCAGGTAGTCGCCGTTGTCGGCCTCGACGAACTCGTAGAGCGTCGGCGCGACGCGGGCCATGATCGAGGTGCCGCCGCCGACCCTGACCTCGAAGCCCCTGACCCCGTCCCTTTCGCGAGAGATGAAGGCGATGTCGTGGATGCCGGTGATCGCCCGGTCCTCGTCGGAGCCGGTGAAGGCGGTCTTGATCTTGCGCGGCATCAGCTGCGTCGTCGGGTGGCGGACGAAGTAGCGGACGTAGGCGCCGGCGTAGGGAGTCGGGTCGAAGGCCTCGTCGGGGGCGACGCCGGCCCAGGGGTCGCCGGTGACGTTGCGGACCGTGTTGCCGCAGCCCTCCCGCGAGGAGAGCCCGACCTCGGCGATCTCGCGCAGGAGCGCCTCCATGTCGCGCAGCGGCACGTGGTGGATCTGGACGTTCTGGCGGGTCGTGATGTGGCCCTTTTCCAGCGGTGCGTACCTCTCGACGACGCTGGCGAAGGACTCCATCTGCTCGGGCGTGACGCCGCCGTAGGGGAGCTTGACGCGGACCATCTGGACGTCGGGCTGGCGCTGGCCGTAGACGCCCTGCTTGAGGCGGAAGCCGATGAACTGATCCTCCGCCAGCTCGCCGGCGAGGAACTTCTCGGCTTCGTTGTCGAAGTCGTCGAACTCGCGCTCGATGATCGGGATCACGTTGCCAGGGACGTTCTCGTAGGTCTCCGGGTTCTCCAGAGTTCCGGCCCGGCCCTTGCCGCGCTGCTGCTTCTCCTGATCGACGACGACCTCCACGATGGTGAAAATAGCAAAACCTGACAGGGATTAGGGTATTTAACCCCCGAGGCCCTTTCTTCGTGCCTGTAGGAGGGCGGCCGCTTCGCCCGACTCGGCCACGTAGCCGGCCTCCGGCTCGAGCTCCAGGCCCGCCTGGTCCCAGCCGACGATCCCATCGGCGAGCTTGACCGCGTCGAAGCCCGCCCCGTCGAGTGCCTCGGTGGCCATCGTCGAGCGGGTCGTGCCGCGGCAGTAGAGGATCACGGGGCGCTCGGGGTCGATCTCGCCACTGCGCTGCGAGAGCTCCTCGAGCGGCAGATGGGAGGCGCCGGCGATGCGTCCCGCCTCCCACTCGTGGCCGACGCGGACGTCGAGCAGCTGGGCGCCCTCGTCGAGCAGCGCCCGCGCTTCGTCGCGGCTGACGACCCTCGCCGTCTCCTCGAAGGCCTCCTCAGTCAACCTCGGTCCCCTCGATCAGGAACGCGACCCGCACGTGGGCGCGGTACTCGTCCAGATGCTCGCCGCGGATCCCGGTCGAGACGATGTCGACGGCGCGGATGTTGCGCAGCGTCCCCTGCGCCTGGGCGAGCGCCTGTTTCGCCGCGTCGTCGGTCGAGGTCTTGGAGCTGCCGACCAGCTCGATGATTTTCACCACGGTCATCGCATTCCACCTTCCAGGTCCTTGATCGTGCGCTTGGCGCTGACGCCCTCGATCAGCGCCGCCCTGGTCCAGGGGCTGACCGGGTCGGCGCCCTCGGGCACGGGCGTCGTCTCGGCCACGAACCGCTCGATCGCCGCGGCGATCGCGGCGGACTCGGCCGGGCTGGCGCTGCGCTCCATGCCCAAAGCCTAGATGGTGCCCGCCCTACTGGCCCGGATGATGCTCGGCCGACTTGCCGAGGCCCTTGACCGGGTGGCCCTCCGTCGTCTCCGCGCAGCCCACCGGGTGCGGGTCGAAGGGGTCGACGAAGGCATGGCCCTGCCGGCCGGCCACCGGCCGCAGGTGCGACCCCCTGACGACCTGGGGCCCCTTCGTGCACTGCACCGCGGCGTCCCGGAAGCCGTCGCGGGCGTCGAGCACGTCGTCGCCCCCGCCGCCGTAGATCCGGTCGACGCCCGGCTGGCCGAGGATCGCGTTCCTGCGCCCGTCGCCGATCAGGACGTCGTTGTCGAACGACCCCTCCATGTCCTCGTTCGAGTGTGCGAGCCGCACCGGGTGGCAGTGCGGCACGGCGTCGATCCAGGCTTTGCCCTTCGGGAAGGAGACGTAGAGGAGGCCCGGGTGCGCCTGGGTCTCGGCGAAGGAGGCGTCGTCGCGGCCGGGACCGCCGACGAGCTTGCCGCCGGCGCAGCCGCCGCCGGCGGCGAGCAGGTCGCCGTTGGCGCCGCCGTAGAGGAAGGTCGGCCCCGGGGTGCCGCCGATCAGGCCGTCGGAGCCGGCGCCTCCATAGAGCTTGTCGGCGCCGAAGCCCGCCTCGATCAGGTCGTCCTCGGGGCCGCCTTTGATCGTGTCGTCGCCGAGGCCGCCGGCGATCCGCACGAAGCCGACCCCGGCCAGCGAGCCGACGACCCGGAGGCTGTCGTCGCCGGGCCCGAGGTCGGCCATCAGCCAGCGGGCGGGGCCGCCGAGCGAGCAGAGGACGGTCGTGGCGCTGCCGCCGGGACGCGAGCAGCCGGGGCCGATCGCGACCCCTTTGCGGGCGCTGACGCCGAAGGACTCGGTGGCCGGGTCGTAGGCGACGGCGAAATCGTCGGGGCCTCCGCCGCCGACGATCTGGAGGCCGCCGCCACCGGCGCCGGTCGGGTCGACGGTGATGTAGGCCGAGGCCTTGGGACGCCGTTCGCGCCCGCAGGAGGTGCGCCGGCCCCTGCCCCCCTGGCAGCGGTCGGAGCCCTCGCCGCCCGCGATCGTGTCGGCGCCGCCGCCGCCGCGCAGGACGTCGTTGCCGGGCCCCCCCTCGATCAGGTTGGCCTGCTTGTTGCCGACCAGGATGTCGTCGAACGCCGAGCCCTCGACGCTCTCGAAGCGGAAGAGCCGGTCATGCCCGTCGCCGCGCGCCCGGTGCTTGGCGAGGGAGACCTTGACGCCGCCGCCCCTGCCGGCGCCGACGTCGGTCGCGAAGGAGGCGATGTCGCCCTTGCCGGCGCCGCCGTCCATGCGGTCGTAGCCGTAGTCGCCGTGCACGAGGTCGAAGTTGCCGGGCCCGCCGCTGACCGTGTCGATGCCGAGGCTCCCGGCCGCCTCGTCGTGATTGCCGGGCCCGCCGAGCACCTGATCGTCGCCGAGGTCGCCGATCACGCGGTCGTAGTCGCCGGCGCCGCCGTCGACCATGTCGTTGCCGCGGCCGCCGTGGATCAGGTCGCTGCCCGGGCCGCCGCAGATGATGTCGTTGCCGAGGCCGCCGACGATCTCATCGTCGCCGCCGAGGCCGACGATCACGTCGCGGCTCGGGGTGCCCTGGAGCTTGTCGGGACCGTCGGTGCCGACGATCGTAGCCCGCGCCCCATGGCAGCGCGGGACCTCTTCCGTGTTCGGCGAGACGGCGCCCAGCGCGTTGCCGACGAGCAGCAACGCGATCAGCGCCGCCGCCACCGCGGCCGCTCTCATGCCCCGTCCGTTCGCCATCCAGACGAGTAACCCTCGCAGGCGGGGAAGGGATCGGTCAGGCGCTGCGGATCAGCTTCTTGTTGACGAACTCGTCGGCTCCGTAGCGGCCGAGCTCGCGCCCGAAGCCGGAGCGCTTGAACCCCCCGAACGGGAGCTCCGGGCTGTCGGCCCCGACCAGGTTGACGTAGACCATCCCGGCTTCGATCCTGTCGGCAACCCGCTCGGCCTGCTCGGAGTCCGTGGTCATCAGGTAGGACCCGAGGCCGAACGGGGTCTGGTTGGCGAGGGAGACCGCCTCGTCCTCGGAGGCGACCCGGTAGACCTGCGCGACCGGGCCGAAGAACTCTTCCTGGGAGGCCTCGTCGCCCGGCTCGATCCCGGTGAGGATCGTCGGTTCGAAGTAGTTGCCGTCGCGCTTGCCGCCGACGAGGACCTCGGCGCCGTTCTCGACCGCGCGCTTGACCTGGTCCTCGAGCCGCTCGGCGGCGGTCTGCGAGGAGAGCGGCCCGACCGCGGTGTCCTCGGCGGTCGGATCGCCGGGCTTCGCGGCGGTCAGCTTCTCGCGGAAGCTCTCGAGGAACTCGTCGTAGAGCTCGTCGGCGACGATGAAGCGCTTGGCGGCGTTGCAGGACTGGCCGGCGTTGTCCAGCCGCGCTTCGGCCGCCTGCTGGGCGACGCCGTCGAGATCGTCGCTGCCGAGCAGGATGAAGGGGTCCGAGCCGCCGAGCTCGAGCACGACCTTCTTCAGGTTGCGGCCGGCGACCTCGGCGACGGCGGCCCCCGCGCGCTCGGAGCCGGTGACCGAGACGCCGTGCACCCGCGGGTCGGCGATCACCCACTCGATCTGCTCGTTGCTGGCGTAGATGTTCTCGTAGACGCCCTCGGGGGCGCCGGCGTCGTCGAACATCTGCTGCATCGCCTCGGCCGATTCGGGGCATTGCGGCGCGTGCTTGAGAAGAATCGCGTTGCCGATCACCAGGTTCGGCCCGGCGAAGCGGGCCACCTGGTAGTAGGGGAAGTTCCAGGGCATGATCCCGAGCAGGACCCCGAATGGGCTGCGGCGGATGACCGCCGTGCCCTCGCCGCCGAGCAGCTCGATCGGCTCGTCGGCCATCAGGCCCTCGGCGTTGTCAGCGTAGAAACCGTAGATTTCGGCCGTGAAGTCGACCTCGCCGAGCGCCTGCTCGATCGGCTTGCCCATCTCGCGGACGATGATCTCGGCCAGCTGCTGACGCCGCTCGGAGTGGAGCTCGCCGACCTTGCGCACGAGCGCTGCGCGCTGCGCCACGCCGGCGGAGCTCGGCCATGTGCGGGAGGCCCGATCGGCGCGCCCGATCGCGGCGCGGAGCTCCTCGTCTGAGATCTCCGGGAACTCCTTGACCGTCTCGCCGGTGGCTGGGTTGACAACCGCGTATGCGCTACTCATCAAATCCTCCTTTGTCGGATTCCGCCCGCGTGCTCGCCATAAATTCCGCCCGCATGCTCTGCTCTCGCTCGCTCGCTCGCGCTAATGACCACTGGCGGCCTCGCTCGCTCGCTTCCGCGTCCGCTGCGGGCGGGCGCTTTCCCGACCCAAGGCTTCCTCCACAGGCACGTACTCCTCCCCCGTCGCCTCGGCGACCGCCGGGTGGGTGACGGCACCGGCGGCCACGTTGACCCCCGGCCGCAGCCCCGGGTCCCTCTCGATCGCGCCGGCGACGCCGTGATCGGCGAGCTCGATCGCGTAGGGAAGGGTGGCGTTGGTGAGGGCCTGGGTCGATGTGATCGGCACGGCGCCCGGCATGTTGGCGACGCAGTAGTGGGTTATCCCGTCGACCTCGAAGGTCGGGTCCCGGTGGGTAGTCGGGCGCGAGGTCTCGAAGCAGCCTCCCTGGTCGATCGCGACGTCGACGAGGACGGCGCCGGGCTTCATCGCCGCCAGCTGCTCGCGCTTGATCACGAACGGCGCCCGGGCGCCGTGGACGAGGACCGCGCCGATCACGAGGTCGGCGCGGGGCAGCATCTCCTCGACCGCGAGGGTGGTCGAGTAGACGGTCGAGCAGCGGCCGCCGAAGACCACGTCGAGCTCACGCAGGCGGTCGATCGACTTGTCGTAGACGAAGACGTCTGCCTCCATCCCGATCGCGATGAAGGCGGCGTTCATGCCGACGACGCCGCCGCCGATCACCATCACGTTCGCCGCCGCGACGCCGGGGACGCCGCCGAGCAGGATGCCGCGCCCGCCGAGCGGCTTCTCGAGCATGAAGGCGCCCGCCTGGGTCGCGATCTTGCCGGCAATCTCGCTCATCGGGGCGAGCAGCGGCAGGCGGCCGTGGGCGTCCTCGACCGTCTCGTAGGCGACGCAGGTCGCGCCCGAGCCGCAGAGGCCGCGGGTCTGCTCGGGGTCGGGGGCCAGGTGCAGGTAGGTGAAGAGCAGCTGCCCGCGTCGCAGCATCTCGATCTCGACCGGCTGCGGCTCCTTCACCTTGAGCACCATCTCGGCCTCGGCGAAGACCGCGGCAGCGTCGGGCATGACGCGGGCGCCCTGCTCGACGAGCTCGGCGTCGGAGATCGCGCTGCCCTCGCCGGCGCCGGCCTGGATCAGGACCTCGTGATCGTGCTCGACCATCTCGCGGACGCCCGCCGGGGTGATCGCGACCCGGTACTCGTCCGGCTTGATCTCGGTGGGAACTCCGATCCTCACACGAGCTCCCGGGCGCGGAGGGCCAGCCAGAACTCGATCCGATCGTGGGCGCGGGAGAGGTCGCGACCGGTCAGCTCCTCGACTTTCCGCATTCGATAGCGCAGCGTGTGCCGGTGGCAGTAGACCTGACGGGCGGCGCGCTCCCACTGGCCGTTCTGCTCTATGAACGCCTCCAGCGAGCGCAGCAGCTCGCCGCCGTACTCCTCGTCGCCGGACTCGATCGGGCCGAGGACGCTGTCGCAGTAGAGCTTCAGCGCCTCGTCGTCCTGAATCGAGAGCAGCAGGGTGAAGGCGCCGAGGTCCCGCCAGGAGGCGACCTCGGGCATCGAGCCGTTGTCGAAGGCGGTCGCCTCCAGGGCGCAGCGGGCCTCGTGGAAGGAGCGCCGCAGCTGCTCGGGCGGCGCCGGCCTGCTGGCCGCCGCGCGGACCGCGCCGCGGTCCCTGATCAACGCCTTGCGGGCGTCGGCGGCGACGTCGACCGGATCGCGGTCGGCGGCGTCGATCACCGCGCAGAGCAGCTCGCGGCCGCCGCTCGTGTGGGGGGCGACGACGGCCGGGCAGGCGTCCGCGGCGAGCGCCCGCTCGAGCACCGGCTCGGCCGAGGAGGGGTCGTCGAGGGCGAAGACGAGGACGGCCGCCTCCTCGCCGATCCCGAACGGCTCCATGCGCCGGCGCAGCTCCGAGGGCTCGAGCAACCCGCCGATCGCGCCGGCGAGGACGTCGCCGGCCAGCCGCCGCTCGGTCTCACGGGCGACGCGGCGTCGCATCAGCTCGAGCGCCACCACGGCGACCGCCTGCTGGAGGATCAGGCGCTCGAAGTCGCCGAGGCCGCCCGAGTCGCGGACGATCACCACCCAGGCCTGTGGCGGGCCGCCGCCGGGCGAGATCACGGGATGGGCGAGCGCCCTGCCGGCGACGGCCGGGTGGGCGGGGACGAAGGCATGCCCGTCGCCGGTGTGGGCGAGGGCTTCCTCGCGGATCGCCTTCGCCGCCTCGGCGGAGAGCTCACGGCGAAAGCCGCGGCCGGCGAGCCGCTCGCCGCGACCGCCGAGAATCGCGACCGTGCCGCCGACGGCGGAGGCGATCGTGGCGACGATTTCCTCCAGGCCGCGCTCTTCGAGGACGAGCCGCTCGAGCCGGCGCTGGACCGCGATTCCCCGCTGAAGGACCTCGTACTGCTCGTTGACGAGCCGCGCGAAGGCCTTCTCGGTGATCGCGATGAACGGCGTCGAGTAGGGCACCTCGAAGAGCGGGAAGTCGCGCTTGGCCGCCTCGTCGACCAGCGCTTTCGGAAGCTTCGAGTGGGTGAAGCCGACCCCGAACCCGAGGCCGGCGAGGTTGTGGTCGGCGAGCCTGCGGACGAAGGCGCGCTGCTTGGCGGCGCTGTCGAGCGGGATCCCGGTCGTCAGCATCAGCTCCCCGCCCGAGAGCCATGGCGTCGGGTCCTCGAGCTCGGAGATGTGCACCCAGCGCACCGGCGACTCGGCCGCGTCCGCGCCGGACACGAGGTCGAGGCCGAGTTCGTCGAGCAGGCTCTGGACGGTGAGCATCCGTTGCCTAGCGTCGGATGCGCCGACCCGCCTCGTCGAGAACGTCGCGGAGCACGTCGTGGATCTCTTCGAACTGCTCGGTGTCCGCGATCAGCGGCGGCGCGAGCTGAATGACGGGATCGCCCCGGTCGTCGGCGCGGCAGATCAGCCCGCGCCGGTAGAGCTCCGCCGATAGGAAGCCGCGCAGCAGCTCCTCCGACTCCTCGTCGTCGAAGCTCTCCTTCGTCTCCCGGTCCTTGACCAGCTCGATCGCCTGGAAGTAGCCGGCGCCGCGAACGTCGCCGACGATCGGCAGGTCGCGCAGGCTCTCGAGCATCTCGCGGAACTCGCCCTCCTTGGCGAGCACGTGCCCGCAGAGGTCCTCGCGCTCGTAGACGTCGAGGTTGGCGAGGGCGATCGCGGAGGCGACGGGGTGGCCGGCGAAGGTGAACCCGTGGGCGAAGGAGGCGTCGCCCTCCATGAACGGCTCGGCGACCCGGTCGGAGGCGACCATCGCCCCCATCGGCGCGTAGGCGGAGGTGACCGCCTTCGCCATCGTGATGATGTCGGGGACGTAGCCGAAGCGCTCGCAGCCGAAGTAGTGGCCGAGCCGACCCATGGCGCAGATCACCTCGTCGGAGATCATCAGCACGTCGTGGCGGTCGCAGATCTCGCGGGCGCGCTGGAAGTAGCCGTCGGGCGGGACGAAGCAGCCGCCGGCGTTCTGGACCGGCTCGAGGATCACCGCGGCGACGGTCTCGGCGCCCTCGAATTCGATCCTCTCCTCGATCGCGTTCGCCGCCCAGAGCTGGTGGCGGTCCTCGGGCCAGCGGTAGACGTTGGTGTTCGGCACATGACAGCCGCCCGGGGCGAGCGGCTCGAACTGCGAGCGGAGCTCGGTGATCCCGGTCGCCGAGAGCGCGCCCAGCGAGGTCCCGTGGTAGGCGATCTCGCGGGCGATCACCTTGTGCTTCTGGCCGTTGCCGCGCATCCGGTGGTAGTTGCGTGCGAGCTTCAGCGCCGACTCGACCGCCTCCGAGCCGCCCGAGGTGAAGAAGACCCGGTTGAGGTCGCCCGGGGCGAGCGAGGCGAGCCGCGCGGCAAGCTCGATCGCGCGCGGGTGGGCGTAACTCCAGAGCGTGTAGAAGTCGAGCTCCTCGACCTGGCGGGCCGCCGCCTCGCCGAGCTCGGCGCGGCCGTGGCCCGAGTTCACGCAGAAGAGCCCGGAGAGCCCGTCGAGGTAGCGGTTGCCGTGCTCGTCGTAGACGTAGCAGCCCTCGCCGCGGACGATCACGGGGATCTCGTGATCGTCGCCGTAGGAGCCCATCCGCGAGAAATGCATCCAGAGGTGGCGCCTGGCGAGCTCCTGCAGGCTGGAACCGACCTCCGAGCTCTGCTGCGACGCAATGGCCATCGTCTGCTCCTCTCCTACTTCGACGTTATGGACAACGCTAGCTCCGTTGGGAATCATGTGCAAGTTGTCATTGGGTCAAGCGAAGACTCAACCGTTGTACTAAATGTACAAGCTTGCCGTTACAAATTGGGGCATCTGCCACTTGCCTCAATCCCCCGGCGCGCATACCTTCAAACCAGCGGCCCGGTCTGAGGCCGACCGGTCGACGAGAGGAGACAGATGCGGAGGGACAGTGCCTCGGCTCCGGTGCCCACCCAGGCGGCCCGGGCACCGAGCACCTCGCCCAGATCGTCGTGTCCGGCGGCGGTTAGAAAGAGTTGCGTTTCGGGTAGGGCTATCTTCCGTTGATGCCAGCCACGCCGAGCGTCGAGTTGCGAAGCGTCACCAAGCGCTTCGGCGACTTCGTTGCCGTCGACGACCTCAGCCTCGAGCTCGGCGCCGGGGAATTCTTCACCCTGCTCGGGCCGAGCGGCTGCGGCAAGACGACGACGCTGCGAATGATCGCCGGCTTCGAGCAGCCCAGCGAGGGCACGATCGGCATCGACGGCGCCAACGTCGAGGCGCTGCCCCCGCACCGGCGGCCGACCAACACGGTCTTCCAGAGCTACGCCCTCTTCCCCCACCTGAGCGTCGCCGAGAACGTCGGCTTCGGCCTCAGGCGCAAGAGAGTGGCCAAGGCCGAGATCAAGCAGCGGGTGGAGGCCGAGCTCGAGCGGGTCGGCCTGAGCGCCGAGAGCCGGCGCCGCCCCTCGCAGCTCTCCGGGGGCATGCAGCAACGCGTCGCTCTCGCCCGGGCGCTGGTCAATCTGCCCAAGGTCCTGCTCCTCGACGAGCCGCTCGGGGCGCTCGACCTGAAGCTGCGCAAGGGCCTGCAGGTCGAGCTGAAGCGGATCCAGCGCGAGGTCGGTATCACCTTCGTCTACGTCACCCACGACCAGGAGGAGGCGCTGACGATGAGCGACCGGATCGCGGTCATGAACCGCGGCCAGGTCGAGCAGGTGGGTGGGCCCGAGGAAGTCTACGAGCGGCCGACCACGACCTTCGTCGCCGGCTTCATCGGCGTCTCGAATCTGATGCCGGCGGTCGTCTCCGGAGCCGGAGAGGTGAGGCTCGACAGCGGCCCGACCCTCTCCGCCTCGACCGACGGGCTGAGCACCGGCGAGCGCTGCCACGCGGTCGTGCGGCCCGAGAAGCTGCGAATCGAGCCGGTCGACGCTCCTGCCGGGCCCGACAGGGCGCCCCGGGTCGAGGGCGTGGTCGAGAGCTCGATCTACCTGGGCACGGCCACCCAGATCGTCGTCGACCTCGGCCAGGAGGTGCGGATCACGGTCCTCATCCCCAACGCCGACGAGTCCGAGCGCCAGCGCCTCCCCGGCGGCGGCGCCCGAGTGGCGCTGAGCTGGGAGCCCGAGCACATGCACGTCGTGCGCGAGTCCCCCGGCGCTCCGGGGAGCGGCTCAGAGGAGCCGGCAGAGCTTGAAAAAAACAAGAGAGGGTGAGTCACATGGGCACCGCTGAAAAGAGGATTGGACCTAGGGGCGCGATCGCCGTGGCGATCGCCGCGCTCGCCGTGGCGCTGGGGCTTGTCGCCTGCGGCAGCGGCGGCGGCGGCGAAGGGGGGACCGTGACGCTGGAAGGGAAGCCTTCCGGAAAGCTGACGATCTCCAACTGGCCGCTCTACATCGACCCGGGCAAGAACGGCACCGTCGCCAACTTCGAAAAGGCGACCGGGATCAACGTCAAGTACATCGAAGACGTCAACGACAACGCCGAATTCTTCGGCAAGGTGCAGCCCCTGCTCGAACAGGGCCAATCCGGCGGCCGCAGCATCTTCGTCGTCACCGACTGGATGGCGAACAAAATGCACGAACTCGGCTACCTGCAGACGATCGACAAGGCCGGCATCCCCAACGTCGAAGCCAACCTGGTGCAGTCCCTGCGCCACCCCGGCTTCGACCCCAACCGCGAATTCAGCGTGCCCTGGCAGAGCGGCATGGGCGGGGTCATCGTCCGCACCGACCTGGCGCCCGAAGTCCACTCGGTCTGCGACCTCTTCGACTCCAAGTACAAGGGCAAGGTCGACTTCCTCAGCGAATTGCGGGAAACGGTGCCGCTGGTGATGACCTGCGCCGGGATCAACCCCGAAGAAGCGACCGAAGAAGACTGGCTGAAGACGATCGAAAAAATCAAGGGCGCGGTCGGATCGGGCCAGATCCGCCGCTTCACCGGCAACGACTACGCGCGTGACCTGACCAGCGGCGACGCCGTCGCGGTGATCGGCTGGTCCGGCGACGCCGTCCAGCTCCAGGCCGACAACCCCAACATCGAATGGCGGATGCCGACCGAGGGCTGCAGCCTCTGGTCCGACAACATGGTGATCCCGATCGGGGCGCCGAACCCGACCGCGGCCGAGGCCTGGATGAACTACGTCTACGTGCCCAAGAACCAGGCCAAGATCACCTCCTACGTCAACTACGTGACGCCGGTCGAAGGAGTCAAACCGATCCTCGCCAAGAGCGAACCGGAACTGACCGAAAGCGAACTGATCTTCCCGACCGAGGCGTTCACCAAGAACTGCTTCAGCCAGGCGCAGCTCGCCGGCGAAGAGGAACAGACCGTGACCAGGGCCTGGAACGCGGTCCTCAACGGCTGAGATGGCCCAGCGGCGCCGGATCGTCCCCTACCTCCTGCTCGGGCCGGGGGCGATCTGGCTGCTGCTCTTCTTCGTCCTGCCGCTCTTCTACATGGGGTACCTGTCGCTCGAGTCGGGCGTCGTCGGCAGCCTCAGCTTCAACTGGAACTGGAGCAACTACACCGACGCGATCTCGCTCTACGACACCCAGTTCGGGCGCTCGTTCCTCTACGCGGGCGCGGCGACGTTGATCTGCCTGCTGGTCTCCTACCCGCTGGCCTACACGATCGCCTTCCGGGCCGGCAGGTGGCGCAACGCGATGCTCTTCGCCGTCGTCGCGCCCTTCTTCACCACCTACCTGATCCGGACGATCGCCTGGGAGACGATCCTCTCCGACCAGAGCCCGGTGGTCGAAGTCCTCCAGTTCATCGGCGTGGTGCCGCAAAACGGCCACGTGCTGGCGACCGGGGGCGCCGTGATCGCCGGCATCACCTACAACTTCCTGCCCTTCATGGTGCTGCCGATCTACGCCAGCCTCGAGCAGATCGACGAGCGCCTGATCGAGGCGGCGAAGGACCTCTACGCCTCGCCCCGCACCGCCTTCGCGCGCGTCACCCTGCCGCTCTCGGCTCCGGGCATCGTCGCCGGCACGCTGCTCACCTTCATCCCCGCCTGCGGCGACTACATCAACGCCCAGTTCCTGGGCAGCGCCGGCAACCAGATGATCGGCAACGTGATCCAGTCCCTCTACAAGACCCAGCTCGACTACCCGGCGGCGGCGGCGCTCTCCTTCGTGCTGATGGCGCTGATCATGGCCATCGTGCTGATCTACATCCGCTTCGCCGGCTCGGAGTCGCTGATGGGAGAGGACCTCCCCTAGTGATCCATCGGGCATGGCGCTGGCTGCGCGAGCACGCGGTGAACATCTTCGCCGGGATGGTGATCGTCTACATGCTGATCCCGATCGTCGTCATCCTCGTCTTCTCCTTCAACGACCCGGCGGGCAAGTACAACTTCACCTGGGTCGGGTTCACCCTCTCGCACTGGGGCAACGCCTTCGGCATCCCCGAACTCAACTCGGCCCTGCTCACCAGCCTCAAGCTGGCGCTGCTGGCGACCCTCATCTCGACCGCGATCGGCACCGCGATGGCCCTCGCCCTGGTCCGCCACGAGTTCCACGGCAGGCGCCTCTCCAACCTGCTGATCGTGATCCCGATGGCCACCCCGGAGATCGTCATGGGCGCCTCGCTGCTCTCCTTCTTCATCCTCTTCGGCACGCCCGGTCTGGGCTTCCAGACGCTGCTGGTCGCCCACGTGATGTTCTGCATCAGCTTCGTCGTCGTCGTCGTCCGCTCGCGCCTGATCGGCTTCGATCGCAACATCGAGGAGGCGGCCCGCGACCTCTACGCCAACCCCTTTGAGACCTTCCGGCTGGTCACCCTGCCGCTGATCATGCCCGGGATCCTCGGTGGCGCGCTGCTCGCCTTCGCCCTCTCGATCGACGACTTCGTGATCTCCAACTTCAACTCGGGGACGACTGTCACCTTCCCCCTCTACATCTATGGCGCCGCCCAGCGCGGCATCCCGGTGGAGGTCAACGTGATCGCGATGATGCTGTTCGGGACGACCGTGCTGGCGATGGGCTTCACCGTCTGGCAGCAGCGCCGGGCGGAGAAGCTGGCGGCGATCCGGCCCGAGCAGGAGGGGAGCCCCGCCGGGCTCCCCGCCGGTGCCTGAAATGCTGCGCAACCTGGTCGGCGGCGAGTGGCTGGCGGTCGATCGGCCGGAGGCGCTCGACGATGTCAACCCGGCGACCGGCGAGGTCGTGACGCGGGTGCCGCTCTCGGGAGCGGCGCAGGTGGGGGCGGCGGTCGAGGCGGCGCGCGCCGCCCAACCGGCCTGGGCCGAGACCCCGCCCCAGCGCCGAGCGCGGGCGGTGCTCGCCCTGCGCGCGGGGCTGCTGAGCAGGCGCCGCGAGCTGGTCGAGCTGGTCAGCGACGACATGGGCAAGACCCTGGCCGACGCCGACGGCGAGGTCGGGCGCGGGATCGAGTCGGTCGAGTCGGCGGCGGCGATCCCCCACCTGCTCAAGGGCGAGAACCTGGAAGGGGTCGCCGCGGGGGTGGACGTGGAAATGGTCCGCCAGCCGGTCGGGGTGGTCGCCGCGATCACCCCCTTCAACTTCCCGGCGATGATCCCACTCTGGTTCCTGCCCTACGCGATCGCCTGCGGCAACGCCTTCATCCTCAAGCCCTCCGAGCTCGACCCGCGGCCGGCGACGCTGATCGCCGAGATCGCCGAAGGCGTCGAGGGGATCCCGGACGGCGTCGTCAACCTCGTCCACGGCGGCCGCGACGCCGTCACCGCGATCCTCGAGGACCCCGGCATCGACGCCATCTCCTTCGTCGGCCGTGCCGAGACGGCGCGGATCGTCGCCCAGGGGGCGGTCGCGACCGGCAAGCGGGTGCAGGCCCTCGGGGGGGCGAAGAACTCGCTCGTCGTGATGCCCGACGCCGACCTCGAGCAGGCGCTGCCGGCGATCATGGGCTCCTCGTTCGGGGCCGCCGGGCAGCGCTGCCTGGCCGGCTCGGTCTGCGTCTCGGTCGGCGACGGTGCCCGCCACGCCGAGCTGCGCGAGGCGCTCGTCGCCGCGGCCTCCGAGCTGGTCGTCGGCGGGGGGCGCGACCCGGCGACCGACGTCTGCCCGATGGTCTCGGCCGCGGCCCGTGACAAGGTCGCCGGGGCGATCGCCCGCGCCGACGACGGCGGGGTGGAGCTGCTGCTCGACGGGCGCGGCGAGCCCGGGCCGGCCGGCACCGTGCTCGGCCCGACGATCGCCGTCGTCTCCGACCGCGAGCACGAGCTCGTCAGGGATGAGCTCTTCGGCCCGCTGCTGGCCGTGGTCGAGGTCGCGACCCTGGAGGAGGCGCTCGAGTTCCTCAACGGCTCCCGCTATGGCAACGCCGGGGCGATCTTCACCCGCTCCGGCGCCGCCGCGCGCGCCTACCGGCACGGGGCCGACGCGGGGATGCTCGGCGTCAACGTCGGCGTCCCGGCGCCGGTCGCCTGGTTCCCGTTCTCGGGCTGGAAGGACTCGATCGACGGCGACCTGCACGCCAACGGCGCCGACGCCGTCAGCTTCTACACGCGCAAGAAGGTCGTCACCAGCCGCTGGTGACGCGGCGGTCCTTGCGTCCCATGCGGGACCAAACCGCCGCGCTAAGGTCGAGGGGTGAAGATGCGCCGCCCGGCCGCCGCCCTGCTGACGGCGGCTCTCACCGCACTCGTTCTCGCGCCGGGGGCCGGCGCCGGCGAGCCTGCGCCCGGGGCCGAGGCGCCGAACCGGCACGAATGCGTCCCCTTCTCCTCGCCGGCACTGAGGACGAGCTCCACCTGCGGCGCGACGATCGCTCGCAACGGCCGCGCGCTGCCGCCCCCGCACGCTCCGGCTCTCGTCCGCGAGGCGATCGAAGCGGCGAACCGCATCGCCCACCGACCGTACGTCTGGGGCGGCGGCCACCGGCGCTGGAGGTCGAGGGGCTATGACTGCTCCGGGGCGGTCGGCTACGCGCTGCACGGCGCCGGCCTGCTCGACCGGACGATGGTCTCGGGCGAGCTCGCCCGCTGGGAAGATGGCGGGGTCGGCCGCTGGATCACGGTCTACGCCAATGCCGAGCACGTCTACATGGTCGTCGCCGGCCTGCGCTTCGACACCCGCGACGCCCCCACGGGGACCGGCCCCCGCTGGCACCTCGACATGCCGCGGCACCCGACCCGCCACTTCACCGCGCGCCATCCCGCCGGCCTCTAGGCGATCTGGCGCTTCCGGTCAGCGGCCGATGTGGAAGCCGATCAACTCGGGGACGGCGGCGACCCTGGAGCTGAGCCAGCCGGGCTGGCGGCCGGCGAGCTGGGCCTCCTCCTTGGCCATGATCCCGCGGCGGATCGCTTCGCCGCCGAGCCAGTGGAAGGGCTCGGGCGGGACACGCGGCGGCGAGGGGTCGACGAAGGCCAGCCGCGAGGCCTCGTCGCGCCGGTCGAGGGCGAGCGAGGCGAGCGTGCGGCCGACCATGTGCGAGGGGCCGACGCCGTTGCCGGTGTAGCCGGCGGCGGCGAAGGCGCGGCCGCCGCGCAGCGGCAGGACCAGCGGCAGGTGGGTCGGTGAGGCGTCGATCGGCCCGCCCCAGGCATGGGTGATCCGCTTGCCGGCCAGGCCGGGGAAGCAGGAACGCATCTGGGCGGCGGTCTGCTCGATCACCTCGCGGTCGATCTCCGCCCTGCCCCCGAGCCGCGCGCCGAGCGCGATCCGCCCCCCTCCCCAGCCGAAGGCGATCCGCCCGTCCGGCGTGGTGCGGAAGTAGTCGACCAGGGCGCGACTGTCGGTGATGCACTCGCCGCCGGTCCAGCCGATCTCCTCGAGCAGCTCGGGGACCGGCTCGGTCAGCACGATGTGAGAGGAGGCGACCGAGAGCCTGCCGCGCAGCGGCCCGCGCCGGCCCTTCGCGGCGCCGCCGATCCCCAGCACCGCGGCCGCGGCCCGGACGACGCCGCCGTCGGTCCGCGCCTCGACCCCGTCGGCACGGCGCCTCAGGCTGCGCATCGCCGAGGACTCGAAGACCTCGACTCCGGCCCCGATCAGCCGCGCTCGCAGGCCCAGCGCGAGGCGCGCCGGCTGCACGGTCGCGGCGTCCGGGAAGAAGGCGCCACCGCGGAAGGCCGGCGAGGCGCAGCGCTCCGCGACCTGGGCGGCGCTCAACTCCTCCGCCGCTGCTCCGGCGCCGAGCTCGCGGCAGGCGTCGACCGCCTCGCGGTTGGAGTCGTCGAAGGCCGCGGCCGTCGAGACCTTCAGGTAGCCGCCGTGCCGGAACCAGGCGTCGACGCCCTCGCGGGAGCAGAACTCGCCGATCCCCCCGACCGCGTCCTCCGCGGCGCGGGCGACGGCGAGCGCCCCCTCGGCGCCCCAGCGCTTCCGCATGTTCGGCAGCGAGAGCCAGAGCACGTTGCAGAAGCCGCCGTTGCGGCCGCTCGGCCCGCGCCCGCAGAGCTCGTCGGCCTCGAGCAGCACGACCCGCGCCTCGGGCTCCAGCGCCTTCGCGTGCCAGGCGGTCCACATCCCGGTGTAGCCGCCGCCGACGACGACGACGTCGGCCTCGATCTCACCGTCGAGCGGCGGCGCCGGCTCGGCCGTCCCGGCCTCCTCCAGCCAGTAGCCGTGAGAGGTGTGCACCATCGCCCTGAAGTCTCCCGGAAGCGGGGGCCGGGCGGGCGTAGACTCGGGTCGATGGCTGCCGAGGGCCAAGACTCGACTCCATACGTCGACGCGCTCCTCGCCTACTCGGCCCGCGATCCCGGTCGCTTCCAGGTCCCCGGCCACAAGGGAGGGCCGGGCGCCGACCCGGCGATGAAGGCGCTGGTCGGCGACGTCGGCATGCGCAATGACATCCCCTCGATCACCGAAGGGGTCGACATCGGCGCCGAGCCGACCCCCTTTCAGCGGGCGCAGGCGCTCGCCGCGGGCGCCTGGGGCGCGCGGCGCAGCTGGTTCCTGATCAACGGCGCCTCGCAGGGCAACCACACGATCTGCCTGGCACTCGCCCACGGCGGCTCGCGGGTCGTCGTCCAGCGCAACGTCCACTCCTCGGTGATCGACGGCCTCGTGCTCAGCGGAATGACGCCGACCTTTGCCGCCCCCGAGCTCGACCCCGAGCTCGGCATCGCCCACTGCCTGACGCCCGAGGCGCTGGCGGCGGCGCTCGACGAAACCCCGGGGGCGGTCGGGGCGATGGTCGTCTCGCCGACGTACTTCGGCGCCTGCGCCGACGTCGCCGCGCTCGCCGAGGTCGCCCACGAGCGCGGTGTGCCCCTCGCCGTCGACGAGGCCTGGGGCGCCCACCTGCGCTTCCACCCGGAGCTCCCGCCGGACGCGCTCGGCAGCGGCGCCGACGTCGTCGTCTCCTCGACCCACAAGATCGTCGGCAGCCTCACCCAGGCGGCGATGCTCCACCTCGGCGAGGGCGGGCGGCTCGACGAGGCGGTCGTCGACCGCTGTGTCAGCCTCGTCGAAACGACGAGCCCGAGCGCCCTGCTCTCCGGCTCGCTCGACGCCGCCCGGCGGCTCGCCTCCGTGCACGGGGAGCGGCTGCTGTCCGAGACACTGGAGGGAATCGCCGCCACCCGCGCGGGGATCGAGGCGATCCCCGGGCTCGCGGTGCTCGACGACCGCATGGTCGGCCGGGCCGGGATCGCCGGCTGGGACCCGCTGCGGATGGCGGTCGACGTGCGCGGCACCGGTTCGACCGGCTACCGGCTGGCCAATGTCGCCTTCGAGCTCGACGAGGCGATCGACCTCGAGCTCGCCGCCGAGAACCTCGTCGTCGCCGTCTTCGGCCTCGGCGAGCCCGCGCGACTCGCCGGCGAGCGCCTGGTCGCGGCGATGCGGACGGCCGTCGACCGGCTCGGGGAGGGCGAGGGCGACCAGCCCCAGGAGCCGCTCGCCCCGCCGCCGCCCTGGGGAGAGCTGGCGATGACCCCGCGTGAGGCGTTCCTGGGCCCGCAGGAGGTGGTCCCCTTCGCCGAGGCCGCGGGCCGGGTCGCGGCCGAGTCGCTCGCCGCCTACCCGCCCGGGATCCCCAACGTCCTGCCCGGAGAGCGGCTCACCGAGGAGACCCTCGCCTACATCGCCGAGAGCGTTCGCCACGGCGGCCACGTGCGCGGTGGCAGCGACCGGCTGCTGGGGACGCTGCGGGTCACCCGCTAGGGCGAGCGGATCGATCGTCTAGGTTTAGCGGCGATGGCCACCTTCGACCGCCTCGCCGATCTGCCGCTCGAGATCGAGGGCTACGAGCTACAGGGGCGCGAGCACGTGATCCCCGGCTTCGAACGTCTCTCGACCGTGATCCACCTCTGGGGCAACGGCGAGGACGGGCTCGGCGAGGACGTCACCTACGACCCGGTCGACCACATCGCGCTGCAGGACGCCGGCCCCGCCCTGGACCTGACCGGCTACGCCGCCCTCGGCGAATTCTGCGAGTTCATGGGCGACGTCGACACCTTTCCCGCCGAGCCCCAGCGCGACGTCTCGCGCCGCTACCGGCGCTGGGCCTTCGAGTCGGCGGCGCTCGACCTCGCTCTGCGCCAGTCGGGGGTCGGCCTCGCCGAAGCGCTCGGCCGCGAGCCGCGGCCGGTCACCTTCGTCTGCTCGATGCGCCTCTCGCCCGGCGAGGGCGAGCCCTCCTCGATCGAGACCCTGCGCCGCAAGCTCGACCCCTACCCGGAGCTGCGCTTCAAGCTCGACCCGACCAACGACTGGACCGACGAGCTGATCGCCGCCCTGGTCGAGGCCGGTGCCGTCGACTCGCTGGACCTGAAGGGCTTCTACAAAGGCACGCCGGTCGACGTCGAGACCGACCCCGAGCTATACGCGAAGCTGGTCGAGGCCTTCCCGGACGCCTGGCTCGAGGACCCCGACGTCACCGAGGAGACGCGGCCGATCCTCGAGCCGGTGCGCGACCGCCTCACCTGGGACGCCCCGATCCACTCGATCGAGGACATCGAGGCGCTGCCCTGGGCCGCCGAAGATGGTCAACATCAAGCCCTCTCGCGTCGGCGGCCTCAGCGACCTCTGCGCCACCTACGACTACTGCGACGAGCACGGGATCGGCGCCTATGGCGGCGGCCAGTGGGAGCTCGACGTCGGCCGCGGCCAGATCCAGGCCCTGGCCTCGCTCTTCCATCCCGACACGCCCAACGACACGGCGCCCCGCGGCTACAACGAAGCCGACCCCGAGCCGGGCCTGCCGACCAGCCCGATGCCCCCGTCGCTCAGCCCCACCGGCTTCCGCTGGGACGGCTGAGGACGTCGCCCGTTAGGCGGGCCTGATGGTCTCTTCGGCCGACCGAATTCGCGGCTTTCGGCTACGTTGCACCGACCCGCGCCAATCGCCGAGAGAAGGAGCAGCCGTGGCCGAGAAGAGCTTCGCCGAAGCCCTCAACGAGCAGATCGCAAACGAGTTCGCCGCCTCGCAGCAGTACGTCGGCGCGGCGGTCTACTACGACGCCGAGACGCTCCCCCGCCTCGCCGCCTTCTTCTACCGCCAGGCGCTCGAGGAGCGCGAGCACGCGATGATCATGATCCAGTACCTGCTCGACACCGACGAGAAGGTCCACATCCCCGACATCAAGGCGCAGGAGACGAGCTACAACGACGGCGTCTCGCCGGTGAAGATGGCGCTCGAGCAGGAGAAACGGGTCAGCGACGAGATCTTCTCCCTCTTCGAGCTCGCCCGCGAGGTCAAGGACTACCGCGCCGAGCAGTTCCTGCAGTGGTTCGTCAAAGAGCAGGTCGAGGAGGTGGCGCTGATGGGCGACCTGCTCAACGTCGTCGAGCGCTCGCAGGACAACCTGCTCCTGGCGGAGGAATACATCGCCCGCGAGAGCCTCGGCGAAGAGAGCGCCGACCCCACCGCTCCACCCGCCGCCGGCGAGTAGTCAGGCGCCGCCTCCTCCGCTCTCGGGCGGGCGCACTCCTCATCACCGGCGATCTTGCGCCCGCCCTTCCGCGTCCGGGGGCGGCTTCCCCAACCCTGGTCCGCCTAACCGCCGCTGTCAGCCCAGCCAGCCGGCGCGCTTGCGCATGCCGGTGATGCGGCGGAACTCGGCGATGTCCTCGCGCAGGGTCGCCGGCGCCGGGGCGGGAAGGAAGCGGGCGGGGATCGGTTCCTCGGACACGCCTTCCGGGCCGGCGGCGACCCGGTAGGCGCGCGCGCCGCGCCGCGCCGTGACCGCCGCCGGCCGGCCGTTGCCCTCCCAGAGGAGCCCGGCGTAGTCGTCGAGGCCGTAGCCGCCGGGCATCCCGTCGCCGACCGCCTCGAGGTAGGCGGCGCGACGCTCGGGCTCGTTGTTGTAATGGACGCAGAGGCTGCCGTCGAGCAGCCCGAGGCCGGCAGCGGCGGCGGGGCGGCCGGAAGATTTCGTGATTCCCGCCTCGAACCAGCACATCGCGCCGGCGCTCTGCCCGGCGAGCACGACGCCCTGGCGCCAGGCGAGGCTGAGCAGGGCGCCGAGGTCGTGCGCCTCCCAGACGGCCAGCAGGTTGACCATGCTGCCGCCGCCGACGTAGACGAGGTCCTGGTCGAGCAGATGGTCGCGCAGGGCGACCGGGCGACGGCCGAGCCGGAATAGCGAGAGGTCCGAGG
Source organism: uncultured Solirubrobacterales bacterium (assembly GCA_963727615.1). GTDB lineage: Bacteria > Actinomycetota > Thermoleophilia > Solirubrobacterales > 70-9 > VRUE01. The sequence continues at coordinate 28,733 of CAVSHD010000005.1, forward strand.
GGTCGCAGGCACGCTCTCCGAAGACCGCGTAGAAGCGCCCGATCTGGTCCGTGGTGTCGCCGCTGGCGGTCGGCAGGATGCAGATCTTCGGCCGCCCGCCGGCGCGTTCGGTCGCCAGGCGCAACATCAGCTCGCTGACCGCCCGATCCGGCGGGCGCGAGCTGAAGTCATGGCCCCCGAGGGCGAGGATGCGGGAGATCATCGAGCGCCTACGCTGCCGCCGCCGTGGAGATCGCCTCCGGCAGCGGCAGGTGTGGCGCGATCTGGGCATCGCCCAGGTAGGTGGTCGCGATCCTCATCTCGACGACCCGCTCACCCAGGGCATCGAGGCGGTAGCCCCGCGCCTCGGGCCGCGAGGCGACGACCCTGTGCAGCTCGGCGCCGACGAAGTGGAGGGCGGCGCCGTCCTCCGCCGCGTACCCGCAGCGCATCCCCTCGCGGATGAAGTCGTGGTAGGCGAAGCGGCGATCGGACCCCGGCTGGTAGTGGACGCAGTTGCTGAACGGCAGGAGCCCGAGGCCCTCGACCGAGCGCGGGGCGCCGTGGAAACCGGTCACCGCCTCCTCGAACCAGCAGAGCGAGCCGGCCGAGAGCCCGCAGAGGACGACTCCGGCTTCCCACGCTTCGCGCAGGATCCTGTCGATGCCGTGCGCCCGCCAGACGCCGAGCAGGCTGATCACGCTGCCGCCGCCGACGTAGATCATGTCCTGCGAGAGCAGGTGCTCGCGAATGTCCTCCGGCCCCTGCTCGCGCCGGAACAGCGAGATGTGGCTGGCCTCGCAGCGCTCGGCCGGGAACGCCCGGTAGAAGCGGACGACGTAGTGGTCGGCGTCGCCGCTCGCCGAGGGCAGGAAGCAGACCCGCGGCCGCGCTCGCTCGCCGCAGAGCCCGAGCACGTAGTCGTCGAGCAGCGGGTTCCCCGACTCCATCGAGAAACCGCCACCACCGAAGGCCACGATCTGACGGACTGGATCCTCCATGCTCAAATGGTGCCTCCAGGCGACGATCTCGTGCTTGTACACAGGTCCGAACTTTTGGGTAGCCCCCTCGCCCGGATGTACAGTGCCCGCATGGAGGTGACCGGGACAGATTTCGTCACCGTCTTCGTCCGGGACTACGAGGCGGCGAAGGGGTTCTACGGCGGCGTGCTCGGCCTCGAGAGCTCAGCCGAGTACGGCAAGATCCCCGGCGGCGAGTTCGAGACCGGCAATCTCACCCTGCAGGTGATGGACGCCGAGGCGATCGGCCGCGAGTTCGAGCCCAGCACCCACCCGATCGCCCTTCACGTCGAGGACGTCGAGGCGTCCAGGGCCGAGCTCGAAGGCCGCGGCGTCGGCTTCCTCGCCGAGACGATCGACAGCGGCGTCTGTCACATGGCGATCTTCGCCGACCCGGACGGCAACGTCCTGATGCTGCATCACCGTTACGCGCCGCGCGATCAGTAGCCGGGGCTCCGCTTCATCTTCTTGCGCTCGGACGGGTGGGCGCCGCCTTTCTCCTCGAGCGTCGCGCAGGCCTCTTCGATGTCGACCGCGAGATGGTCGATGCGGGCACGACTCAGGGTCAGCTTGACCAGCGCCCGCATCACCTTCACGTCCTCGGCGTTGGGAGGCATCGTGTATGCGGGCAGCATCCAGCCGCGCTCGGCCGAGAGCTGCCAGGAAACGTCGAACTCGTCGTAGGGCATCTCGCCCGCGAGCTTGAACGCGACCAGCGGCAGCTGCTCCTGCTCGGCGCCGATCAGCTCGAAGTGCCCCATCGCCTCCAGCTTCTCCGCAAGCGCCCGGGCGTTGCTCTGCATCGTCTCCATGATGTAGCCGTAGCCCTTGCGCCCGAAGCGGACCAGGTTGTAGTACTGGGCGAGCACCATCGCCGCGCCCGTCGAGAAGTTGAGGGTGAAGGTCGCGTCGGTTTTCCCCAGGTAGTTCTCGTAGAAGACGAGGTCCTCGGCCAGGTCGCTCTTCTCGCGGAAGATCAGCCAGCCGATGCCGGGGTAGACGAGCCCGAACTTGTGCCCGGAGACGTTGATCGAGCGCACCTGCTCGAGCCGGAAGTCCCACTCGGAGTCGGGGTAGAGGAAGGGCCAGACGAAGCCGCCGGAGGCGGCGTCGATGTGGAGGGGGACGTCGAGCCCCCGGTCCCCCTTCAGCCCGACGAGCAGCTCGTTGATGCCGACGATGTCGTCCCTGTGGCCGGTGAAGGTCGTGCCGAGCACGGCGGCGACCCCGATCGTGTTCTCGTCGACGTGGGGCTCCACGTCCTCGGGGCCGATCGTGTACTTGTCGTCCTGGAGCGGCACGATCCGCGGCTCGACGTCGAAGTAGCGGCAGAACTTCTCCCAGACCACATGGACGTCGCCGCCGAAGACGAGGTTGGGCTTGTCGATCGGCTTGGAGTCCGCTTCGCGGCGCTCCTTCCACTTCCACTTCAGCGAGAGGGCGCCGAGCATGATCGCCTCCGAGGAGCCCTGGGTGCGGGCGCCGGTCGTCTCCCCGGGGGCGTTGAAGAGGTCGGCGAGCATGCGGATGCAGCGCTGCTCGATCTCAGCGGTGATCGGGTACTCGGCGTGGTCGATGAAGTTTCGGTAGAGGTTCTCGGAGACGACCCGCTGCGCCTCGGGCTCCATCCAGGTGGTGACGAAGGTGGCGAGGTTTTTGAACGGCTCGCCCTCGAGCATCAGTTCCTCGCCGACAAGGCGCATCGCGTCGAGCGCGGGCATGCCGCCGTCGGGGAACTTGCGGTCCGGCGCGTCCTCGACGAGGAAGCGGTTTCCGTAGAGGGCCTCGGCCTCGCCTGCCGTGAGGTGCTTGTTCATCGATGCTCCAGTCGTCTCGGGGGAGAACTGAGGGTATCGGTGAGCGTACGCTTGCCCTGGATGCCGACCTCGACCGTGGACCGCGGCGGGCCCGGTTGACCACGCGGGTCAACCGCCGCGAGCTGCTCCTCGCCGGGACCGTCGCGGCCGGCTCGCTCTACCTCGGCATCGACCGGCGGCGCTCGGCGCGGGGCCGGGCGCGCAGGGGCAGGGTGATCGTCGTCGGCGCCGGCCTCGCCGGGCTGAGCGCGGCCTGGGAGCTCGAGCGGCGCGGCTGGGAGGCCGAGGTGCTCGAGGCGCGGAGCCGGATCGGCGGCCGCTGCCACACGCTGCGCGGCTTCGCCGGCGGCCAGGTCGCCGAGGCGGGCGGCGAGTTCATCGACTCGACCCACCGCCGGATGCTGGCCTTCGCGCGCCGCTTCGACCTGCCGCTCGAGGACGTCCGCCGCGGTGGCGAGGGCCTCGAGGGAATCGCCTACGTCGGCGGCCGGCGCATCCCCTACGAACGCTTCGCCGACCGCGAGACCGGGCGCCAGATCGACCGCTTCTACAGGAGCGCCTGGCGGCTCGGGCGCAACCTCGACCCCGGCGACCCCTCCGCCGCCGGCGCCCGCCACGACCGCCGCAGCGCCGCCGAGTTCATCGACGGGCTCGGCATCGTCGGCCGCCCGCGCGAGGTCCTCGACCGCGAGCTCCGCGACGACTTCGCGATCGAGCCCGAGCGCCTCTCGCTGCTCTTCATGCTGATCGAGAACAAGGTCACCTGGAACACCCCCGAGGCCGGCGTCGAGGCCTTCCGGATCGCCGGCGGCAACGACCGGATGGCCGCCGCCTTCGCCCGCCGGCTGCACCGCGCCCCGCGCCTCGGGGCGCGGGTGACCGCGGTCCGCCGTACCGCGCGAGGGGTCACGGTGACGGCGGGCGGCGAGGCCTTCGAGGGCGACCACGTCGTCCTCGCCGCAGCGCTCCCCGGCCTGCGCGGGGTCCGCTTCGATCCGGCGCTTCCCGAGGCAGTGGCCGCGGCGGTTCGCGAGCTCCAGTACGGGCCGATCACGAAGACCCCGATCCAGTATGCGTCACGGGCCTGGCGCCGCCAGGGCTACAGCGGCGACGTCTTCTCCGACCTCCCCTTCTCGACCTCATGGGAGGCGACCGACCGCCAGCGCGGCCGGGCGGGGATCCTCCTCACCTATGCCTCCGGCGACGCGGGGCTGGCCGCCGCACGGGTGCCGAAGAGCGCCCGGATCGGCGCGATCGGCAGGGAGCTGGACCGCGTCTTCCCGGGATCCGCCCCACTGGCCGGCCACGCGACCTCGATCGCCTGGTCGAACAGCCCCCTCGACGGCGGCGCCTACAGCGCCTTCGCCCCGGGCCAGATGAACGACTTCTGGGCCGCCCTGCGCCGCCCCTACGAGCGCCTCCAGCTCGCCGGCGAGCACACCGCCACCCAGTGCGGATACATGGAGGGCGCCCTCGAAAGCGGCCTGCGAGCGGCGCGCCGGATCGACGCCGGCGCCTAGAGCGAGTCGTCTCCGTGAACGAACTGAGAGGATGCACGCATGCCGACGCGCGGGAACCTCGCCACGCTGGTCCTCACCATCTGCGCCCTGGCTCTGCTGGCCGCCGGCTGCGGCGGTGGTGGCGACACGACCACGATCGTCGAACGCGAAGTCGTGGCGCCGTCTCAGGGAGAAGACGAACAGGAAACGGGCACGAGCGGAACCGGGCAGGAGGAAGGCGCGGAGGCGCCGATCAGCGAAGCGCCCGCCGAATTCGTCGAACTGAGATCGTTCCAGAGCCCGAGCGGCAACATCGGCTGCTTCGTCACCAACGGCTCGGCGCGCTGCGATATCGCGGATCGCAGCTGGTCCGCCCCCCGGCCCAAGGGCTGCCCGGCCGAGTCCGACTACGGCCAGGGGCTGCGGGTGAGCCAAGGGCCCGGCCAGGTCGTCTGCGGCGGCGACACCGCGCTCGACCCAGGCGCCCCGAAGCTGGCCTACGGGACCGCCTCCGAGGTCGGCGACTTCATCTGCATCAGCCGCAAGACGGGGATCACCTGCAGCCAGGTCCCCAGCGGCCACGGCTTCTTCATCAACAAGGACGAGTACCGCACCTTCTGAGCGCCCTCACATATGCATAGTTGCGAACTTATGCATATGATGCGACAGGATGACGGCCGCGGAAAGTCAAGGCAGGCCGGGCGCGATTGCCGAAGCGTCGCTCTCGTCCGAGGACGAGGAGGAGCTCTGCGAAGTCTTCCGCCTGCTCGCCGACCGAGGCCGGATGCGAATCGTCCTGCACCTGCAGGCGACCGGCGAGCTCGTGGTCTCCGAGCTGGCGACGGCGACCGGGCTCAGCAAGACCGCCTGCTCCCAGCAGCTGCGCCTGCTGCGGGGCGCCCGCCTCGTTCAGCGTCGCCGCGAGGGCCGCAATGCCTACTACTCGCTCTTCGACGAGCACGTCGCCGAGCTGGTCGACCTGGTGCGGCGCCACCTGAAGGAGGAGCGTGGCTGAGCCGCTGGTCAGCCTCGAGGGCGTCAGCAAGTCCTACGGCAAGCGGCGCCGCGGCGCAGCGGGTCCTCGACGACCTCTCGCTGGAGATCGGCGGCGGCGAGATGGTCGTCGTGCACGGCCCCTCCGGGCTGCGGCAAGACGACTCTGCTCAACCTGATCGGCGGCCTCGATCGCCCCGACAGCGGCCACGTCCTCTCCTGCGGGACCGAGCTGACGCGCGCCTCGCGTGCCGAGCTGACCGCCTACCGGGCCCGCTCGGTCGGCTTCATCTTCCAGTTCTACAACCTGCTCCCCACCCTGACCGCGCTGGAGAACGTCGAGGCCGGCGTGCGGGTGGCCGGGGTCGAGCGCGAGGAGGCGCGGGAGCGCAGCGAGGCGCTGCTGGGACGGGTCGGCCTAGGCGACCTCGCGGGCCGCTTCCCGGCCCAGCTCTCCGGCGGCCAGCAGCAGCGCGTCGCGATCGCCCGCGCCCTCGCCAAGCGACCGCGGCTGCTGCTCGCCGACGAGCCGACCGGCAACCTCGACGAGGAGACCTCGGCCGGCGGTGCTGGAGCTGATCCGCGAGCTGAACCGCGAGACCGCCGTCACCTTCGTGATCGTCAGCCACAACCCGGCGATCGCCCGGACGGGGGACCGCGTCGTCGAGCTCTCCCGCGGACGCCTCGCCGATGCGTCGGTCGCGGCGCCCTGATGCTCTGGCGCAAGGCATACCGCGACCTGCGCGCGATGGGGCTGCGCGCCGTCCTGATCGTGATCGTGATCGGCGCCGGCCCGGGGACCGCCGCCGGCATCGCACTGGCCATGCACGACGTCGAAGCGACCCGCGACGACTTCTACTCCCGCTACGCGCTCGCCGACCTCGACCTGCGCCTGCGCAGCCCGCTGCCGACCGGGCAGCTGCGCCGTCGAGCCGAGGACGCCGGGGCGCGCCGCGCCGAGGCGCGCCTGATCCTCGACGGCGCCGCGCTGCACGGCGGCTCGCGGACCGCCGCCGAGGTCGTCGGAATGCCGGTCGGCGCGCCGCTCAACCGACTCGCCGTCACCGCCGGGCGGGGGCTCGACCCAGGGCGTCCCGGGCGGCGCGGCGGTGGACGCCGACTACGCCGATCGGGCCGGCATCGGCCCCGGCGACCGCCTGCGGCTGCGCGTCGCCGGCCGCGCGTTCTCGGTGCGGGTGCGGGGGCTGGCGCGCAGCCCCGAGTACCTGCTGGCGACCGCCAACCCCGACTACCTCGTCCCCCAGCGCGGCTCGCTCGCGGTCGTCTTCCTGCCGCGCGCCTCGCTGCAGCGCCTGACCGGCCTGGGCGGGCGCGCCAACGACCTCGCCGTCGATCTGCCCGGCGGCGGCAACGGGGCGGCCGCCAAACGGCTCGCGGCGGGGCTGCCGACCGCTCGCGTAACGCCGCGCTCGCGCCAATACGGACGGCGCCTGACCGAGGCCGACATCCATAGCTTCTCGATCTTCGCCCCGGTGATGGGCGTCGTCTTCGGGATCGTCGGCCTGCTGCTGATCGCGCTCAGCCTGCGCCGCCTGGTCAGCTCGCAGCGACGCGAGCTGGGCGCCCTGCTCGCGATCGGCTACCCGCCGCGCACGGTGGTCGGCTCGGTCATGCTGCTGGCCGTCGGCGCTCGCCGCGCTCGGCGCCGCGCTGGCGATCGGGGCGACGATCGGCGTCGGGCGGCTGGTCGCGAACGAGTACGCGGGCGCCGTCGGCTTCCCGGGCACGCGGTATCCGCTCGCCTTCGGGCCGCTGGCGCTGGCCGCCGGCCTGGCGGTCGTCGCGACGCTGCTCGCCGCCCTCCTCCCCGCCTACCGGCTCGCCCGCCTGGACCCGATCGAGGCCCTGCGCGGGGAGGGCGTCGGCGCCTTCGAGCTGCCCGGCTGGCTGCAGCGGCTGACGGCGATCGGCCCGCCCGCGCTCACCTACGGGCTGCGCGGGCTGCTGCGCCGGCCGCTGCTGAGCGCCGCCACCGTGCTCAGCATCGCCGGCGCGGTCGGGCTCGGCGCCGCGCTCAACATCCTCGTCTCCTCGACCAACAGCTCGGTCGACGCGGCGTTCGCCGGCCAGGGCTGGACCCACTCGGCGGACCTGACGCGGCCGCTGCCCGACGGTCGGGCGGCGAGCGCTCGCGAGACGGCGCGGGAGCGGCCCGAGCCGAGGCGACGGTGAAGGGACCGGCGGAACTGCGGGCCGGCGGCCGCGGCGGCCGGGGTCCAGCTCACCGGGCTGCCGCGGCGGCCGGCCCTGCTGCGGCTCGACCTGACCTCCGGCAGCGGCCCCGGGCCGAGTCGGATCGTGCTCAGCGAGCAGACCGCGGACAAGCTCGGGGTCGGCCCCGGGGACGCGATCGCGCTGCGCACGTCCGCAGGGAGGGCGGCCGTCCACGTCGCCGGCGTCGCCCGCACCCTGGCGACCGAACAGGCCTACCTGCCGAGAGCCGAGGCCGCGCGCCTGCTCGGGCTCCGCGGCGGGCGACGGGCGTCCTCCTCGACGGCAGCGCGGCGGACGCCCGCCGCCTGCGCGCCGACCCGGCCGTGGCGCGGGTGACCTCGAAGGCCTCGGCGCTGGCGGCCGAGCGCGAACTGCTCGACGAGCTGACCGGGCTGATCTCCATCCTGCAGGCGATCAGCCTCGGAGTCGGCGCCCTCTTCCTCGTCTCCACCCTGGCGCTCTCATACCTGGATCGCCGCGGCGAGTTCGCGACCCTGGCCGCGCTCGGCTACGGACGGCGCCAGATCGGGGCCGCCGTCGCCGGCGAGGCGCTCACCCAGACGCTGCTCGCCGCAGCCCTCTCGATCCCGCTCGGCATCCTGATCGCCTCCCCCCTCTCGCAGCGGATCTCCGAAGCGTGGTTCGAGATCGGCCTGCACCCCGAGGCGCCGAGCTTCCTGCTGGTGATCGTCCCGGCCCTGGGCCTTGCCCTGCTCGCCGCCGCGCACGCGACACGGCGGGCGCTGCGGCTGAACATCGCCGCCACGGTCAGGGCGAGACTGATCGGCTGACTCCGGGAATCTCCAAATCGGCATCTATGGTTTCGCCGGATGCCACAAGGTGGTGCGGGGACCCTTGAGATAACCGCCGCGACCGAAGGGCGCAGCTTCTCGCGCGACGACCGCCCTGGCGATCACCGCCGGGTGGTCGTAGGGCTGCATGTGCCCTCCGGAGACCATTACGAGATGGGAGTTGGGGAGATCGGCGGCGAGACGACGCCCATGGGCCGGTTCGACCAGTTCGTCGTCTTCACCCTGGATCACGACCGCGGGCGCGCGGATCGTCCCGAGCTTCCTGTCTATCTGGTCGATTGCCCCATTGGCGGCAAGAGTCTCCCCCGCAAACGCTTCCAGGTTGCCGTGGGTCATGTTGATCGCCAGGACGCGGTGGCGGTGTGCTTGCACGACCGGCTCCGGATGGAACGCTTCGCTGTCGGCGCTGTTCACCGAGAGCGTTGCGAGGAGCTGCCCGAAGGTCGCGTTGGCGACCTGCCTGACGACCGGTAGCTGCAGGACCTGCAACGCGTGCGCCTGAACTTCGGCGAGGCCTTCGATCTGCTGGCCGGCGGCGGCGGCGTCGACGAGCACCAGACCACCGACCTGGCCCGGATAGCGCTCGGCGAATCCGAGTGAGATCGTCCCGCCGTAGGAATGGCCGACCAGGATCGGCCGCCTGACATGCAGCTTCGCCAGCAGTTCGTGAATCGCTTCGAGCTGACGGTCGAACGGCACATACCCGCCGCTGGAAAAGCCAAAGCCGGGGCGGTCGATCGCGATCGTGCGGTGGCCTGCGAGCAGGGGCGTGACGTCTTCCCAGTCCTCGGCTGTCCCGGGCAGTCCGTGAATCAGCACAACGGGCACGCCGGCGCCGCGGTGTTCTAGATAGCGGATTCGCAGATCGCCGACCCGAACGAATGACCCAGTCGGCGCGGGCTCCGCGGGCAGGCGCCCATAGGTCCAGTTGAGCACGACGACCGCAAGGGCCAGGGCCCCGAGGAGCAAGAGCAGCAGCCTGCGAATCGAGACACCCCCGCGCATCGTGCGCAGCGTACCCTCGCGGCGCAATGGCGTGCCGTGCCTACCGACATCGCCTCCTCGCCCAGGCGCTATCGCGACTCGCCCTCGAAGTACCCGATTGCGTCGTCGAGACGGAAGTGCTTGTAGAGACCGCCTCCCTCGGGGCGGCGCTCGAAGGCCCCCAGGGTTCCTGAGTCGGGGCGGACGACGATGTCGGGTTGCTGGTTGGAGACAGCGAGAAAGCGGACCGTCTTCTCGGTTCGATTGACGATCTGATGGGCGCCGCCCTCGCCGACGGGGAAGCCGACCGCCTCACCTTCATCGAGGTCGCGCCAGCCATCGGGGGTGCGCAGGCTCGGGCGTCCGGCGAGAACGACCAAGAGCTCCTCCTCGGCCAGGTGGTAGTGGTACGGATAGGCGGCTTCGCCGGGCGGAAGCTCCCAGAGACTCGCGCCGATTCGCTCGGAGCCGAGTTGGCGACCTATGCGGGCGCGCTTGCAGTTGAAGCCGGGGTGCTCGCGCGGTTCGTCGAACTCCGGGCTATTGACGTTGGCCATGAATAGCTCCTGTTCTGTTTTGGACCCGTCGATGATGAGACAGATCCATGGTGACTGGCTGACATCTGCCGCTGAGGTAGCCCCGCCACCCATCTAGACTCGGCCGCAGCGGCGCTCGGTCCCATACGTGTCCTGGTGGAGGCCTTCCGCGACGCAGGTCGGCCGATCGTGCATGGGGGCGAAGGCATCGCTCAGTCGGCCGAGACGAGGAACCGCTCCAAGCGCTCGCCGAAACCCGGTGCTCCAGCGACGAAGTGCCCGGCACCGGGTGCGACCAGTCGCTCGGCGTTCAGCTCCTCCGAGAGCGCGTCGGCTGCGCGCTCCAAGAACGAGGCGTGGTCGCCCGATGCGACCAGCGCCGGGATGTCCGCGTCGCACAGGACATCAAGGGCTGGACGCGCCTCGCTCGGCGACCGGCTGCCGTGAGCGCGACGAACCGCCTGGACGACGTTCTCGGGAAGCGGCCCGGTGTCCGGAATGGGCGAACCCGCGATCCGCAGGAACTCACGCAGCGTCGCCGGGTCCGTCTGGAGGCCGCGGGCCAAGACCTCGTCTCCCAGGCGCTGAAAGCGCCTCAGCTCGGGATCGTCGGGGACGAGATAGAAGAGCGGGGGCTCGATCAGCGTCAGCGAGCGCACTTGCGCCGGATGGCGCGCAGCTGCGATCAGCACTCCGAGCGCGCCGTAGGAGTGCGCGACGACGTGGGGACGCCGGTCGAGCAGCTGCTCGAGGTCGGCGGCGTCGACATCGAAGTCCTGCCGCCCGTCCGGAAGCGGTGGACTGGGCGGGAAGCCGCGCCGGTGGACGGTAGCCAGCATCCACCGAGCCTTCAAAGGCTCAAGCCCCGACCACGTCGTCGCCGGGCTGGCGCCGCCGTGAACGAGCAGAACCTCCGGCCCCTCGCCCTCACGGATGACCACGATCTCATCCATGCGGCCCCTCGGACACCCAGACGTCAGCTGCGATCTCGCGCAACGTCGGCGTTCCCGTCACCCGACCAGATCCGGTCGAACAGCTCGCTGTCAAGCGGCACGAGCCAGACCTCACGAATGGGTGGCGTTTGCGAGTTGGCGACGCCTCTCGAAGTAGTCGATCACCTGCTTGGTGCCGCGATGATCGCCGGCGATCGGACTCCTGCCCGGCACGTGCCAGACGATGTCGCCGGCCAGCAGCTCCAAGACCGGGTCGATCGGCCCACCCGCATACATCTCGCCCTGGCACCGGTGCAACTCGGCGACCAAGTCCAGGGACGGCGTCCCTACCGACATCCTTCCTTCTCTGCATTGCGCCTCATCGGCGGCAACCTATCCCAGCGCCACCTTCAACCAAGCTCTCTTGAGGAGAAGAGGCCGATGTCATCTGCGGCAGCTCGGCGCTGCCCCCATGCTCGCGGGCGGCGACCAGGCTCAGATGGCGACCGAGCGCGCTTGGCGAGTTCGGCAAGGGTGTCTGTGCCTCCATTGCCCCCTGAATGTCAGTACGGGGGAGCGAGCCCGGCGAGCATCGGATAGTGGCGCACGTTCGTGGTCAGCAGGTCGGCCTCGAGCAGGAGCGCGGTCGCGGCGATCAGGTAATCCGCGTCGTCGATGCCGCTGTGGGAACGACGATGGTGCTGAGCGAGCTCACCGGCGGTCCGGGCGACCTCCTCGCCGACGGGCACCCAGGACAGGGCCGAGAAGAACCTCTCGAGGGCTTCGGCCTCGCCTTTGCGTACGCCGGCCAGCAGCTCGAAGCGGACGACCTCGCTTGCGAGCAGGAGATCTTCGACCTCGATCAGGCTGCTGAGCAGCTCAACGGCCTCCGACCGGCCACGGAGGTGGTCGATCGCCACGCTCGTGTCGAGCAGCTTCACTTGACGCCGAGACGGGTCAAGCGCTCGTTCAAGTCGCCCCCGCGCACCACGTCGACGTACTCGGCCCCGGTGCGTCGGCGGCCTCCCCATGAGCCGGCGCTCGCCCGGAGCCCACTGAGCCTCTCGTCCTTGCCCTGGCGGCCGAAGGTCGATCGGACCGCACGGCGGATGAGCTCAGAGCGCGACGCTCCGGTCTCCTGCGACGCGCGGTCGAGGAGCTTCAGCTCGTCGTCGCCAAGGTAGACCTGGGTTCGGCTCACGGCATCACTATACACCTAGTGGTGTCTCAAAAGCGGGCCTCGGGCGATCATGCCGCCGTGGCAATGGGCGGCCACGGCTTCCTCAGCGTCTGCTCGCGTCGAAGGGTCGGGGGTCGACCGGCCCTGGTTTCAAGCCCGTAGGTGCCGGAGCTTCTCTGGGTTGCGGACGATGCGGATCGTCCGGATCAGGCCGCCGGCGGCCTCGACCGTGAGCACGTCGGTGACGTCGCCGCCGGGGCCGATCATCATCCGGCCGGGTTGGCCGTTGACGACGATCCGCCGCTGGTGGAAGCCGCCGTGTCGGCGGCGCAGGCCGGCGATCTTCGACCATGAAGCGGGCGATCCGCCCGACGCCGGAGAACGGATGGCGTGCCGCCACGACCTTGCCGCCCCCATCGGAATAGACGATCGCGTCGTCGGCGAGGATCTGCTTCAGGGCCTCGACGTCCCCGGTCTCGCTCGCCTCGAGGAAGCGGTCGAGCAGCTCCTCGCCGTGAATTCGATCGGCCTCGAAGCGGGTTTCGCTCCCTTCCACGTGCTTGCGGGCGCGTCGTGCGATCTGCCGACAGTTTCCTCGCGCCTTACCGACCGATTCGGCGATCTGCGGGTAGTCGTAGCCGAACACCTCGCGCAGCAGGAAGACCGCGCGTTCGACCGGCGAGAGCGTCTCGAGCATGACGAGGAAGGCCTGCGAGACCGTGTCGGCGACCTCGGCGTGCTCGGCCGGGCCCGGCCCCTCCTCGGTGAGCAGCGGCTCCGGCAGCCAGGGACCGACGTAGCTCTCGCGCCTCATGCGGGCCGAGCGCATGTGGTCGATCGCGAGCCGAGTCGTCACGGTCGATAGCCAGGCCTCGCGGCGACTCGACCGCCTCGCCGTCGCGGCGGGCGCGCTCGAGCCTGAGAGAATGCCTCCTGGCCGATGTCCTCGGCGTCGCTGACGCTGCCGGTCATCCGGTAGGCGATCGCGAAGGTCAGCTCTGCGCTGCTCCTCGATATCGACTTCCGACGCGCGCCGTTCTTCCATCTGACCTCCGAGGTCCATTACCCGGCCTCGGCCGATTCAAGCAGCGGCGGCGAGCATGCCCGCCTCGTAGTGGCCCGGCTCCGCCCGCGTCGTGATCATCAGCCGGTTCCAAGCGTTGATCGCGGTGATCGCGAAGACGAGCTGGCCAGCTCCTCGCCGATGGCGTCGCTCGCCCGCTCCCAGACCTCGTCGGGCACGTGGCCCTCGGCGATCAGCGTCATCGCCTCGCAGAGCTCCAGCGCCGCTCGCTCTCGCGCGTGTAGAGGGGGCTCTCGCGCCATGCGTCGAGCGAGTAGAGCCGCTGCTCGGTCTCGCCCGCGGCGCGGGCGTCCTTCCAATGCATGTCGATGCAGAAGGCGCAGCCGTTGATCTGAGAGGCGCGCAGGCTCAGGAGCTCGTGCAGGCTCTCCTCCAGCTCGATCGAGCCCTGGAATCTGAGCATCGCCGCCATCAGCTGCTTCGGAGCCTGCTCGGCGATCTGCATCCGTCCCGCCGGGAATTGCTGAGTCATGTCCGCCTCCTCTTGCTTGTTGCCGTCAGATGGGAAGACGAAACCGACGGGATCGGCGTGACATCCAGCGGGTCACGACGCCGGCGAACGCACCGCCCACTGCGGCAACTCGTCACATAAACGACCTGGGCCGTCACATCCGCGACGGCCGTCTCGTCCCTCCCTCAGAGACGCAAGAAGACGAAGAATGGAGGACTTCCCGTGGCACGCAAGTGGTGGACCCTGATCGCCGTCTCGGTGGCGACCTTCATGCTGTTGCTCGACATAACGGTCGTCAACGTGGCGCTTCCCTCTATCCGCGAGGACCTCGGCGCAAGCTTCAGCGACCTGCAGTGGGTGGTGGACGCCTACGCGCTGACGCTGGCGGCGCTGGTGCTCTCGGCCGGCTCGCTCGCCGACCGGGTCGGTCGCCGGCGCGTCTTCGCCACCGGCCTGGCGGTCTTCTCGGGCGCCTCACTGCTCTGCGCGCTGGCGCCCGACCCAACCTTCCTCAACCTCTCCCGCGCCCTTCAGGGGGTCGGCGGCGCGGTGATGTTCGCCGTATCGCTGGCGCTGATCGCGCAGGAGTTCCCGGCGGGTCGCGAGCGAGCGACGGCGATGGGCGCCTACGGCGCCACGATCGGGGTCGCGGTGGCGATCGGCCCGCTGCTCGGCGGCGCGCTCACCGACGGCCTCGGCTGGCAGTCGATCTTCTACCTCAACGTGCCGATCGGCCTCGGCGGCGATCGCGATCACCTACGCGAAGCTGCGCGAGAGCCGCGACCCCCATGCCACTCACGTCGACTGGCCCGGTGTGGCGACGTTCACCGGGGCGCTCTTCATGCTCGTGCTGGCGCTGGTGCGTGGCAACGACGACGGCTGGGGCAGCACGACGATCGTCTCACTGCTCGGCGGCAGCGGCGGCGCTGATGGTCGCCTTCCTGGCCATCGAGAGCAGGGTGCGCGAGCCGATGCTGCCGCTCGGCCTCTTCCGGCGGGCCTCCTTCACCGGGGTGCAGCTTTCGGCCTTCGCGATCTCGGCCTCGGTGTACTCGCTCTTCCTCTACACGAGCCTCTACCTGCAGAACTTCCTCGGCTACTCGCCCTTCCAGGCGGGGCTCCGCTACCTGCCCCTGACGCTGGTGACCTTCCTCGTCGCACCGGTCGCCGGGGCGCTGCTCTCGCGGGTCCCGGCGCGGGCGCTGCTGGGATTCGGCCTGGCGACGGCGGGGGTCGGCCTGCTGCTGATGGCAGGGGTCACGGCCGACTCGGAGTGGACGACGCTGCTCGGAGGCTTCCTGGTCCTCGGCGTCGGCGGGGGCATCCTCAACCCGGTGATCGGCGACGTCGCGCTGAGCGTCGTGCCAAAGGAGCGAAGCGGGATGGCCGCCGGCATCATGGACACCTTCCGCCAGGTCGGGGTCGCGGTCGGCGTCGCGGTGTGGGGGGCGATCTTCGTCTCCCGCGGCGCCGACAAGGTCGGCGCGCTGACCGCGGGAACTCCCGCCGCGGCGGGCGATCACCCGAGGCGGCTGGTCGAAGCAGCCTCCTCGGGCCAGCTCGGCCGGGCGACCGCGGGGCTTCCGCCACACGCCCACGACCTGGTCGTCGAAAGCCGCCCGCGCAGGGCTTCCTGTCCGGCTTCAACGAGGTGTTGACGCTCGGCGGGGTGGTCTGCTTCGTCGGCGCGGTCCTGGCGCTCTGGCTGGTCCGCGAGCGCGAGATCGAACGCGAGCCGGCCGACTCGGTCGAACCGGTCGGCCAGGTCGGCCCGCAGGGGGCAGAGGCTCCCGCGGGATGAGCGAGGAAAGGAGAGTGAGCATGTTCGACAAGACAGCCGAGAACCCCCCGACGGGTCTTCTCGACACGGCTTCGGAGTTCCTGGTCGGCGGCGGGATCCTGACCATGGCGCTCTTCCCGCTGGCGGTGCCGATAGTCGCGCTGCTGATCGTGGCAGTGCTGCCGCTCCTCGCGGTCGGCGCGCTCGTCGCGGTCGTCGGCCTGGTCCTCGCCGCGCCGGTCGTGCTCGTCCGGAAATTGCGAAAGCGCCTCGCAACGCCGAGGGATCGGCGCGAGACACGTCTGGCCGGAGGCAATCGCCCGGTAATCGAAGCTCGCCGGGAGCCCTCGCTCGGACAATGAAGCAAAGCCCAAGCCGCTCTGAGCCAGTGGTGGAGACCTTCGACCTCGCCAAGGCCTTCGGCGGGAAGCGCGTGCTCGACAGCGTCGATCTGGTGATCCCGCGGGGCAGCGTCTACGGCCTGCTCGGGCCCAACGGGGCCGGCAAGACGACGATGATCCGGATCCTCGCCACGCTGCTGCGGCCCGACGCGGCACGGCGCGCGTGCTTCGGGCACGACGTCGTCCGGGAGGCCGATGCGGTCCGCGAGCGGGATGAGCCTGACCGGCCAGTTCGCCTCGGTCGACGAGGACCTGACCGCGGCGTGAGAACCTGGTGCTGCTCGCCCGGCTGCTGGGCTTTTCCCGGCGCGGTGCCAAGGCGCGAGCCGCGCGAGCTGCTCGGCGCCTTCGGTCTCGCCGATGCCGCCGGCCGCCAGGTCGAGCAGTTCTCCGGCGGCATGCGCCGCCGGCTGGACATCGCCGCGAGCCTCATCGTCACGCCCGAGCCTGCTCTTCCTCGACGAGCCAACCACCGGCCTCGACCCGCGAAGCCGCAACCAGGTGTGGGGGATCGTCCGGGCAATCGTCGCCGAGGGCACCACGGTGCTGCTGACGACCCAGTATCTCGACGAGGCCGACCAGCTCGCGGACCGGATCGCGGTCATCGACGACGGGCGGGTGATCGCCGAGGGCACGCGCGGCGAGCTCAAGGCGTCGGTCGGCGCGGGCAGCATGCGGGTTCGACTGCTCGACCCGGCACAGCGAGACGAGGCCGAGCGCATGCTGTCGCAGCCGGCTCGGCGCCGCCGTGCACCGGGAGGCGCGACCCGGCGAGCCTCATCGCCCGGATCCCGTCCGACGCCGCGGACGAGGATGTGGCGCGCACGGGTGGCGCAGGCGCTCGGCGAGCTCTCGCGCGTCGGGGATCGGGGTCGGCGATTTCGCCCTCGGCCAGCCGAGCCTGGACGAGGTGTTCCTTGCGCTCACCGGCAGCCGAGCAGACGCCCAGGACCCTGAGACAGACGACGAGCCCGCGGGGGAGGCGGCATGAACCGGATCCGACCGCCCCGGCCGAAGCACCCGCCGGGCGCGGGAGCGTCTGGGCGCTTCGCTCGCCTTCGCCTGGCGATCGCTGCTGAAGATCAAGCACGTCCCCGAGCAGCTCGGCGACGTGATCGGGATCCCGCGTCCTCTTCACCCTGATGTTCACGTACCTGTTCGGCGGCGCGCTAGCCGGGTCGACCGCGCGACTACCTCCAGTTCCTGCTCCCGGGCACGCTTGCCCTGGCCGTCGTCTTCGTCACCGTCTACAGCGGCGTGACCCTGAACGGCGACCTGGCGACCGGAGCCTTCGACCGCTTCCTCTCGATGCCGATCTGGCGGCCGGCACCGATCGTCGGCGGCCTGATCGGCGACGCCGGTCGTTACCTGCTGGCCTCCTCTCTGGTGATCGGGCTCGGGCTGATCATGGGCTTCCGACGCCGGCGGCGGCCCGCTGGGGGTCATCGCTGCGGTCGCCCTGGTCCTGGCCTTCGCCTTCGCGCTGTCCTGGGTGTGGACGACGCTGGGGCTTTTGCTGCGCACCCCCAACGCGGTGATGAGCATCGGCTTCGTGATCCTCTTCCCGCTCACCTTCATGAGCAACGTCTTCGTCGATCCCGAGACGATGCCCGTCATTGCTTCGAAGCCTCGCTGAGGCCAATCCGATCAGCCACCTGGCCACCGCAGAGCGCGGCTTGATGCAGGGCACCGCGACCGTCGGCGAGATCCTCTGGGTGCTGGCCGCCGTCGGCCGTGCTCACCGCGGTGTTCGCGCCGCTGACGATCCGGCTCTATCGAGGCAGGGGCTAGAGCTCGAGAGCGAGTCATGACGCTGCCAGATACGCGAATGCTCTCCCGCCAATTTCGACCCGCAAGATGGTTGGCGACGGTCAGCGGGTAGCGGCTGCTTTCAAGACCCGTGGATGTCCAGCGCCGCGAAGTCGGGTCCGACCGTGAGTTGTCGTGACATCGCTGTCCAGCCTTTCGCATTGGCGCGCAATGGCTACTCGCTCGCAAGCGCCGGCCTCTCCCCGGAGATCGTGCGGCCGCCGGCGACCCGGCCCGCGCCCAGTGCCATCGCGAGCGCGGGGACGAGGGCCAGTGCGAGCAGCGCCAGCCCCCAGCGGAAGGTCTGGGCGAACGCTTCGGCGATCGCGTTCGGGCGCCTGCGCGTGCTCGTCGCCGATCGCCGTGGCGAGCAGGACGGAGAGGATCGCGGTCCCGATCGAGGCGCCGGACTGGCGCAGGATGTTCATCGCCGTGCTCGTGCGGGCGATCGCCGATTTCGGCACCGCCTGCATCGCCGCGGTCATCGTCGGCATCATCGCCATGCCCATTCCCAGCCCGAGTACGAAGCTGAAGGCGCAGAGCAGGACGTAGGACGTGTCGGCGTCGACGAACGAGAACGGAGCGAGCCCGAGCGCCAGCAACGGGATCCCGTAGGCGGGCCAGCGGCTCGGCCCGTAGCGGTCGGTGAGCTTGCCGGCGAGCGGCATCGTGATCATCGACCCGAGCCCCAGCGGCGCCATCAGCAGGCCCGCTTCGAGCGCCGAGGCGCCGCGCACCGTCTGGTAGTAGAGCGGGATCAGCAGCAGCGATCCGAAGAAGGCGATCGCGAACAACAGCAGGGTCCCGGCCGCGGGCCCGGCCGCCGTGCGGGTGAAGGTGCGGATGTCGATCAGGGGTTCCTCGGCCGTCCCAGCTGTGCCGCAGGAAGCCGGCGATCAGCGCCGCGCCGGCGACGATCGGCAGCCACGATTTCGTCGCCCCGAAGCCGCCGCCGTTCGACTCGGCGAGGCCGAAGATCAGCGCCGTCAGCCCGGGTGAGAGCAGCGCCATCCCCAGCCAGTCGAGCCTGTGGGCGGGCTGCGGCTCGTCGCGCTCGAGCACGATCGTGGCCAGCGCGATCGCGACGACGCCGATCGGGATGTTGATCAGGAAGATCCAGCGCCAGGAGACGTCGTCGACCAGCCAGCCGCCGAGGATCGGGCCGAGGATCGGCGCCGCCAGCATCGGCATTCCCAACAGGCCCATCACCCGGCCCATTCGCTCGGGCCCGGCCTTCCGCGTCAGGATCGTCATCACGATCGGCATGATCATTCCGCCGCCGAATCCTTGGAGGACGCGGAAGGCGATCAGCGAGCCGGCGCTCCAGGCGCCGGCGCAGAGTGCCGAGCCGAGCATGAACAGCGCCAGCGAGCCGAGGTAGAGGCGCTTGGTCCCGAAGCGGTCGGCGGCCCATCCGGTCAGCGGGATCACCGCCGCGAGGGCGAGCGTGTAGCCGGTGACGACCCACTGGATCGTCGTCAGCGAGGCGTGGAACTCGATCGCGAGGCGGTCGATCGCGACGTTGATCACGGTCGTGTCGAGGATCGACATGATCGCCCCGAGCAGGACCACGGCGGCGACGATGATCGTCCCGCGGTCGAGGGCGTTGGAATCGTTCTGGGCGGCGATGGAGGGCATCTGAATCTCCCGGTTCGCGGTTTGGCTGCTTGCCAGAACTGACGGCGCAGCGAGCCCGTCGCCTGTGACAGCTGCTCAGCGTCTTCGAGTCGATGACCCAGCCGAGGTTGCCGACCGGCGCTCCGAGGTGCCTCAGCTTGTCCGGGTTGGCGACCGAGCTGATCGCCTTGATCTCGCCGTCGGCGATCTCGAGGGCGGTGACCCCGATCAGCCGCTCGTCGGCTGTCGAAGACGAGCAGCCCGGGGCCGCCATTGACCTCGACCGAGCTGGAACTCGATACCGGGCAGGCGGGTCTCCGGGCTCAGCCAGCCGCAGCAGGATGCGGGCGACGCGGCTGCGCCCGCGCAGGGTGCGCGCCAGCGCCGGCGCCTTGCCGCCGCCGTCGCCGGTCAGCTGCACGTCGTGGGCGAGCAGCGACTCCAGGCCGGCGAGGTCGCCCTGCTCGGCGGCCTCGAAGAAGCGCCGCGCCAGCTCGTCGCGCTGCTCGCGCGTCGTCTGGAAGCGGGGCCGGCCCTGCTCGACGTGTCGCCGGGCGCGGCTCGCCGAGCTGCCGCACGTTGTCCTCGCTCTTACCGACGATCGCCGCGATCTGCGGATAGCCGTAGTCGAAGACGTCGTGGAGCAGCAGGACCGCGCGCTGCTCGGGCGAGAGGCTCTCCAGCAGGACCAGCATCGCCACCGAGAGCGAGTCGGCCGTCTCGGCGTGGCGCGCGGGATCGTCCTCTCCGTCGGTGACGATCGGCTCGGGCAGCCATTCGCCGACGTAGCGCTCGCGGCGGGCGCGAGCCGAGCGCAGCTCGTTGATCGCCAGCCGGGTCGTGATCGTGGAGACGTAGGCGCGGGGCGAGTCGAGCTGCTCGCCGCCCTCGATCGCCTGGTGCACCCGCAGCAGCGCCTCCTGGACCACGTCCTCGGCTTCCGAGACGCTGCCCAGCATCCGGTACGCGATCGCGAAGGAAACCGGTCGCAGTTCGTCCAGCATCCGCTCGCGTTCCGTCATCGAATCCACCTCTCTTCGTCGAGTACCTGCCTCATAGACAGGAAAATCGACCCTCGTTGTGACAGCTCGACGACCCGCTGTCACAGACGCGCGCTCGCGCGCCGTCAAGGGGACGACAACCCACGACCGCGGAGGACCACCATGGAACCACGCATCGACCATCCCGCCCAGACGCTTCCGGGCGCGATGCAGGCGCTGCAGAAGCTCGACCTGCGCGACGAAGCAGGCCGGAGGTGCCGGAGGCGACGCAGGAGATGGTCAAGCTGCGAGCCGGCCAGATCAACGGTTGCAGCGCCTGCGTCGACATCCACTCCCGCATGCTGAAGGCGCTGGGCGAGCCCGACGAGCGCATCTTCATGGTCGGCGCCTGGCGCGAGTCGTCCTACTACACCGACGCCGAGCGCGCCGCTCTGGCCCTGGCCGAGGCCGTGACCCGCCTCGCCGACCGCCCCGACCCCGTCCCGGACGAGGTCTGGGCCGAGGCCGCCCGTCACTACGACGACGAGCAGCTGGCCGCGCTCGTCCTCTCGATCGCGGCGATCAACACCTGGAACCGGCTGAACGTCGCCACCCGCCAGATCACCGGCGAGTGGGTCGAGCAGCTCGTCGCCGCCCAGACGGCGGGCTCGCCGGCCTGACCTGACCCCTCGCCGAGCCTCGCCGCGCTCTGAATTCACCACGTCCCGGTGTGGCCAATTCAGTGCTCGGCGGGGCCTCGGCACGGGCCCGAGCCAGCTCTTATGACCCAAATGCGTGGCCCAAGCCTCCAGGATGGCGCCGCTCGCGACCTGCGCCGAACGGCAGCAACCGATCCCACAATGCCGATTGCCGCCGATACGGGAGCGACGGGACTCGAACCCGCGACCTCCGGCGTGACAGGAGCGACCCGGAGGACGGCTCAGACGGCCAGATTCCGCTATTTGATGCGGATTGAGGGCGATGCCGGCGACTCAGCTGCGGTCCTCGGAATAGCCGTAAATTGCGCCCGATTCAACACCGTTTGGGCACTGGTGCCCAATGGAACCTCGCGGGGAGTCGGCCAGGTCTCGCGCCGGACGCTGCGACAGGATGGCCGCCGTGCCGGAAGACCCGACTGCCATCAAGGAGCTGGACCTGCTGCTCCAAACGGCGACGATCGCCCATGAGTCCATCTTCGAGATTCGGCGTGAGCTGATCGCGAGCGATCAAGGCAATCCCGAGCAGGCCCAGCTCCTCGAGGAGTCGGCGCGAATCGCGACGGTCGAGCTGCCCAGTCTTTCGGCCACCGCTCGCCGGCTCTCCGCCAAATGGCGAGGTCAGGTCTTGCTCGACGCCGAGGGGGCCGCGGAGACGCTCGTTGAGCTGAAGTCCGAGCTGGCGCGCATCAAGGTCGACGCCGAGTCCCTGCTCGATCGGCAGTTGGAGATCGCCGCCCGGATGGACTCGATGGGGAGGCGGTAGGGCTACGCCGAAGCGAGGCGCGAAGCCGCCGCCTGCTCATACCGGTCGGCCAGCATCAGGGCCGCATCGCGATAGCCATCGATGTCGGTCTGCGCCGCCTGGGCGCGAAGCTCCTCAGCGCGCGCCGAAAGCTCCCTCGCGGGCTGGGTGGTGTTCTCCAAGCGCTTTTCCATCAACTCCAGCGCCCAACGGTGCTTATCGGGAAGGTCCGACCACACGCGAGTTTCCATGCTGAAAAGTGTAGCCCGCCCGCAAGACCCCGCAAGACGGGCGTCCATTCCTTGTCCGCCATCGCAGCGGACCTTGGTCAGCGCTCGACGGCGATCACGCTGCGCTGGGTTATCTCCACCGGCTTGAGTCCGGCCACTCGCTCCAGCAGCCCCTCGGCGAGCCACTTGCGGACCGTCGGCTTGCTCACCTCCAGCCGCTCGGCCGCCTGGGCGACCGTCAGGCCACCGGACAGGTCGGGCGTCCTCTTTGCCCTACTCCTCTACAACAATTGTTCGGCCCCATCCCACTGGAGTGAAACAGGGGGCGTCGTGACGCGACGTCTCCTGCAAAAGAGAACGGCTAGATCTTGCTCACCGATCATCGAGTTGTGCTCATCTGACAGACCATTTAACGCCGATATCTGCACTCCACCTTCCTTTGTCCCCCTAAGCCAAGGCGGTAAATCGTCTGTGTCGTCGCTTCGCCCTGAGGAGCACATCTCTGTGCTTGAGCAGGTCGCGGACGGCTTGAAGGCGTGAACCCGACCGGCGCCAGCCACGATATGCGCCGTTGATAGACGCGAACGATCCTAGGCCACAGGGCGCGCCTGGATCGCTGATTGAAAGACCACTTCGCGCCGAGGGATCGTATTTACGCCCCCCGCGCAGCTATCCCGCCCGCAAGATGCGGCGTGTCGGGCGGTCGAACGCTGCTCAGGAAGACTCGTGGATGACGGCCTCGATTGCGGCGGCCACGGTGTCGGAGGCCTTGCTGAGGATCTGCGTGTGCTTGTGGGGTGTCGTCGCGAATACGGATACGCGCTCGCTGGCATCCTCAGCGTCGGCGACAACAGCGCGCACCGTGCGCATCTCCTCCTCGGTGGCGCCCGAGTGGGCTCCGGTGCCAACCACGAACACGGTCGGGCACTCCAGCGTCGCGAAGTCGAGCCCGAGCTCGCCGTTGACGGCGTCCATCCCGATCACGACGTCGGCGGACTCGGCGGGAGACATCCGGGCCGAGCGGCCGAGCGCCGCCAGGATGCGCATCATCCACCCCAACCGACGGAACTGGGCGCGGACCTTCTGCTTTCCGGCCTCGTCGAACACAGCGATCGGGTAAGCACCGTCGATGAGCACCAGCCCGCCGACTCGCCCGGGGTGCTGGGCCGCGTATCGCACCGCAATCGTGGCGCCATAAGACCACCCGACGAGGATCGGGCGCTCGATGCCGGTCGCGTCGATGACCCGTCCGATGTCCTCGACGGCCGCCTCTACCGAGTAGTCGGCCGATCTGCCTGACTTTCCGCGCGCCCGCGCGTCGAAGCGCACCGTGCGGTACTTGCCGCCGAGATGGCGGATGACGCGACTCCAGTTCCGCACGGTGCCGAAGCCACCGCTGAGGAAGAGCAGGGCAGGCGTACCGCCAGGAGCGTCGACGGCATAGAGCTGAGTGTCTGCGGCGGGAATCATGAGTTGTCGTGACATCGCGGTCGGGCCTTTCGGAGTGGCGTGCATCGGTAGTCGAACCGACGCGGCTGCGACGGGCGGGTCTGACCTGCTATTTAAGCCATTCTCCGACGTAGCGCTCGCGGCCGGGAACAGCAAGCGTGTTACTCCCAACCGCTACTCCCGCCCGATTCGGCGACTACGCTGGCTGTCGACAACCAGCAGAAAGTGCTGATTTGCAGGTGATTCAGTGAACGGGAGCGACGGGACTCGAACCCGCGACCTCCGGCGTGACAGGCCGGCGCTCTAACCAACTGAGCTACGCCCCCGAGGGATGGGCCTGGCGGCCCGGCGGGGCATTATCTCAAGGCCGCGGCCCGGGTGGGATCTCGTAGGCCTTGGCGGGGAGCGAGGCGGAGAGCGGCCGGCTCGGCGGGATCGCGCGGGAGGCCCGGGCGCCGTGGTGGCGCTTGGCCCGGCGCCCGGCCCAGAGCCAGCGGATCGGTTCGTAGCGGAGCAGCGCCCGCCAGGTGTTGGTGCCGATCGCGCCGTCGACGGGGAGGCCGGCGGCGGCCTGGAAGCCGCGGACGGCGGCGCGGGTCCTCTTGCCGAAGACGCCGGTGACGGGGACGTTCTGGCCGGCCGCGCGCAGGTGCTCCTGGGCCCAGACGACGAGGTCGCCGCGGCTGCCGCGCTTCAGCAACGGGTGCGAGGCCACCGGCCGGTAACCGACGATCGGGTGGTCGATCCTCGCCTTCAGCCCGCGCCAGCCGGCGCCGGTCGTCTCCTGCCAGTCCCACCAGCTCGGCTCCAGGTTTTCGTAGCTGACGGAGAAGCGGCGGAAGCGCTGGATCGACTTGCGGCCGGCGCCGCCGTAGGTCTGGCCGAGCGGGTAGATCGGGTGGCCCCAGAGGCGGTTGAACAGGTAGGTGTGCTCGAACACCGCGCGGACCGAGGTTTCGATCGCCTTCCAGTACATCTGCGGCTGGTTGTAGGTGGCGCCGCCCTTGCCGAAGAAGACCGAGTAGGGGAAGGATGGGTGGTAGTCGACGTAGGGGAAGCCGGCCAGCGAGAGCGGGAAGCCGGCGCCGATCCGGGCACGGAGGGCGCGGATGTAACGGTCGGCGGCGGCGTATTTGCCCTCGTAGTCGCCCTCGGCGTCGATCACCAGGCAGTCGGCGCCGCGGCGGACCGAGGCGGCGCCCACCCTGGCCTCGGCGACGGGGCGGTCGCCGTAGACGAACTGCCAGGCGCAGACGTCGATCCCGGCGCGGTGGAAGGTGGAGACCATCGAGGGGGTGAACTGGCTCCAGACCGAGCCGGCGTCCCCGGACTTGACGTAGAGGGTGCCGATGCCGAAGCGCTTCGCCTTGGCGATGATCCGCGGCAGGCTGCCGCCCTCGGACTTCGAGATGTACCAGATCCACATTCCCTGGCGATCGAACGGCGTCTGCCCGGCCGGCGTCGCCGGGATCGCCGGCACCGCTTCAGGGGCGGGTTCTTCGGGCGGCACGGGGAATTCCCCCGCGCCGCCGGTTTCGGCGGAGGCGGTGGAGGCGGTGGATGCGATCGCCGTAAGGCAGGCGATCGCCAGTAGCGCCAGGCGTGAGCCCGGCGCCGGAGTGCGTCTGGCCCTCACACCGACACCCAACACGGCAAGCCGCGCCCCGCTGCGGTCCCGAAACCTAAGTCCGTTGCGGCCACGGGTCTAGTATGGGAGCTGTTCGCCGCCAAGGCGGCCCGGGAGCATCTATCCGAACATCTCGCAAGATCTCATGCATTTTCGTGCTCGGCGCGGCCCTCCTCGGGGCGCCCGGGGTCGCCCATGCGGCCCCCGTCCGCGCCCAGCTCGGGCAGGCCGGGGAGAGCCTCGTCGCCTCCGTCCGCACCAGCCGGCCGGTCGCCCTGGCCGGCCTCGAGCGCCAGCCCAGCCCTCGGCGCCACGACTCCTCCTACCTCTGCTTCGAGCTCAGCCGGGCGAGCGGCACGGGACGCCGTATCTGCCTCGGCGGCGCCGGCAACCCCCACCGCCGGGTCGGGCTCGAGCGCTTCGACAGGGCCGGCCGGACGACCGCCAAGCGGGTGATCGCGGCGACGGTCAAGCGCCGGGGGGCGCGCAAGCTGACCGTCACGCTCGACCCCGCGAGCGCCGGCCTGGCGCCCCACCGATACCGCTGGCGCGTCATCGAGGCCGCGAAAAGCTGCAGAGCGCGGCGGGGCTGTGCCGAGTCGCTCCCTGGCCAGGGCTACCGCGCCTTCCGGCTGCGGCCCGTGCGCGCGGTCGGCTGCACCGGCGGCAGCGCCGGCCTGGTCACCAACGGGCCCCGCGACCGCAACGTGGTCGCCCTCACCTTCGACGACGGGCCGAGCTCCTACACCCCGGGCTTCCTCGACGTCCTGCGAGACAAGCACGCGGTCGGCACCTTCTTCGAGATCGGCCAGGAGATCCCCGGCCGGGAGAGCACGATGCGGCGGATCCTGCGCGAAGGCAACGAGATCGGCAACCACACGATGCACCACGGCTTCTATCCGGGCTACTCGGAAATCGCCCCGGACAGCTCCCTGATCGAGTCCGCCACCCACTTCCGGCCCTGCCTCTTCCGACCGCCCGGCGGCGGCATCAACTCGAGCGTGATCGGCACCGCCGGCGGCCTCGGCATGCGCACGATCACCTGGGACGTCGACCCCAGCGACTGGAGCACCCCGGGCAGCGGCGCCGTCTACAGCCGCGTCGTCGGCGCCGCCCAGGCGGGCTCGATCATCCTCATGCACGACGGCGGCGGCAACCGCTCGGGAACCCTCGCGGCGCTGCCCTCGATCATCGACACGCTGCGCTCGCGCGGCTACCGCTTCGCGACGGTCAGCGAGCTGCTCGGCGAGCAGATCGTCTACCGCCCCTACGGTTGAGCGCCGACACAGCCGACGGCGCCCCGCCCTCCTCGAGGCGGCGCGAGCCGAGCACCCCTATCCTGCCCCGCATGCGCCCGAAGGGGTTCGTCGCGCCGTGAGCCACCGCCTCTCCCGTGCCGCCGCGATCGCGGCGCTGCGCCGGATCCGGGCCGGTCGCCTGGAGGTGGTCGAGGGCGGGCGGCGGCGGGCGTTCGGCCCCGCGGAGGCCGAGCTGGGCGCGACGGTCCTCGTCCGCGACCCGGCCGCCTGGGGATCGCTCCTGCGCGGCAGCGTCGGCCTCGGCGAGTCCTACGTCGAAGGCCAGTGGGAGACCGACGACCTCGTCTCGCTGATGCGGATCGGGGCCCGCGAGCTGCGCCAGCTCGACGGCCTGCGTGGCTGGGTCGCCCGGCCCCGCGGGCTCGCCCACCGGCTGCGGCGGCTGGTGCCCGAAAACACCCGCGAGGGCGCCCGCCGCCACATCTCCGCCCACTACGACCTCGGCAACGACCTCTTCGCCGCCTTCCTCGACGAGCGCATGGTCTACTCGTGCGCCTACTTCCCCGATGAGGGCGCCAGCCTCGAGCGCGCCCAGCTCGAGAAGCTCGAGCGGATCTGCGCCAGGCTGCGGCTCGGCCCCGAGAGCCACCTGCTCGAGATCGGCAGCGGCTGGGGCGGGCTGGCGATCCACGCCGCCCGCGAGCACGGCTGCCGGGTGACGACGACGACGATCTCCCGTGAGCAGCGCGAGCTGGCCGAGCGGCGGGTCGCGGAGGCCGGGCTCGGCGATCGGGTCACCGTCCTCTTCGAGGACTACCGCGACCTGCGCGGGACCTACGACCGGCTGGTCTCGGTCGAGATGATCGAGGCGGTCGGCTGGCAGCACTTCGACGAGTTCTTTCGTCGCTGCGACGAGCTGCTCGCCCCCGAAGGCCTGATGCTGCTCCAGGCGATCACGATCGACGACGACCTCTACGAGATCGAGAAGGGCGCGCGGAGCTTCGCCAACACCCACATCTTCCCGGGCGGCTGCCTTCCGTCCCAGCGCCTGATCCGCGAGTGCGTTTCCCGCGACACCGAGCTGCGCCCGGTCTGGTCGGAGGACATCACGGACCACTACCCGCTGACGCTCGCCGCCTGGCGCGAGCGCTTCGCCGGGGCCTGGGATCGCCTCCGCAAGCAGGGCTACGACGAGCGCTTCCGGCGTCTCTGGTCGTTTTACCTGAGCTCCTCGGAGGCCGGCTTCCGCGAGCGCCGGATCGGCGACGTGCAGGCCCTGTTCGCGAAGCCGGGACCCACTTGAGCGCGCCGGGCCCCGGCCGCGAGCCGCTGCTGCTCCTGCACGGCCTCGGCGCCAGCCGGGTGATCTGGGAGCCCGTCGTCGGCCTGCTCTCGGCCGAGCGCGAGGTCATCGTCCTCGACATGCCCGGCTTCGGCGAGGCGCCGCCGCTCCCCGACGGCATCGAGCCGAGCGCCGCCAACATGGCGGCTGCGATCAGGGACCGCTGCGAGGAGCTCGGCATCGAGCACCCGCACGTCGCCGGCAACAGCCTCGGCGGCTGGGTGGCGCTGGAAATGGGCCGGCGCCGCTGGGCGGCCTCGGTGACGACCCTCTCGCCGGCCGGCCTCTGGCGGGCGCCGCTCGGCCCGCGACGGCGCGACCCACACCGCTGGGCCGGCCGCGTGCGGCCGCTGGTCTCGGCGGCGCTGCGCCTGCGGCGCCCGCGCGAGGCGATGCTGAGCACCTTCGCGGCGCACCCCGAGCGAGTCCCGGTCGAGCAGGGCAGGGAGCTGGTCCTCGGCTGGATCGACGCCAGCGGCTACGCCGGGGCGAACCGGGCAATGCGGACGCACCTCTTCGACCCGGCGGGCTACCCGGAGGACGTCCCGGTGACGATCGCCTGGGCCGAGCTCGACCGCCTGGTCGGGCCGCCGAAGCCCGCCCGGCGCCCTGCCGGCGCCCGCTTCCTCACCCTGCCGGACGTCGGCCACACGCCGACCTGGGACGACCCGGAGCTGGTCGCCCGCACCCTGCTCGAGGGCAGTACGGTAGGGGCGCCGGCATGATCGTCGAGAGGACAGAGAACCCGCAGTGGCTTTCCAACGCCTACCTGGTCGCCGAGGGCGCCGGCGGCAAGGGGGTGTTGATCGACGGCAACGACGACCTTGACCCGCTGCTGGAGCGCGCCGAGCGCGACGGGATCGAGATCGCCCGGATCCTCATCACCCACCCCCACCTCGACCACGTCGCCGGCCTCGGCGCGGCCGGAGAGAGGCTCGGCGGGGTGCCGATGGTCGCCCACGTCGACGCCGCCGCCGAGCTGCCCGAGCTCGAGATCGCGGAGACGATCGCCGACGGCGAGTCGCTGAGCGTCGGCGGCCTCGAGATCGAGGCGATGCTGACCCCGGGGCACGCCTCGGGGCACCTCGCCTACCTGGTCGACGGCACCGACGTCTTCACCGCCGACGTCCTCTTCAAGGGCACCGTCGGCGGCACGATGGCGCCCGGCGCCAGTGGCATCGAGGACCTGCGGGCCTCGGTCATGCGACTGATGGAGCTGCCGCCGGAGACGGTCGTCCACCCGGGGCACCGTGGGCCGACGACGATCGGCGAGGAGCTCGCCGGCAACCCCTTCGTCCAGGTCTGGCGGGGCGAGGCGGAGACCGGCTCCGAGCAGGTCACGGTCTGGAGCCGGGACGCGACCCTGAAGCTCTGGGCGCCCGATTACGACGGCGGCAACAAGGCCTGGGTGCTGTTCGCCGACACCGGCGAGGAGGCGATCGTCGGCGGCTCCCAGGTAGAGCGCTCCTGAGCCCCGACCGCCGCCCGCCTAGACGGATGTGCGAGGGAGCGGGCACGAAAATTCCCTTGAATTGGGCCCCCCGTCGTCTACCGTGACTGCGCAT
The DNA here is from genome assembly GCA_963727615.1 of uncultured Solirubrobacterales bacterium. Classification (GTDB taxonomy): domain Bacteria; phylum Actinomycetota; class Thermoleophilia; order Solirubrobacterales; family 70-9; genus VRUE01. The sequence goes on from CAVSHD010000005.1 coordinate 57,774, forward strand.
GGATCTGAGCGGGTCGCTGCCGGCGGGGAACATCACGGAATTCTTTTTCGATTGGTACCCGGTCTTCGGGGTCTTCTTCATGGCCGCGCTGCTCGGCGTCTTCGTCACCCTCCTGCGCAGCACGGTCGGCTCGACCAAGCCGGAAACGGTCAAGGCGAGCAAGACCCATCCGGTCCTCTGGGAGGACGTGCAGGGCGTCGACGCGGCCAAGGACGAGCTGATGGACGTGACCGCCTGGCTCAAGGACCCCGACCGCTTCGCGGCGCTTGGCGCGCAGGCACCGCGCGGCGTGCTCCTCTACGGCCCGCCGGGGACCGGGAAGACGATGCTCGCCCGCGCCGTCGCCGCGCAGGCCGGAGTCGACTTCTTCTCCGCCTCTGGCTCGAGCTTCGTCGAGATGTTCGTCGGCCGTGGCGCGGCTCGGATCCGGCGGCTGTTCAAGGAGGCCCGCAAGTCGGGCCGGGCGGTGATCTTCATCGACGAGCTCGACGCGATAGGCGGCGCCCGCAGCGCCGAGGGCGGCGACGGAGGCACGAGCGAGCGCGAGCAGGCGCTCAACCAGCTCCTGGTCGAGCTCGACGGCTTCGAGCGGGCGAAGGGGACCGTGATCGTGATCGCCGCCTCCAACCACGTCGACAAGCTCGACCGTGCCCTGCTGCGACCGGGCCGCTTCGACCGTCAGGTGCTGGTCTCTCCCCGGACCGCGACGGGCGCGAGGCGATCCTCCGCGCTCACGCCGACGGCAAGCCGCTCGGCCCCGACCTCGACCTGCGCGACGTCGCCCGCAAGACGACCGGGATGACCGGTGCCCAGCTCGCCAATGCCCTCAACGAGGGCGCGATCATCGCCGGGCGGGCCGGGCGCAAGGCGATGGCACGCGAAGACCTCGACGAGGCTCTGCTGCGGCAGTCGGTCGGCGCCCAGCAGGCGCGCAGGCTGAACGCCAAGGAGCGCCGGATCGTCGCCTATCACGAGGCCGGCCATGCCCTATGCCGGCAGCTGCTCGGGCTCGACCCGCCGGAGATCCTCAGCATCGTCCCGCGCGGGCCGGCGCTCGGTTTCGTCGGCCACTCGCCCGAGGAGGACAGCTACCTGCGCTCGCGCGAGGAGCTGCGCAAGGAGGTCGTCACCCTGCTCGGCGGCCGGGCCGCCGAGGAAGAGGTCTTCGGGACCTCGTTCTCGGGCGCCGTCGACGACCTCGCCCGCGTTCACGCCGTCTGCAAACAGATGGTCGGTGAGTTCGGCATGGGGGTCGCCCTGGACGCCGAGGGCGCGCCGCCGATCGCCCTGCCGAGCGGCGACTACGCCCTCTCCGACAGGACCCGCCGCGACGTCGACGTGGCGGCGATGATGCTCGCCCGCGACGCCCATCGCCGCGCCCGGGCGCTGCTCTCGTCGCATCGCAAGTGCCTCGACGACCTCGCCGCCAACGCACTCGAGCGCGAGACCCTCTCGCGCGAGGACCTCGACGAGATCTTCGCCGCCCACGCAACCGCCGGCGGCGAGGCCGAGATCGGGGCCGAGCCCGCCGCGAGCGCCGACGAGCAGCAGGCGGCCGGCGAGACCCCGCGCTAGCCTCTGCGGCGGTGTCCGCCGGTGCCACAGACGAGCACTACTACTTCCCGCCCGGCCGCTCGCTCGCCCGCACGGTCCACGGTGAGCGCTCGGTGGGCCTGCTCTACGGCCAGCGGGCGCTCCTGATCGGGGCCCTCGAACCGCTCACCTACACGGGCACGATGCTCAGCACGCGAGCCTCGAACAAGCCCTTCAAGCGCCTCGCGCGCACCGCCAAGATCCAGGAGACGGTTTTCCTCGGCACCCGGGCCGAAGCCGACGCGGCGCTCGCCGGCGTCCATGACCTGCACGAGAAGATCCGCGGCGAGCTACCGGAGGCGGCCGGCCGCCATCCGGCCGGGACGCCCTACTCGGCCTTCGACCCCGAGCTGATGCTCTGGACGCTGGCCGTGATCGCCGACTCCGGGCGGGCGATGTACGAAGCGCTGGTGCGGCCCCTCGCCGAGGCGGAGCGCGAGTCGCTCTGGCAGGACTACGTCCGCTTCGGCGAGCTCTTCCGCCTGCCTCGGGAGGAGATGCCGGGGAGCCACCGCGAGTTCGAGGACTGGTTCTCGGCGCAACTCGCCTCACCCGACCTGGAGGCGACCGAGCACGCGCTCGAGATGGCTCCGATGGTCGCCTTCCGACAGCCGGTCCCCACCGCCGCCCGCGGCAACCTCGCGCTCCAGAACCATCTGATCAAGGGGACCCTGCCGCCGCGGGTCCGCCAGATCTTCGGGATCCGCTGGAGCGGCGCTCACGAGCGCTCCTTCCGCGCGGTCGCCGCCGCCCACCGGCGCGCCCGGCGCGCCTTCCCCTCCGCGTGCGGCGCGGCCGCAACGACTACTTCTTCGACCTCGTCGCCCACATCAGCAGCGGCGCGGCGGGACCGCCATGCCCGAGCTGCGCACACCCGCGCCGGGCTGACGGCCGCTCAGCGGCGAACCTGACAGGGACGCAGGAACGTGCCCGAGAGGAAGGTCCCGTCTTTGAAGTGGAATTTGCCGCGGGCCTGGAGCCTCCCGTTCTCGCAACGGGCGCTGATGTAGCTGTGCCTCTTGCCCTTGAAGGTCCACTTTTTGCCGATCTTCAGGGAGCCCTTGATCGGGATGCCGGCGCCGTTGGCGATTTTCGGGATCCGCCTTTCATCCGGTAGCCGTAGATGCCCTTGTGGATCTTTCGATCTCCACGGGGACGATGAACGTGGTAACGACCGGTTGCTCAGGTAGGCGTGGGCGAAACCGTCGGATTGCCGTGCTTCTTCGGGCCGTTGAAGATCGTGATCGGCGAGGAGGCCGGAATCGGGGCCTGTTCGGGGAACTTGACGATCGCCGAGCCGCTGCCCTTGCCGACGATCGCCTTCTTGCACTGCTTGCGGCGCCTGTCGACCGTCGTCGCTCGAGCTGGCCGGGCCTGCATACGGGCAGGCCGACCGTGTCGACGTGCGCCGTGGCGGTCGAATTCGATGTCGATCGTTTCCAGGATCGGCGGCAGTTGGCCGTCAACGGTCGAGATCTTGCCGCCGCCGTGGATCGTGATCGGAGCGTTTTCGTGGCGGGGGAGCTTGGTCGGCGTGAAGCCGCCGTCGGCGACGATGATGATGTTGCCGGCCCGCAGCTTGATCGCCTCGGCGCTCGAGCCGATCGCCAGAACCGCCAGCGCGGCCAGCGCCACGATCAGGAACTTCCTCCGCTTCACGCCATTCTCCTCTGCCGTAGGTGCCTTCAGGGTACTGAACACGCGGCAACCGGATCCGGAGTCCTCGGGTGTCATCTTCGCGCGGCCCGGCCCGTGCGGTGCCGCCCGGGCAATGGGTCAGCGCGCCAGCACCCCCCAGGAGAGCGCCGGCGCCGAGTAGGCGCCGTCACCGTCGCGGAAGGGCTCCAGGCTGGCGAGGATCGCGGCGCGGGTGGCCTCCAGCTCCTCGTCGGGCAGCTCGTCGAGCGCCCGGGCGAGCGGGCCCGCCAGGCGGACGAGCGAGTCCCAGAGGTGTTGCGTCGGCGTAGGGAAGTCGAACTCGATCTCCTCGACCGCCGTCGGCGAAGCGGTGTCGGCGACGATTTCGCGGAGCCGATCGGGTCGGCGAGGGCGAAGATGCCCGGCGCGCCGGGCTCCGGCGGCGGGAGATGCCCTCGCTGGACCAGGGTGGCGGCCGGCAGCGCCGCCCAGGGGTTGCGCTCCGGGGACGCCCAGACGGCGAAGGCGAGCGGGCCGCCCTCGCGCAGGATGCGCCGGGTCTCGCGCAGGGCGGCGCCGGGGTCGGCCATCAGCATGTAGCCCCAACGGCAGACCGCCGCGTCGACGCAGTCGTCTTCGAGGCCCATCCGCTCGGCGTCGAGGACCGCGTGGTCCACGTTTCCGACGCCGCGCGCCTCACCGAGACGGCGGGCGACCTCGACCATCTCCGGCGCGAAGTCGGTCGACATCACCCGGCCACCGCCCCCGACCAGCTCTGCGACCTGAAACCCCAGGTCCCCGGGCCCCGCGGCGATGTCGATCACGACCTGGTCGGCGCGTGGGTCGGCCTGCTCGACGATCCATCGGTTGACCGCCCCGGGCGGTGGAGATCATCCAGTCGTTGCGGTCCTCCCAGCCGGGCGCCATCGCGCCCCAGGTCCGACGGCTCGGCCTCGAGAGCTGTCGATGTCCATCCCTCTCCTCCGTTCGTCGCGAGTCCACATTCGACCGTAGCCGGTTTGCGGAACCGGGCGTCATAGGCCCGGCCGATGCGCCGCGGCGGGCCGAACGCCTGCGGCACGCCGATGCTACGCGCCGCAAGCGTTCGGCCAGGAGTTGGGCGCCGCGGCGTGCCGAACCTCGCGGTGATCGCGGGCGTCGCGACCGCCGTCCTGGTGTCCGAGGCGCGAATCGCCGCGCGCAGCGCCTCCGCCCGCGCCAGGGAGGAGGTCGCTTTCCTGCGCTTGCGGCCCGTGAGCGGCTCCTTGGCCGCCCTGGCCAGGAGGCCCACCGCGCGTGGGCCTCCGTAGGCCCGCACCGTCCTCTCGAGCGAGTAGATCGGCACGTGGCTGACGCCCAGCGTCGCCAGGAGGCGGACGTCGTGGATCAGGTTCACGAGGCGCTTGTACTTCCCGCGCCCGGCGCTGCCGAGGGTGACCTGCCCGCCGCGGCCGAACCAGTGGCGGGCCGTGCGCAGGTACGAGGTGATGATCCCGGAGCCGGGGTCTTCGCCGAGGTAGTAGGAGAAGAGGCTGCGGTAGGCCTGGAAGAACATCTCGTGCCAAGGCCCGGTCGGCACGATGAAGTTGGCCGCGTCCTGCAGTGCGAGGCTGCTGTCGTAGACGTCGTCGAGCGCGGAGGCGCTGGGCGCGGCGGAGATCTTCACGTGGTGTCGCTGTCCCCAGCTCAGGATTCGCTGGTAGCCGCGCCACGCCGCGCACTGGGCGGCCGGGGCCACGGTTTCCCCGAAGAGGGAGGAAAGGGCGTTGGGGTCGCCTCCTCCGAGTACGGTCGCCGACGCCTCGAAGGGCGTGTTCAGAGGGCTCTCGGGGTCGAGCACCACTCCCTGCAGACGCACGCCGTTCTTCTCGGACCACCGCGTCAGCGACCTGACCGCGTTGAACTGCTCGGCGGCGGCTCCCTCCCATGCCCAGTAGCCGTCCGTGTAGGGGATCAGGACCCAGGCCCATACCGGCACCCGCAGCCGGTTTGCCTTGCGGATGATCGCGAGCCCGTCGACGCGGTGGGGCTCGCCGTTGGGCACGGGGCCGAAGTCCCGCTTGTAGCGAAGGCCGAAGTAGAGGGGGATCCGGTTGCGATGCAGGACCTTCCAGAGACCGTGCGTGTAGGCACGGGTGCTGCGCCGGTTCCAGTAGGAGCTCGGGTCGCTCCAGTCGGTGCCGGGAACGGACTCGCCGGCCCAGAAGCCGACGGAGGTCTCGGGGCGTGCGGGCGACGCCTTCCCGCCTGCCGCCGGGGCCGGGACGGCGAGCAGCGCCACGACCGCCGCGAGCAGGCCGACGACTCGCCACCGAGGGGGGCGAAGGCGGGCGCTCCTGTTCCTCGCGGGCTCGTTGCCCATCGATGGCCTCCCTCTCACCGATAAGCGCCGGGATCGGCGCACGACTCAAGAAACACTATGCAGAGCGTCAGTCGCGGTCCTCGTCGAGATCGGTTTGGGACCACCCGTGAGGGGTAGGCCGAAGATAACTCGAAGAAGTCACCGCAATCCAACAGGGAGAGTGAAGCCCCGATGTTGAAGCAGCTGATCACAGCGGCGATCTGCGTTGCCGTGGGCGGAGGCATCATCAGCGACGGTGCCATTGCCGCGCAAGAGAGCCACGGCAGCACCTCCAAGGGACGCACGGCACAGGGCCGCCAAATCCGCATGGCCTTTCACCGCGGGAGTGTTGAAATCAAGCACTTCTCTATTCGCCTACGTTGCCAGGGCGGCTCCGTGCTGATCGACACGGAGAGTGGATTCCTGCCCAGCCGACTGCTGCGCAACAACCGCGTACACGATCACCAGGTCGGTTCCACCGACGACGTCTATATTCGAGGGCGGCTGGGCAATCACCGTCTGCATGGCGCGATCCGCGTGCGGGACAAGGTCGGCAAGCACCGCTGCGACTCTCACTGGGTGCGCTTCCACGTTCAGCGCTGAACTGCGAAGCCTTGAGGACGGGCCTCTAGTACGAGCGCCAGCCTGTAGACGAGGTGCGGCAGGCCGGCGTGGATCGTCTGGCCGTCCTCGCGCAGCCCGACCTTCTCGGCGACCCGCCGCGAGGCGTCGTTGTCGGGAGTGACGAGGGCGATCGCCTCCTCCATTTCCCGTTCCCGGGCCCACTCGAGGGCGGCGGCAGCGGCCTCGGTCGCGAACCCGCGGTTCCAGTGCGCCGAGGCGATCGCCCAGGGCAGCTCGACAACCCGCCGGCCGTCGAGGCTCGTCCACTGCATGCCGCCGCGCCCGACGAAGCTGCCGCCGTCCATCTCCGAGAGCGCCCACGGCCCGAAGCCGTGCCGCTCCCAGTGCGCTTCGTCGGCGGCGAGCCGCGCGGCCACCCCGTCCTCATCAAGGGGAGCGGCGCCGGCCGCCCGCAGGCGGACCTCGACGTCGGGGTCGAGGAGCAGCGCCCGGTAGCCGTCGAGGTCCGACGGCTCGGGGCGCCGCGCGAGCAGCCTTTCCGTGGTTCGGGTCTCCTCGTTCAATGCGATGGGCGGTACCGGGCTCGAACCAGTGACCTCCTGCTTGTAAGGCAGGCGCTCTCCCAACTGAGCTAACCGCCCCGGGTGTTTTGATTATGGCGGAGCGCGTAGGCTGGGCCGATGAGCATGGGCATCTTCTGGCGGGCCGCCGCCGTTCAGCTGATCGCGGTGGCGGCGCTCTCCGCCGTCCTCGGCCTGCTCTTCTCGCACGGCTTCTTCGTGGACTGGGGCTGGCTGGTCGGCCCGGCGGCCTGGATCGCCTGCTCGGCGCTGACCGCGCTGATGCTGCGCCTCGCCATCGGCCCGACCCTGCTCGGCGCCGTGCTCGCCGGCATCCCCAGCGCCCTCGCCGTCCTGATCGGCGTCCACTGGCTCGGGGCCGCCGTCGCCATCGTCCTCTTCGCCGCCTGGTGCGCCCGCCTGCCCGACCGCGGCGCGGTCATGAGCGGCTGAGGAGAGCTGCGCCCGACGCGAATCGAGCTCGCGGGCGACGTTCGACCGTGATCGGCAGAGAACACGGCGGATGTGTCCGTTTCGTGTCGGTGCGTCAGCCGTCGTTGAGGAGGACCGATACGCCGTTCGAATGGGCATCGGTCACGGCGAGGTCGGGCTTGCCGTCTCCGTTGAGGTCGCCGATCGCCACGGCGTAGGGCCCTTTCAGGCCCCCGAAGGGCGATCCGGGCGCCGCCGTGAACGTGCCTTCCCGGTGCCGAGCAGGACCGAGAGGCCGAGTTACCACCAACCAATGACCAAATGCGTGTGGGGCTCCAACTGGTCTCATTGCACCGTCGACAGCACTCAACCGCGGTGCTTGCGAAGCACTACCGTGCGGTTCAGCACGCGGGCGCGGTTCCCGGCCAGGTCGATTGCCGAAACCCGCAGGCGATAGCGACCCGGTCGCAGGTTGCGCGGCAACGGAATGCGGAGGCCCCCCGCCCGCTTTGCTCGCACCGTGAACCTCCTGGCCAGCGCGCACCTGCGAGCGACGCGCCGCCGACGATGGTGTCGCCGGCGCTTCACGCCGCACCGCGCGAGCCTCACTTCGACAAGCCCGGGCTCGCTGATACGCAGGCTGAGCATCCGGCCTCGCAGCTTCAGCCGCCAGAGCTTCGGCGCTCTGCGGCGAGGCTGTGAGGGCGTCGATTCCGGGGGCCGGGGACTTTCAGAAGGACTCGCTTCACCGCTTTCCGACGGACAGGTGGAGTCGAGTTCTGAGAAGTAGGTGCTGCCGGGCCCGCCGGTCGTCTGTTCCGCGTTGTCGCTGCCGATCGCGTTCTGGGAGATGCCACCCGCCGCGCGCAGCTCCCCGGCCCAACCGCAGCGGTGAGCGTAGACCGCCACCCGGCCGCCACCGCCGGCACCCGCGGACGACCCCCCGCCATAGTTGCATGTGTTTCCTTCGGGCAGGAGCGGCGGGCCTTCTCCGGTCAGGCAGGCCCAACCACCGTCGGCGCGCACCACTCCCGACCCACTGAGCGCTTCGGCGTGGACGAGCACGCTGCCGCCGGCGCCGGCGCCGCCGACCAGCGAGAAGGGGGTCGGGTCGTCCTCGTTTGGCCCGTTGTTGTCCTCGCCGTCAGCCGCAAGCAGGCCGTCGAGCTGGAGGGTGCCGGCGTTGACGTCGAGCACTCCGCCGCCTGGATTGCCGGTCGCGGAATCCGAGTTGCCGGCGCCGCCACCGCCGGGCAGAGCCGGGTTCTGCGGATCGTCATACGTCGAACTCGGCCGATCGCCGCTTTCCGGATGGAGGTATCCCGAGGGTGCCCCCCCGGCGCCGCCGTGCGAACCGCCGTAGTCCCTCACGGCGGGAGTCTGACCCGGAGCGGCTTCCGCGGCGCCGCCTTCCGGTTCGGAGTCGTCGTAACCCGGTGAGCCCCCCGCGTATCCACGACCGGTCATGTCGATACGACTGTCGGCGTCGACGTTCAGTGCCCCGGCGGTGACATCGAGCTTCCTGAGGCTGAACTCGGTCGTCAGGTCGGACCCGCCGAGTACATCGATCTCCCCGAAGCTCAGGGCGCCGGCGTAGGCGCGCGCCTCACCGGTCAGCACCAGCTTCCGCTGCTGCGAGCTCCAGGTGAGATCGATCGGCGTCCCGTCCGGCGGTGGATAGGTACCCACCGGGCGCCCGCCGTCGATGGTCAGGGTTCCGGACGGGAAAGCGCCCAGGCCGCTTTCGACGTTTCCGTGGCTGTCGAACTTCGCCTGGCGGGTGAAGACGGTGCCCGCGCCACCGGTGCCGGCGAAGTAATAATCTTCGAAGCCCGTGTACTGCTGGTCGACGCCGCCGTGCGCATGCGCGGTGCCGTGCCATTCGTCGTCGGCGCCATAGACGAGAGCCACCCGACCTCCCCCGCCCATGCCACCGAAGCCGTTGATGCATTCGACGCAGTAGCCGCCGCCGTCGGCGCTGATCTCTCCGCCGCCGAGGAGTGACTTGGTGCTGACGTAGACGGAGCCCCCGGCGCCGGCGCCGGCGCCACCGGTGTCTTCGTCGGAGAAGCGATGGTCGAGCCCGTTGCCGTCGGCGTCGATCCTGCCCTCGACCCGCACCGACGCCTTTGGAGCGTCGATCCGGATGACGCCGCCGCCGTTGGCGCCGCGGGCGACGTCGTCGCCTCCGCTGCCCCCGGAGCCCGGCTCGGTCGGCGCGAACGGGTTGCCAAAGGTCGGGCCGCGGCCCTGCTTTTCCTGCCAGATCCCCCAGTTTTCCGACGTTGTCGTGGTCGAGCCGACATACCCCCCGTAGCCACCGTGACTACCGCCGTATTCGTCCTTTGCGCCGCCCGCTGCTTCGCCCTCGGGCTTGCCGCCGATGTCGTTGGCGCCTTCGCCGCCGCCGCCGCCACGGCCCGAAGCGGTGATTCTCGAGGTGGGCCCGAGGGTGAAGTCGACCTTGGGGTCGGCGGTGACCTGGGCGCCCCCGACCAGCGTCGGCGCGGAGAAGATGCTTTCGTCGAAGATGCCTTCGGCCGGCAGGTTCAGGGCGACCACCGAGGTCGCGAAATTGATCCATTGGCCCAGGTCGGAGCTACCGGCGACTTCGGGTGGCGTTCCGCCGAGCAGGTCGTGGATGTCGACGCTGCCCAGATCGACGTGTTCGCCTTCGATCGTCAGGTCGTGTGCCATGTCGACGACGCCCGCCGACAGTGCCACGGTCGGTGCCTTGACCTTGCCGTTGTAGCCGGCGACCACCCCGCCCAGGGAGATCACCGATGCGGTCGAGCTGATCGTCGGCGTGGTGCTCAGGTCCAGCACGCTCGTGCCGCCGAGCGGCAAGAAGATCAGCACAGCGCCCGGAAGCAACACCAGCGGCTTGGAGCCGGTTTCGACATTGCCGCGGATGACGGTCGGCAGGCAGGCGAAGATGAACTTCTTCTGCGCGTTGTTGACCGCAGGGCAGAGCTCTTCGTTTTCTTCTTCGCGTTCTCTTGATGTCTTGTTGCCGGCCGATTCTTTGTCGCCGGCCGCCGCGGTGCGGGCAAGGCCCAGGTGGCTCGATTCCCCTTCGATGCCAGGGCCAGGGCTCCCCACTTCGGCAAAGATCGGGGTGACCTTTTCGCAGCCTTCCGGGCATGCGGATGGGTAGCAATTGTCGTTCGTATGGTTGACGGTTTCGTTGGAATATGCGTCGCATAGTTCTTCCTCGGTCCCCTCCACCTGCCTCACCACCCTGTTTTCGCTGAAGACACCCCCGACAACCCGTTCGAATGCGGCGGCGGCGATCCGATCGCTGGCGGCACCGGCGTACGCTTCGATCGCCGGTTCCAGGGTGCTCTGGTCCGCGCCTTCGACCACCTCTTCGGCGAGGCTTTCGATATCGAAGCCGATCGTGAAGGTCGAATTGGCCATGCTCTCGGCGAGGTTGACCGATTTGCCGTCGATGGTCCCGGTTGCGGTCACGTAGTCGAGGGTGATCGCCCCTCCCACGTATTCCGCTTCGGCGGTCATCGTCAGCGCGCCTTCTTCGCAGTTCTTCGTTTCCAGGTCGATCTGCTGCGCGCCGGAATCGAGACCGATGAGGTATTCGCAGCCCGCGACCTCGCCGCTGAATTCGTATGTGCCCGGCGTACTGGCGGACGCGGGCGCGGCGAGGATCCCGGCGACGACAAGCGCCGCCGCCGCGATCGCGAAAAGGACTCCGCGTCTGGAGAGTTCTGGGCTTCCCCTCTTCACCGACCCAGCATTCCCGACCGGTGCCGTCCTTGCCCTAGGGGCGACCCCAGGATTTCCGTGCCGGCCAGCGCGACCCAAGTCGTAGACTCGAATCGATGACGGGGTCGGATGGCGGGGTGATGGATACCGAAGCATTTCTCGAGCGGGAGGCCGACATGGCCACCGTCGAGCGCCAGCTGGAACGCGCGCGAGAGGGGACCGGCCGCATGGTGGCGATCGAGGGCGCCGCCGGGTTGGGGAAGTCGCGGCTGCTCACCGAAGCGGGCCGGCTTGGGAGCAAGCGCGGTTTCACGCTCCTCACGGCCCGAGGCGAGGAGCTCTCACGAGGCTTCCCGTGGGGATTGGCTCGCCGGCTGCTGCGCGGTGCTCTGACGAGGGCGAGGTCGAACGGAGAGGAGCTCCTGGAGGGGGCCGCCTCAACTGCCGCTCTGCTGTTCGATCGCTCGGCGCCGGCCCTGGTCGGATCCCAGGCCGAGGCGGTGCTCGCGGTGGCGTACGCATTGGTATGGGCGATCTCGGACCTCGCCGAAGCGGGACCGCTGCTGCTCAGCATCGACGATGCGCAGTGGGCGGACGAGGTCTCTCTGTTTTTCCTCGGTTACCTGCTGGGCAGGCTCGACGAGCTTCCGGTGACGGTTCTGCTCGCGCATCGACGGCGTGAGCCCGGCGTCGAGAGCCTTCATCTGGAGACGATCGTCACCGACCCGCGGGTCGAGCGCATCGCGCTGGGTCCCCTGTCCCCGGCTGCCGTCGATGTGCTCGTCCAAGACGCGCTGGGGGCCTCGACAGGCGATCTCTCGGCGCGCTGCGCGGCGATGACCAACGGCAACCCCTTCTATCTGCGGGAGCTGCTCTTGGAGCTGGCGAGGATCCCGGCGGAGGCGCTCGGTCCGGAGGCGCTGGAGCGGTTGGCTCCGGAGTCGGTGACGCGCTCGGTCCTGGTCCGACTCGTGAGGCTCGGCTCGGCCGCGGTGGCATTCGCGCGTGCGGTGGCGGTGCTCGGCGACGGGCCGACAATGCCTCAGGCAGCCGAGCTGGCCGGCCTCGACAAGGCCGAAGCCTCGAGGGCCTTCGACGCTCTGGCGCAGGCCGAGATTTTTCGAGCCGCCGAACCGCTCGGCTTCGTCCACCCGCTCGTGGCCCGGGCGATCCACGCCGACATCGGCCCGGGCGAACGCGGCGGCCTGCACCGGGCGGCGGCTGACCTGCTGGCCGGCGAGGGAGCCGGCCCCGAGGTGCTCGCCGCGCATCTGGCGCAGTCCGCTCGTCAGGGAGACCCCTGGGTCGTCTCGACCCTTCGCGCGGCGGCCGACCGTGCGGTCGCACAGGGTGCCAGCGGCGCTGCCGCCGATTGGCTCAGCCGTGCATTGGACGAGCCCGCGCCGAAGGAGGAGCGCGGCCAGTTGCTCGTCGAGCTGGGCCGCGCCGAGGCGACCCTCGGGCGAGCGGCAGCGCCGGAGCGCCTGGCCGAGGCGGCCGATCTCGTCGAGGATCGCGATCAGGCGGCACTGGTCTGCCGGGAACTCGGCAGGGCGTTGTTGGTCCAAGGCCGCCCGGAGGAGGCGGCGGCGGCCTTCGAGCGCGGCGTCCAAGGCCTCGACGATCCCGGCGCCGAGCTTCACAAGGAGTTGCGTGCCGATTGGTGGTCGGCCGCCTCGCTGATGGAGGGGCTTCGCGACGAGGCGCGGCGAGCACCCGCGCCACCGCTCCCGGCCGACGGCGAGCGGCCGACGCCGGGTGAGCGCGGATTGCTCGCACAGCTCGCGATGAAGCGTGCCTTTGAAGGGGATGCAAAGGACGAGGTGGCCGCGCTCGCCATTCGGGCCTGGGGCGACGGAGAGCTCCTCGGCTCCGCCACCGGCGACGGTGTGACCTGGTCGCTGGTGACCGGAGCGCTCCTCGTGGCCGATGAGGTGGAGCTCGGCCTCGAGGTATGTGACGCGGTGCTCGCGGATGCTCGCCTGCGGGGCTCGCCGATGGCCTTCGCGAACGCCTCCTACTGTCGCGCCTGGCCGCTTTTCGCTCGCGGGCGGATCAGCGACTCGGTAGCCGACTCCCAGACCGCGCTGGAAGCGCGCAAAGACGGGTGGTCGGCGTTCGTGGGCACGGGCACCGCGATGCTGGTGATGGGTCTGGTCGAACGCGGTGAACTTCGCGAGGCCGAGGGGGCCTTGGCGCTCGTGCGCGACGACGAGTCACTGCGGGCGTCGACCCAGTACCCGTTGATCTTGATTGCCGAGGGACGCCTGCTGGCGGCGGCCGGGCGTCCCGACGAGGCGCTTGATGAGCTGCTCAGAGCCGGCGAGCTCCTCGGCGCCGCGGGCTTCGAATGCCCGAGCGCGATTCCGTGGCGTGCAGATGCGGCGCTGGCGGCCGGCCTGATGGGCAATCGCTCCCAGGCGCGAGAGCTGGCGGAAAGCGCCCTCTCAGCAGCCCGCAAGGGTGGCGCGCCGACGGCGATCGCGCGCGCATTGCGAGCGGCGGCGCGGGCCGAGCGCGGCGAGCACGCGATCGACCTGCACCGCAAAGCCGTGGCTGCGCTGGACGGGCTGCCACCTCGGCTGGAGCGCACCCATGCCCTGGTCGACCTGGGCGCCGCTTTGCGCCGAGGACGGCGAAGGGCCGATGCGCGAGAGCTCCTCCGCACCGGGCACATCGACGCCGAAAGGGGGGAGCGCTGGCCCTCGCCGAGACCGCTCGAGTCGAGCTGGAGGCCGCGGGTGCTCGATCCTCACGGGATTCCGACACCGGGGTCCCATCCCTGACTCCGAGTGAGCGTCGAGTCGCCCGAATGGCCGCGTCGGGAATGACCAATCGCGCCATCGCCCAGGCGCTCTTCGTCACCGTCAAGGCGGTCGAGTATCACCTCTCAAACACCTACCGCAAGCTCGACATCAACTCCCGCGGGCAACTCGGTCCGCTCCTGGGCTAAAAGGTGATCTGACCCTCGAGATCGCTTACATGAAGAGAATGGTGAGCAGGCCGGCCCTCGGTCGATTCGCGGCCCGGTCGGCTGGGAAACCGATCTAGCGGACGACCCTGAGCCTCCGGTATCCGACCCGCTTGCTCCTGCCCTTGACCTTCAGCGTCACCCTGACCAGCACCTTCCGGCCCACGGGGAATCGGGACCGGAAGCGCGCCTTCGGCTTCAGGGCGACGACCTTCCTCCGCCCCGCCTTGATCCTGGCTCCCGCCGGGCGGGTCATCGGCTTGGCCCTGCGCTTCCTGGTGGGCTTTCTGGTCACCGCCTGCAGCTTGAGCCGGCAGCCCCGGCGCCTGGCCCACTTCGGACAGCGCGCGGAGACCGCCGGAAAGGAGACGATCACGTCGGCTGCGGCGGTTGCCAGCGGCGACCCGTTGCAGGAGGCGGTCTGCCCCGTGTAGACGAGCGCCGTCGAGCAGCCCTCGTCGTCGGTCACGGTCAGGGCCACCGGGTAGGCGCCCGGCGCGCCGTAGGCGTGGCCCGGGCGGGGGCCGCCGTCGGCGAGCCCCTGGCCGTCGCCGAAGCTCCACTCGTAGCGGCCGATCGAGCCGTCGGAGTCGCTCGACGCCGAGGCGTCGAAGCCGATCGGCAGGCCGGGCCGGGAGCTCGGTGCGGACACCGAAAAGGAGGCCCGGGGCGCCTGGTCGGGGGCGATCGCGACCGCGACCGGCCCGCCGCCGACCGCGATCGGCGGGCCGACGACCTGGTTGCTCCGGGTGTCGATGACCGAGACGGCGGCGGATTCCGCATCGGCGACATAGGCCCTGGAGCCGTCGGGGGCGATCGCGATCCCCCTCGGATCTTTGCCGACGGAGATCGGCGGCCCGAGCACCTGGTTGGAGGCGATGTCGATCGCCGAGACGCTCCCTTCATTGGAGTTGGCGACGAAGGCGCGGCTGCCGTCGGGGGTGATCGCGATCGCCTGCGGCTCTTTGCCGACCCCGATCGGCGGCCCGACGACTTGGTTGCTCCGAGTGTCGATCGCCGAGACGCTGTCCGAGGAGAAGTTGGCGACGTAGGCCCGGCTCCCGTCGGGGGTGATCGCGATCCCGATCGGGTGGGTTCCCACCGGGATCGGCGGGCCGACGGCGTGGCCGGCCGCGAGGTCGACGACCGAGACGTCGCCCGAGGCGTAGTTGGTCACGTACGCATGGCTGCCGTCGGGGGTTATCGCGATCCCCTCGGGTTCGCCTCCGACAGCGATCGGCGGGCCGACGAAGTTGGTGGCGGTGTCGATCACGGCGACCGCGCCGGTGCTCACCGTGGCGATGTAGACGCGGCTGCCGTCGGGGGTGATCGCTGTCCCGAACGGGCCTCCTCCGACTTCGATCGGCGGGCCGACGACCTGCTTCGTCGCCGTGTCGAGCGCCTTGACCGTGCCGATGTCGATGTTGGTGACGTAGGCGCTGCCGCCGTCGGGGGTTATCGCGATCCCGAAGGGCCCGAGGCCGACCGGGATCTGCGGGCCCACGGTCTGGTTCGTCGCGGTCTCGATCACAGAGACGCTGCTCGATCCGCCGTTGCCGACGTACACCTCGCGCCCGTGCGCCGGCGCGGCGAAGAGCAGCGGGAGGAGGAGCAGCGGGACGAGGTGAAGGCCGCGGCGTCGATTCTCCCCCTTGGACGCGTTTCGCACGCCCCGATTGTAGGCCCGAGGTCCCTGGGGGACCAAAGACCCAACGCGCCCACCAGCAAGGCCAGCACGATTCATAAGACGGAGATGCGACGGAAGCCCAGTTCGGCCCTGATCATTCGGCCGTCAGCGGGGCCTCGGCGTCCCCTGCTCCATGGCATTACGATGGACGCGAGAACCGAGCCGAGCCCCGATCGCCAATTGCCGATCGCCAGGAGCGAAGATGCTGGTCACTGACGCCCATAGGGCACATTGAAGTTACGGCGAGACAGCGACGCCGCTATCTCCGAGTATCGGCGGTCCTTCGGGTTCGCCCTCCGAGACGGCGACCCCGCGGAGGCCGAAGCAATTGCGGGGGAGGCGGTCCAAGCTGGAGTCAGCGTCGAGGTGTTCTACGCGAAGGTGATCGGCCCGGCCCAGGAATGGATCGGCGACCTCTGGCAACGAGATGAGGCTTCGGTCGCCGCCGAGCACCTCGCCACCGCGATCAGCCAGGGGGTGATGGCGCGGCTCTTCCCGCATCTACTGAAGGCCGAAATACGCTCCCGCGCAAAGGTGATGCTTGCCGCCGCCGAGGGCGAGCTGCACACTCTCGGCCTGCGGATGGTCGCCGACACGCTCGAAGGTGCCGGCTTCGACGTGCGCAACCTGGGGGCGGACGTGCCGGTCGAGGCGGTGCTCGAAGCATGTCGAGTGCACGAACCGGCCGCTCTCGGGCTCACCGCAAGCATGTGGCTGAACGTTCCGACACTGATCCTCGAGATCGATGGGGTCGCGGCGTTGGATCATCCTCCCGCCATATTCGTGGGCGGCCGGGGAGTCGCCCGCGCAGCGGGCGTCGGCCTCAATGTCCCCGTCGTGGCGGGGTGCGATGAGGTCGTCGCAGAGGTCACCAGATTGATCGACCGCGTCGACCGAACGCCCGCGGTCGACCCTGAATTGATGGCACGTGTGCCCTTGCGCCGCTCCCGGCCAAGAGTCGACCGCAATGCGGAGAAAACGGTCGCCGGCGCCTTCTCTGCAACAGCGCTGGTCGCGGCCGACTCCGCGCGGGCGGCGGCGCGCGATGCCTACCGGCTGGAAGGGCTCGCATACCGGGATGCGCTCACGGGCCTCTGGAACCGCCGGGCCTACGACGATCGGATCGCCGAGCTCACCGACCAACCGGATGGCTCCGCGCTGATGCTCGATGTCGACGAATTCAAGTCGATCAACGACGCCGTGGGCCACGAAGCGGGCGACGCCGTCCTCGTCGGCGTCGGACAGGCGATCCTCGAGAACCTCCGCCCGGGCGATTTCGGCGCTCGGTTTGGTGGCGACGAGTTCGTCGTCCTCCTCCCCGGACTGGATACCGACGAGGCGACCGTAATCGCCGAGCGGATTAGATCGGCCGTCGAGACAACACTGCGAGATCCGCCGGTGACCGTGAGCATCGGCCTCGCCGGGCTCACCGACGACAGCCGCGGCACCGCGCTCTCGATCGACCAAGCCCTCTATGCGGCAAAGCGAGCGGGCCGCAACACCGTGACGAGCTGGATGGCCTGACCGGATGTATGTATCCGTCTCCCATCTACGAGTCCCGCCGGAGCAGGCCTCCGATTTGGTCTCCGCATTCCGCGCAAGGCTCGGTCGGGTCGAGCGGCACGAGGGGTACCAGGACCTTGAAGTGTGGCAATCGGATCGAGACGCCGGGGAGATCGTGATGGTGAGTCGCTGGCGAGACCGCGATTGCTTCAAGGCATACATGAAGAGCAAGGACCATCGCGATTCCCATGATCGGATCCCCGCGGCCATCAAGGATGGAATCAAGCTGGAGGCCCTGGAGCACATGCATACCTACGACGTGGTGGCCAAATGAACGGCACTTCCCCTCCGGGGGGGGCCGCACCTCCCGCGGAGGCCTTTCATCCGGACGGAACCCCGATCGACCTGCGCGCCATCGCGCTGAGGATCTGCGAGCTCTACCGACGGGAGTTCCCTGACGAAGAGCAGCGCTATGGGGAAGCTGGCGTCAAATGGTGTGTGCATGACAACCAGTACCTGCTGGGATGGGCGATTCAGGATGCCCGCGATGGAACGGTGCTGCTCAGCGATCAGAGCAAATGGCTGAACAGCGTCCTCGACAGCCGCGGGTTCCCGGCGGGTCGGCTGATGCGGAATCTCGAGATCGCCGCCGACGTGGCCGTCCAGAGCGCAGAGCTGGGAGCACTTGCGCAGCCCACCGGCGACGTCTTCAAGGACGCCGCCAAGGAGCTGCCCCGCTAGCAGGAGGCCCTGCAGGCCGTTGGGAGCGCTTTGCTCTGTCGATCCTGGACTCGCAAGGGGCGTCGGCAGGCCGACCAGCGAGCCGGCTAACGCTGGACCAGGAGCTTGCCGTGCCGGTGAACCGGGCGCCCGCCCGGCGGCGCGACCCATACGTCGAGCCTGCTCTTCAGCTTGCGATGACGGCGCAGCAGCTTGCGGCCGGGCTTCGTCAGGCGGGCGACGACAAGGCGCTTGCCCCCGGCGCGCTTGACCAGGGCCCGGGCGAGGACTCGCTTGCCCTTCCTGACGACCGCGCGCACGCGGCCGCAACGGGCCGAGCAAGAGACGCGTGCGACCGTCAATTTGCCGTGGCGCAGCCGGGCTCGGCTGAACAGCTTGGCGTGAACGCCGACCTTCGCCGACGGCGCGGCCGACGGCGCCGGGACGGATCCACCCGCGGCCGCGGTGGCCGCGCCGCAGTTCGAGTCGCCGCCGGTGCTCGGCGCCGCGCCGCCCGCGTCGGGCTGGAGCGTCAACCGCAGCCGGTCGATTTCCTTCGAGCCTTCTTTGACGATCGGGATCGTCACCCGGCCGGAGGCGCCGTCGCTGTAGGGGTTGCCGTACATGTCGGCGTGTTCGGCGATCACGGCGGCGTACTGCTCGCAGGTCGGGAAGGGGGAGAGCGACCCGCGGGCGTGGCCGAAGGCGGGCTGGTTGAAGCCCACGTCGCAGTACGGGTAGGCGCCGCTGGTCATGCGGTTGAAGGGGGCGCAGAAGTCGATCGCGTCGTTGCCGTAGACGCCGTCCCAGTAGCCGGCCATGAAGCCGACGAGGACGTCGTGGCGGATCTGCCCTTCGAGGTTGTTGGGCGTGCCTTTGCCTCTGTAGATGTCTTCGATCAATTCGCCACCGGGCATCGTGAACGTCGGCGGCGCGGTCCCGGCGTCCGGCCCTTCGGCGCTGCCGCTCAGGGTGATCGAGCCGTCGGCGGCGAAGGTGCCGGAGTAGCTGGAGTAGGTGTGCAAATTCGGGGGGGCGTTGAAGGTGCTGTGCAGGTGGATCGTCTTGCCCGCCAACGAGCGCACGTAATCGCCGAGGTCGGGATACGCGGCGGACTCGATCGGCGAGAGCACGCGGATGATTTCCCCGCCGGCGCGGATCGTCGACTGCGGGCCGCCCGGGATTCCCTGGAGGGCCGAGAAGATCGTGTTGGAATTGGCGGAGGCGAGTTCGGACACGTGTTCGCCGCCGTCGAAGGTGTCGAGCCGCATGCCGATCGCGAACTGTTCGAGCGCGGTCAGGTTGGCCACGTCGGCGTCGGCGGGGGTCAGGGTCAGCTCGATCCAGTCGAACCGCGTCTGCGATTGGAAGTCGATCGGTTCGGTCACCCCCTGCGGCCCGTAGGCGACCAGGACGCGACCCGAGATCAGCTTTTGGACGTCCAGCGTCAGGGTCGAGCCCGGGGCGGAGCCCAGCGCGATCGGCGTGTTGCTGGGATGTCCGGTCACGTCGTAGTTCCCCGGGTTCGCCGTGTACGGCGTGATCCAGGCCTGCTTGCCGCTGTCGTTGACGACTTCGAGCTGGAGCGCCGGCGCAGCGCTCGGCAGGGCGAGCAGAGCGAGGATGGCGATGAGCAGGAGCGGGCGGAGCAGCGACATCGGTCGGGAATGCATGCAGGACCCATCGGCAGCCCCGCTCCGCGCCTTTAGGTACGGCGCTCAGCCCGCCGCGCCCGGGGGATGCCCCGGACAGGAGAAGATCGCGAGATGGAATGACTGATGGCGCTGCCGTCCTGGATCAGGCAAGATCACGGAACCCCTGGATCTGCCCGGAATCAGTATGCGCCCGACGAGAATCGAACTCGCGACCTTCGGCTTGAAAGACCGACGCTCTTTGCCACTCGTTAAAGCAGCGTTGACCACTGAGCTACGGGCGCGCGCATCGGGCACTTTAACGGGAGCGGGATGGATCTAGGCATCGAGGGACGCACGGCGCTGGTGATGGGCTCCAGCCGCGGGATCGGCCGGGCGATCGCCGCGGCACTGGCGGGCGAGGGGTGCCGCGTCGCCGTCGTCAGCCGCTCGGCGGAGCGGATCGAGGAGGCGGCGGCGGAGATCGGGGCGTCGGCGACCCCGTTCGTCGCCGACGCCGCCGACCTCGAGCGGCTGGCGGCGCTGCCCGGCGAGGTCGAGGAGGCACTGGGCCCGATCGACATCCTCGTCGCCAACACCGGCGGGCCGCCGTTCGGCGGCGCCCTCGAGCATGGCCTCGAGGAGTGGGAACGCGCCTACCGCTCGCTGGTCCTGGCGCCGAAGGTCCTCGCCGACGCCGTCCTCCCGGGGATGCGCGAGCGGCACTGGGGGCGGATCGTCAACGTCGGCTCGAGCTCGACCCGCGAGCCGATTCCCTTCCTCAACCTCTCCAACGCGCACCGGATGGCCGCGGTCGGCTACCTGAAGACGCTGGCGGGGGAGGTGGCCGGCGACGGGATCACCGTCAACACCGTCGCCACCGGCCGCTTCGCGACCGAGCGCCTTGCCGACGCCGGCGGCTCCCTCGAGGCCGCCGAGGAGGCGGCGAAGAGCGCCGTCCCCGCCGGCCGCCTCGGCCGGCCCGAGGAGTTCGGCGACCTCGTCGCCTTCCTCTGCTCCGAGCGCGCCGCCTACCTGACCGGCACCGTGATCCCCCTCGACGGCGGCCTGTTGCGCTCCGCCTTCTGATCGTTCGTTCCTTTGCCGGCCTACCGGAGAAAAGTCAACGAACGTGACCGGACCGGCTCTACGCGTCGGCCGGCTTCTCTCGCATCGACGGGAAGAGGATCACGTCTCGTAGCGTCTTCGAGTCGGTGAGGATCATCATCAGGCGGTCGATGCCGAGCCCGCAGCCGCTCGCCGTCAGCATCCCGTACTCGAGCGCCCGCACGAACTCTTCGTCGTGCTCGTGCGGGTTCTCCTCCGCCCCCGACTCCTGGCGCTCGCGCTGTTCGACGAAGCGGCGGCGCTGCTCGATCGGGTCGTTGATGTCGGTGCCGCCGCCGGTGATCTCCATCCCGGCGACGATCCCGTCGAAGGCCTCGCCGAGATGCTCGGGGCTCTCCCTGACCGGCTTGACCAGCGGCCAGATGTCGAGTGGCAGGTCATGGATGAAGGTCGGCTGGGTCAGCTTCGGCTCGACCAGCTTGCCCTGCAGCGTGTCGGCCAACCCGGCCCAGTCGTCGTCGGGCCGGGCGTCGTCGCCGGCGAGCTCGGCCAGCTCGTCGCGGCTCAGCTCGGTGATGTCCTCACCGGTCTCCTCCCTCAGCGCGTCGCGCAGCGAGACCCGCTTCCAGGGCGTCCTGAAGTCGATCGCCTGGCCGCGGAATTCGACCTTGGTCGTCCCCATCACCCGCTCGACGACGCCGGCGACGAGGCTCTCGGCGAAGTCCATGACGCCGTTGTAGTCGACCCCGCTGACGAACCACTCGAGCATCGTGAACTCGGGGTTGTGCTGGGGCGACATACCCTCGTTGCGGAAGAACTTGCCGAGCTCGTAGACGTCCTCGAAGCCGCCGACGATCGCCCGCTTCAGGTAGAGCTCGGTCGCGATCCGCAGGAAGAGGTGGCGGTCGAGCGCGTGGTGGTGCGTCTTGAAGGGGCGGGCCGCGGCGCCGCCGGTCATGCTCTGCAGGATCGGCGTCTCCAGCTCGTAGAAGCCGCGCTCGTTCATGTGCTCGCGGATCGCGGCCAGCACCCGGGCGCGCAGCTTGAAGACCTCGCGCGAGCGCTCGTTCGCCATCAGGTCGAGCTCACGCTGGCGGTAGCGGGTGTCGGGGTCGGAGATCCCGTGGAAGAGGTCGGGGGGGTCGCGCAGCGCCTTGGCGAGCAACGTCGCCTCGCGCACGGCGAGCGCCAGCTGGCCGCGCTTGGTCACGTGCAGGTCGCCGTCGATGCCGACGATGTCGCCGATGTCGAGGTCCTCGATCCGGCCGAACGCCTCCTCGCCGAGCGCGTCGACCCGGGCGTAGGCCTGGATCGTCCCGGTCAGGTCACGGACGTCGAGGAAGGCGGTCTTGCCGTGGCCGCGCTTGCCGGTGACCCGGCCGGCGATCCGGTAGCCGTGCTCGCCGTGCTCCCCCTCGCCAAGCGCCTCGGGGTCGTGGGCCGCGAGGATCTCGGCGATCCGGTCGCGGCCGGGGAACTCGCGGGGGAAGGGGTCGATCCCTTCCGCGCGCAGGCGCTCGGCCTTGGCACGGCGCTCGGCCTCGGTCGAGCCGGAGCCGCCGGAGCCCGAGCCGCCGTCCTCGCTCATGGAACGCGGCCGACCGTGACCCGCTCGCCGCCCATGTAGTCGGTCAGGGTCCGCGCTTCCTCGAGCATCTCCCGCATCGTCGGCCCGTGGTGGGTGTCGTGCTCGAACGCCGCCTGCCAGCCGGAGGGGATCTCGGCGAGCACGCCGCGGATCACCCCGAGGCCGTCCTCGCCGCAATTGCCGGTGACCGCGATCCGCGGCTCGCGCTGGATCTCGGGCGAGCGCTCGTAGATCGTCGAGTCGGTGACGTAGGGGAGGTTGGCGAGGACGAGGTCGACCTCCTGGTCGAGGTCCTCGTCGGGGAGGCCCTCCTCGACCTTGACGTCGAGGTCGAAGCCGAGCCGCTCGGCGTTCTCGCGGGCGACTTCGGCGGCCTCCGGCGAGAGGTCCGATGCGGTCACGCGCAGGTCGGGGCGCTCGTTCAGCACCGCCAGCGCCACCGCTCCGGAGCCGGTGCCGATCTCGTGCACCCGGGCCCCCTCGGGCAGCTCGAGGGCGACCTCGACCAGCAGGCCTGTCTCCCGGCGCGGGATCAGCACCCTGGCGTCGACGGCGATCTCGAGCCCGCGGAAGCCCTCGCGGCCGAGGACGTAGGCGAGCGGCTCGTGCTCGGCGCGACGGGCGACCAGCGCCTCGATCCGGGCGGCGAGCTCCGCCGAGACCTCGCCGGAGCCGTCCCGCGAGATTTCCTCGACGCCGACCCCGAGGGCCTCGGCGACGAGCGCTTCAGCGTCGGATCGGGGCTCCCCGCAGCCGGCGGCGGCGATCACGGCCTCGGCTTTCTCGACGGCCTCTCCCACCGTCTGCGTCGAACCGGCTTCGCTCTGACCGTCAGCTGTCACGGACCGCAACCCCTCCCTCATCTCGAATGTCAGGCCCTCTGGGCGGCGCCGCCGGGCGCGGCGTCGCGGCCGAGATTACCGTGACGGCGCTTGACCACGTAGATCCAGGCCAGCCCCCCGGCCATCATCCCGAGGCTCTCGAGCTGGGCGGCGGTCAGGCCGATCGCGACGTGGTCGTTGCGGCGCAGGAACTCGACCAGGAAGCGCTCGCCACCCGCGTAGAGCAGATAGATCGCGAAGAGGACGCCGGCCCGGTAGCGGTTGCGCAGCTGCCAGAGCAGCCAGGCGCCGAGGCCCATCGCCAGGGTCTCGTAGATCGGAGTCGGGTGGACCGTCTGCTCGGTCGGCACCGTGCCGTCGGGGTAGGACATCGCCCAGGGGCCGTTCCACGCCTTGCCGTAGTCGCCGTCACCGGAGAGCTGGCAGCCGCAGCGGCCGATCGCGTAGCCGAGCGCCAGCGCCGGCGCGCAGACGTCGAGCAGGACCAGCCCGAGGAAGCCACGGTAGTGGGCCCAGATCACCACCGCCAGGGCGCCGCCGATCGCCCCGCCATACCAGACCAGGCCGGCGCCGGAGAAGAGGTTCCCGATCAGGTCGCTCTTGACCCTGTCGTAGTTCTGGACGACGAAGTAGACGCGCGAGCCGACGATTCCCCCGGCCAGCGCCGAGAACCCCAACTCGTAGGCCCAATCGGCGGGCTTGCCGATCTCGCCCAGCCGCCGAGCGATCAGCGCGCCCGCGGCGAGGAAGGCGAAGGCGAACATCAGCCCGAAGGTCTGCAGGGTCAGCGGGCCGAGGTGGATCTCCGGGTACACGTCGTCGCCTCGCCTAGCTCCCGGAGAGCAGCTCGCGGAGCAGGGCCTTCTGCGCGTGCAGACGGTTCTCGGCCTGGTCCCAGACCGCGGAGCGCTCGCCGTAGAGGACCTCGGCCGCGATCTCTTCGCCCGGGTGGGCGGGCAGGCAGTGGAGGACGACGGCCTCGTCCTTGGCGGCGCCGAGCAGGTCGACGTCGACCCGGTAGGGCATCAGGTCGCGCCGGCGGCGCTCGGCCTCCTCCTCGTCGCCCATGCTGACCCAGACGTCGGTGTAGATCGCATCGGCCGACTCGGCCGCCGCGCGCGGGTCGTCCGTGAGCCTCGCGCCGTGCCCCTCCTCGAGCTGGTAGCCGGCGGGCGCGGCGACGACCAGCTGGACTCCGGCCAGCTCGCAGGCGATCGCCAGCGAGCGGGCGACGTTGTTGCCGTCGCCGACATAGGCGAGCCGCAGCCCCTCGAGCTCGCCGAAGCGCTCGCGCAGGGTCAGCAGATCGGCGAGCGCCTGGCACGGGTGATGGAGCGGCGTCAGCGCGTTGATCACGGGGACCTGGGCGCCGGCGGCAAGCTCGGCGACGGCCTCATGGGACCCGGAGCGGATCGCGATCGCGTCGAGGTAGCGGGAGAGGACCCGGCCGGTGTCGGCGATCGACTCGCCCCGCGAGAGCTGCATTTCGTCACCCCGCAGGACGACCGGTGTCGCGCCCAGCTCCGCGACACCGACCTCGAAGGAGATCCGCGTCCGGGTCGAGGGGCGCTCGAAGACGAGCCCGATGCTGCGCCCGGCCAGCGCCGCGGCATCGTCCCCCGAGCGGCGGGCGGCTTTCATCCTCGCCGCCTCGTCGAGCAGCCTGCCGAGCTCGAAGGCGCCCAGCTCTTCACCTGTGAGGAAATCGCGCTTCAAGCCGCGGATACTAGGGGGATGCAGTTCACCGCCCTGGCCTGGAACCTCTTCCACGGCCGTGACTTCCCGCCCGACCCCGGCCTCTTCACCTGGCGCTCGCGGCTGCTGCGCGTCACCGAGCGCAACTCCACCCACGTGCAGGTGAACCGCGAGCTGCGGCCCGAGTTCGCCGCGACCCTGGCCGGCTGGAGCTGGGACGTCGCCCTGCTCCAGGAGTGCCCGCCCCGCTTCGAGGCCGCCCTCGCCGCCGCCTGCGATGCCGAGCCGCACCGAGTGCTGACCTCACGCAACGGGCTCGGCGCGCTGCGCGGGGTGGCGGCCCACCTCAACCCGGACCTGATCGCCTCCGGCGAGGGCGGCTCCAACCTGACCCTGGTGCGGCGCGGCGGCGCCCTCGGCGAGGTGGTCGAGCGGGCGGAGTTGGCGATCCACGAGGGGCGTCCCGAGCGCCGGGCGATGGCGCTGACCCGAACCGCCTCCGGCGTCTGCATCGCCAACCTGCACGCGACCAACGACATCCCCGAGATGGCGACCGAGGACGTGCTGCTCGCGGCGCGGGCGGCCACCGAGTTCGCGGGCGGCGACCCGCTGCTCTTCGGCGGCGACCTCAACCTGCGCCCGCGGCAGAGCCCGGGGGCCTTCGAGGCGCTCGCGAGCAAGCACGGGCTCGACGGGCCGACGGCCGACGACGCGATCGACCACCTCCTCGCGCGCGGGATGACGGCTCTCGCCCGGCCCGAGCGCCGGGCCCCGGAGCGACGCGAGGTCGGCCACGATGGCCTCGCGCTGCGGCTCTCCGACCACGCGCCGGTCGAGGCGAGATTCGAAACCACCGGCATGCGGTAATGGCGGTAGTGAGATAGTCCCAACCAACCACCAGCGATCAGGAGATGAGATGGCGGAGAAAAAACCTTCCAAAAAAGCCAGCAAATCGAAAAAAGCGAAAGCGGCGAAAAAACCGGCGAAAAAGAAGCCCGCCGCGAAAAAGCCGAAAAAGGCGAAAGCGGCGAAAAAGGCCGCGAGCAGCTCGACGACCGGCCTCGACAAGAGCGTCGAGGAGTTCCGTGCCAGCCTCGAGCGCAACGTCACCCTGAGCCGCGACCGCCTGCAGGAGGTCGTCGATGACGCGGTCAAGCGCGGCCGCATGACCCGCGGTGACGCCGAGAAGCTGCTCTCCGACATGATCAAGCGCGGCCGCCGTCAGACCGACTCGCTGCTCAAGGAGCTCGAACGGCTGGTCAAACAGGCCCGTAAAGAGGTGCAGGGAAGGGCCAAGCCGGTCCACAAGTCCGCCACCCAGGCGGCGCGGCGCGCGGCGAAGAAACTGGGCTGAGTTGGACCAGCTCGAGCTGGAGATCGACTCGCTCGCCTTCGGCGGGCGAGGCGTGGCACGGGCAAACGGCTTGGTCGTCTTCGTCTCCGGCGCCTTGCCCGGGGACCGGGTGCGGGCGGAGGTGACCAAGAAGAAGCGCCGCTTCGCCGAGGCGAAGACTGTCGAGCTGCTCGAGCCGGCGGCCGACCGGGTCGCCGACAGCTGCGTCCACGAAGGCGAGCCCTGCCCCGGCGCCCCGTGGCAGGGGCTCCCCTACGAGCGCCAGCTCGCCCACAAGCAGGAGCAGGTCGACGACGCCCTGCGTCGGATCGGCGGCCTCGACGGCTACCAGCTCGAGGAGATCGTGCCGGCCCTGGAACGGTGGCGCTACCGCAACAAGCTCGAGTACTCCTTCGGCGAGCACGACGGCGAGCCGACGCTCGGCTTCCACGCCCGCGGCCGCTGGGACCGGATCGTCGGCGTCGAGGACTGCCGACTCGCGTCCGAGGCCGGCAACGCCGCCCGCAACGAGGTTCGCGAGTGGGCTCGGGCCGAGACGATCCCCGCCTACGACCGGCGAGAGCGCCGCGGCGTGCTGCGCAACCTCGTCGTTCGCGAGGGCCGCCGCACCGGCCAGATCCAGACCCGCCTGGTCACCTCGGCGGCTCGTTTCCCGAAGCCCCCGGTCGACCTCCACACGGCGATCGAGGGCGACTCGGGGGGCACCGACGGCCCGACCGGCGCGCTCGGCGAGGAGCGCTTGGCTGAGGAGCTCTGCGGGCTGCGGCTGCAGATCTCCCACGGCGCCTTCTTTCAGACGAACACCGAGATGGCAGAGCGCCTCTACGCGAGCGCGGCGGAGCTCGCCGGCCTGACCGGCAACGAGCGCCTCTTCGACCTCTACTGCGGGATCGGCACGATCGGCCTGACGATGGCGGAGAGCGCCGGCGAGGTCTGGGGCCTGGAGATCGTCCCGGAGGCGATCGCAGACGCCGAGCGCAACGCGAAGCGCAACGGGATCGAGAACGCCCGCTTCCTCGCGGGCAGTGCCCGCACCGGCGTGCGCCCCCTCGTCGAGGAGGCCGGCAGGCCCGACGTCGTCGTCCTCGACCCGCCGCGCGCCGGCCTCTCCCAGAAGATCGTCAGGCGGGTGATCGAGTGCGATGCGAGCCGCATCGTCTACGTCTCCTGCAACCCGACGACACTCGCTCCCAACGCCCAACAGCTCACCGAGGCCGGCTATAGGCTGAGCCGCGTGAGGCCGGTCGACATGTTCCCCCAGACGCCGCACATCGAGTGCGTGGCGCTGCTCGAGAAGGCCACGTGAGCCGTGGCTTCGGAGTCGCGGCGGGCCTCGACCCCGAGGTCGCGCGGCCGCTGGCGGCGCGCTGCGCCGAGCTCGGCTACGGCTCGGTCTGGTCCAACGACCACCCGGGCGCGAAGGGCCTGGAGACGCTCGCCGAATTCGCCGCGGCGGCTCCGGGAATCGACCTCGGGGTCGCCGTGATCGCGCTGGACCGCACGCCGCCCGAGGCGATCGCCGCCGACGTCGAGCGCCTCGGCCTCGACCCGGGGAAGCTCTGGCTCGGGGTCGGCGCCGGCTTCGCGGAGAAGCCGCTGACCCGAATGCGGGAGGTCCTACCCGAGCTGCGCGAGAGGCTGCCCGGGGTGCGGCTCGTGCTCGCCGCGATGGGGCCGAGGATGTGCGCGCTGGCGGGCTCCTCCTACGACGGCGCCTTCTTCAACTGGATGACGCCGGCCTTCGCCGCCGGCGCCCGCAAGAAGGTCGAGGCAGGCGCCGCCGAGGCGGGCCGCACCGCGCCACCGGTCTTCGGCTACGTCCGCACCGCGGTCGGCCCGGACGCGGCCGCGCGCCTCGCCAAGGAGGAATCGTTCTACCGCGACCTCCACGATGGCTACCGCAACCACTTCGCCCGCCTCGAAGAGCCCGAGGGCACGGTCGGCGTAGCCGCCGCCGACCAGGCCGCGGCCCAGGCGGCGATCGCCTCCTACACCGCCCTCGACACCGTCGTCGTCCGCGGCCTCGCCTCGGCCAAGGTCGAGCCAATGCTCGCCCTGGCCGAAGCCGCCGCCCCTCGCTGACGACGCCGCCGCCAAACCTCGTCGCGCAGCCAGCTATGAGCAGCTGAGCTGGTGCGCACGGGCGATCCCGGCGGGGGTGGAGCGTCTTGTACTTTTTCGCCCGTTACCCTCGGGCGACAGCCGCAGGCGGCCTCGCGAAAAAGTTAAGCGAAACCCCCGCCGGGATCGCCTACTGGGTCCGGCGGTTAAGTGGAACCCCTACCGGGACGGGCCCTAGTAAGGCGGCAGGTCCTCATACCACTGGCCGAGAACCTTGAAGGCGCGCCAGAAGCGCTGCTTGGCCCCCTCCTCGTCCAGCGAGTCGTCGATGTCGGGGGTGTAGAGGGCGTCGATGGTCGGCGAGAAGGCCTGGATCGCGCCCTCGCGTGGCTCGATCGCCCGCGCGAGCGGCACTTCGAGGCCGTTGAGGACGCGCAGCGCCGGCTCCCCCATGACGACGACGATTTTCGGCTGTACGATCGCGATCTCCTCGACCATGCGCCGCACGCAATCGGTCGGGGCCAGGTCGGGCTCGGCGATCGGGCACTTGACGCAGAGCGTCCCGTAGACGACCAGGGGGTCGACCCCCAACCGCTTGAAGCTTTTCATCAGGGCGTTGCCGGGCCTGCCGTAGAAGGCGACGCCCTCTTCGATCTCGGCGACGCCGGGCGAGTGCTTGACCATGAAGACGTCCGCCTGCGGGTGCCCCGAGCCGAGCACGGGCATCAGCTTTCCCCGCGGGCAGTGCGGGCACTCCTGAAGCTCGTGGGTCAGGTGATTGAGCTCGCGGATCGCGCGCTCGAGGTACTTCTCCTGTATCTCGTCGTCGGTCGCCGGCACGGTGGTCGACGATCTCTTTGACGGCACCGGCGCGGGTCCTTTCGCGCGGCCCGCCTGCATCAGCTCTTGCTCGCCGAGCGTCGTCGCCGCGGGCGCCCGCCGCGGACCGGCTTCGCGTCCGGCACCCGGCGTTTGGCCGCTTTCTGGCGCCCTTTCGTCTGCAACAGCTTGAGCGCCTGGACGTAGACGAGGTTCTTGTGCTTGCGGGTGATGTCGGCGTCCCGCATCGCCTCGAGGAACTCCTTCGGCCCCTCGAAGTCGTGGATCCGGACCCGGACGCTGCCCAGCCCCTGGGCGACGTGGCTGTCGGAGCCCGCGCCGGGGACGATCCGGTACTTGTGGGCGAAGCGCTCGGCCTCCTCGTTGAAAGCGGTGACGGCGACCCGGGGGTTGAAGACCTCGAGCACGTCGACCTCCTCGACGATGTCGAGCAGGTGCTCGTAGTCGGGCACGGAGTGGAAGCGGTCGAAGGGGTGCGGCACGTAGACGAGCCCGCCCTGGCGGCGGATCTCGGCGATCGTCTCGGCCATCGTCATCCCCTTCGGGATCTTCTCCTCGAGGAAGAGGCCGATCACCTCGCCCTGCTCCGCGGTCTTCACCTCCTCGGCGACGATCACCTTGATGTCGCCCATCGCGGCGGCGATCTCCCGCGCCTCGAGCGCACCGGAGACCTCGTTGTGGTCGGTGATCGCGATCGCGCCCAGGCCTCGGTCGCGCGCGGTCTCGAGCAGCACCTCGACCGGCGTCGCGCAGTCGGGCGAGTGGTCGGTGTGCATGTGCAGGTCGACCTCGATCAGGGGCCGGCGTGCGATCCGCCGCCGCGCCGCCTCGTCGCCCTGGCCGGAGTGGCGGCGGGCGGTGAGACGAAGGTAGATCCCCTCCAGCTCCTCGGCGACGGCGGCCCACTCGCGGCCCGCGCCGGCGCCGGCGACGACCTCGTACGGGCCTGGGAAGTAACGCTCGAGCAGTTGCGCGGTGGCCGGCGTCGCCACCGTGCGGGCGTCGAGGCGGCCGAAGAAGATCTCGACGAGGGGACGGGCGACCTGGGTCGAGAGGACGCGCTCCTGGGGCGCGTGGAAGGTGGCGACGTTGAGCGACAGGGAGTGGCGGAGCGCGGTCGAGGAGACTCGCGGCGCGAAGGGCTCATGAACGTGGACGATGTCGAACGGGGTCGAGGCGACTGTCCGCTTGACCCGATCCCCGGAGCCGAGCATGACGACCTCGTGCCCACGCCGGCCGAGCTCCTGGGAGACCCGTTCGACGTACTCGTTGACGGCGTTCTCGGTTCCCCGCCGGTGCGGCGTGACCTGGGCTATCGAGAGGCGGTCGGCGGGCACGAGATGCAGCATAAGAGTCCCCGCCTCCAAACCCCGCGGCGGATTTGGGGACGGATGCGGCGCAAGAACCGCCGCGCCACGGGCGCGGCGGGTCTCAGGCCTCGGTCTTCGGAGTGGCGCCGGCGACGGGGCTCTTGCCCCGCGCGTACTTGGCGATGAACTCCTCGGTCTGCTCGCGGGCCTCGTCGTCGGGCCGTTGGCTGTGCGGGGACTTCATCAGGTAGCTGGAGGGGCCGTCGAGCTGGCCGGCGATGCCGCTGTTGAGCGCCAGCTTCAGGATCCGCACCGCGTCGATGACGACGCCGGCGGAGTTCGGCGAGTCCCAGACCTCGAGCTTCAGCTCGACGTTGAGCGGCACGTCGCCGAAGGCCTTGCCCTCGACCCGGATGTGCGCCCACTTGCGGTCCGTCAGCCACGGCACGTAGTCGGAGGGGCCGACGTGGACCTGGTCGTCGGGCAGCTCGTGGCCCATGATCGAGGTGACCGCATTGGTCTTCGAGATCTTCTTCGAGTCGAGCCGCTCGCGCTCGAGCATGTTGTAGAAGTCCATGTTGCCGCCGACGTTGAGCTGCGAGGTCCGCTCCATGCGCACGCCGCGATCGTGGAAGAGGCGGGCGAGCTGGCGGTGGACGATCGTCGCCCCGACCTGGGACTTGATGTCGTCGCCGATGATCGGCAGGCCGGCGTCCTCGAAGCGCTTGTCCCAGTAGTCCTCGCGGGCGATGAAGACGGGCAGGCAGTTGACGAACCCGACACCGGCCTTGAGCGCCTGCTCGACGTACCACTTGGTCGCGTCCTCGGAGCCGACCGGCAGGTAGCAGACGAGGACATCGGCCTTCGTCTCTTTGAGGATCCCGACCACGTCGGCCGTTTCGCCCGGCGCTTTCGTGATCTTCTCTTTCAGGTACTTGCCGAGCCCGTCGAGGGTCATGCCGCGCTCGACCTTGACGCCGACCTCGGGGACGTCGGCGAACTTGATCGTGTTGTTCTGTCCCGACCACATCGCCTCGGAGAGGTCCTTGCCGACCTTCTCGGAGTCGATGTCGAAGGCGGCGACGAACTCGACGTCGCGGACGTGGTAGCCGCCGAGGTCGACGTGCATGAGGCCGGGCACTTCCTCGGCGGGATCGGCGTCCTGGTAGTAGTGGACGCCCTGGATGAAGGAGTTGGCGCAATTGCCGACGCCGACGATCGCGACCCGGACCTTCTCGTCCGTGCGGGCGGCTCCGTTGCCGCCGCTTGCTCCGTTGCTCTCACTCATTTGTTTCGAAGTCCTTCCTAGGGCTGGCTAGAACGCAAAGCACACCCCGGACCCGGGCTGGTTACAGCTCGGGCGAGCCGGAGGCCTCGCTTGAAAGCTCGTTTCGCACATGCCAAACACGCTGGATCACCGTGACGATGGTCAGCGCCGCGATCACGTAGATCGAGGGCGCCAGCAGTTCGAAGTCGCCCAAACCGGCACCCTTGGCGAAGACCAGGCCGATCGAAAGTAGCACCACCCTGACCGGCCGCGTCGCCAAGCCGACCTTGCATTCGACCCCGAGCGCCTCGGCACGTGCCCGCGTGTAGGAGACCATCAGCGAGCCGAGCACGGCGACCACGCACATCGCCGCCGCGAAGTCGTCGCCGGTGGCGGCGAAGTAGCCCGCCACGGCCGCCAGCACGATCCCCTCCTCGATCCGGTCCAGGGTCGAGTCGAGGAAGGCGCCGAACAGGGTCCCCTTGCCCGACATCCGCGAGTAGCGGCCGTCGAGGGTGTCCATCACCGAGCCGAGGATGAAGGCGACCCCGGCGAGGAAGAAAAGGCGCTGGGTGACGAGCGCCGCCGCGATCAGGTTGCCGGTGAGCCCGACCATCGAGATCGCGTTCGGGGTCAGCCGCGACTCGATCAGGCGATCGCGGGCGTAGGCCCGGAACTCCTGGGCGCCGCGAGAAGCCTGGCGACCGTTGCGGCGGCCGCCCGGGGCCCTGGGGGGCGCCGAAGGTTCCATTGGCTGAGGCTATCGCCTGCGAGCGCGAGCCGCGAGGCTAGGCCTCGACCTCACGCGCCCCGGAGACCCGGAAGGACCAGGCGTGGGGACGAGCCCTGGCGAGCAGCCGCGAAGCCACGACCGCAGAGGTGAGCGCGACCAACCAGCCGAGAGCGGCGTCGACCCAGTAGTGATTGGCGGTGACGATCACGACCCAGGTGATCAGCAGCGGCCAGGCCGCCCAGAATGCTTTCGACCACCCGTGCCGGCAGACCATCACGCCGGTGCCGCCGATCATCATCGCGAACGCGCAGTGCATGCTGGGCACGGCGGCGTACGGGTTGATGAAGATCTTCGCCAGGGCCGAGTCGTGGTTGACGTTGGAGAAGTCGGTGATCGTGTCGAGGAATCCGTACTCGTGGAACATCCGCGGCGGGGCGGTCGGGAAGAGCGTGTAGCCGATCAGCGCCAGCCCCATCGAGACGACGAACATGTTGCGGACGAAGTAGTAGGACTCGTTGCGGAAGAGGTAGAGCCAGACGAGGAAGCCGAGCGCGATCGAGAACTGGGCGTTGAGGTACATCTGGTTGGCGACATCGATCAACCAATGGGCGGGCAGGAAGAACGCCTGCAGGCTGGGCTCGAAGAATGTGTGGGTGCCGCGCTCGAAGTCGATCACCTGCTGCCCGTGGGCGATCGCATCGGAGCGCTGGGAGTCGGCGATCCCGCGGACCAGCTCGTAGGCGACGTCGACCAGGACGAGGATTCCCAGCTGGCGCCCGGCATCGCCCCAACCCTGCGGCAAGCGGTCGCCGACGGCTTTGAAGGCCCGAGACATTCGGCAATTGTAATCGGCGCGTTAACCCCTGCCGGCGAGGAAACCGAGGACCCGGTCGACGACGCGGGCGTCGTCGACCCAGGGCCAGTGGCCGGCCCCGGGGATCAGGTCCATCTCGGCGTTCGGAAGCGCTTCCGCGTAAGCCTGGGCAAACCTGTTCGGGAGGAAGGGGTCTCGCTCGCCCCAGAGCACCAGCGCGGGACAGGAGAGGCGACCGAGCTCGGCGCCGGCCGCCGCCAGGCGGTCCGGGTCGGCATGTCGGTAGAGGGCCAGCGTCGCCCTGCCCGTACCGGAGTCCCAGCGGTCCCAGATCATGTCGATGAACTCCGGGGGAAAGGCGCTGCGGTCGCCACGAGCCTGGCGCATCAGCAACGCCAGGGCGGCCCGGCTGGTCGCCGCGTTGAAGAGCTCCCCCCAGGGGCGGCGCCGCCAGATCTGCGCGATCCAGTGCCAACGGTAGCCCGGCAGCAGCGGCGCCGCGTTGATCACCACCAGGCGCTCGACCAGCTCGGGCCGCCGCTGCGCCCCGATCAGCGCCAGGGCGCCCCAGTCGTGAACGACCAGCTTGCGGCGCCCGACGCCGAGCTCGTCGAGGCAGCGCTCGAGGAATGCCGAGAGCCCGTACATCGAGTAGTCGAAGCGGCTCGGGTCGGGGTGGTCCGAGCGCCCCCAGCCGGGCATGTCGATCGCCAGCGCGGGGCCGGCCTGGCGCTCCATGAAAGGGACCCAGTCCTCGCCGTGGGTGGGGTTGCCGTGGCAGTAGACGGTGGGTGTCCCCTCGCCGCCCACCCGCCGGTAGAAGACGCGCACGCCGTCAAGAGTCAGCTCCCCCTCTTCGATCTCGCCGCCCACGGCGGCACCCTATCCCGCCGATGGGGTCCGAGTAGCGTTCGCGACCGATGGCGTGGCGGCGGCCGGACAGACGAAGGGTGAGGGCGATCCGCGACCGGCTGCGCGAGATGTACGGGCGACCGCTCAACGAACCCCATCGGCACCCGATCGCCGAGCTGGTGAGGACCGTTCTCTCCCAGCACACGAACGACCGCAACCGGGACCGCGCCTACGCCGCGCTGCGGGAGCGCTTCCCGACCTGGGAGGAGGTTCGAGACGCCCCCGTCGAGGCTGTCGAGGAGGCAATCCGGCCCGGTGGCCTCGGCCGCCAGAAGGCTCCGCGCATCCAGGCGATCCTCGAGCGGCTGGGCGAGCACCCGGACCTGGACTGGACCGAGACCGCGCCCCGGGAGGAGTCGCTCGAGTTCCTCCTCGACCTGCCCGGGGTCGGCCGCAAAACCGCCGCCTGTGTCCTGGTCTTCACCTGGGGCATCCCCGAGATCCCGGTCGACGTCCACATCCACCGCGTCGGCGGCCGCCTCGGCCTCTTCCCGGAGGGCGTCTCGCTCGAGAAGGCGCACGACGAGATGCTCGCGATCGTCGACCCCGAGGACGCCTTCGAGCTGCACATGAACCTGATCCGGCACGGGCGTCAGACCTGCCGGCCGAAACCCCGCTGCGGGGAGTGCGCGCTGCGACGTATGTGCCCCTGGTACCGTGCCCGCCTGAAATGAGTCGAAAGACCTTCGTCATCTTCGGCCTGCTGGTGATCTTCCTCGCCGTCCTGATCCCCTGGCTGGCCTTCCGCTCCGACGGCGACGCCGCCCGCGGCGCCCAGAAGGTGCCCGGCGACCTGAAGGAAGGACAGTCTCTCTTCCAGACCAACTGCGGCAACTGCCACACGCTCTACGCGGCGGGGACCGACGGCAACTTCGCTCCCAACCTCGACGAGCTGCTGGCGCCCTCCGGGCAGCCGAGCGGGGAAGGCGCCGAAGCGGCCGTCGAAACGATCGAAGCACGGGTCCTGAACGCGGTCAACCACGGCGTCGACAGCACGACCACCCCGGGCCGCATGCCGGCCGGCATCCTCAACGGCGAACAGGCCGAACAGGTCGCCGAATTCGTCGCCAACACCGCCGGCGAGGGCTGAGCGCCCACCTCGCCCCATCTCGCGCTCGCCCGCGCTAGATTGGGCGGCAGCTAACTGCTCGAGCATCGCGGTCGCGGTGGCTCTGCCAGAAAGGACCCGACGAGCGGATGCGCCGGCGCCACTCAGCATCTGCGTCTCCCCGGCCGAAGCCCGCATCGGTCGGGTCGGTCGTGCCCCTCGAGAGGGGGCGTCGGCGGCTGCTCGGCCGCCCTCGACCCGCTGAGTATGATCTGCCATACTCTCACTTAGATTTTCGTATATCGAACCAGTCAATCAAGACTTCTCCTGGAGGTATGAATGGGTAAGACGATCGGAATCGACCTGGGCACGACCAATTCGTGCGTGGCGGTGCTGGAGGGCGGCGAGCCGACCGTCCTCGAGAACTCGGAGGGAGGCCGGACGACGCCGTCCGTCGTCGCCTTCACCGAGTCGGGAGAGCGACTCGTCGGGAACAGTCGCCAAACGCCAGGCGGTGATGAACCCCGAGAACACGATCTTCTCGATCAAGCGCTTCATGGGCCGCAAGGAGGCCGAAGTCAAGGAGGAGGAGACGATCGTCCCCTACAAGGTCGAGTCGCCGGTCCCAACGGCGACGTGCGCGTCGACGTGCGCGGCAAGCAGTACAGCCCGCCGGAGATCAGCGCGATGATCCTCCAGAAGCTGAAGGCGGACGCCGAAGCAAAGCTCGGCGAGACGGTCGACAGCGCCGTGATCACGGTTCCCGCCTACTTCAACGACGACCAGCGCCAGGCGACCAAGGACGCCGGCAAGATCGCCGGCCTCGAGGTGAAGCGGATCATCAACGAGCCGACCGCCGCCTCGCTCGCCTACGGCCTCGACAAAGAGAAGGCCGACCAGACGATCCTCGTCTTCGACCTCGGCGGCGGCACGTTCGACGTATCCGTGCTGGAAATCGGCGACGGCGTCTTCGAGGTGAAGTCGACCGCCGGCGACAACCACCTCGGCGGCGACAACTGGGACAAAGCGATCGTCGAGTGGCTGGTCGCCGAGTTCAAGAAGGACCAGGGAGTCGACCTGGCCGCCGACAAGAACTCGCTGCAGCGCCTCTACGAGGCCGCCGAGAAGGCGAAGATCGAGCTCTCCTCGACCCAGGAGACGCAGATCAACCTTCCCTTCATCACCGCGGTCGAGGGGCAGCCCAAGCACCTCGACCTCAAACTCAGCGCGCTCGAAGCTGAACGAGCTCACCTCAGACCTGCTGGAGCGGATCGTCGGGCCAGTCAAACGAGCGCTCGACGACGCCGACGCCGAGCATCGACCACGTCGTGCTGGTCGGCGGCATGACCCGAATGCCCGCGGTTCGCGAGCGGGTCAAGGAGCTGACCGGGAAGGACCCGCACCAGGGGGTCAACCCCGACGAGGTCGTCGCGGTCGGCGCCGGCATCCAGGCCGGGGTGCTGGCCGGGGACGTCAAGGACGTCCTGCTGCTCGACGTCACCCCGCTGACGCTGGGGATCGAGACCAAAGGCGGCGTGATGACGAAGCTGATCGAGCGCAACACGACGATCCCGACCAAGAAGTCGGAGACCTTCTCGACCGCCGACGACAACCAGCCGTCGGTCGAGATCCACGTGCTCCAGGGCGAGCGCGAGATGGCGCGCCGGCAACAAGAGCCTGGGCAAGTTCCAGCTCACCGGGATCCCGCCGGCGCCACGCGGCATGCCGCAGATCGAGGTCACCTTCGACATCGACGCAAACGGCATCCTCAACGTCACCGCCAAGGACCTGGGCACCGGCAAGGAGCAGAAGATCGAGATCAAATCCGGCTCCGGCCTCTCCGAGGAGGAGATCCAGAGCATGGTCTCCGACGCCGAGGCCCATGCCGAGGAGGACCACAAGCAGCGCGAGCTGGCCGAGGCCCGCAACGTCGCCGAGAACCTCGCCCATCAGTCCGAGAAACAGCTCGAGGAGCTGGGCGACAAGGTCGACGCCTCCAGCAAGGAGGAGATCGAGGGCGCGATCAAGGACGTGCGCGACTCGCTCGGCTCGCGACTCGGCCGAGGAGATCAACGCGAAGACCGAAGCGCTGACCGGCGGCGATGCAGAAGATCTCCGAGCAGATCTACGCGGCCGCGCAGGCCGAGCAGGCGGCGTCGGCCGACGGCGGCGAGCCTCCTCCGACGACGAGGAGGAGGTCGTCGACGCCGAGGTCGTCGACGAGGGTGAGGACAAATGACGCTCGCGCAGGACGACGAGGGCGGGCCTCCCAGCCGGCGGGTCCTGGCGAGGATGCGCGAGGGGGCGCTGCGGGCCGCCGCTGTCCTCGACCCCCCCGGCATCCTCGCCACCCGCCGGAGGGAGCGCAGCCGCGCGACGCCGAGGGCCCGGACGCAGGTGCCGCTGCCGCGGGGGACGAGGCTCGAGCAGGACATCGACGCGCTGCTCTCGGAGACCGAGCAGAAGCGGGACGAGTATCTGGAACTGGCGCAGCGGACGCAGGCGGACTTCGAGAACTACCGCAAGCGGATGGCCGCCGAGCGTGCAGGCGGCCGGCGCCCGCGGCAAGGTCGAGCTCGCCGCCCAGCTGATCGGCGTGCTCGACACGCTCGAGCGGGCGCTCGAGGCGGCGGGCATCGAGCCCGACGGCGACAGGGCGCCGGCCGAGCCGTTGGCCGAGGGCTTCTTCCTCACCTACAAGAGAGCTCTGCGCAGCGCTGCAGCGAGCCGGGCATCGAGAGCTACCACCCGGCCGGCGAGCGCTTCGACCCGAACCTGGCACGAGGCGCTCCAGAAGATCCCGGCCGCCGGCGCCGAGACGGGCACGGTGATCGAGGTGATGCAGACCGGATACCGGCTCGGCGATCAGCTGATCCGCCCGGCCCGGGTGGTCGTGAGCGAGTGAGGAGGCCGGCTTGGCTGAGCGACCTCTACAAGGTGCTGGGCGTCTCGAAGAAGGCCTCCGACGAGGAGATCAAGAAGGCCTACCGCAAGCTCGCGCGCAAGTACCACCCGGACCGCAACCCGGACGACTCCGGGCGCCGAGGAGCGTTCAAGGAGGTCCGGGGGCCCACGACACCCTCTCCGACCCCGAGAAGCGCAAGGAATACGACGCCGGCGGCGATGTTCGGCGGCTTCGGCGGCGCTGGCGGCCAGGGAGCCGGCCCGTTCGGGGCCGGCGGCCCGCAGGCGGGCGGCTCTTCGGAGGCGTCGACCTCGGCGACATCCTCGGGGCGTGTTCGGCCGGGGCGGCGGGGGCGGCCGGGGCGCGCAGCCCGAGCAGGCCCGCGGGCGAGACCTCGAAACCGAGGTCAGCGCTCAGCTTCGACCAGGCCGTGAACGGAGCCCAGGTCAGCGTCACGGTGCCGAAGGAGGAGCGCTGCCCGACCTGCCACGGCAGCGGCGCCAAGCCGGGCACCGCGCCCCGTCACCTGCCCGCGCTGCGAAGGCAGCGGCATCGACGCCCAGAGCCAGGGGATCTTCTCGATCAGCCGGCCGTGCCCGCAGTGCGGCGGCGCCGGCCAGATCATCGAGGACCCCTGCGCGACCTGCGGCGGCTCGGGCTGACCCGGCAGACCAAGCGCTACCGGGTGAACATCCCGGCCGGGGTCAAGGACGGAACCCGGATCCGGCTCGCCGGCAAGGGCGAGGCCGGGCCGCGCGGAGGCCCGGCGGGCGACCTGTTCGTGATCACCCGGGTGGCGTCCTCGCCGGTCTTCAAGCGCCTCGACGGCGGCAACCTCGAGGTGGTGGTCCCGATCACGATCGCCGGAGGCGCTCAGCGGGGCGACGATCGAGGTCCCGACGCTGAGCGGGAGCGAAGAAGATCAAGGTGCCCGCCGGGACCGGCCACGGCACGGTGCAGCGCCTGCGCGGCGAGGGTCCGCCCAGGCCCGACGGCAAGGGCAACGCCGACATCCGTTACCGGCTCGAGATCGAGGTCCCCGAGAGCCTCACCGACGAGCAGGAGGAGGCGGTCGAGAAGCTCGCCGAGACGATCAACGGCACCGACCGCCGCGCGCGAGCTGCTCGAAGAAGGCGGCGCGGTGAGCGGGATGGGCGGCCGCGCGTGCGCCGCGAAACGGATGACGCATCGGTCGACGCGGAGCGCGGCGTGTTCATGATCTCCGTCGCCGCCGAGCTCGCCCAGATGCACCCGCAGACGCTGCGCATGTACGAGGCCCGCGGTCTGATCGAGCCCCAGCGCTCGCCGAAGAACACCAGGCTCTACTCGCAGCGCGACGTCGAGCGGCTGCGGCGGATCCAGCGGATGACCACCGAGGAGGGCCTCAACCTGGCCGGCGTCGAGACGGTGCTGGAGATGGAGGAGCGGGTCGAGCGCATGCGGGCCGAGCTCGACCGGGTCCGGCAACGGGCCGAGGGCGCTCGAGCGGCGCCTGGCGACGAGTCCCGCCTAGACCGCGGCGAGCGCCTTGCGGAGCAGGCGCTCGAGCTCGAGCAGATCGCGGTCGGAGAGGGCGTCGATCGGCGCCGGCGGCTCGCTGCAGCCTGCCGATGACCTTCCGCCTCACCCGCCTGACCCTCCTCGGTCAGCACCAGCAGCTTCACCCGCCTGTCCTTCTCGTCGGCGCTGCGGCGGACAAGGCCCCGCTCCTCGAGGCGGTCGGTGATCCCGGTCAGGTTCGAGCTGTCGCATGCCAGGGTCGCAGCCACGTCGCTCATCGGCCGCGGCCGGTCCAGTGCCTTGAGCGCCATCAGCTGCGGCGGGAAGAGGTCGAGCTCGCGGCAGAGGGCCATCATCCGCGGCCTCTGCAGGGCGAACATCTCCCCGATCGCCTCCCAGGCGCGACGCCTCGAGCTCCGCCCGCTCTCGATGCTTTTTCGGCCTCGGCGGGGGTGGCGGAGCTGGTCGCGGCCATTGCTAGAGGGAATTTAACAGAAAACCTCGATAGTTGAAGGTCCTCAAATTTTGTTATACATCACGATCTGATCCGTCAAGCAATCCCGGAGGGTTTCCATGCAGGCAGCTCCGCGCAGCAACAACATCGAAGCGGAGGGGCTGACCCGTCAGTTCAAGAAGGGCCCACTCGCGGTCGACGGCATCGACCTCAGGGTCGACCCCGGTGAGATCTACGGCTTCCTCGGCCCCAACGGGGCCGGCAAGTCGACGACCGTGCACATGTTGACCACCCTGCTGCCGCCGACCGGTGGCAGCGGCCGGGTCGCCGGCCATGACATCGCCGGCGAAGGGCCTAGGGTGCAGGGCGGCGATCGGGGCCGCACTCCAGGAAGCGGCCCTCGACCCGCACCTGACCGCGCGCGAGCACATGCGCCTGCAGACCGCCCTCCACGGGCTGCCCCGGCGCCGAGCGGGTGCAGCCGCGGCGACGCCCTGATCGAGAGGGTCGGGCTCGCCGACGCCGCCGACCGCAAGGTCGGCGGGTACTCGGGCGGGATGAAACGCCGGCTCGACCTTGCGCTGGCGCTCGTCCACGGGCCCCGGGTCCTCTTCCTCGACGAGCCGACCACCGGCCTCGACCCGCAGAGCCGGGCGGCGCTCTGGGACGAGGTCGCGCGCCTCGCCGGCGAGGACGGGCGTGACCGTCTTCCTCACCACCCAGTACCTGGAGGAGGCCGACCAGCTCGCCGACCGGGTCGGGATCATCGACGACGGCAAGATCGTCGCCGAAGGGACGCCGGCGGCGCTGAAGGCGGAGATCGGCCAGCCCAGCCTCGAGGTCGTGCCCGGCGACCAGGCCGAGGGCGAGCGGGTCGCTGGCCGTGCTCGAGCGCTTCGGCGAGCGGGTCCCGGCCTCCCGCGAGGCGGTCGCCGTCCGCCTCGCCGGCGGCGCCGAGCAGCTCACCGACATCGTCCGGGCCCTCGACGGGGACGGGCTGCGGGTCGCCGACATCGACCTGCGGGCGCCGAGCCTCGACGACGTCTTCCTCGAGCAGACCGGGCGCCACCTCGAGGGCGCCGGCGGCCGAGGGCGACGGCCGAGGCGCCGCCCCGCTCGAGGGGGTGGGCGCGTGAGCGGCGCCGCCGTCGCCCTGCCGAGCCCCGCGCGGGGCTCGACGCTCGCGACCCAGGTACGACCGCTGGCCGGCCGCTCGGTCCTGCGCACCCTGCGCCAGCCGGCGATGATCGTGCCGAGCATCGTCTTCCCGCTCTTCCTGCTCGCGGTCAACAGCGCCGGCCTCAACGCCGCGACCCAGATCCCCGGCTTCCCGACCGACTCCTACCTGACCTTCGCGCTCGCCGTCCCCTTCGTCCAGGGCGCCCTGTTCGCGACGATGAACTCGGGCCAGTCGCTCGCCGAAGACATCGAGAACGGCTTCTTCAACCGCCTCGCTCTGACCCCGATGCGGGGCGCCTCGCTGATCGCGGGCCAGCTCGGCGGCCTGGTCGTGATCGGGCTGATCCAGGCCACGCGTGTACCTCGCCGTCGGCCTCGCCGCCGGCGCCGACTTCGAAGCCGGCGCGCTCGGCGTCCCGGTCCTCTTCCTGCTCTCGGTGATGATCTCGATCGGGTTCGGCGGGATCGGCATGTGGATGGCGATCCGGACCGGCTCCGGCGAGGCGGTGCAGGGGATGTTCCCGCTGCTCTTCGTGCTGCTCTTCTTCAGCTCGATCTCGCTCCCCCGCAACCTGATCCAGGAGGACTGGTTCCGCACGATCGCGACGATCAACCCGGTCAGCTACATGATCGAGGGGGTGCGCAGCCT
The DNA here is from genome assembly GCA_963727615.1 of uncultured Solirubrobacterales bacterium. Lineage (GTDB taxonomy): Bacteria > Actinomycetota > Thermoleophilia > Solirubrobacterales > 70-9 > VRUE01. The sequence continues at coordinate 99,377 of CAVSHD010000005.1, forward strand.
GATGGTCGTCGGCTGGGACGGCGAAGCGCTCGCCCTCGCCTTCGGCGATCGCCGCCGCGCTGATCGTCGGCTCGATCTCGGTAGCCGCGGTCTCGCTCCGGGAGAGGATGGTGCGCTCATGAGCTCCGGCCGCGGCGACTTCGCCTCGGCGGCGCTGGGCATCGCCTGGCGCAGCCTCCACAACGCCTTCACCAAGCCGGCTCTGCTGATCCCGGCGATCGTCTTCCCGCTCTTCTTCCTGGCCGCCTTCGCCGGCGGGCTCTCGGCGGTCTCCGAAACGCCCGAATTCGTCTACCCGGAGGGCTACACGACCTTCGTCTTCGGCTTCGTCCTGCTCCAGGCCTCGGCCCTTGGCGGCGTCTTCACCGGCTTCTCGATAGCCGCCGACTTCGAGCGGGGAATGGGACGGCGGATGCTGCTCGCGACCAAGCACCGAACCGCGATCATCGCTCGGCTACACGCTGACCGCCGTCGTGCGGCGTCCTGGTGACCTGGACCGTGGTCACCGCCGTCGCCCTGCTCGCCGGGATGGGCGTCGGCGGCAGCGCCGCGCAGATCGTCGGGCTCTACACGCTCTCGCTGACCGTCAACGTCGTCGCCCTGCTGTTCGCCTGTGGGATCGCACTGCGCCTGCGCACGCTCCAGGCCGGCCCGCTGATGCAGTTCCCGATCTTCATGCTGCTCTTCATGGCGCCCGTCTACGTCCCGCAGGCGCTGCTCAGCGGCTGGGTCGCGAACGTCGCCAAGGTCAACCCGATCACGCTGATCCTCAACACGAACCGCGACTTCCTCGCCGGGCTGCCCGCCCAGGCGCTGCTCACCTACGGCGTCGCGCTCGGCCTGGTGGCCCTGATGGCGACCTGGGCGGTGACCGGGATGCGCAGGGCCGAAACGGCCGGCTAGGCGCGGCTCCCGGGCGCAGCCTAGAATCGGAGCCCGGTGCAACCCGATCGATTCACGGTCAAGTCACAGGAAGCGGTCGCCGCCGCCCAGGCGCTGGCCGCCGAGCGCCGCAACTCGGAGGTGACGCCGGCGCACCTGCTCGTCGCGCTGCTGCGCCAGGACGACGGGCTCGTCGTGCCGATCCTGCAGAAGCTCGACGTCGACGTCAGCGCCGCGACCGCCCAGGCGGTGCAGGCGGTCGAGGACCTGCCGAAGCTGGCGGAGGCGACCGAGGTGCGGCCCTCCTCGACGCTGGTCGCCGTGCTCCAGGACGCCGAGAAGGAGATGGCGAAGCTCGGCGACGAGTACATCTCCACCGAGCACCTGCTGCTGGCCCTGACGGGATCGGGCTCCGGGGTCGCCGAGCTGCTCCCCGACCGCGGCCCGCTGGAGGGAGCGATCGCCGAGGTCCGCGGGCCCGCACAAGGTGACCTCGCCCAACCCCGAGGACAGCGTCCAGGCGCTGGAGAAATTCGGCCGCGACCTGACCGCCGAGGCGGAGGCCGGAAGGCTCGACCCGGTGATCGGCCGCGACGAGGAGATCCGCCGGGTGATCCAGGTCCTCTCGCGCCGGACCAAGAACAACCCGGTGCTGATCGGCGACCCGGGGGTCGGCAAGACCGCGATCGTCGAGGGCCTGGCGCAGCGGATCGTCGACGGCGACGTCCCCGAGAGCCTGCGCGACCGGCGCGTCATCGCGCTCGACATCGGCTCGCTGCTGGCCGGCTCGAAATACCGGGGCGAGTTCGAGGAGCGGCTGAAAGCGGTGCTCACCGAGGTGCAGGAGGCCGAGGGCCAGATCGTCCTCTTCCTCGACGAGCTGCACACGATCGTCGGCGCCGGCGCCGCCGAAGGGGCGGTCGACGCCGCCAACCTGCTGAAGCCGATGCTGGCTCGCGGCGAGCTGCGCGCCGTCGGCGCGACGACGCTCGACGAGTACCGCAAGCACATCGAGAAGGACGCCGCGCTCGAGCGGCGCTTCCAGCCGGTGCTCGTCGGCGAGCCCGACATCGCCGACACGATCGCGATCCTGCGCGGGCTCAAGGCGCGCTACGAGGAACACCACGGCGTCCGCATCGCCGACTCGGCGATCGTCGCCGCGGCGACCCTCTCCGAGCGCTACATCGCCGACCGCTTCCTGCCCGACAAGGCGATCGACCTGATCGACGAGGCCGCCTCGCGGCTGAAGATCGAGATCGACTCGGTGCCGACCGAGATCGACGAGGTGGAGCGGCGGATGCAGCAGCTCGAGATCGAGCGCAAGGCGCTGGAGAAGGAGAGCGACGACGCCTCGAAGGCGCGGCTCGAGGCGCTCGAGGCCGAGCTCGCCGAGCTGGGCGAGCGCTCCGCCGAGATGAGGGCGCGCTGGCAGAACGAGAAGGAGGCGATCGAGGCGATCAAGGAGGCGAAGGCGCGCCTCGAGGAGGCCGGGCGCGAGGCCGAGCGGGCCGAGCGCGACGCCGACCTCGAGCGGGCGGCAAAGCTGCGCTACGGCGAGATCCCCGAGCTGGAGAAGACGGTCGCCGAGCAGGAGGAGCGGCTCGCCGAGCTGCACGCCGGCGGCGGCACGATGCTCGCCGACGAGGTGACCGAGGAGGACGTCGCCGAGGTGGTCGCCAAATGGACCGGGATCCCGGTCAGCCGCCTGATGGAGGGCGAGGTCGAGAAGCTGATCGAGATGGAGGACCGGCTGCACGACCGGGTGATCGGCCAGGACGAGGCGATCGCGGCGGTCTCCAACGCGCTGCGCCGCTCACGCGCCGGGCTCTCGGACCCCGACCGGCCGATCGGCAGCTTCCTCTTCCTCGGCCCGACCGGCGTCGGCAAGACCGAGCTGGCGAAGAGCTCTGACCGAGCTGATGTTCGACTCCGAGCAGGCGATCGTCCGGCTCGACATGTCCGAGTACATGGAGAAGCACACGGTCGCGCGGCTGATCGGGGCGCCGCCCGGCTACGTCGGCTACGAGGAGGGCGGGCAGCTGACCGAGGCGGTGCGCCGGCGGCCCTACGCGGTCGTCCTCCTCGACGAGATCGAGAAGGCTCACCCCGACGTCTTCAACACGCTGCTCCAGATCATGGACGACGGTCGCCTCACCGACGGCCAGGGCCGCACGGTGTCCTTCACCAACACCGTCCTGATCATGACCTCGAACGTCGGCAGCGACCGGATCGTCGGCGAGTCGGTCGACGAGAAGATCCGCGAGCGGATCGAAGAGGTGCTCGCGTCGACCTTCAAGCCCGAGTTCCTCAACCGAATCGACGACACGGTGATCTTCCACCGCCTCTCGAAGCAGGACATCGGCCGCATCGTCGAGCTCCAGGTCGACCAGCTCGTCGGCCGGGTGCGCGAGCGCGGCATCGAGGTCGAGCTGACCGACGACGCCCGCACCCTGCTCGGCAACCTCGGCTACGACCCGACCTACGGTGCCCGCCCCCTGAAGCGGGTGATCCAGAAGCAGCTGGTCGACAAGCTGGCGCTGGCGATCCTCGAGGGCCGCTTCGCCGAGGGCGACGTCGTCCGCGTCGACGCCGCCGACGGCGAGCTGGGCTTCGAGAAGCCGCCGAGACCGCGCGGCGCCGCCGCTTAGCGCGACTCTGAGGCTCAATCGAGGCTCAGGCCGTCGGTGCCTGGGGGCGCAGATCGAGGCGGGCGCCTCGCCGCGATCGGGCCGGAAGGCCAAATCGACCCGTTAGCAACCTTGTTACTTAAGCTGAGCGCTAAAGATCGAGTGGTATCCACACCGATGGGGTTGGGAGCGATTTGCCAAGGGCAGGAATCCGCCAGGGAAGCCGAATTTCAACGTAACCTCCATCAGTTCAGAGAATGCCGACGCTACGTAGACGCAACTCCGACCGGGCCACCGGGGGCAGGGCGCCCCTGCGCTCCTCGCTGGCCGACGCCGCCTGGGAGGTCGAGGACCGCGTCGTCTGGGGCGCGCCGACCTCTTCCGCGGTCTCGTCGACGCGATCCGGTGGCCGTTCGAGCGGGTCGCCTGGGCGATCGAGCACTGGCTGGTCTGGCCGGTCCAGGAAGAGACGGCGCTCTGGAGCCGGCCGGTTCGCGCCGCCGTCCTCGCCGCCGTCCTCCTCCTCGCCGGCGCCGGAGTCGCCGCGGCGTCCTCGTCTCCGACCCCTCGGGCGGAGGGATCGAGAGAGCAACACGGGTCGCCAGAGTTCGGCCCCGGCGGTCGTCCACACCCGGGTGACCCCCGCGACCGCGCGCCGGCCGGCGCAGGTCGCGGGCGCGAAGGCCGCCGATCGGGAACGGTCGCTGCACGGCTCCAGCTCCCGATTTCGTCCCCGAGTCCGGCGGCGGCGTCGCCAAGTCCGAGGCGGGTCAGGCGCCGGCCGCGCGGCGACGACGGAAGCCGGCGGCGGCGCCCTGACCGGCGCGAGGGAAAGCGATGCGACCGGCACCCGAGACGCGGGGTCGGCGGTCGCCGGCCCGGCGGCGATCAAGGTGGCGAGGCGGTTCGCGGGCGCCTTCGTCCTCTATGAGACCGGCCAAGTCAACCGCAAGGTCAGGGCGGCGATCCGTGAGACCGCCGCCGCCGACCTCAGCGCGGCGCTGCTCAAGCGGCCGCCGCGGCTGCCGGCAAACGTCGAAGGTGCCGAAGGCCAAGGTGTTGAACATAGTGGCCGGGCCCAAGCACGGCGAGACCTACACGCTCAGCGTCTCCCTGCTGCGCGTCGGAGCGACCAGCGAGCTGAGCGTCGACATGAGCAGGACCCCCGCGAAGGAACGGCTGGCAGGTCACGGACGTTCGCGGCTGATGAGCCGGGCAAGAAGATATTCCTGCTCGGCGCCTTCGCCGCGATCCTCGCGGCGACCTCGGCCCTCGCCGCCGAACTTCCCACGGCGCCCGAGCCGGCGCTGCCGGCGGCGAGCTCGACGACCGCGCCGGCGGCACCTGCCGCGGCCCGGCCGGCGGCACCGCCGCCGGACGGCCGCGCGACGCCGGCGGGCGCGGTGCCGCGACGCCCGCCCCACCGACGACCGTCCACCGGAACGACTCGCTCACCGCCGCCGGCGCCGGCCGCAAAGCAACGCCAAGGCAGGTGGCAACGGCGGCACCTCGCCCGGCCCGCGGCGCCGACGAAGGCGGAGGCGCGACCGAAGGCGAAGAAGGCGAAAGCGAAGGGGAAGGGGCCGTGGAAGCGGCTCCCCCGGCCCCGTCCGAACCCTTCGAGATCCCCTCCCTCCCCAGCTCGAGCTGCGCCGGCTCCGGCGTGCCCCCGGTCCTGATCCCGATCTACCAGCGGGCCGCCGCCGCCTACGGCCTCGGCCCCCAGGGCCCGGCGTGCTCGCCGGCATCAACGAGATCGAGACCGCGTTCGGCTCCAACCTCAACGTCTCCTCGGCCGGCGCGATGGGCTGGATGCAGTTCATGCCCTCGACCTGGGCCACCTACGGGGTCGACGCCAACGGCGACGGCGTCAGCGACCCATACAACCCCGAGGACGCGATCTTCGCCGCGGCCAACTACCTGGGCGCCGCCGGGATGCCGGCCGACACCTACGGCGCGATCTACTCCTACAACCACGCCGACTGGTACGTCGCCGAGGTGCTCGCCAACGCAGCCTGCTACGGCGGCTCGGCGGCGCCGGGTCGGCGGCTGCTTCGCCCTCACCCCCAGCTCCAGGTGCTCAGCTGCCGGCCGGCCGAGGCGTGGCGAACGCGGTTCCCGACGAGTACCTGACCGCCTTCGAGAGCGCCGCCGCCCGCTACGAACTCGGCCGCGCGCGGCGTCTGGGCGCTCGCCGCGGTGGCCCGCCTCGAGTCGAACTTCGGGCGCGGGATGGGCAGGCGCAGCTGCAGAAGTTCGGCCCGCTCGGACTCGACGGCGTCGGAGTGGCAGCGCTACGCGGTCGACGGCGACGGAGACGGCCACATCAGCGCGCCGGACCCCGACGACTCGGCCGCGACGCTGGCCCGGATGATCTGGTCGCGAGGCGGCCTGCGCGCCGGGCATCTTCACCCACAACCAGGCCCACTGGTACGTGCGAAGCGGTGCTCGCCCAGGCCGACCAGATCGAAGGCGAGCTGCAAGGGCAGCGACCGTCGACTGGGCCGTGTGCCCTGCCCGAACGCCGTCGCCGCGCCGATCGACTGGGAAAACCTGACGATCTCTCCAACGAGCTCGAGCTCGCAGGACCTGACCGGCGGCGCGATCGACCCGCGGATCGTCGGCCTGATCGGGGCGATCACCCAGGAGCCACCAGCTCACGATCTCGGCGCTGCGCTCCGACCACTCGCATGTACACGGTCGAGCGGCAACGTCTCCAACCACTTCTTCGGCCGGGCGATGGACATCGCCGCGGTCGACGGCGTCTCCTGCACCGACACGGCGTCGACGCGCCCTGCGCGAACCTCGGCCCGCACCCTCGCCTACCTGCCGGCGCCGGCCACCCGACCGAGCTGATCTACTGCTTCGACGTCGACGGCCCGGGCCGGCGTTCGCCTGCCGGACCACTGCGACCACGTTCACGTCGGATACGACGGGTAAGGGGCCGCTGCCGATTCCGAGATGCGCTCACGGTGACCGGCTCGCCTTCGGCATGACAGGTCGTGGTCCATGCACTCGAAGGAGGAGACGTGCCCACTTACGTGATGCTGACGAACCTGACCGCGGACGGCGTTCGCACGCTGAAGAACAACCCCGGCCGGGTCTCTGAGGTGAACAGCCGAGGTCGAGCAGATCGGCGCCAAGGTCGTCGCCCAGTACGCGACCCTCGGCCAGTACGACTTCATGACCGATCGTCGAGGCTCCCGACGAGCAGACGATGGCCAAGGTCTCGGTCGAGCTCGGCTCGCGCGGGACGATGACCAGCCAGACCCTGACGCGCGATCCCGGCGGCGGACTTCGCCGGCTCGATCTGAGCGCCGGCCGTCGGGGGAGGCGCGATGAGGGTCCTGGTCGTCGGCGGCGGCGGGCGCGAGCACGCGATCGTCCGGGCGCTGGCGCGCTCCGCGCGGGCCCCCGAGCTGCTCTGCGCGCCGGGCAACGCCGGGCATCGCCGCCGACGCCGAGTGCCTGCCCGAGCGTCGCCGCCGCCGACGTCGAGGGGATCGTCGCGGCGGCCGTCGGGCGCGGCGTCGACCTGGTCGCGATCGGCCCAGAGGCGGCGCTGGTCGCCGGCGCTCGTCGACGCGCTCGGCCGAGGCAGGCGTCTCGGCGTTCGGGCCGAGCGCCGCGGCGGCCGAGCTCGAGGGGTCGAAGGCCTTCGCCAAGGAGCTGATGCGGGAGGCCGGCGTGCCGACCGCCGCCCACGTCCTGCTGCGCGAGCGCGGGGAGGCGCTCGAGCGGCTGGCGGGCGCCGACTACCCGCTGGTGCTCAAGGCCGACGGCCTGGCGGCCGGCAAGGGGGTGATCGTCTGCGCGTCGGAGGCCGAGGCGCGGGAGGCGATCGACGTCTTCTTCACCGAGCAGCGCTTCGGCGCCGAGATGCCGGTCGTGCTCGAGGACTTCCTCGAGGGCGAAGAGCTCTCGCTGCTCGCGATCTGCGACGGCGAGAACGTCGTGCCGCTCGCTCCCGCCCAGGACTACAAGCGGATCTTCGACGGCGACCGGGGGCCGAACACCGGCGGCATGGGCAGCTACTCGCCGGTGCCCGGCTCGGCCCCTCCGAGGTGGCGGAGATCGTCGACTCGGTCCACCGGCCCGTGCTCGCGGCGATGGCGGCCCGCGGGACCCCGTTCCACGGCGTCCTCTACGCGGGCCTGATGATCGGCGCCGGGCGGCCCTCGCGTGCTCGAGTTCAACGCCCGCTTCGGCGACCCCGAGACCCAGGCGGTGCTGCCGCGGCTGCGCTCGGACCTGGCCGAGCTGATGCTCGCCTCGCGGGAGCCCGGCGGGCTGGCCGGGGCGAGCGCCGAGTTCGGCGACGACTGGGCCGTGACCCTCGTGCTCGCCTCCGCCGGGTACCCGGAGTCCTCCTCCAGGGGAGATCTGATCACCGGCCTCGAGGAGGCCGCGCGGCTGGCCGAGGTGACCCACGCCGGGACAGCCCGGCGCGACGGCGAGATCGTCACCGCCGGCGGCCGGGTGCTCAACGTCACGGGCCTCGGCCCGAGCCCGGCGGACGCCCGCGCGCGCGCATACGATGCCGCCAGCCGCATCGGCTTCGACGGATTGCAGATTCGCACCGACATCGCCGCCCGCGCGGCAGAGCGCGTCCCCGGATAGACCGAGAGAGGATCAGATGAGCGAGATCTCAGAGGACCCGATGGCCTCCCAGGGCCAGGCCCCCGCAGGGGGGTCCGAGATGCCGGCCGTGGAGGAGGCCTTCGACGAAATCGACGTCGACGAGCCCCTGGTCGGGATCATCATGGGCTCCAAGAACGACAAGCCGAAGATGCAGCCCGCCGGGCGCCGCCCTGCACGAGGCGGGCATCCGCTACGAGGTGCGGGTGATGAGCGCCCACCGGGACCCGGAGTTGGTCCGCGAGTACTGCACCAACGCCCGCATGCGGGGGCTGAAGGCGATCATCGCCGGCGCCGGCATGTCGGCGGCCCTGCCCGGGGTCGCCGCCGCCCACACCGACCTGCCGGTGATCGGCGTGCCGATCCTCGGCAAGAGCCTGGGCGGGCTCGACGCCCTGCTCTCCGCGGTGCAGATGCCGCCGGGGATCCCGGTCGCCTGCGTCGCGATCGACGGCGCCAAGAACGCCGGCGTGCTGGCAGCCCGGATCATCAACGCATGACCAATTCCCCTGCTCGAGCCAGAAGGGACGGAGATGGACTTGCGTTCGCTCCCGCGTCCGGGGGTGGCAGGTGAACCCTGAACCGGGGATCCTCGGGCGGGTGGCGCGGAGATCTGGGAACCTCGCCCGCAGCTTGCGAGGACGAGGTGCCCATCTCCGCGACAGGACCCGCCCGCCGGAGCCGATTCGGTGATCCCCCGCTACACCCGCCCCGAGATGGCGGAGGTGTGGTCTCCGCAGCGAAAGATGGAGTGCTGGCTCGAGGTCGAGCTGGCGGCCACGGAGGCCTGGGCGGAGCAGGGAACGGTCCCGGCGGAGGCCGCCGCGGCGGCCCGTGAGCGGGCTGCCTTCACGGTCGAGGCCGTGGAGGAGCGCGAGCGCGTCACCGACCACGACGTCGCCGCCTTCGTCGACGTGGTCTCGAGCTCGGTCGGCGAGCACGGGCGCTGGATCCACTACGGGCTGACCTCATCCGACGTCCTCGACACGGCGCTCGCCCTGCAGCTCCGCCGGGCCGGTGAGGTCGTCCTGGCGAGCGCCACCGCCTACCGTGACGCCCTGATCGAGCGGGCCCTCGAGCAGCGCGACACGCTCTGCGTCGGGCGCACCCACGGCGTCCATGCCGAGCCGACCACCTTCGGCCTGCGCCTCGCCGGATTCGCCTTCGAGGCCGACCGCAACCTGGAGCGGCTCGCCGGCGCCTTCGAGCAGCTCGCCGTCGGCAAGCTCTCCGGCGCGGTCGGCACCTACGCCTCGGTGCCGCCGGCGGTCGAGGCCAGGGTGATGGAACGACTCGACCTGCGCCGCGAGGACGTCGCCACGCAGGTCGTTCCCCGCGACCGCCACGCCGTGCTCACCTCGCAGATCGCGATCGCCGGCGGCGGCCTCGAGCGCTTCGCGACCGAGGTCCGCAACCTCCAGCGCACCGAGGTGCGCGAGGTCGAGGAGCCGTTCGCGGCCGGCCAGAAGGGCTCCTCGGCGATGCCCCACAAGCGCAACCCGATCCGCACCGAGCGGATCACCGGCCTCTCACGGGTGCTGCGCGGCTACGCCCAGGCAGGCCTCGAGAACATCGCCCTCTGGCACGAGCGAGACATCTCCCATTCCGGCGCCGAGCGGGTGATCCTGCCCGACGCGACGACCGGGCTCGACTACATCCAGACCCTCGCCGCCGGTGTCGCCGAGGGGATGACGATCCGCGCCGACCGCATGCTCCACAACCTCGAGCTCACCCACGGTGCGCTCTTCAGCCAGCGCGCCCTGACCGCCCTGGTCGAGTCCGGCATGTCCCGCGACGACGCCTACCGGGTCGTCCAGGAGAAAGCCCAGCGCGCCTGGGACACGGGCACCGAGTTCCGCGACCTGCTCGCCGAGGCGGCCCCCGACCTCGACCTCGACGCCGTCTTCGACCACGGCGCCTACCTCACTCACCTGCCCGAGATCCTCGGGCGCCTCGAAGCGCTGCGCGGCTGAGCCTCGGCTAGTCTGCGCCTCCGATGCTGCTCTACACCTGCGGACAGAGGAAGCGCGGCGGCCGCCTCGGGCATCCGTGCGGCAAGGCCGCGAGGGCGCTCGACGAGGCCGGGTTCGAGTACGAGGTCAAGGTCGTCGGCGGCTACCGGATGATGCCGTGGACCTGGGGCAGCCGCGGCGACGAACGCGCCGAGGTGAAGGAGCTGAGCGGCACCAACGAGGTGCCGATCCTCCTCCTCGACGACGGCGAGGTGATCTCCGGCTCCGGGACGATCGCGCGCTGGGCCAAGGAACACCCGCTGGCCCGGACCGCCGCCAAGGGCGAGGGCACGGCAGCCTAGGCCGCGGTGAGCTCGCGCTCGCGGGCCGGGTGGCGGGCGCTGAGCACGACCGGGGTGCCGTCACGCGGGGAGAGCGTCACGTTGCGGCGCCTCACTCTCTCGGCGCCGGGGTCGACCTTGCGCAGCTCGCAACGGCCGAGGACCTCGCGCAGCACGACCCGCATCTCGAACTCGGCGAAGGCGCCGCCGATGCAGCGCCGGACGCTGCCGCCGAAGGGGATCCAGGCGTAGGTCTCGGGCCCGTTCTCGAGGAAGCGCTCGGGCCGGAAGGCGTAGGGCTCGGGGTAGACGTCCTCGCGAGTGTGGACGAGCCAGATCGAGGGCGTCACGTCGGTGCCCGCGGGCAGCGCCAGGCCGTCGGCCTCGAGGTCCTTTTTCAGGCGCCTGCCGGCGAGCGGGACCACCGGCCGCAGGCGCAGCGACTCGGTGATCGTCGCCCGCATGTAGGCATCGTCGCCCTCCTCGAGCTCTCCCCGCAGGCGCTCCATCGCGCCCGGGTGGCGGAGCAGCAGGTCGAAGGTCCAGGCGAGCGCCGTCGCCGTCGTCTCGTGGCCGGCGAGCAGCAGCGTCATCAGCTGGTCGCGGAGGTCGGTGTCGCTCATACCCTCGCCGTCCTCGAAGCGCGCCAGGATCAGGGCGGAGAGGATGTCGTCGCGTTCCTCGAGGTCGTCGCGGCGGCGATGCTCGGCGATCTCGGCGTAGAGCAGCTCGTCGACTTCCCGCAGGCGCGACTCGAACCTGCGCATCGCGCGGGAGGCGCCGCCGACGCGGCTGCTGGCGAGGGCGAGGAGCTGCGTCGCCGGGGCCGAGGTCTCCGCCAGGAGGTTGCGGAGCAGGCCGCGCAACCGCTCCAGGCGCGTTCCTTCCGAGACGCCGAAGACGACGCGCAGGATCACCTCGAGGGTCACGGCCTGCATGCGGGAGTGGAGGGCGAAGGGCTCGCCGAGGGGCCAGGTGTCGATCTCGGCGTCGACGATCTCACCCATGATCGGCTCGTAGGAGCGCATCCGCTCTCCGTGGAAGGCGGGGAGCATCAACCTGCGGTGGGCGAGGTGGTCGGCGCCTTCGAGCAGGAGCAACGAGCGCGAGCCGAGGATCGGCTCGAGGAAGACGTTGCGGCCCGGCGGCAGCCCGTGCCCGGGCTCGGTGTAGAGGGCCTTGATCGCGGCCGGATCGGAGAGCATCACCATCGGCCGCTCGAAGCCGAGGAACATGATGCTGAAGCTGTCGCCGAGCTCCCGGCGGCAGCGCTCCATGAAGGCGAGCGGGCGGAAGGCCCAGCTCATCGTCTGCCGCAGCGGGCTCATCGCCGGTTCCGGGGGCAGCGTCACGCGACAAGGATCGCAGACCCGGGATGCGACTCCGCTTCGCCGATGGTTAGCATCGCTTTAATGCCAGCCGTCGCCGACCTGAAGCTCCACTCCTCCGGAAAGGTGCGCGAGATCTACGAGTGGGACGATGACCTTCTGCTCGTCGCCTCCGACCGGATCTCCACCTACGACGTCGTCATGCCGACGCCGGTGCCCGACAAGGGCAAGGTGCTCAACCGGATGTCGGAATTCTGGTTCGAGCTGACCGCCGACATCGTCCCCAACCACTTCCTCAGTGCCGACGTGCCGGAAGAGGTCGCCGAACGGGCGATGCGGGTCCGCAGGCTCGAGATGTACCCGGTCGAGTGCGTCGTCCGCGGCTACCTCTCGGGGTCGGGCTGGAAGGAATACAAAGAGGGCGGCGCGGTCTGCGGGATCGAGCTGCCCCCGAACCTGCTCGAGTCCGACAAGCTCCCGGAGCCGATCTTCACCCCCGCGACCAAGGCCGAGATCGGCGACCACGACGAGAACGTCGACTTCGAGAGGGCGGCCGAGATCGTCGGCGACCGGGCGCTGATGGAGGACCTGCGCCGGGTCTCGATCGAGGTCTATAGGCGCGGCGCAGACCACGCGGCGGAGCGGGGGATCATCCTCGCCGACACGAAGTTCGAGTTCGGTCGCCACGCCGGGGCCGAGATCGTCCTCGGCGACGAGGTCCTCACCCCCGACTCCTCTCGCTTCTGGCCCGCCGACCGATACCAGCCCGGCGCCACGCCGCCCTCCTTCGACAAGCAGTACGTTCGCGACTGGGCCAGCGAGACCGGCTGGGACAAGAAGCCGCCCGGTCCCGAGCTGCCCCCGGACGTGGTCGAGCAGACCCGCGCCAAATACGTCGAGGCCTACGAGCGGATCACGGAGCGATCCTTCTAGTGGCGAGGGCGCGGGTCCTGATCCGTCCCAAGGAGGGGATCCTCGACCCGCAGGGCAAGGCGGTGGAGCGGGCGCTGCCGGCGCTCGGCTTCGAGGGCGTCGAGCACGTCCGGGTCGGCCGCATGGTCGAGCTCGAGGCCGACGACCCGGATCGGCTCTCGGAGCTCTGCGAGAAGCTCCTCGCCAACCCCTTGATCGAGGACTTCGAGATCGAGCGCATAGACGCGCCGTGACGACCTGGGGGGTGCTCCAGTTCCCCGGCTCCTGCGACGAGCGGGACGCCCTGGCCGCCTGCTCGAGGCTGGGCGAGGCACGGATGATCTGGCACGAGGAGCGTGGTCTGGGCGGCGTCGACGCGGTCGTCGTCCCGGGGGGCTTCTCCTATGGCGACTACCTGCGGGCCGGGGCGATCGCCCGCTTCTCGCCGGCGATGGAGGCGGTCGCCGAGCACGCCGCGGGCGGCGGCGCCGTGCTTGGGATCTGCAACGGCTTCCAGGTCCTCTGCGAGGCCGGCCTCCTGCCCGGCGCCCTGCTCCTCAACGAGGATCTGCGCTTCGTCTGCCGCCAGGTCGACCTCATCCCTGGGCCGAGTGCTACTTCGTCCCCCGCAGAGCGGGGACGAGTAGCACTCGGCTGTCGATTCCCGTCAAGCACGGCGAAGGGCGGTTCTGGGCGCCCGAGAAGGTGCTCGAGGAGCTCGAGGCGAACGGGCAGGTCGCATACCGCTACGCGGCGGGCCAGAATCCGAACGGGTCGGCCCGCGACATCGCCGGGGTCCGCAACGAGGCGCGGCAACGTGGTCGGCCTGATGCCCCACCCCGAGCACGCGGTCGACGCGTTGACGGGATCTACAGACGGCCTTCGCGTCTTCGAGGGGATGATTTGACACCCGCCGCCCCCGGACGCGGGAGCTGGGGCATCCAATCTGAGTCTCCGAGCCCCAGCGGGAGCAGAGGAGGCGGCGGCTGATGCAGAAGCACCGGGAGCTGGGGCTGACGGACGCACGAGTTCGACCTGATCTCGAGAAGCTGGGGCGGGAGCCGAACGACGTCGAGCTGGCGATGTTCAGCCTGCTCTGGTCCGAGCACTGCGCCTACAAGCACTCGCGCAAGCTGCTGCGCCGACTGCCGACCGAGGGCGAGCGGGTCGTGATGGGCCCGGGGAGAACGCCGGCGCCGTCGACATCGGCGGCGGGCACGCGATCGCCTTCAAGGTCGAGTCCCACAACCACCCGAGCGCGGTCGAGCCCTTCCAGGGGGCGGCGACCGGGGTCGGCGGCATCCTCCGCGACGTCTTCGCGCTCGGCGCGCGGCCGATCGCGATCCTCGACAGCCTCCGCTTCGGCGAGCTCGACTCGGAGCGCTCGCGCTTCCTGCTCGACGGCGCCGTGCGCGGGATCGGTCATTACGGCAACTCGATCGGCGTCGCCACTGTCGGCGGCGAGATCTACTTCGAGGAGCCCTACGAGCACAACTGCCTGGTCAACGCGATGTGCGTCGGGATCGCCCGCACGCGACGAGATGGTGCGCGCCGCCGCCGCCGGGGTCGGCAACGCGGTCGTCCTGATGGGGGCCTCGACCGGACGCGACGGGATCGGCGGCGCCTCGGTGCTGGCCTCGGCCGAGCTCGGCGAGGGCGACGAGGCGAAGCGGCCCACGGTGCAGATCGGCGATCCATTCGAGGAGTCGAAGCTGCTCGAGTGCTGCCTGGAGCTGCTCGAGCAGGGGGCTGCTCGTCTCGCTCCAGGACCTCGGCGCCGCCGGGCTGACCTCCTCGGCCGGCGAGATGGCCTCCGCCGGCGGCGTCGGGATCGACCTCGACGTGGCGCGGCGTGCCGCTGCGCGAGGCCGACATGGAGCCCTTCGAGATCATGGTCTCCGAGTCCCAGGAGCGGATGCTCGGCGTCGTCGAGCCGGAGCCGGGTCGAGGAGGTGCTGGCTGTCTGCGAGAAATGGCAGATCGGCGGCAGCTGAGATCGGCGACCGTCACCGACAGCGGCCAGATCCGCGTCCTGCGCGGCGACGAGGTCGTCGGCGAGATGCCGGTCGAGGCGCTCGTCGACGGCTGCCCGCTCTACGACCTCGAGCCCGGCCGAGCCCAGGGTTGGATCTACGGCAACCGGGCCACGCTCGAGCCGCGGCGCCGACGCCGAGGAGACGCTGCTCGGCCTGCTCGGCGCCGCCGAGCATCGCCTCCAAGCGCTGGGCCTTCGAGCAGTACGACTCGGTGGTCGGCTCGCGCACGGTGCGGCGGCCCGGAGTCGGCCGACGCCGCCGTCCTCGCGATGCCCGAGGCCGGCAACGCGATCGCGGTCTCGATCGACGGCAACGGTCGGCGGGTCGCCTGCGACCCCTACGCCGGGACCGTCGAGGCCGTCCTCGAGTGCGCCCAGAACCTCGCCTGCGTCGGCGCCGAGCCACTCGGGCTGACCAACTGCCTCAACTTCGGCAACCCGGAGAAGCCGGCGCCCGCCTGGCAGCTCGAGCGCGCCGTCGACGGGCTCGCGGACGCCTGCGAGGCGCTCGGGGTGCCCGTCGTCGGCGGCAACGTCTCCCTCTACAACGAGGGGCCGGACGGCCCGATCTACCCGACCCCGGTGGTCGGCATGGTCGGCGAGCTGCCCGACCCGGCGCGGGTCGCCGGCTCCGCCTTCGTCGCCGAGGGCGACGCGATCGGCCTGGTCGGCCCCTTCGCCCCGACGCCCGCCGGCTCGGAGCTGGCGAAGCTGCGCGGCGAGCTCGGCCCGGGACTTCCGGAGCCGGACGTCGGCCGCGGTCGCCGCCGCCTGCGCCGTCGTCCGCTTCGCGGTCCGCGAGGGCCGGCTGGCCTCGGCGCACGACGTCTCCGACGGCGGGCTCGCCTGCGCCCTGGCCGAGTCGGCGATCGGCGGCGAGGTCGGCTGCCGGGTGGACCTGCAGCCGCTGCGCGAGCGAGGCTGCTCGCCGGAGGAGGCGCTCTTCGGCGAGGGCGCCGGCGGCTTCCTGGTCAGCGGCGACCGCGCGGCGCTCGCGGAGATCGGCGCGACGCCGATCGGCGAGGTCGGCGGGCGCACGATCGAGATCGCCGCCGGCGACCGCAGCCTCGCGGTCGAGCTCGGCGAAGCCGAGCGCGCCTGGCGCTCGCTGGACGAACGTCTCGGCAGCTGACGTCGACCCTGGCCGGAATCGACCGCCTGGTCTAGGGTTGGCGCAGCCCGTCCCCCCGACCGAGGAGCCCGAGATGAAGACCCGAAGCGTCGTCGCCGTAGCCGGCGCCGCCCTCTCTGCGTTTGCTCTCCTCACGGCTTCGGGGGCATCGGCCTCCACCGAAATCGGCGACACCTGCACGGGCGACCATGCCGATTCCGAAAAGCCGTCCATAACCCAACTGGTGAGCCCATCCAGCCCGCTGCCGCTGGCGGCGCCGACCGCCGGGGTCGTCACCAAATGGAAGGTCTCCGTCATCTCCTACCCGGGAGGGGTCACCGAGCAGCTCAAGATCCTGCGGCCGGCCGCCGGCCCCCCCAACACCTTCACGGTCGTCGGTGAGAGCACCCCCGAGCCGATAGTGGGCGGAGCGAACGTCTTCGAAACCAGGATCCCGATCGCCCCCGGCGACAGGCTGGGCGTCGTCGCGACCTCTGCCACGGGCGCGATCTCCTGCGAAGAATCGAGCGCCCCGGGCGACGTGATGGGCTACACGAAGAGCGGTCTCCCCAACGGCACCACCGCACCCTTCGGGGAACTCGCAAAAGCACGGGCGGCGGTTTCGGCGGTGATCGAGCCCGACGCCGACGGGGACGGCTACGGGGACGACACCCAGGACAAGTGCCCGCAGAGCGCCGCCTCGCACGAACCCTGCCCGACGCTGATCCTCGACGCCGTCTCGATGCCACCGGGCAAGGGCGCCGTGAGGATCCTCGTCGCGACGAGCAACGAAGCCTCGATCACCGTCTCGGCCTCGGCGACGCTGCGGAAGGCGAAGAAGAAGGCGAGGCTGTCGGCGGTGACCAAGCTTGCGCCGATCGCCCAGCTCGTCACTCCCGGCAAGATCGCGACCTACACGATGAACTACACGGGGAAGCTGAAGCGCGAACTGGCGGCGCTGCCGAAGAGCAAGACGGTCAAGCTCAAGGTCAAGGCGGAAGGCAAGAGCCTGGTGGGGGCGGCGTCGGCGGACTTCCTGACGGTGAAGCTCAAGGGCCAGAAGAAGGCAGCGAAGCACTAGCTTCCGCCACCGCCAACTCGCCGGGTCCGGCCGCATCGGGAGGCGCGTAGGGCGCAGGGCGCAGCGCCAGGGTCACGGCGCCAGCGACGAGCGCCGCGATCGCGGCGAAGAGATAGGCGCCGTCGGAGACCGAGAGGGCTTCCGGAAGGGTGGCCGGATCACCGACGATCGCGACCAGTATCGCGGTGCCGAGCACGGCGCCGACCTGGCGGAAGGCGGCGTTGACGGCGCTGGCGGTGGCGAAGCGGTCGTCGGCGACGTCGCGGACGGCCGCCGAGCCCAGGGTCGGGAAGGCGAGCCCGATCCCGATCCCGGTCATCGAGGCGCCCGGTAGCCAGAGGCGGAGCCATTCGGGGTGCGGGCCGGCGGAGCGCAGGACCATGATCCCCGCCGCCATGAACAGGGTGCCGGGCACGACCACGGCGCGGTGGCCGAAGCGGTCGGCGAGCTTGCCGGCCGGGCCGGAGACGATCGTCGTCCAGGCCGGCCCGGGGAGCGTCGCCAGGCCGGCGTGGAAGACGGTATAGCCCCAGATCGAGGTCAGGAAGAGGACGTTGCCGAGGATCAGGGAGAAGAAGGCGGCGGCGAAGAGCAGGGTGCCCAGGTTGCCGATCCCGAAGGACCCGTGGGCGAAGAGCTCAGGGTCGACGATCGGGCGCGGGTGGCCGAGGCTGCGCAGCACGACCCCCGCCATCAGCGCGACGCCGGCCGCGAAGCAGCCGAGGGTCGTGACGGCTGTCCAGCCCCAGTCGTTGCCCTCGACGATCGCGAGCGTGATCAGGGCCAGCCCGATGCGCGAGCATCGCGGCGCCGGGCAGGTCGGGAAGGCGGCTGTCGCGGATCGGTCGCTCGACCAGCCGCCGGGCGCCGGCGTAGAGGATCACCGCCCCGAGCGGCAGGTTGATCGAGGAAGACCAGGCGCCAGTCGGAGAGCCTCGACCAGGGCGCCGCCGAGCGTCGGGCCGATCGCCGCCGCGGCCGCCGCGGCGGCGCCCCAGAGCCCGACGCCGGTCGCGCGCTTCTCGACCGGGAAGCTGTCGAGGAGATGCGCCAACGAGGTCGGGGGCGATCAGCGCCGCGCCGACCCCCTGGAGCGACGCGGAAGGCGATCAGCAGCGGTAGCGAGGGGCGCGACCGCGCAGAGCAGGCTGGCCGGCGTGAACGCCGGCGAGCGCCGAGCAGGAAGATCCGCCTGTGGCCGAAGCGGTCGGCGAGCCCGCCCGCCGGGACCAGCAGCGCGGCGATGACGACGAAGTAGCCGTCCAGCACCCAGGAGAGCGCGTCGCGCCCCGAGCCCGAGAACGAGGTCGAGATGTCCGGGAAGGCGATGTTGACGATCGTCGTGTCGAGGAAGGCGACGAAGGCGCCCGCGCAGGCGATCGAGCACCGGTAGCTCTATGACGCCGTGGTCATACATCGGGGCCGCGACTATGACTATGTCCATGGGCATAAGACGATTCGCGGAGGAGCCCAGCGCGTCCCGAGTCAGCAGTCCCGCGACGGGCGCGAGCGCGCTGCTCACCGGGGCCCGCCAGCTGCTCGCCGAGAAGGGCTACGCGGGGATGGAGCTGCGCGAGGTGGCCGAGCGCGGGCAGCGCGCCGCGCGGCTCGATCTACCACCACTTCC
Organism: uncultured Solirubrobacterales bacterium; assembly: GCA_963727615.1. Classification (GTDB taxonomy): domain Bacteria; phylum Actinomycetota; class Thermoleophilia; order Solirubrobacterales; family 70-9; genus VRUE01. The sequence goes on from CAVSHD010000005.1 coordinate 117,911, forward strand.
CCGGCGGCAAGCGCCAGCTCGCCGCCGAGGCGGCCGCCCTGGAGGGGGCCACAGATCCGCGACGACGATCGAACGGGCGCTGGAGCGAGCTGGGCATGAAGGAGACGCTGGCGATGTTCGGCGAGGTCTTCCGCCGCCGGGCCGCCAAGATCAACCCGGAGCGGATCGGCTGCCCGGTCGCCGCCGCCGCCCTGGCCCGCCCCGAGGACCCGGCGCTCGCCGCCGCCGCGACCGTCCGCCTTCCGGAGCTGGGAAGAGCCGATAGCGGCCGCGCTCCGAGGAGGAGGGGGTCGACGGGCCACGCGCCGAGGCCTTCGCCGGCCTCGTCGTCTCGACGATCGAGGGCGCCCTGCTGCGCGCCCGCGCCGCGGGCAGCCAGGAGCCACTCGACTCGGCGATCGACGGCCTCGAGCAGGCGCTCGACGCGGCTGCTCGCAGCGGCAGGCCACAGCTGACGGCCCACCGGCCGCCCGGCTGCCTACCCCTGGCGCTTGCGCCTGGCGGGCTCGATATTCACGTTGCGGGTGACTGCGTGTCGCTTGCCCGCGGTGGTCGTCGAGACGACTCTGAGGCTCGCGCTCAGCTTGCCGTGCCTCTTCAGGATCGCCCGTGCCCTGCGCTTCAGCTTCAGCTTCAGCGGCACGGTCCTGCCCGCCCTGACCCTGGTCCTGCTGACGCCGTAGACGACGGCCCTCTTCCTCCTGGCAGCGGAGGCGCCGGCCGGCCGCGCCCTCGCGACCGGCGCGGTCAGGGTCTGCGTCGTCTTCGCGATCGGCGGGTTGGTCGCCGTCCCCAGCCTCACGGTCCTGCCGTCGGGGCCGACCCGCAGGGGTCCGCGGATCAGGCGCAGGCCGCCGCCGGTGGGGGTCCTCGTCGGGGCCGCCTCCTGCGGCGCAAGGGTGAAGCTGGCGAGCATCTGGAAACCGTAGATGCCGTACGGGCTGCGGAACTCGCCATTGGGCCCCGTCGGGGCCGGATAGTAGGCGTAGACGCCGTCGAAGTCGGTGATGCTCTGTTCGCCGACGTGGCCGGTGTAACGGATCGGCAGCGAGGCGGTCGGCGAGAGCACCGAGACCGCGAGCTGGTCGCCGAAGGAGGTGTCGCCGGGGACGCTCAGGTTGGCCTCTTCCGTCGCCGAGACGTGCAGGCTCTGGGGCACCGTCGTCACCTGGCCCGCCGGGACCGTGAAGGTCGGCCCGACCTGCTTGACCTGGCAGCAGACGTAGTCGGGTTTGGAGGGGTTGCTGCCCGCTGAGAGGCCGGCGGTCAGCACGACGACCTGCATCGACCCGGGGTTCGGCATCGCCGGCAGGGTGACGCTGGTCACCGTGCCGCTGCCTCCGGTGGGCGGAATCGGCGCGATGTCGGTGCCGACTGCCGGGTTGTTCCACCCCCACATGCAGGACTGGGAGCCTCCGGTTCCAGGGAATGTCCCGAGAGCCGGGGGATAGAGGGGGGCGCCGAGCGAGCAGCTCGCGCCGGCCAGGACCGGTTGGCTCGGGTCGCCGCCGAAGGTCGTGTCGGCGCGGGCCCCGGCCACGAAGGCAAGGGCGAGCGCGGGAACGAGGAGAAGCGCTGCTCCGGCCCGAAACGCTCGCTGGTGGCTCGCGCCTATCGGCATCGCGAAAAGCCTAATGGCTCCCGGCTGCCTCGAGGACCCTCGAGGCGCGTTCCCTCGTTGCTACCCTGCGAGGGTAGGCAGTCCGCCTGCGCTTGTTGACCTCCGACGAGACGACGAAAGCGCGCCTTCCGAATATGACCGAGCGGCTCTCATCGACCGCGATGGACCGCGCGACGAATGCGGGGTGTTCGGCGTATACGCACCCGGCCACGACGTCGCCCGGCTCGCCTACTTCGGCCTCTACGCCCTCCAGCACCGCGGCCAGGAGTCGGCCGGGATCGCCACCTGCGAGGGCGGCCACATCACGACGCTGCGCGACTCCGGGCTCGTCTCCCAGGTCTTCGACGAGGAGAAGCTGCAGGCGCTGGAGGGCGACATGGCGATCGGCCACGTCCGCTACTCGACGACGGGAGGCGGCGCCTGGGAGAACGCGCAGCCGGTCTGGCGCGACGACGGCGCGAGCTCGCGCTCGCCCACAACGGCAACCTGACCAACGCGGTCGAGCTCTGGAACGAGCTCCGGGAGGGCGGCATCTCCTTCCGCGGCACCTCCGACTCGGAGATCATCGCGGCGCTGCTCTCGTCCAGCGACGGCCGCGACGATCGAGGACGCGGTCGCCGAGGTGATGCCGCGCCTGCGAGGGCGCCTACTCGACCGTGGTGATGACCAAGCACGCGGTCGTCGCCTTCCGCGACCCCCACGGCGTGCGGCCGCTGTCGCTCGGCGGGCTCGGCGACCGCTTCGTCGTCGCCTCGGAGAGCTGCGCGTTCGACATCATCGGCGCCGAGCTGCTGCGCGAGGTGCAGCCCGGGCGAGATGGTCTCGCTGACCGAGCGCGGGCTCGAGATGCGCCAGGTCGTCCGCGCCGGCCGGCCGGCGCACTGCGTCTTCGAGCACATCTACTTCTCGCGCCCCGACAGCCGTCTCGAGGGCAAGGTGCTGCAGCAGGTGCGGGGCCGGATGGGCGAGATCCTCTGGCGCGAGGCGCCGGTCGAGGCCGACCTGGTGATCGCGGTACCCGACTCGGGCAACCCTGCCGCGGCGGGTTCGCGCGCGCCTCCGGGCTGCCCGCGGGACGACGGCCTGATCAAGAACCGCTACGTCGCGCGGACCTTCATCCAGCCCGGGCAGGAGCTGCGCAAGCACGGCCTGCGGATGAAGTTCAACCCGCTGCCCGAGATCGTCGCCGGCAAGCGGGTCGTCGTCGTCGACGACTCGATCGTGCGCGGCAACACGACCCGCCAGATCGTCGGCATGCTGCGGGACGCGGGGGCCACGCGAGGTGCACCTGCGGATCTCGGCGCCGCCGATCCGCCACCCCTGCCACTACGGAGTCGACATGTCGACCCGCGAGGAGATGATCGCCCACGGGCGCACGGTCGAGGAGATCGCCGACGAGCTCGGCGCCGACTCGCTCGCCTACCTCTCGATGGAGGGGGTCTACGAGGCGATCGGCACGCCGCCCGAGGACCACTGCGACGCCTGCTTCAGCGGGCCGCTACCCGCTCGGCGACCCCGAGGACGCAACGGCAAATTCGCCCTCGAGCACATCGCCGTCGTCCCCGCCACCCTGAGAGCGCAGCTCTCCCGATGCCGGGAACAGCGCGCTCTCGCGGCGGGTGGCCCCCGACGAGCGTCAGCCCGCCAGTTCGAGGCCGAGCCAGACGATCGCCAGCGAGGCGAGCAGGATCGCGGCCTGGAGCGCGTGCAGGCGCGGGCGAGCGCAGGTGGACGAAGGTGAGCGCGATCGACGAGGCCGACCAGGCCCAGCTTCCAGCGCAGGGTCGAGCTCGCCGAAGAGGTCGTAGTGCGCGGCCATCGCCCAGCCGGTGGCGACGAGGACCGCGAGCGCCGCCAGCGAGCCGTAGCCGAAGCGCCGGGCGATCGCCCGCATGCGCTCGCGGTCCGGGTCGCCGCGCAGCGACCGGCACGACGGCGACGCCCGAAGACGAGCTGGCCGCCGACGAAGAAGGCCATCGCCAGAGGACATGCAGGTAGAGGACCGCCTGCCAGAGGTCGTGTTCGCTCATCGCCGCGGACGTTACTCGGAAGATGCCGGCGGTGAGCGCCTTCCGGATAGTCGTCCTGGCCTCGGGCGCCGGCACCAACCTGCAGGCGATCCTCGACCGGTGCACGGGCGAGGCGGGATCGAGGTGGTGGGCGTGGGGTCCGACAGGCCCGCCGGCGCGGGCGCTCGAGCGGGCGCGGGCGGCGGGGGTCGAGACGGCCGTGTTCGCCGCGCGACGACGCACGGCGACCGCGAGGCGCCCGCGACGTGGCGATGGCCGACTGGCTCGAGGCGCGGGAGCGGACCTGATCGTCATCGCCGGCTACATGCAGCTGCTGCGCCGCCGTTCGTGGCGCGGTTCCGCAACCGGGATCGTCAACGTCCACCCGGCGCTGCTGCCGTCGTTCCCGGGGCTGGACGCGATCGGGCAGGCGCTCGAGCCGGCGTCGAGATGACGGGCGTCACCGTCCACTTCGTCGACGAGGGCGTGGACACCGGCCCGGTGATCGTCCAGCGCGAGGTCGCGGTGCCGGCCGCCGCGAGCGTGGCGAGCTGGAGGCGGCGCGTGCACGCGGTGGAGCACGAGCTCTACCCGAGGCGATCCGCATGATCGCCCCCGGGCGGGTTAGCATCGACGCCGCACGACCCGCGCGGTCGTCGTCGTCGATGAGTGAGGCACCGCAGACACCGCTGAGCGAGACCGTGAGCCCAGACGGCCGCGATCCGGGTGCGGCGGGCGCTGATCTCGGTCTCGGACAAGACCGGCGTCGCCGAGTTCGCGCAGGGCTGGCGGCCTCGGGGTCGAGATCCTCTCCACCGGGGGGACCGCGGCGGCATTGCGCGAGGCGGGGATCGAGGTGACCGACGTCGCCGAGTTCACCGGCTCGGCGGAGATCCTCGGCGGGCGGGTCAAGACCCTCCACCCCCGCCTGCACGCCGCGCTGCTGGCGCTGCGCGACGATCCCGAGCACATGGCGACGCTGGAGCGCGAGGGGATCGAGCCGATCGACCTGGTCTGCGTGAACCTGTACCCGTTCGAGGAGACCGTCGCCGGCCGCGAGGCGGCGCACGACGTGGCGATGGAGAACATCGACATCGGCGGCCCGACGATGATCCGCGCCGCCGCGAAGAACCACGACTGCGTGGCGGTCGTGGTCAAGCCCGAGACCTACGACGCGGTCTCGCCGAGCTGCGAGGAGTCCGGCGGGGAGATCTCGGCCGCGACGCGGCACTGGCTCGCCAACGAGGCGTTCGCGCAGACGGCGCGCTACGACGCGGCGATCAGCCGCTGGTTCTCGACGCTCCTACGAGGAGTTCCCCGACCACCTCTCGATCGCGTACGAGAAGTTCCTCGACCTCTCCTACGGCGAGAACCCGCACCAGCGTGCGGCTCTCTACACCGAGGCCGGGGATCCGCAGCCACGTTCTCTCCAGGGTGGCGAAGCTCCACGGCCGCGATCTCTCGTTCAACAACGTGCTCGACCTCGACTCGGCCCGGCGCTGCTCGCCGAGTTCGAGCAGCCGGCCTGCGTGATCGTCAAGCACAACAACCCCTGCGGGGTCGCGATCGGCGCCGACGCGCGCGAGGCCTATCGAAAGGCGCTCGCGTGCGACCCGGTGTCGGCGTTCGGCGGAGTGGTGGCGCTGAACCGCGCGGTCGACGCGCAGCTCGCCGAGGCGCTGCACGAGGGGTTCGTCGAGGTGCTGATCGCGCCGTCCTTCTCGGAGGGGGCGCTGCGGATCCTGCGCCAGAAGGAGGCGATCCGGATCATGGAGAACGGGGGGCGGGACGTTTACGAAGAGCCGCAGCGGGACGTGCGGCGCGTCCGCGGCGGGTTGCTGGTCCAGGACGCCGACCGCTACGCGGAGCAGCGCGAGAGGATGAGGTCGTGACGAAGGCAGACCCGACCGAGCAGCAGTGGGACGACCTGCTCTTCGCCTGGACGGTGGCGCGCCATGTGCGCTCCAACGCGATCGTGATCGCCAAGGACGGCGCCACCGTCGGGATCGGCGCCGGCCAGATGAGCCGCGTCGACTCGGTGCGGATCGCGGTCGAGAAGGCGCGCGACGCGCGCGGCGAGCGATGCCGACGAGGCTGCTCGCGGGGTCGGCTGTCGCCTCGGACGCGTTCTTCCCCTTCGCCGACGGGCCGCAGGCCGCGATCGATGCGGGCTGCGACCGCGGTGATCCAGCCCGGCGGGTCGATACGCGACGAGGAGGTGATCGACGCCTGCGACGCGGCGGCGTGGTCGATGGTCTTCACCGAGCGCCGGCACTTCCGCCACTAGCGAGACCGATCAGGCGCCGGCGAGCTCGCGCTGGCGGGCGCTCGCCCGGATCACATGGTCGCAGACCTCACCGGGGTCGTCGACGAGGGTGATCAGGTCGCGATCCGCGGCCGAGATCATGCCCTGGCCGACCAGCACGTCGTCGACCCAGGAGAGCATCGGCTCCCAGAAGTCCGAGCCGACGAGGATCGCCGGGAAGTGGCGGATCCGCTCGGTCTCGATCAACGTCAGGCTCTCGAAGAGCTCGTCCATCGTGCCGAAGCCGCCCGGGAAGATCACGAAGGCGCGCGCATAACGGACGAACATCAGCTTGCGGGCGAAGAAGTAGTGGAAGTGGAGGGAGCGGTTCGCATAGGGGTTGGGCTCCTGCTCCCGGGGCAGCTCGATGTTGAGCCCGATCGAGAGGCCGCCCGCCTCGGCGGCGCCGCGATTGGCGGCCTCCATCAGCCCCGGGCCGCCGCCGGTGATCACCGAGAAGCCGTGGTCGACAAGGCAGGCGGCCGTCTCCCGGCATAGCTCGTACCAACGACTCTCCCGCTCGACCCGCGCCGAGCCGAAGACCGAGACCCCGTTCTCGACGTCGCGCAGGGCGTCGAACCCGCGGTCGACCTCGTCGTGGATGCGCTGCAGCCGGACGTCGTCCGCGGCCTCGGCCACGTCGCAGGGGACGCGCAGCAGATGCTCGACTCGGCCGTTGCCCTCCACCCCGCGGATCCTACGGCCGCTCCGGCTCCCCTGACCGGGACGCCTTGGCCAAGTCCCCCCGGCGGGATTCGAACCCGCGCCGCGCGGCTCAAAAGGCCGCGCCATGTGCAAACAAAGGGCTTGTTCAAGGGGAATCTTAGTCCGGAGTGCCAGGAATTGCGCGTGGTACCGCTTCCGATACGGTTTCAACGTGGGCACGGGGTGGCAAGGCTTTGGTGTGGTCCGTATATGCATCGGCGTGATGGTCGTGGCCGTCTTGCTCGGAGTGGCGACCTCCTCAGCGCCGGCATCGTTCCCGTCGCAGCAAAGCTACGTCTCGGTGGCGTCCGGCCAGGTGGGCGGCCAAACCTGGTCCCTCAAGATGAGGGGCCACCAGCAGCAGCGCTGCTTTTGGCTGAACCTCGAACCGACCACCGGGCACGGTGAGGTGTGCCAATCCGACGACCCCCCGTCCAAGCTTTGGCAACACGTTTTCGGCGCTAGCAACACGTCGGCCTCGGCTGAACTAGAGATCACCTCGACGCGTGTGTGGCGACTGAAGCTTTTGTTTGCTCACCCGGGCAGGTCGAAGAAGCACCTCGACAGGACGAGCGTGCGAACGCGAATGATCAGCCAAGGGCGAAAGGCGCGACGCGCTCATCTGGAGACGGAACGTCCGCTTCGCTGTCCCGACGAGTGCGGGGCGCTCATATGTGGGTCAAGACCGAAGGTGCGATGCATTTTCCTCGAACCGGCAAGCTGCCGGAAAGCACCTCGGTGCCCTGCGAGAAGTAGCGACTCGAGCGCGCAGGGGAAATCGACCAGGGCCGTGATCGCGACCCGACGGGCAGATGACACGCCAAGTCCGAGCTTGCGTCGGCCCAAGTCGCGGGCTCGGACGCCGTGGCCGGCGTTTCGACCTGATTCGGCTTGAACAGGCGAGTGCCCCCGGCGGGATTCGAACCCGCGCCGCGCGGCTTAAAAGGCCGCCGCTCTAACCAACTGAGCTACAGGGGCGAGGGGGCCATGGTAGTGGCCGTCGGCCCTAAGGCGGGGCGCCGGCGCCGAGCCGGCGCGCCGCCGCCTCGAGGCGGTCGTCGCCGAAGAAGACCTCGCCGCCGGCGGCGAGAGAGGGGACGCCGACGACGCCCTCCTCCCAGGCGCGCGCCGTCGCCAGCCTGAGGGCGTCCTTCGTCTCCGGGCGCTCGATCGCGACGCTCATCTCCTCGCCGTCGAGGCCGGCCTCGACGGCGACCTCACGAAGGCGATCGAGCTCACTCAGGTCGGCTCCCTCGGCGAAGGCGCGGCGGAAGCCGGCGAGCGCGAACTCCCTGCCCGCGCCCACGCCCTGCGCCCAGGTGGCGGCCCGCATCGCCTTCAGCGTGTTGTTGGGCCAGCCCTCGGGCCAGCTCAGCGGCGGCAGCCCATAGCGCTCCGCCCGTTCCTCGATCTGGGCGATCCGCTGGGCCCGTTCGGGTGTCAGCGACCAGCTCCCGTGACCGCGCTCGACGAAGATGCCGCCGACCAGGATCGGCTCCAGGCGCGGCTCGACGCCGAGCACCGAGGCCGCGCGCTCCACGGCGAGGTAGGAGTAGGGCGAGCCCAGGTCGTAGTAGAGCGTCGGCGCGGCTTTCATCGGCTGCTTCGTGTTCAATGTGTCTCTCTATCTACTAACTGAACGGATAGCAAGCTATCAAACGCGACGCGGAACGGAGCAGGGAGGCGATCCTGCGGGCGGCCGAGGAGGCCTTCGCCGAGCACGGGCTGAGCGGCGCGAGCCTCGGCGCGATCGCGACCGCGGCAGGCCTCTCGCGGGGGGCGCCCAACTACTTCTTCGGCTCCAAGGAGCGGCTCTACGTGGCGACCCTCGAGCGCGCCTTCGCCGAGCGCGACGCGGCGGCCGGAAACGCCTGCGCCCCGCTGCATCGCTGGGCCGAGGACGACGGCGGCGGATCCCTCGAGCGAGCGCTGCGGGAGGCCGTCGGCGGCTATCTCGTTTACCTCCGGGCGCATCCGGCCTTCGTCGCCCTGCTCACCCGCGAGGAGCTCGACGGCGGTCGCCGGCTGCGCGAGGTGCGGCGCGAGTCGACGGCGATCGAGGAAGCCTTCGCGGCCGTTCGGAGTGTGGCCGGGAGCCGCGGCCTGAAGCGCTTCGACCCGCGCCAGGCGGTCCTCGTCTTCGTCTCCCTGACCTTCTCCCCGATCGCCCAGCAGGCGACCTTCCTGGCGGCGCTGGAGGTCGACCTCGCCGATCCGGCCGCCCGGCGCCGGCACGTCGCGCTGGTCGTCGACCAGCTCCTGCGGGTCCTCGGCGCCTGAGTCAGGACAGCTCGGGCAGGCCCTCCTCGGGGGTCGATGCCTCGGCGTGCGCTCGCCGCGGGATGCGCCCGGCGCGGCGGGCCGCGAAGCCCGCCTCCACTCCGAGGCGGAGCGCTCGCGCCATCGCCGTCGGGTCCTCGGCGCCGAAGATCGAGCTCGCCGCCATCACCGCCGAGCAGCCGAGCTCCATCGCCAGCGTCGCGTCGGAGGCGGTGCCGACGCCGGCGTCGAGGATCACCGGCACCGCGGCCCGTTCGGCGACGATCGCCAGGTTGTAGGGGTTGCGGATCCCGGCGCCGGAGCCGATCGGAGAGCCCAGCGGCATCACCGCCGCGCAGCCGGCGTCCTCGAGGCGGCGGGCGAGGATCGGGTCGTCGTTGGTGTAGGGGAGGACCGTGAAGCCCTCGCCGACGAGGGTCTCGGCGGCGCCGAGCAGCTCGACCGCGTCGGGGTAGAGGGTGCGGTCGTCGCCGATCACCTCGAGCTTGATCCAATCGGTCTGGAAAGCCTCGCGGGCGAGGCGGGCTGTCGCGACCGCGTCGCGGGCCGTGAAGCAGCCGGCCGTGTTGGGAAGTGCGAAGAGGCCGAGCCCCTCGATCACGTCGAGGACCGAGCCCTTGGCGGCGGGGTCGACGCGGCGCAAGGCGACGGTGACGATCTCGGCGCCGGAGGCGGCAAGCGCTTCCTCCATCTGCTCCAGCGAGCGAAACCCGCCGGTCCCGGCGATCAGCCGCGAGGACCACTCGCGGCCGCCGAGCTCCCAGGTTTCCGCGCCGCCCTGGATCGCGGCGAGGACCTCGACCCGACTTCCCTCGCCGAGCGCGGTCGAGGCCCACTCGGCGCGGGGGACGACCTCGCCGTCGAGGGCGACGGCGAGGCCGCGGGCGCCGTCCCCGGGCTCGGCGCCCGCCTCGCGAACCGCGTCCGCCAAGCAGGCCCCGTCGCGCATCTCCCGCCAGACCCCGTTCAGCTCGACCCTCACCGCGCCTCCCTTCCGGCGAGGCTCCACCCGGGGCTCGATCCGAGGCTCGGCTGGGCGGACAGGGAGTCGAGGAGGCGGGCGGCCGCGAGTGGGGCCAGCAGGATTCCGTTGCGGTGGTGGCCGGCGGCGATCAGCAGGCCGTCGAGGGCGCCGGGCCCGACCACCGGAAGGTTGTCCGGGGTCCCGGGGCGCAGGCCGGCCATCGCCTCTACCAGCTCCATCTCGGCGATCTCGGGAACCAGGCGGTAGGCCTCGCGGAGCAGCTCGTGGACGCCCCCGGCGGTGACCGCGGCGTCGAAGCCGCGCTCCTCGACCGTGGCGCCGACGATCAGGCGGCCGTCCTCGCGCGGCACCAGGTAGACGCGCTCGGAGGCGACGATCCGCTCGATCGGCGCCGCCGCGGCTCCGCCTTCCGCGGCAGGGCGCAGCTCGAGGATCTGCCCCTTCACGGGCCGTACCGCGGGGCGGGCCCGCTCGGGAAGCCATCCGGCGCTCCCCGACCAGGCCCCGCAGGCGAGGACGACCGAGTCGGCGCGGAGCTCCTCGCCGCCGGCGATGCGGACGCCCGTGACCCGCTCGCCCTCGAGCAGCGCCTCGACGACCTCGGCGCCGGCCCGCAGCTCGCCACCCGCTCCCTCCAGCCCGGCGACGAGGGCCGCGCTCAGCCGCCTCGGATCGACCGACCCCTCCCCCGGCGCGAAGACGCCGCCGCTCAGCGACGGGCTGAGGGCCGGCTCCAGGTCGCGGCAGCCACTCGGCGGCAGCCACTCGGCGGCGAGCCCGAGGCGCCGCTGAAGGTCGTGGACGCGGCGCAGCTGCTCGACCTCGTCGCGGTCGAGGGCGACGTGCAGCGCACCGTTCGCCCGGTACCCGGTCGAGGCACCCGTCGTCCGCTCCAGCTCGGCGACGAAGCCCGGGTAGATCTCGGCGGCGACGAGGGTCAGCTCGAGCAGCTCAGGCTCGCCGAAGGTCAGCTCGCCGACCGGCGCCAGCATCCCGGCCGCGACCCTGGTCGCCCCGGCGGGCGGGATCGCGCGGTCGAGGACGACGACCCGGGCTCCGGCCTGCGCCAGGCGCCAGCCGCAGGCGAGGCCGATCACGCCGCCACCGACGATCACCGAGTCGTAACTGCGCTGTTCGCTCATCTTGCCTCCGCCGGCATTACCCGGATCAGGTCCAGACGGTCGGTGGCCACGTTGCCACCCTCTCAGCCCTCTCGGGCTCCCGTGCTCCTCCGATGCTACCCCCTCCGGCGCGCCCGGCAGTCCATAATCCGAGCATGAGCCTTGCTCCCCCGGAGGCACCCGGCCCGCTGCGCCGAGAGCGGCTGCGCACCGCGCGGCTCTACTTCGTCTGCGACGCGCGGCCGCGGGACGGCGAGCTCGAGCCACTGCTCCTGGCCGCGCTCGGCGGCGGCGTCGACATCGTCCAGCTGCGCGAGAAGCACCTGCCCCACCGGGAGATCGAGGTGGCGGCGCTGACCTACCGCCGCCTCTGCGACACCTACAGCGCCCTCTTCATCGTCAACGACGATCCCGAGCTGGCCCGTGCCTGCGACGCCGACGGAGTTCACGTCGGCCAGGACGACGTCGACGCGCAGGCGGCCCGCGAGCTGCTCGGCCCGGACGCGATCGTCGGCCTCTCGACCCACTCCGAGGAGCAGATCGCGGCCTCCGCCGAGCGGCCCGTCGACTACATAAGCGTCGGCCCGGTCTGGGAGACGCCGACCAAAGCGGGCCGCCCGGGGGTCGGGCTGGAGCTGGTCGCCCACGCGGCCCAGGCCGCCCCCCACCCCTTCTTCGCGATCGGCGGAATCGACGCCGGCAACGCCGGCCGTGTCGTCGAGGCCGGCGCCCGGCGGCTGGGCGTCGTGCGCGCGATCCGCGACGCCGCCGCGCCGGCCGACGCCGCGGCCGCGCTGCGCGGGGCGCTCGAGGCGGCGCCCGGTGGCTGAGCGGCGCAAGCGCAAGGAGCGCAGCGCCGAGGAGCCCCGGCCCGGCCCGCGCGAGCGGATGGAGCAGGGCTACGCGAAGGCCGAGGCTCGCAACCGGGAGGCCCGTGAGGCGCTGGAGCCGCTCGCCTCGGGAGAGCGGCCGCCGGTGGTGACGATCGGCGCCGCGATCTCGGCTCTGATCACGATCTCGATCCTGGTCAGCTATCTGTCCGGGGTCGAGGTCAACGGCGAGAAACCCAAACTCGCCCAGGTGCTCGCCCCGGCGCTGATCATGGGCGTGATGGCCTGGGGGATGTGGCGGGCCCGCTACTGGGCGGTCCTTGGCTTCCAGCTGGTGCTCGTCTTCCTGATCTTCGCCGCCGTCAGCGGCATCGCGATCCAGGCTTCCAGCCCCGGCCAGTTCGCCTACTACGCGATCCTGCTGGCGATCTCCGGCGCCCTCTTCTTCTTCATGGTCAAGGCGATGGCCAGGATCCAGATGCCCGAGCGCAGGTAGGGCGGGGGCGCGAGCGGCCCGGCCGGGGGCCTCTCCTCAACCGCGCAGGGCCCGCAGGACCACGCCGGGGTGGATCCCGACCTTGGGGCCGAGGATCGCGGCGAGCAGGGTCAGGGCCAGCCACGGCCTCAGGTGTGGGGCGATGCGCCGGATGCGCCCGTCGGGCGCGAGGTCGAGGACCATCGCGTCGGTCATCCTCACCGGCCCCACCCTGGTCTCGGCGACGATCACGCGCCGCTCGCCGTCGCCGAGGGCATCCGTCCAGCGCAGGTCGCGAAGGCTCCCGTAGACGGCGGCGAGAACGATCCGCACGTCGTCCAGACCCCTGAAGACCATCCTGCCCGAGACCGGCGAGACGAGCTCGACGTCGGGGGTGAGGGTCTCTGCCATCGCCTCGAGATCGCCCGCCTCCGAGGCGGCCCGGTAGCGCGCGACCGCGTCCTCCATGCCGGGAACCATAGATATCTCCCGGCGGGCCCGTTTCTATAGGCTCAGGCCGTGGCTGAGTCCTTCGACGTGATCGTGATCGGCGGTGGCCCCGGCGGCTACGTCGCCGCGATTCGTGCCGCCCAGCTCGGCAAGAAGACGGCCGTCGTCGAGCGCGACAAGGCGGGCGGCCGCTGCCTCAATTACGCCTGCATCCCGGCGAAGACCGTGCTGCGCACCGCCGAGATCTACGACCAGGCGCGCAACAGCGCCGACCTCGGCGTCGTCGTCAAGGACGCCAAGCTCGACTGGGACGCCCTCGGCAAGCGCCGCGCCGCGGTCTCCGAGTCGCTCTCGGGCGGCGTCACGATGCTCTGGGAGAAGAACAAGGTGACGGTGATCGAGGGCGAGGGCTCGCTCGACGCCGACGCCAACGTCCGGGTCGGCGACGAGGTCCATGAGGCCGGCGCCGTCGTCCTCGCCACCGGCTCCGTGGCCCTGCCGATCCCCGGGGTCGAGTTCGGCGACCGGGTGCTCGACACCTGGGGCGCCTACTCGCTGCCCGAGCAGCCGAAGAAGATCGCCGTGGTCGGGGCCGGCGCCTCGGGCTCGGAGATCGCCTCCGCCTTCGTCCGCTTCGGCACCGAGGTGGTGCTGATCGAGATGCTCGACCAGATCCTCCCGGCCGAGGACAGGGACATGGCGCGCGTCGTCGAGCGCATCTTCAAGAAGGAGGGAATGACGGTCTCCACCGGCACCCCGGTCGAGAGCGTCGAGGAAGGCAAGGGCTCGGTCAAGTTCGCCTACGGCGACGAGAAGGCCGAGGTCGACTACCTGTTCGTGGCCGGCGGCCGCGCTCCCGACGTCGAGGGCCTCGGGCTCGAGGGGGCAAGCGTCAAATTGACCGAGAAGGGCAAGGTCCAGGTCGACCCCTACCAGCGCACCTCGAACCCGAAGGTCTACGCGATCGGCGACCTGGTCAACGAGAAGGCGCTCGCCCACAAGGCATCCGACGAGGGCGTCGTCGCGGCCGAGCACGCCGCCGGGGCGGAGACCCATCCCGTCGACCAGAACCTGATCGCCGGCGCCACCTTCTGCCACCCGCAGGTCGCCAGCGTCGGGCTGACCGAGGCCGCCGCCAAGGAGGCGGGCCACGACGTCAAGGTCGGCAAGCTCAAGCTCGGCGCCGTCGGCGGCGCCACCGTCTATGACGACAAAGACGGGATGGTGAAGCTGGTCGTCGACTCCAGGTACGGCGAGATCCTCGGCGCCCACATCGTCGGCAACCGGGCCTGCGACATGATCGCCGAGCTGGTCGCGACGATGGCGCTCGAGGGCGGCTACCAGGAGCTGGCGCGGATCGTCCACCCGCACCCGACTATCTCCGAGGCGATCTTCGAAGCCGCCCGCGCCGTCGACAAATGGGCGACCCACGCCTGAGCCTGCCCAAGGCACCCGCGGACGCGGAAGCGGGGACGCGAGGCTTCCGGTCATCATGAGCGCGTCCCCGAGAGAGCAGAGCAGGTGCCGGTTTTATTTCGATCTGGGCTCTCCCTACGCGTACCTGGCCGCCGAGCGGATCAGCGGCCTCTTCGCCGAGGGCGGCCTCGAGCAGCCGGAGTGGCAGCCGATCGATTTCCGCGAACTGCTCGAGAAGCAGGGCCGCCGGACCTGGGCCCGCGGGCCCGAGCGAGCCGAGCACGAAGCCGAGGTCGAGCGCCGCGCCGCGGCCTACGGGCTGCCGCCGATCGTCTGGCCCGACCCCTGGCCCGCCGAGCGCCTCTTCGCGATGCGCGTCGCGACCTTCGCCAAGCAGACCGGGCGCACGGTCTCCTTCGCCCTCGCGGCCTTCCGCCAGGCCTTCGCCGCCGGCCACAGCATCAGCGACCCCGACAACGTCCTGATCGCCGCCGCCGCCTGCGAGCTGCATCCCAGGGCGCTGCTGAAAGCGGTCGAGACCAGAGCGGTCGAGGACGCGCTTCGCGAGGCGACCGAGCGCGCCTTCGAGCTGGAGGTACCGGGGCTCCCGTCGGTGGCGGTCGGCGAGGAGCTCTTCTGGGGCGACGACAGGCTGGAGGAGGCAGTGGCGGCGGCGAGCTAGTCTCGGGGGGGTGCCCGATCTCCCCGACGCCTCCACCTGTTACGAGCTGCTAGCGCGGATGGCGCTGATCCGCCGCTTCGAGGAGGAGGCCGGGCGCCAGTACCAGCGAGGCAAAAGCGGGCGGCTTCCTCCACCTGGCGATCGGCGAGGAGGCGACGATCCTCGGCACCACCTCGGTGATGCGCGACGAGGACTACCTGATCGGCACCTACCGCACCCATGGCCACGCGATCGCCCGCGGCACCGACCCGAAGCGGGTGATGGCCGAGCTCTTCGGCCGTGTCGACGGGACCAGCGGCGGCCGCGGCGGCTCGATGCACATCTTCGACGGCGAGCGCCGCTTCATGGGCGGCTACGGGATCGTCGGCGGCAACCTGCCGATCGCCGCCGGGCTGGCGCTCTCCTCCGAGTACAAGGGGGAAGACGCGGTCACCGTCTGCGTCTTCGGCGACGGAGCGTCCAACGCCGGCAACTTCGGCGAGACGATGAACCTGGCGGCGCTCTGGAAGCTGCCGATCCTCTTCCTGGTCGAGAACAACCTCTACGGGATGGGCACCTCGGTCGAGCGCCATTCGGCCCAGACCGATCTCTCCGCAAAGGCTGAGGGGTACGGGATCCCGGGCGAGCGGATCGACGGCATGGACGTGATCGCCGTCCGCGAGGCGGTCGCCGAGGGGATCCGGCTGGCCCGCGAGGAGCGGCGGCCGACCCTGCTCGAGGCCTTCACCTATCGCTACCGCGGCCACTCCGCCGCCGACCCCGAGGTCTACCGCGAGCGCGAGGAGGTCGAGGAGTGGCAGCGCAAAGACCCGATCGAGGCCTTCGCCGCGCGCTGCGTCGAGGCCGGGGTGCTGGGCGAGCGCGAGGTGAAGGAGGTGCGCGAGAAGGCCGATGAGCAGGTGGTGGCCGCGGTCGAGTTCGCCGAGGCCTCGCCCGAGCCGTCGCTCGACACTCTCTACGAGAACCTCTACGTGGTCGACAGCGAGACCGGCTGGTACGCGGTCGACGAGCGCAGCCCGGAGCCCCACCGGGGGGAGCGCGAGGAGGAGTCGATGCCGGCGGCAGCGCGCGAGCTGGCCGAAGCGGGAGCCGCCTACGCCGGGCAGCCGGCGGCGCCGCGGCCGAATCCCGCCACTGACGGCGACGCCGAGCTGGGCGTCGAGCCCGAGGTCGCCGAGGAGGTCGAGGACTAGTGGCCACGCTGCGAATGCGCGAGGCGCTGCGTGACGCGATGGCCGAGGAGATGCGCCGCGACGAGGCCGTCTTCGTGATGGGCGAGGACGTCGGCGTCTTCCAGGGGGCGTTCAAGGTCACCGAGGGGCTGCTCGAGGAGTTCGGAGAGCGCCGCGTGCGCGACACGCCGATCTCCGAGAACACGATCGTCGGCGCCGGGGTCGGCGCGGCGATGGGCGGGCTGCGGCCGGTCGTCGAGCTGATGACCGTCAACTTCTCGCTGCTGGCGCTCGACCAGATCGTCAACCACGCCGCCGCGATCCCCTACATGTTCAACGGCCAGGTGCGGGTGCCGATGGTGATCCGCATGCCCGGCGGCGGCGGCCACCAGCTCGGCCCGACCCACTCGCACAGCTTCGAGGCTCTCTACACCCAGATCCCGGGACTGCTGGTCGCCTGCCCCTCCACCCCGGCCGACGGCAAGGCGCTGCTGAAGACGGCGATCCGCGACGACAACCCGGTCGTCTTCATCGAGCACGAGAGCCTCTACGGCGCCCGCGGCGAGGTCGTCGAGGGCGGCGACGAGGTGCTTCGCTTCGGTGAGGCCGCGGTGCGCCGCGAGGGCGGCGACGTGACGATCGTCGGCCTGCTGAAGATGGCCCACGTCGCCGAGGAAGCCGCCCGCACCCTCGCCAGCGAGCACGGCGCCGAGGCCGAGGTGATCGACCCGCGCACGCTGCGCCCGCTCGACCTCGACACGATCCTCGACTCGGTCCGCAGGACGAACCGGGCGGTGATCGTCGAGGAGGGCTGGCCGCACGGCGGGGTCGGCGCCAACATCGCGACGCTGATCACCGAGCAGGCCTTCGACCACCTCGACGCGCCGGTGCAGCGGGTGACCGGCGCCGACGTGCCGATGCCGTACTCGAAACGGATGGAGCAGGCCGCGATACCGCACGAGGAGCACGTGGTGCAGGCGGCGCTGGCGGCGCTGGAGGGCTCAATCTGATGGCCGACGTCGTCATGCCCCGCCTCTCGGACTCGATGGAGGAGGGAACGATCCTGCAGTGGATGAAGCAGGTCGGCGACGAGGTCGCGGTCGGCGACGAGTTGGTCGAGATCGAGACCGACAAGGCGAACATGGCCTACGAATCGGATTTGGCGGGGACGCTGACCGAGATCCTGGCGCAGGAGGGGGCGACTCTGCCGATCGGCGAGCCGATTGCGCGGATCGGGGATTCGGCCGAGGGTTCGGGGGCCTCGGCTGCGGGGCCTGACACGGGTGCAGACCGCTCGGCCGCGGGTCCTGTCACGGATGAAGCAGCTGCCGAGGGTCCGGCCGCACAGGGGAACGCTCCGGCCGAGTCGCGGGGACGACCAGCAGGGACGATCCGGCGATGGGCGGGCAACCTCCGATGGCGAGGCGGCTGGTGGGCGGCCGAAGGCCTCGCCGCTCGCACGGCGCATGGCGAAGGACGGCGGCATCGGACCTGAGCAAGCTGAGCGGATCGGGGCCTGGAGGTCGGATCGTCAAGGTGGATGTCGAGCGGGCCGTCTCTTCGGCGGGTGGCGGTGGAGTCGGGGGGGTCGAGGACAGCTCGGCCCGCAGCGCCCCTCCGACTCCACCGTCAGGACCCGGCCGTCGAGACCGCCAAGGGTGAGGTCCGCGATGAAGAGCTCTCCAAGCTCCAGGCCACGGTGTCCCGGCGGATGGCGGAGTCGAAGGCGACCGCGCCGCACTTCTACCTCAGGCCGAGGTCGACATGACGCGGGCCGTCGAAGCTCGCGGGCGGGTCAAGGAGCGGCGGCGCCGGAGGCTCAGGGTCCCCTCCTTCAACGACATGGTCGTCAAAGCCTGCGGCCTGGCGCTGCGCGAGCACCCGCGCGCGAACGGCGCCTACCGCGACGGCCGCTTCGAGCTCTACTCGCGGGTCAACGTCGGGATCGCGGTCGCCGCCCTCGACGCGCTCGTCGTCCCGACGTCTTCGACGCCGACCGCAAGGGGCTCTGGCAGATCGGCAAGGAGTCGCGGGCGCTCGCCGAGCGGGTGCGCGACGGGCACGATCACGCCGCCGGAGCTCTCGGGGGCGACCTTCACCGTCTCCAACCTGGGGATGTACGGGATCGACAGCTTCGCCGCGGTGATCAACCCACCGCAGGCGGGGATGCTCGCGGTCGGCGCGATCGCGAGCGGCCGGTCGTCCGCAACGGCGAGCACGGCACCGCCCATCTGATGCGGCTCAACCTGGCGTGCGACCACCGCATCCTCTACGGCGCCCCCGCCGCCGAGTTCCTCGCCCGCATCGTCGGCCTCTTCGAGGAGCCGCTTCTCCCTGGCGCTTAGCTGAATCCACCGAGTGCGAGACAGTGGATTCAGTTTAGGGGCTCGCTTCCCGGCTGTCAGCAGGTCTTGCGGGCGCCGGTGACGGCGTTCCAGGCCCGGCCGAGCGAGAAGTCGGCGGCGACCCTGAAGACGCCGCGCGGTCGGCGCGGGCGAGGGTCCAGTCGCCGTGGCGCATCAGGCAGCCGCGCCGCGGGAGATCGACCAGTAGGGCGTGAAGCTGACCCGGACCAGGAAGCGCCCGGGCGGGTGACATCGAGCGCGAAGCCCTGGTGGCCGACCCAGCGGTCCGCGCCGCGGCGGCGCCGAGCGGCTGCACCAACGGCCGTGGGTCGTCGACCGCGTAGACGCGCCAGTGCGGCGATCGCCAGCGCAGGGCAAGGTAGGGCGGGTCGCGCAGGATCAGGCGGCGCTCGGCGACCGAGGAGTAGTCGAGGGGGGCATCAGGCAGGGCGACGAAGCGGATCGCGTTCTCGCGCAGCCAGCGGCTGTAGGCGGCGTCGCCGAGGCGCTCGTCGTCGTAGAAGATGTCGTCCCGGGTCGTGTCGAGCTGGCGCAGCCAGCCGCGGGCGAGCTCGACCCCGGGCGAGAGGTAGGCGGACTCCCAGTGGTTCGCGGTCGGCGGCACCTCGACCCGGGTCCCGGCGCCGCCGCCGTGCTCGCCGCAGCCAGCGCGAGAGGGGATGGAAGTAGGCGGCCGCGGTCGACGGGTCGCCGACGCTGCGGGCGATCTGGCTGACGCTGGCCGTCAGCTGCCAGTAGAGGCCGCCGGCCAGGAACAGGGCCAGGAACCAGGCCGAGACGCGCGGGCGGCGGAGCGAGGACGACGGCGGCGAGCACCGGCCCGCCGAAGAGGGCGCCGAGCCGGACGGCGTTGCCGCCCATCGGGTTCGGGGCCAGCCAGACCAGCGTCGCCGCCAGCGCGTAGGCGACGATCACCCAGCGCAGCTGGCGCTCCTCGCCGCGCAGGTCGCGGGTGACGAAGAGCGCCGAGCCGCACCAGAGCGGGATCGCCACGTAGGAGGAGAAGCTGAAGGGGAACTGGCCCGGCTCGGGGAAGGCGAGGTTCGGGACGAGCACGAGCCCGAGGGCGATCGCGGCGACCCAGGCCGCGGCGCGGTTGAGCGGGCGGCCGCGCTCGAGCGCGGCGACGAAGACGACGCCGGCCAGGAAGGCCGCGGCGACCGGGCTCGAGAGCGCGCAGCAGCCCGCGGCGAGGAGCGCCGTACGCCGGCGCCCGACCTGCAGGGCACGGAGGGTCGCCAGGCCGAATGCGACCCCGAGCGCGAAGGTGAGCTGGCCGTCGGCGAGCAGGGTCACGACGCCGGCGGCGAACCAGAGGGTCGCCCAGCGCGCCGCCTCCCCCCAGCGGTCGCGCACGAGCCGGTCGAAGAGGTAGGAGGAGGCGACCACGGCGAGGCCGCCGACGGCCTGGGGGCTGAGCAGCGCCGCCATCGGCGGGAAGAGGACGCTGTAGGTGAGGGTGTAGTGGCCGCCGTACCAGCTGCCGTTCCAGATCGCCAGCCCGCCGCGCTGGAAGAGCTCGGTGCGGAAGACCTGCGCAGCCAGGTCCCCGACCTGCGGGTTCCATGCCAGCAGGGCGGCGGCGAGCACGGCGCTGAGGGTGACGGCCGGAAGCCAGTCGGGTCGGAGGGCCCTGGCGTC
This sequence comes from uncultured Solirubrobacterales bacterium, assembly GCA_963727615.1. Classification (GTDB taxonomy): domain Bacteria; phylum Actinomycetota; class Thermoleophilia; order Solirubrobacterales; family 70-9; genus VRUE01. Next base: position 137,969 of record CAVSHD010000005.1, read on the forward strand.
CCGCGTCATGAGGGTGACTGGACCATGGGGAGCGGCCAAGGATAGGAGACGCTCCCCCCGACCGGGAACGGCGCCGTGCAACGATCTCCAGGTGAGCGCAGAGCTCCTCGTCATAGATTGCGGCCTGCTCTCCTACCGGGAGGGGCTGCGACCTGCAGCGCCGTGCCCGACTCCGCCCGCCAGGACGGCGCCGTCCCCGACCTGCTGCTGGTCCTCGAGCACCACCCGGTCTACACACGTGGGCGCCGCTCGGGGCCCGAGGAGCTGCCGATGGGAGTCGAGTGGTACGAGATGCAGGGCATCGAGGTCCTCGACACCGACCGCGGGGGCCGCATCACGTACCACGGCCCCGGGCAGCTGGTCGCCTATCCGATCGTCTCGCTGCGCCCGTATGGCGACGACGTCCACGCCTTCGTGCGCGGCCTGGAGCGGGCCTCGATCGAGGCCCTCGGCGAGCATGGGGTCGAGGCCGAGACCATCGACGGCCTGACCGGCATCTGGGTCCCCGACCGCCGACGGGCCGAAGATCCGCCTATATGTAGGGATATCGGCCCATCGGCGGCGAAGGTCGGGTCGATCGGGATCCACGTCAGTCGCGGGGTGACGACGCACGGGCTGGCGATCAACGTCAACAACGACCTGCAGCCCTTCGAGTGGATCGTCCCCTGCGGGATCGAGGCCTGCCGGGTCACCTCGGTCGGGCGCGAGCTCGGCGCCGAGCAGGACCTCGGCGCCTTCGCCACCACCGTGGCGAGCCGCTATGGGCGAGGTGTTCGATCGCGACCCGACGCGGGCCGAGCGCGGCGAGCTCGGGCTCGACGTCGCTAGGCTCGGCGTCCGATGAGCGAGGCGATCGAAGAGGCCGGCGGGGTCGCCGAGCGCGTCCACGTGACCCGCTCGCGGGCGAAGCCAGGGGGCACGGCCGCCGACTCGGATGGCGCGATCCCCTTCCGCCGCGCCCGCAAGCCGCCCTGGCTGAAGGTTCCGGCGCCCGGCGGCCCCAACTACCGCCGCCTGAAGGCGACGATCGGCGCCGACAACCTGCACACCGTCTGCGAGGAGGCCAACTGCCCCAACGTCGGCGAGTGCTGGGAGCGCGGCACGGCGACCTTCATGATCCTCGGCGACACCTGCACCCGCCGCTGCGGCTTCTGCAACGTGAAGACCGGGGTGCCGAGCTGGAACGACCCGCTCGAGCCGCTGCGGGTCGCCAACCAGGTGCGAGCGATGGGGCTGCGCCACGCGGTCGTCACCTCCGTCGACCGGGACGACCTCCCCGACTACGGCGCCGGCGCCTTCGTCGGCGTGATCCGCTCGATCAGGATGCGGGCGCCCGGCTGCAAGGTCGAGATCCTCACCCCCGACTTCCGCGGCCAGGAGATGCCGCTGGCCAAGGTGATCGCCGAGCGGCCCGACGTCTTCAACCACAACGTCGAGACCGTGCCCCGCCTCTACCCGAAGGCGCGGCGAGGGTCGAGGTTCCTGCGCTCGGCCCGGGTCCTGAGGCTCGCCAAGGAGATGGGCGGCGCCGACGTCGTCACCAAGTCGGGCCTGATGGTCGGGCTCGGCGAGAGCTTCGAGGAGATGGTCGAGGCGTTCGAGATCCTGCGCGAGCACCGCGTCCAGGTGCTGACCGTCGGCCAGTACCTGCGCCCGACCGAGAACCACCTGCCGGTCGAGCGCTACTGGCACCCCGATGAGTTCGCGGCGCTCGAGAGGGCCGCCTACGAGCTCGGCTTCGAGTCGGTCGCCTCGGGGCCCCTGGTCCGCTCCAGCTACCACGCCGACCGGAACCTGCCGCTCGCCGCGCGGGCCTCCGCCGAGTAACGACCGCCGCTTGCCGAAACTTGGTAGGCACTGTCAGGGATCTAACAGACGCTGCGTTCGAATCTGACAGCGGCCGGTCGCTCTGAAAATATCCGCCGATGCACAGGGGGGGCCAAACCGCGCTCGCGTTCTTGGTTGCCGGCGTGGTCGTCCTCGCCACGGCCCATACGGCCGTGGCGAGGACCGCCTACTTCACCGGGGCGCTGCCCGAAGGAGCGGAACCGTATGCCCAGCCGATCGAGCTGACGACCGGGGCGCTCGGCGGCGCTCTGCCGTTTCCCGGCGAGGGCGAACCCAACGCGGTCGCGATCACCCCGGACGGGACGACCGCCTACGTTGTCGACCAGTTCGGCGAAGGGATCCTGCCGATCGACGTCGCGACCAACACGCCGGGGGCGGAGATCCCGACCGGGCTGGAGCCGACCGCGATCGCGATCGCGCCGGATGGCTCCAGCGCCTACGTCGCCGACCGCGCGGGCTTCCTCCTGAAGGTGGACCTCGCCTCCTCGACCGTGGTCGGCACGATCCCGCTCGGCGGGGAACCGAAGGGGGTGGCGGTCTCCCCCGACGGCTCGACCGCCTACGTGACCGGCACCGGAGCGAAATCCGTAACCCCGATCGACCTGGCCACGGAAACGCCGGGCACGCCGATCGAAGTCGGCGAAGACCCGACCGGGATCGGGGTCGCGCCGGACGGGAGCGCCGCCTACGTGACCAACCGGAATGACGACGACGTGAGCCGGATCGACCTCGCCGGCGGCACCGTGACGAAAACGATCCCGGTGGAGAACTCGCCGGAAGCGATCGCCGTCACTCCCGACAGCTCCCATGCCTACGTGGTCGGCAGCAACAGCCCGATCACGCCGATCGACCTCGCCGCCGGCGCGGCGGAAACGCCGATCGAAGTCTCGGGGCAGGGCGACTACCTCGAAGGCGTCGCGATCCTGCCCGACGGCTCGCGCGCCTACGTGACCGACAACTCGACCGGCGAGATCCTCCCGATCGACACCGCGACCAACGCCCTGGAAGCGGCGCTGACGCGCGAACGACAGGCCGAGGGCGATCGCGATCGTCCCCAACCAGGGTCCGGTCGCCTCGTTCACGCCCACCCCCCAGTCGACCACCCCGGGGACCGTGGTCGGGCTCGACGGCACCGCCTCCAGCGACTCGGACGGGACCGTCGTCCGCTACGACTGGGACTTCGGCGACGGCTCGAGCGCGCCGAACGGCGGCCCGCAGCAGAGCCACGCCTACGCCGCGGACGGCACCTACACGGTGACCCTGACCGTCACCGACAACGAAGGCTGCTCGACGACGATCGTCTTCCCCGGCCAGACCGCCTACTGCAACGGCTCGGCCGCGGCGACCACCACTCGGCAGGTCGTCGTCGCCTCGCCGGCGACGCCGGTGACGCCGACCCCTGAAACCGGTGGCGGGGGCAGCAAGCCGAAGCACAGGTCGAAGAAGAAGCGGCGGGTTCACTGCCCGGCTATCACCGCGACCGCGACCAGCTTCGTGCCGAAGATCGTCCCCGGCCACGTCGTCCCGGGCGTCAGGGTGCGGCTCGCCGCCAACCAGCCGGTGCGGGTCGTGGTCGAGCCGACGCTCGCCTTCAAGCGCCACGGCAGTCGGCGCACGGTCGCGCTCGCGACCCACCGGGCGAACATCCATCGCTGGCGTCGCATCCGGCTGCCGGTCCCCGCCGGCCTGCGCGGCCGGCTTCACTACGGGCGCAAGGTCAGGGTGCGGCTGCGGATCGCGGTCTTCCCCCGCCGCCACTCGAAGGCCTGCAGCGGGCGGGTCGTGCACCGGGCCCTGACCCTGCGGGTCGTAGAAGGTCTTCCCGCACGCGGTGCAGCGCGGCCGCCTCCGCTAGGGCCTGGGCGGCGGAACAGAAATCTGCGAACATCGGGCGATGAGCCGGCGTCTGGCCCTCGTCCTCGTCCTCGCGCTGGGAACAGCGGGCTCGCTCGCCGCGGGCGCGCCCGGCGCCTCGGCCAGGACCGCCTACGTGACGGTCGACAGCTCCGGGGGTGGGGCCGTCCCGGTCGACCTGGCCAACGGCAACGTCGGCTCCCTGGTCGCGACTCCGACCGAGGGCGCGCCGGCCGACGTCGCGATAACCCCGGATGGCGGCACCGCCTATGTCACCACCTACGAAGGCCTCGTCCCGATCGATGTCGCCACCAACACGGCGGAGCCGGAAATCGGCAACGGCTCGCTCGCCTGCCCGTCCACCATCGCGATCAAACCCGACGGCACACGGCTCTACGTGACCGACGTCTGCCTGGGCGAAGTCGTGGTGCTCGACGTCGCGACGGGGACGGAAGTGACCTCAATCCCCGTCGGAGAATCCCCCACCGGGATCGCGGTGACCACCGACGGCAGCCGCGCCCTCGTCTCCGAACTCCGGCGGAAATACCGTGACACCGATCGACCTGGCGACGAACACCGCAGGGGCGCCGATCGAAGTCGGCGAAAACCCCGATGGGATCGCCGTGACCCCGGACGGCACCCGCGCCTACGTCACCCTGCGCGGCGAATCCGCGGTCAGGCGGATCAACCTGGCCGACGACTCGGTCGGGCCGGCGATCCCGGTCGCCGAATTCCCCACCGGGATCGCGATCACGCCCGACAGCTCGCGCGCGTACGTCATCGCCGGCCTCCAGCCGGCCACTCCGATCGACCTGGCGACCGACACGCCGGCGGCGCCGGTCGAATTCGAAGGCCACTTCCTCAACGACGTCGCGATCTCCCCCGCCGGCGATCGCGCCTGGATCACCGACGAAAGCCAGGTCAGCGAACAGCTCGACTCGATCGAGGTCCCCGCCGACGCGATCGGCCCGACGATCACCGGCCTCGGACGCCCCGACGCGATCGCGATCGTCCCCAACCAGCCCCCCCACGCGGCCTTCTCGGCCACCCCCTCGCCGGTCCTGCGCGGCGACCCTGTCTCCTTCGACGCCGGCGCCTCGTTCGACCCCGACTCCAGCGATCCGATCGCCCGCTACGAATGGGACTTCGGCGACGGCGGCGGCACCGTGGTCGGCGGGCCGACGGCCGACCACACCTACGCCTTCGGCGGCACCTACACGGTGACGCTGACGACGACCGACGCCGAGGGCTGCTCGACCAGCATCGTCTTCCCCGGCCAGACCGCCCTCTGCAACGGCTCCGGGGTGGCGCGCGCCAGCCACCAGGTCCAGGTCGAGCCGAAATGCGTCGAGGTGACCGGGAGCGCGACCAGCTTCGTCCCCAAGTACCGCCCGGCTCGCGTCGTCCCGGGGGTCAGGGTGCGGCTCGGGGCCAGCTCCCCCTCGCGGCTGACCGTGGACGGGACGCTGAGCTGGTCACGGCGCGGCGGCGGGAAATCCAGCCTCCACCGGATCGTCACCAACGTGCAGCACTGGCGGCGGGTCCGCTACGTGATCCCGAGGAAGCTGCGCAAGAAGCTGCCGCCGGGGCTGCCCGTCACCGTCAAGCTGCGAATCGCCGCGGCGCCGCTCGACGAAACGCTCTGCCCCGGGAGCGCCGTCGAGAAGACCCTCCACCTGCGGGTCGTCAAGGTGATCAAGGGCGCCGTCCAGCACGGCCGCCGCAAGTAGGCCGAGCGGGCCGGCTCAGGCCAGGTCGACCTTCCGCGGGTCGGCCGGGTCGTAGTGGACGTCGATCCGGCGGCCCTGCTCGACCCGCCCCAGGCGGCCGGCCGAGAACTTGCGCTTGACCTGGAACGGGACCCCGCCCCCCTTCGGCTGCACCTCGAGCGTCAGCTCGATCATCTGGTAGCCGTTGACCGACCCGGTCGTCCCGGACGCCTCGAGGATCGTCGCCTTGCCGCGGGCCCTGCCGGCGGGAGGCTTGTCCCGTTTGCCGGGCGCGTCGAGGTATGCGAGGAGCAGCCCCGCCAGGCCAACGCCGATCGCGCCGCCGATCAGCCCGGGCCGCGCCGCTTCGGGCCCGACGATGCCTCCGGCGACCATCAGAGCCGCCCCGACGATCATCAGCACGCCGATGATGAACACGAAGGAAATCTACACCCGCTCGGGTCGGGAGCGATAGGGTCGGCTCCGACAACACCGGGGAGTCGCGCAGGGGTCCCCCTGAGCAGAAGGGAGCACCGATATGGGCATGTTCAAGGACATGAGGGACCTGAGCAAGACGGGCAAGCAGATGAAGAAGGAACGTGGCGGCAGCCTGAAAATGATGAAAGACGGCCTCGCCCAGGCCAACGAGATGGTGCAGGGCGTGCAGGCCGACCAGGAGCTCGCCGAGCGCCTCGCCAACGAAGGAGTCGACGGGACCGCGACGATCGTCTCCATGCAGGCCACCGGCGCCAACATCAACATGCAGCCGGAGCTTCAGTTCCAGCTGACCGTTGACGTCGCCGGAAGCCAGTCGACCGTCACCCACAAGCAGGTGGTCTCCCCCGCCGTGATCGGCCAGCTCCAGCCCGGCGCCCAGATCCCGGTCAAGGTCGACCCGAACGACCACTCGCAGCTGATGATCGGCCTCGCCGGCTAGGCGGCCGCCAACCTACAATCCGTACGGCGGGGCCATAGCTCAGCTGGCAGAGCGCCGCCTTTGCAAGGCGGAGGTCGCCGGTTCGATCCCGGCTGGCTCCATCCCCTAGTCGTCGAAGTCGAAGTCCTTGGGGGGCTTCTGCTCGAACCAGAGCTGGTCGTCCTCGGGGGCCTCCTCGAGAAAGTCCGGGGTCTCCTCGAGCACGTCCTCCTCAGGCGCCTGCGCCCCGGTCCGGGGCAGCTCATGCTCCTCGGTCCGCTCGGCCGGCAGCTCGTGCTCCTCGGAGATCGACTCCGGCTCCTCGGGCGCCGGCTCCACCGGCCCCTCCAGGGCCTGGTCGAGCTCGTCCGATAGGCGCTGCTCGTCGAAGAAGTCGTCCTCCTCGTCCTCCTCGTCCTCGACCGGAGCCACCGGGGCGGCGGGCTCGGCGGGGCCGAGGCGAGCCTCGGTCGCCTCCTCGGCGACGAGGTCCTCGTCGGCGGGAGCGGGCGCCTCGACCGATGAGAACTCCTCCTCCACGTCGTACATCTGGGTCGGTTGGTCGGAGATCACCTCACGCTCCTCGGTCGTGTGCTCGACCGGCGCCGGGACCGCCTCGTGTTCGGCGGCGGGCTGCTCCTCGACCGCAGCCGGCCCCTCGTCGGCGGATGCGTCCACGTCGGCCGGCTCCTCCTCATCGGGCTCCGCCGGCGGGGCCGGTGGGGCCTCCTGGATGTCGGCGACGCCGGCGGCCGGCTCGCGCCTGGCGGGGGTCTCAGGGGCCTCGGGCGGGCCGTCCGCGGCCCGCTCCTCGCCGAGGTCGGGCTGCGACATGAAGGCGGTGGGCGCCTCGGCGTCCGCGTCGGCTGGGGGCAGCTCTCCCAGATCGGCCTCCGGCCCCTCGTCTCCCGGGCGCTCGGGTGGTCCGAACGCCTGATCCTCGAGCTGCTTCAGCTCGGAGTCGTCGGCGCCGTGTGCGCGCTTGAGCTCGAGATGCTCCCTTATTGCCTCGTCGAGAATGCCCATAAGCCTGTTCCCTGGGGAAGCTAAAGCCTATGCGGTTATCCTTGCCATTGCGAGTGGCCTGGGAGGATCGTTTCAGGCCGCGTCCTCGGGGCTATAGCTCAGCTGGAAGAGCGCCTGGATCGCACCCAGGAGGTCGCCGGTTCGAGTCCGGCTAGCTCCATCGGGTGATGGACGGCCCCACCGGGGTCGGCCGTCACCCGGTCGTGTCCTGGTCCGGCTCGGGCCGGTGTCCTCCTGGGTGAGCCAGGCGCAGCCTGGATCAGGCGGCTGCTATCCAAGCAGCCGTCGTAATCGGGTCGTCAGGGGAGCGCAGCGACCTTGACGACCCGATCCAGGAGGTCGCCGGTTCGAGTCCGGCTAGCTCCATCGGGTGATGGACGGCCCCACCGGGGTCGGCCGTCACCCGGTCGTGTCCTGGTCCGGCTCGGGCCGGTGTCCTCCTGGGTGAGCCAGGCGCAGCCTGGATCAGGCGGCTGCTATCCAAGCAGCCGTCGTAATCGGGTCGTCAGGGGAGCGCAGCGACCTTGACGACCCGATCCAGGAGGTCGCCGGTTCGAGTCCGGCTAGCTCCATCGGGCGATGGACGGCCCCACCGGGGTCGGCCGTCACCCGGTCGTGTCCTGGTCCGGCTCGGGCCGGTGTCCTCCTGGGTGAGCCAGGCGCAGCCTGGATCAGGCGGCTGCTATCCAAGCAGCTGCCGTAATCGGGTCGTCAGGGGAGCGCAGCGACCTTGACGACCCGATCCAGGAGGTCGCCGGTTCGAGTCCGGCTAGCTCCATCGGGTGAGGGACGGCCCCACCGGGGTCGGCCGTCGCGCGACGCCGTTGGCCGGAGGTGCCCCGCGCCACCGATGACCTCGAGGCTCGCACCGGGGATCCGCTGGGGCGAGACCTCGCTGTTCGCGCCGGGGATGATGCGGTCGTCGGCGCCTGGATCGTATTGAGCCGGTCGAGCACGTCGTGGTGCAGCACGGCGTCGATCTGCGCCCGGTGCCAGCAGGGTCCTGGACATCGCCCGACTTTTTCGCGATGACCTCGAAACCGCATCCCCGCCGGGCGCTCTCCGGCCCGGCGCATCACGGCGACGATCTCCTCGACCCTTGGCGAGTCGGCGGGGTATTTGCGCCCCGCGAGCTCCTCGGGGGTCGTGCCGGCGCTCAGGCCGATGATCCAATCGGCGAACTCGGGATCCGTTGGGTTCACCTCGTAGCCGTTGACCTCGAGAAAGGTAAGCATCGAAACGAGCGCCAAGCGCTTGTTGCCGTCAATGAATGCCTGGCTCTCGGCGATTCCGTAAGCAAGCGCCGGTGGGGGGGTTGAGGGGTGAGGGCGGCATGCCCGCTGGTTCCACCGATGATCGCGGCGTAGAGCTCCGGCGCATCGGCGAGCTCGATATAGACCGGCTCGACCTCCTCCACCGGAAGTCTGTCTACCGCTTGGCGCTCTCGTCGTCGGGATCGTGCTCGGCAAGGATCTGCAGCGCCTCGGCGAGCTCGTCAACCACGCGCTGCCCGATGCCGCGAATCCGATTGCGCACCTGCTCGGTCGGCATGATCCGCAACTCACCGCTCTCGAGCTCCTCGACGAGCACCGACGTTTCGGCGGCGTAACCGCGCGCCGTATCGAAACCACGTTGCTGTTGCCGAGCCGGCGAACCTTGACCACATTCATACGGCCAGTATCCACAGGGACATCCCAAGCCGGAGGCTTTCACTCGACACACTGCGCCAGACAGCCGCTCTCCTCCGATTCAGAACCAGATAAGCGCCGCCCACAAGGGGCGGCGCTTCTCCCACCGGTCGGTCGATGTTGTGCTAGCTCACGCTTGCGCAGATTGCGTACACCCTGAGGTCGATCGACGTATCAAGGCTGGTCGAGTTGTTGAAGAGCTGCACCGACCAGCCGGTTCCAGCTCCGTTGGGACCATCGAGCGAGACCGTCACCTGGCGCTGCTGGCCGTTCTGGGTGGCGCCGGTGCCGAGGTCGGAACCGCCCGCGATCACTCGCTTGCCGGATGGACAGAGGACCGTTTTCACTTCGCTGAGGCCGCGCATGCCGCCGCTGTTTTCGATGAAGACTTCTTTGAACGTCTGGCTCACGACCTCGTAGCCGGAGAGCCCGGGACTACCGGCAGCTCCCGAGGCACCCGGAGCTCCCGGAGCTCCCGGGGCGCCCTTGGGTCCCTTGGGCCCCTTCGGCAGCTTCCCGACGATCTTGCAGGTGATCTTCTTGCCCGAGGTGGCCTTCGCTGGGCACTTGACCTTCGCCTTCTTCGCCTTCGACGCGGTTCCGTTTGCGGCCAGGGCGATGGCCCCGATGCCGAGCACTCCCAGGACGGCGAGCGCGGCGAGCGCAACTGCGTTGGTTCTCCTTGTCATTGTTGCCGCTCCCTTGAATGGGGTTTGAGGACAAGGCGCAGACTTGCACGGTGGGCGTCGGGATTCCAGCCGGAGCTCCGCGGTCGCCGGAGAGCACGCTTGCGCTGGTTCCTACCGCCGGCAGTGTGCCCCCGGGGGTCGTCCTCCGTCGAACGACCCGAGGAGGATGGGCTCCTGGTCCCACCGAGTGCGACAACGGCTACCGAGGTCCCTGGAGCCCCTCGGACCGTCAACCGCTCGGGCACGCCTCTCAGCGCCGAAGCTCCGCCGCCCATGATCGGTCCATTCCAGCCAACTCCAGAGCTGCGTGCTGCACTTCGCGCAAAGCGAGAGCGCAACCCACCGGGCGAGTCAGGTTGCATACTCCGGGCGCCCGGTGGGCCGGTAGACCTGGAGCGTGATGCCCTTGGGGAAAGCTCGCGAGTCGACGAGATCAAGCGCTCTGTCCGGACCGTTGTCTGGGAATAGCCGCGCACCCTGGCCGACGACTACCGGGCAGACGAGCAGGGTCATCTCGTCGACCAGGTCGTTGTCGAGGAGCCAGCGGGTCAGTGCGCCGCTGCCGTGCACCTGAAGCTCGCCCCCCGGCTTGTCCTTCAGCTCGCCGACGGCGGCCGCGATGTCCTCCGAGAGGACGGTCGTGTCCGCCCATTCGGGGTCGGTGAGCGTGGTCGATACGACGTGCTTGGGCCGCGTGTTCAGCGCCACCGAGATTGGGTTGTCGCCCTGATTTGCCCCCCAGGAGCCGGTTCCCCAGGAGGCGGCAAAGAGCTCGTAGGTTCGCCGGCCGAACAGGAACGCGTCGGCCCGCCGGTAGTACTCGTTGACGAACGCCATGGCCTCCTCATCGAATAGAGGCCGCGCCCATCCGCCGCGTTCCATGCCGGGGTCGAGCTCCTCGTTTCGCCCGCCGTTTGCCTGCATCACTCCATCGATGGAAACTTGCGTGTTCGTCGTCAGCTTTATGGGTTGTCCTCTCGCTCTGTCGTGGGCCGCCAGGTAACCCAGAACCATATGGATGTGGCAGAGTTGACGGACGAGGCGGTCGACGAGGTGTTCCGCGCCCTCACCGATCCGACCCGCGACATCCTTCGCCACTGCGCCGGCGCCGAGACCTCTGTCTCGAGGCTCGCCGACGCCTACCCGATGAGCTTCGCGGCCGTGCAGAAGCACGTCGCCGTACGCCGACCTCACTCGAGCTCTGGCCGCTAGGTTGGTTGCATGCCGGATGGGGAGGAAACCCTGCGCTCCGCCTACCGCGCGTTCAACGCCCGCGACACCGAGGCGGCACTCGAGCTGATGCACGCCGAGGTCGATTGGCCCAACGCATCGGAAGGCTGTCGAGTGGTCGGCCACGCAGCAGTTCGCGACTACTGGACCCGGCAGTTCGCCGCCGTCTCGAGCAACGTGGAGCCGGAGGGATTCAGCGAAGAGCCCGACGGGAGCATCACGGTCGACGTCCACCAGGTGGTCCACGACGCACAAACCGGCGACCTCGTTTCCGACTCTCGCGTTCGTCACCGCTATCGCCTCGAAAACGGCCTGATCGTGCGCATGGACGTTGTCGAATCGCCTTGACGTCGTTCGTGGAGGATCCGTGACCGGCGTGCTGCACGTCGCGCCAGGAGCAGCCGCTCCGCGTAGCCGTGCGGCTTCCGGTCGTCGGGCAAGAGGCAAAGCGCGATGCGATTAGTCTCGACGCGTCTCGCGGTCAGAGGAGCACCAGCACCGAAGAAACGATGTGACCTGTGGGCAAACTGATCTACTCGATGAGCGTCTCGCTCGACGGCTACATCGCCGGGCCGGACGGGAAGTTCGACTGGTCGGTGCCCAGCCAGGAACTCCACCGCTTCCACAACGACCGGACCCGCGAGCTCGGCTGCCACCTGCTCGGCCGGAACCTCTACGAAACGATGGTTTACTGGGAGACGGCCGACCAGGACCCGGAGCTCGGTGAGGTCGAGCGCGAGTTCGCGGGCATTTGGCAGGAGCTTCCAAAGGTCGTCTTCTCGACGACGCTCAAGGAGGTCGAGGGCAACACCCAGCTGGTGCGGGACGGCGCAGTCGAGGTGGTCGAGGGCCTGAAGGCGGAGGAAGAAGGGGACCTGGGGGTCGGCGGCGCCGGGCTAGCCGCGACCCTGATCGAGGCCGGCCTGGTCGACGAGTTTCAGCCGTTCGTCTACCCGGTGATCGTCGGCGGCGGCACGCCGTTCCTCCCCGACCTGGAGGAGACGTTCGACCTGGATCTGGTCGAGACCCAGACCTTCGGCTCGCGGGTCGTCTCCATGCGCTACCAGCTCGCCGGCGCTTCCGCTTCCGGGTGAGAGCGGCACTGGTTCGGGGCTGCGCCGGCGAAGCCGTCAATTGACGGTTGGTTTGCGGCTGTTTCGGCGGCTGAACGAGGCACGGCTCTCCTTGACATGCTCTGATCGGTATGGAGTGATCTCATTCTCGGTGCGAGGCGGTGTAGCCGTCATGCGTCCTCAGCGCCCTGATCAAGGCGGCGGCGCTGACGGCGCCCGACTGGTCAGCTGTGTCCCGCCGAAGCCCCGCCTGGTCGGGAGTGGCGAAGTCGCGTGTGTCCGCTTGCGCTGAGGGGTTCATTTGCCGTCCCTCCGGTTGTTCTCAGGGCCAGAGGCGTTGGCCGCTACTGTCTGGGCCATGTCCGTTCCGCGCCGATCGCCCCGCACGTTCGCGTCGCCGGGCGAGGTAATCCGCGACGTTGCCGGTGTCGCGCGGCGGGCTCGTCCCCTCGCCATCGCCTACGCTCGCGACGGCCTCGACCCAGCCCTGCGGGAGCGGGTCATGGTTGCCGTCAGCCGCGTCAACTCGTGTCGCGGCTGCACCTTCGTGCACGAGCGCTGGGCAGGCCGCGCGGGCGTCACCGCCGACGACCTGAAGGCAATCGACTTGGGTGATCTGGGAGACCTCGATGAGCGCAGCGGTGCAGCCGTGGCCTACGCCGCGGCGCTCGCTGAAGCACGCTTCCGTGGGCCGATTGCCGCCGATCTGGCTGCCGGCGCAAGCGACCACCTGACGCCGGACGAACTGGCTGCCGTCGATGCCGTGGCGCGCGCGATGGCTCTCGCCAATCTTTCTGCGAATACCCTCGAGGCGCTGTTCGGCCGCCTGCGTTTCCCCCCGCGTCAGGCAGGTCAGCACGCGCAGAGCACCGCCCCCGATAGAGAAGCGTGAGGTGAGAGCAACACTGAGGCCTCGCCGATCGGAGATCGTCGACTGCGGCCAACTGATGTCCCCGTCTTCCCAGCCGCCTTCGAAATCGACCGGTTCGGTCTTCGGGTCTTGCGCGGCTTTTCGACCAGCGGGGGCGAGAGCGGTTCGCCGGAGATCGTGAACTCGGAGACGCTGTCGTGGGGGCGGCTGTCGTTCGCAATCGGGCGCCCTCAGCGGGCCGTTCTCCCTGGCATCCCCGCTACCGGGGGAGATTCACTTTTCGACCGGCGTTGACAGCGGCTGCTCGAAGGTGGCCTCTCGCCGAAGAATCCCCCGACCCTGCGAAAGACCGACGGCCAGCCCCATTAGGACGGGGCTTGCGCGATTTTGAGACGGAGATGCGAGCTCTTCGGACCCTCCCCTCTCCCGTCGCCATCGCCCTGGTGTTACTGCACAGGCGCAGACTATCCAGGCTGGACGGCAAGAAACGCCTCCAGTCTGGGTTCCGTCGGAAGCGGGAGAATGAGCCGATGCGAAGAGCGAGAACGAATAGCGAGCGGGTTGATTTCGGCTGGGTGATCAGCTTCGGCTGCAAGACAGCTGGTGAGCTGCGACGGCTGAAGGTGAACTCCGATCCGGCCACCGACACGAGCCCGATCGAGGTCCCCTGTTCCTGCGGTGAGGTGCACCGGGTCACGGTCTCGCCCTACCGGCGCCGGCGCTCGGCCGATGAGGCGTTCGACCTCGAGGTCGATTCGCTGGAGGAGCTACGGGGGTAGAGGTGAGCCGTGGTCGACGGCTCAATCCCGACTGCAGCCCGGAGGGCGACAGGCGACGACGGCCACCTCCTCGCCGTAGCGGAGCTCGGGATCGCCGTCGCGGCGGTCGCGGCGGACGAGGGCGAGGGCGAGCTCGTCGATCAGGACCGAGATCTGGGCGTTGGTCGAGAGCCTGGGCTCGAAATCGACGACGATCCTGCCGCTGGCCGGCACGTGCGGAGGCGCCAGCGGCGCCGGGTCGCCCAGGTGCTCGGGCAGCCGCCTCCGGAGCGGATACGTTGACCGCCACCGACCACACGATGGAGGGACGATGAAGACCACCCGAGGATGGACGCGCCGCGAGCGGCTGACGTTGATCGCGAGCGGTGTCGCGCTCGCGCTTTCGCTGACCGCCCTGCTGGGATTCGAGGGCGTGAGCATCGCCGGTAACGGCGGTCGCAAGATCACCTCCGGCCAGATCCGCAACAACACGATCAGGAGCGTGGACATTCGCAACAACACGATCACCGGCAAAGACGTCGCCAATGGCACGCTGACCGCGGCGGACTCGGGCGTCTATCAGCGCCTGGGCTTCTCGGGCTCGATCGGTAAGGACGAAACCGGGCAGGCCATCGCCACCTGCGCGAACGGCGATGTGGCCGTCGGGGCGGATACTCGTGGGAAGGCCCGATCCCCCAGCAGGGGTTTTCGAACGCTCCCAACGTCTGGGTCAACGAGGCGGGCCAGTCGAACCCCCCGAGCGGCCCCTTCGACCAATGGTTTGCGTTCGTCTGGAACAACACCTCCGGCAGCGGCCGACTCCAGGTCATGGTCATCTGCATGAACGGTTAGAGGTCTTCGTCTATCCGGAAGGCCGGCCTCGCGGGTGTGGCGTTGTCGGTGACGTGGTCGCCGGACCCACTGATCGGATGCCCCGGCACTCAGAGCCCGGGTTCTGAGCCAACCTCGGCCGGAAAGCGTGCCGTGCGCGCTGGATCCCTCGCCTCGATCCCTGGCGACCGGACTGAACCGCCGATCGGGTCACTTATAGCGCCGAGATCGCGGCCTGGGCCGCGGCGACGCGGGCGATCGGCACCCGGAATGGCGAGCAGCTGACGTAGTCGAGGCCCACGCCGTGGAAGAAGGCGATGCTGTCGGGGTCCCCGCCGTGCTCGCCGCAGATGCCGAGGCCCAGGTCGGGACGACCACGCCGGCCACGCTCGACCGCCGTCCTGACCAGCTCGCCGACGCCCTCGACGTCGATCGTCTCGAAGGGGCTGCGGTCGATGATCTTGCGTCGCAGGTACTCGGTCAGGAAGCGGCCCTCGGAGTCGTCGCGCGAGAAGCCGAGCGCGGTCTGGGTCAGGTCGTTGGTGCCGAAGCTGAAGAAGCTCGCCTCGGCGGCCAACCGCTCGGCCATCAGGCAGGCGCGGGGCAGCTCGATCATCGTGCCGACGGTAAAGGAGAGCGGCTCGACGCCGAGCCGTTCGACCGCTTCCGCGCGCGGTGCGCTCGACGAGCTCCTGCATCGCGATCAGCTCGCGCTCGTAGCCGACCAGCGGGATCATCACCTCCAGGCGCGGCGGCGTCCCCTTCCCGCTCGCGCACCGCGGCGGCCGCGGCGACGATCGCGTTGACCTGCATCTCGTAGATCTCGGGGAAGAGCAGGGCCAGGCGGCAACCGCGAGTGCCGAGCATCGGGTTCGTCTCCTCCAGCTGCCTAACCCGGTGCAGTTCACGCTCCGAGCGGGTCACCGGGTCGCTCGCCGGGCGACCAGGCGTCGCTCGATCTCCGGCACCAGCTCGGCGAGGCGGGGCAGGAACTCGTGCAGGGGCGGGTCGAGCAGCCTGATCGTCACCGGCAACCCCGCCATCTGCGCGAAGAGGCCTTCGAAGTCGTCCTGCTGAAGGGGCTGGGAGCTCGGCGAGGGGAGGCGCGCCGCGCGGCCTCGTCTTCGGCCATGATCATCGCCTGCATCTTCGCCTGGCGGTCGTCGCCGAGAAACATGTGCTCGGTGCGGCAGAGGCCCACGCCCTCGGCGCCGAAGCGCCGCGCAGTCTCGGCGTCCGCCGGTTGGTCGGCGTTGGCACGCACCCCGAGCCGGCGGAGCTCGTCCGACCATTCGAGCACCGCCTGGAAGTGCTCGTCCACCTCGACCGGGACGAGCGGCACGTCCTCGACCGTGATCGCCCCCGGTGGAGCCATCGATCGCGATCAAGATCCCCCTCCTTCAGCACCGTGCCCCCGACCCGCATCTCGCGTGCCTCGAGATCGATGTCCAGGGCCGAGACTTGCGCAGACGCAGGGCCGGCCCATCCCGCGCGCCACCAGCGCCGCATGCGAGGCCTTGCCGCCCTCCGAGGTCAGGATGCCGCGGGCGGCGTTGAAGCCGGCCACGTCGGCGGCCTCGGTGAAGGCTCGTACCAGGATCACCCGCTCCCCCGCCGCCGCCTGCTCCACCGCCCGCTCGGCGGCGAAGACGATGGCCGCCCTTGGCCACCCAGGGCGAGGCCGGCACGCCGCGGGCGAGCGGCTCGAACACGTATGAGGGATCGAAGGACGGGTGCAGGAGGGCCTCGAGCTTCGAGGCGTCGATCTTGGCCAGCGCCCGCTCGCAGGGTCAATAGCCCCTCCGCGACCATGTCCACCGCAACCCGGACGGCGGCGTGTG
>CAVSHD010000006.1:0-430496 GCA_963727615.1 uncultured Solirubrobacterales bacterium
GATCGAGGATCTCGATTGCCCGCGAGTGCAGGCCGCCCGCGCGCGAGCCGGTCAGCTCCTGTCCCGGCCGCCGCTCGAGCAGGGCGACGTCGACCCCCGCCAGGGCCAGCTCGCCGGCCAGCATCATCCCCGTCGGTCCCGCGCCGGCGATCGCAACCGCGCTGCCGCCGTCCGAAAACAACACACTCATATTCACCACTCCGATCCTTGGCTTCCGGTCCGCGGCGGGCGGTTATACAGACCGGCCGGGCCTTGATACAAGCCCTCCCTGCCCTATAGTGTGTTCCTAGGCGGGGAGTTCGGTTCGTTTTCGGGAGTGCGGTCGGGGCCCACCCGATCGGGGTGGAAGGGCGAGCCCCACCGCGGTCTTCAGCTCGTTTCGACGATCAGGAGGCGGTTGCCGTCCTGGTCGCGAAAGAAGAACATCGGCGGCACCGGGCCGCCCATTCGCATCACCTCCGGATCGACGTCAACGCCGCGCTCGCGCAGGGCGGCGTGGTCCGCGTCGATGTCGGCGCTCTCGAGCCCGATGCGGGTCTCGATACCGGCCTCCTGCCCCTCGCGCGGCAGCACCAGCGCGATCGTCGTCTCCGCGCCGGGCGGCACGACCGCCACCCAGCGATCGCCGTCGCCGAAGGGGATGTCGGCGACCTTCTCGAAGCCGAGCTTCTCGGTGTAGAAGTCGATCGCCCGGTCCTGGTCGGCGACCGGGACCATCACGGTGGACACGCGGCCGATTGCCGTCACTGCGGTGCTCTCGCTCATCTTTCCTTCTCCTGTTCCGTGGATTGCGCCTTGCGATTGATTAGACCGGCGGAGAAGCGGAAACTCATCGCCCGTCGCCGACCGCCGCTCGCACAACCGGGTCGGTGCCGGTGAGCCGCGCCGGCAGCCCGAACGAGTCGAAGAGCGAGGGCAGGAACGGCGCCAGGAAGTTGTGCACGCCGGCGACCGCGGGCCCACCCTCGGCGCCGGCGACCGGGTCGAGCACGGTCAGCGACCACGGCAGCCAGTCACCCGACTCGGGGTCCGGTTTGTAGGCGGCGAAGGCCGGGCAGCCGTTGGCGGTCACCGCGATCAGCTTCGAGCCGCGGCAGGCGGCTCCCTGGCCGAGCATGAAGCGGCCGACCTGCTCGGGCCCGCGCAGCCAGAGCGGCAGCGGCGGCATGTCGAAGACGACGTCGTGGCGCAGCAGGGCGACGATCCGGTCGATGTCGTACTCGGCGAAGGCATCGAGGTACTGCTCGAGCAGGCGACGCTCGTCCTCCTCGCTGGGACGGGCCGGCGCCTCGGCGTCCTCGAGCTCCAGCTCGTCGAGCGTTTCCCGCGCCCGCTGTAGGGCGCTGTTGACCGAGGCCACCGAGGTCTCCAGCAGCTCGGCGACCTCCTTGGCGCTCCAGCGCAGCACCTCGCGCAGGACGAGCACCACGCGCTGGCGCGCCGGCAGGTGCTGGAGGGCGGCGACGAAGGCCAGCCGCAGCGCCTCGCGTTCGGAGATCCGCGCCGCCGGGTCGGCGGCGGGGTCGAGGACCTGGCTGTCGGCAAGCGGCAGGATCCAGGTCAACTCGGGCAGCGGCGCGCCCACCGGCGTCTCGGCGCTGCCGGCGCCGCCGAGGTCGACCGGCCGCGCCCGGCGCTTGCGGCTCTCGATCTGGTCGAAGCAGACGTTGGTCGCGATCCGAAACAGCCATGCCTTCATCGCCGCCGGCTCTTTCAGGCTGTCCGCGCCCCGCCAGGCGCGGACCATCGCTTCCTGCGTCGCGTCTTCGGCCTCGAAGCCCGAGCCCAGCATCCGGTAGCAGTAGCCGGCCAGGGCCGGCCGCAGGCTCTCCAGGTCCCGCTCGAAGGTCGCCTGCGCCGGCGTGACTGCCATCGGCAGATCGTAGCCCCACCGCTTCGTCCCCGCCGCTCCTTGGCGCCGCCATTGCCGGACGTCGTGCTTTGTCCGGGACTCGCTATCCGTCCGCGGCGGCGCGCAGGGCCGCGATGTCGAGCTTGCCCATCTTCAGCATCGCCTCCATCGCGCGTTTCGCCCGCTCCGGGTCCCCGTCGCCGAAGAGCTCTTCGAGGCCGGTCGGGGTGACCTGCCAGCAGAGACCGTACCTGTCGGTGACCCAGCCGCACTGGCCCTCCCTGCCGCCATCCGCCGCCAGCCTCTCCCAGTAGTAGTCGATCTCGGCCTGGTCGGCGCAGTTGATCTGGAAGGAGACGGCCTCGTCGAACTTGAACTGCGGGCCGCCGTTGATGCCGACGAAGCGCTGGCCCTCGACTTCCCACTCGACCGTCACCACCTGGCCGGCTTTCTGCGGCACGGCCTCGTTGTAGTGGGTGACGCTGACGATGCGCGAGTCCTCGAAGACGGAAAGGTAGAAGTTCGCGGCCTCCTCGGCCTCGGTGTCGAACCAGAGGTTGGGGACGATCTTCTGCATGGTGCTGCCTCCTTCTTGGTTGGTGTTTTCCGGGCCGAGCGTCATTGCCGGCTCCGCTCGAAGACGAGGGTGGCGATGCCCTCGCCGACCGTGCCCGACTCGGTCAGCCGCAGGCGGTGATCGCGGCTCTTCTCGTCGAAGATGCGCTTGCCGCTGCCGAGCAGCACGGGGAAGACCATCAGGCGCAGCTCGTCGAGGAGGTCGTGCTCGACCAGGCCCTGCACGAGCTGGGCGCTGCCCGCGACCAGGATCGACCCGTCGATCTCCTGCCTGAGCCCGCCGATCGCCTCGGCGAAGTCGCCGGAGACGATCGTCGTGTTGTTCCAGCTCGCCTCGCGCAGGGTCGAGGAGACAACGTACTTGGGCATCGAGTTCATCTTCTCGGCGAAGCCCGCCTCGTCTTCCATCGAGGGCCAGGCGGCGGCGAAGCCCTCGTAGGTGACGCGGCCGAGCAGCTGCGCCTCGGCCCCGCGGAGCTCGTCGAGCTTGAACCTGTCGCCGTCCTCCCCACGGTCGAACTCGAAGGTCCAAGCGCCATGCTCCGACCCCTCGCTGCCGCCGGGGTCCTCCATCACGCCGTCGATCGATACGAACTCGGTTGCGACGATCCTTCCCATGATCTTCTCCTTTCGGTTGGTTCGCGACTATGACCGGCAGAGGACGCCGAACTCATCGGGCTGTCGGCGTCGAGCTCCGCCTCGCGTATCCGCCAGACCAGCGCCAGCGCCGCCAGCGCCAACGGCGCGGCGATCCCGAAGGCCAGCCGCACGCCCTCCACGACCCCGCCCTGGGAGGCGAAGACGGCGCCGAGCGTCGCCGCTCCGACGGCGCCGCCGAGGGCACGGAAGAAGTTGGTCGTCGCCATCGCGGTGCCGAGCTGGGTGCGGTCGACCCCGTTCTGGACGATCGCGGTCAGCACCTGGCCGACCATGCCGAAGCCGAGGCCGAAGACGCCGAGGCAGAGGACGGTGAGCAGCTGCGAGCGCTCACCGACCAGGGCCGCCATCGCGGCCAGGCCGACCGCCATCAGCGCCAGCCCGGCGAGCGGGTAGCGCTTGTAGCGATCACCGGAGGCGATCCGGCGGCCGGCGAAGTTGGTCGAGGCGACCACTCCGGCCATCATCGCCGCCAGCAGCAGGCCGGCGGCGGTCGGGCTCGCCCCGGTCGCCACCTGGAGGAAGAGCGGCGCGAAGACGGTGACCGCGAAGAGGCTCGCCGTGGTGAGGAAGAAGGCGGCGCTGGCGAGCGCCACGGTCGGCGTGCGCAGCAGGTCGAGCGGCACCAGCGGCTCGGCGGCGCGCCGCTCGCGCCAGACCAGCGCGGCGCCGGACAGCGGCAGCGCCGCGGCGAGGACGAGGATCTGGCCGGAGTCCCAGGCGAACCTCGTCCCGCCCCAGACGCAGACCAGCATCAGCGTGCAGGTCGCCGCCGCCAGCAGCAGCGCTCCGGCGAGGTCGAAGCGGGCCCGGGCCGGATGCCCGGGCACGTCGGGGAAGCGCAGGCGCAGGCCCGCCAGCGCCGCCAAGCCGAGCGGCAGGTTCACGTAGAAGACCCAGCGCCAGCTGACCTGTTCGGTGAGCAGCCCGCCGAGCAGCGGCCCGGCGACGGTGGCGAGGGCGAAGACCGCGGCGATGTAGCCCTGGTAGCGGGCGCGCTCGCGCGGCGAGACGAGGTCGCCGACCGCCGCCATCGCCAGCGTCATCAGGCCGCCGGCGGCGGCGCCCTGCACCGCCCGGGCGCCGATCAGCGCCGTCAGGCCGCCGGCCAGGCCGCAGGCGGCGGAGGCGGCGAGGAAGAGGGACAGCGAGAGCTCGAGCAGGCGGCGGCGGCCGAGCCGGTCGCCGACCTTGCCCCAGGCGGGGATCGTCGCCGCCGAGGCGATCACGTAGGCGCTGACCAGCCAGGAGACGTCGTCGAGCGTGCCGAGGTCGCGGGCGATCGTCGGCAGGGCGGTGGCGAGGATCGTCTGGTCGAGCACCGCGGGGAGCATCGCCAGGACGAGAGCCGCAAACGGGATGGATACTGTGAAGCGCCGCATTTTCAGTCCCCCCTCGGGTCGCTGAATTCGCAGAGTTGAAATGAACTTAGAGTCACTCTAACATTAGTGCGACTATGACGCAAGGACAGGGACTGCGGGAGCGCAAGAAGGAGCGCACGCGGCGCGAGATCGCCGAGGCGGCGCGGCGCCTGTTCGGCGAGCGCGGCTTCGACGCGGTCACCGTCGCCGAGGTGGCGGCCGCGGCCGAGGTCTCCGAGGCGACCGTCTTCAACTACTTCCCGACCAAGGAGGACCTCTTTTACAGTGGCCTCGAGGCATTCGAGGAAGCGCTGCTCGACGCGGTCCGCGACCGCCCCCCGGGCGAGTCGGCCCTCGCCGCATTCGGCCGCTTCATCACCGAGCCGCGCGGCCTGCTCGCCTCCCCCGATCCCGAGGCGGCCGAGCGCCAGGCAGCGATGACGCGGGTGATCGAGGAGAGCCCGGCCCTGCTCGCCCGCGAGCAGTGGATCCTCGCCGGCTTCACCGACTCGCTCGCCGAGCTGCTGCGCGAGGAGACCGACGCCGGACCCGACGAGGTCGAGCCCTGGGTCGCCGCCAACGCGATGATCGGCGTCCACCGCGCCCTGCTCGGCTACGCCCGCGCCCAGGTCCTCGCCGGCACCCGCAATCCCCTGCTTGCCCGCCGCGTCCGCGCCCAGGCCAGACGCGCGCTGGCGAGGCTGGAGGCTGGGCTGCGCGACTACGCGGTCCGCTGAGGCGGCTGGCTGAGCGCGCTACCTGCCGTTGCGCTCGCGGTGCTTGCAGCCCGGCCAGCAGCAGGGCCGGCGCTGGCCTTCCTCGAGCTCTTCCCGGGTCCGGCGGATGCGCCGTTCCCGGGTGGCCTCGCGCTTCGCGTCCTCGACCCAGCAGATGAACTCGTTGCGGGCCAGCGGCGTGATGTCCTGCCAGGCGTCGAGCGCCGTGGCGCTGCCGAGCAGCGCCTGACGAAGATCCGCCGGCAGCTCGTGCACCACGCCGCCGGACAAACGCTTACCACTCATGAAGCAAGGATAATTGGGCGCTTACACTTACGCACATGCGGGTCCGCGCTCTGCTGCCGATGACCGTGATCGGGCTGCTGCTTGCGGCCTCCGCGCAGGCGGCGCTCGCCGACGCGCCGCAGGGGTTTGCCCAGAGCTTCCCGACCAGGTGCGGCGTCGAAAGCCTGGCGTCCGGCCGGGAAGGAAACGTCTGGTTCGCCTGCACGATCGAGACCCACTACGACTACGGCAGCAGGGTCAAGGTCGGCCGGGCGACGCCGATGGGCAAGGTGACCGAATTCGGCGGCGGCCGCTTCCCGAAGAACACGGAACCGGGCGAAATCGCGGTCGCGCCCAACGGCGACCTCTGGGTTCCGCTGAACTGGTTCTACCGGCTGGGCCGCAAGAAGCGCCGGCCGCCGCGGATCGCCCGGGTGACGCCGGGCGGCCGGATCGCGATCGAGAAGGTGCCGGTCGGCTCCAAGTACTACATCGCCGCTTTCGTCGCCGGCCCCAGCGGCTACCTCTGGTTCACCACCGCCACCGGGTACGAAGCGAAGGACCCGGCGCTCTGGCAGATTGCCCCGGACGGGACGATCGCGAAGCTGCCGCTCGCGCTGGGCGGCGGCTACCCGAGCCTCGCGGTCGGCCCCGAAGGCGACCTCTGGTTCGTCGGCAAACCGGCGAGCGGGGCCGCCAAGGAAGTCTTCGTCCGGCTCGCCCCGGGCGGCGCGCCAACCGAGCTCGGCGCCGATATCCCGGGCTTCGCACCCAGTCTGCCCGTCTTCGCGCCGAGCGGCGGCGCCTGGTTCTTCAGCGGCGACAAGCCGCTGGCAGCGGGGCGGCTCAGCCCCGACGGCGAGATCAGCGAGACCGGCGCAACGATCGAAGCCGGAGGCGGCATCGTCGCCGGATCGACCGTCGGCGCCGACGGCAACCTCTGGTTCGGCTTCCGGTCGGACTCCGTCGGGTCCTCGGCGATCGAGCGGGTGACGACGGACGGCCAGGTGACCGCGTTCAGCGACTGCCTCCGCTATGGCCTGCCCTATTTCGGACCGGCGTCGCTGGTCACCGGCGCCGACGGCAACGTCTACTTCACCAGCCTCGCCAGCCGCTCGCTGCCGTCGATCTCGGATCCGCCCTCGATCGGCCGCATCACCCCCGACGGCGACATCGCGCAGCTCTACGCCGGCGTCGAAGCGGAAGCCCGCTGGATCCTCCCCGGCCCCGACGGGGCGATCTGGTTCAGCGCCGGGGGACACGAGATCCAGCGAATCGCCCCGTTCTCCGGCCCGGTCAACACCTTCCGCGTCGCCCCGCTCCGGCGCGCCTCCCGGACCGGCGCCGCGACCGCCCGTGTGAACGTCCCCGGACCGGGCACGCTGTCGCTGAAGCCGCTCGCCTTCCTGTCCCGCCATCACAGGCCGGTCGCCGTCCGCGGCGGCGCCGTCACCGCCGCCAGCGCCGCCTGCGGCACGACCGAGCTGCGGGTCAAGCCGGTCGGCGCGGCGAAGCGGGCCTTCCGCCGGCGCGGCTTCGCGGCCGAGCGGGTGGCGGTCACCTTCACCCCCAGCGGCGGCTCCCCCCACACCGAAAGGGCGACGCTCTACTTCCACGGCGGCAAGCCGCACGGGACCCGCCACCCCGCCGGCCCACCCCCGCCCGGCAAGCACCGCGGCGAGCCGCTTCGCGTGCCGCAGGCCGGCCAGAACTTCCCGGTCCGTCCGCCGACCCTCCGCTTCGGCTACCAGCCGCCCGGCTCCTACGGCGACGAGGAACCGTCCGGCCGCCCCCTCTACCCGCCCTTCTGGATCACCGGCCTCGGCCACTGGCGCGAGTGGCACCGCGCCGAGGAACGTCACGGCGTTCCGGCCCGGGCCCGGGCCGACGGCTGGATCCACTACGACACCTGCGACCCCGACTGCGTCCATGGCCGCTACGCAATCGCCCGCGCCCACGTCGAACTCGACGGCGAATCCCTCTGCACCAAGGGCCCCAAACGCATCTTCAGCACCTTTGCGCGCATCACCGTCCGCGTCGAAAACGGCCCTCGCCGCACCCGCTTCATCCAATGCACCGGCCGGCTCCGCTCCGGCAAGCGCTCGACGGTGATCCCGCCCGGCGTCGGCTTCTACCGCTGACACGACCTGTTCGCTCGAGCCGAGCCGGTCGTGCGACAGCTTCAGAAAAGGTCTCCAACCTTTTCTTCTGAGTCCTCTTCGCCGGCCTCCTCGACCGAAAAGGAGACAAGCTTCGCAACGTTCGTCGGCGCGACGAGGTCGATGCGATGGACGAGCACGCGCAGAGGCACCTGAAACCGCAAGCTGGCAGCGAGGTTCGCAAACTGCTCGTCGCCGGCTGCCGCGTCCTCCGCTGCGGGAACGGTCTCAGTGGTCTTGTTCCCATCGCCTGCGTCCTTCCAGTGATGGGTAAGCAGGGCCGGGGGGTTCTCGACGTGGGTGAGCCCCTCGACAAAGGTGGAGGCCTTCACCTCGATCGCGTCTGGCCGGCGAGGTCGCGCGCCCGGCCTCACGCCGTCGTCGTCCCGATCGCCGGCTAGGAGGCGACGGATCGCGGCGACCGAAGCCGCCCTGGCCAACCGCTGGCCGGCGATCTCCTGCCGCTCTCCGGACGTAGGCGGAAGCTGCAACCCGACAAGCTTGCCGTCGAGGTTGAAAAGGGGCGCGCCAGCCGATGCCTGCCTACCGTCGAAGGTGGCCCCGATCGGCGTGCCACCCTCCTCGGAGTCGGGTGAGGCGGCATTGTCGCCGCACTCGGTCACCAACCCCCACTCGACGGCTGGACGCTCGCTGTCGCGGTGTGGGCGGGCGATGGTCGCCAGGGGATCTCCAGGCTGGAGCGAATCGGGACCGGCAAGTGGCGCGGCGCCCTCCTCGAAGTCAGGGCCGAGCGCGAGCAACGCCAACCCGGATTCTGCATCCAGGCTCCGAACCTCGGCCTCGCAGCGCATGCCGGCAGCGGTCAACACGACGAGCGAGTCGGCGCACTCGGCGAGATCGCTGCACGTGGCGACCAATCCGTCGCCGACGAGCACACCCGAGCCACCCTCCTCGCGGCCCTCCTCACAATCGATCCGCACCACTGCCGGGGAGAGCTCCTCGACCAGCCGCGGCAACGCCGTGGGCGGCTGAAAGCCCGCCAGAGGGGGCGGCAGGGCGTCGCGGGTCTCGCCTACGATCGCACCGTCGGCAGCAGGCAGCACCGCGACACGGTCGGCGACGTCATCAAGGCGGATGCCGCCGATGTGGCGCAGCACCGAGGCGCCGAGATCACTGCCCACCAGCGAGCGGTACCTGCCGCTCCTGACCGCCTCCAGCAGACGGGTCCGTGGACCCTCTCGATCCTGGCCGGTGTCGGCCGCGGGGTCGAGATCCTGTAGCTGCGCGTCCTCGGGAGGGAGTGCGCGCCGCAGACTCAGCTCCTGCATCTCAAGCTGCTCGCTCCTTTCATAGACGTCCGCCAGCCAACCCGGGCTGAACACGCCAGACCCCGTCGCCGCACTCAGCCGTTCGATATTGACCCCGGGAACCTCAGCCACTCCGGCGGTAAAGGCCGCCGGCAGCGACGAGTAGTCAATCGAGGGCAGCAGGGTCACCCGGTCCAGCGGATCGCCCACCCAGGGCCTGTGGACGAGCCAGCCGAGGATCTCCGCCCAGGCGAGGTACTCGCGATAGCGGCGCGCGAGCCGGATCTCATCGCCCATTCGCAGCGACCGTTTCATCGCGGCGTTGATCTTGGCCAACTCCCGTTCGTCTTCGCGGCGGCTGATCTGCTCGTCGGCCATGAAGAGCCGGCGCGCCGCACTGGCCAGGGCGAGAAACCAGAGGAAGCCGATGGCGAGCAGCGACAGGCCGACCCCGACCAGCGTCAGCCGGCTACCGGCGAACAGGGCGGCGAGGGCGGCAAGCACGGTTGAGCCGATCAGGCTCCTGCGCAGACGCTTACGCAGGGTGCGTCGCTCTTCAACCGCCGAGCCGGCATCGTCCTCATCCTCGCTCTCGGACTCCCCCTCGGCCGGCGCCTTCGCCTCCTGCTGGGCGATGAGCAGAGCCTGCGCGATCCGGGTCCCCACTCCCCAGAGCAGAGCGACGCGATGACGCCCGCACCATTCGGCGAGACCCTCCGTCGCCTCCTCGTCCGCCGAGTGGGCGGCGCCAAGCGAAGGATCGAGCCTCCGGGGGTCGCAGATCGGCCGGTCGGCGAACTCCTCCACCGGCGGCGGGTCTCCCTCCGGATCGGGGGAGATCAGGGCCGGGTTGGTGATCAGAGCCCGCTGG
Source organism: uncultured Solirubrobacterales bacterium (assembly GCA_963727615.1). Taxonomy (GTDB): domain Bacteria; phylum Actinomycetota; class Thermoleophilia; order Solirubrobacterales; family 70-9; genus VRUE01. The sequence continues at coordinate 9,746 of CAVSHD010000006.1, forward strand.
CCGCGGCCATCGACCAACCGCGCCTGGTCGATGCCGTCGGGGAGGTCCGAGCCATCGACGAGGCCAACGGCCAGCCGCCGCAGCGCGGTCCACGCTTCGGCGACGGGGCCATCCGGGACGACCAGCGGCTTTTCCAGAACCTCGTCCAGCGCCAGCCCCTCGCTCGTGCTCGCCGGCCCGGCGCCCCAGCGCTTGACGCGGATTCCGCTGTCGGGCCCGGCCTGCCGTTCAACCCAGTCGGCTGCCGCGTCATGGATCGCGTGAACGCGCCGCTGGACGATCTCGAACGGCTTGCGACGGAGGCGCCGGGTCACGAGCCTGATCAACAGGCGGAAGGCCTCCAGCAGGCCCAGCGGCTCCGGATCGCCCAAGACCTGGGGCTTGAACTTGCTGAGCCCAAGCTCGGACTCGAACCGACGAAAGAAGTCGTCAACGAGATACGGCACGACCGCGGTTGCGTCCTCGACGCGGTCGAAGCGAGCCGGATCGGGATTGGGCCAGCCGCCCTCCCCCTGGAAGATCCCCGCGGCGACATGGTCCGGCAGGTAGCCGAAGTCGATCCCCCGCGTGAAGCAGCGGATGACCTGGGTCGCAAGCTGATTGTGCGGCTGTCGCTTCGCCAGTACGTCGATCACACCCGGGTCGCCCCCGGCGGGTTCGGCCCAGATGCCGGCGACGGTCGCGATCGCGTGCGCCGCATGCAGCGGGAACACCTCCTCGTTGCCGAGCAGCCGGTTGGGGTCGCGCGGCTCCGCACGGTCCTCGGGCGCCACGTAGACGTTCGAGGCGAACGCCTGGCTGAAGATGCCCGACGGCACGTCCTGCCCGATCTGCGAGGGCGCCACGACCATGGTGCAACGGGCCGGTCGCGAGCTGTCGTGAGCAAGGATCTGCGACAGAAGGTGGAGGAACGCGTTGGCGGTATCGGCAAAGGCGGCGCTGAAGCCCTCCGACTCCGTAGCCGGGTGGAACGCCACCAGCTCGTCCTCGGAACCGTCGGCACCCTGTAGCGCGGCCCCCAGGAGCAGGTGTCGCGTTTCGCCTGCCTCGATCCGCGACACGCGCATGGTCGTCTGGATCGCGCTCGCCTCGCTGACGCTCTGCCAGGCGAACGGCTCGAGCAGACCACAACGGGACCAACCGAGCAGGCAGGTGAGCACTTGCGCGCTGGAGCGGTTGTCTGGAGTGAGAAGGACGCGCATCGCTAACCCCAGGCAACTTCCTTCGGGACGGGCCCCACCTCTACCGCGGAGATCGCGCCAATGAGCTGATCGGCAGCCGTGATCGCCATCGGGCTCATCTCCCAGGCCCGCCCAAGGCGCCGGGAGGTGTTCAGCGTGACTTTCTGGGCCGCGACCTCTCGCTGGCTCTCGAGGTAGCCCCCGAGGGCCGCCAACAGCGCGTCGCGTCGCTCGTCCGAACCGCTCGACGCGGAGCCGGCCAGCTCCTTCGGGGGCACCGGCGCCGCCTCGGTGGTGGGATCGGACTGAGCGGTCTCACCGTCGAGGATCCACTGAATGAGCTCGGAGTTCGCCTCGGCGTAGTCCTCGGCAGAGCCGTCGAGGTCATCCCCGGAGGCGCCGAGATCCAGAAGTCGCACGTAAGCCTCGACCTCCTCGGTATTCCCGGAAGCGGCCACGAGCAACGCGAGAGGAAGCGATTCGAGCAACGCGGGCAGAACCGCTCCGTGCTTGGCGACGTCCTTGCCCAGCAGGTGCTCTGGGAAAGGACGGCGGCCGGTTGGCGTCCAGATGGTGAGCGGGCCGCTGCTCCACGATCCATTCAGCTGGTCGACCTGGCCGAGCAGATTCGACGTCAGCCAGCCTCGAATCAGGGCACGCTGGCGCGGCAGCGACATCGGCACAAAGGCCCGCAGACGTCTCGCCCTGCGCCATTGCCAGAACTGCGTGCGATCCTGAGCGGTCTTACGAGATTGCCAGTCGGCCAGGATCGGCGCCATCAGAGAGCCGAACACGGTCGGGTGCACGCCGCTGGGGAGGAACGAGCTGACCTCCACGGCCGAGCGCCGCACGGTCGGCTTGAAGAGATCCTTGACGTCGCCTTCGGAGAGGCCAAGGCCGTTCAAGGCTGCGGCGATTCGCGGGTAGGCGGGGTGATCTTCGCCGATCGGAATCGAGCTGATTACCGGTCGTGCAGCGGGGACTTCGTCGCCGTGCACGAATTCATATGCGGAAGGCGCGATGCTGACAAGCGGCGCCGCGGCCGCAAGAGCCAGCTCGAAGGCGTCGGCGAACTGCGACGCCCGCGCAGCCGCATCCGGCTGGTCCTCCTTCAGCCACTCGTTCAGATCGGCGATCACGGCCCGTCTGATCTCGCCCCCTCGGCAATTCTTCACCCAAACTTCGGCGCGCTCCAGTAGAGCCGCCGGGTCGAGCTCGAACTTCAGACGCGGGCGTCGTGACCCGAGGATCGCCGGCTGCCAGGTCTGAACAGGCTCGATTAGGGTCTGCGACGGATCGGCATCGGCCTCGGCGTCATCCGCGCGCTCGTTCGAGCCGTCGTCCCAGCGCCATGCGCCGGTGATCACCTCGCGCAGGGCGCCGTCGATGCCGTCGTCGAACTGCACGTCGACCAAGCGCTCGAACGTCTCGGGAAACGTGGTGTGCTCTTCGAGCAGAATCTCGTTGGGGGCCGGCCGCAGGTGCGGCGGGACCGCCTCCGAAGACCATTGCTCGACCAGGTCCGCTTCCTCTTTGACCGTCGTGCGAAGCCTCTTCTCGGCGCTGGCGAGACTGCGCTTCAGCTCGGTGAAGAAGTCCTTGACCAGCTCCCGAACCAGGCTGGCGGTGGACCGGTAGAGCTCCGCCTCCGAGCGCTTGAACAGGCGTTCGGCGCGATCCTTGGCCGCAAGCCCGAACTGCTCGTGCTGAGGCGTGATCTTGCCGCGCAACGAGGTGAACGCGCTCGCCACTTTGCCAAGGGCGCTGTCGGCCTCTTCATCGAGCTTGTTCGCATCGCGATCGAGCTCCTCGCAGGCGGCGTCGAGCTGCCTGACCAGCAGGTTGACCAGCCGCCTGGTCACCGGAAAGCCGAATCGCGCAAGCGCATCGGCAACCGCCGTCAGCACTCGATCCTGGATTTCCAGGGACCATTCGGAGGTGCGCTCGAACCGTTTGCTCTGCTCCTCGTGCATCGCCTCAGAGTTGACGTGGTCGAAGGCGGCGGTGAGGCTGGCGAGCCAGCTCTTCGGCGACTGCTCGTCCTCACGACCCTCGAGTTCGCGGCGGGTCGTGTTGATGCGCTGATCGATCCGGCGCTTCACGTCGTCAACGACTCGCAGCGCGTCGAGGATTTCGTTGTGGTCGGTCGAGTACTCGTATAGCTGACACGCCTGTAGGAAGCCGGGCGTCTCTCGTTTCAGGATCTCGGTGATCAACAGCTCCTCGCGCTTCGGGTCTTCGACGTCCGCCTCCTCCATGTGCCCGTGCAGGAGCCTCTCGACGGCGCGCTTCGCGAGCCGCTCCTGTGCGTACTCGCCGAACAACGAGGCTCCCAGCGAGACGTTCGCATAACCGATCGAGCCGCAGGGCCGATCCCCGCTCAGCCTCGTCACCCGAAAGTCCGAGGTGACCGTGTGGCCCTGCTGGTTGACGGTGTATTTTTCTGCCCGCTCACGGACCTCGGAGTCGACGGCGTACTGAGCGATCGCCTTGGCCATCGCACGGTAGACCTCATGGCTGGTCGAGTACGAGATCGACGCATTGCGCGTGCCGACGATCAAGTTGGCCCTGGCCGTGCGGCGACCCTGGATCGGCACTGCGCCCTTGCCGTGCCGCAGCAACGCCGCTTCCTCGTCGTTGACGGCGCCTTCGTGTTCGTATCCGGCGACGAGCTCACTGATCGCCGCCAGGGTGTTCGGCTCGATTCCCTGCCGGTCGGCGGGGGCCAGATGGCTGAAGACGTCGGGGGCGTAGAGCACCGTCATGATCCGCTGCTCGAGGTTGCTCTCCTGGCTCTCCGGCAGCGCCCGAAGAAGTTCGACGACGTCGTGGACCATTCCGGACCCGGATCCACCCCCCAGCGAGCCGAGCACGATCGTCGTGATCGGGACCCCCTTTCCACTCACTTTCGTGCTGGCGCCGAGCTGGACCCCCAACCTCTGTAGCTCAGTGGTCACATCCTGAGCGGCCAACGACTTGACGATCTGGGCCAGCGTCGTGCCGATGTCGTCGAGCTCGCTGAGCCCGACGATTCGCCCGACCGAACGTCGCTGCCCCGCACCGAGGTAGGGCGGAGGAATATCCGCCCCGGGATCCGGGCGCCATCCCGTCACGGCCGTCAGATTCCCGCTCTTTCGAGTCAGCGCCTCGTCATATGCCTTGTACTGACGGGGGACCTTGCCCAACCCAAGATAGGTGTGCTCGGCCCCCTGCATCTGGGCGGGAACGTCTCCTTCGACGATATCTGGGTCTTCGGGGCAGTCGATGTGGACAAACCGGTAGGCGCGAGGGACGTCCCCTTCCCAGCCCGCCTCTTTCAGTCGTCGGCGGATTTCGCGCCACGTGTAGCGCAAGGTCTTACCGCCCGAGCCTCCCATTCCAATGAACAAGAACTTCTGCATCGACATTCCCCTTTCGTACGGCTGGGCTTCTAAAAGAAGTCGTCCTTCGAGTCACGCTTGACACTCTGCGCCGGGCCTCCCTGTTCCCACGGGAAATCCCCCGCCTTCTGCTCGTTCTCGTCTCGGCCGCGCTCGGCTGCGGTTTCCTCTTCCGCGCCGGCCGTGTCGCCGGTCTCCCAAAGGTCGTCCCGTTCGCCCAGAACCTCCCCGGCTTCGCGGAAGAGGGCCTCGTTCTGGTTCGGGTGGACGTCGGAGCTGATCAGAATCAGCGTCCCTTCAAGCATCGGCTCACGCGCAGCCTCGTTGCGATCGTGACCGGCGGGCTCGACCGGCGCCGTGGACGCCGGATTCGCAAAGAAGCGATCGTCGCCCGCCAACGTGGCGCTCTCCGACACCCTGGCCTGCGCAGGCGATGCGGGCCCGGACACGGGGCGACGCACACCGCCGACCCGCAGAACCCAGGTGCCGGCGAGGGACAGGGGAACCTCACTGGCCTCACCGTCGCGCCATGAGCGGAGCCGATGGCCCTCGGACCCGGCAACGACCTTTGCGCCGTTCGCGGTTGCGATTCCGTACGGGCCACGAAAGAGGACGAAGGTACCGTCCTTCCGGCTGCCGCTTGCGACGGCGTGAAAATGAACTCCCTCGAAATCGAGATCGCGGACCGGCGCACCTCCCTTATCGGAGAGCGATCCTCCTCTCTCGATCGGCGACCCGTCGGCGACCCCAGGAGAGCGCAGCCGGCCATTCCTCTGCATCTCCACCGGAAGCGCAAGCGCCCGCAGCTGGTTCGGTGCCGTAAAGCGCCCTGAGGCGAAATTGAGCAGGTGGAGCAGAAGGAGCGGGAAGAGGGCTCCCGCGGCGATCAGCAGGGCGAAGACGATCCAGGTTTTCGCGTCTGGCGCCCGCGTCATTGAAAAACTCAGCGGGACCGAGACGACACGGTCACGGTCCACCAGGTCGCTGCGAAGATGAACGGGCAGCTCGACCGAAACCGAACCGCTCGCTTCGTCGGCGGGCGTCAGCTCGATTCGGAGCTCTCGGCTCTCACCCTTGCCAATTGGTATGCAGTGCTGCGAATCCCCGGCTGCCGGCGCGATGACCGGCTTGATATCCCCCGCCGCGCTCGGGGCCGCAACCGGCCCTTCGCCCACCCACACACAGCCCGCCGACGCGGCGCTGCCGGTCACGGTCAGAACACCTTCGGCCGTGCCCTGGCCCTGAAGTGAGGGCAGGTCGAGGCTCGCAGGCGAAACCGTGGGGTATCCCTGGTTCGGCGGCAGGCCGACCGGCAGATTGAAGGCACGGTACTGGGATGCGATCGGCGTTCCGCTTGGCGTCGAGAAGCTCGCGGTGAGACCGAGGTAGACAAAGCCGGCGGTCGACGAGTCTGGGACGGTGACGAGCGCCGAGAAACCGCCGTCCTCATCGGGGCCGCTCACCCGCACGGGCGTCGATCGGCTCGCCACGGGTTCGTCGATCGTCGCGCTCAGGCGCGCGGAGCGGACAAGCGGGCCGGTGTGGGTCACCGCATCCGCGTCGCCACCGGTGGTCAGGTCGAACTTAAGCCGCGTGGACACGCCTCGAATCAAGGTCGGCGATCCGACGACGGCCGGCTCGAGGTCGGTGAAGAGCTGTACCGAGCTGAGGCCGCGATCCCGCCGCCCCGCCGACGGATCGGCGAGCGCATAGGACCAATTACCGAGCCAGCCTTCCTTGTCCGATTCGAAGCTGCCTTCCAGCTCCACTGCGCGATCGGAAACCCATCTTTGCGTGATCTCGGCCCCCGACAGCCGGAGAACGGCCGATCCGCCGGGACTCAGCGTCACCGATTCGCCGTTGGGCGCGCTCAGGCGCAGCTCGGGATGGCTCCGCGCGACCGCCCCGGAACCTCGCCCGGCCGAGGCCCTGATCAGGAAGCGACTCAAGCCCGAAACGGTGGTGAAAGAGGTCTCGCCGCGCACGCACTCGAGTTCGTCGCAGATCGGCCTCACCTTGATCGGGGTTTCGGTCGAGAGCACGTTCGCGAACGCAAACAGGAGCCGGTCGCCATCACGCGCGGTCAGGTACTCGCCGGACAGCGGCGAGACGTGTGCTCCGCATTCCACCTGGTGCGAGCGACCGGTGGTCGCGGCGTCGAGGAAATCGGCGTCGGCAGCCGAGAGCTTCGTCGAGAGCGCGACGGTGAAACGAACGACGCCTTCCCTCTGCAAACCGTCCATCAGGCCATTTGGCTTGCACATGAACCGCTTGCCCGCCTCAACCGCCTGCCGGCCGGCGCCCTTTCGATCCAGCCGGACGCCGGGTGCGTAGGGCACCGTGAGCGGCAACCCCACGCCCGATTTGCCGACCCTCTGCGGCAGCGAGTAACGGCCGTCGGTGAACCAGATCAAGGCCTTGCAGGCGCCACCGTCGGCGCTGGTCTCTTCCGCCGTCCGTTCGGCAAGCATCCTTCGAGCGGCGGTCAGCGCGGTCGCGTAGTCGGTTGCCCGGCCCTGGTTCAGCGCGGCGTAGCGACCGGCTTCCTTGAGCAGCGAATCGACGTTTTCATGGCTCACCGGTCGCCAAGCGTCAGGCGGAATGCCTCCCTCTGGATCTGGGCGGACCTTGCCGAAGAAGCCCGCCATCAGAACCGAGACTTCCGCCCCGCCCTCTCCAGCGGGAGCGTCCGCGAGATTCGCCAGCCCGATCAGTGCGGCGCGGATGCCGTTAACACGTTGGTTATACGGATCAGTGGTCGAGAGGCTGCCCGACTCGTCGATCAGCATTACCACCGAGAGCCTGCCGTTCTGCTGCACGCAGCGGGCCAGGGACTGCGCGGCGGGTGACAACGCCGGGCTCGAAGCTCCCCGCGCACTCGGCACGACGGTCGAGAAGGCGATCAGCCCGATCACCGTCAGAAGCAGCGGCCGCCTCACGAGAGATGACTCGCCACGAACCAGGCGTCTGCGACGGATACGACAAAGCCGACGAGTAGAGTGGTGCCAGCGAAAACCCTGGCGAAGCTGCTCACGCCAATGCCAGCTGTCGCGGACAGCTCTAGTGAGCGCCGACGGAACAACGCGATGGCGGTGAAGGCGAAAAGCGACGCCAACGCGTAGCCGACGAGGTGCAGTGCGAGCCCCCCGCCGAGCGCGACCACGCTCAGCCCAACGGCCACACCGGCAACCCAGAGCAGCCAACTCGGGGAGCGCTGACGCGCCGACGCCTTCATCGGTTCAAACGATTCAACCAAGGGATCGGGCCTACTCGTTCCAGGGTTCCCAATGCTTTTCGGGGGATTGCTTTTCGGAGGGTTGTTCCCTGGCCTCTGCCGAAGGGGGTGAAACGTAGGAAGGCTCGCCCTGCCGGAGGTGCGGTCGAGCGAGTTCGGCTGCCGAGCTATCCGGCCGCGTAATCCAGGCGATTACCAACCATCCAAACGGACCCAAAACAGTTCCCCAAACCAAACCGAGGGCAGCCGAACCCCCTCTGGAGCGGGAAAACAAGGCTCCTATCCCCCCAAAAATCAGTATCCAGACGGCAATCACCAACAGCAAAATGCTGATCAGCGCCCCCATTAACGTTCCCATTAATCATTGTCCAGTTTTTAAAACTGACTCGCAACATACAAGAAAAGCACCGACGGCCGCAACCCCCATACCCGAGGCGAAGGCAATCCACGCTGCAGCTCCGGTGTGAAAAGTGACCGTCGTCGCGTCCGTGAAGTCGAGGCCGCGGATCTCGAATCGGGCTAGGACCTGACCGGTGACGACGGTGAGCGCGGCGGCGAATGACACCAACCAACCCGACGCCGCCGCGACGAGACCAGCGAGCTGAGTCTTCGACACCATCGAAAGGACCAACGCCACCGCCATGAGCGCGAGCGCAAACAACGTGGCGACCCCTATGAAGGGAATCGTGCTTCCCGGTAGCGCAAGCGAATCGCCCAGGACCGAGGAGACGAGCCAGGGTTCGTAGCGCATCCAGGCGACCAAGACAAACAGCGACAGCAACACGAATACGGTCGCCAGCGCACCGCGTCTTTCGAGACCGAACTCGAGATCGGGACGCAGCGACCGTACGAACGGCCGGCTGGCAGCCAAGACGACCGTCGCCGAGCCCCCGAGGCCTACCCAAAGGCCGATCCCCGGGTAAACGAGATCCATTGACACCTCCGAGCCGTCCAGCAGGGGCGGAACGGGCACAAGGCCGGCGACCAGCTCAGAAACGAGCAGAAGCGCGACAGCGGCAAGCGTCGAGAAGAGCGCCGCGACCATGATCAGCATTGCGATCCTGGCCTCATCGCGCCACCACCAGGCGATCGCCAGGATCACGATCGCGACGGAAAGCACGAGGCAAAAGACGGTGACAAACGGAAAGTCAAGGCCGCTGTAGGAGGCGACGTCGCCGCCAACGCCAACCGAAATCCACGGCCAGAGAAGGCTCGCGGCCATGGCCAGCGCCCCAGCGATGGCGGCTACCGCCAGCCCCCCTGCGGAGCGTTCCGGGACGTCACGGCCTGCCGTCACGGACGACCGCCTCCTGGCGCAGCGTTGAGGTCTGTTGGGGTTTGCCGTCGCGAGGCGGAGCCCATGGCGCTGCGCTTCGACGGGAACTCTTGGTCACGATTTCTCCTGGCTGAGCTTCTGCGGGCCGGCATCGAATGGCGAAGCGTCAGCGGCCGGCCGCAATACCCGATAGGTAACGGTATCGTTCCCTGCACGTGCCGCTACCCGGCCCGGGTTTTTCGGGTCTCCTGACGTTTCCGTGGACTTCAGCGGCGTGACCGCCGAAATCGACTTCGAGTCCGGCCGCCGACTCGATGTACGGTTTAAGTTCCAGGTTGGCTTCCAGGGAAGCCGATGTCACTTCGCGGTGCTGCGGTTCGTTGACCGTGTTTCCACCGGTCGGCTGCGCACTGCGATGCGACGCAGAGGGGATTCCGGAGGGCTGGCTGGTCGGATGACGACGGCAGCTCCGTCGAGGATCCCGCCGCCTGCTTCGACGGCAGCGCCCATCTCCAGCTCCTTGGTAGTCAAGTCGGAAGTTGTGGTGTAACTCCTCGCCGGCTTCTTCACGCTGCTTGTAGCTGAGCCACCTCCTCTCGTCCCTCTTCGCCCTGGTCCTCGAGGACCAGGGCGAGCGACTCCTCGGAGAGGTAGCGACGGCTGATCAGCCACTCGTCGTTCTGCTCGATCGGCAGGGCACCGGCGAGGCGGATCGCGGAGGCGTCGTTGGGGAAGATGCCGACGACGTCGCTTCTGCGGCCGACCTCGCGGTTGACTCGCTCCAACGGGTTGGTGGAGCGCAGCTTGGACCAGTGCGCTTCCGGGAAGCGGTAGAAGGCGATCAGGTCCTCCTCGGCCTCCTCCAAGAGTTCGGCGACCTTGGGAACAGCGGGCCTCAGGCGCTCGATCACCGCCGTGGCGCGCTCGCGGGCCGCCTCGTGGCTTTCGGCCGCGAAGACCTCGCGCAGGACGGCTGAGACCATGCCGCGCTGGTTGGTCCGGCAGTGCTGGTGCATGTCGCGCACGAAGTGCACGGTGCAACGCAGCCAGGGACAGCCCAACACCCTGGCGATCGCCGCCTTCAAGCCCTCATGGGCATCGGAAACGCAGAGGCGCACTCCGCGCAGGCCGCGGGCGCGCAGGCCGCGCAGAAACTCGGTCCAGAAGGCGCCCGACTCGATCTCGCCGATGTCGAGGCCGATCACCTCGCGGCGGCCGGACTTGTGCACGCCGTAGGCGATCACCAGCGCCTTGGGGTAAACGTGGCCGCGATCCCTGACCTTGAGCTGCTTGGCGTCCAGCCAAAGGTAGGGGTCTTCGAGCGGGCGCTCGCGGAAGGCGCCGACCTGCTCGTCCAGCGCCCGGCACATGGCCGAGACCTCGCCGCACCCGCTTCATCCAATGCACCGGCCGGCTCCGCTCCGGCAAGCGCTCGACGGTGATCCCGCCCGGCGTCGGCTTCTACCGCTGACGGCGGCGCGGCTGCGTCTCGTGGGTCCGTGGTCGGCCAGCGCAGCGGGGCCCATCGGCAGGGTGTGATTAGACGATTAAACGTTTAATCGTCTATAGTCCTGGGCATGATCTACGCGACGCCTGCAATGACTCGCGCCCTCCAGAAGCAGCTCGACGAGCTGGCGCAGCTACGCGAGGCCCTCGGCGATGAGGTGAAGACGCCCAGCCGCTGGATGGGCTCGCTGCGACGCGAGTTGCGGGCCGCCTCAATCGGGAGCTCGACCTCGATCGAGGGCTTCAGCGTCTCCCCGGCGGAAGCGCTGGCGCTCACCAGCGGGAGGGAAGCTGTCGATCGCGACGACGAGAACCGCCAGGCGGTTGCCTGCTATGCGCGGGCGATGGACCATGTCGGGACGATGGCGGAGGATCCGAGCTTCCGCTGGCTTGATCGGGTGATCCTCGACCTGCACTTCGACGCCTGCCACTTCCAGCGCGACATGGACCCCGGCGTCTGGCGAACCGGCCCGATCGCGGTCACGGGGCCCGGCGGCACGCTCGAGTACCGCGGGCCCGACGAGAACGAGGTGGTGGCCCTGATGGCCGAGGCGGTCGAGTGGCTGGCAGAGGGGGACCTCGAGGCCGACGTGGTGGTCCGGGCAGCGATGGCCCACCTGCACGTCGCCTCGGTCCACCCCTTTCGCGACGGCAATGGCCGCGTCGCGCGGATCGTGCAGTCGCTGGTCCTGGCGCGAGGGGGATTCGCCTCACCGGAGTTCTTCTCGATCGAGGAGTACCTGGGCTCCCACACGCCCGACTACTACGCCGCCCTGAGGGAGGCGCAGGGCGGGAGCTATCAGCCTCGCCGCGACGCCTCCGGCTGGGTCCGCTTCTGCGTCGAGGCCCACATCGCCCAGGCGCGACAGCGGCTGGCGCAAATCGAACAGGCGGCGGCGCGATGGAGCCACCTCGAGGACCTCGTCAACGCGCGCGGCTGGCCCGAGCGCCTCGTGATCGCGCTCGAGCAGAGCCTCCATGCGGGCAGCGATCGCAGCACCTATGGCCAGGATGCTGACGTCTCCCCGGCGACCGCAAGCGCCGACTTCCGCCGCCTGCTCGACGCCGGTCTCGTCGACCAACGGGGACGCGGACGAAGCATCAGCTACGTAGCCAGTGGGAGTCTGCGCGAGGGAACGAGGGACGCAAGCGCCTGAATCAGGTACGAAACAGACTGGTAAACTGCTACGAAACGGCAGGCTAACTAGCTGCGAAATGGAAGGATAGACCTTTGCCGTACACGATTCGCGTGCTCGACCGAGAGCTTGACGAGATTCTCGGGTCCCTCCCCGCCCTCGCCATTGAGGGACCCAAGGGAGTGGGCAAGACTGAGACGGCCTCACGCCGCGCCGCGACGATCCACCGCCTCGACGACCCCGCGCGGCTGACCCTCGCCGAAGCCGATCCCAAGCGCCTGCTCGATGACGAGAAGCCGATCCTCATCGACGAGTGGCAGCGGCTCCCCGAGACCTGGGACCTCGTGCGGCGGGCCGTGGACGCGGGCGCGGCGCCCGAAAGCTTCCTTCTCACCGGCTCCGCTTCTCCCGATGGCGCAGGCCGCCATTCCGGTGCGGGGCGAATCCCGACGATCCGGATGCGGCCTCTCACCCTGGCCGAGCGACTGAACTCCCCAGCCTCGGTGAGCCTGGCGGAGCTGCTCCGTGGCGACCGCCCAGACCTCGCTGGCGAGACCTCGGTCACGCTCGAGCACTACGTGGATGAGATCGTCGCCTCCGGCTTTCCCGGCCTCCGAGGCGCCTCCGATCGGGCTCTGCGCCTGCAGCTCGACGGCTACATCGAGCGAGTCGTCGATCGCGACTTCGCGGAGCTCGGCCACGCGGTCCGGAATCCGGCGGGCCTCCGCCGCTGGCTGGCCGCCTACGCCGCCGCCACCTCGTCAACGACCTCGTTCGAGAAGATCCGCGCCGCAGCGACCGGGGATGAGGGTGAGCAGCTCTCCAAGGACGCCGCCCGCCCCTACCGGGCGGTGCTCGAGCGCCTCTGGCTGCTCGACCCTGTCCCGGCCTGGCAACCGACCCGCCGCCACCTGTCGCGCCTCAGCGCGGCCTCGAAGCACCACCTCGCCGACCCGGCGCTGGCCGCGCGCCTCCTGGGGGCGACCCGCGCCGGCCTGCTCGAGAACGCCGAGCTGGGACCGCCCGTTCCTCGGGACGGCACGCTCCTGGGCGCCCTCTTCGAGTCGCTCGTGACCCTCTGCGTCCGCGTCTACGCACAGCGCGCCGAGGCACGGACGGGGCACCTGAGAACCTTCAGCGGCAGTCGCGAGGTAGACCTGATCATCGAGGCCCAGGACAAACGCGTCGTCGCCGTCGAGGTCAAGCTGAAGCGCACGATCAAGGACGACGACACCCGCAACCTGCGCTGGCTCAAGGAGACGATCGGCGACGAACTGCTCGACGCGATCGTCATTACGACCGGGGATGCCGCTTACCGGCGTCCAGACGGGATCGGCGTGGTCCCGGCGGCGCTGCTCGGACCGTAACCGCGCCGGCGGTAGCGCAGGTGCACGGTCGCGCCGAACGTGCGGGTCTCGACGAGCTCGAGGTCGATGTGCACGTCCGGCGGGAAGTACGGCGTGCCGCCGCCGAGCACGATCGGGACGACGAACAGCTCGAACTCGTCGATCAGCCCGCGCCGCATGCATTCCGCCGCGAGGCCGGCGCCGCCGACCGCGATGCTCCGGTCCCCGAGCGCGGCGATCTCCTCCTCGAGCGTCCCCGTCGCCAGCCGGTTGCTGCCCTCGACGCTCGTCAGCGTGGTCGAGAACACGATCTTCTCGAGCGGGCGCCAGATCTCGGCGAACTCCGCCATCACCGGGTCGGTGAACTCCTCGGTGTCCCAGACGAGCATCGTCTCGTAGAGGCGCCGGCCGAGCAGCTGGACATCGGTCGCAGCGACCCGCTCGTTGTGGAACCGGTGCAGCTCTTCGCTGGGCACCCCCCAGGCGATGCTTCCGTCGGGTCCGGCGACGTAGCCATCGGCCGACAGGCTCATCGAATAGGAGATCACGACGACACAGTGAACCGGGTCGAGCCGACGGAGGGGACCCCGATCTCAGAGCAACGGGTCGAGCTCGGCGAGGTAGCGAGCGAGCAAGGGATCGGTGATCCGCCAATCGCCCCGGCTCTCGCTACGGGCGATCCCGATCCCGCGCAGCTCTTCGAGCGCCCGCCGCACCAAGTTGTGGGGCAGGCCGAGGTCATGTGGGTCTTCTGGGCGATCAGCATCGTCGCGCGGGGGTGCCCGGCGCCGAGCTCAACCAGCCGGCGCAGGGCAAGCTCGTCGATCCCGCAGCCATCCAGAGCGAATCGGGCCGCGAGGCCCTCTGCCCATTCCTCCGCGCGATCGGTCGCAGCTCGTGAAAGCTGCCGAACTGGCTCAGGGCACGCTGGCGCGGCGTGAAGAGGTCGCGCATCAGATGCTCGATCGACCCGGCGAAGAGCACGTTCAGCTGCGGGCTGCGCTGGAAGATCGCCCGCATCCGCTTGGTCAGCGCGTCGGGGTCCCCGTAAGGTGCGCGCTCGGGGTCGCGCCGGGCGAGGTGCGGCATGAAGGCAATCTCCATCTCCTCGCCGAGCTCGGTCTTCGATTTGACGACCGCCGAGACGCCGGCGGCGTCGGCGACCAGGCGCCCAGCCTCGCGAGCCTGGTGGACGATCCGCCGTAGCGCAGAGCGATTGGCGATCGTCTGGACGACCAGCGCTTCGGCCAGCTCGGCCGCAGAGACGATGCGAAAGAGGTCGATCTCGACGACGTAGAGGCCGTCGCTTTCGAGACGGCGCAGGGCGGCGTCGCAAACGCTGGTCTTACCGGTTCTCCGCGGACCGGAGATCACCAGGTGGCCGCCGCCGGCAAGCGTCGCGGCGATCTCCCGCACGTCCTCGCCACGACCGATCAGGAGCTCCGCGGGAAGCGGCTGGTCGGTACGTCGAATTCGACGTACGATGAGTCTGCCTGCGATTAAAGCGGGTCGCCCGGGATAGGCACTCCGACCTTCGGGTTATGAGGCCTGTCCGACTTCTTCCACCCGCTCGATTCGTGCCTACAGAGAGTAGCGCAGTTGCCCCGAGTTGGGGGCACTTTCGCTCAAATTGGTACCCGAATTGGTACCCGCAATCGGATCTTGAGCGAGCGCCCAAGCCCGCAATCGGCCAGCGGAAAGGCGTATGGCTTCAGCCGCGGACTCGAAGCCGCGGCTCAACCTCGACCGCCGGCTCGATCGGCAGCTGCGCCTCCACGAGCGCGCGGAGGTCGATCCCCTCGCGCTCCTGATCCTCGAGAACGACGACCAAGGCGTAGCGTTGACGGTCCCCCTCTTCGACCTCGTGCCAAGTCGCCGTCCGGTGCTCGACAACGACGTGAAATCCCTCGTTGTCGAGCACGTCGGCGTTGCGGCGCCTAAAGCTTCGGACCTGGAGGGTGGCCCCGAGGCACTCGCCAGAACCGGGAACCAGTTTGGGCCGACGGCGATCGTTCGGTAGCGGAAGGCGGTCATCCTTCTCCTGAGGCTGGATCTGCCAGACACTCTCGATCTCATCCATTGTCATCCCTCGGACGAGATGGAATTTCATCGTCGCGCTCAGGTAGTCGCGGCGCGTGCGGCGCACCTCCGGGTCGAACGCGAGGGCGACAATCACGTGGCGGTCACCGCTGGCCTCCATGAACTCCCGGGGGATAGGGATCGGGTGGGCGACAACCGTGTCCATCGCGATCTCGCCCTGGTACATCAACGCCACCCGGTTCCCGCCGCTCTCCAGAGCGTTGTACTCGGAGAGCGACCCGTAACCGGCGAGTCGCCGGCGCTTCCTTTCGTCCAGGGAGTTGGGCAGGAGTAGAGGGCGGGCGGAAGCCCCGATTAGAGCGCGGAGGAGGTTGGCGCCGCTACTTGGATAGCGGTTGAGGATCTTTGCCGCCACGCGGGTGACGAGTGGGGCGGCGTAGCTGGTGCCGTTCGCAACTCCGAAATAAGGTTGTTCACCACCGCCTTTGGTCGAGATCGCGCTAACACCAAAGTCGCTGCGCTCGACCAGGTCGACGTCGTTGAGAGCCCAATTGCCCCCGTGGTGGACGACATCCGGCTTGATACCGTCGGCAGCACCGGGGCCAGCTCGAGTGAATGGGGATGGTTCGCCCTCGCGGGCGACCGCTCGGTCACCTGGAAGCTGGCGCCCATCCGCACGCTGCGGCGCGGCGAAACGAGCTACCGAGCCGACAGTGAGCATATTGGCCCCCGCCCCCGGCTCGGCGACACGGCAGTCGTCCTCGAGCAGGTAGTCCGGATATGCGTCGAGGATCGACTGACCCTTGGGGATGTCATTGGCGGGCTGGTTCCCGGCCGCGACGACGATCAGCACGTCGAGCTCGCGCGCCAGTTCGTCCATACGCTCGCTCCAGAGGCTGAGATGGGGGCCGCTGAACGGGACACGGTCAGCAATCGAAACGTTGATTACGCGGACCCCGCGAGCGTAAAGGCGTCGCACGGCGTCCTCGATCAGCGCGTGATGCGGCGTGGCGGTTGGGAAGATTGCGTCAGTCGGATCGTTGGGGTTCTGCTCAAGAACGCGAATTGAGTGGAGCGGTCCAAGGGCAACCCACGCCGCGTCGCCTGCCAGGGCAGACTCGATGTCGCCGAAGACAATCCGCCCCGCGACCATCGTCCCGTGGTCGCTCGGCTCGCCCCAATCGTGCTCGGCGGGGAGCGATTCACGCGATGCCATCGAGCCAGCCAGCATCGGGTGCTCCATCACCTCGTCGTCAATGATGCCGATTGGCACGCTTTCGGTACGCTCGTAATCAGGCAGATCCTGCTCATTCATACGCCGCCAAGTCGTCGGCTCGAGGTAAGGCATCGGCGGCGTTCGCAACCGCTCGACGACGGCCAGATTCAGGAGATCCCGAATGCCATCAGCTCCGACACGCGCCCGAACAATCGTATAGCGGGGTCGGTCGTCTTCGGCGAGTACCTCGCCGTTCTGAAAGTCGATGACCTCCCGAACTTCTTGAATCCGGCGCCGCGCCTCGTCGAAATCAGACGAAGGCCAAACGATCGCATCCACCACCAGCCGTCCATCCGCCTTATCGAGTTCCTGCTGGCCGACGCCAGGGCCGCGGCGATCCTCGGGGCCATAAGGAAGAATCCCGACGATGTGCTCGAAGAAGGTGAGGTCGGGAGCGCCGTCCCGCTTCTCACCAGCTGCGGCGTAGGCGTCCAGCATTCGCTCAAACTCGGCTGGCCCTTCGCGGGAGAGAACAAAGTAGGTCCAATCTGACGTGTTGCCGAGCCAATGAAACTCGCTTGATTCCAGCTTCGCGTCGTCAACGCCACCGGCGGTTCGGATTTTGAAAACCTGCGCGGGATTCACTCCATCTTTGGTCCGCGCAGGGGTCGCAACGGCAGTAGCCGCAGCCAGGTCTTCCTTCAGCTTGCGGCCGTGGCGCCCTGGCACTTGTTTTTCTACTTCACCTCCGCCGCCGCCAGCGCGTCGACTGGGAATTGCCCGTGGGGGCGGCAGACGGAGGTGATCGGCCATCGCCTACCAGGGACGTGCGAGGGCGTCTGTGAGCGCCCGTTCGAAGTCTTGTTTCGATACTCGGTCGCGACCATCTAGAACGGAGTAGCGCAGAGAGTCCCAGGCGACCTTCTCAGAGGCGGCGTGTGGCTTACCTTTGAGCTTGGAAGCGGCAGCGTCGATGTCGAGTTTCTCTCCGGCTCCACGGAGCCCGCGTCTCAGCAGCTGGCGGTTCTGGTGGACAGTCGGCAGCTCGAACTCAAGCACCTCATCGAAGCGTCGCCAGAGAGCGGGATCGAGCAGCTGCTGGTGGTTGGTCGCGGCGAGCAGGAGGCTCGACCCTTTGAAGGCATCAAGCATCTGCAGGAAGGCGGTGACAACTCGCTTGACCTCGCCGTGCTCCCCGGGATCATCGCGAGCCTTGCCGAGGGCGTCGAACTCGTCGAAGAGCAAGACCCAGGAGCCCTGGCGGATGAAATCGAAGACTCGGTGGAGGTTCGACGCGGTCTCACCAAGGTAGCTAGAAACAACGGAGTCAATGCGGACGATGACCAACGGCAGCCCGATCTCGGTCGCAATGGCCTCGGCGGCACTGGACTTGCCGCATCCAGGCGGCCCATATAGGAGAACGCGCTGGCGGCGGGGAATGCCGCGGAGATCCAGGGAGCTCCACTTTCCGTGTTCATTCACTAAAGACCGCAACTGATCGAGCAACTCGCCACGGATGACCAGTTCGTCGAGGGCCCTTTGGGGGTGGTAGACCTCGGCTAGGGGCCACTCTCCCTCTCGGTCTTGGGGGGGCGCAGGAAGCGCGACGTCCGCGGCAACCGCTCGCTGGGATCCTCCGGCGATAATCGCGCGGAGATCCCGGGCCAAGGCCGTGTGTTGCTTGGCCTCCTCATCGTCGATGATCTCCTGCGCAGTTCTCCGGAAGGCCAGCTCGTCCCCCTCTTTGAAGGCACGAAAGAGCGCCTTGAGCTCGCGTCCGGCCACTTTCAGAGCTTAACGGCAGGGGCGGTCAGGCAACGTGAATGTAGCGGGCGGCAGATCACGCCGCCGTCGCGTGATTCGCCGCCTTTGAACAGCCCCGCGACGTAGACGGCGGGCGCCTCGCTGACGCTCGCCACCCCAGGCACGACGAGTGCAGGCCCACGTTTGATCGATGGATAGCCGCGACGGGACGGACATTGAGGAGTCAAGCGTATTCAGATCGAGCGGATCAGCGCGGGATGCTACGAAGCCGCGCCCTGCGAAGATCTGGCACCTTCTAACGCCTGAACGGCCAGCAGAGTCTGACCGCCGGTCACGCAGAATGGCATCGACGGAGACGACACGCCGACTTACGAAGCCCCTCAATGAGTGGGAAGCATCCGACGTGCTTGCACTCGTCGAGGAGCGGATCGAAGAGGGTCAGCGGCTCGAGTACAAGCGCCAGCTCGACCTGGAGACGCCGAAGAAGCGCTGCGAGGCTGCGAAGGACGTGAGCGGCCTCGCGAACGCGCAGGGCGGCCTTCTCATCTACGGGGTCGAGGAGGAAGAGCAGGAGGACGGCCGGCGGATTCCGGTGCGGCCAATGCCCCTCAGTGACGGAGACGCTCGCAGTCGCCTAGAGGATGTCGTCGACTCGGCAGTTCACCCTGCGCTCAACTTCGAGGCTCGTCAGATCGAGGCGGAGGGCGGCGGCTACTTCCTGGTGGTGCGCGCCTTTCCTCACCTCGGAGTCCCGCACATGGTCGACGGCTACGGCGAGATGCGCTGCTACCTGCGCGTCGGCCTAAAGACGCGCCCGATGCAGCAGCACGAGCTGACGACGGCCTATGCGGAAGCGGCCGGAGGTGAGAGTCGCGCCGCTGAGAGGTTGGCCCGGCTGCCTTTGATCGTTCGCCCCGAAGGCGTCGTCCTGGCGTCCCCGGAGACGAACAGGGAGCCTGGGCTCTGGCTCGGTACCCTTGCCTTGCCCATCGACGCACCTGACCCGCTGCTGCCGATGCTCGGCGCTGATGGCCGTGCGTTCCCTGACGATGGGGATTACGTGCGCTGGAGCCGCTCGCAGCAGATCGGTCTTTCGCTGGAGTGGGACGCTGACGGCTACCACTCAGACCGCGAGCAAGACGGCCAGCTCACGCACCGCTTGCGCCTGTTTCGCAACGGCGTTTTTGAGTGGGGCGTGTCCGTGGCAAGTCGGACCGAGTCGATTCCCTCTCTCTCGATCGCGCAGTACATCCACGACGCGCTCGGCTACTTCGCGACCAGCTACCGGCGCGCCGGCTACTTCGGCAGGCTGCGGGTGTGGGTTTCGCTTGAGGACGGCAAGGGAAGCGAACTCGGCGTCGGCGACAATTACTCTGGCTTCTATCTCAAGCCACTGAGCGTGGCGCATCTGGAGTGGAGAGCGGACTACAGCGTTGACGGCCTCTTGCATGACCTGACGGGCGCGACGCGCGCCGCAATGGATCGAATGTTCGTGGCCTACGGACTCACGCGATGCCCCTACTTCTCG
The DNA here is from genome assembly GCA_963727615.1 of uncultured Solirubrobacterales bacterium. Classification (GTDB taxonomy): domain Bacteria; phylum Actinomycetota; class Thermoleophilia; order Solirubrobacterales; family 70-9; genus VRUE01. The sequence continues at coordinate 29,354 of CAVSHD010000006.1, forward strand.
GATGAGGGAGAGCCGAGCGCGGAGCTTCGGGGGCGGCGGTAAGAGCAAGCGCCAAACCACTTGCTGGGAGGGCCGCTGGCAAAGTGATTTCGCCGGTTAAGTGCATGGAGCCAGCCCGAAACGCGAGGCGGGATAGCCTGAGCGACCGTGATCGAGCACGAGTGGGTTCATCTGACGGGGGAGCAGCTCAGCGCCGACCCAGGGCTCGTCCGTGCGATCGAACGCTTCCAAGCACCCCCTGGCCGGGCCGGTGATGCCGCCGCAGCTTGGCTCAAGGAGCGAGCACTCCGGGAGACGAGCCATATCGCCACCTACGTGCTGCTCGTAGAGGGTGATGTCGCCGGTTTCTACTCGCTGGGGATGAGCGAGGTCGAGCTGCGATCCCAGCATCGCAAAGGAATATCGGCCAGCCATCCGCGCCAGGGGGCCGTGCTCATCCTCTGGCTTGCCCGCGCAGCCGACGCAAACGTGGACGCCGCGACCATCCTGCGCCACGCGGTCGGCATCGCCCAGATCGGTTCGCGGAGAGTCGGGGCGGCGGTGATCGCCGTCGATCCCTTCGACGCCGCGACGGAGGACTACTGGCGCCAGCACTTCGGCTTTCGCTCATCGCTCACCAAGCGATCCGACGCGGACGGCCAGCAGCGAAACCGGCTCTGGCTGCCGCTCTTCTCTGAGACCTAGGCGGGCTGCCTGGTGCGCACGCTCGGCCGCGTCGTTTCCGCCACGTACTGCTCGGCATTCAGGCAGAACTCACGCCAGCGCTCATCGAGGCGAGCCTTGGCAAGCTCGTCTGCGTCGATCACCGTCGGCACCTCAACCGCCTTCTCAGGGTCGGAGGAAGCCGCGAGGACATGTCTTTGATCATCGGCCATCTGACCCAAAGGGTACCGGCTGAGGAGTCGTTCGCCAGGATCACCGGAAGACCGGCTCCTCATCCGTCAGCCTCGGGCGGCGAGTCCGGATCGCGATCGTCCGGGGTATCGCCTTCCTCGTCGCTCTCGTCCCCGAACGCGGCCTCCGCCCACCCGGCCTCCTGAGAGGGGTCGGGGGCGAAGTCCGCGTAGATCTCGGTCGTCTTGTAGTCACGGTGGCCCATCCACTCCTGGATGGTGCGCAGCGGGGCGCCGGCGCCGGCCATCCTCGTGCCGAAGGTGTGGCGCAGGTCGTGGAAGCGGATCGCCCGGATTCCGGCCGCGGCAACCGCCTCCTTGAAGCGCTTGCGCATCTTCGAGGCGTCGTAGGGATTGCCGGTGTCCGGATGACAGAAGACGAGATCGGTGTCTGCCGTAAAGCTGGAGTTGCCATAAAGCGACCTCAGCTGCGCGGCGACGCGTTGAGGCATCGGCACCGAGCGGGTCGAGCGTCGAGACTTCGGCTTGCCGAACTGACCGCGGGTGTAGTTGCGCCGCACCCGGATCACCCTCGCATTCCAGTCCACGTCGAGCCAGCGCAGCGCGATCAGCTCGCCTTGCCGCAGCCCGCACATCGTCGCCACCACGTACAGCGGCCGCTCCACCGCGCCGAGCCGATCGTCGGGCACCGCCGCCAGCAGCGCCTCGATCTCCCCACGATCGAGGAACCGGATGTCGGGGTCGACGTCGCCCGAGCGCGGCCGTTCGACCGCGGCTACCGGATTCATATGAGCCCAGCCGCGCCTGACCGCGAAGTTGAACAGGCCGTGGAGGAAGTTCAGCCGGTTGTTGATCGTCTTCGGCGAGAGTCCCTCGGCCTGCATCGCCGCGATGAAGGCGGCGACGTCCGCGGCGTCAACGGCATCGATGGCCTTCTTCGGCAGGCCACTCTCCGCCTTGCCGAGGATGATCGCGTAGTCCTGCACCGTCGAGGGCTTGCGCTGCAGGTAGTCACGCACGTGGGCGATGTAGGCGTCGCCGACCTCGCGCAGCATGAGTCGCTCCTGCGGCGTGGGCTTGACCTCGCGCATCAGCCGCCGCAGCTCTTTCTCGGCCTGGGACTTCGTCAGCCCCTCGCGCGTGCCGGGCTTTCGCATCGGTCCGACCTTGCGCTTGACCTGGCGCTCGCCGACTCGCCACTTGCCGTACCAGGAGCCCCGCTGGGAGAACAGCGAGCCCGAGCCATAGGAGCGCTTGCCGTTGTCAGCCGCGGCCATCGTGGCCTCCTTCAGGTGCGGCCGCCGGGCGACTCGATCTGTTCGAGCCAGGCGAGGATCGACTCCCGGCGATAGCGGCGAACCCGGCCGAGCGAGACCGTGGGGATGCGCCCCTCGCGCGAGAGCTGCCAGACGTACTCGTGCGAGACGCCGAGCAGATCGGCGACCTCGTGCGCCGTCCACAGCGAGCCCGCCGGGTCGGCCCGCATCGCGGCGTCGCGCATCCGATCAGGCGTCGCCATCGCCGCCGCCTCCCCACGCTCCGCAACGCTTCACGCCCAACCTCCGCAGCGCCGCCTCGATCTCGATCGCCGTCGCTCACCGCTGCTCCCTTCGTCTCGCGGGCCTGGCTTCACTGCGCGCCAAAGCCGCGCCGGGGAGCACACGCCTACGCCACAAGACCATGACCACCCAATGACGCAGCGGCGAGAAATCTCCCCCCTGCGCCCGGCGCGGACAATGCGCGAAGTGAAGCCAGGCCCGCCGGGGCAGATCCGCTGCGGCCCTATTCCGCCCACGGGAACACCTCCACCAACCCCGCAGCGCGCACAGCCCCGTCCGAGCTCTTCCAGGAGGTGCGAGTGGGCGTTCGTGCCGGCTTGCACCGGGTCCCCGTGACCGTGATCGGGTTTCACCGCGACGGACATCGACTCACAGCCCCGGCGGGTGTCGCAGCTCAAAGCCGGCCATGTAGGACGCAGAGAGCTCGGCTTCGCCGATCCAGCCGGGACCCTTGCCCGGTGCGACGATGCCCGAGGTCCCCCAGTAGCGCTCGACGGGTGACGTCACACTCGACGCAAAGCCGATGAAGGTGTGGGCGTCAGCGCCGATGGGCTTGACGAAGATCGTCACCCATCGCCCCGGCCCGGGGTCTCCCCATCGCGCGAGCGCGACCGTGTCCATGGTCGGGTTGGCGAAGCCGCCTACCTGGAGCAGATGGCTGACGGCGCTCGAGCAGTCGAACGGGCCGTCAAACGGGGTCGGGGAAGACCCGTGCGAGCCACCCCACACGTACACGGAGTGAGGACGCAAGGCGCTGAGGCGATCGGCCTCGGCGACCATACGCGCGACCGCTTCGTCGGACGCGCCCGCCGAGCAGAGCGCCCCGGGTGCCGATCCAGCGGTCGCAGCGCCGAAACGCTCGGCCGCACGTTCGACCTTCGCCACGTACCACTCGGCGTGGTTGTAGGAGAGGATCGCGCCGTGCCAGTCGCGCGGCGCGCCCGAGGCGCGCAGCAGACGCGCGGCGGCGAAGATCGCGTCCCAGGGGTTGTAGGGGTCCTTGACCCCGTCGCCGTTCGCGTTGACCCCGTAGATCGCCCAGCTCGAGGGCAGGAACTGCATCCATCCTTCGGCTTCCGCCGATGACACAGCGAGGTCGGAGCCAAAGCCGGTCTCCACCCAGTTGATCGCGGCGAGGATCGAGGGTCCGCGCTCGCCCAAGCCGTAGCGCTCGCTCGCCGCCCGGTAGATCGGGACGAGCTTCGCCGGCACTCCTTCGACCGAGCCGACCGCTTCTTCGCCGCACCCACTCCGACCGCCGAAGAGCAGTGCCGCCGAAGCGGCCGCGCCGACGACGAGCAGGAAGACCGCGAACGCGACGCCCACCAGCGCCGCGGGCAGGATCGACGCCTTCTCTCTGTCGCCGGACCGATGCATCTCTTCCGGCGCATCTGTCCGCAACTAATGCGGTTCGCCTCATGTTTAAGAAAGGTGAGGCAGTTCGGGACCTTTCCGGACAGGGGGAGCATGGGAGCGATACGGAGTACTGAGCAGGGAGCAACTCAACGCGCCGCCGAAGACGGCGGCGATCTGACGCGAGAGGAGCTGGAGTCGGCCGAACGCGGCTTCCTCCAACTGCTGCGCCGCAAGCGCTTCTCCCCCGCCTTCCGCCACCGCCACGCCGCCGACCTGCTCGCCAAGGCGCGACTGGAGCTGAGCGAACACCTCGCCGAAGGCGGCCGGGTTCAAAACCCGGCCGGGTGGATCGTCCACTGCGCCTGGCGGCGCACACAGAATCTGCTCGAGCAGGAGGGGCGGGCACCGCGGCTGCTCTCGATCGACAACGGCCTTCCGATCAAGGAGTCGACCACCCCGGAGGACAGGGCGCTCGAATCCGATCGCTACCGCCGCCTGCAGTCGGCGATCGAACGGCTGCCCGAGGAAGAGCGCAAGGTGATCGCCCTCGCCTACTTCGAGGGCATGTCGGTGCGCGAGGTCGCACGGGTCCTCAAGTGGGACAAATGCAAAGCCGACCGCCGCCACCACGCCGCCCTGGAGCGACTGCGCAAGCTGCTGCGAGTCGAGGACATCGACGCCCTCGCGGTCGAGCTGGGCATCCTCGCCTGGGCCTCGGTCGCCCTCCCCCAGCCACGGCCGCGCCTGCTCGCCTACCTCGACTCGGCGGGCGACCACGCCGCCGCATTGCTCGCGCGCGCCCAGGACCTGGCACGGCGCCTGCTCGGCAGCGGAGTCGCCGAACCGGGCATGGGACCGGCGCTCGGCGGCAGCGCCCGCGCGGCCGGCGCCTGCACGACGGCCGTCGTCGTCTGCCTCGCGACCGGCGTCGTGGGACCGGGGATCGGCGCGGTCAACGGCCTCGTCGAGCACCACAAGCACCCGCCAGTCCACCATCACGCTGCGGCCCCCGCGCAGCCGCAACCGGAAAGCGCCCCGGTCCTCGCCACGCCGCCGCCGACGACCACGGCGACGAGCCCGACCGCCGACGCCGCAAAGAGCCAGGCCTCGAAGGCCCCGCCGAGCAAGCCGCGACACAGGCAAGCCACGTCCGCGACCGCCTCGGCGCCGACTGCGAGCGGGAGCCAGGTCGCCCAGGAGTTCGGGTCCTTCGAAAGCAGCGGCGAAGCCGCCCCGGAAGCCTCGGGCGGCAGCACCGGCTCAACCTCCTCGACCAGCTCGGCGGCGTCGAGCGGCGCGAGCGGCTCCTCCTCGCCCGCGCCCTCGGCGAGCGGCAAGCAGGTCGAATCCGAGTTCGGCATGTGAGCGCTCGCCGAGATCGGTGAGGCATCCGGCCTCCCCTGCGGACAACCGGTGCGAACGCACCCGATCCGCAAGGAGGTCCGCCGTGCACATACCGCTCGCGATCAAACTCGGCCTGCTCAAGCTCGCCGACGTCAGCATCAAACCGAACCCCGGCGGCCTTCCCGGCGCCGGCGCCCTGGAGAAGCTCGTCAACGGCCTCGCCGCCGTCGCCCTGCTCGGCTGCGGCGCGGCGCTGGTGATCGGCGCCGCGCAGTGGGGCCTCGGCCAGCGCGCCAACAACTACTCCCAGGCAGCCGACGGCAAGTCGAAGATGCTCTACGCGATCGGCGGTGCGTTCGTGGTCGGCGCGGCCTCGGCGCTGATCAACTTCTTCTACGGCGCCGGCTCGGCGGTCCACTGATGGCGTCTACGTCGCAGCAAGATCGCTCGAAGCGCCGCCTCGCAACAGCCCTCCTGGTCCTCTTCGCCCTCGCCACGGGCCTGCTGATCGGACGCGCGAGCGCCCCGCAGGGACGGCCCGCGCCGAGCGCAGCGGCCGGCGCCGGCCCGACGACGACCCGGGCCGGCGTCCCGGTCGGCTTCGCCCGCACGCGGGCGGGAGCCACCGCGGCCGTCGCCTCCTACCAGCGCGCCTTCGCCGACCCGGCGATCCTGCGGCCCGCCGTCCTGCGACGACGGATCGAAGTCGTCGCGAGCCCCGACTACGTGCAGACGATGCTCGCCGTCAATTCGCCGGGCCGCGAAAGGCTGGCGCGCGGGCCGATCGGCGCGGGGATCGCGCACGGCATCCGGACCCTCTACCTGGGGGTGCCCGTCGGCTACCGGATCGAGTCCTTCTCGCCGCATGGCGCCCGCGTCCTGACCTGGGGCTTCACCCTGCTCGGCAACGCCTCGGCAGTCGCGCCGCGCGCCTACTTCGGCCTCACCCACACGGACCTCGTCTGGCAACGCGGCGACTGGAAGATCGCCCGCACCGAAGCGAGCTTCGGCCCCACACCCCGCCTGCAGACCCCGCCCGGCCCCGCCGACGGCTACAGCGTGATGCGCCTCGCCAGGGAGCTGCGCAGCTATGACCTCGCTCCGTAAGGGTCTCGCCCGCGCCGGCCTCGTCGCGACACTCGTCGCGCTCTTCGTCCTCGCACGGCCCGCGCCCGAGCAGGCCCGGGCGAACCCGCTCTGCGATGCCGCCAGCGCGCCCGCCCACGCAATCACCGGCGGCCTCGGCGCGATCACGGGCGGGGCGATCGGCGGCGGCAACCCGGTCGGGGACGCCTGCAACGCGGTGACTGGCAAAGCGATCGGCGCCATCACCTCCCCGGTGAGCGGGGCGCTGAAGGGCGTCGGCAACGACGTGCTGAAGCAGGTCGCGACCTGGGTGAGCGAAGGAGCCGCCTGGCTGATGGGCCGGGTCGCGCAGGCGATCGACTCCTCGACCACCCCTCACCTCGACACCCGGGGCTTCCTCCAGCAGTACGGCAAGATGGCCGAGATCGCGGTCGTGATGGCGGCGGCGATGTTGCTGCTCGCGGTGCTCGAGGGACTCGCGCAGGGCAGCCTCGCCTCGCTCGCGCGCACCGCCTTCTTCGATCTGCCGCTGGCCCTGATCGGGACGAGCGTCGCCTTCGTCGTCGTCCAGTTGCTCTTGGGCGCGACAGACGGCCTCTGCGAAGCGGTGTCCGGCTCGACCTCGGCCGACAGCCAGCGCTTCTTCGCCGAAGCGATCCACAGCCTCGCGGTGGCCGGCGCCGTTGCGGGCGGGGCGCTCTCCGGCACGGCCGGGGGCGGCCCGGCGAACGGAGCGGTCGCCGTGCCGCTCTTCGTCACCTTCCTGGTCGCGGTGATCGCCGCCTTCGCCTCCTTCTTCGTCTGGATCGAGCTGCTGATGCGCGACGCGGCGATCTACGTGGTGGCGCTCTTCGTCCCCCTCTCGCTTGCCGCCTCGATCTGGCCGCGCTGGTCGGGCGCGCTGCGTCGCACCGCCGAGCTGCTGGTCGTCGTGATCGCCTCGAAGTTCGTGATCGTCGCGATCCTCAGCCTCGCCGCGAGCCTCCTCGCCCACAACGCCGGACAGGTCGAGCAGATCCTCGCCGCCTCGGCGCTGATGCTGCTCGCCTGCTTCTCGCCGATCGTTCTGCTGCGGCTCGTGCCGTTCGCCGAGGGCGCGATGGCGGCTGCCTATGCGCGCCGCTCGGCGACCGGCGGAGCGCTCGCCGGCGTCCACCTGGCGACCCAGGTCCAGATGATGCGCCAGATGGCGCACGCCAACTGGCGGGGCTCGGGCGCCACCGAGACCCTGTCGGGCGGTGGCGCCACGGGCGGCTCGCCGGGGCCGAAACCGGGAGGCGGACCGCGCGGCGGCGGCGGATCTCCGGGCGGCGGCGGACCGGCATCGACCGGCGGAGCCGGGAGCGCCGGCGGGGGAGCCGCCGCGGGAAGCACCGCCGCGGCCGGTCCCGCGGCGGCGGTTGCTGTGCCGGTGGCGGCGGCGAAGGGCAGCAAGGCTGCCGCCGGGCGGCTCGGACGCACGGCGAGCGCCGAGTCCACCGGCCGGGCGGGGGCGAGCCGGGAGACGAGCTCGGGCTCGACGCCGAGCGGGCCTGCCGCGCGACCGCAGGGCGGATCGCAACCCGCCTCGACCGGGAAAGACACCGGGAAAGGCGCAGCCACAGAGCAGCGACCGGCGCAGGGGGACCTGGCGCCTGACGCGAAGGCCCACTCGCCACGCCCGGCACCGGAATCATCGACGCCGAGGCCGAGCGGAGCGAAGCCCGGTGAGTAGCGAGCGCCGCTACCGCTTCGGTCCGCTGGAGCAACGAGCGCTCCTCGGGCCGCTGCGAGCGGGCCAGGTTGTGATCCTCGCGCTCGGCGCCGCGATCGGCCTCGGCGCCCTCTACGGGCTACGGAGCTTCGCCGGGCTGGCGATCGGGGTCGGCGCGGTCTGCGCGGCCATGGCGGCGATCCTCGTCCCACTCGAAGGACGCACCGCCGAGGAATGGGCGCCGGTCACGATCGCCTGGGCGCTGCGCCGAAGGCGCGCGCGGGCCGGCTACCGCTCAAGGGCGGTCGGGGCCGGAACGCGGATCGGACCGGATGGCGCTCCGGCCCACGAGCTCTCGCTGCCCCCGGCGCTCGGCGACCTCGAGCTGCTCTCAGTCCCCTACGGCCGCGAGCAGGTGGGAGTGATGCGCGACCGCCGCGCCGGCACCTACACCGCAGTGCTCGCGGTGCGCGCCGGGGCCTTCGGCCTGCGCGACGCTTCCGAGCAGGAGCGAAAGCTCGACGCCTGGGGCTCGGTGCTGGCGAGCTGCGGGCGCGACGGCAGCCCGGTCAGGCGCCTGCAATGGATCGAGCGCACCCTGCCCGCCCAGGGCGATGAGCTGGCGGCCCACCTGCAGGCCGAGCGCGACCGCGCCGTCCCTCTCGATTCCACACTCGTCCGCTCCTACATCGAGCTGATCGAGTCGGCGGCGCCGGCGAGCGCCGAGCACGAGGTGCTGATCGCGATTCAGATCGACCAGCGGCGCGGCGCCCGCGAGCTGCGCCGCCTGGGCGGTGGCGAGGAGGCAGCCTGCGAGCTACTCCTTCGCGAGGCCGAGGGCTTCGCCGAGCGGCTCTCGCTCGCCGAGCTGACCGTCTTCGGCGTCCTGCGGGCGAGGCAGTACGCGGAGGTGATCCGCGACGCCTTCGACCCCTTTGGCCGCAACGGCCGCGCCCGCGCGGCGCTCGGGGAGCCCGAGCGCGAGGGCGTCGAGCCGGCGCTGATGGGTCCGCTCGCCGATGAGAGCACCTGGAGCACCTACCGCACCGACTCGGCGATCCACGCGACCTACTGGATCTCCGGCTGGCCACGAACCGACGTCGGCCCGGCCTTCCTGATGCCGCTGCTGATGCAGAGCAGCGCGCTTCGCACTGTCTCGGTGACGATCGAGCCGATCCCCTACTCGATCGCGATGCGCCGCGCCGAGGCTGCGCGCACCGCCGAAGTCGCCGAGGAGATGCAGCGCGAGCGCCAGGGCTTCCTCACCACCGCCCAGGACCGCCGCCGCCAGGAAGCCTCGGCGCGGCGTGAGGAGGAGCTGGCCGACGGCCACGCGCTGCTGCGCTGGGTCGGCATGGTCACCGTCTCGGACCACTCGGCCGAGGCGCTCGAGCGAAGCACATCGAACGTCGAGCACGCGGGGGCACAGGCCCGACTGGAGTTGCAGCGCCTTTACGGCGAGCAGGACGCTGCCTTCGCCTGCACGCTGCCGCTCTGCCGCGGGCTGAGGTAGCAGGGTCAGTCGGTCAGCTCGAGCAGCTCACATGCTTCACGAGGGTTTATCGCGGGTGGCTGGAGACCTACGTGGTCGAGTAGGTCCTTGTCGCCGGTGACAATCGCCTCAGCACCCGCAGCCTTCGCCAGCGTCACAAGGTAGTCGTCGTCGGGATCTCGCAGAATCGGCTCGACATCAACGGGATCGTCGAAGGAGATAGAGACATCGCCGATTCGCGTAACGGCCAGGCGCGCCTCGGCGGCAGGCACTCGGTCGCGAAAATACGACTTGCGAAGCGCTTTGCCGACCTCGCGCAGGATCTCAGGGCAGATCGCGATCTCGAACTGCATCGCCTGCATCGCGCGAATCAGCCGAGCGGGTGGGCTGCCGGCCTTGAGGGCTGCGATCCCAGACACCAGGGTGTTGGGGTCGAGGACGAGCCGTTTCAACCTGCGGCTCGGTGCTCGGCCGCAGCCTCGGAGCGAACTTCGCGCACCGCCTTCACCGCTTCGCGTTCGATCTCCTCTGGATCGACCCCGGCGAAGCGCGCCCCGATCCGCTCGATTACGTCATCGCCCTCTTTGATCCTCACGAGGGTTTCCATCAGCTCTCGCTCGCTCTTCTTCGGGTCCCGTTCGCGCAACACCTTCAGCGTGCGTGCATAGCGCTCTACGGCGGCCAGCGCCTCAAGCGCCACTGGTATCTGCTCCTCGGGCATCTCCTTGAGCAGTCGCTCGGCTTGCTCGCGAGTGGTCACGCGAAAAGCGTAGCGCCGTCATCTGGCGGAACGAACTCGTGAGGCACAACGCGCCTCGTGCGGACAGGGGGCGTAGATGGCAACCCACAGCTTCACGCAGCCGCACCGGAGGGCGACGTGAGACTCCCTCTCCTCGGCGAGCGACCTGGACACAGTGCGACGACCGCGCACTTTCAGGCCGTCTATCCCTTCCTCGGCGAGGGCAGCCTCGGCGCCCCCGGCACCTACATCGGTCGCGACGCCTACGGCGGCGCCTGGCTGTATGACCCCTGGGCGCTGTATGAGCGCTCGGCGCTTGCGGGGCCGAACATGGTCGTGGTCGGCCAGATCGGCTTCGCCAAGTCCTCCCTGATCAAGACCTACATCTACCGCCAGCGGGTCTTCGGCCGCGTCTCCTGGGTAATCGACCCGAAGTCGGAGTACGCCCCGCTCGCCGAGGCGATGGGCGGCGTCGTGATCGCCCTGCGCCCCGGCGGCGAGGTCAGGCTCAACCCGCTGAGCCGACGCGGGGGCTTCGAGGGCCAGCTGACCCTGCTGCGCTCGGTGACCGGAGCGGCGCTGCGTCGCGAGCTCGCCCCCGAGGAGGACGCCGGCCTGCGGGTGGCGCTCGAGCAGGTCAACGAGCGGAGCGCCGACAGCGAGCCGACCCTGCCGCAGATCGTCGCGGCCCTGCTGGCGCCCTCACGGGAGATGGCCGAGGAGCTGCGCACCGAAGCCGCCGCTCTGGCCGAGGCCGTCCGCCAGGCGGCGCTCGCTCTGCAGCGGCTCTGCGAGGGAGACCTACGGGGGATGTTCGACGGCCCGACCAGCCCGGGCCTCGACCTCGATGCGCCGCTCGTCGTGCTCGATCTCTCCGCCGTAGGTGACTCGGCGGCGCTCGGGATCCTGATGACCTGCGCCGCGGCCTGGCAGCAGGCGGCGGTCGCCGAGCGCCGGCGAGAGGCCGAGGGCGCGGGCCGCCCGGCGCCGAAGGTGATCTCGGTGCTCGACGAGGGCTGGCGGGTCGCCAGCCACGTCGGGGTCGCAGAGTGGCTGCAGCGCTCCTTCAAGCTCTCGCGCGCGCTCGGCACCCAGAACGTGATCGTCTTGCACCGGCTCTCCGACCTCGCGGCGGCCGGCGACGCCGGCTCGCGCCAGGCGCAGCTCGCCGAGGGCCTTCTCGCCGACGCCGAGACGCGGGTGATCTACTCCCAGCCTCCCGACCAGCTCGACGCCCTGCGCCATCTGCTCGGCCTCAGCCGCACCGAGCTCGAGATCGTGCCGACGCTGCGTCGTGGCGAGGCGCTATGGCTGGTCGGGAGGCGATCCTTCCTCGTCCAGCACCGGCTCTCGACTACCGAGCGGGCGCTGGTGGATACCGATGCACGGATGGTCAACCGCCGCGAGCCGACGGAGGTCTCCTCGTGAAGGCGGGAAGACCGGCCAACGGCAGTTCGGCGCTTCTACCCTTCGCGGCTCTAGCCGCGCTCCTTCTCGGCCTCATCTGGCTGACCGGCGCGCTCTCGGCGGCGATCTTCGGCGACGGGTGGACGACGGTGCGGACGAGCGATCTGGTGGCGACCGCGCTGCGGCTCCCCTCCCACCTCGGCGACCCGCGCCTCGCCTGGCCGGCATACGCCCGCGACGCGCTACCCGGGCCGTTCGGCTTCTATGCCGTGCTGGTCGGACTGCTCGCGGCGTTGTGCGGTGGAGTGGTGGGGGCGTTGCGACTGTGGACGGCGGTCGGCGACAGGGCCGGCGAGCTCCTCGGCCCCTCGCACCATCCCGCGAGCGCCCGCTGGGCGAGTGGCCGCGACCTGTGTGCGCTGCGCGTCGACGGCCCGACTCGCGGCAGGCTGATCCTCGGCCGCCACGGCAGGCAGCTGATCGCCGCCGAGGAGCGCCAGTCGGTGATCGTGCTCGCACCCGCGCAGAGCGGCAAGACGACCGGGCTGGCGATCCCCTCGCTGCGCGAGTGGGATGGCCCGGCGCTCGTCACCTCGGTCAAGTCCGACCTGCTCGCCGCGACCTTCGCCGCGCGTAAGGACATGGGCCATGCGATGGTCTTCGACCCGGTCAAGGCGACCGGCTACGCGGAGACCTGCGCGAGCCCCCTTCACGGCTGCGGCACCTGGTACGGGGCGCTGCGCGTCGCCAACTGGCTGAGCACCGCGGCGCGGCCGGGCGGGCAGAACCTCTCCGACGCCGACTTCTGGTACGCGGCGGCGGAAAAGCTGCTGGCGCCGCTGCTCTTCGCCGCGGTGAAGAAAGGACGCGACATCGGCGCGGTCGTCACCTGGCTCGACAAGGGAATCGCGGCCAAGGAAGAAGTGGAAGGGATCCTCTCACCGGAAGAGGAGCACAAAGGAGATCAGGAGGGCGATGCCGCCTCTCCAGAGCAGAAAAAGGAAGCCGAAGAAATGGAGGCAGCCCGGCTCGCCTGGGAAGCAAACTGGCATCGCGAGTCGCGCCAGCGCAGCTCGATCTACACCACCGCCGAGACGATCGTGGCCGCCTTCGCCGATCCCCGTGTCCGCTCGGCGTGCAGCTCCGCCGATTACACGCCGGCCGCCCTACTCGACGGCGAGCCGAACACCCTCTACCTCTGCGCTCCCGCCCACGAGCAGCAGCGACTGCGCCCGCTGTTCTCGATGATCGTCCGTGAGCTGATCTCGGTCGTCTATGAGTCCTCAGCGGCGACCGGGGAGCCGATCGACCCGCCCCTCCTCCTCGTCCTCGACGAGCTGGCGAACATCGCCCCGATCCCCAACCTCGACGAGGTCGCCTCGACCGGCGCCGGCCAGGGAATCCAGCTGCTCTCGATCTTCCAGGACATGGCGCAGATCAAGTCGCGCTACGGCGAGAGCGCCGCGCAGACGATCACCAACAACCACCGCGCCAAGCTCTTCGGCACCGGCATCTCGGACCCCGACACCCTCTCCTACATCAGCCATGTGGTCGGCACCGGCGAGTTCGAGCACCGCTCCGACACCGCCGACGACAAGGGCGGCGCAGCGCGCACGCAGGCCTCCATCTACCGCGAGCTGACTCCGGCTAATGTCGTGCGGGAGGCAAAGCGCGGGACCGGCCTGCTCGTCTACGGCCATCTGCCTCCGGCCAAGATCAGGATGCGCCGGCCACCCAAGCCCCGGACGGTCAACGCGCGAGACCTGCCGGATGAGCTTCCCGAGACAAGCGAGGCCGACGCGTGAAGGCCGAGGAGGACACCCGGGACATCCCCAGTGCCGAGCCGGGGCACAGCCAAGTCAACTTGCCGACGCCGGATCTCGGCTCCTGGGGCATGGACGCGGTGCCGCTCAGCAGGGAAGAGCACGAGCGAAAGCCAGCCGAGAGCCCTCGCGCCGCAGAAACCAAATCTCATCGCCGGGTCGCTCTTGCAGTGATCGTCTGCGCGACCGGTCTGCTCGTCGCTCTGGGTGCGAATGTCCTCAGCGGGGGCTCAGCCCTTCAAACCGAGAAGGCGGAGTCCGGACAGGCGAAGGAGCGGCCCCTCGTCGAGGAGCCGGGGAGCAACGCGGGCAGGGCTGAGCGACGCATCGAACAGCGGCAACAGCAAGCTCGCCCCAAGTCACACCAACGCTCGATCCCCCCAACCCGTCGAACGCACCCCGCCCCGAGCCCCACCTACGCGCCCGCACCCGAACCCACCCCGGCACCGGAGCCGGTGGCGCCCAGCCCAGCACCGGCTCCGGCGCCGGCACCCTCTCCGACGACGAAGCCACCAGCGGCGTCGGGCCCGATCGTCGCCAAGGAGTTCGGCTTCGAGAGGTAGGCCAGCGCCTGCTTCTCGTCCAGACCGAGAGCGTGAGCGGTGTCCGCTGACGCGCCCGCATCCCTCGGGGAGCGAGAGGTCGGTTTCGAGCCCGAGTATCTCGGAGGGCTAACCTGCTCAGGTGCCGGTCCCGTCCGCGGGGCCGGCGGTAGCTGGGGCGGTCGGGGCCATGAAGGCACCCACGATCCACAGGATCGGGAGGAAGATCCCGAAGAAGAAGAGCCAGCCGTGGCCGTTCCTGAGCGTCGTCAGGCCGAGCCAGAAGAACATCGCGACGTACAGGATCGCGAGTACCACCCACAGAAACGTCATCCGGACTCCTTTCGTTTCGGATTCCGCATGAACCCCAAGTGGGGCTCGGGAAGCCGCTCTACGCGTAGTAAAGCCCCCCGCCGGATGCAGCGCATCATCCGAACGGGTTGATCTTTGGAACGCATCGGATCAATCACCCTCGGCTGGCCTTCAAAGTGCCGCGACGAACCGCGTCAACAGCGGGACGACTCTCTCGGGAGCGTCCTCCTGGACGAAGTGGCCGGCGCCGTCGATCAGGGTGACCTGCGCGTCGGGGAAGGTGTTCAACCAGAGACTGTCGACATAGGCGGGCGATAGGACGCGATCCCTCGTCCCCCAGACGATGGAGACCGGCTTGGAGCGGAAGCACTCTCTCAGCGCCCCCTCGGTTTCGCGATTGAGCTCGTCGACCGGTCCCTCTGCCCGGGTCGGGACCTGCCGGGCGAACTCCAGCATCGCGGCCCGCTCGGACCAGCCACCGTGCACTTCGCGGAAGGCGCGCCGCACGGACGGCGTCAGCCGCTCCTTGCGCTCGATCGCCAACCGGAACATCAACGGCTTGAAGGCGTCCAGGCCTTGAACGAGCAGCTCACCCACCGCCGGGGCTCGAAGGACGTGGAGCGGGAGCGGAAGAGGAACTCTCTCCTTCCCCGCGGGCAAGACCTCGCGCCGAAAGCTGTGGGCCAGGGTGTTGATGAGGAACAGGCCCTCGACGCGATCCGAATGCCGTGTCGCCCAGGACAGCCCGGTCGGCCCACCCCAGTCGTGGGCCACGAGCGCAGCCCCCCTCAGGTCAAGGGACTCGAGCAGGCCCTCCAGCCGCTGCGCATGGCGGCGAACCCCGTACAGCTTCGGCTCACCCGGCTTCTCCGAGCGGCCGAAGCCGAGATGGTCCGGCACGATCGCTCGGTTGCCGCCCGCGACCAGGGCCGGTATGAACTCGCGGTACAGATAGCCCCAGGTCGGGTTGCCATGGACCAGCACCACCGGCCGCCCGTCCCGCGGGCCCTCGTCGACGAAGTGCATCACCCCCTCGGGAGTCTCATGCCACTTGGGCTCGAAAGGCCAAGTGCCGTCGAAGGTCCAGTCCACCGAACGGCTCATCAGGCCAGGGTATTCGCTGTAGGCTGAGCGGGATGGGGAAGACAAGCGGAGGTGACGCGGAGACCACCGCGGATCGCCCCGGATCGCGGCTTGAGTTGCTCGAGTCAAAGCTGCGCCCGCCTCAGCTGCGCTCCGCCGCGGTGTCGAGGACAACCCTGCTCGAGACGCTTGAAACGCCGGGGGTTCCCCAGATCGTCTCGATTTCGACTCCCCCCGGATACGGGAAGACGACCCTGCTGGCGCAGTGGGCATCGCGCTCGCGGCGAGCGTTCGCCTGGGTGAGCCTCGATGACCTGGACAACGACCCCGTCGTGCTGCTGGGCAACATCGCCAGAGCCTTCGACCGGGTCTCGCCACTCGACCCTGCCATCTTCGACGATCTTGTCTCAGGCGCTTCCGTGGCGACTGTCCTCTCCCGACTGGGGGCCGCCCTGGCGGGGATGGAGCCTTCCTTGGTGCTGGTGCTGGATGACCTTCACGCCCTCACCGGCCAGCAGTCCCTTGACGCCATCGACGGACTCGTCGATCTGATGCCGCCGGGCTCCCAATTGGTGCTGTGCGGGCGAGCCGAGTCGCCGGGCCGGCTCTCCGCTCTGCGGGCGCAGGGTCTCGTGCGTGAGATCGGGCCGGACGCCCTGCGCATGAACGAGTCCCAGGCCGAGGAGCTCCTTCGGGCAGCGGACGTCGAGCTCTCCGACAACCAGCTCGCGGCGCTCGTCGAGCACACCGAGGGCTGGCCGGCCGGCCTGTACCTCGCGGCGCTTGCGATCCGCGGCGGCGATGGAAGGCGGTTGAAGGACCCCTCCGCCTTCCGAGGCGACGATCGCTTCGTCGCCGACTATCTGCGTGCCGAGCTCCTCCCGAGCCTCCCCGCGAAGGAGATTCGCTTCCTGACCAGGACCGCGGTCCTGGAACGTATGTGCGGGCCGCTCTGCGACGCTGTGCTCGACTCTCAGGGTTCGGCGGAGATCCTCGACTCGCTCGAGCGTTCCAACCTCTTTGTGGTCGCGTTGGATCGCACCGGGTACTGGTACCGCTATCACCATCTCTTCCAGGAGCTGCTGCAGGCCGAGCTCGCACGAGCCGAGCCCGCACTGACAGCAGACCTCTTCGCCCGAGCCGCGATCTGGTGTGAGGAGAACGGTGAGCCGGAGAGGGCGGTCGGCTACGCGCAGGAGGCGGGAGAGGTCGAGCGTGTCGCAGCGCTCGTTTCGGCCCATGGTCAGTCCGTGTACCAACGTGGCCACGCGGTCACGGTGGAACGCTGGCTCGATTGGCTGGAGCAGCACGAAGGGTTGGAGAAGTCTCCCCTGATCGCCGCGCTAGGCGCCTGGTACAGCGCAATCCGGGGCCATCCGGATTCGGCCGAACGTTGGATGGACTGGGCACAGCGGGGCGTCATGGAGCTGGAGAAGGAAAGCGAACGGGAACAGGTCGAGCCATGGCTCGACCTGTTCCGGGCATCCCGGTGCCAGCAGGGCGTGGAGGCCATGCAAGCCGATGCACAGCGTGCCTTGGATGGCTTTGGACGCACCAGCCCGCACTGGCCCACCGCCGCGTTCCTACTGGCGCTCTCCCACCTTTTCAGTGGAGAAGACGGGCGAGCCGACGATCTATTCGCGGACATCGCCGAAGCGGCCATTGCCGCGGGAGCGCGGAACGCGGCCTCCATCGCCCTCGCCGAGCGGGCCTTCGTCGCAATCGAGCGCGGCGATTGGCTCGAGGCCGAAGCTCACGCAGAGCAAGGTCACGAAATCATGCGTAGCGCGAGGATGGAGGACTATCCGCCGAACGCGTCGGTTTACGCGGCCTCGGCGCGAGTCGCAATTCACCGCGACGAACATGACCGTGCCTCTGAGCACCTCGCAAAGGCACAGCGGATGCGGCCTCAGCTCACCCATATATTCGCCCCGTATTCGATCCAGGTCCGGCTCGAGCTGGCTCGTGCCTACACCGCCCGCGCCGACGTTGCCGGTGCTCGAACGCTCCTGCGCGAGACCGGCGCGCTGCTGCGGAGGGGGGCGGATTTCGGAACCCTCGGCGAGCAGGTCGACGAACTTCGGTCCCAGCTCGACTCGGCCGAGGTGAGGGTGCCCGGCGCCTCGACGCTAACCACGGCCGAGCTTCGCCTTCTCCCCCTGCTGGCCACCCACCTCACCTTTCGTGAAATCGGCGAGCGCCTATATCTGTCCCGCCATACGGTGAAGTCGCACGCCATTTCCGTCTACCGCAAGCTCGACGTCACCTCGCGCAACGATGCGGTCGAGCGCGCCCGCGAGCTCGGGCTGCTCTAGGCACCAGACCCGTCGAGCGGACCGGTGATTCATGCCATCGGGGCGATGCCCGACCGGGGCTGGCGCTGTTTGATACTGGAGTGGCTTTCCACCTATTGAGCGAGCGCTTCGCCCGATGACCGAGTACGAGGAGAGGCTCCGCAGCCTGGCGATCAACGACGAGGGCTTCGTGCGCTCGGTGCTGGGGATGGAGGTCGACTCGGCGGAGCTCTGCCGCCTCGACCCGAAGACCCACGCCCTGGTGCGCCTCGCCGCGCTGCTCGCCGTCGACGCAGCGCCCAGCTCCTACCAGGAGAGCGTTGACGCGGCGTTGGCCGCCGGCGCCAGCATCGACGAGGTGGTCGGGACCGCGATCGCGATCGCCCCGACGGTCGGCCTGGCGCGAGTGGTCTCCGCGGCGCCCGAGCTGGCGCTTGCCCTCGGCTACGACGTCGAGGCCGCGCTCGAGAGCTCCGAGGACGATCCCGAATGACGTTCCCGCTCGGCCGACCGCGATTCCCGCACCGGGTGGGCAGGCGAGCCCTGCGCCGGTTGGCGGTGCTTCGGTCGACCCGAGCCCGCTCCTCGCGCGATGCCGCCCGGGCCGCTGAACGCCGCTCTGGGCGGACAGACGCCGGAGAGTGAGGCGAACGGCAGCGGTGCGCTGCCGTCTCGCCCCTATTCCGACGATTCCGGCTGCACCTGGTAGATGAACAGCGAGCCGTCGTTGCCCATCGTGTAGAAGCGGCCGCCGTAGCCGGGGTTGATCAGGCTGCCGGCCGCCGTCGAGGGGTTGTCTTCGGATTCGGCGATCGTCTTGCCGGTGTCCTCGTTCACCCAGAGGACGCTCTCGGTGTACTGGAAGCCGGTGGCGATGTTGGCGGTGGTCGTTTCGGGGTTGATGTTCTGGCTGACCAGCACCCGTTCGTCCTTCGGGCCGACCATCGTGAAGTAGTCGCTCGACCACCAGTCGGGACGGCCCCACTGGACCTTCATCTCGCCGGTCTGCTGGTCGAGGTGGATCGCGTAGACGCCCTTGAGGAAGTAGTCGTCGACGAAGATCAGGCTCTTCTGTGGGTCGATGCCGGGGGCAGCCGGCGTCTCGCTGATCGTGGCGCCCGACTTGACCGGAAAGGACTTGCCCCAGGGGCAGACGCTGTGCACGTCTTCGGGGTTGTCCTGGTTGACGGCGAAGATGCACTGAGGCGTTTCCTTCGAGGGGTTGGCGTTGCTGTCGGCGATCACCCAGTTGCCCATGACGACGGGCGAGGCGCCGCCGGTCTGGCCCTTGAGGATGACCTTCGGCTCCCAGGAAGTGTCCTGGGTCAACTTCTGGGTTACCGGGTCCCAGATCACCCGGACCAGGCTCTTGGCGCCGTTCCCGTAGATGTAGATCTTGCCGTTGCGCTTGACTGCGACCGTGCGCGCGGTGACGTTCTGGTCGATCTGGATCGAGTCCAAGTTCTTCAGGGTGATCGGATCGGCGGCGACGAAATTGCTCTTCGGGGCACTGCCGAATTCTTCGGTGCACGAGGCCATCGCGTTGTTGGTCTGCGTCGGACAGCCGACCGGTCGAGTCTGGGACTTGATCAGCAGGGTTCCCTGGCTGTCCGGCGCGACGACCATCCCGTCGAAGTTGTGGTCGACTGCGGGCGTGCCCACGATCGGCTGTTCTTGCGATGCGAGGAGCGCTCCGTCGGCGCGGCTCAGCTTCCAGAAGGTGTGGCCGGCCGCCGCGACGAGGGTGCCGTCCTTGATGATCGCCAGGCTGCCGAGGGCGAGCCACTGTCCGGAGACGTTGACGTTGGTCAGGTAGGTGCGCCAGATCTCTTTGCCGGTCGAGGGATCGAAGCGCGCGACGTACTGACCCGACCCGGGAACGATGCCGCCGGCCCAGAGATAGCCGGCATTGGGACCGTCGAAGACGACCAGCCCGATGCCTCCGGGGTAGGTGGTTTCGGACTTGTACTGAAAGACCTGGTTTGGGCCGTTGAAGTCACCGGTGAAGCTCGCGCAGGGCATCAGGCCGGAGCGGACGTTGTCGGTGTGCTCGGGGGCGCCGATCGCAGGCCAGTAGCCGACGTAGTTGTTCGCCGGATCCTTCGCCCACTGCTCAACGCAGTTGGTTTCCTGATCGAATAGCGACTGGTCGCCGGTCAGCGGCCCGGTAGTCGCCGCCGCGGGCAGCACGACGCCGTTGAGGTTCGTCTTCACCGAGCCAGGGCTGCCGCCCAGGGTCGGGATCAGGATGACGATCAGCAGGACGATCACCGCGAGCAGCAGCGCGCCGATCGGCTTGAGGATTCGCCAGGCGACGTGAAGGGCATGCCTCACGAGACCGCCTCCGGGCGCGAGGGCGGCGGGCCCGCGAGCTGCTCATCGGAAGCCCGGCGCTGGGCGAGCGTCATCGCGGCGCTGGCGAGCCCGAGCCAGACGACGAAGGCGACGCTGGGCGCCCAGCGCCCGAGCGCGCCCGTCCCCGCGTTGAGGACGTTGGCCGCGAAGAACGGCGTCATGAAGCCGCACACCGAGAGCAACGCCGCGATGACAGCCAACACGCCCAGCCAGCGGCCGAGCACCCCGGTGTGCAGGATCACCCTCGCCGCCCCGAAGAAGAACAGCGAGAACAGCGCGCCACCGAGGGCGATCAGCAGCGAGGAGGCCGTGTAGAGGGTGCCGACGCTTTCGGCCTGGGCCGGGCTGGTGCTGAGGCCGGCGGCGGCGATCAGCGCCAGGCCCGCCAGCACCAGGACCGAGCCAGAGGCGCCGCCGATCACGGCGGCCGTCGAGCCGCGGCCGGGATCGCCCTCGGCCTGGCGCAGCGTCGTCCAGAGGCTCACCAGGAACCAGAGGAATAGCGCAATCCCCAGGTCGTTGAGAAGCACCACCACGCGGATCGCGCTCAGGTGGGCGGCAAGGTAGGACGGTGCGGCGTCGGCGTGGCTGATGTTCGGCAGCGCCGGGTCCCCGCCCGGGCTGGTGCCAAGGAAGACGACGAAGGCGATCGCGAACAGGAGCGTGGCGAACAGCCCGCTCGCGGCGCCCAATTGCTGCCAGCTGCCGTCTCGGTCCTTCATGCCGTTCATTCGCTCGGAACCGGCGGTTCGGAGGACGCCGGCATCGGTTGCAGGAAATACAGCGACCCCGAGGACTGGGCCGGGTAGACGAAGCGGCCGCCATAAGCGGGCCCAACCAGTCCGTTGAAGCCGATCGGCGGCAGGAAGTCGGATTCCGCCAGCGGCTTACCGGTAGCGGCGTCGCGCCAGACGACCTGCTGGGTGTAGCTGCCGGTGAGGAGGTTGCCCAAGGCGGCGTCGGGGTTCCACTTGGTCGTCACCAGGATGCGCTTGCTCGGCGACCCGTAGAGCGGCTGGAACTCGAAGCTGCGGTCGTCGACCGTCCACTTCGTCGACATCTTTCCGGTCTGCTGGTCGAGGTGGATGCCGGCGATCTTGCCGACGCCGCCGTCGGCCGAGTAGACCATGTCGTTCTGAAGGTCGCCCTCGGGCTTCGGCGGCGCGTTGCTGTTCTGCCCGGATTCGAGCTGGCCAAACGGGAAAATCGTATGCGTGTTCGAGGCGTCGTCGACGCTTATCGCGACAATCGAGGAAGCCTTGGTTTCACTGCCGATGCCGTTCGTCTGGATGATGATCCATTTGCCCATGTAGGTCGGCGCGTCGCCCACCGTCTGGCCCTTCGCCAGGTAGCTGGCCACCCATGACTTGTCTTCGCTGAAGGTCTTGGTGGCTGGGTCCCAGAAGAAGCGGTACGCCTTTTCGAGCATCGCCGTGTAGATCGCGATCTTGCCCTTGTAGGGGGCGATGATCGTCGGAGTCGCCGAGTCTTCCGGCGTCACGATCGAGTCGTAGACCTTGAGCGTGTCGGGGTCGATTGCGAGCATCGCCGAGGGCTTCTGTTCGGGACCCCCTGCAGCTTCGTCGCAGGCCTCGAGCCCACCGCCGCCCTCCTGGTTGCAGTTCTCCGGGCGGTTCTGGCTGCGCAGGATGATCGTCCCGTCGGGGGCGACGGTCAGCTCCTTGTAGTTGATCGACCTGGGGGTGACCGGCCCCGGGCTCGGCAGGACTCTCGACTTGAGGATCGCGCCACTGTCGCGGTCGAGCAGCGCGATCCTGTGGTCCCAGGCGAAGACGATCTTCCCGTTGGGGAGGATGTTGAGGTTGGTGCCCCCGACGAACTCTTCGTTGACGTTGAGGTTCTCGACGTAGGTGCGCCAGACCTGCTGCCCGGTGATCGGGTTGATCCTGGCGACGAATGGACCAGGCGCCGGGCGCCCCGTGCTGGCGGGCGGAGCCCCGCCCACCACGTACATCCCGTTCGGCCCGTCGTTGCTGACGTAGTAGACGTTCGGGTAGTAGCCGTCGGCCTTGTAGGTGTAGACGACGTTGGGTTCGGTACGTGAGCCGAGGAAGTCCGCGCAGGGATAGACCCCGCTGCGCTGCGCATCGGTCAGCTCGGCCCCGTTCAGCGCCGAGAAGTAGCCGGGGGTCGAGATGCCTTCCTGGCAACTCTGCTCCTTGTCGTACAGGCTGAGATCGCCTGGGAGCGGGCCGAGCGTCTTCTGTTCGCTGGGGGTCACGTTGCTCGCCGCGCCCTGCAACGGCGAGAAGTGCGAGGCCACGTCGCTGCTGGTCGAGAGAGCGGGAATCAGGATCAGCGCGAGCAGGCCGACCAGGACCAGGAGCCCGGCGCCGAACGGCTTGACGATGTGCCAGACGCGGCTCATGGCGCCCCTCCTTCGGCCGCCCCGCTCGACGGCGGCGCCGACGCGTGCGCCCGGCGGTGCTGGCTGAGCATCAGCACCGCACTCGCCAGGAAGAGCCAGACGACGAAGGCGATGTAGTGGGCGTAGAAGCCGAGCCCGCCGGTCGCCGGGTTGAAGATCCCGCTCTGCGCGTAGGGGGTGACGAAACCGAAGACCGAGGCGACGGCGGCGAGCACGGCCAACCAGCCGAGCCATCTCGGCAGGCCCCCGGCCCGCAGGCTGACCTCGGCGACGCCGAGGAAGAAGACGGTGAAGGCGGCGCCGCCGAAGGCGAAGGAGAGGGCCGCGGCGACGTAGAGGGTCGAGACGGTTTCAGCCTGGGGAAGGCTGGTCGTGAGGGTGGAGGTCGCGGTGAGCACGAGGCCGACCAGCGTCAGCGCGACCCCTACAAGGGCGCCCCCCGAGGCGATCGCCGATCCTCTCGCCCGCCCACCCTCTGCCGCACCGAGGACGCCGCGGAGGCTTCCGAGGAACCACAGGAACAGGGTGAGCCCGATGGCGTTCAGCATCACCTGGGCCTTGATCCCGTTCAGATGGTCGGCGATGAAGGCCGGCGCCGCCTGCGCGTTGGCGATGTTCGGCAGCCGGGGCGTATTGCCGCCACCGGGGTCGGCATGGAGGAAGACGATGAACGCCACGACGAAGAGCAGAGCCGCGAACAGCCCGCTCGCAGCGCCCAGCTGCTGCCACGTTCGGTCTCGGTCGGAATCGGACATGGCGAGAACCTAGCCCCGGAGCTGTGACTGGACATCGTCCCGATGGGATGAACCCTTGGGATTCATCCAGTTCGGATGAAATTCATCCCCTTTGTGTGATGTCAGACCGCCACGTAACGGTTTGGATTGACAGGATGACCGAGAGCGACCAGGGCAGCGCGACGGACGTCGCCGCTTCCGAGCTGGAACCAAGGGCGATCCTTCGCAGCAAACAGTTCCGCGTCCTGCTTGCCCTTGCCAGCGCCATCGGCGTCGTAGCGGCGCTCGCGGCGTGGGGCTTTCTCGAGTTGATCTACTACATGCAGCGGTGGGTCTTCACGGATCTCCCCGAAGCCCTGGGGTTCGAAAGCGCTCCTCTGCTGTGGTCGCTCCCGGTTCTCGCGCTTGCGGGCCTCGTCACGGCGTTCGCCGCGGTGCGCCTCCCGGGTCGGGGCGGCCATCTTCCAGCCGATGGGCTGAACGCGACCCCCACGCAGCCCATCGACGTCCCGGGGGTGGTCGTCGCGGGCCTCGCGTCCATCGGGCTCGGGCTGGTGCTCGGCCCCGAGGCCCCGCTGATCGCGATCGGCGGCGGCCTCGGCATCTTCACGGCAAAGCGGCTGCGGGGAACGACGCCGCCGGAGGTGGGCGAGCTGCTGGCCGTGGCGGCGACCTTCTCGGCCCTCGGGTTCCTCTTCGGCTCGCCGATCATCGCGGCGGTGATCCTGATCGAGGCATCCGGGCTCGGCGGGCCGAGACTGCCGCTGATGCTGGTGCCAGGGTTGCTCGCCTCCGGCATCGGGTCGCTCGTCTGGATCGGCATGGGTTCGTGGACGGGTCTCAGCACCGGCGACATCGCGATCAGCCCGCTGCAACTGCCCCAGTTTCCCGCCCCGGACCTCGCCAACTTCGGCTGGACCGTCCTGTTCGCACCGGTCGTCGCCATCGTCGCGTTCGCGATCTTTCGGCTCGCCCGGGCTTCGCGGGGGTTGGTGGCGTCAAGGCCGTTTGTCGCCCTGCCGGCCGTCGGGCTCGCCGTGTCGGGATTGGCGATCGCCTTCTCTCAGACTGCCGACAAGAGCGTCGACCAGGTGCTGTTCTCAGGGCAGGACGCCCTCGGCCCGCTGGTATCCAACCCGGGGGCCTGGTCGCTCTCGGCGCTCGCCTTGCTGATCGCATTCAAGGGCCTCGCCTACTCGCTCTCACTGGCAGCCTTCCGCGGCGGCCCGGTCTTTCCCGCCATGTTCCTCGGCGCGGCGGGTGGCCTGATGGCCGCCCAGCTGCCCGGTTTCGATCTGGCACCTGCCGTGGCGGTTGGAATCGGCGCCGCTGTGGTCTCCGTGCTGGAGCTGCCACTCGCCGGAGCCGTGCTCGGCATCATGTTCACCGCATCCGCGGGCCCAGGCGTTGCCCCGCTGATCATCGTCGGGGTGATCGTCGCCTATCTGGCGAAGCTGGCGCTCTCGGCGCGCTGGGAAACGACCGGATGAGCGAAGCCGATCAGGTTCAGCCACCCTCGCGCTCGGCTCGGCGGCTGCTGAGCAAACCACTGACCGCTCGACGGGCAGCGAGGTTGATCGCCGGCTTCACGTTGCTCGTCACCCTTGCGAGCGGCACGCTCGGCTGGCTCCTCGACCGCGAGGACTTCCCCAGCTTGGGGACAGGGCTCTGGTGGGCTCTGCAGACCGTCACGACCGTCGGCTACGGGGACGTGACGCCGCAACACACCGAGGGGCGGGTGATCGCCGCGATGGTGATGCTCGCGGGCATCGGCTTCCTCGCCGTCATCACCGCCTCGATAACCGCGACTCTTGTCGAGAACGCGCGTAGTCGCTACACAGCTTCGACGGATCGCGAAATGGCTCAGGAGCTGAAGCGGATCAGCGCGCGACTCGCAAGGCTTGAGGAACTCCAAGAGGAGGATCGCCATGAAGGTTGACGGAAGACCGGGCCCGGCGATCCCAGGGGACGAGAGTTCCCAACGAAGGCGAAGGACGAGCGTCCGGGGGGCGCTGGCTGGAACGCGGGCACTGGTTCGCATCGCCTACCGAGATCCCGAACACGTCGCCGAGCGCCTCTCGCTCCAGGCGTCGCAACGCCTCGGGGATTCCTCTCGGGACTGGGCCAAGCGGGCTCGCGAAAGCCGGCCCGGTACTCCACCGGCGGCGCTTGCCGAGGAGCTGCGCGCCCAATCTGCGGCGGTGGCGCGGATCGACGGCGCCGTGGCCGGAACCCCGTTCCTGATCGCCCTCATCCCCGGGTACATGGCCTACCTGCAGCAGGAGGCGCGCATGACGCTCCGCGTCGCCGCACTCTATGAACGCGACCCCGCGGCAATGCGCACTGTGGCCGAGATGCTCGCCCTGCGCGGCGTGCACCCCAGCCCCGAAGCCGCCGAAAGTGCTCTCGTCCGAATCCGCGACGTGTCGATGCCCGAGAAGCCCAGCGAGCGCCGTCCGCTGCGCACCTGGATACACAGCGCCTACCTGCTGCTCATCTTCGGCGGGTTCCTCTCGGCGCCCGACAACGACGTCGACCAAATCGAGACCAGCTATCCCCGCCTGCGCACCGCGGCCGGAATCGCCGTCGGGACCATGATCTGGCTGACGACATGGGTGTTCCCGGTCAGCTTCATGATCGCGATGGCCTGGGGGTGCGAGTCTCATACCCGCCAGCTCGGGCGACGAGTGCTCGCCTTCTATGACGGCGAGGCAACGACAGTCGATGCGGCGATCGAGATTGCCGACCGACGCCAAGACACGGGCCACGACAAGCGTGCGATCGTGCGCAGTGGAGCACTCGCCCTTTCGGTGCTGGTCCCGGTCGTCTTCGTCGCATGGGTCGACTCCCAACGGCAATCGACCGGGGTCGGCTGGCTCGGCGCGCTCGGCGCCCTGGTCGCCCTCTCGCTGGTTCTCGCAGTCGCCCTGGTCGCGAGCCGGCGCTGATTTGGACATCGATTTTTCATCAAACGCCGAGCACTGATCGCGACCGCGAGCGGTCGGGGTTGGGTGGCTCGGCTCCCCGGGCCCGCGCGCGAGACCGACGACTGCCGGTCGGGATACCCCATCTGATCTTGCTCAGCCATGTGGCCTCCTCTTGGGTGGATGCGAGCGCGTACGGATGCCGCTCACGCTCCTCCCTTGGACGAGGAGCGGAAGCGCTGAGATGGCGTCGCTGCGCTCCCGCAATGCACAGTGCCTGAGCTATAGCGGCTATCGCGCGATCCCCATCGCACGACCAAGATCGCGCTCATGGGACGCATGCCGCCCCAGCCCGATGACTCGCTGAGTCTCGTGGATGCGCCGCAGGGTTGCCCGCTGCGCCACCTGCTCCCGCTCGCGCCCAAGCGCCCTGGTCGGGTCCTTGATCCCATTCTGCTGGCGATAGCTCTCGATCTCCCCCACGCCTCGGTCCCACGCCCTCTGCTTCATACCGTCAAGTGGCCTTTCCCCCAGCTCCTTGGTGATGTAGGTCGGAGGGGACAGGCGGGCGGCGTGGACTGCCGCCCGCAGGCGCTCGCCGAGGACCTGCTCGGCGGCCGCCAGTTCGCAGCGGGCGGCGTGTTCGACCGGCGGCATTTGGCAGAGCTCGGTTTCCATGCGATCGAGAGTCTGCTCGGTCCTCTGCTCCGTGCGATCGATCCGCTCGCGCTCGGAGCGCCGCAACTTACGCGACAGTTCATAGGCTCGCTCGCGTTGCGCGTCGATGCCGGCGAGAAACTCGGCTAGTCCCTCGATCCGCTTCTGTAGCTCCGCGCGCTCGTCCTCGTTGATCCGCTCCTGGCGTGCCTGCGGCCTGAGGCTGTCGCGCCGCTCAACCAGCTCTGAAGTCGGCAGGGCGTCGAGCTGGGCGATGGCGTGGGCGGCGAGCTGGGCGCGGTCGCGCTCTGCTGCTTCGGCGATATGCGGGATGCCCTCGCGAAGTTGGGGCGAGCGTGGGGCGATCTCCTCGCGGTGTACCTGGACCTCCGGGGTCGCGTAGAGGTAGGTCTCCTCGCGGGCGCGCGAGGCGGCGACGTAGAGCTCCTGCTTGTCCATCGAGGGGTCGGCCATGACGAAGGCGCGGTCAACCGTCGATCCTTGCGCCGAGTAGGTCGTCACTGCGTAGGCGTGTTCGAGCGCCGGGGCATCGGAATGCGGGTTGGTCCGCGCCAGATACTCGGCCCCGACCTCTACTCGCTTCGCCTGGTCGATCCCTTCGAGGACGATTCGCCTCTGCTCGGCGTCGACCTCGGCGAGCTGCCAGCGCTCGCGGTTGTAGATATCCGCGGTGCGGTCGTTGACGCGGGTGATGACCTGATCGCCGGCGGCGAAGCGGGCTTCGCCGACCTCGATCTCCTCGGCGTCGAGCTTGCCGGCCTGCTTGCGAACTTCGCGCGCCATCGCGTTCAGCTTCTGCACCTCGACGTTTCGCTTGGCGATCATCACCGCGTCCTCGCCGCGCTCGAAGGACTCGTGCCAGTCACGGACCATCGCCTCCCGTCTTGCCTCGGCGTCGGGAGCAATCGTCACTCGCTCCTCGGAGCGGTAGAGACGCAGCGCCTCGCGGC
This sequence comes from uncultured Solirubrobacterales bacterium, assembly GCA_963727615.1. Taxonomy (GTDB): domain Bacteria; phylum Actinomycetota; class Thermoleophilia; order Solirubrobacterales; family 70-9; genus VRUE01. The sequence continues at coordinate 56,968 of CAVSHD010000006.1, forward strand.
CCTCGCCCTCGCGAATCCGCTTCGCTGCCTCGCGGTCAAGCTCGTGCTCATGGCGGATCACCTCGTCGAGGCGGATCGGCTCGGTTCGATCCGCGATCGCGCGGAACAGCCCACCCGCCTCGATCTCCCCCAGCTGCTCGGGGTCGCCGACGAGGACGAGCTTCGCCTCGGCTCGCCTCGGCGTGAGAGACCAAGTCGTGCCAACGTCGCCGAGTCCACCATCCCGGCCTCGTCGATCAGCAGCACCGATCCCTGCGCCAACCCCTCGCCACCGTCATGCTCTGCGCGGTCCAGCTCGACGAGCAGGCTGGCGACGGCGGTCGCCGGCAGGCCCTCGTCGCGCATCACGTTCGCTGCCCGCCAGGTCGGTGCCGCCGCGCGCAGCGGGGTCCCCGCCTGCGCCCAGCCTTCAGCCGCGGCGACGATCGCGAAGGTCTTGCCCGTGCCGGCCTCGCCGATCACGACGGCGACTCCCTCGGGATTCGTGAGCAGGCGCCTGACCATCTCGCGCTGATCTGCCTTCAGGGTCGGGCGGGCAGGGATCACCCTGGCCGCGATCAGCTCGCCGGCCGAAGGCGGGCCCTGGGTCTTCATCCGCTCAACCGCCGCCAGCGCCTCGCGCTCCAGCTCCCAGATTCGGCGGGTGGTGTAGCGGGGGCCTTTGGCGCTCTCGGCGATCTGGATCACCGACTCGGAAGCGAGGTAGGCGTCGGCCAGACGCTCGACCTCGGCTCCCGGCGCTCCATTGGGCAGCAGACCCGCGACGGCCTGGATCGCATCGCGGCGGTCGAAATGAGACGCAGCCGCCGAGACCGCACGGTCTACCTGCCAGGTAGAGACCGTGCGGGCCTCGGCGGCGCCGGGGCGCAGACGCAGCTCTGGATCGAAGGTACGCTCGATCGTCTCGCGGTCGAGGCCGATCTCCTCGGCGCGGGAGCGCCAGCGCTCACAGCAGTTCCCCACGGCCGACGTCGGCTTCCTTCGGCTTGCGGGTGGCAAGAGTTGCGACCTGCATCGAGCGTGCCGAGGCGTCCGGCCCTGCCGCCTCGAGGATTTCGGCGCGGCGGGTGGAGAACGCTCGCAGGTGGGCGTCGGCGAAGCCCTCGATCTCGGCGATGCCCTTGCGGACGGGCTGCCACTCGACGCCGAGGCGCTGGGTCAGCTCGTGGCGCAGGTGCGCCTCGTAGATGTAGCTGGCGGTCGTCGCGTGGTCATAGATCGCCGGGTGGTAGAGACGGGTCCAGCGGCCGTCCGGCCCTTGGGTCGCGTTGGCGATGAGGACGTGGGTGTGGAGTTGGGGATCGCCGTTTCGCGAGGAGCGGTGGCGGTAGGCGGCGGCGAGGTAGCCGTTGCCCTTGACGAACTCCGAGCCTCCGGCCCCCCGGCGCGTCCAGCAGGCTTCGCGCTGCATGTAGCTGAGGGCGGCACCGACGGCTTCGCGGTGGGCGGCTTGGACTTCGTGGGCGGCAACGGGGCCGCCGAGGCCCCAGAGCAGGGAGACCGACTTGGGAGCGGAGAAGGTGAGGTCGAAGCCTGGGACAGGGCCGTCGCCCCGGACGCCTCGCATCGAGAGCAGCGGCTCGCCGTCGACCGGGTTGCGGCCGGTCAACATGGCGACGAGCTGGTCTTCGCCGACCTCGCCTTCAAGGCCAAGATGCGGCAGCGGCGTCACCGATCCACTCCCCGGCCGCCTCGCCCTCGCCGGAGTAGTAGTCCTCGGCGCCTTCGGCGACCTTGTCGAGGTAGTAGCGCTCCTGGCCGCGCCCGAGCTTTCCGATCGAGAGCATCTACCGTCTCTGTCGCCGGAGAGGGCGTTTTGCATCGGGTCACCTGCCAAGTGATGTGGCGTGAGGGTGGTTGCTGTTGGCTGTTAGGGCTGCGGCATGGAGGATTCAGTGCTGCCTGGCTGGTGTGAGATGTCTGCTCGGCGGGTTCTTGCTGGTGGGCGTTTCGTGGTGGCTGACGCTGACTCCTTGGCGTTGTGGTGAGGTCTCCTTTTCGGTTGTTCTGTCCTACCGCTGGAAATCGACCGGGCATCGCCGGGATCGGCAGGACGTACCCGATGCAATGAGCGCCCGTGACGGACAGCAGGGGTAGGAGATGCCCGAGACCGATCTACTCACCGAGCCACTACTCAATGCCCGCGAGGCGGCGAAACTGCTCCGTGTGCCGCGCAGCACGCTCTATGAGCTGGTGCGCTCGCGGGGGCTGCCGCACGTGAAGGTCGGACGCGGGCTGCGGTTCACTCGCGCGGACTTGGGTGGCTGGGTCACTGAGAACTCTTACGGCCGGAGGTCACAGCGGCGTTAGGAATGGTCGCGAGGGAGCGAAGTCGTCGCTCATCCCTGCCTTCCACGTGGTCGATGCCGAGAAATTCGACGAGCATCTGCCGAGTCCGAGCCCTGACGGCGTGCTGACCGCTCTCGACCCGAGAAACCGTCGCGGCCGTCGTGCCGATCCGAGCCCCCAGCTCCGCCTGCGTCAGGCCAAGCTCGCCGCGACGTTTGATGACGAGTCGGGCAAGTGCATCGTAGGGCGCGAGTCGTTCGTGCTCGGCTCGGAACTCAGGGTCCTCGAGGGACTCCTGAATGTCGTCGGACACGGCCGTCCCGATGGGGCTGATTCCCGCGCTCATCGTCTGGATGTTACGGCCGGCGCCGCCAGTTCTACCGGCGCATGATCTCCTCGGCGAACTCGACGAGATGCCGAGCCTGGCGCAGAGATCGCTTGAGCTGTGCCGCACTTACGTCAATGAAGCCGTAGTGGGCGGTGTCCTTGATCTCGATCAACTGGCGCAGCTGGCTGGCCGCTCGTTTGCCGCCGGGAGTGATCTGTTCGAGCAGCAGCTCGGCATCGTGATGGTTGTCGGAACGGGAACGTTTTCCGAGCTCCTTGCAGCAGGCGGCATCGGCAGCTGCGATCCCAGCAAGGATTGCGACGGAGGCGGCCACACTTCCATACTCAAGTGAGGGATCGCTCACGTCCGCAGCCAGCTCAGCGACCTCGAGGAAGCTCCTAGCGTGCCCGAGGCGCTGTCGCGCCTGGGGCTCTCCGCACGCCTGGGTCCGCGGCTGCTTGCGCGCCATCACAGTCGCCTGAGGAGCTTGCGCGTGTCTTCACCGGCGAGGTCGACGGCGTCCTCGCTGACCTCTTCCACGACGGGCGGACGGTCTTTGCGCAGTCGCGGAAGCTCGCCCTCGGAGACCTCGGCGATGCCGGCGTTGTTGCCGGTCCAGCGGCGCACCGAGTCAGCGAGTTCGTCGAGTTGATCGCGCCAGGCCGGGTCCTCGGGGTCGAGATCGGCGGGCCGCACGATTAGAAGGTCGATGTCACTGCTCGTGTCGCCGTCGCCGCGAGCCGCGCTGCCGAAGAGGGAGGCGTGAACGGGCGCAGGCTCCCAAGCGCCGATCACCTTGCGAAGCCGGCGGATTAGCTCAGTTCGCGCCCCCGCCATCTGCTCGACGGTCGGAGCCAGCAGGTGATCGCGATTCAGCTCGTAGAGGAAGGTCCGGCCCACGTCCTCGCGGTCGACCAGGCCGTGCTCGACGAGGCGGTCGAGAACGTGCTGGACGCCCGTGTTGGAGCGCCCCGCCCGACGAGCCAGCTCACGCCCGCTGCGAGGCTTGGTAGAACCTGCCAGCACGACGAGCACGTCGGCGTCGACGCTTGAAGATATGGCCGTAAAGGGTTTCGAGACATCCATCGCGAGTGTCCTAAGCTTAGATCAGATGGACTAAATATAGGTCACTTGACCTACATCTAGGTCAATGCACGCAACGTGGGGGCAGTCGTTCATCAGGCCGCCGGCCGAGCCGATGGCACAGGCGGACCCGTCGAGGCTTCGCGCAAGGCCGTTGAGAGCTTTTCGGCTGCGTCCACCTGGGGGACGTGGTGGACGTAGATCATCGTCGTCGCGATGTCGGCGTGGCCCATGTACGCCTTGACGTCGGTGAGCGGGAAGACCTGGACGGCGAGGGTCCCGAAGCTGTGGCGGAGGTCGTGGAAGCGGATGTGCTTGAGGCCGGCTGCTTTGAGAGCCGCATAGAAGCGGCGGCGCAGGGCGCTGTCCTCGATGTGCTCGCCGGTCGGGTTGACGAAGACGAGATCCTCCTCCCCGGTCCAGCCGTTACGGCGGCTGAGCTGGTCGAGCGCGACGGCCACCTGGTCGATCATCGGGACGCTGCGGACCCGGCCGGACTTCGGCGCGTCCTCGTTGCGCATCACGTAGGAGTGGCGGACGTGGATCAGGCGCTTGCCGAAATCGAGGTCGCGCCAGCGCAGGCTGCGCAACTCGCCGAGGCGCAGGCCGGCGTAGGCGGCGGTGAGGAAGATCGCCGCGTCCTGCTGGTCCTGCTGGCGCAGCTTCGCCCGCCACTCGAAGCCGGTCGGGTGCTTGGGCGGCTTGCGGTGACGACCCTCGCGCGCCGCCCGCGCCAGCGCCTCCACCTCCGCTGCCGAGAGCACGTCGAAGTCGCCGGAACGGGTCACCGGCTGGCGCTCGGCCCAGGCGGCGGCGTTCGCCGTGAGGCCATAGGTTCGCTGCGCTCGCTTGAGGATGCTGTGCATGACCCCGAGGTACTTGTTGATCGTCCGCGCCGAGAGGCCCTCGCCGTCGGCGATGCCTCCCGCCGCGACCAGCTCGACCCGCCAGTTGTCGATGCGCTGCGTCGTGACCGCCTCAAGCGCCAGCTCGCCGAAGTCGGGGAGCAATCGCCGCTCGACGATCCAGCGGTAGTCGGCGATCGTCGACGGCCGCCGCTTGCGGTCGTGCTCGACATAGCGCAGCCACTCCCGCGCCGCCTCGGCGAAGGTGACCGTGCTGGCGAGGCGGGGCTGGCTGGTGATCCTGTGGCGCCGGGCGTCGGCGAGGATCGCATCGAGCTCGCGCTGGGCGCCCTGCTTGGTCAGGTACCCCTCGGCCGGCCTCCCCCGCTTCGTCCACGCCTTGCCGAGCACGGCCTGGTGCTGGCCCTCGCCGTCGCGCCACTTCGCCATCCAGCGGTCGCCCGACTTCCGTTTGCGGCGGAAGACGTGGCCGCTGATCGGGGCTTCGCGGAAGACGATCGAGGAGGAACTCATGCCTCCACGGTAGGCTGCTCACCGGACCGAAAAATGTGTCCCGAAATGTGTCCCCAACTAGGCAAAAACGTACCCTTCGGGACACAACGAACTGGACGATTTTCGGCTCTACAAAGCCAACTGGAGAGACAAGACGCCGATCATAATCCGCGTGTCGGGGGTTCGAGTCCCTCCTCCGGCATCTATTCAAGGCGCTCTAGTAATACGTTTGCGCCCTTGTGGTTCCGCTTCTCGGGCAGGGCATCGGGTCCCAACTGGGTCCCGAAATGTTCGCGCGAAGCGCATTAGCGCATTGGTGCATGGGGTGGAAATAGCCCAGTCGCGAGGCCGCAATGCCAAGGCTCCCATTTGCCATATGGCTTTTCGGCAATGCCGCCGCTTCCCGCTGTCAGAGTCAAATAGTTGAGTCCTGGCCTTTAAACTCCCCGTGTGCGAGCGCTTCCGGCGTCCGTTAGGGCAGACTGCGGGCTCGTGGCTTCGCCCAGCGACCTCACTTACGACGTCTGGACCGACGGCGCCTGCGCTAACCAGACCAGCGGCGCCGGCGGGTACGGGGCGGGTCCCCGTTGCCCGCCGGGCCGATGGCAGCATCGCCAAGCAGTGGGAGGTCTTCGGCGGCGAGGCCGCGACCAGAACAACCGGATGGAGCTGATGGCGGTCGTCGCCGGATTGCGCGAATTGCCCGCGCCCGCGCGCGTTTGCATCCACATCGACTCCAGCTACGTGATGGACGCCTTCGACCAGGGCTGGCTTGAGCGCTGGCAAAGAAACGGCTGGCTGACATCGGGCAGAACGCCGGTGAAGAACCGCGACCTGTGGAAGGAGCTGTTCACCGAGGTTGAGCGTCACCAGGTGGACTGGGCGAAGGTCCCCGGTCACACCGGGGTCGAGTTGAACGAGCGCGCGGACGAACTCGCCTGCGCCCAGCGGGACGCCCACGCCCGGCGCTCAGCGTCCGATCCCAAGGTCTCGATCCACTCGCGCCTCCTATGCGCGAGAAGCGGAAGCCCCCGGAGAGCCCGGACGGCCATTTGCCGGGTGGCTTTGTTCAATGCCCCCGCTTCCCGCTATTAGAGCTAGATAGCGGGTGAGCTGGTTCCCGCTAGTAGTAGCCCTTCTCGGCCATCCATTCCTGCCGTTCCTCCAGTTCCCCTCTTCGAAGCGAATCGTATTGTCGGTCTCACGCGCGACACGAATCGGATACTCCGCCTCCACTACTGCCGCGAGATGCTTCTTCGCCGTGCCTGGGGGCAGCGCATGCTGCTCATCTAACTCCTTGAAATGTGTCAGCTTTCCTGTTAAGAGATTTTCACTTGCATAGGGTCGCATTGCTTCTTGCGACCAATGGGGTTTCACGAGCTTGTCCTCCACCACCAGGGTTAGCTCTTCCTCGGAATACCCGGCGTACGGACCCGAGTAGATAGTGCCCGATTGCAAATCCGCCTCGGCGACGGTCAGGTCCCGATACCTAGGCAGCTTCGCTTTATCCTGGCGTGCTTGAACCCCGAGATTTTCCCAAAAACCGAATTGATCAATCAGGGCTTCGAACACTGCTTTGCTCTCCACCGCTTTTCCGAGCGACATCGCGTTCAGCCGCCCCAATGGCTCCGGCAATTTCCCCTTATCGATCTCCGGAACACACAAGGGAATGATCTGCCCCTTGCCCTCCTCCATTTTTTGACGACGACGCCCCTACCTCGAACCAGACCCACGGTCGATTAATAGATGTGGGCGTGACGATCACGATCACCGCAGTCGCTGCCGTCAGGCTCTTGTTGATCTCTTTGAGCCACTCGGCGCCTGGCTTGATGACGCCGGGAACACTGGAGGCGAAGACATCGACACCGTCCGCGAAGATCCGGTTGATTTCGTCACTTACGACCGCTGCAATCGGCTCGTCGGTAGCAGCGTGACTTATGAATACCGTCGGCTTCTTGATTGCACCCGGCCCCGGCATATCCGCAAGCTACCTCAGAGTCCGAGGTCGTCAGTGGCCCAGCTACCAATCGCCGTAGCGACTGACCCCGGGTCATCGAAATCGACGGACTTGTAGATATGGCCCACGAAGTCAGTCGGCATTTTCGGCGTGTCGCGATCTTTCATTAAGGCCACCCGCCGGCCCGTCATCAGCATTGCGCCGACCTCGATCTGGAGGTTGTCGTTGTACTCCTCACCGAACCGCGTCTCAAACAGGCCAATCCCGTACTTGCAGGCCCACATGTGGGCGGCGATGTTGCCGAAAAGCTCATCGTCCGCCTGCCGGTCTGATGCCAGATGCATATGCAGTCCGTGGGCTGCCAGCGCCTCACGAGCAGCCTCGATCACGTGCTTGACGGGGTCGGGAAGATCGTCCTCCTTCTCCTCCCTTGGGAACCGCGTCATGCAGAAGACGTTGGAGTCAAAGGGGAACTCATCGAGCAGTCGGCCGATCGGCACGGCCCATTTCACGGGGGCTAGCTCAGGTGGTATCAGGGGGTGCTGAGCCTCTTGCAGTTCAGCGCTCCCGACCTCGGCGATCTCCGCTTCGATGGCCGCGACATCGAGTACCTCGATCAACTCCGTGACCGCCACCCTGCCTTCCGGAGTCAGTCCCCACTTCCCGTCCTTGCGGCGCGTGACCGTCTTCCCCTTCCGTTTGAGACCAGCGAGCGCCTCGCTGACGTTTCCTGGTCGAGGAAGCCGAAGCGCCTCGAACATGTCAGCTACTTGACGGGGAATGAACCAGCCGCCCTCGACACGGGCTTCGACGATGGCCCCCACGACCAGCACCCGATCCTGTTGCTGCTTGAGGCGCTGGATCGTGAGTCCGGATGAAGTGTCTATGACTCGTCCGTTAGGCGTTTGACAATCTCGGCAGCCTTCGAGAATCCGACCGCATTGATCTTGACCTCGCGGCTCTTAGGTTTCCCTTTGAAGCGAAGGCCGTCGCCATCAAGCTGGCCGACCCACTTCGCGAAGTTGGTGTCGCGAACACCTCGGTCCTCCGCCGCCTCTGAAACGACTTTCAAGGGGGTCCACTCGTTTCCGAGCGCCGTTTCACCGGCCACGGTGAGAAAAGCAACCTCTTGCTGTGCGACTTTGATCTGATCAGAGAGAAGGTCCCGCTTGACCGTCAAATGCAGCCCGTCCTCGTCCACGTCGAACACGAGGCCCACCTTCGCTACGTCAAGTTCGAGCTTGGCTGCGATTTTCCCGACCCCGTCTGAGGAGTCCACGGGCGGTGGAGGAGGCTGAAGCGGCGTCCCCGGCGGCAGCGATGGTCCCTGGGCCGGACCGCCCAAGGCGGCGTTGAAGGCCACCTCGCGGAGGTCTTTAGGGAACTTTCGCCGCATCGACCGCTGCGACGGCTTTTTCAAGCGCTTCTACGACTTGTTTGGACGGCTCTGCCACGCGCTTACCTTAACCGGCGAGTCCGTCGTAAGCAGGGTCTTTTAAGTACCTCGGATTTTTGAGTCGGCTCCCTTGACCATCATGCGAACATCTGTTCGTATCGGCACGGCAGGTTCCCCATATGGCGAATTTCAGACCGCTCTGCGCACAGGGTCCTACGGGGTTGCTCTCGAACTTGCTCGCTCTCTGCCCCGAATCAGCCTTGCGGACGCCCTGAGACTGACCCTGCTGGCTGCTCGTAAGGAGCCGACGCGCTACCCCGAAATGGCCCGGCGCTGGCTGGCGCGAATGCTGGTCGAACAACAGCCGTCGCTGGACGAGCTCGCTTGGGCGTCGGCCCTGCTGAGCATCGCAGGGAAGGGCAACGCACAGGATGAGAAGGTGGTCGAAGTCCTGGGTGGTCTGCTCTAGTCCGCGTCCGTCGAGACAGGGCGGTTGCCGCCAGGTCCTATCCGGGGCGCTGAGCCCAGACGGGCACTCACGGAGTATCAGTCCGTCACAAGTTGGCTCTGCCTGGTTGTCTGAGTGGTGCCGGGTCCCAGGATGGGGACCAACGAGCCAGGTCGAAACCTTCCACGAACATTGCTGTATGCGCTCTGTTCCCTGTCTGCCTGCGTTCGTAAGCGCTACGAAGGGTCCAGAACGCTCAGACGGGTGAGTCGAGGCACGCACGGGGCAACGTTGGCTCTTATGCAGCTCTAGTCCTCCTCATAGACCTGGGCAATCATTTGGCGCTTGCTGCGCTTTTCTCGGTAATCCTCAAGCAGGCGCACCGATTGCAGAGATCCAAAGGTCGGATCCACCTCATCGCTAAGGACATGATGCAGTGCACGACCCGCTCCCATCATTAGGAGGAGATAGCTAGCCGCTCTGGCGTTGTGCCATGTGTTCTTGCGAAGACCCTTGATGATGCGGTGCTCTTCAAAGCCCTCGACGAGTTCGCCCCCGCCGTGGTCGCCCAGAATGATCAGCATCGCCCCGGTCAGTCCTACGTTGGACCGCTCTTCGTTTCTCGCACGGTCAGCCAGCTCGCTTGTGTCGTTGTAGTACGCGCTCAGGTGCCGTAGCCACATTGCCCACGCGTCATCCTCGCGGTCCACCGAATCAAGTCCCTCGTTATAGAAGGCAGCTTGTGCGGCAAACCCCAAAAGCATGAGCCGCTCAGCGGCGAGCCCGATGGAGCGCCTGGCGTCCTCGCTCCGAAGTTGCTTCCGGTACTTCGCGCCAAGCCTCGGCGGGGGATCGCTATCAGCAAGTCGACCGATTCCGCGCTTGGAGGGTGCGTCGGTATCCATCTCAGCGACGATGAAGCGGTGAACAAATATGAGGTACCGAGAATATGCCGCGCTTAGGTCCTTGCTCTGAATCTCTTGGAGGACACCCTCCAAGTCATCGGCCCCAAGGATCTCCTGTGCCTGTGAAGCAAAGTTCTGCGCGGCCACCTGAAACTCTGCCTCTACCTGGTCAGCTGTCCTGATCTGTGGCTCATAGGCGGCGATGGGATGGAATCCTAAGGTCCGAACCAGGAGATCGAGAGCTGCCGCCCGAAACGATTCAAGCCGCGACCTGCCGCTTGAAGAAGCAGACGGTCATCTCCCCCTTCACAGCGCCCGTAAAGCCGCCTTTCAGGGTGACCTCGGCTTGGGTTACCAGCTCCCAGCCTTCAGCTCCTATGGCATTAAGCCGGGCAATGAAGTTCTGGACTTCTTGCGCCTGCTTCTTGGAACTCCAGCGTTCCGCGAGGCTGAAGGTCTCGACGTAGTACTCCCACTGCTGCATAACCGTCACTCGCAACCGACCCCATCTCCATCTGCATCGAGGCCGTCCATGTCGATGCCGACGACTTCAACCGGGCCGCTGACTTCGGCGCAGTCAACGTCGTACCCGATGTTGGGCACACAACCCGTGTAGTTAGGGTCGCAGCTACACGCTTCTTCTGATTCTTCTTCTTCGTAGAGGGATTGTTCGGCTTCAGCATCGGCGGCAGCGGATTCCGCCCGCGCCTCGGCGCGCCGTGCCTTCTTCCGAGCCTTGCGCTTGATCCGTCGAACTGCCGCCCGAGCCTTTGCCAGAGCCCGTTCCTTGATGACCTGCGCTTGGTGCCTTGTTTCCTGCTGAACCTGCTGCTGTTCAGACGAAGTACTGGATTCGCCCGAGCCGCATCCGACCACGCCAAGGATCGACGCAATTAGGACCAGCACGACGACGAAACTCCCGCCCGCATGGCGCGACCCTTTCACGTAACACCCGGGGGAGTCAAGCGATTGTCATTGCGAAAAGCTGTGGCATTTTCGTATACAGAGCTGTTCCTTATTGCCTCACCGGGGTCGCGGTTTACGCAAGCGCGGCTATCGACCGCTGCTTCGCAAAGGGCGACGAGCAGCCCGCCGAACGGACGCAGTCACTCGGATGGCTGTAAGGGTGCTTGGATCGGTGCGAGTCGGCGGCTTTGCGTGGCCGCTCAACCTCGTGGTAGCGTCGGAAAAAAGCGGGAAGTCATATCTTCCTGGCCTACCGAGGAGACAAATAATGTCGAAACATCAGGTCCTCGCGTTGCTTCTAGTCGTCGCATCGGCGATTGTCCTTACAGCCTGCGGGAGCAGCGAAACAAAGACTGTCACGAAAACGGTATCTCCGAGCGCAGGCGCAGGCGCAGGCGAAGCAACGGGCAAGAGCGAAGAACCGAAGCCGGAGCCGAAGCCAGAACCGGCTACGACGGCCTCGCAGGAAAATGCGCTGAAGTCGGCCGAAGGCTACCTCGATTACACATCGTTTTCCGAATCGGGCCTGGTGGAACAACTGGAATCCGAAGGGTTCAGCGCAGCAGACGCTCAGTACGGCTCAAGCCACGCAGGAGCAGACTGGAACGAACAGGCAGTCAAATCGGCCAAAGGCTACCTCGAATACACATCGTTTTCCGAATCGGGCCTGGTGGAACAACTGGAATCCGAAGGGTTCACACACTCACAAGCTGAATACGGTGTGTCGAAGGCGTATTGAGGGGTGGGACTAGCGCGCTGTCGTGGTAGCTACACGACGTCCTCACACAAGCCGTCCAGCGGGAGGCGATGCTTTATGACGTGTGCGCCTCATATGGCCGACCGGGCGTTCACGGAGACTGCGCACCGCTTCTCGGACCCCACTTGGGGACCCAAGGCTAGTCACAGGGCATTGGAGCGCCAAACAGCGACGGACTGAGAATCCGCTGCACACAGAGGCTTCCTCGCCAAGCCACCGCCGCTTTCTAGGCGCGAACGCGAACAAACCTGCCGTTTCCCGGGACCGGTCAGCCACTGCCCGGGGCATTCACGTTAAGCCCGAGTCGCTGCCTAAGCCCGTTGCGAATGTGTTGACCAATCCCCCCTCGGAGGTCTACCGTGCTTGGTGGGCCTCGGCCCGTTGGGGAGGCAAGGCCAAAAGCGCAAACCCAATGGGAGGTTCCTTAGATGCGCCCCAAGCTGAGCTACGCCAACGTCGTCTCGACGCTCTGCCTATTCCTGTTGCTTGGCGGCGGAGCCGCCTACGCCCGATCCCACCTTGCGAAGAACAGCGTCGGCACCAAGCAGATCAGGAAGAACGCCGTCAACAGCGCCAAAGTGAAGAACCACTCGCTGAGGGCTGCGGACTTCAAGAACGGACAGCTTCCCGCCGGGCCAAAGGGAGACCAAGGCCCACCGGGACTGCGGGGCGAAGCCGGACCGCGCGGACCCGCTGGCACCGCTCGCGCCTGGGCCCTGGTGACGAGTTCGGGAAAAATCACAAAAGGCGAAGGCGTGGCTTCCGTCCACCCTATCTCCACGGGCTCCTACTGTGTCTTTCTCGAGGGGCTCCCCCCGAATGAACTTGCCGCCGTGGCCTCGCCGACCGCAGGGACCTCAGAGCGCGTGTATGCATCGACGTATTCCGGCGGTTGCTCTGTGGGTGGAGAAGAAGGCGTTCAGGTCTCCATCTGGAATGGAAGCGACGAACTGGCCAATTTGGGTTTCAGTCTGGTGATCCCTTGAGGACCACTGAATGCCACCGCACCCCTGAGAGGGGGTCCAGCGCGGTCTGAGCCAGGCCGGGTTTGACGGAGACCCTGTAGATCATCCGCTCAGCCCGCCGCCGCCGGCAGCTCGTCCTCGAGCCGGGCGGCGTGGGCGGTGGCGCCGATCTCCGCGAAGAGGCGTCGGGCCTCGCGCAGCTCGCGCTCGCGACCCTCCTCGTCGCCGTTGGCGCGGGCGAGCTCGGCGAGCTCGACTCGCACCGCCGGCACCATGGTCTTGAAGCCGATCCTCTCGGCCACCTCCATGGCCCGCTCGAGCAGCGCCTCGACCTCCTCGAGCCCAGCCTGCGGAGGCGCGGCGAGCAGCACACGGGAGAGGCCCAGCAGCGCCGCCCCCTCGGCGAGGTCGGGGCCGATTCCGGTGACCAGGTCGACCGCCTCGCGGGCCAGCTCCACAGCCCTCTCCGAATCGCCCTTCCCCAGATGCGCTTCGGCGAGCCAGGTGAGGCGCCAGCCGTTCCCCTCGACGGCGGTGCTGCGCTCCTTCGACATCGACATGCCCCGCTCCAGCGCCTCGATCGCCGCATCCCAGTGCCCCTGGAGCAGCTCGGCGGCGCCGTAGAGGGTCCATGCCCAGATCCGGGAGAACGCGTCCCCGATCCGCTCGGCCATATCCAGCGCCTCTTTGGCATGGGCGAAGGCGAGGTCGGCCTCGCCGCTGAGGTAGGCGTTCCAGACGAGCCACATGTGCCCCCACCCGACCGTCTCGACGTCTCCCATGTCGCGGCAGTGCTTCATCCCCTGGCCGATCAACGCCCGACCCTCCTCCAACTCCCCCGGGTAGGCGACGATGCCGCCCTTTTGAATCAGGGAGTACCCGAAAGGACAGGCCACCGTCGTTCCCGCGGCAACCGTGGGGTCGCCGTCGGCCAGCTCGATGGCGCGATCCAGGACCCGGACCGCGCTGTCGAACTCGCCGAGCATGAACCGCGCGTAGGAGACACCGGCGACCATCAGGTACAGAGCCGGGTCCTCCGACTCCTCGGCGAACGCGATCGACTGCGTCCCGAGCTCATCCATCGCCTTGAAGTTGCCTTCGCTGAGACCACGGATGCCCCCGTAGAGGGATGTGAGAATCGCCCGCGCAAAGAGGTCCCCGGCCTTCGACGCCATCTGCTCGGCTTCGGCGAAGACTTCCGCGGCCTCCTCGTGCTCGATGCCGATCCGCCACCCGTACTGGAGGATGAAGATCCGCGCCGTGAGGCCGAGAGCGGCGGACTCCTCGGACTCGGGCATGGCGTCGGCGAGCTCGCGCACCTTGCGCCAGTGCCGAAGCGAATCGGCCGGGTCCCGGGTGCCGCTCCAACTCGCCGTGCGGGCGTTCCAGCGGGCCGCCTCCAGCGTCTCCCCGGCGGCCTCCCAGTGCTGGGCGAGGAGGGCGGCCCGCTCGTCGAGCTGTTCGGGGTGCTGCGCTTCGATCGCCCGGGCGACCGCGGCGTGGTCCGCGGCGCGGCGCTCGCCCAACTGGGAGCCGTAGGCGACCTCCTGGGTGAGCGGGTGCTTGAACGCGAAGACCGGCTCCGGATAGAGCTCCTGCTCGTAGAGGAAGCCGGCCGCGACCAGGTCACGGAGGGCGGTCTCGAGCTCACCCGGCCCCAACTCGACGACGCTGGCCAACACGGGCTGCGGGAACTCCTTGCCGATCGCCGAAGCGGCCTGGAGCACCCGCTTCGCGACCGGCTCGAGGCGGTCGATGCGGGCGGAGAGGATGACCTGCACGCTCGCCGGGACGACGGCCCCCTCGACGGGACGCACCAACCTGAAGGAGCCTCGCTCGCCCTCGAGGTTGCCCGCCTCGACCAGCGAGCGCATCACCTCTTCGACGAAGAACGGATTGCCGCCGGTCCGCTCGCTGAGGATCGCCGGCAGGTCGGCGAGCGAGGGGTCCGAGCCGAGCTGGTCGCGGATCATCTCGGCGATCGCCTCCGGCCCCAGGGGGACGAGGGCGACCTGGCCGTAGTAGGGCTTCGATGTCCAGCTCGCCCGGTACTCGGGGCGGAAGTTGACGATCGTCAGGCTCCGGGTCCCCTGCACGGCGTCGACGTGATTGGCCAGGAACACCTCGCTCGCCGGGTCGAGCCAGTGCAGGTCCTCGAAAACGTTGATGCCGGGTTCGTCGGCGCTCTGGGCCCTGATCAGGCGCTTGACGACGCCGAGCAGATGGCGGTGGCGCGCCTCGGCGTCCATGTTCGGCGCCGGGCGCTCGGGGTCCGACACCGCGAGGAAGTCGAATATCAGCGGCAGCTCCTCGACCAGGGTCTCGTCGAGGAGGAGGAGCTTGCCCGCGATCCGCTCCCGCGCCTTCTGCGCCGAGTCCTGGTCGGTGATGTCGAAGTAGCTGCGCATCAGGTGCATCACCGGCATCAGCGGGACCGACCTGGTGTGGGCCTGGCCGGTGGTGTGGTAGACGGGCACGCCCCGGGTGCGCCAGCGCTGGATGAACTCGTGGCAGAGGCGGCTCTTGCCGACGCCGGCCTCGCCGACGACCCCGATGATCTGCGCTTTCCCACCTTTTGCCTGCTCGAAGGCGCTTTCGAGCACCGCCATCTCGTCGTCGCGGCCGACGAAGCGCGAGAAGCCGCGCGCGGCGGAGATGTCGAGGCGGCCGCGCGCCGCCCCGATGCCGGTCAGCTCATATACCTGGAGCGGGCGGCTCGACCCCTTGACCTCGAACTCGCCCAGGTCCGAGAGCGCGAGGTAGCCCTCGACGAGCGACGCGGTGTGCTCCGTCAGATAGGCCTTGCCCGGCTCCGCGAGCTGCTCCATGCGCTGCGCCAGGCCGACCGTGTGGCCGACCGCGGTGTACTCCATGTCGAGGTTCTCGCCGATCCCGCCGACCACCACCTCGCCGGAGTTGAGGCCCATGCGGACGAGGAAGTTGAGGCTCTTGGTCCGGCGCAGCTCGGCGGAGAACTCGGCCAGCTCGTCGATCAGGCGGAGCGCCGCGAAGCAGGCCCGCTGGGCGTGGTCCTCGTGGGCGATCGGCGCGCCGAACAGGGCCATGATGCCGTCGCCCGTGAACTTGTCGACGGTGCCCTCGAAGGCGTGGACCCCGTCGGAGAGGATCGCGAAGAACCGATCCATGACCCCCCGCCACTCCTCCGGATCGCAGCTCTCGGCCAGCGCCATCGAGCCCATCACGTCGGCGAACAGCACCGTCACCTGCTTGCGCTCGCCCTCGACCGCGTCGGCGCTGTCGCGGATCTTCTCGGCGAGGCGGTCCGGAACCTTCTTCCTCCCGGCCTCGAGCGACTCGCCGCAGGCATTGCAGAACCCCTGGCCGGCCGGGTTCGCCGCGTCACAGCCCGGACAGCGGACCTCACCGCTCAGCGGCTCGCCGCAGTCACCGCAGAACCGTGCCTCCTCAGCGTTGGCATGCCCGCAGGATGCACAGTCCATAGCGGCCCATGGTAGCCCCAGCGGGGCGACCCCCCAAGCACGGCTCGGTGTCAACTACCCGCGAGGGGGTCTTGGCAGGGGCGATCGCTGTTCGATGGGGGATGTTGCGACGTGATCATCGGGCGCCGTCGGATCGCGTCACCCGAGGTTCCATCGCGTTGTTCCGGGTACCCTCCCACCTGCACCGCTAAGTGGCAGCCGCAACGAAGGAGCTCATTCGGTCGTGAGCACCGACCCTCTCCTCACCCCCGACGTGACCGGGAAATCGGTGCCGCTTCCCGCCGGCCGCACCGATGCCATTCTCGGCGCTCGGGCGCGGAAATTCGTCGAGGACCCGAACAAGACGGCGAAGGTCTTCTGGGGGGCGGCCCTGATCGCCTTCGCCTCATTCCTCCTCTTTCGGCACTGGTCGCCCGGATGGCTCCCGGCGATGATGCTGGTCACCGGAGTCTGCGTTGTCGCGTTCCTCAGCCGGACCATCGTGGGCGACCGCCTACCCCTATGGACGCTGCACGTCGACCTCGTCGTGGCGGTGATGTTGACCGGAGTCGCGGCCGCGGGCGGCGCGTCCCAGCAGGCCAACTGCTCCATCGTCTACGTTTCGGTTGCCCTTTACGCCGCCTTGTATTTTTCGCCGGCCATCGTGCTTGGCTACGTGGGTGGCATCGGCGCCACCTACGCGGTGGCGCTGGCATTCGGCCCAGCCGTTCCCACCCCGGTTGCGGCCTGGCTCCTGATCGTCGGCATCGTGACGGTGAACTCGGCGGTCGTCAGCGGGCTGATGAGCGCGCTACGAAGCAGCGCCAAGGAGGACCCGCTCACCGGGCTTCCCAACCGACGCCACTGGGACGAGCGCCTCGAAGAGGAGCTGGAGCGCTCGCGGCGGACCGGCCAGCCGCTGTCGGTCGCGGTGATCGACCTCGACGGATTCAAGGCGGTAAACGACCGGAGCGGCCACCAGGCGGGTGACCGGCTTCTCCTCGACCTTGCCCACAGATGGAAGGCGGCGACGCGCGGCGGCGGAGACTTCATCGCCCGCATCGGCGGCGACGAGTTTGGCCTGATCGCGCCGAATTCCGATCCGCTCGGCATGCGCCGCCTGGCCAAGCGACTTGGCCAGGCGCTACCGGAGGGGGTCGAGTTCTCCATCGGCTCTGCCACCTGGGACGGCACCGAGAGCGCCTCGGACCTACAGCGTCGTGGCGACGACGCCATGTACCAACGGAAGCTGAGCCACCGGGGCGACAAGGGCGCGCCTGACCTGGCTCCCTAACGCCGAAATTGCGGCGAAGCGCCTGCCGGCGGAGGACCGATGCGAAAGGCCCGCCGAGGGGCCTACCGGCCGTGGCCGTTGCCCTTCTTCTTGCCCTTGCCCTTCTTGGCGCCGCAGCGCTTCTTGCCCTTGCCCTTGTGCTTCTTCCTGGAGGCCGAGGCATGGCCCTTCTTGCCCTTGCCCTTCTTCTTCCTGCAACTCTTCTTCTTGCCGGCGCCCTTCGACTTGACCTTCTTGCACCGCGGCGTGCCCTTGGCCGTGAGGGTCTTCTTGAAGCCCTTCTTGCACCTGAGCGGGGGCGGCGGGGGCGGGACGCAGCCGTCTGCATCGCCTTTCACACCGACGCACTTGTCCTGGCTCTCGTCTCCGAAGCCGTCGCCGTCGACGTCGGGCTCGACGGTCGCCGCCAGGTTCATGCGGTACGACTGTTTATGGAAGTCGGCCGGATTGGTCCAGCCGTCCCAGGGGCCGAAGGCCTTGCCGGGGGGTTCGAGCTGATCGCCCGCTTTGAGGATGACGATGTGGCAACAGGGTTCGGGCATCGCCTGTAGGAAGCCGGGGGCGCCGGTGGGCGTGTAGGCGCCGATTCCTTCGCCGCCGAAGATCCGGATCCGCGCCGGGAACACGTGGAGCCCGGGCCCGCTCACGGTCTCCATGGCGCTCTCGTACCTGACGATTCCTTCGTCGGTGGAGGCCGCGGTGCCCACCTTGAGCTTGAGCTGGTAGGTCCCGCCGCCCCCGTAGGTGCTCCAGCTTGTGATGATCGCCGAGGAGCCGTACACCTCGACATCGCAGCAGTACCAATAGGTCTCCGGCGCGACTTTCTTCTGCGTGTGGGACTGGAGCGCGGTCGTGTTGGGGGCCAGCGCCAGCGAGCCGGGCGCCGAGAGCACGGCGCCGAGTTGAATCGCGGCCCCGGCCTGGGACGCAACGCTCAGCACGCCCGCGAGGGCCAGCGAGGTTGCAACCAGTACGACCCGCAACCTCCCGAATTTCAACCGATCCTTCGCCATCGCTCAACTCCCCCCTAGATCGTGTCCAGCGCATCCTACCCCCTCTGATGTGGGCCTCGCGCAGCTCGCGCTCGCGACCCTCCTCGTCGGCGGGTGAAGAAGCCGGCTACGGAATCACGATCGCGAAGGCGACGTCGTTGGCCCCGGGGCCTCAGCCCGCCCGGGAGCGCTTCCGGTGGGAGAGCGACGGGGGGACGAGCGCCCGGATCTCCTCGAGCCAGCGCGCCGAGAGCTCGGCGGCCTCCTCCCCCGGGCGCGGCCGGCCGCCGGCGGGGTCGAAGAAGCTGACCCGGACCCTGGGTCGGCGGGGGAAGCCGGTGAAGTCCGTCGTCCCCTCGATCGCGACCAGGGTCACGTGCGCCTCGGGAACCTCGAGCGCCAGCCGCGCGACGCCGCTGCGCGCCCGCAGCACCTCGCCCTTGGAGCGGGTGCCCTCCGGGAAGACGCCGATGCAGGCGCCGGCCCGCAGCGTCTCGATCGCCCGCGCCAACGCCCCGGCGTCGCCGGCGTCGCGCTCGATCGGGATCTGGCCCATGCCGTCGAGGATCGGGCCGAGGCCGCGGACGTCCCATAGCGCCGCTTTCGCGAGCGCCCGGATCTGGCGGCGTCCGAGGGCGGCGACGCCGACCATCACCGGGTCCCAGTGGCTGTCGTGGTTGCCGACGACCAGCAGCGGGCCCCGCTCCGGCAGCGCCTCGAGCCCCTCGACCTGGAGCCGGCCCCAACGGGCGACGGGCCGGTTGGCGGCCATCGCGAAGCGGTAGGTGCGGGTGTGCTCGCGCATCGGGGTGCTGATTTCTATTCGGTCGCGCCCGTCGGGGCGGCCACCCCCCGTCGAGCTTCCTCCGCGCCCCGCAGAGGAATCGACGGGAATCGGCACCGAGGGGCAGAATAGGCGCGTGAGCCGACGACCGGCGGTGATCGAGACCGAGGGCCTGAGCAAGCGCTACGGCGCCGCGCGGGGGATCGAGGACGTCAGCTTCGAGGTCGCGCCCGGCGAGGTCTTCGGCTTCCTCGGGCCCAACGGAGCTGGCAAGACGACGACGATCCGGACCCTGCTCGACCTGCTCCACCCGACCGCGGGCAGCGCCCGCCTCTTCGGCATGGACAGCCGCGCCGACAGCGTCGCGATCCGTGCCCGGCTCGGCAACCTTCCCGGCGACTTCGGCTATGGCCGTGAGGCGACCGGCAGGCAGGCGCTCGAGCTTCTCGCGCGCCTGCGAGGGGCCGGCACCGGCCGCGCCGATCGGCTCGCGGAGCGCTTCCGGGCCGACCTCGACCGGCCCCTGGGACAGCTCTCCCGGGGCAACCGCCAGAAGGTCGGGCTGATCCTCGCCGCCTTCCACGAGCCGGAGCTGCTGATCCTCGACGAGCCGACCAGCGGGCTCGACCCGCTGATGCAGGAGGAGTTCCTCGCCCTGATCGCCGAGGAGCGCGAGCGCGGCTGCGCCGTCTTCCTCTCCTCGCACGAGCTCGACGAGGTCGAGCGGGTCTGCGACCGGGTCGGCATCGTCCGCGATGGCAGGCTGATCGCGATCGAGCGGATCGCCGACCTGCTCGATCGGGCCCGGCGCCGGGTCACGGTCGAGGTCGACGACACCGGCGGCGTCGGCGACGCTCTCCGCGGCCTGTCCGGGGTCTCCGAGCTCGAGATCGACGGGCAGCGGGTGACGTTCCTCTACTCGGGCGAGCTCGACCCCGTCGTCAAGGGGCTCGCCGCGCACCGGGTGCTCGACATGGAGGTCAACCGCGCCTCCCTGGAGGAGATTTTCCTCACCTACTACCGGGAGGACGAGGCGACATGAGCGGCCAGCTCCTCGCACTCGCCCGGGCCCACCTCTCCGACCGGCGCCGCTCGCTGCTCGCCTGGGGCCTGCCGCTCGGCATCTGGTCGGCGTTCATCGTCAGCATCTACCCCTCGGTCGAAGACGCGCTCTCGAAGGCGGTCGCCGACTACCCACCGGCCCTGAGGGAAGCCTTCGGGATCGGGGAGCTGGCCAACGTCGAGCAGTACCTGCATGCCGAGATGCTGAGCCTGATCGTCCCCCTGGCGATCGGCTACCTGGCGGTCCGCGCCGCGGCCAGCGGCCTCTCCGGAGCGGCGGAAAGCGGCCGCCTCGACGTCCTCCTCTCGGCGCCGGTCGCGCGCCCGACGCTCGCCGCCGCGAGCTTCGCGGCGACCGCGGTGGAGCTGGCGATCGTGCTCGCGATCACGGTCGTCCTGACCGCGCTCGGCGGCGTCGTCTCGGACGCCCACCTCTCCTTCGCCTCGACGCTGGCAGGATACGCGAGCGTCTGGCCGCTGGCCCTCGTCTTCGCCGGCCTCGGGGTCGTCGCCACCGGCTGGTCGCTGCGGACCAGCGTCGTCACCGGCTCCGTCGCCGGCGTCCTGGTGACGATGTACCTGATCGACCTGATCGGCCGCCTCGACCCGAGCCTCAGCGGCCTCCGCTATGCCTCCGTCTTCAAGTACTACGGGAACGCGATCGAGGAAGGCATCGACCCGCTCGCATTCTGCGGGCTCGTCGCGGTGGCCGTCGCCCTCGCCCTGCTCGGCTCCTGGCTGTTCGACCGGCGCGACCTCCCCACCTGATGCGGGCGATGGTGCTCGAGCGGGCGGGCGGGCCGTTGACCGCGGCCGAGCTGCCCGACCCCGAGCCCGGCCCGGGACAGCTGCTGATCTCGGTCGCCGCCTGCGGCGTCTGCCGCACCGACCTCCACATCCTCGACGGCGAGCTGGCCGAGCCGAAGCTGCCGCTGGTGCCGGGCCACCAGATCGTCGGCACGGTCGCCGGTCGCGGCGAGGGCGCCGGCCGCTTCGCCGTCGGCGAACGGGTCGGCGTGCCCTGGCTCGGGTGGGCCGACGGCGAGTGCCGCTACTGCCGCTCCGGCCGCGAGAACCTCTGCGACGCGGCCCGCTTCACCGGCTACGACCTGGACGGCGGCTACGCCACGCTCGCCGTCGCCGACGAGCGCTTCTGCCTCGCGATCCCCCCCGACTACCCCGACGAGCAGGCGGCGCCGCTGCTCTGCGCCGGGCTGATCGGCTACCGGGCCCTGCGCCTGGTCGGCGAGGCCGAGCGGATCGGCTTCTACGGCTTCGGGGCCTCCGCCCACATCCTCTGCCAGGTCGCCGTCCGGGAGGGGCGACGGGTGTTCGCCTTCACTCGCGAGGGGGACGCGGAGACCCAGGAGTTCGCCCGCGGGCTCGGCGCCGAGTGGGCGGGCTCCTCCGAGCAGGCGCCGCCCGAGGAGCTCGACGGCGCGATCGTCTTCGCCCCGGTCGGGGCGTTGATGACCGCGGCGCTGCGGGCCAGCGCCAGGGGGGCCCGGGTGATCAGCGCCGGCATCCACATGAGCGACATCCCCTCCTTTCCCTACGCGGACCTCTGGGAGGAGCGCAGCCTCGGCTCGGTCGCCAACCTGACCCGCGCCGACGGCGCCGAGATGATGGAGCTCGCCTCGCGGCAGCGGATCCGGACAGAGGTGACGACCTACCCGCTGGAGCGGGCCGGCGAGGCGCTCGAGGACCTGCGCGAGGGCCGCTTCCGGGGCGCCGCGGTGCTGCGCGTCGACGGCTGAGGGCCCAGCCTAGGCGGCGAGGAACTCGCGGGCGCGCTCGGCGACCAGCTCGGGGCGCTCGTCGGCGATGAAGTGGCCGCAGCCGGGGACGAGCTCGACCCGCATCTCGTCGGCGTGGCCCTCGTATCCCTCGATCAGGCTGCGGTGGATCGCGAAGTCGTCTTCGCCGAAGAGCAACAGGGTGGGCACGCTGAGGCGCCGCTCCGCGTAGCGCCCCCTGAGGATCGGCCCCACCTCCCTGAGGTTGAAGGTCCGGTACATCTGCACGCCGGCGCGGGCGCGGTCGGGGATCGTGAAGGTGTCGGAGAAGGCGTGGGCGAGGTCGTCGGTCCAGACCTCCTCGACGGTCGAGCCGCCGACCAGCACCCTGGGGATGAAGCGGCCGCTGCGGTGCATCCAGTAACCGATCCCGGGGGCCAGGATCAGCCACTGGTACCAGAAGCGCCAGAGGTGGGGCGCCATCCGCCGCGGGCTCACCCACGGGTGCGGGATGTTCAGCGCCAGGTAGCGCTCGAAGCGCTGCGGAGCCTTGAGCGCGAGCAGGAAGCCGATCCAGCCGCCCCAGTCGTGGCCGACCAGCTTCACCCGGTCGAGCCCGAGCTCGTCGAGGACGGCGAGCACGTCGTCCGCCATGTTCTCCTTCTCGTAGCCGCGGGCGGGGGCCTGCGACCAGCCGAAGCCGCGCAGGTCCATCGCCAGCACCCGGTGGCCGGCCGCGGCCAGGGCGGGCATCAGCTGCCGCCACTCGTACCAGTGCTGGGGCCAGCCGTGCAGGCAGAGGACGACGTCCTCCCCCTCCCCCGCTTCGGCGACGTGGAACTCGAGGCCCCGGGCACGGACGGTCCGGTGGCTGACGCCGTCGACCTGGGGCAGCTCGATCACGTCGCCAGGCTAGCCGAGTCGGCTCAGCCGAGCGGGGTGCCGACGCCGGCGCCGCGGAAGCCGTGGACGACTTCCTCCATCGCCCGCGTCTCGCAGGGGACCATTTCCGGCCAGGGGCGCACGGGCTGCTCGCTCAGAGTCTTCAGCCCGTTGCCGCTGATCACGACCACGACGGTGTCGTCGGCGCCGATCACGCCGCGCTGGGCGAGCTTCATCGTCGCCGCCAGGGTGGTGCCGCCGGCGGGCTCAGTGAGCACGCCCTCGGTGGCGGCGAGCAGCTCCATCGCGGTGATGATCTCGCCGTCGGGAACGGCCGCCGCCGAGCCGCCGCGGCTGCGCACCGCGTCGACGACCAGCGGGCCGTCGCCGGGGGCGCCGATCGCCAGCGACTGGGCGAGCGTCTCGGGCACCTGGGGGACGATCTCGGCGCTCTTCTCGGTGATCGCCGTCGAGATCGGCGAGCAGCCGGAGGGCTGGCCGACGTGGAGCCTCGTGCCGGAGGTCTGCGCGAGGCCGACCTGCTCGAGCTCGTTGAGCCCCTTGTGGACGCGCGAGGAGAGGGTGCCGCCGGCCGCCGGCATGACGATGTGGTCGGGCGCCACCCACTCCATCTGCTCGACGACCTCGTAGGCGAGCGTCTTGGCGCCCTCCGAGTAGAACGGCCTCAGGGTGATGTTGGCGAACTGCATGCCGCTCGCTTCGGCGAGCTCGCGGCAGGCGCGGTTGGCCTGGTCGTAGTTGCCGTCGAGCTGGCAGACCTCGGCGCCCAGGGCCCGGCAGCTGCGCGCCTTGGCCCGCTCCAGGTTCGCCGGATAGAAGATGTAGGGGGTGAGGCCGGCCTTGTTGGCGAGCGCCGCGGTGGCGGTGCCGACGTTGCCGGTCGAGACGCAGCCGATCTCGGTGCAGCCGAGCTCGATCGCGCGGGCGACCGCCATGCTCACGACCCGGTCCTTGTAGGAGAGCGAGGGCCGGTTGGTCGAGTCGTCCTTGATGAAGAGGTTGCCGAGCCCGAGCTCGGCGCCGAGCCTGTCGGCGCGGATCAACGGGGTGAGGCCGGAGAAGATGCCGACCCGCTCGGAGGCGTAGAGGTCGACGATCGGCAGCAGCTCCTCGTAGCGCCAGATGTTGAGCGGGCGCATCTCCGGGCCGAGCTCGGCGATCCGCTCGCGGGCCAGCTCATAGTCGTAGACGACGTCGAGGCCCTTGTCGCAGCTCGGGCAGCGGAAGGCCGTATCTGTGAGCGGGGCACGGTGCCCGCAGTCGGGGCAGACCAGCTCCGACGCGCAGGAGCGGGTTCGCTGGTCGGCCGGCAGGCTCATCGGCCCGCGCCACTCCGGGTTCGTGAGGGCAGGCCGCCGGCCTTGGCGAACCGCATCCTCCGCTTGTCGAGGTTTCCCCTCTGCAGCTCGAACATCGCCGATCAGGATAGCGACTCGACGAGCTGAGGCCAATGGGAGAGCGACTCGACCTCGTCCTCCCTGTCGGCCTCGAGCAGCAGCGCCTCGCTGAAGTGGGGCGCGAACGGCGCCAGCACCCGGGCGAGCAGCACAAGGGCCTCGGCGAGGGCCTCGGCGTCGGCCCGGCTCAGCGCCCCGCGCCGCTTGACGACCCGCTTCTCGAAGTCCTGGATGCGCTCGAAGAGGCGGGTCACGTTGCGCACCGCCTTGTGCATCTGCAGCTCGGCGAGGTCCTCGGTGATCCGGGCGACGCCGTTGTCGCACCATTTGGCCAGCCGCTCGCGCATGAATGCGGTATCGGCCTCGGCCTCCTCGTCGACCGAGGCCGACCCGACGGCGGCGAAGCGCTCGATCCCGTAGGCCCAGAGGTTGTTGAGGAAGCGCCCCGCGAAGCGCATCGCACCGTCATTCCAGTTCAGCGTCTTCGCCGGCCCGGCGGCGTAGAGGATCGCCAGGCGCACGGTATCGGCGCCGTGGCGGCCGACCAGCTCGTCGGGGTCGACGACGTTGCCGAGGTGCTTGCTCATCTTGCGCCCGTCGGCGACGACCATCTCGTGGAAGAGGCAGCCGGCGAAGGGCTCGCCGTCGGCGAGGAACTCGAAGGGGCCGATCTCACGCAGGGCCTTGGTCACCGCGCGCTGGTCGAAGACGAAGCTGCCGCTGTCGTTCCCCGCCACCAGCCGCTCGGAGGGCAGCCAGCGCCGCAGGTCGGGGTGGGTGAACATCTGCTCGGCGCGCGCCTCGGGCGGGACAGCGGCCGGGACCCAGAGCCAGAGCGCGTCGAAATGGCAATCGAGGGTGTCGGTCTCCCGCTTCGCCGGCTCGCCGCAACGAGGGCAGGCGACGTCGACGAAGTCGGGGCGCTCGGCCAACGGGTTGCCCTCGCCGGTCGGCTCGACGTCGCGCGGCAGGACCACGGGCAGCTGCTCGACCGGGACCGGGACCGGCCCGCAGGAGTCGCAGTTGACGACCGGGATCGGGGTGCCCCAGTAACGCTGGCGGCCGATCGAGAAGTCGGAGGCCCGGTAGCGCCTCGCGTCGCGGCACTCGACCGGCGCCCCGGCGTCGGCGGGCGTCCCCGCGGCGGCCGGCACGCGCGCCGCGATCGCCTCGTCCGCCTCGTCCACGGACGGGATGCCGAGTGCCGCGGTCGGGCCGAAGCGGGCGTCGACGAGCGGCGAGACGAGCACCGGCAGGCGACCGCCGGCGGGCCCCGAGACGGTCGTCCCGGTGTCGAAGACGGGCACGGCCGCGGCGTCGCGGGCGCTGCGCTCCCAGCCCCCGGAGCGCATCTCGTCGAGCTGCCCCTGGACCAGCGGGTCCGCGGCCCAACGGCCGATCTCCGGGTGGCGCGGAGAGACCAGCAGGAAGGTGGCGGCGGCGACGGAGCCTCGATGGGGAGTGAAGGCCGTGATCGGGGGGCCGTCCTCCCCCTCCAGGTCGACCTCGACCCCGTCGCTGCGACCGAGGATGTAGCGCTGGGTGTTCAGAGCCAGCTCGTTCCAGCTCTCGAAGCCGTCGAGGTTGGCGTCGTTCTCCTCGAGGAAGGGGGTCACCCGCAGGAACCAGGTCGGGCGACGGATCAGGCGCACCTCGTTGTGGCAGCGCCAGCAGCGGCCGTCCTCGACCTGGAGCGCCGCCAGCGTCGTCTGGCAGCTGTCGCACCAGTCGACGGTCGCGTCGTCGCGGTAGACGAGCCCCGCCTCGAGCAGGGTCACGAAAAGCCACTGCGACCAGCGGTACTGGCTCTCGTCGGAGCTGTAGAAGGTGCGCTCGTAGTCGAAGGAGAACCCGAGCCGCCGCATCTGCTCGAGCATCCGCTCGCCGCTCTCGACGACCCAGTCGGCGGGGCGCACGCCGCGGTCGATCGCCGCCATCTCGGCCGGAAGCCCGAAGGCGTCGAAGCCGAAGCCGAGCAGGACGGCGTCGCCGAGCGCCCGGCGGAAACGAGCGTAGGCGTCGCCGATCGAGTAGTCGCGGACGTGGCCCATGTGCAGGTTGCCCGAGGTGAAGGGGCTCGAGGGCTTGATGTAGACGGCCTCACGGCCGTCCTCGGGCGCGGGAGTCGCGTAGGCGCGGCGCTCATCCCAGGCGGCCTGCCTGGCGGGCTCGATCGTCCCCGGGTCGTATTTCGGGCGGGCGTCGCTCATCTCCCCAGTCTTCCAAAGGCGCCAAGCCAGGCGGCGCCGGCGTGTCGGCGCCCTACGGGGCCGACTTGCCGCCGCTGCTGCTGGCGCTCGCCGTCGCCGAGTTGACGCGCTGGGTCAGCTTCGTCACCCGCTGGTTCAGGTTCCGGACCTGGCCTTCCAGCCGCTTCACGTCTGTGTCGAGCGAGCTCACCTGCCTGCCCAGGGCTTCGGTCTGGCCGGCGCTCCTGTTGAGCTTCGAGACCTCTCCCTCGAGCCGGTCGACGCGGTTGGAGAGGTTGATCGCCGCGTTGCGCGATTCGCGCACCGCCTGGTTGGCCTGCCCCTGGGCGGCCTGCTCCTGCCCGGTCAGGGTCTTCTCGGCGATCCCGAGGCGGTCGACGAGGTTCGAGAGCTCGTTCTGGACCTCGGCGACCGAGGCCTGCTTGGCCGCGTCGTCGCTGGTGCTCTTCGCGTTGAGCGCGACGACCAGGGCGAGCACGCCCAGGGCGAGGCCGAGCGCCGCGATCGCGATCAGCGCCCAGGGCTGGGGCTGGCGATCGCCCGCCGCGCCCTCGTTCTCCACCGGTCCGTTCTCCACTGGCTCCTCCTCCTAGTCGACGAGACCCTGGCGCAACCCTACGCGAAGGTCCAGAGCTTGTTTCCGACGAAGTTGAAGGGCATCGAGACGGCGACGGCGATCGCCTGCGCGGTCAGGTCGCCCAACGAGGCCTCTGTGACCAGCGCCTCGAGCACGAGGAGGTTGACGAGCAGGGCGGCGACGCTGACGGCGAAGAAGCGCACCGCCTGGAAGCCGGCGTGGCCATCGCCGGCGGCGAAGGTCCAGTGCCGGTTGAGCAGGAAGTTGTTTGTCACGGCGACGCAGAAGGCACCGACCGCCGCCGGCAGGTGGTGGACGCCGAGGCCGCCGACGAGCAGCGCGAAGACCGCGAGGTTGATCAGGTAGCCCGAGCCGCCGACGAGCCCGAACTTGACCAGCTGCATCCAGCTCGCCGGGCGCCTGGCGGCGGCGCCGACGCGGTACGCCATCTCGATCGCCGCATTCATCGCAGCGCGAAAGAGTACGTAATGTTCCGGCTCCCATGCGCGGCAAGAAGACCATCGTCGCCGTGCTCGCCGCAGCCGCTGCCGCCGCGGCGCTCGCGTTCTGCGGCTGCGGGAGCTCGTCCGCGCCCGCGCGAGCCGTGGTCGAAGGGACGCCGACGGTCGAATTCGTCTCCCCTCGCAACGGCGCGGTCCAGCGCGGCACCGCGGTCGTCGTCAAGGCCAAGGTTGCCAACTTCCGGCTCGCCCCTCGCCGCTTCGACGGCGAACCGCGGCTGGGCGAGGGCAACATCCGCTTCAGCCTCAACCGGGTCCCCGACTGCGTCGACCCGGTGAAGCTGAGGCGCGCGGAAGAAAGCGCTCTCGGCAACGGCCGGCTGCTCGGCGCCTCCTTCGACACTCCCGAATATGCCGGCCCCAACGGCGTGCTCGGCGCCCGGATCGGGGTCACCGGCAGCTACTCCCCGGCGACGAAGCCGGAGATCTACTACAGCGGCCTGCGGCCGGGCTTCTACCGGCTGGTCGCGACGCTCGCCAACAACGACGGCTCCCCGACCCGGTTCCACGACGTGACCAGCTTCCAGATCCTCGAGAAACCGAACCACGAAATCGCCGCCTGCACCGGGGGCAAGATCTCCAGCGCCAAGGCCGCCGCGGCGGCCGCCCAGATTAGCTCAACGGGGCTCCGGAGCCCAATACTTCACTTTGTATAGTCAGGGGTGATGCGCACCTATCGCCGCCTGATGGGCTTCCTGCGCCCCTACCGCCGCCAGCTCTGGGGCTCACTGGCGTTCGCCTGGGCGGCGATGGGGATGACGGTGCTGATCCCGTGGCTGATCGGGCGTGCCGTCAACGCGATCGAGAGCGGCAACAAGCCCGACCTGCTGCCGCTGGCGCTGGCGATCGTCGGCGCCGGGCTCCTCCGCCTCGGGCTGACCGTCGTCCGCCGGGTCGTCGCCGGCAAGGTCTCCCTGGCGGTCGAGTTCGACCTCCGGCAGCGCTTCTACGCTCACCTCCAGCGGCTCGAGCTCGGCTTCTTCGACTCTCAGCAGACCGGCCAGCTGATGTCGCGGGCGACCGTCGACCTGCAATCGATCCGGTTCTTCCTCGGCTACGGCCTGATCTTCATCACGCAGAACCTGCTGACGGTCGTCCTCGTCACCGTGGTCATGGTCGCGATCAACCCGGTCCTGGCGCTGATCGCGCTGGCGCCGGCGCCGCTGATCGTTTACGCCGCCTCGCGCTACAACCGGGTCTCGCGGCCGGCGCTCCAGGAGGTCCAGCAGCGGATCGCGGAGCTGACCGCGGAAGCCGAGGAGAACATCTCCGGGATCCGCATCGTCAAGGCCTTTGCCCGCGAGGAGCACCAGCTCCACCGCTTCCAGCGCGCGGTCGCCCGGGTCTTTGACCAGAGCATCTACTCGACCCGCCTGCAGGCCTTCTTCTCCCCCTGATCGGGCTGCTGCCGCAGCTCGGGATCGCCCTCGTCCTGCTGGTCGGAGGGCGCGAGGTGATCGACGGCAGCCTCAGCCTCGGCGACTTCACCGCCTTCTACACCTACATGGTGATCCTCGCCGGCCCGATGCGAATGCTCGGCGTCGCGATGGGGATGGCACAGCGGGCGATCGCCTCCGGCAACCGCCTCTTCGAGATTCTCGACCGCGAGCCGCGCATCGTCAGCCCGCCCGGAGCGCCGGCGCTGCCCGCCGGCGACGGGCGGGTCGAGATGCGGGGAGTCTCCCTCGCCTACGACGAGCTGCGAGCCGGCGGGGCGGTCAACGGGGCGAGCCCGGCGAGCGGCGAGGCGGCGATCAACGCCCTCCGTGACGTCGACCTCGAGGTCGAGGCGGGCCGCACCGTCGCCCTGGTCGGGCCCTCGGGCTCGGGCAAGACGAGCCTGGTAGCGCTGGTCGCCCGCCTCTACGACCCGACCGCCGGCGCCGTCTTCGTCGACGGCGTCGACGTCCGCGAGGTCGACGTCGCCAGCCTCCGCCGCGAGATCGCCTTCGTCGCCGACGACAGCTTCCTCTTCACCGCCAGCGTCGCCGACAACATCGGCTACGCGCGCCCCGACGCCTCCCGCGCCGAGGTCGAAGAGGCGGCGCGGCGCGCCCAGGCCGATGCCTTCATCCGCGACCTGCCCGGCGGCTATGAGACCCGGGTCGGAGAGCGTGGCCTGACCCTCTCGGGGGGGCAGCGCCAACGGGTCGCGATCGCCCGTGCCCTGCTCGCCGACCCCCGCATCCTGATCCTCGACGACGCCACCTCCTCGGTCGACGCGACGACCGAGGAGGCGATCAAGGCCGGGCTGCGGGAGGCGATGGCCGGCCGCACCACGTTCGTCATCGCCCACCGCCTCTCCACCGTCTCGCTGGCCGACGAGGTGATCGTCCTGGACGGCGGCGCGGTGGTCGACCGCGGCACCCACGAGGAGCTGCTCGAGGGCTGCGGCTTCTACCGCGAGATCGCCGAGCACGGCCTCGCCGACTCGGTCTTCCTCCAGCGCGACCTCGAGCAACGCGAGGAGATGGCGCGGCTGTGAGCGAAGAGGGCAACAGCCTGCGCCGGGTGATGCTGCTGGCGGCGGCCGTCTGGCGCCTCCTGCGGGGCCGGGACCAGCGCGGCCGCAAGGTGCGCTGGATGCTCGGCCTGCTGCGGCCCTATCGGAGCCGGGTGGCGCTGATGTTCGCCGCCCTTCTGGTGGCGACCGGCGCCGGCCTCGCACCGCCCTACCTGGCCGGCCTCGCGGTCGACGAAGGGATCGTCGCCGGCGACGTCTCGGCGCTCGACGGGATCGTCCTCGCCTTCGTCGTCGTCGCCACCCTCTACGCCGCCGCCACCTACCTGCCAGACCTACCTGGTCGGGTGGGTCGGCACCCGCGCCCTCCAGGACCTGCGCGAGCGGGTCTTCGTCCACCTTCAGCGGATGTCGATCGGGTTCTTCACGCGGCGCAGCCCCGGTGTGCTGATCAGCCGCATGACCAACGACATCGAGGCGCTCAACCAACTCGTCACCGACGGCGTCGTGACGATGTTCTCGAGCACGCTGACGCTGGTCGGGGTGGTCGTCATCCTGCTCGTCCTCGACGTCCGGCTGGCGCTGGTCACCTTCCTGACCTTCCCGCTGATCGCGATCGCCAGCATCGTCTTCCGGATCGTCTCCCATGGCGCGTACCGGCTGACCCGGGAGCGGATCGCGGCGATCACCGCCTACCTCCAGGAGAGCCTCAGCGGCGTCCGGGTGGTGCGCAGCTTCGGCCAGGAGCCGCGCCACCTGAGCGCGATGACCGAGCTCAACGAAGCCAACCGCGAAGCGAACCTGAAGACCGTCTACCTGAACGCCTCCTACTTCCCGGCGGTCGAGCTGCTGGCCGCGGTCGCGACGGCGGCGATCCTCGTCTTCGGCGGCACCCAGGCGATCGACGGGGCGATCCAGATCGGAGTGATCGTCGCCTTCGTCGGCTACCTGACGACCTTCTTCGAACCGATCCAGCAACTCTCCCAGCTCTACACGACCTACCAGCAGGGGATGGCGGCGCTCGACAAGATCTTCGACCTGCTCGACACGGCCCCGGACATGGTCGACGCCGCCGGGCGCGATCGACCCCGGGCGGATCCGCGGTGAGATCGAGATGAGCGGCGTGTGGTTTTCGTATGAGGACAAGGCGGAGCGGACGCGGGAGCATCCGCCGCCTGAAAACTGGGCGCTCGAGGACGTCGACCTGCACGTCCCTCCCGGCCAGACCCTGGCCCTGGTCGGTGCCACCGGGGCCGGCAAGTCGACCTTCGCGAAGCTCGTCGCCCGCTTCTACGACCCCCAGCGCGGCGTCGTCTCGGTCGACGGCCACGACCTCAGGACGGTGCGCCAGCGCGCCCTGCGCGCGCAGCTCGGGATCGTCCCCCAGGAGGGCTTCCTCTTCTCCGGCAGCGTCCGCGAGAACATCGCCTTCGGCCGCCCGGAGGCGACTCTCGAGGAGGTCGAGGCGGCAGCCGCCGCGGTCGGCGCCACGGAGTTCATCGCCGCCCTGCCGGAGGGCATCGAGACCGAGGTCGGCGAGCGGGGCGTGCAGCTGTCCGCCGGCCAGCGCCAGCTCGTCGCCTTCGCCCGGGCGCTGCTCGCCGAGCCGCGGATCCTGATCCTCGACGAGGCGACCTCGAACGTCGACGTGCGAACCGAGAAGACGATCGAGAAGGGCCTCGAGCGCCTGCTGGCCGGCCGCACGGCGATCGTCATCGCCCACCGTCTCTCGACGATCCGCCGGGCCGGCAAGATCGTCGTCATGGAGGGCGGCAGGATCGCCGAGCAGGGCACCCACGAGGAGCTGATCGCCGCCGCCGGCCCCTACTCCCGCCTCTACGGCGCCTGGTCCGACAGCTCGGCTGCCTGAGCGGGCCGAGATGCGCCGCCTATCGGCCCGCTCAGCCGGGGCCGATGCCGCCGGAGGAACCGCCGCCTTCTTCGGCGCCGGGCGTGCCGGTCCCGCCGCCTTCGGCCGTGCCGCCGGCACCGCCGGTTTCGGGCGCGGCTTCTTCCGGAGCGGCTTCTTCGGGCGCGGCTTCTTCCGGAGCGGCTTCTTCGGGCGCGGCTTCTTCTTCGCCTCCGCCGGAGCCGGGAGCCGTGGCTTCGGGCGCGCTCGGAGCTTCGGCGCAGGATTCGAACCCGTAGGCGGCGGCCGCTTCCTGGAAGGCGGCCTGTGCCGAGCTCGCCTTTTCCTCGGCGGTCGCGAGGGCTTCTTCGTCGCCCCGCTTGGACGCGAGCTCGGCGTCGCTCTCGGCCTGAGCCAGTTCTTCGGCCGAGGTGGCGAAGGCTTCGTAGCCTTCCGCTTCGTCGGGGGTCCCCAGCGCCTGGAGTCGGTCGACCATGCCCGAGTAGAGGTCGGCCGCCTGCGAGACCTGCTCCGAGGTCGCGGCTTCGCTGGCCACCACGGTGCCGACCGCGGCGTTGACCTCGGCGCAGATCGCGTCGCCCTGGGCGATCAGCTCTTCCTTGGTCAACGACGGCGCGGCTTCGGTCGTGACCGGCGCGCTGGCGGTCGTTTCCCCGCCACCCCCGCCGCCGCACCCGGCCAGGCCCAGGGCGGCCAGCGCGAGAGCGGTGATCGTTGTGTTCCGGAGTCTCATCGAAGGGGCGACGGTAGCAGAGCGAAAGGCGTCCCTGTGCAGGGATTTACTGCGCCCCAGGGGCTCGAACCCCGACTTCCTCGTCCAGAGCGAGGCGTGCTGCCATTACACCAGGGCGCATCGTCTGCCCGCAGAATACCCCGCGCGCCGCGGCGGGCGCTCAGGCGCCGATCGACGAGAGGTCGCTGTCGGCGTCCGCGATCCGGTCCCTGGCCCCCGACACGTCGACGCGGCCCGCGAGCAGGCGGCGGGCCTCGGCGAGGTCCTCCGGCCGGCCGACGCTGAGGCAGCCCGCGACCCTGCCGCCCCGCAGGTACCAGAGCGAGAACTCCCCCTCGTCACGGTCTCCGCGCCAGATTTCCTCCTCCCACTCGACCGCCGGGCCGACGTACTCGAGGCTCACCCAATCGGCGAGGTCGCTGAAGAAGTACGGGACGACGTCGTACTCGGCATCGGCCCCCAGCATGTTGCGGGCGACGTGCATCCCCTGCTGCATCGCGACGTCCCAGTGCTCGACCCGCAGGCGGCGCCCGTGCACGACGCTCTCGTAGGAGCAGCAGTCGCCCGCCGCGTAGATGCCCGGAGCCGACGTCTCCAGCTTCGAGTCGCAGACGATCCCGTCGTCGACCTCGAGGCCCGCTCGCTGCGCCAGCATCGCGTCGGGCCTGACCCCGGCGCCGACGATCGCGGTGTCGCACTCGAGCGCCAGGCCACCCCGGGTGAGCACCGCCCTGACCCGCCCGTCGCCCTCGAAGGCGTCGAGCTCCTCGCCGCCGTGGAAGGCGACGCCATGTGCTTCCAATCGCTCCTGGAACCAACGCCCCGCCTCCTCGCCGAAGGTCCGCGAGAGCGCCACCTCCTCGAGCATCACGACCGCGCAATCGACGCCCCTGGCGGCGAGCGAGGCGGCCACCTCGCAGCCGATGTAGCTGCCACCGACCAGCACGACCCGCTCGGCCGCCGTGGCGTCGGCGCGGATCGCGTCGGCGTTCCCGAAGGCGCGCAGATAGTGGATTCCCTCGTTCTCGGCCCCCTCGACGCGGAGGATGTTGACCATCGCCCCGGTGCCGAGCAGCGCCTTGCCGAAGGCGACCTCCTCCCCACCCTGGAGCTTCGCGGTCCGCGCCTCGGGGTCGAGCGACATCACGTTGCGGGCGGTGAGCAGCTCGACCCCGTTCTCCGCGTACCAATCGAGAGGGTGCACGTGGGCATCCGCGCGCGAGTAGCCATCGTCGCCACGCAGGTACTCCTTCGAGAGCGGCGGCCTCTCATAAGGGGGCTCCGGCTCGCGGCCGACGAGCAGCACCGACCCCTCGGCGCCGCGGCGGCGCAGCTCGGCGGCGCAGTGGGCGGAGGCCATGCCGCCGCCGACAAGGAGGAACTCGACCTCACGATCCGCCATCGCCGGCCCTGCGCTCGCCTTCGCCGGCCTCAGCCGGTGCCGTTGGCACTGCCATTGCCCGGCCCGAAGATCTCTTTCAGCTCGTCCTCCTTGCCGGGGTCGAGCACCGCGAGCACCTCGTCGCCGGGCTCGAGGACGGTGTCCGGGCCGGGGACGAAGCCCTTGCCGTCGCGCAGGACCGAGATCAGGAGGCTGCCCTCGGGCATCGCGAGGTCGCCGACCCGGCGCCCGTTGACACCGCAGTCCTTGCCGAGCAGCATCTCGATTATCTCGAGCTGCTCCTCCTGGAGGTCGAGCAGGTGGACGAGGCCGTACTCGGGCACCTCGTGCTCGAGCAGGCGCAGGATCAGGTCGGTCGCCGAGACAGAGGGCTTGATGCCGAGCAGGTCGAAATGCGGCTTGTTGCGGGGATTGTTGACGCGGGCGATGATCTGGCCGACCTCGTACTTCTCCTTGGCGACCTGGCAGATCAGCATGTTGTCCTCGTCGTCGCCGGTCACCGCGATCACCATGTCGGCGCGCTGGATCCCGGCTCGCTCGAGCACCCAGAGCTCGGAGGCGTCGCCGTAGGAGACGTTGTGCTCGAGCTCCTGCTCGACGGTCAGGTAGCGGCCTCGATCGCTCTCGATCACGGTCACCTCGTGGTCCTTTTCGAGCAGCTCGCGGGCCAGGTTCCAACCCACCTTGCCGGCGCCGACGACGATGATGTACATCAGGCCGCCCCGCGCTCGGCGCCCTCGCGGACGGCGCCCTCGAGCATGTCGATCGCGACCCTCGTCGGGCAGACCGTCTGCAGGCCCTGGCGCTGGTACCACTCGGCCCGCAGCGGGTCGAGGATGCGGGCGATCACGGTCGGCACTTCGTAGCGACGCTGGGCGATCTGCGAGATGACGATGTTGGTGTTGTCGCCGTCGGTCGAGGCGATGAAGGCATCGGCCTCCTCGATCCCGGCGGCGACCAGGGCGTCGGTCTCGAGGCCGGCGCCGACGGTGAAGCGGCCGCCGAGGTCCTCCCACGCCTTCTCGAGCCCGACCTCGAGCCGCGCGTGGGACTCTGGGTCCTCGTCGAGGCACGAGACTTCGTGGCCTTCGCGGAGCATCGCCCGGGCCACGGAGGAGCCGACCCGGCCGCAGCCGACGATCAGGATGAACAAGGGATCACCACGGCCCGGAGTCTAGTCAGCGTCGGCCTCCTCTGGCTCGGGAGCGGCTTCCGGAGGCGCCGTGAGCAGAACCCGGCAGGGCGCCTTGGTGAGCACGTACTCGGTGGCCGCGCCGATCTCCTCGGGCTTGGCGGCCCCGATCCCGCCGAGGGTCGCCCCGCCCGGATCCGGCTCGGCGGCTCGGCCCCGACGACGATCGCTTCGGCGCCGGCGCGGCGGGCGGCGTCGACGATCCCGGCGCCCACCTTGCGGGCCCGGACCACCTGGGCGCTGACCTCGACGTCGGCGTACTCGTCGCCGACGTCGCTGGCTCGCTCCAGGGCGCGCCGCGCCTCCTCCTCCAGCCCGGGCGGCAGGTCGGCGTCGAGCGGCAGGGAGAGCGGCACTTCGATCACGTAGACGAGGTCGAGCTTGGCGTCGCCGCCGGCCCCGTCCTTCTCCTCCTGCCCTGCCGCCGCGAGCCGCCCGGCGGTGGAGACGATGTCATCGTCGAGCTTGGTGCCGAAGATCGGCACCAGGATGCTGCGGTAGGCGAGCTCCGGCACCTGCTTGGTGAGCGCCTGCTCGGTGACCGAGACGCGCCTGGTCAGCGTCGTCCCCTCGAAGCCCTTGCGGTAGACGACGTAGAAGAGCAGCCCGAACGCCATCCAGCCGACGCCGACCCAGCGGGCCGTGTCGTGGAAGGCGAGGACGCTGAGGAAGGCGAGCCCGCTGACGACGGCGGCGAAGAGCAGCCGGCACCGGCACTCGCGCGCCGCGCCAGCTCACGTTCCAGGGCACGCGGAAGGGCCGCTGGGCGATCCGGCTCGGTGACCCGCAGGCGCAGGATCGAGAGGTGCGCGATCGTGATCGCCAGCGTCGCGCCGAAGGCATAGATGCTGGCCAGCAGCTTGACGTCGGTGGGGACGACCAGGCCGATCGCGATCACGCCCGAGATCGCGATCGCCACGTGCGGCGTCGCGTGGCGGCAGCTGAGCTTGCCCAGCCAGCTGGGGATCTGGCGGTTGATCGCCAGCGTGTAGATGTGGCGGGAGACGCCCAGCATCGACGTCGTCGCGGCCCAGAAGAGGATCGGCGCGGCGACCAGCGCGACGACCCAGCGCATCGCGTCGGCGAGCCAGGCGGGATGGTAGGCGGAGACGACCCCGAGCACCGGGGCCTCGACGAATTCGTCGCCGAGCGCCGTCTGCGGGCCGTTCGGGCCCGGCGACCACCGGCACGGCCATCAGCGCGATCGCCGCCATCCCCGCGTAGACCAGCGGCACCGCGAAGGCGCCCAGCGTGACGATCCGCTTGCAGGTCGCG
Organism: uncultured Solirubrobacterales bacterium; assembly: GCA_963727615.1. GTDB lineage: Bacteria > Actinomycetota > Thermoleophilia > Solirubrobacterales > 70-9 > VRUE01. The sequence goes on from CAVSHD010000006.1 coordinate 93,269, forward strand.
CGGCCGCACGTCGATGTCGGGGGCCAGGTCCGAGGCCGCCTCGATCCCGGCGTAGGCGAGCATCGCGACCACCGAGGCGTAGACGATGTCGACGACGCTCGGGTCGGTGAAGAGGTGGAGCTGGGCGGTGAGCCGGTCGGGGTGCAGGACGGCGAGCACGCCGACGACGATCACCGCCAGCTGCAGGGCGATGTCGGCGAGCGCGAGCACGCCAGGCGCCGCTCGCGGCCGCGGCCGGTGACGTTGAGGACGTTGAGCAGGCAGGCGGCGACGATCACGCGCGGCGGCGATCCCGATCTCCCAGCCCGGGTCCGCCAGGTCGCTGGAGATCGGCTCCAGGTAGTGGGGGACGGAGATCGCGGCGAGCGCGGCGACGATCAGGTAGTCGATCAGGATCGCCCAGCCGGCGATGAAGGCGATCAGCTCGTTGAAGGCGTGGCGGGCGAAGCTCGAGGAGCCGCCGCGCTCGCGGAGCATCGCCCCGCCCTCGACGTAGGTGAGCGTGGTGAGCACGAAGAGCAGCCCGGCGGCGAGGAAGATCAGCGGCGTCAGGCCGAGGCCGCGGTCGGCGACGACCCCGAGCGCGAAGTAGATCGAGAAGCCGACCGCCGAGTAGACGGCGACGAAGAGGCCGGGCACGCCGAGGCCGCGCTCGCAGCAGCGGCTTCCGAGGCCGGCGGCTGCGCGACCTCGCTCGCGGCGTCGCTCATCCGACGCGCCGCGATGAGCCAGAGCCGGCCGGCGCCGATCGCGAGGAAGGCGAGCCCGAGCAGCGAGCCGACGCGAGAGCGGGCCGCCGCCGGCGGCGAGGGTGACGACGAGGATCACGCAGGCCGAGCAGCGACGAAGACGAGCGAGAAGGCACGGATCGAGCCGTGGTAGATCCGCTCGGGAGACGCCATCGGCAGGCGATTCTAGGCGAGCGCCGGGGCCGCCTCGGCGCCGCCGGGCCTGCCGCTGCGGTCGGAGACGACGATCACCCGGCAGGGCCGCTCGCCGAGCACCGTCTGCAGGGTCTTGTCGTAGAGCGGCGACGCCGTTGCGGTAGCGCAGCCCGACGACGACCGCGGCGGCGTTGATCAGCTTCGCCTCCTCGGCGATCGAGTAGCCCGCCTGGCCCGGGCGCACCCGGTCGACGTGGCCGGTGACGCGCTGGCCGCCGATCAGCTTCGCCTGCTCGATCTTGCTCTGCGCCTCCGCTTCGGCCTCGGGCATGCTCGGCGTCGAGCGGCAGGTTGGTCGGCACGGTCAGCATCGAGTGGATGTGGATGCCGCGGCGCCGCTTGGAGGCGAGCTTGACCGCGGTGGCGACCATCTCCTCGGAGAACGGCTCGCTCGTCCTCGAAGGCGACCAGCACGCTCCGGTACTCGATCTCCTCGACCCCGAGCGGCTCCGGCAGCACGCACCTTGACCGTCTCGGTCAGCGGCAGGCGCTGGTTGCGCCGGTAGAGCACGTAGACGACGATCCCGAGCGCCATCCAGCCGATGCCGACGACCAGGGTGCTCGGGTTGAGCGCCATCACGACGATCCAGGCCGCGAAGGTGCCGAGGCCGCCGAGCACCGCGGTCAGCGGCACCTCGAAGCCGAAGGCGCGGAAGTTGAAGCGGCGGCTTCCAGGGGCGCTCCGCCGTCGGCCTCGGTGCGGCGCAGCCGGATCACCGAGACGTGGGCGATCGTGAACGAGAGCATCGCGCCGAACGAGTACATCGTCGCCAGGAAGTCGGTCTTGCCCGGGCAGCAGGGTGATCATCGCCACCGCGGCGAAGACGAGGATCGCGATGTAGGGCGTGCGGTAGCGCGGGTGGACCTGGCGCAGCCCCTCCGGCAGCTGGCGGTGCTGGCCCATCGAGTAGGTGAGGCGGGAGACGCCGATCAGGCCCGCGTTGGTGGCGATCAGCAGGATCACCGCGGCGAGGATGCCGACGTAGAAGCGCAGCGCTTCGGTGAGGCCGGCGCCGAGGCCGAGGTTCTCGACGATGCCGAGGATCGGGTCGTCGGCGAATTCCGTGCCGAGCTCGGTCGTGAAGTGGCCGGCCGCGTCCTGGGTCACCGGCATCGCCGAGAGGGCGACGATCGGGATCAGCAGGTAGAGGCCGAGGACGGCGGCGACGGTCAGGCCGACGCTGCGCGGGATCGTCCGCGCGGCGTCCTTGGCCTCCTCGGCCATGTTGGAGATCGTCTCGATCCCGGTGTAGGCGATCATCCCGACCGCGATCCCGAGCGCGAAGTCGCTCCAGCTCGGGGCGACGCCGAGGTGGACGTTGTCGACCAGGACCTCGGGGCTGAGGACGAGGAAGATGCCGATCCCGACCAGGACGACCTGGGTGGCGAGGTCGGCGACGGCGAGGACCAGGTTGAGTCTCGCCGACTCCTCGGTGCCGCGGATGTTGAGCAGGGCGAGCCCGGCGATCAGCACGGCGCCGCCGATGATGTCCCCCGGGGAGTGCCCGAGCGGCTCCCAGAAGACGGCCAGGTAGTGGGGCACGAAGTAGGCCGAGATCGCGACCGTGATCATGTAGTTGAGCATCTGCCCCCAGGCCGCGACGAAGCTGACCAACTCGTTGAAGGCGTGGCGGGCGAAGCTCGACGAGCCGCCGGCCTCGGGGTACATCACCGTCGCCTCGGCGTAGGTGGCGGCGGTGCGGCGAAGATCACCCCGGAGATCACGAAGGCGACCGGGGTCAGCCCGAGCGCGAAGGCGGCGGTGACGCCGAGCGCGTAGTAGATCGAGGAGCCGACGTTGCCGTAGGCGGCCGAGAACAGCGCCCCGACGCCGTGCACCCGGCTCAGCGATTCGTCCCTGGGGATCCGCTGGGCCATCTAGGGATTGCTCTCCACGGGCATCCATCCCGAATATACGGGCGACGCCGGTGCCCGCTGGACGTGGGCGCGGGTCAGCTCGCCAGGCGAGGCGCAGCCGCAGAGGAGCAGCGCCAGCTCGAGCTCGGCGCGGAGGATCTCGAGCACTCGAAGGGCGCCCTGCTCGCCGCCGACGGCGAGGCCCCAGAGGGCGGGGCGGCCGGCCAGGACCGCATCGGCTCCGAGCGCGAGCGCGACCGCGACGTCGACCCCGCGCCGGATGCCACCGTCAACGAGCACCGTCCCCCGCCCGGCGACGGCCTCGACGGCCTCCGGGAGGATGTCGGCGGTGGCGGCCACCCGGTCGAGCTGGCGCCCGCCGTGGTTGGAGACGACGATGCCGGCCGCCCCGTGCTCGATCGCCAGAGCGGCGTCCTCGCCGGTCTGGATCCCCTTGACGAGGACCGGCACGCCGCATTCGGAGGCGAGCGCCTCGAGGTCGGGCCAACCGAGGCCGGGGTCGATCAACTCGAACGCCTCGGCGACGGTGACCGAGCGGCCGTCGCCGAGCGCCGCCTCGACGCTGGGGACGCCGAGCCCCTCGGGAAGCGCGAAGCCCGAGCGCCGGTCGCGCTCGCGATTGCCCGCCCGCGGGGCGTCGACGGTGACCAGGATCGCCTCGAACCCGGAGGCGACCGCCTGCTCCATCAGGGCCCTGGTCACGCCCCGGTCGGTGAAGCAGTAGAGCTGAAAGAGGTGGTGGCCCTCCGGGGACGCCTCCGCGACCTCGGCGGGCACCGACGTGGCCAGGGTCGAGAGGCACATCGCCGTCCCCGCGCCGAACGCGGCGCGCGCCATCGCCACCTCGCCCTCGGGGTCGACCATGCGCTGGAAGGCGACCGGGGCGACGAGGATCGGCATCGAGAGCTCCGCCCCGAGGACGGTCGCACGCGCGCTCCAGCTCGAGTTCCCGGCGAGCACGCGGGGCCGCAGCTGCCAGCGGCCCCAGGCGGCGACGTTCTCCCGCAGGGTGACCTCGTCGCCGGCCCCGCCGGCGAAGTACCCGAGCACGCCCTCCCCGAGCCTCTCGGCGGCGATCCGCTCGAAGTCGGCGACCGTGAAGGGCTCCGCGCCGCTCATCGACGAGCGCCGGGCAGGGCCCTGACCGCGGTGGCGGTCGCGCCGCAGATCGCCGAGCCGGCGCGGGCGGGCCTGCGGCCGCGGCCGCGCAGACGGGCCCGCACGGTCGCCCTGCCCTCGCCGTCGGTCCGCACCCGTCGCCCGGCGAAGCGGATCGTCACCCCTTCCCTGCAGAGCGGCAGCTCGGCCGCGAGGCGGAAGCGGAAGCGCGTCCGCCGCCCTGCCCGAGCCCTTCGCGGTCGGACGGTCAGCTTGGCCCTGCGGGCGCAGTCCGGCCGGTTGAGCAGGTCGGTGCCGAAGGCGCCGACCGCGGCCGCCGCGGCGTCGGCGAGGTAGCCGAGGCTGAAGTTCCGCTCAACCCAGCGCAGGTAGGAGTAATGGTTGTAGGGGACCTCGGAGACGGTGCCGGCGGCGATGCAGGGTGAGAGCAGGACGGCGCCGACGCGGCCGCCGCCGTCGCCCGCCAGGCCGCCGCCGTTGTTGGGGGTGTTGGGCCCGCTCGCCTCGCCGCAGCAGGCGGATGCGTCGGTGTGGGACTCGTCGAAGGTGACGACGATCAGGCCGCGGTCCTGGAAGGCCGGCGACGCCTCGATCCGCGGGACCCACTCCCTGAGGAAGGCGTCGATGCCCGCATAGCCGCCGGGTGAGCTGCCGTCCGCGCAGGTCGCGTCGTGGCCGTCGGCGCAGAGGTCGGGGGCGATGAAGGCGTATTCGGGGGTCGAAGCCTCCGAGGCGAGGTCCGCCGGCAGCCGGCCCAGGTCGACGACGTGGGCAGCGCAGGCGGGCGAGTCGATCAGCGAGTGGAAGTAGACGAAGGGGTCGTGGCGGGTCGCGTATTGGTCGCCCGGGCGGGCGGCGAGGGTTTCGTCGGGAGCGCCCGGGGCCGGGTGCCGGCAGGAGGTGCCCATGTCCTGCATGTAGCCGCCCCAGGTCCTGCCGGCCGCCTGCAGCTGGTCGGCGACGGTGATCGCCTGCGGGGGGTAGACGCAGCCCTCGCCGATCGCGACGCCGTCGGCGCCGACGATGCCCGGCAGCATCTCGGTGAATCGCGGGCAGTCGGCCTGGGTCTCCGCGTTGGGGGGCTGCCCGCTGATCATCGCCAGGTAGTTGTCGAGGCTGGCGTGCCCGATCCCGTGGTAGTTGCGGGCCAGGGCCCCGCCGGCCGGCAGTGTCGCGGCGAGATACGGCGAGGGCGCGCTCGGCCCGAAGGAGCTGTCGGCATCCTCGTTCTCGAGGACGATCGTGAAGACGTGGCGGATGTGCGGCACCCCGGCGGCCGGGGCGGCGACGGGGAAGGCGAGCGCGGCCGCGACTCCCCAGAGAGCCGCGGCCGAGGCGGGGGCGAGGACGAGGGAGGTCGGCCCGCCCCTCCCCCTCGCCGCCATCAGAAGTGGACGATCGGGATGATCAGGATGGCGACGATGTTGGCGACCTTGATCATCGGGTTGATCGCGGGGCCCGCCGTGTCCTTGTAGGGATCGCCGACGGTGTCGCCGGTGACCGACGCTTCATGGGCCGGCGAGCCTTTGCCGCCGTGGGCGCCGTCCTCGATCAGCTTCTTCGCGTTGTCCCAGGCGCCGCCGCCGGCCGTCATCGAGATCGCCGCGAAGAGGCCGACGACGATGACGCCGATCAGCAGGCCGCCGAGCGCGTCGACGCTGAGCAGGCCGACGATCACCGGCACGACGATCGGGATCAGGGCGGGCAGGATCATCTCCTTCTGCGCCGCCGCGGTGACGATCGCGACGGTTTTCCCGTAGTCGGGTTTTTCGGTCCCCTCCATGATCCCGGGGTGCTCGCGGAACTGCTCGCGGACCTGTTCGACGACCTGGCCGCCGGCACGGCCGACGGCCTCGATCGCGAAGGCCGCGAAGAGGTAGACCATCATGCCGCCGATGATCAGCCCGATCAGCACGTCCGGCGAGGTCAGGTTGAAGAGCCCGTTGAGGTCGAAGCCCGACGGGGCCTCTTCCGCGAGTTCGCTCTTGAAGGCGGCGAACAGGACCAGGGCGGCAAGCGCCGCGGAGCCGATCGCGTAGCCCTTGGTGACCGCCTTGGTCGTGTTGCCGACCGCGTCGAGCGGGTCGGTGACGGCGCGCACGTCCTCGGGCAGGTCGGCCATCTCGGCGATCCCGCCGGCGTTGTCGGTGATCGGCCCGAAGGCGTCGAGCGCGACGATCAGGCCGCAGAGCGAGAGCTGGGCCATGACGGCGATGCCGATGCCGTAGATGCCGGCGAGCTCGTTGGCGCCGAGGATCGCGAAGGCGATGACGAGCGCCGGCGCGGCGGTCGACTGGAAGCCCTGGGCGAGCCCCTGGATGATGTTCGTCGCGTGGCCCGTCTCCGAGGCCTGGGCGATCGACTTCACCGGCCGGAATCGGGTCGACGTATAAAATTCGGTGATCACGAAGAGGAAGGCGGTCACCGCGACGCCGATCACCGCGCAGAGCCAGAGGTCGGTGACGCTGACCGCGGAGGCGGCCGTATCGAGCACGCCGATCCGCACCGGTTCGCTCATCAGCCAATCGGTGATCGGGTAGAAGGCGGCGATCGAGAGGATCCCGGAGAGGATCACGCCCTGGTAGAGGGCGCCCTCGACGCGGTCGGACTTGGTCCGCACGGCGAGCGCCCCGATGATCGAGGCGATGATCGCGACGCCGCCGATCACCAGCGGGTAGATCGCGACCTCGCGGGCGAAGTCGCCGTTGAAGGTGAGGACGCCGAGCAGCATCACCGCGACCGAGGTGACCGCGTAGGTCTCGAAGAGGTCGGCGGCCATGCCGGCGCAGTCGCCGACGTTGTCGCCGACGTTGTCGGCGATCACGGCCGGGTTGCGGGGGTCGTCCTCGGGGATCCCGGCCTCGACCTTGCCGACCAGGTCGGCGCCGACGTCGGCGGCCTTGGTGAAGATGCCGCCGCCGAGCCGGGCGAAGACGGAGATCAGCGAGCCGCCGAAGCCGAGGCCGATCAGCGCGTCGACGGCCTCCTTGTCGGTGCTGCCGGTGAGGATCAGGATGCCGTAGTAGCCGGCGACGCCCAACAGCGCCAGGCCGACCACCAGCAGGCCGGTGACCGAGCCGCCTTTGAAGGCGACGTCGAGCGCCGGCGGCACGCCGCCGCGGGCGGCCTCGGCGACCCTCGCGTTGGCGCGCACGGAGAGGTTCATGCCGATGAACCCGGTCGCCCCGGAGAGCGTGCCCCCGATCACGAAGCCGATCGCGGTCTTGTAGTCCTGCAACAGCCAGAGCACGATCGCGATCGGCACGGCGACCGCGGCGATGATCATGTACTGGCGGTTGAGGTAGGCCTTGGCGCCTTCCTGCACCGCGCCCGAGATTTCCTGCATGCGGTCGTTGCCCGGCGATTTCGCGAGCAGGCGCTGGGTGACGATCAATCCGTATGCAACTGCGGCCGCCGCGCAGACCAGCGCGACGACGACTCCGTATTCGGTCAAGAAATCAGTCAAGTTTCTGGTTCCTCCGGCTGGTTTAGCGCGCGGTATTTGTCTGAAGGCGCCCTTTAGCGGCGGGGGAGTCTATCTACGCGCGCTGACATCGGACGTGTAGGTCCGTTTCGTCTCCTCGACGGACTCCCCGTAGACCTCCTCGATCGAGGCGCCCGCCGCCACCGACGCGAGCGCCCGCTGGGCGCCGTTTCGCTCCGGGAAGCGAGCCTCGATGCCGAGCTGCGAGCGGGCCGGCTCGGTCCAGGCGAGCAGGCGCTCGAGCGCCGCCCGCGCCGGGATCAGCGCCGCCCCGTCGCGGAAATCGATCATCTCTCCGTCCATTCCGTGGCGGATTGCCCGCCAGAGGTTCTCCTCGATCTCGCGGTCGGCGGCCAGCCCCCCGGGCCCTCCGTAGCCATGCTCGTCGAAATCGAGCGCCGACTGCGCGATGCAGGCGGCGATCAGCCCCGCCAGCGCAAAGGACTCGTCGCCGCGGCTCTGCGCGTCGCAGATCCGAACCTCGACCGTGCCGAAGGCGTGATGGGGGCGGACGCTCCACCAGAGCTGGGTCGACTCGACCACCGCCCCGGTCCTCTCGAGCATGCCGACGAAGCTCTCGTAGGTGTCCCAGTCTCCGAACGGGCTGGGAATGCCGCAGCGGGGAAAGGTGCGGGTGAAGATCTCCGTGCGAACCGTGTGCAGGCCGGTGTCGTGACGGTCGAGGAAGGGCGAGTTCGCCGAGGCCGCGAGCAGCAGCGGCAGCAGCTCGCGCAGCCGGTCGCAGACCGCGATCGCCCGGTCCGCGCCCCGCACGCCCATGTGCACGTGCATGCTCCAGGTGTTGTTGCGCTGCGCGACCCAGCCCAGTTCGGCGCGCAGGCGGCTGTAGTGGGGCGTGTCGATGATCCGCTGGTCCAGGTAGGAGGCCCAGGGGTGGGTCCCGGTCGCGGCCAGCGCCAGCCCCATCTCCTCGACGAGGGCGAAGAGGCGGTCGCGCCGCTCGCGCTGCGCCGCCACCGCCTCGGCAAAGGTCTCGCCGCGGCCGGAGCGGATCTCGATCTCGGATGCGATCAGCTCCCCTGCCGCGGAGGTGGCGAGCACCTCGTCCGCGATGCAGGCCGCGTGGACGTCCTCGAAGCGATGCTGAAGCTCGAGCGTGCCCGGGTCGAGGATCGCGAACTCCTCCTCGAGGCCGACCGTGAAGTCGGTCGAGCTCTCGAATGTCTCACGAGCGAGGCCGAGGTCCAGCGCGGACATGATGGAAAGGTAGGGGACGGCCGCTCAGGCCAGGTAGAAGTAGAGCGCGTAGAGCAGGTCCACGGCCGGGCTCGAGGCGTGGACCGTCACCTCCGGCGGCACCTGGAGCAGCTGCTCGGAGTAGTTGAAGATGATCTTCACCCCGGCCTCGACGAGCCGGTCGGCGACCGCCTGGGCGGCGTCCGCGGGCACGGCGAGGACTCCGACGACGATCTCCTGGTCGGCGACGACCGCCTCGAGCTCGCCGAAGTCGCGGACCCGGAGGTTGCCCACCTCCTTGCCGACGACGGCGGGCTCGACGTCGAACATGGCGACGATCTGGAACCCGTGGTCGGCGAAGATGTCGGAGCTGGCGATCGCCTGGCCGAGCTTGCCGGCGCCGAAGAGGGCGATGTTGTGCTGGCCCGAGGTGCGCAGGATCTTGCGGATCTCGGCGACCAGCGACTCGACGTTGTAGCCGACGCCGCGCTTACCGAACTTGCCGAAGCCCGAGAGGTCGCGTCGGATCTGGGTCGGATTGATGTGGGTGTAGTCCGACAGTTCCTGCGAGGAGATCGTCTCGCGGCCCATCTTGCGGGCCTGGGTGAGGACCTGGAGGTAGCGGGAAAGCCGGGCCGCGACACCGAGCGAGAGCCGCTCGCCGTCGACGATCAGCCCCTCCCCCGCCTGCTCCTCGACCGTCTCCTCGATCATCTGCCGCCCCGAACAGTATCGAGCCGGGCGCGAAGCTCGGTTGCGTCCAGAATAAGCTCGGAGACGACGACCCCGTCGACCTCGACGACGGGGATCCTCTCGAGCATCCGCCGCAACAACAGCTCGTCGCTCTCGACGTCGACCTCGCGCAGCTCGAAATCGCGGCCCTCGTCGTGGATCGCGACGATCTCCTCGATCGCCTCCTCGCAGAGGTGGCAACCCTCCCTCGAGTAGACGGTGACGACGGTCATGCGGCGGCCTTGGTCGGGAAGGCGTCGTAGGAGAGGTAGGCGGGGTACGGGATCGCCTCCGCGTAGCGGGCCGCCGAGGCGATCATCGCGGCGTTGTCGGTGCAGAGCTCTATCGGGACCAGCTTCAGCGCGACGCCGTTGCGGTCGCACACGCGGGCGACGGCCGAGCGCAGCGGCCCGTTTGCGGCGACGCCGCCGCCGAGCGCCACGGCCCGCCACCCCCGGTCCGCAGCGCCCGCTCGAGCTTCGCCGTCAGCTGCCCCACGGCGGCGGCCTGAAAGCTCGCCGCGATGTCGGCGCGGCGCGCGGCGACCGCCTCCTCGCCGAGGTCGCGGCAGAGGTAGACGACGGCCGTCTTGAGGCCGCTGAAACTGAAGTCGAGCCCCGGGCCGCGGCTCATCGCGACCGGCATCTCGAAGGCGCCCGGGTCACCGTCGGCGGCGAGCCGTTCGAGCGCCGGCCCGCCCGGATAGCCGAGCCCCAGCAGCCTCGCGACCTTGTCGAACGCCTCGCCGGCGGCATCGTCGAGGGTCTGCCCGAGGACCTCATGCTCGGCCCGGTCGCGAACCGCGGCCAGCATCGTGTGGCCACCGCTGGCGATCAGGCAGAGGAAGGGCGGGTCGAGCGGCTCGGGCTCGAGGAAGTTGGCGGCGACGTGGCCCTGGAGGTGGTCGACGGGTATCAGCGGCATACGGCGCGGCGCGGCGAGCGCCTTCGCCGTGCTGACGCCGACCAGCAGGGCGCCGATCAGGCCGGGGCCGACGGTCACCGCGATCGCGTCGAGGTCGTCGAGCGAGGCGCCGGCCTGGCGCAGGGCGTCCTCGACCACGGGGACCGCCAGCTGTAGGTGGTGCCGCGAGGCGACCTCCGGGACGACGCCGCCGAAGCGAGCGTGCGCCTCGGCCTGGGAGGAAATCGTGTTGGAGAGGATCCGCCCACCGTCGACGACAGCCGCACACGTGTCGTCGCAGGACGTCTCAATCGACAGGATCAATCGAGCCACATGATCAGGGCGTCCTCGCCGTTGTCCTGGTAGTAGCGGGGGCGGACGCCGGCGGAGCGGAAGCCGAGACCCTCGTACATCGCGATCGCGTCGGCGTTCGAGACCCGGACCTCGAGCGTTATCGGCAGCTCGGCGCCGCCACCGGTCTCCGCGATCAAACGGCGGATGAGACCACTGGCGACGCCGCTGCGGCGCCGCTCCGGGGATACGGCGACGTTCATCAGATGCCAGACCTGGTCGTAGCGGCAGCAGACCAGGTAGCCGGCGAGCTCGTCCCCGGCGGTCGCCGCCAGGCAGATTCCCGACGGCTTGGAGAGCTCGAGCACGAACATCGCCAGCGACCACGGGGCCGGAAAGGAGCGCCGCTCGATCGCGATCACGGACGGCAGGTCGCTGTAGGCCAGCCGCCGCACGGGTGGAGCCGCCTCAGCCTCTCTTCTGGGAACTGTCTCGCTCACGCCAGCGCTCCGCGTCCGGAGGTCTCAGGTAGATCGGCTCGAGGCCGTCCGCTTCGCCCCCGGGTCGCCCCGCCGCGGCGAGGGCGCAAACGTCGACCGCGGAGACGCGGTGCACGGGGTCCTCGTCGTCGGGCACCTCGGCCCCTCGATCCTCGAGCTCATCTCGAAATCGTACCGCTCCCGATCCGGCCGCCAGGGGCCTCTCCGGCAGCTCGGCGACGCGGTCGGCGAGCTGCCCGGGAGAGCCGACCCACGGCCCCCAGAAGAGGCCGCCCGAGGGGTCGCCGGCGGCCGCGAACGCCTCACCGCGGCGGGCGTCGAGGACGGCCAGGCAGGCGCGCCCGGCGCCGGGCCCGCGGGCGATCCCATGGGCGAGCGCCTCGAGAGTGCCGACGCCGGCCAGCGGCAGCCCCGTCGAGGCCGCCAGGCCGCGCGCCGTCGCGACGCCGACCCGGAGCCCGGTGAACGAGCCCGGGCCGAGGCCCACCGCGATCCCGCCCACCCGATCCCAGCCCCCGGCCGCGGCGGCGGCCAGCTCGACCTCGGCCAGCAGCCGGGTCGTGTGGCCGGGGCCGCCGTCGGTGGAGAGCCCGAGCAGCGACTCGAAGAGGACCTCGGAGCCGCGTGCCGCGCAGACCCCGGTGTCCTCGGTCGCGGTGTCGAACCCGATCAGCGCCCGGTCAGTTGGGAACTCGGAAGACGAAGGAGCCGACTTTCTTGCCTTCGACGAACCAGGTGACCCGGTGCTTGCCGACGATGTTCGAGGTGATCTTGTTGACGTAGAGCGTGCCCTGAACGGCTTCCTGATGGGGAGCGCAGCGGTTTTCCTTGTTCGGGAACCGGACGCAGACCGAGTAGAAGACGGTCGCCCTGTTGCTGCGGAAGAAGGCGCCCTTCTTGCGCTTCTTCTGGCACAGGTGGGCGCGTTTCGCGTTTTTCGAGACACCGCAGGCGACGTAGTGGCTGTAGGCGGCCGCGCTGGCCGACGCCGGTGACACGGCCAGCAGGGCGGCTCCGGCCAGCAGCATGGCGGTCAGCGTCCTCAGTCCCTTCATGTGCGGCGCTCCCTCCTTCGATCGAATTTCGCGGGCGATGCTACACGCCCCACTCAACACACTCAGACCCCATGAGATGCGGAATCGATGTCTATTTCCCGCACGTCGCCGCCCGCATGGCGCAAGCGCACCTCGATCGCCGGGCTGCCGAGCCGGCCCGCCGCGGCGGCGGGCCACTCGACGAAGGCGATCGCGTCGGCCGTCAGGTAGTCGTCGAGAAGGGCGGGCTCCTCGCCGTCGAGGCCCGCGAGCCGGTAGAGGTCCAGATGGGAGACCCAGCCCTCGGCGGCCTGGTAGCGCTGGCCGATCGTGAACGTCGGCGAGGTCACCGGCTCGGCCACGCCCAGCGCCCGGCAGGCGCCCCGCACGAGGGTCGTCTTGCCGGCCCCCAGGTCGCCGGAGACGACGACGAGGTCCCCGGGCTCGAGGCGGGCCGCGAGAACGGCCCCGATCGCCTCGGTCTCCGCCGCCGACTCGGTGCGGTGCCGCTCAGCCAAAGAAGCCCAGCTGGTCGACCGGAGGCGAGCCGGGCTCCTCCCGCGGCTCCTCCGGCTCCTCCTCGGCGACCGTGGCTCCCGGCAGCGGTCGGGCGAGGAGGTCGGGGAGCCGGGCGAAATCAGCCCGGAGGGTCTCCTTGACAGCGGGCGTGCGCAGCGCCGCGGCGGGATGGAAGAGCGGCATCAGGAACACTTCGCGGTCGCCGAGGCGGTGGACCTGGGGAGTGCCGCGGACCCTGGTGATCCCGGCCTGGTTGCCGCTCAGCAGCTTCGTCGCGAAGTTGCCGAGCGTGCAGACGACGCGCGGCTCGATCAGCCGAACCTGCTCGAAGAGATAGGGCTTGCAGGCCTCGATCTCCACCGCCTGTGGGTCGCGGTTGCCCGGTGGCCGGGACTTGAGCACATTGGCGATGAAGACGTCCTCCCGCGAGAGCCCGATGCCGGCCAGCATCTGGTTGAGGAGCTGCCCGGCGCGGCCGACGAAGGGCAGCCCCTGGCGGTCCTCTTCGGCGCCGGGGGCCTCGCCGACGAAGATCAGATCGGCGTCGGCGTTGCCGGCGCCGAAGACGGCCTTGGCTCGGGTCTCGTGCAGGGGGCAGCGGGTACAGCCCCGCACCTCCTTGAGCAGGGCCACGAGGCCCTCGCGCCGCTCCTCCGCCGTGGCGCTCACCGCGTCTCCCCCTTGCCGCGCTTCGCCAGATCGCGGGCCAGCCGCTCCCGGTGCGCCGCTTCGCGCTCGCCGCGGCGGGATTCGTCGGAGCGCACCGCGGCGCCCCGCGGCTGGCGCCCGGCCGGAGCCACGTTCGAGAGCAGGCGCTGCGCGCCCCGGGCGCCGCAGGCCGGACAGGGCGGTGCCTCCGCGTCGGCCGAGACCAGCTCCTCGTAGCGGCCCCCGCACTCCTCGCACTCGAATTCGTAGATCGGCACAGTTGCTTTCGGCAGGTTGCGGCTGTCGGCGACCGATTCTACGGTCGATCCCCGCCGTCCCTCTCCCCACCCCGCCGCCGGCGGCTGCCTATACTTCGTGGCTCGGCCGTGACCCGAAGGGCATGGACCTCATGAACCTCTCACCGAGCACGACACCGGACGAAATCGGCGGCTCCCGCTTCGCCCACAGCAGGGACGAGCTTCGCGCCGCGCTGGCCGCCGACCGGGCCGCCGGACGGACGATCGGGCTGGTCCCGACCATGGGCTACCTCCACGACGGCCACCTCTCGCTGCTGCGTGCCGCGCGCGAGCAGTGCGACGTCGTCGTCATGAGCCTCTTCGTCAACCCGACCCAGTTCGGCGCCGACGAGGACCTCGACCGCTACCCGCGCGATGAGGAGCGCGACGCGCTGCTGGCCGAGCGAGGCCGGCGTCGACCACGTCTACGCCCCGTCTGTCGAGGAGGTCTACCCCGAGGGGTTCGCCACGGCGGTCGAGGTCGAGGGGCTCACGGAGGTGCTCGATGGCGACCCGGGCGACGTGGGCCGGAGCACTTCCGCGGCGTGACGACGGTGGTCGCCAAGCTCTTCAACATCGTGCAGCCGGACGTCGCCTACTTCGGCCAGAAGGACGCCCAGCAGCTGGCCGTGATCCGCCGCATGGCCCGCGACCTCGATTTCCCGGTTCGGATCGAGGGGCTGCCGACGGTGCGCGAGCCCGACGGCCTCGCGATGAGCTCGAGCAACGCCTACCTGGACCCGGGAGAGCGGGGGCGGGCCGCGGCGCTCTCCCGGGCGCTGCGCGCGGCCGAGCGCGGGCGCCCGGGAGGAGTCGCTCGCCGGCGGCGATCGCGGCCGGCCGCGCGACGAGCTCGCGGCGGCGGGGATCGAGCCCGAGTACCTCGAGGCCCGCGACCCCGACGACCTCGAGCCGGTCGACCGCGCTCGACGGGCGCCCGGTCCTGCTCGCGGTCGCCGCCCAGGTCGGCGCGCGCGCGGCTGATCGACAACGTCCTGATCGGGCCCGAGGCAGAGCTTGAACGACGCCACGAACGAGAAGAGGAGCCAATGCAGAGGCAGATGCTGAAGTCAAAGATCCACCGGGCGACGGTGACCGACTGCGACGTCGACTACATCGGCAGCATCACGGTCGACACGGAGCTGATGGCGCAGGCCGACCTGATCACCAACGAGCAGGTGCACGTCTGGGACATCGACAACGGCGCCCGCTTCGTCACCTACGTGATCGACGGCGAGCCGGGCTCGGGCACGATGCAGGTCAACGGCGCCGCCGCCCACCTGACCCGCCCCGGCCACAAGATCATCGTCGCCTCCTTCGGCGCCTACGACGAGAGCGACCTCGAGTCCTACTCGCCGGTCGTCGTCCACGTCGACGAGGACAACCGCTGCGTCGCCGTCGACAGCCGCCCGGAGGTGCTGCTCTCATGAGCTCCCACACCGCCCGCCCGAGCGCGAGCCGGTGACGCTGCCGCGCCTCGCCGAGATGAAGGAGGCGGGCGAGCCGATCGTGATGGTCACCGCCTACGACTACCCCTCGGCGAAGGTCGCCGAGGAGGCCGGCGTGGACATCGTCCTGGTCGGCGACACGGCGGCGATGGTGGTGCTCGGCTATCCGGGCACCGAGCCGGTCTCGATGGACGAGATGGTCGATGCTCGGCAGGGCCGTGCGCCGCGGCCTGAAGGCCCCGCTGATGGTCGGCGACATGCCGATGGGCAGCTACGAGGCGAGCAACGAGCTCGCCGTCGCCAACGCCCAGCGCCTGGTCAAGGAGACCGGCTGCCAGGTGGTCAAGCTCGAGGCCGGCGGCGACCTCGGTCGAGCGGGCGCGGGCGATCATCCGCTCGGGCATCCCGGTGATGGGTCACGTCGGCCTGACCCCGCAGACCGCGACCGCGCTGGGCGGCTACAAGACCCAGGGCAAGACCGCGCAGGCGGGCGATCAAACTCTGCGAGGACGCGCTGGCGCTGCAGTCGGTCGGCTGCTTCGCGATCGTCTTCGAGGCGGTCCCGGCGGCGGTCACCGAGGCGATCGTCGGGAAGCTCGAGGTGCCGACGATCGGGATCGGCGCCGGCCCGGCGACCGCCGGGCAGGTGCTCGTCTACCACGACCTGCTCGGGATCACGACGGGCGCACGGCGAAATTCGTCAAGCGCTACGCCGAGATCCACGAGGCGATGGTCGGCGGCGTGCGCCGCTACGCCGAGGAGGTGCGCTCGCGGCCGCTTCCCCGAGCGCCGAGCACGTCTACGGGGTCGAGCCGGCGGAGCTGGACGAGCTCCGCCGCTACCTGGACCAGGAGAGCCTCACCTCGCAGAAGGCCTGGGACTGGGAGCCGCTGCCCTAGCCGAACCGAGACTCAGGGCAGGGGCACCGGGCCTCAGGTCGTCACCCGGAAGGCGACCTGGGGCTCGCTCTTTCCCTTCAGCGCCAGCTCCTCCCGCCGACCGACAGGCTCCGGCAGGCCCCCGGCGACGTGCTCGGAGAGGATGATCTCGCCGCCCGCCGCCTGGCCCTGAAGGCGCGAGGCGGTGTTGACGACGTCGCCGACCGCGGTGAAGTCGTAGAGAGCCCGCTCGCCGATGTTGCCGACGAAGGCCTCGCCCACGTCGATCCCGATGCCGATCTCGACGAAGGGCCCCTGCGGTGATCCCGTAGCCGACCGCCGCAGCAGCCGCGGGCGTGCTCCAGCATCAGCGCCGGGACCTCGCCATGGTCGAAGCGGCGCGCACGTCGGGCAGGTACAGAGCCATCACCTCGTCGCCGATCAGCTTGTCGATGATCGCGTCCGGGAAGAGCACGTCCTCGGCGCAGCGGTAGAAGCGCCGCAGGACCTGCGAGACCTCCTCGGGGTCGGCGCCCTCGCTGCTGGCGGTGAAGCCGCGCAGGTCGGCGAAGAGCACTCCGGTGAGCATCTTCATCCCTCCAGGCGGCGAGGTCTCGACGCAGGTGGCGCAGATCGTCGGGTTCTTGCGCGAGGGCCGGTAGCCGAGCGGCCGCACGACGAAACGGCCGGGCCCGGCGAAGGGGCTCCGCAGCGTCCGCAGCGCGGGCTGCTGGGCAGCGCCTCCAGAGCGCGTGCATCGCGCGCGGGCCAGCCCCTTCGGCGCGCTGCGTAGACGGCCGCCCAGTCCTCTGCGCTGAGCGGCTCGCCGGGCGCGCTTGCCGGCCTTGCGGCGGATCGCGCGAAGCGCCATCCGCTGCCAGAGCGTCAACTTCTCGCGCTCTGGGCCCGCCGGTCACATTCGACGCCGATGCTACGCCGACCCCATCGGGACCCGCCACTCGATTGCCCGGATCACCCGCGCCGGGGCGCCCGCCGCGATCGTGCCCGGCGGGCAGGTCCCGGGTGACGACCGAGTTGGCGCCGATCACGCAGCGGTCGCCGATCGTCACGCCGCTGGTGACCACGCAGTTGACGCCGAACCAGCAGTTGGAGCCGATCCGGACCGGGCCCTTCGAGGTGAAACCCTGGCGGGTGATCGGCAGCGTCGGGGTCGTCGTGGCGATGCTCGGCGTCGCCGACGAAGCAGCCGTTGGCGAACATCGTGTGGTCGCCGATCGCACCTCGCCCTGGGCGGCGATCATCGTGTTGCGGTTGAGGAAGCACTCGCGCGCCGATCTCGATCCGGGCGTCCGGCGCCAGCGTCAGCCAGCAGCCCGGCTCCAGCAGCGTGGCCTCGCCGATCGTCAGCCGTCCGTCGTCGAGCGCCTCGAGCACCTCGCCCTCGACCGGCAGGCGGACGAAGAAGCCGCCGCGGGCCGCGTGGCGGGCGATCCGCAGGCGCCGCAGCGGGCGCCGATTGCGCTCATACCAGCGCCGCTTCGCCCACCAAAGCCTCCACCCGCGTGTCTCGGCCACCGCCCTAGCTTTCCAGAGCGGCCCGGGGGTAGGGTCGGCTCGCCGAGCCGACCAGGAGGGATCGTCGATGGGGATGTTCGAGATGAGCGACGTCGCAGGTGGAGGAGTGGCGGCGGAAGTGCCGTGGCACTGGTCGAGGGAGCGTCAACGGCGAAGAGGTGGTCGCCGCCGCCGGCTTTCGCAGGGGCGGCGCGACCGCGACGACATGGCGCCTCGAAGCGCCGGCTGGCGGGATCGTCTACGCCGGGCTCAAGATGATGCGCAAGAAGAAGGCCGGCGGGCTGCCCGAGAAGGTGATGCTCGCGGTCACCCCCGAGAAGCTCTACGCCTTCAAGCTCAAGATGGGCCGGGGCAACAAGCTCGGCGACGAGGTCGCCGTCTGGGACCGGGGCGGGCTCGGGATCAGCGCCGAGCGGGGCACGGGCATGACGGCGCTGACGATCGAGTCGCCCGCGGAGGGGGAGCAGGTGACCCTGGTCGGGGTCAGCATCAAGGACGACCCGGTCAGCCAGGAGCTGATCTCGGTGCTCCAGGGCGGGCCCGCCCCCGGAGCTGACGTGGCGATCCACAGACAACGCGGCGGCCGATACTGGTACTACTGGCTGATGATCGTCGGCGGCACAGCTACTCGTCGTCGCCTATCTGCGCGACCGACGGCTTCGGGGTCTGCGCCGTGATGGCCGGCGAGGTAATCAACCCGATGCGCGGGCGGGATCGACCTCGGCGGCACGAAGATCCAGACCGCGGTCGTCGACGCCAAGGGCAAGGTCGCTCGGCGAGGCGCGCCAGCCGACGCCGACCAGCGGCGGTCCTGCCGACGTCGCCGCGGCGATGGCGGAGGCGATGCGCGAGGCGGCCGAGGCCGCGGGCGTCAGACCGGGGACCTGGCCGGGATCGGCGTCGGCTCGCCGGGCGACGTCGACGAGAAGACCGGCGTCGTCTCCGGCGCCCGCAACCTGCCCGGCTGGGAGGGCGGCTTCCCGCTCGGCGATGACGCTGCGAGGCGCGACCTCGGCACCGAGCGTCCGGGTCGGCAACGACGTCCAGGTCGCGACCGAAGCCGAGTTCCAGCTCGGCGCCGGGCGCGAGTTCTCAGACCCTGATCGGGGTCTTCTGGGGGACCGGCGTCGGCGGCGGGCTGATCATCGACGGCAAGCCCTGGGTCGGGCGCGGCGCGGCCGGCGAGATCGGCCACATGGTCGTCAAGCGCGGCGGCGCCAAGTGCCCCTGCGGCCGCAAGGGCTGCATGGAGGCCTACGCCGGGCGGTCGGCGATGGAAGCCGAGGCGCGCAGGCAGCACGAAGAGGGTCACAAGACCGACCTCTTCAAGCTGATGGAGAAGCACGGCAAACCGCGGCTGACGAGCGGCATCTGGGAGCGCGCGCTCGACCACGGCGACCACCTCGCCGAGAAGCTGATCGACCGGGCGATCGAGGCGCTCGGCACCGGCATCGCCTCGGCCGTCAACCTGCTCGACCCCGAAGCGGTGATCCTCGGCGGCGGCCTCGGCGTCCGCTTCGGCGAGCGGCTGATGGAGCCGCTGACCAAGGAGATGAGCAAGCACCTCTTCGTCGACGAGCGCCCACCCGCGATCCGGGTCGCCTCGCTCGGCGACCTCGGCGGCGCGATCGGCGCCTCGCTGCTGATCGCCCCTTAGAAGCTGTCTCGATCTGGGCCGGGACGGCCCCGGCCGCTTCGACTCAGGCGGCGACGGGCTGGCGCCGCTTCTTCGCGGCCCGCCGGGGCTTGGCGCGGCTCGACGAGCGGGGCGAGGAAGCGTCCCGGTGTAGGAGCCCGCGACGGCGGCGACCTCCTCGGGGGTGCCGGTGGCGACGACCTCGCCGCCCTCCTCGCCGCCCTCTGGGCCGAGGTCGATGAGGCGATCGGCGGTCTTGATCACATCGAGGTTGTGCTCGATGACGACTACCGTGTTGCCGGCGTCGACTAGGCGGCCGAGGACGTCGAGCAGGCGCTGGACGTCGGCGAAATGGAGGCCCGTCGTCGGCTCGTCGAGGATGTAGAGCGTGTCGCCCGTGGCGACCTTGGAGAGCTCGGTGGCGAGCTTGACCCGCTGCGCCTCGCCGCCGGAGAGGGTCGTCGCCGGCTGGCCGAGTCGAATGTAGTCGAGGCCGACGTCGTGGAGGGTACGCAGGCGGCGGGCGATCTTCGGCACGTTCTCGAAGAACTCGAGCGCCTCCTCGACGGACATCTCGAGCACGTCGCCGATGTTCTTGCCCTTGAAACGGACCTCGAGCGTCTCGCGGTTGTAGCGCTTGCCGTGACACTGCTCGCAGGGCACGTAGACGTCGGGCAGGAAGTGCATCTCGATCTTGATCTGGCCGTCGCCGCGGCAGACCTCGCAGCGGCCGCCCTTGACGTTGAAGCTGAAGCGGCCGGGCTTGTAGCCGCGCGCCCGCGACTCCTGGGTCTGGGCGAAGAGCTGGCGGATGTGGTCGAAGATGTTGGTGTAGGTGGCCGGGTTGGAGCGCGGCGTGCGCCCGATCGGCGACTGGTCGATGTTGATGATCTTGTCGATCTGGCTGAGCCCGTCGACGCCGTCGTGGGCGCCGGGGCGCAGCTTCGCCTGGTGCAGCCGGTTGGCGACCGCGTGGTGGAGGGTCTCGTTGACGAGGGTCGACTTGCCGGAGCCCGAGACCCCGGTGACGCAGCAGAAGACGCCGAGTGGGATCGCGACGTCGATCCCCTTGAGGTTGTGTTCGCGCGCGTTGCGGACGACGAGGGCGCCGCTCGGCTCGCGCCGTCGCTCGGGGACCTCGATGCTCGCGCTTGCCGGAGAGGTACTGGCCGGTCAACGAGGCCGAGTTGGCGGCGACCTGCTTCGGGGTCCCCTCGGCGATCACGTGGCCGCCGTGCTCGCCGGCGCCCGGGCCGAGGTCGACGAGATGGTCGGCGGCCAGCATCGTCCCCTCGTCGTGCTCGACGACGATCACCGAGTTGCCGAGATCGCGGAGCCGGTCGAGGGTCGCGATCAGCTTCTCGTTGTCGCGTTGGTGGAGGCCGATCGAGGGCTCGTCGAGCACGTACATCACGCCGACCAGGCTGGAGCCGATCTGAGTCGCGAGGCGGATCCGCTGCGCCTCGCCGCCCGGAGAGCGAGCGGGCCGAGCGGGCCAGCGAGAGGTAGCCGATGCCGACGTTGTCGAGGAAGGCCAGGCGTTCGGAGATCTCGCGCACGATCATGCGCGCGATCGCGCGCTCGGTCTCGGTCATCTCGAGCTCGTCGATCCAGTCGCGCGGCGGCGCGAGCCGAGAGGGCGCTGTACTCGGCGATGCTGATCCCGCCGACCTTGACCGCGAGGCTCTCGGGCCGCAGGCGGGCGCCGCCGCAGTCGGGGCAGGGCTGCTCGGCCATGTAGCCCTCGATCCGCTCGCGGTTGGTCTCCGAGTCGGTCTCTTCGTAGCGACGCTGGAGCTGGTTGAGGATGCCCTCGAAGCGGACCTTGTACGAGCGGCGCCGGCCGAAGCGGTTCGTGTAGGTCACCTGGTGGCGCTCGCCGCCGGTGCCGTTGAGGAAGATCTCGCGCTCGGACTTCTTCAGCTTCGACCAGGGCTTGTCGACGTCGACGCCGTACTCCTCGGCGACCGCGGCGATCAGCCGCCGCCAGTAGGCGGTGACGCCGCGATTCCAGGGCTGGAGCGCGCCCTCGGCGAGCGAAAGGGTCGGGTCCGGGACGACCAGGTCCGGGTCGATTACTTTCTGAAAGCCGAGGCCGTGGCAGCGATCGCAGGCGCCGTGGGGCGAGTTGAAGGAGAAGATCCGCGGCTCCAGCTCGGGGATCGAGGTCCCGCACTCCAGGCAGGCGAACTTGCTCCGAGAAGAGCATCGTCTCGCCGTCGACGATCTCGACTTCGACCAGGCCGGCGGCGAGGCCGGCGGCGGCCTCGACGGACTCGGAGAGGCGGCGCCTCAGGTCGGGTTTCATCACCAGTCGGTCGACGACGACCGAGATGTCGTGTTTGTACTTCTTGTCGAGGGCGATGTCCTCGTCGAGGCGGACGCAGCTCGCCGTCGATCAGCGCCCGCGAGTAGCCCTCGAGGCGCATCTGCTCGAGCAGCTTCCCGTACTCGCCTTTGCGGCCGCGGACGACGGGCGCCATGACCATGAATTTCGTCCCCTCCTCGAGCGCCATCAGCCGGTCGACGATCTGCTCCTGCGTCTGGCCGGTGATCTCGGCGCCGCACTGGGGGCAGTGGGGCTTCCCGATCCGCGCCCAGAGCAGTCGCAGGTAGTCGTAGATCTCGGTCACGGTCCCGACCGTCGAGCGCGGATTGCGGGAGGTCGTCTTCTGGTCGATCGAGATCGCCGGCGAGAGGCCTTCGATCGAGTCGACGTCCGGCTTCTCCATCAGGCCGAGGAATTGGCGCGCGTAGGCGGAGAGCGACTCGACATAGCGGCGCTGCCCCTCGGCGTAGACCGTGTCGAATGCGAGGCTCGACTTGCCCGAGCCGGAGAGCCCGGTGATCACGATCAGCGCGTCGCGAGGCAACTCGACGTCGACGTCCTTGAGGTTGTGCTCACGGGCGCCGGTGATGACGATTCGCTCTGAAGCGGCCACTCGCTCACATCTTAGTGAGGCGAACAGACGTTCCCCCCGAGTCCCGGGGGAGACCCACGGCCGAGGTCGCACTTGTTGTCGTTATGCGGCCAGAAGTACGACCTCACTGGGAGCTTGCGGAGCTGGCCGCGAGACAGCACGGCGTGGTGTCGCATGCACAGCTGTTGGAGCTTGCATATACGACGGCCGGCATCGGGCGGGCGCTTCGCAGTGGGCGGCTGCACCGGCTGTATCGCGGCGCCTATGCAGTCGGGCACGCGGGGGTGTCAAGGCACGGCATCTGCCTTGCGGCGGTCTTGGCAACTGGGCGCCGGGTCGCTGCTCAGCCACCGCTCGGCGGGTTGGTTGTGGGGCCTGTCACCCCGATTCGCGTCCGTGCCGAGCGTGACCGTCCCAACCCGAGGGCACCGGCGGGCGGGTATATCGATCCACCATTCGTCGATTCTCGAGCCTGGAGACCGCGGTGAGGCAGAGGCCATTCCGGTCACGGCCATTCCGCGAACTCTCCTCGATCTCGCGGCCCTCGAGAGCGGCAGGGCTCTTGACGGGGCCATCGATCGAGCCGCGCGGCTCGATCTCCTGGACCTGACGGATGCGGAGAGCCTCCTTCGTCGATGCGGAACGCACCGCGGCAGGAACGCGCTGGAGGACGCTCTCGACCTGTATCGCGACCCTGCGTTCTTCCGAGCGCGCTCCGAGCGTCTGCTGATCGCGCTGATCGAGCGAGCCGGGTTGCCGCGGCCCCTGGTCAATGCGTATATCGAAGGCCACGAGATCGACGCCTACTGGCCGGCGGAGCGGTTCGGGGTCGAAGTCGACGGCTGGATCGCTCACCGGACTCGCAGGTCCTTCGAGGTTGACCCGCTTCGCCTGGAGAATCTGAAGCTCGCCGGAATCGAGATGGTCCGGTTCACCGCGCGGCGAGTCGAACGGGAGCCGGAGGAGGTCGCCGCCAAGCTGCGCCTCCTACTCCGGCAGCGCCGAAACCTCCTCCAACGACTCCGCAACTCCGGCTGAGGTCGCAGTTCTGCTCGCATAGCGACAACAAATACGACCTCGGTCGATGGGGGGGTCAGGAGAGGGCGGCGGAGAGGCGGCGGCGGTAGGGGCGGGCCTCGGCGGGCTCGAGCTCGGTGAGGATGCCGACGATCGCGCGGCGCAGGTCTTCCCGCGGGTCCGCCTCGGTCGCGCCGGTCGAGGCTTCCCCGTCGACCGCCAGGCCCTCGAGCTCGGCCAGGAGGGCCTCCAGGGCCGCGGCGCGATCGCCCCGGTCGAGCGCGGCGAACGCCTCCTCCCCGATCCCGCCTCGGGCAAGGCGGACGCGGGCGGCGATGCCTTCGGCGGCGAAATCGCCCTCGTGGCGGCCGAACCGCCTCGAGGGCATCGTCGAGCGCGCCCCGCTCCAGCCTGGCCCGGGCGAGGGCGACGGCGATGTCGGCCCGCCGCGGCTCCAGCTCGGCCGCCTCGCGCAGGGAGAGCTCGTCGCCCTTCGCGAGCAGCTCGTCCGCCCGCGAAGGCGCCAGGGAGTCGAAGAACTCCTCGACCTTCTCCCGCGGGACGGCGCCGACGAACTCGTCGACGACCGCGCCGTCGCGGAAGGCCTTCACCGCCGGGATCCCCTGCACGCCGAAGCGCGCGGCCAGGGCCTGGTTGGAGTCGACGTCGACCTTGGCCAGGACGACCTCGTCGCCACGGGCCGCCTCGGCGGCCTCGAGCGCGGGCCCCAGGGTCCGGCAGGGCCCGCACCACTCGGCCCAGAAGTCGACGACCACCGGCACCTGCCTGGAGCGCTCGACGACTCGCGGACTCGAAGGTGGCCTCGTCGACGTCGATCGGCATCCCGTAAGGATATTCGCGCGCGCCCAGGGCCGGCTGCGACGCGGCGTATAGGCTCGACGCGTGAACCTCTACGTCTGCTGGACGACCCGCAACCCGCCGCTGCCGCCCTACGACCATCCCTGCACGATCGCCTACGAGGCGCTGCGCGAGGCCGGCCATGACCCGGACGTCAAGTACGCGCTCAGCTACGGGGCCCTGCCGGGTGCGCTCCAGACCCCGGCGCGCAAACGGGTCAAGGAGCCACACCGGCGCCTACTCGGTGCCGGCGCTCGAGACCGACGACGGCGAGTGGATCGGCGGCTCGAAGGAGATCGCCGCCTGGGCGGAGCGGCACCCCGCAACCGCCTGAGCCGCGAACCGGCCTCATCCAACTCGGCGGCCGCCAACAAGAGCGGGCGCCGCGACCCTTCGGCCGCGACGCCCGCCCCACCGCTACGGAGAGGCCGCTCGGCGGCCTCGCCAGATCGGCGCCGCTAGGCGCGGGCCGGCTCGACCTCCGGCTCGGCGTGATCCTGGCCCGCGGCAGCCAACCCAGCGCCGAGGGCAGGTACCAGTTGCGGTCGCCGAGCAACTTCATCGTCGCCGGCAGCAGGATCGCCCGCACGATCGTCGCGTCGATCAGGATCGCGACCGCTAGGCCGATGCCCATCTCCTTCATGTCGATGATGCTGAGCGTGGCGAAGATCGAGAAGACCGCGACCATCACCATCGCCGCGCTCGTCACCGTCCCCGCCGTCGCCGTGATCCCCTCGCGGACCGCCTCGTCGCTGCCCAGGCCCCCGGTCGACCGTCTCGCGGACCCGGCTGAGGATCAGCACGTGGTAGTCCATCGAGAGGCCGAACAGGATCACGAACAGGAAGAGCGGCAGCCAGGAGCTGACCCCTCCGTTGGAGTGGAAGCCGAGCAGCGACTCGCCCAGCCCGTCCTGGAAGACGAGGACGAGGACCCCGTAGGCGGCGCCCACCGAGAGCAGGTTGAGCACGATCGCCTTGATCGGGACGACGATCGAGCGGAAGGTGACCAGCAGCAACAGGAACGCAAGCCCGAGGACGAAGGCGAAGACCAGCGGCAGGCGCTGGCCGAGCAGCTCGCCGAAGTCCTTCGACTGCGGCCGCCTCCCGGTGACGTTGACCTCGGCGCCGTCGAACACCTGGAGAAGGCGGCGGGGACGAGCTCCCCGCGGATCCGCTCCATCGCCGCGGTCGCCTTCTCGTTGCTGCCCTTGCCGACCGTCGGCACCTCGATCGAGGCGACCGTGCCGTCGTCGCTCTCTTCCTAGTTGACCGGGCCGTTGACGACCCGGTCCGACTCCGCCCGCTCCTTGCAGGTCGGCGACCGCCGCGGCGACGGGACCGGAGGTGACGTCTTCGGCCTCGACCACGACCCGCGAACCCGCGGCTTCGCCGGGGAAGGCCTCGGTCACGCGGTCGAAGGTCTGCACGATCGGGACGTCCCGCGGCAGGTCGTCGGAGCCGCTGACGACCATGTTCATGCTGAGCGCCGGGACGCCAGGGCGACCAGCAGACCGGCCGAGGCGAACATCGAGGCCAGCGGCCGCCGCATCACGGCGGCGACGATCGATCCCCAGGCGGAGCTGGCCGCCCCGCCGCTGACGCTGCAGCCGGCCGACGAAGGGGATACGGCCCCTGCTCGACCCGGTCGCCGAGCTTCGAGAGCACCGCCGGCAGGACCGTCAGCGAGGCGAACATCGCCACCGCGACGACGGTCATCGTCCCGACCGCGAACGAGGTGAAGGTCGGGTCGCCGCTGAGCAGCATCCCGGCCATCGACGCGATCACGGTGAAGCCCGAGACGAGCACCGCCCTTCCCGAGGTCGCCGCGGCGGCCGCCAGAGAGGCCTCCGCCGAGCGACCCGCCCGTCTCTCTTCACGCTCGCGGCGCAGGTAGAAGAGCGAGTAGTCGACGCCGACCGCGAGGCCGACCAGGACCACGACCGAGGACACATTGGGGTCCATCGGCACGATCTGGCTGGGAATCGCCAGCAGCCCGATCGTCGCCAGCACCGCCGAGAAGGCGATCAGCAGCGGCACGAGGGCCGCGACCAGAGCGCCGAAGGCGAGGACGAGGATGATCAGCGTGATCGGTATGGACGTCGTCTCCGCCTTCTTCAGATCGTCGCGAAGACGGCTTCCAGCGCCTTGTTGGCGCTGGCCCCGCCGAACTGCTCGATCCGCATGTCCGGGTGGCGCGCTGCGCCGCGGCGGCGGCCGCGAGGATGGCGTCGACCTTCGCTTCCGCCGCGCTTCGGTCGCCGGGGATCTCGAATTCGACCAGCGCCGAGTGGCTCGTCGGCCGAGACCTGGCCGCCACCCTCTGCCGGCGAGCTGAGCTCGGTGACCGAGGACAGCGCCCGCAGGCGCCCGGTCGTGTCGGCGACCGCCGCCTCAAAGGCGGGATCGTCCACGTTGCAATCGCTTGCTCTGTACCAGTACCACCTCGCCGTTGGGGTCAGGCTGGACCGTTCGAGCGCGACTTCGGCGCGACCGGCCTCGCCCGGGACGGCTTCGGCGTCGGTCAGGTTCTTGCTGCCCGACGGCGCCGCCGATCATGAGCGGAGACGACGACGAAGGCGAGCCAGCCGAAGATCGCCGACCTTGCGGTGCGTCGGTGCTCCACCGGGCTGCTCGGGCTGCGATGTTCGTCTTGGCTTGCATGGGGTTCCTTTCGGAGGGGTTGGATTCGATGACGCCCAGGCTGCCAGCGCACGGAGCCCCCTTCCAATGCGGCTGGCAGGCGTCTCGGAGTGCGGCTCCGCCGCCGCCGATGGTGGGGTTAGCCCGTACCCCCGAAACGCCCCCCATGCAGGACAATCGGCCGCATGCCCACCTCGGTCCTCATCGTCGACGACCACCCGAGCTTCCGGCTCAGCGCGCGGCGCATGCTGGAGGCGGACGGCTACGACGGTGGTCGGCGAGGCCGAGGACGGCGCCGCCGCGCTCGAGGCCGCCCGCGAGCTCGACCCCGACCTCGTCCTGCTCGACGTGCAGCTCCCCGACATCGACGGCTTCGAGGTGGCCGAGCGCCTGCGCGCCGCCGGCGAGGCGCTCGGCGATCGTGCTCACCTCGACGCGCGAGAGCTCCGACTTCGGCGAGCAGCTCGCCGCCAGCCCGACCCAGGGATTCGTCACCAAGGGCGAGCTGAGCGGCGCGGCGCTGGCGGCGCTGATCGGATGAGGGCCGGGACCGGAGCCTGCGCCGCGCCCTGATCGGCCTCGGGGCGCTCGCCTTCGCGCTCGGGATCGGGACAGTCGTCGCTGGTCCTGACCAGCGACCACCAGAGCCCGCGCGGCCTGGTCGTGGCCCTGGTCCTGGTCTCCGCCTGGGGCTTCATCGGCACCGGGCTCTACGCCTGGTACCGGCGGCCGCGCAACAACGTCGGCCCGCTGATGACCGTGGTCGGGTTCGCCTGGTTCCTCGAGGCGCTCAGCTCCTCCGACAACGAGGTCGTCTTCGCGATCGGGGTGCTCAGCTCGGCGCTGCCCGTTCGCCTTCCTGATCCACCTCCTGGTCACCTTCCCGTCCGGGAAGCTGGAGACCCGCCTGCAGAAGGTCGCTGGTCGGGCTCACCTACTTCGTCACCACGGTCATGCAGCTCGCCTGGGGCCTGTTCGTCAACCCGGCGCAGCGAAGGCTGCGACGGGCTGCCCGGAAAACCCGATCCTGATCGAGGGCCACCAATCGGTCGCCGACGTGATCAACGCCGCCCAGGCGCTGATCTCGATCCCGGTGATCGTCGCGCGTCGTCTGGCTCCTCTACCGGCGCTGGCGGGACAGCGCGGCCGACCAGCGGCGGGCGCTGACCCCGGTCCTGGCGACCGGCGGCCTGGCATTCGCGCTGCTGATCGTGCAGCTGATCGCCGCCGGCGCCGTCGGCGCTTCGAACGCGGTCGAGAGCGGCGCCTTCATCGCCACCGTCGCCGTCTTCGCCTTCCTCCCCTTCGCCTTCCTGATCGGCCTGCTGCGCTCGCGGATCGGACGCGAGGAGGAGATCCGCACGGCCCTGACCGCCGAGAACGAGCAGCTCGACCGCCGAGCTGCAGGCGAAGGTCGCCGAGCTGCGCGCCTCGCGCACCCGCATCGTCGAGGCCGGCTACGAGGAGCGCCGCCGGGTCGAGCGCGACCTCCACGACGGCGCCCAGCAGCGGCTGGTGGCGCTGACCATGAGCCTGCGCCTCGTGCGCGGCAAGCTCGGCGAAGACCCGGCGCGGCCGCCGAGCTGCTCGACGAGGCGATGGCCGAGCTCGACGAGGCGACCGCGGAGCTGCGCGAGCTCGCCCGCGGCATCCACCCCGCGGTGCTCAGCGACCGCGGCCTCGAGGCGGCGCTCGGAGGGGCTCGCCGGCCGCTCCGCCGGTGCCGGTCGAGGTCCTCGCCACGCCCGACTCGAAGCTGCCCGGCTCGGTCGAGTCGGCCGCCTACTTCGTCGTCGCCGAGGCGCTCACCAACGTCGCCCGCTACGCGGAGGCCGAGCGCGGCCAGCGTCCGCGTGGCCCGCGACGACGGCGTGGTCGAGGTCGAGGTCCGCGACGACGGGGTCGGCGGCGCCGACGCGGCGCGCGGGCACCGGGCTGCGCGGCCTCGAGGACCGGGTCGCCGCCCTCGACGGCGAGCTGGTCGTGATCAGCCCCGAGGGCGGCGGCACAGTGGTCCGCGCGCGGATCCCGCTGGGCGGGTAGCTTCTCGCCATGCGCGTGGTCGTCGCCGACGATTCGACCCTCCTGCGCGAGGGCGTCGTGCGGCTGCTGGAGGAGGCGGGGCTCGAGGTCGTCGGCCAGGCCGGCGACGGCGAGGACCTGCTGCGCAAGGTGCGCGCCCACAGGCCCGACGTCGCCGTCGTCGACGTGCGGATGCCGCCGACCCACACCGACGAGGGGCTGGTCGCCGCCCGCGAGATCCGCGCCGAGCTGCCCGAGGTCGGCGTCCTCGTCCTCTCCCAGTACGTCGAGGTCGCCTACGCCCGCGATCTGCTCGCCGAGAGCGCCGAGGGGCTCGGCTACCTGCTCAAGGACCGGGTCGCCGACGTCGAGGCCCTCGCCGACGCGGTGCGCAGGGTCGGCGCGCGGCGGCTCGGCCCTCGACCCCGAGGTCGTCTCGCAGATGCTCGGCCGGGCGCGCCGCGACGACCCGCTGGCAGACGCTGACCCCGCGCGAGCGCGAGGTCCTCGGCCTGATGGCCGAGGGCCGCTCCAACGCGGCGATCGCCGCCGAGCTGGTCGTCACCGACCGCGCCGTCGAGAAGCACGTCACCGGCATCTTCTGCAAGCTCGACCTGCCCGCCGCGAGCGACGACCACCGCCGCGTGCTCGCCGTGCTGCGCTTCCTCGACCAGCCCGGCCTGAGGACGCTAGGTCCCGGCTCGCATCCCGTCGAGGTCGCGGCGCAGCTCCTTGAGCTCGTCGCGGAGCCGGGCCGCCTCCTCGAAGCGGAGGTCGTCGGCGGCGGCGAGCATCTCCTCCTCGAGCGCGACGATCGTGCTTCTCCAGCTCCTCGGGGCTCTCCGCCTCGGTGCGCCCGCGGCGCCGGCGGCGCGGCGCCCGGTCCTCCATCGCCAGGAACTCGGACATCTCCGAGATCCCCTTGCGGACGGTCGCCGGGGTGATCCCGTGCTCCTCGTTGTAGGCGAGCTGGATCGCGCGGCGGCGATCGGTCTCCCGCATCGCGGCGCGCATCGCGTCGGTCTCCTTGTCGGCGTACATCAGCACCCGGCCGTCGACGTTGCGGGCGGCGCGGCCGATCGTCTGCACGAGGCTGGTCTCGCCGCGCAGGAAGCCCTCCTTGTCGGCGTCGAGGATCGCGACCAGGGAGACCTCGGGCAGGTCGAGCCCCTCGCGCAGCAGGTTGACCCCGACCAGCACGTCGTACTCGCCGAGCCGCAGGTCGCGGACGATCTGGATCCGTTCCAGGGTGTCGATCTCGGAGTGCAGGTAGCGGACCTTGACCCCGTACTCGAGCAGGTAGTCGGTCAGGTCCTCGGCCATCTTCTTGGTCAGGGTCGTGACCAGGACCCGGTCGCCGGACTCGGCGACGCCCTTGATCTCGTTCATCAGGTCGTCGATCTGGTTCTTGGTCTCGCGCACCTCGATCTCGGGGTCGACGATCCCGGTCGGGCGCACGATCTGCTCGACGATCCGGCTCGACTCGGCGCGCTCGAAGGGCCCGGGCGTCGCCGAGACCATCACCAGCCGCGGCACCCGCTCGAGGAACTCGTCGAACTTGAGCGGCCGGTTGTCGATCGCCGAGGGCAGCCGGAAGCCGTAGTCGACCAGCGTCTGCTTGCGCGAGCGGTCGCCCTCGTACATGCCGCCGATCTGGGGGATCGTCTGGTGGGACTCGTCGACGAAGACGACGAAGTCGTCGGGGAAGTAGTCGATCAGCGTGTGCGGGGGGCTGCCCGGCGGTCGTCCGTCGAGGATCCGCGAGTAGTTCTCGATCCCCGAGGTGAAGCCGAGCTCCTTGATCATCTCCAGGTCGTAGGCGGTGCGCTGGCGCAGCCGGTGCGCCTCGAGCTGCTTGCCCTCCTCCTCGAGCTCGGCGGTGCGCGCGGTCAGTTCGGCGCGGATCTCCTCGACCGCGCGCTCGACGGTCTCGTCCTTGGTGACGTAGTGGGAGGCGGGCCAGACCGAGACGTGGTCGATCTCGTCGAGCACCTCGCCGGTCAGCGGGTCGAAGTGCTGGATGCCCTCGATCTCATCGCCGAAGAGGGCGATCCGGTAGGCCGACTCCGCGTAGGAGGGCATGATCTCCAGCACCTCGCCGCGCACCCGGAAGGCGCCGCGCCCGAGCACCGAGTCGTTGCGCTGGTATTGCATTTTCACCAGCTTGCGCAGGACCTCGTCGCGGTCGATCTCCTCGCCGACCTTGAAGAGCTGCATTTTTTCGTTGTAGACCTGGGGCGAGCCGATCCCGTAGATGCAGGAGACCGAGGCGACGATGATCACGTCGCGGCGGGCGAAGAGCGCCGCCGTCGCGGCGTGTCGCAGGCGGTCGATCTCGTCGTTGATCGAGGAGTCCTTCTCGATGTACAGGTCCTGGGCCGGGACGTAGGCCTCGGGCTGGTAGTAGTCGTAGTAGGAGACGAAGTACTCGACCGCGTTCTCGGGGAAGAACTCGCGGAACTCGTTGCAGAGCTGGGCGGCGAGCGTCTTGTTGTGGGCGATCACCAGCGAGGGGCGCTGGACCGCGGCGATCGTCGCCGCCATCGTGAAGGTCTTGCCGGTTCCGGTGGCGCCGAGCAGGGTCTGGAACCTCTCCCCCGCCTCGATCCCCTCGGCGAGCCCGGCGATCGCCTGCGGCTGGTCGGCGGTCGGCGTGTAGGCGGGGTTGAGCTCGAACTCGGGCACGGCAATGAAGATAGCGCCCGGCCGCGGCGGTCCTCTCGGGCTGTCGACGGCCGATCCGGCGCGCCGGTCAGGCGCGGCCGGCCTCGAGCAGGCGGCTGAGGAAGCGCTTCGTCTCGGGTCGCTCGGGTCTGACCAGGACTTCCTCGGGCGAGCCCAGCTCGACGATCGTGCCCTCGTGCAGGAAGGCGACGAAGTCTGCGAAATCGCGCGCGAAACCCATCTCATGGGTGGCGACCACCATCGTCATCCCCTCTTCTTTGAGGTCGCGGACCGCCTCCAGCACCTCGCCGACCAGCTCGGGGTCGAGGGCGCTGGTGACCTCGTCGAGGAGCAGCGCCCGCGGCCGGCCGGAGAAGGCGCGAGCAATCGCGACGCGCTGCTGCTGGCCGCCGGAGAGCCGGTCGGGCCTGTCGTCCTCGCGGCCCTCGAGGCCGAAGCGGGCGAGCAGCTCGCGGCCGCGATCCTCCGCCTCTCCCTTCGAGACGCCTTGCGCTCGGCGCTCGCCGAGGATCACGTTCTCGAGTGCCGAGAGGTGGGGGAAGAGGTTGTAGGCCTGAAAGACGACGCCGAGCTTGCGCCGCACCCCCACGGAATCGACCGAGGGGTCGGTGATCACCTCGCCGTCGAGCAGGACATCGCCGTCGTCGATCTCCTCGAGCAGGTCGATGCAGCGCAGCAGCGTCGACTTGCCGGAGCCGGAGGCTCCGATCAGCGCCACCGCCTGGTGCTCCCGGATTTCGAGGTCGATTCCCCTCAGGACCTCGCGCTCGCCAAAGGCCTTTGTCACCCCGCGGACCTCGAGGACCGGCGTCGATTTCGGCGTCGGGCCCATGTCGACGCTCGGCCTACCCGCGCTCACCGGACCGTCCCTTCCGGGCCGCCCATGCGGTCGACCAGCCGCGCCATCGGCACGGTGACCGCCAGGTAGAGCAGCGCCGCCGCGATCAGCGGCGTGAAGTTGAAGTCCTGGCCCTCGATGATCTGCGCCACCCTGAAGGCCTCCTGGGGGCCGAGGATCGAGACCAGGGCGACGTCCTTCTGGAGGGCGACGAAGTCGTTGAGCAGCGGCGGCGCCACGCGGCGAATCGCCTGCGGCAGGATCACATGGCGCAACGCCTGGGCCTCGGTCAGGCCGACGGCCAGCGCCGCGTCGCGCTGTCCGCGGTGGACCGAGCGGATCCCGGCCCGATAGACCTCGGCGACGTAGGCGCTGTAGGAGAGGGCGAGGGCGATCCCGCCGAGCACCAGCGGGTCCGTGGGCAGCCCCGAGAGCGCCAGGGCGGGCACCCCGAAGCCGACCAGGTAGACCAGCAGGATGGTCGGGAAGCCGCGGAAGAGGTCGACGAAGGCGACCGCCAGCAGCCGGAACGGGAAGAAGGCCGGGGCGCCGCTCGTGCGGACCAGGGCGATCAGCAGCCCGATGGCCAGCACCGCCAGCTCGACGACCACGAACAGCTTCACGTCGAGCCAGAATCCCCTGAGCACGTCCGGGAAGGCTTCCTTGAAGACCGTCCACGAGAAGAAGGTTTCCCGCACCACCGGCCAGCCGGGGCTGGTCAGCACCCAGGCCGCGAGCCCGCCGACGACGACGACGGTCGAGACCGCGGCGATCGCCTGGCCGCGCCTCGCCTGACGGCGCCTGGCCGCCTCGCGTTCGAGGCGGCGGTCGCCCAAGATTGCAGCGGTCTCCGTCACTCAGCCGCGGATCATGACCACGGCCGGGGACGGCCAGGAGAAGCGGGGTTTCGCTCGCTAGCGGAGCAGGGGGGCGCCGGCGGCCCTGCTCATCCACTGCCGGTTGAGCTTCTGGAGCTGGCCGGAGCTCCGCAGTTCTTCGACCGCGTTGGAGACGCAGGCGGTGAGCGACGAGCCCTTCGCGAGCAGCGCCCCCCACCGGTCGCCGCCCGGCGCCGGGAACTGGCCGACGATGCCGGCGTCGGAGACCTGGACGGCGGTCACGTAGAGGGCCGTCGGCAGGTCGACCGCCACCGCTTCGACCTGGCCGTTCTTGAGCGCCGTGACGACGTCGTTGGAGTTGTTGAAGACCTGGATTTCGCTCGACGGGTCGATCTTGTCTTCGACCGCTTCCTGGCTGGTGGTGCCGATCTGGACGCCGATCTTGGCGTCCTTGAGGTCGGCGAGGCTGGTCGCCTTCGAGGCCTGGGAGCCGCTCACGGCGACTATCGCCTGGTTGGCCGTGTAGTAGGGCGCCGAGAAGTCGACCGCCTTTTCGCGCGCCGGCGTGATCGAGACCTCGTTGACGTCGAAGTCGAAGTTCTTGGGCCCCGGCGCGTAGGAGGCATTGAACGGCTCGACCGTCCATCTCACCTCTGACTTGTCGAAGCCGAGCTGTTCGGCGATCGCGTAGGCGACGGCGCTCTCGAAGCCCTTGCCGTTGGCCGGTTCGTCGTCTTCGAAGTACGGCGGGTAGGCGGGCTTGTCGGTCGCGACCGTCAGCTCCCCCTTGGTCTTGGTGGCGAGCTGCGCCGGAGTGCAATCGGAGGCGCTGACGACCGTGGTCGAGGCCGTGTCTTCGCTGGAGCTGCTGCCGCAGGCGGAGACCAAGAGGGCGAGGGCGGCGGCAAGGGCCAGCGTGACCGGGAACTTCATCGACGAGCGCACCCGCGCACCCTACTGCCTGTAACACTGCCCACGCAAATGAGCTGGTCCCAGAGAGCCCTGGCCGCCTTCTTCACCACCACCGGCATCCTCCATTTCGTCATCCCGCGCAGCTATGAGGCGATGATGCCCCCCTACCTCCCGGCCCACCGCGAGGCGGTCCAGCTGAGCGGGGTCGCGGAGATCGTCGGCGGCGCCGCGGTCATCCCTCGGCGCGGCCGGCGCTTCGGGCGCTGGTGGCTGCTCGGTCTGCTGGTCGCCGTCTTCCCCGCCAACCTGCACATGGCGATGAACCCGGAGCAGGTGCGGGGCCTCGACCTGGACAGGGTCCCGCGCTGGGCGCTCTGGGCGCGGCTGCCG
Source organism: uncultured Solirubrobacterales bacterium (assembly GCA_963727615.1). Taxonomy (GTDB): domain Bacteria; phylum Actinomycetota; class Thermoleophilia; order Solirubrobacterales; family 70-9; genus VRUE01. Next base: position 127,434 of record CAVSHD010000006.1, read on the forward strand.
CTACAGCCCCTGGCGATGATCTGGGTCTGGCGTGCGACCCGTCCCTGAGCCGGCGCGGCGCGGCGCGCGTCTTTGTGAAATGTTTTGTCTGTAGAGTCTCTGTATTCAGACGCAGAAGATCCCCCGCACATGGAGCCACGCCAACGCTTCGCTACGAACCTGCGCAAGGCCCGCCGGAGGATGAAGGTCTCCCAGGAGGAGCTCGGCTTTCGCTGTGAGCTGCACCGGACCGAGATCTCACTGCTCGAGCGCGGCGGCCGCGAGCCCCGCCTGGGAACGATCATGAAGCTCTGCAGCGCCCTCGAGACGACCCCCGACGAGCTCTGCGCCGGGATCGACTGGAGCGTCAAGTCCCAGAAGTTCACGTTCAAGAAATAGAGCGCCCAGGTTTGCCAAGAGCCGCCGCCGGACCCGAGAGCGGAGGAGGCGGCGCCTTGTTCCCTATTCGGGCAGGAACCCTTCGAGGATTTCGAGGCCGGCTTCCCCCAGGCCGACGATCGAGCCACCACCTTCGAAGATCGTGCGCGCGTCGTTGACGAGTTCGATCGCCTGGTCGAGCGGGATCGAGCGGATCGCGCCGCGCAGGGGCACGGCGAGGATGGGGCTCAGCGCGCCGGCGTCCTCGGCGTCGTTGATCGCCCGCAGCAACCCGGCGCGGATCGCCCTGGCGAGCTCGGCGTCGCTGACGTGGTACTTCTTCAGGAAGCGCTGGCGCGAGGCTTCGGTGGCGAGCGCCTGGGCGAGGGTCTCCCGCGAGACCCCCAGCTTGCAGGCGGCCCCGTCGAGCGCCGAGAGCGAGAACTGCTGGGCGATCTCCTGGAGGCCTTCGGGGTCGCGCCATTCGCGGTGCTTGCAGGGGTCCTGGGTCTTGGCGGGCGCGTAGCTGGAGCCGCCGGCGGCGAGGTAGGCGAGCGCCAGCACGGCCGAGACCGCGATCGAGCCGAGGAAGAGGAGCTTGCCGTGATCGGCGCGGTCGATCACAGGTCCACCCGCCTCGCCAGGCCGATCGGGATCAGCGCGATCAGGGCCATCAGGGCGCCGAGCCCGAAGGAGGGGCTGAAGGCGTGGGTCGCGCCACGGTCGAGCTGGTCCTGGAGGTCTTCGCGCAGGGTGACGACCGCGGCGCGCGCGCCAGGGTCTTCGGGCAACGGGTCGAACACGGGCCCGAGGGTCGGGACCTTCCCCTTCTCTTCGCCGAGGCGCTTGTCGATTCGCTGCGCGAGCTGGATCTTGAGCAGGGGGCTGGCTTCGGAGTCGAGCAGGACGGCGGTGCCCGCGTCGATCGCGTCACGACGCTGCTGGGCGATGTCGTGGGTGAAGATCGGGGTCAGGGCGAGCAGCCCGATGACGACGCCCGCATGGCGGGCGGAGATCGTCCAGCCGCCGTGCAGCGCCTGGGGCGCCCGGCCGTGCAGGGCGGTCTCGGTGAGCGCGGCGAGGACGAGGGCGAGGCCGACGCCGACCAGGGCCTGGGGCGGGATCGTCAGCGCCACCGCGGCCTTGGGCAACAGGGCCAGCCCGCCGAGGCCGCCGGCGACGAGGACGGCGCCCGCCGCGGCCCGGGTCTTCGTACTCGACACCGAGACCCCGAGGCGGCGGCCGGCAAGGGCGAACAGCGGCATCACGCTGACGACGATCGCGGCGCCTATCGGCGACATCCGCCAGCCCTCGATCAGCATCAGCACGAGCAGGAAGAGGGCGGCCGCGATCGCCGCCGAGACGAAGGCCAGGGCGAGGTTCGCGAGCAGATGCGGGCGGCCCGTGCGACGCAGCTCCGTCTCGACTATCCCGGTCGCGGCCTCGTGCCTGGCGACGGCCAGGATCGGCACCCCCGCGGCGATCGCGACGGGGACCTGGACGAGGAAGATCGACTGCCAGGAGACGAGCTCGGTCAGCAGCCCGCCGATCGCCGGGCCGAGCGCGGCCCCGGTGGCGCCGGCGCTCGCCCAGACCAGGGTTGCGCGGCGCTCGGAGCCGACCGTCGCCGGCAGCAGCTCGAGAACGGCAGTGACCGCCAGGGCGCCGCCCAGAGCCTGCACGCAGCGCGCCGCGATCAGGGTGCTGAGCTCCGAGGAGCCGGCGCAGGCGAGGCTGGCCCCGGCGAAGACCGCGAGGCCGAACGAGGCAGCGCGGCCCGGGCCGACGCGACGGGCGAGGTGGGCGGCCGGGACCGCCGCCAGCGCCATCACGAGGTTGAACGAGACGAGCACCCAGGTGACGGCGGCGACGCTCGTGTCCAGCTCGCGGTAGATCTCGGGCAGGGCGAGGACGACGACGGAGGAGTCCGCGAGGACGAGCCCGACCGCCAGCGCCAGCGCCGCCGTCCGCGGTGACCGGGTCGCCTCACTCATCTGTATCCGAGCTCCCGCGCGTACTGCTTGCGGTATTCCGCCTGCTTGTCGAGCACGTCTTCAACATAAGCGCGAGTCTCCGGGAAGCGGATGTTTTCGAGCTTAAGATCGCTCCCCCCCCAGGCGTCGACGTTCCCCGGGCCGGCGTTGTAGGCGGCCAGAGCCGCGATCTCGTTCTCGTCGTACTGGTCGAGCAGGTCGCGGAGGTGGTAGGTCCCGTAGCTGATGTTGACCTGCGGGTCGCCAAGGTCCTTGAGCACGAAGGTCTGGGCTTCGCTGCGACGGGCGATGTCGAGCGCGGTTTCCGGGGTTATCTGCATCAGGCCACGGGCGCCGGCATCCGAGGTCTGGTCCCGAAAGCGGGACTCCGCGTAGATGACGGCGGCGACCAGAGAGGGCTCGAGCCCCTTCTCGCGAGCCTGCTGGCGGATGATGTCCTCGTGCCGGAGGGGCAGGGTCAGCTCCTGAATCGCCCTGTCGACCTTGCCGACCACACCCAACAGCAGGCCCGCGACGAGGCCGAGGCCGACGACCGAGACGGCCACGGCCGTCCGGCGCCGGCGCCGGACGGCCGACGATCTCGTCATCTCCTCAGCTTCTCGATCAGCGCGGACAGGGCCCGTTCGAGGTCCTCGGGGGTCCCGTCGTTCTCGACCACGTGCTCGGCCCGGGCCGCCTTCTCCGACTGGTCGAGCTGCCGCGCGTCGCGCTCGGAGACGAGCGCGTGCCCACGCGCCTCGGCGCGCTCGCGGCGCACCGCGTCGCCGGTGATGACCGCGACCGTCGTGTCGAAGGCCCCCTCCATCTCCGACTCGAAGAGCAGCGGCACCTCGACCACGGCGAGGTCGGAGTCGTCGGGCAGGCCCGCGAGGAAGGCCCCGATCCGCCCTCCGACCAGGGGGTGGACCTGCGACTCGAGCCAGGAGAGCTGCTCGGGGTCGGCGAAGACGATCTGCCCGACCCGCGTGCGGTCGACGCGGCCGTCGGGGGCGACCTCCTCGCCCCAGCGCTCCCGCAGCCGGCCGAGCAGCGGCTCGGAGTCGAGCAGCTCGTGGACGACGGCATCGCTCGAGATCGTCGCCGCCCCGAGACGCTCGAAGGCGGCCAGGGCCGACGACTTGCCCGCCGCGATCCCGCCCGTCAGGCCGATCGTCAGCGGCGGCATTACGCCCCGCTAGGACTCGTCGCTCGCCTCAGCGGCGGGCTCGGGAGACTCGGCCCCTGCGTCGGGGCCATCGACCGCCGCCTCCTCGGCTTCGCTTCCGGGGGCGGCGGGTGTCTCATCGGCCTCCTCGACGGCCTCGTCCTCCACCTGCTCAGTCTTTACAACGGCCTCGGGCTCCTCCTCCTCGGCCCCGTCCTCCACCTGCTCAGCCTCAGCGACGCCCTCGGCCCGGACCTGCTCGGCGTCGTCCTCCGAAACATCTTCCTCGGGCGCTTCGTCCGCGGGTGGCGCGGACTCGGAGGGGTCGAGAACGGAGACCCCGTCCCCGCCCGCAGACCCCTCCGAGGCCGCGTCGGGACCCGCGGTCGTGAGGTCTGCGTCAGGCGTTTCGCCAGACGCCTCGGCGATCTGCGCCCCGAGGTCCTGCATCGGCATGTTCTGGCCCTCGACCCGCTTGATGCTGAGCGAGAGGCGGCGGCGCTCCTCGTCGATCTCGAGGATCTTGACGTTGAGGCTGGTGCCCGGCTCGACCACCTCGCTGGGGCTCTCGACGTGGTGGTCGGCGAGCTCGGAGATGTGGACCAGGCCCTCGACCCCGGGCAGGATCTCGACGAAGGCGCCGAAGGCGACCACCTTGGTGACCGTGCCCTCGAGCACGTCGCCCGAGCGGTGGGTGCTGACCACGCGCTGCCAGGGGTCCTCCTGGGTCTGCTTGAGGCCGAGCGAGATGCGCTGGCGGTCGCGGTCGATGTCGAGCACTTTGATCCGCACCGTGTCGCCGATCGCGACCACCTCGGAGGGATGGTTGACGTGGCTCCAGGAAAGCTCTGAGATGTGGATCAGGCCGTCGATGCCATCGAGGTCGACGAAGGCGCCGAAGTCGACGATGTTGGAGATCTTGCCCTCGACGACCTGGCCCGGCTGGAGCCGGTCGAGGATCTGCTCGCGGACCTCCTTGCGCTCTTCCTCGAGCACGGCGCGTCGCGAGAGGACGACGTTGTTGCGACTGCGGTTGAGCTCGATGACTTTGCATTCGAGCGTCTGGCCCATGAACTCGTCGAGGTTGTGGACGCGGCGGATGTCGACCAGCGAGGCGGGCAGGAAGCCGCGAACCCCGAGGTCGAGGATCAGGCCGCCCTTGACGACCTCGATGACGCTGCCTTCGACCGGGTCGCCGGACTCGGCAGCGGTCTCGATGCGGCGCCAGGCCTTCTCGAAGCGGGCCCTCTTCTTGGAGAGGATCAGGCGGCCCTCGGCGTCTTCCTTGGTGAGGACGAGCGCGTCGACCTCCTCGCCGAGCTCGACCTCTTCGCCGGGGTCGACCGACTTGCGGATCGAGAGCTCGTTGGAGGGGATGACCCCCTCGGACTTGTAGCCGATGTCGACCAGGACCTCGTCCTTGTCGATCCTCACCACCCGGCCGTTGACGACGTCGCCCTCGTCGAAGGAGACCATCGTCGCCGCGTAGTTGGGGACGATCTTGCCGTCGATTTCGAGCAGCAGGCCCCCGGACCCCTCGATCGGGGACCCCGTCGGCGCGGGGGGCGTCAATGTCTCGGTCGCGGACACAGCGGGCAATAATGGCAGAAAGAACATCGCCCACCTCCTCTGCTCCCGCCCCGCTCGCGCTCATCGCCACCGGCGGCCTCGCGAGCGGGGCTCCCGCGTCCGGGGCGGGCGGTCGGGTCGGAGGTCCCGGGCCCCGGTACCCTGCGGTCGATGCCGGTGCGAGCGACGAAACGCGGCGACGAGCGCACCCCGTTGGGCGGGCGCCGTGACGTACTGATCTGCGGAGCGAGCTTCGCGGGCCTCGCCGTCGCGCGCGAGCTGCGCGGCTCGGGGGCCGACGTGCTGGTCGTCGACCGCTACGAGATCGGCGAGCGCCAGACGTCCGCCTGCGGGATTCCCACCGATTGGCTGCGGGCGACCGGTTTGATGGAGGCGGAGCTCCAGCGCTTCGGCGAGCTGGTCATCCACACAGCGCACGGGACCTCACGCTACGAGCTCCCCTGGACCTTCTCCACCTTCGACTACCGGACGATCTGCGAGCTGCTCTGGCAGGGCTGCGACGCGAGCTTCGAGACCGCCAAGGTCAACGGTCGCGCCGGGGCCGGCCCGGCCGGCGAGATCGCGGTCGCGACGGACCGCGGCACGATCTCGGCGCCGCTCGTCGTCGACGCGCTCGGCTGGCGCCGGGTGCTCGCCTCGGGCGACGGCTACCAACCGCCCGACGCCCCCCTCTCGCGCGGCCTCGAGGTCCACCCCGGCGGCAGCGGCGAGGACCTCGAGATCTGGATCGACCGGCGCTACGTCCCCGCCGGCTACGGGTGGTCGTTCCCGGCTCGCGACGAGCTGCGGATCGGGATCGGCTCCTTCGACCCCCGCTTCCACGTCAAGGACACGACCGTCCTGCTCACGGAGGACCTCGGCAAGGCGCCCAACGAGTACCAGGGCAACTGGATCCCCCACAAGCTGCGGCGCGCCACCGAGGGCGGCGTCTTCTTCGCCGGCGACTCGGCGGGCCACTGCCTGCCGCTGACCGCCGAGGGCATCCGCACCGCTCTCTACTTCGGGATCGTCCTCGGCCGCGAGCTGCGCACCGTCGTCGAGGGAGGCCAGAGCCGCGAGCGGGCCGCCGCCAGCTATGCCGAGTTCAACGACTCGCACGAGTGGAAGTTCCGCTCGTTGCTGCGGGTGCAGAGGCTCCTGCCGCGGATCCCCGCCCGCCTCCAGCGCCTGATCATCGGGCTCTGCGGCAGCAAGCGCTTCGTCAAGTGGTCGTTCGGCCACTACCTGCGGATCGCGCCGCCGGACTTCGCCGCGCCCCCCGCCGACCCGCCCCCCTCGGCGGCGCGCCATGAGATAGAACCGGACCTCGTCCGGGCCGAATAGGCCCGATCGCGGGCCCGGCGCCCACCGTCCGACAGACATTGGCGTACCCTGAGGGGATGCCTGTACGGGCAACAGGGAACAGGGATGAGCAAATGCCGTTGAATGGCCGCCGCGACGTGCTGATCTGCGGCGCCAGCTTCGCCGGCCTGGCGGCCGCCCGAGAGCTGGCCGGCTCCGGGGCAGACGTCCTCGTCCTCGACCGCTACGAGATCGGCGAGCGCCCGACCTCGGCCTGTGGGGTCCCCACCGACTGGCTGCGGGCGCTGGACCTGATGGAGGTCGAGATCCAGCGCTTCGGCGAGCTCGTCGTCCATACCCCCGGCGGCACCACCGTGCTCGATCTCCCCTACACCTTCTCGACCTTCAACTACGACGAGATGTGCCGGCTGCTCTGGCGGAAATGCGACGCGCGATTCGAGACCGCGACGGTCAACGGCCTCGCGCCGAGCTCCAACGGAAGCGGCGAGGTCGCCGTCGAGACGGACCGGGGCACGGTTTCGGCCCCGCTCGTCGTCGATGCCCTCGGCTGGCGGCGGCTCCTCGGCCGGCACGTCCAGCCGGTCGAAGCCCCGCTCACCCGCGCCCTCGAGGTGCACCCCGCGAAGAGGAGCGACGACCTCGAGGTCTGGGTCGACCGCCGCTACGCCCGCGCGGGGTACGGCTGGTCGTTCCCGGCCGGCGGGGAGGTGAGGGTCGGGGCCTGCTCGTATGACCCGGTCTCCCACGTGCGTGCGGGGACCGACCGGCTCGCCGCCGACGTCGGCGGCGACACGGTCCGCTACCAGGGCAACTGGATACCGCACGAGATGCGGCCGCCGACCGAAGGGCACGTGTTCTTCGCCGGCGACTCGGCCGGCCAGTGCCTGCCGCTGACCGCGGAGGGGATCAGAACGGCGCTCTACTACGGCGTCGCCGTCGGGCGCGAGCTGCGGGCGGTGTTCGAGGGTCGCCGCAGCCGCAGCCAGGCGATCGCCGGTTACTCGCGGCTGCACGAGTCCCACAGAAGGGGATTCGGCGTGCTGCTCTTCTTCCAGCGCCTGATCCCCTGGATCCCGCCGCGCATTCTTCCGTTCCTCTTCCGCGTCTACAGCTGGCAGCCGCTCATCGACCTGACCTTCAACGCCTACCTGCGGCTTGCGCCGCCCGAGTTCGCCGGCCGCTCAGCGGACGATCAGGACGGTGCCGGCCAGAAGCAGCGCGACGCCGATCAACCGCTCCGGGCTGAGCGCGATTTCGTCAAGGCCGAATAGGCCGAGCCGGTCGATCGCCACCGAAGCGGTCAACTGTCCCGTGATCGTCGCCGCCGCGACCCCTCCCGCGCCGATCGCCGAGACCGCGATCAGGGCGTTGGTGACGTAGACGGCGCCGAGCAGGCCGCCGAGCAGGTAGTACCAGCTGACGTCGAAGGTCGAGCTCAGGCCGCCCGCCTTGCCGCTGAGGACGACGATCGCCGCGAGCGCGATCGTGCCGATGCCGAAGGAGACGAGCGCCGCCGGCAGGCTGCCGGTCGAGCGGCCCAGCCCGGCGTTGATCGGCGCCTGGACGGCGATCAGGCCGCCGGCGCAGGCCGTGAGCAGGACCGCGACGCCCCTATCCAAGGCCGGATTCCGGGGTCGGCGTGATCTTTGGGCGGTCGGCGTGTTGCATATATCGAGACAGCCCGGTCGAGGGCCTGGACTTGCTGTCATATCAGTAACCCGGGAGGATCAACGGAACAGATGAACCCGCCGCCAGCAGAGGGACTCGCCTCCCGTCTATTCCTGGGCCCGGCGCTGCGCACGCAGCCGGACAGGCGCCTGGTGACCCTGGTCCGGGACGGCTACGACGCGGCCTTCGAGGAGATCGTCCGCCGCTACGGCAAGCCCCTGGCCCGCTACGCGGCCGGGATCGTCGGCGGGCGCTCGGAGGACGTCACCCAGGACGCCTTCTCGAAGGCGCTGCTCGCCCTGCGACGGGACTCGGAGGCCGAGATCGACCTCAAGCCGTGGCTCTACCGGATCGTCCGCAACACCGCCCTCAACGACCTTCGCGACCGGCCCCCCGACACGGAGGAGCTGATCGAGGCGCTGGGGTCGGGCTCGCGATCCGCGGCCGAGGAGGCCGAGCGTCGCGAGGAGATGTCAGAGCTCCTGCGCCGCCTGAGGGCGCTGCCCGAGCCGCAGCGCGCGGCGATCGTCATGCGGGAGCTCGAAGGCCTCAGCCACGACGAGATCGCCGCCGCTCTCGGCCTCAGCGGCGGCGCCGCCAGGCAGACGATCTACAGGGCCCGCCAGGCCCTCCGCGACGGCTTCGGCCTGATGATCCCGATGCCGATCCTGCGGCTGCTGATCGAGCCGGGGACCGAAGCGGGAGCCGCCGCAGCGGGCGCCGGGGCCGGCGCGGCCGCCGCCGCGGGTGCCGGGGCCGGCGCCGGAACGGCGCTCAAGGTGGGCGTCGTCAGCGCGGTCCTGGCCGGGTCCGTGGGCACCGGGTTGGCGATCAAGGAAGACCGCTCTCCCGATCGCGACCCCGGAACCGCCGCGGCGGCCACCGTGCCGACCGCGCCCCGGACGCAGGCCGAGGGGGGCGCGACGGGGCCGGCGGCAGGCCGGCAGCCGACCGCCGGCCTCGCCTCCGGGTCGGATGCCGGTGGGGGGCGTGGCGGGTCGCCCAACTCAGTTCAGGGCAGCGTCGAGAAGGGCTCGGGCACGGCAGGCGGGCCCGGGCACGACGGAGGCGGGCCCGACCGCGGCCAGGGCGGGCCGGGCCACCCGGAAGGGGCTGACGGAGGCCCCCATGGCCCTCGTGCCCCCCGTGGGCCTCGTGGCGAACCGGCCGGGCACGAAGGCGGTCCGAGCGGCCCTCCGCGCGGCCCCAGGAACCACTTCCCCACGGGCGGCGAAGGCGGCGGCGGGCCCGGTGCCGGCGGCGGCGGCGGGCCCCTCCCCGGCGGTGACGGCGGCGGCAGGGGCCCGAGACCGGAATCCACTCCTGTCGGCGAACCGGTCGGCGGCGAGAGCGGCGGCCCCGGCGAGGAATCCCAGCCGCAGGAAGAACGCGCCGAGGGCGGCTCCCGCGGTCCCGGACCGGGCGCGCGCGGCACCGGCGGCGAAGACGGAGCGTGATCTTTCCGCCTCGCTCGGGTTGAGATGGCGAAGTGCGTTGTCTCAGCCAACACAAGGAGGAAAGATGAAGCTCCAACGCGGCAAACGAGCTCGGCTCGGCTGGACGCTGCTGGTCGCGATCGCGGCAGTTGCGATCCTCGCGCTGCCCAGCCTCGCGTCCGGCCACGACCGAGGCCATAAGCCGGCCGACGCCGGCGTGATCGGGTCATTCGACGCCGACACCGGCGTCCTCGCGATCGACCTCGCCAAGGGCGGCACGATCTCGGCGCTGGTCGTCGACCGAACCCAGATCCGCTGCGGCAGGCCACACCGCCGTCACCACCGCGGTCGCGGCCACGGTCGCTCCCAGCGCCCGAACCGCGGCGGCGAAGACGGCCCAGGCGGCGAAGGCCGAGGCCCGCGCCAGGAAGGTGAGAACCCCCCCGGACACGACGGCACTCCCCCGGGATCGAGCGAGGACCCCGGCAGGGGCGCCGAGCACTCCGCCGGCTGCGGAACCGACAACCTGGTCCCCGGGACCACGGTCAAAAAAGCCGAGATCGTCCTGATCGACGGCGCCGCCTACTTCCGGGTGGTCTGCCTGCCGCGGCCCGACAAGCCCGCGCCGGAAGGGCCGGGCCCCGAAGAAGGGGAAGGAGAAGGAGAAGAAGGCTGAGTAGACGTAAGCGCACCGACAGCGGGTCGGCCGTGGCCGCTACTTGGCGTCGAGCCAGTCGCGGCCGACCCCGATGTCGACGACGAGCGGAGGATCGAGCTGTGCGGCGCCACACATCGCGCGCCGCACCAGCTCGGTCGCCTCGTCCATCTCTCCGGGAGGGCCCTCGAAGAGCAGCTCGTCGTGAATCTGGAGCACGAGGCGGGTCCTCCCCCCGGCCTTGCGCAGCGCGTCGCGGCAGCGGACCATCGCCACCTTGATGATGTCGGCGGCGGTCCCTTGGATAACCGTGTTGACCGCGAGTCGCTCGCCCAGACGACGGGTGTTCGGGTTGCCGGAGCGCAGCTCCGGAATCGCCCGCCGCCGGCCCATGAGGGTCGTCACGTGGCCCTCCTCCGCGGCGCGCTCGACGATCTGCTCGCGAAATGCCCGCACCGCCGGGAAGCGCTCGAGGTAACGCGCGACGAATTCCTCCCCCTCTTGGCGGGGGATGTTGAGCCGGTCGGCGAGGCCGAACCCGGTGAGGCCGTAGACGATCCCGAAGTTGACCATCTTCGCCTTCGAGCGCTGCCCGACGTCGATCTCGTCCCGTGAGACGTTGAACACCTCGGCCGCGGTCGCGGCGTGGACGTCGTCCCCGGCCCGGAAGACCTCCTTGAGGACCTCCTCGTCGGCGACGTGGGCGAGAACCCGCAGCTCGACCTGGCTGTAGTCGGCGGAGAGCAGGCGGGCGCCGCGCTCGGCGACGAAGCAGGCCCTGACCGGGCGCCCGATCTCGGTCCGGATCGGGATGTTCTGAAGGTTCGGGTTGGTGCTGGAGAGCCTGCCGGTCGCCGCCGTCGTCTGGTTGAAGGTGGTGTGGACCCGGCCCGTCTCCGGGTCGATGAGGTCGGGCAGGGAATCGAGGTAGGTGTTCTTGAGCTTGGTCAGCTCCCGCCAGGACTCGATCTTCTCGACGATCGGGTGCTCGTCGCGGATCTGGGCCAGTACCCGGGCATCGGTCGAGTAGCCGGTCTTCCCTCGGCGCTTGCGGGTCAGTCCGAGCTCGTCGAAGAGAACTCGCCCGACCTGCTGCGGCGAGCCGATCGTGAACTCCTCGCCGGCCAGCTCGTGGATCTCCCGCTCGAGCGAGTCGATCCGCTCGCCGAACCCCGCCCCGACCTCGGCCAGGCGCTCGGCGTCCAGCTTCAGTCCCTCGCGCTCCATCGCCGCCAGCACCTCGACCAAGGGCAGCTCGACGTCCTCGAGCAGCGCCTGAAGACCGAGCTCCTCGAGGCGTGGGCGCTGAGCTTCGGCCAGCGCCAGCACGAGGCGCGCCTCGGCGGCGGGGTCGAGGCCCGCCTCGCCGTCCTCGCCGAGGGCGAGCTGGCCGTCCTCCTCGGCGCCGGGGCCGACCTCCTCGGCCAGGCCGATTCCGGCGTCGGCGGCGAGCTCGACCAGGTCGTAGTCGCGCCGCTGCGGCTCGAGCAGGTATGCGGCGACCATCGTGTCGCCCGCGATCGCCAGCTCGTGGCCCTCGCGGGCGGCCGCGGCGAGGAGGCCGTGGCGGCCGCCGCCGAGGCTCTTGAGGTCGTGGGCCAGAAGCGGGCGCGAGCCCAGCTCGACGGCGAGCGCGTCGTTGCTCAGACCGGCCCCGCCGACCACCTTATCCCCGTCGGCCCCGGCCCAGTGGTCGCCGTCGATCGCCAGCGCCACGGGCCCGTCGCCGAGGTCCGCCGGGGCGCCCTCCACCTCCTCGATCTCGAGCTCGTTCTCGACCCGCCGGCCGGGGACCGCGTCACCCTCCGGAAGCGCCTCTTCGAGTCGCTCCATGACCGCCCGCAGCTCGAACTCGCGCATGAAGTCGCGCAGGGCGCCCCGATCGGGCTCGGCGACCATCGCCGCCCCCAGGTCAACCTCAGCCTCGAGGTCGTATTGGAGCGTCGCCAGCTGCTTCGACATGCGCGCGTCGTCGGCGTGCTCGACCAGGTTCTGCTTGCGCTTGGCGCCGGAGACGTCCTCGACGTTGGCGAGCACCTCCTCCAGCGTGCCGAACCTCTGAAGCAGCTGGGCGGCGGTCTTCTCGCCGATCCCGGGGACGCCCGGGATGTTGTCCGACGTGTCGCCGCGCAGGCCCATCAGATCGGTGACCAGCTCGGGCGGCACCCCGTAGCGCTCGAGCACCGCCTCGCTGTCGTAGACCTTGGTCTCCGAGATCCCTTTCGTGGTGCTCATCACCCGAATCCCGTCGCCGACGAGCTGGTAGGCGTCGCGGTCGCCGGTCACGACCATCACCGGGATCCCCTGCTCTCGGGCCCGCACGGCAAGGGTCGCGATCACGTCGTCGGCCTCGTAGCCCTCGACCTTGACGTTGGTGTAGCCGAAGGCCTCGACCAGCGGCATCAGGTGCGGCCACTGCTCGCGCAGCAGGTCGGGTCGCGATTTGCGCTGTGCCTTGTAGAGGTCGTAGGTGACCTCCCGTCCCGACATCCCCGCGTCCCAGGCGACGACGACGCCGCCGGGGTGGTGCTCGTCGATGATCTTGACCAGCATCGAGGCGAGCCCGTAGATCGCGTTCGTCGGCCGGCCGTCGGCGGTCGCGATCGACTCGGGCAGGGCGAAGAAGGCCCGGTAGGCGAGCGAGTTGCCGTCGATCAGGAAGAGCTCGGGGGCGTCGTCGGCCCCGCCTTGCGCGTGGTCGGCCATCGCGGCCGATCATAGGCGCCGCTCAGGCCGGCCCGATCACCGCCGTCGCCATGCGGTGCGGCCCGCCGCCGATCTGCGCCGGGGCCGAATGGGGCAGCGCCGCCGACTTTGCCGCCGATGCCGGCGCAGAGTGCTTCCTCGGCGTCCGCAGGCGGCCCGGGGGGCGACGGGCACGAGGGGCGAATCTGATTCGATAGGCGGCCGATGGCCGTCAGCGCCCAGTACAGCGTCACGATCCGGGTCGAGCTCGATGCCCGCAAAGAGCCCCTGGGCAAACTGACCGCGGTGATCGCCGAGGCGGGCGGCCAGCTCCAGGGCGTCGACCTCGTGCCCGGCGCCGGCGGCGAGGGCAAACGCGTGCGGCGAGTTCACGATCGACGCCCAGGATCGCGAGCACTGGGAGCGGATCCTGCGCGGGATCGGCTCGACCCGCGGGGCCCGGGTGCTGGACTACGTCGACCGCACGATGCAGATGCACCGGGGCGGCAAGATCACGGTCGAGAACAAGTACCCGCTGAAGACCCGCGACGACCTCTCGATGGCATACACACCGGGCGTCGCCCGCGTCTGCCAGGAGATCGCCGCCGACCGTGCCAAGGCATTCGAGTACACGATCAAGAAGAACACGGTGGCGATCGTCTCCGACGGCAGCGCCGTGCTCGGCCTCGGCAACATCGGGCCGGAGGCGGCGATGCCGGTGATGGAGGGCAAGGCGATGCTGTTCAAGGAGTTCGCGGAAGTCGACGCCTTCCCGATCTGCCTCGACACCCAGGATGCCGAGGAGATCATCCGGGCGGTGGAGCTGATCGCCCCGACCTTCGGCGGCGTCAACCTCGAGGACATCTCGGCGCCGCGCTGCTTCGAGATCGAGGAGCGGCTCAAGGAGTCGATCGACATCCCCGTCTTTCACGACGACCAGCACGGCACCGCCGTGGTGACGATGGCGGCGCTCTTCAACGCGCTGAAGATCACAGGCAAACCGATCGAGGAGCTGCGGGTTCTCGTCGTCGGCCTCGGCGCCGCCGGGGTCGCGGTGACGAAGATGATGCTCGCCTCCGGCGTCACCCAGATCGTCGGCTGCGACCGCCAGGGGGCTCTCTCGACCGCCCGCGCCGACTACGAGTCGGGCGAGATGTCCGGGATCAAGCGCTGGTACGCCGAGAACTCCAACCCCGAGCGGATCAGCGGCAGCCCGGACGAGGCGATCGAGGGCATGGACCTGTTCGTCGGCCTCTCCGGCCCGGGGATCATCAAGCCCGAGTCGCTGGAGAAGATGAACGACGACGCGATCGTCTTCGCGATGGCGAACCCGAACCCCGAGGTGATGCCCGAGGACGCCGCGCCCTACGTGCGGATCATGGCCACCGGCCGCTCCGACTACCCGAACCAGATCAACAACGTGCTCGCCTTCCCGGGGATCTTCCGCGGCGCCCTCGACGCGGGCGCGCCGCGGATCACCGAGGAGATGAAGCTCGCCGCCGCCAAGGGCATCGCAATGGCCGTCACCGAGGAGGACCTCGCCGAGGACTACATCATCCCCTCGGTCTTCAACCGCGAAGTGGCGCCCAAGGTCGCCGAGGCGGTGGTCGAGGAGGCCAAGCGCGACGGCATCGCCCGCTTCAACGAGGAAACCGGGACCTTCTCGGCGGTCGACCCGCGGTGATCCGGCCCCGCGCCGGGAGCGCATCGCAGGCATGAAGGTCCTCGTCACCGGCGCCAGCGGCTTCCTCGGCTCCTCGCTCTGCGACTCGCTGCTCGTCCGCGGCGACACCGTCGTCGGCCTGACCCGGGACCCGCAGCGAGCGCGCGGCACGAACCCGAGCGTCATCTGGCACCCCTGGGAGCCGACCCTGGAACGGCCCCCCGCGGCGGCCTTCGACGGCGTCGACGGCGTCGTCAACCTGCTCGGGGAGAAGATCAACCAGCGCTGGACCGGCGAGGCCAAGCAGCGAATCCTGGAGAGCCGCAGGACCGGCACGCGCAACCTGCTCGGCACCATCGCCGGGCTCGAGAGCAAGCCGCGGGTGCTGGTCAACCAGTCGGCGATCGGGTACTACGGCGACCGCGGCGACGCGATCCTCGACGAGGAGGCGGCGGCAGGCGAGGGCTTCGACGCCGACGTCGTCCGCGAGTGGGAGGCGGCCGCGGGCGAGGCCGAGGCGCTGGGCGTGCGCCTGGTGATCGTCAGAACCGGCCACGTGCTCGATCCGGACGGGGGCTTCCTGGCGAAACTCCTCCCCCCTTCAAGCTCGGCGTCGGCGGGCCGCTGGCCGGCGGCCGTCAGTACGTCTCCTGGATCCACGTCGAGGACGAGGTCGGGATCCTGCTCTGGGCGCTCGACAACGAGGGAGTCAACGGGACGATCAACGCGACCGCCCCCAACCCGGTCACCAATCGGGAGCTCTCCAAGGCGCTGGGCCACGCCCTCGGCCGTCCAGCGGTGATGCCCGTACCGGGCCTCGCCCTCGACCTCATGTACGGATCCGAGTTCGGCCACGTCCTCAGGGGAGGCCAGCGCGTCGTCCCCCGCCGCGCCACCGACCTCGGCTACTCCTTCCGCTTCACGGACCTCGACGAAGCGCTCGCGGACCTGCTTTAGGGCCACCGATCCGCGGAGCGATTCGTCGGAGCTGAGGGCTAGGAGGCGCCCCAGACCGATTCGCGGGGGGATTCGTCGGAGCCGCGTGCCGCGAGAGCGTCGAGGACGGTGGACATGGCGCGGGCGCCGGAGCGGTCCGTGACGAGGCGGATGTCGGCTTCGTCGAGGATCGGGCGGATGAAGGGGACCGCCGGGCCGGGAGCCTCGAGGTAGGCCACCGAGCTCGAGTCCTCGGTCGCGCGCCGGGCGTCGGCCCCGGCGCTCGCCAGGTCGAGCCTCCCCGGCGCCGCGCACCGGCCGGACGCAGGCCAGGCGCACGCGCACCGAGCCCGCGACGGCGCCGGACCTCGCCAGCTGCCCCCGCGCCCGCCCGCAGGCCGACGCCCCGGCGTAGACGGTCACCGTCGCCCCCTCTTCGACTTCCCCCCCGCCCCCGCACCCCACGAGCCCAAGAAGCACCACCGCAGCTACGAGCACCCCGCTCGATGCCGAGGCCGTGCAGCCTTATGCGCCGCGATGACGGCGGGGCGGCGGGCCCCTGCGCCGAACTTGTGAGCAGCCCCTCCGGGGCTGCGGGTTCGGCAATGGGGCTCGTCGCCCCGCCCCCACCTACCCAAAGAAGACTTCCGCCTCTGCATAGAGCTCGGGCGGCACGGTCTTCAGCTCGGCCGTCGCCTCGCTGAGCGGCACCAGGTCGATGTCGGTCCCGCGTAGCGCCGCCATCTTGCCCCACTCGCCCGCGTCGGCGGCGTCGATCGCGTGCAAACCGAAACGCGTCGCCAGGACCCGGTCGAAGGCGGTCGGGGTGCCGCCACGCTGGATGTGTCCGAGGACGGTGGCGCGGGTCTCCTTGCCCGTCCGCCCCTCGATCTCGCCCTCCAGCCAATGGGCGATGCCCCCCAGCCGGACGTGGCCGAAGGCGTCCCTGGCGGCCGCGCTGACCTCCGGCATGCCCCCCTTCGGCTGCGCTCCCTCGGCGACGACGACGATCGGCGCGAAGTGGGCGTCGTAGCGACGCCCGACAAGCTCGCAGACCCACTCGATGTCGAAGTGGAGCTCGGGGATCAGAATCAGGTTCGCGCCCCCGGCGAGGCCGGCGTGAAAGGCGATCCAGCCCGCGTGCCGGCCCATCACCTCGACGATCAGGACGCGATGATGGCTGTCGGCGGTCGTGTGAAGCCGGTCGATCGCCTCCATCGCGATGTTGACGGCGGTGTCGAACCCGAAGGTGTAGTCGGTGGCGCCGAGGTCGTTGTCGATCGTCTTCGGGACGCCGACGACGGGCAGGCCGTGCTCCTCGTGCAGGCGCGAGGCCGCGCCAAGCGTGTCCTCGCCGCCGATCGCGATCAGCCCCTCGACGCCGGCCGCCTCGAGGTTCGCGACGATCCGCTCGCCGCCGCCCTCGTCGGCGAGCGGGTTGGTCCGCGAGGAGCCGAGGATCGTGCCCCCGCGCGGAAGGATGCCCCGCACCTCCGGCACGCCGAGCGGCCCGGCATCGTCCTCCAGCAGGCCGCGCCAGCCGTCGCGGTAGCCGACGAACTCGTGGCCCAGCCGTTCCTCCCCCTTGCGGACGATCGCCCGGATCACGGCGTTCAGGCCCGGGCAGTCGCCGCCGCCGGTGAGAACCCCGATCTTCATGAGCGCGTCAGCCTCGATCCGGTCATGCCGGCTTCAGGTTACGCAGGCGAGAGAACGGATTGCCCGATGAGCGCGGCGGCCGATTTCGAGGCGGTGCGCAGAGCGCGGCAGCCGACCGGGCCGACGGCCACCTCAGGGCCCTGGCGACGCGGGCCTGAGCCGGCGGCACGCGGTCAGGGCTTCGGCGCCGCGACGCGAACCGCGGCGCCGATGAGGAGCACGCTGAGGAAGACGAGCCCGGCGACCCCGCCCCCCTGGCCGAAGGCGTAGGAGATCGTCATCGCCGCGAGGGCCAGAAACAGTGTGACGACCATTCCCATTGCGGCCGGGAGCCTATCGAGCGAGGGCGACGCGCGTCTCGCGCAGGAACTCCGCCACGGCGTCAGCTGCCGCCGCCGGCGACCCCGCCTCCGCCGCCGCCCGCACCAGCCGGCTGCCGATGATCACTCCGTCAGCCGTCCGCCCGACCTCCGCCGCCTGCTCGGCGCTGCCGATTCCGAAGCCGACGGCGACGGGAACCGACGCCTTCGCCCTCGCCGCCTCGATCAGGGCGGCCAGATCGGGCGGCAGGGCCGTGCGCTCGCCGGTCGTGCCGACGGTCGAGACCACGTAGACGAAGCCGCGGGCGACGGCGCAGATCCGCGGCCAGCCTCTCGGCCGGGGTCGTCGGCGCGACCAGCGGCACGAGCGCGAGGCCGGCGGCGGCGAATGCCCCGCGGATCTCCTCCGCCTCGCCGAGCGGCAGGTCGGGGACGATCGCCCCGGCGGCGCCGGCCGCCGCGGCGCGGCGCGGCGAAGGCCTCGGCCCCGCCCTGGGCGATGACCATGTTCGCGTAGACCATGAGGACGACCGGCACCCGGTCGGCGACCGATGCACAGACCTCGAGCGCCGAGGCCAGGTCGGCACCGGCCTCGAGCGCCGCCGTCGCCGCGGCATGGATGGTGGGCCCGTCGGCGAGCGGGTCCGAGAACGGCACGCCGAGCTCGATCAGGTCGGCGCCCGCTTCGGCGTATGCCGCGGCAACCGCCAGCGAGCCGTCGCGATCGGGAAAGCCGCCCATCATGTAGGGCATCAGAGCCGCCCGCCCCTCGTCCCGCGCAAGCTGAAAGGCGCGGGCGATGCGCTCCTCACCGGTCAGCTCGCCGCTCGTTGCCTGCTCGCCGGCGGCGAGCCTCTGCCGGGGGGGCCGCGACATGAGTCGTCGGAGCCTCCCCGCTGTTGCTCCGCCGACTCATGTCGCGGCGCCCCTACCGGTGTCACCCTGAGCGAGCACCTCCGCCAGGTCCTTGTCTCCTCGACCCGAAAGACAGAGGACGTCGTATCCCTCGCCGCCGCCGTTCTCGAGCAGCCAGGCGATCGCATGCGAGGACTCGAGCGCGGGGATGATCCCCTCCAGCCGGCTGAGCGCGCCGAAGGCATCGAGCGCCGCCGCGTCGGTGACGGCGACGTAGGTGGCGCGGCCGGTGTCGCGCAGGTGCGCGTGCTCGGGGCCGACGCCCGGGTAGTCGAGCCCGGCGGAGACCGAGTGCGCCTCGAGGATCTGGCCCTCCTCGTCGGCGATCACGGAGGAGAGCGAGCCGTGCAGCACGCCGGTCCTCCCGGCGCCCAGCGAGGCGCCGTGGCGGCCGGTCTCGATGCCCTCGCCGGCGGCCTCGACGCCGATCAGATCGACCCCGGCGATCGTCGACGAAGGGGGTGAAGATGCCGATCGAGTTGGAGCCGCCGCCGACGCAGGCGATCACGCGCGACGGGCAGCTCGCCCTCGGCGGCGAGCGCCTGCTCGCGGGCCTCGCTCGCCGATCACTCGTCTGGAGGTCGCGGACCAGGGCCGGGAACGGCGCCGGCCCGACCGCCGAGCCGATCACGTAGTGGGTCGTCTCGACGTTGGCGACCCAGTCGCGGATCGCCTCGCTGACCGCCTCCTTGAGGGTCCGGGCGCCGGCCTCGACGGCGACGACCTCGGCCCCCAGCAGGCGCATCCGCTCGACGTTGGGCGCCTGGCGACGGATGTCCTCGGTGCCCATGTAGACGACGCACTCGAACACCGAAGCAGCGCGCAGGCTGTCGCTGTCGCGACGCCGTGCTGGCCGGCGCCCGTCTCGGCGATGATCCGCTGCTTGCCCATCCGCTGGCGAGCAGCGCCTGGCCGATGGCGTTGTTGATCTTGTGGGCGCCCGTGTGGGCGAGGTCCTCGCGCTTCAGGTAGACCCGGCGGTCGGCCCGCTCGGAGAGCCGCTCGGCGAGGTAGAGCGGCGTCGGCCGGCCGATGAAGTCGCGGTCGCAGCGCGGCGAGACGGGCGCCGGAAGTCCTCGTCGGCCCGCGCCTCCGCCCAGGCCTCGGCGAGCTCGTCGAGGGCGGCGATCAGCGTCTCGGGCACGTAGCGGCCCCCGTAGGGGCCGAATCGTTCCTCGACTTTCACGGTCATGGGGCGCTGACGCTAGCGCCCTTGGCGGCCTCGAAGAAGGCCGCCATCGCGGCGTGGTCCTTGCGCCCCGGCTCGGCCTCGACGCCGCTGGCGACGTCGACCGCATAGGGATGGGTGACGGCGATCGCCTCGGCGACGTTGTCGGGCGCAGGCCGCCGGCGACGATCGCCGGGACTCGTCGAGCGCTGCTCGCGCAGGAGGCCCCAGTCGAAGCTCTCGCCCGGTGCCGCCCCAGAGGCCGCCTCTGCCGCGGCGGTCGAAGAGGTGGAAGTCGGTGCGGAAGGCCTCCGCGGCGTGGACGTCGGCGGCGCTGCGCGACGTGGATCGCCTTGATCACCTTGACCCCGTCCGCCGCGCCACCTCGGCGCAGAAGCTGGGCCCCTCCTCGCCGTTGAGCTGGACCATCGTCAGGCCGGCGTCCTCGGCCGCCGGCGACCACGTCCTCGAGCTCCGGGTTGACGAAGACGCCGACGACCTCGCACTTGCGCCGGAACGCCGCGGCGATCTCGACCGCCGCCGCCGCCTCCACGCGCCGCGGGCTCCCCGTCGAAATGGATCAGGCCGACCGCCCAGGCGCCGAGCCGCACCGCCTCCGCGGCGTCGTCGAGATTGTGATTCCGCAGATCTTGACCCGCATCCCTCCAGGGTACGGGAGCGGGCCCGCCGGCGCCCTGACTCGATCCGAGGACGGGCGGTTGGCCGAGCGTCACCGTTGACGGTCTTCTTCGCCGCCGCCGCGAAGCAGCTTGACTTCGACCTCGTCGCCCGGCTGCTTGCGTTCGACGATCGAGATCAGGCCTTCCATTCCGTCGACCTTCTCGCCGTCGACCTCGGTGATGATGTCGCCGCCGAGGCTGACGCCGGCGCCTTCGATCGTCGCCGCGGTGTCGCCGCCCGTGGATCCCGGCTTCGGCGGCGGGGCCGCCCTTGACGGCCTCCGCGACGAGGACGCCTTCTTCGACCGGGAGGTTGAGCGCCTTGGCGATGTCCGGGGTGATCGTGCCGCCGCTGATCCCCAGGTAGGCGTGCTCGACCTTGCCGCTTGTCCTCGATCTGCTCGGCGACTTCGCGGGCCGTGTTGATCGGCATCGCGAAGCCGATGCCGACGTTGCCGTTGCCGCCGCCGCCGGTCTCGATCTGGGAGTTGATCCCGATCACCTCGCCTGTCGGCGTCGATCAGCGGGCCGCCGGAGTTGCCGGGGTTGATCGCCGCGTCGGTCTGGATCACGTGCGGAGATCGCGAAGCCGTTCGGGGCCTGGATCTGGCGCTGCAGCGCGGAGACGATGCCGCTGGTCACGGTGCGGTCGAGGCCGAACGGGTTGCCGATCGCGACGACCGGGTCGCCGACTTCGACCTTAGAGGAGTTGCCGAGCGCGAGCGGGTGCAGCTGGTCGGCGGGGCGTCGACTTTGAGCAGCGCGACGTCGGTCGACGGGGTCGGTGCCGACGACCTTCGCCGTGTAGGACGTGTCGGAGGAGCCGAGTTTGACGCTGATCTCGGCGGCGCCTTCGACGACGTGGTTGTTGGTCAGCAGGTGGCCTTCGGTGTCGATCACGAAGCCCGAGCCGGTCGCGGTGCCGCCGCCTTCGGCTTCGCCGAACGGGTTGAACGGCGACGGTTCGGCCTGCCGCGCTTCCTGCTTCGCCTCGATGAAGGCGACCCCGCTGCCGTCGCGCTTGTAGATGTCTCGTTGACGAGGTTGCCGTCGCCTTCGTCGGCGGCGACCGGGGCGGCCAGCGGGCGGATCGACCGTGGCGGTCTTCGAGTCGCCGCCGGAGCCTCGACCCATCCGGCGGAGATCGCGATCCAGGCCGAAGACGGCGACGACCGCGCCGCCGAGCAGGCCGGAGACGAACGGGGAGTTGAGGAACCGCCTGCGTCTGCTCATCGACGGCGACGATGCAGATCGGCCGTCGAGTCCTCTCTAAAGACGCTCGAAAGAGTTCCTAAATTCGCTACGGGAGGTGGTGCTCGCGGGTGCCCTCGTCGTCGCCGGTCAGCTCGCGGGCCTTGCGCCTCGGGATCCGCGGCGCTCATCAGCGCCTCGCCGATCAGGACCGCGTCGACCCCGACCCGCTCGAGCTCCTCGAGCTCGGCGCGCTCGGAGATGCCGCTCTCGGCGACCACGGTCTTGCCGGCCGGCACGTCCGGCATCAGCTCGTACGTGGTGGCGACGTCGACCCGGCCCTCGTCGAGGTTGCGGTTGTTGATCCCGATCACCTCGGCGTCGAGCCTCGAGCGCGCGCTCGAGCTCGCGCTCGTCGTGGACCTCGACCAGGCAGTCGAGATCGAGCGCCGCGCGCCTCGCTCGTAGAGCGCGCGCAGCTCGCGCGTCGTCGAGCGCGCGGACGATCAGCAGCACCGCGTCGGCGCCGTTGACCGCCGCCTCGTAGAGCTGGTAGGGGTCGACGATGAAGTCCTTGCGCAGGATCGGCAGGTCGCAGGCGGCGCGGGCGGCGCGCAGGTCCTCGAGCGAGCCGCCGAAGTGGCGCTCGTCGGTGAGCACCGAGAGCGCCGCGGCGCCGCCGCGCTCGTAGGCGCGCGACCTGGCTCGGCGACCGTCGCCCGCCGCCGAGATCTCGCCGGCGCTGGGCGAGCGGCGCTTGAACTCGGCGATCAGCGAGAGGCCGGGCGCGGACCAGCGCCTCGTTGAACGGGCGATCCTCGTCCGCGGCCGTGGAGCTGGGACTCGAGGTCGGCCTGCGGCAGTCTGCGGCGGCGCTCGTCCACGCCGTCCCGCGCCGCGGCGATGAGCTGCTCGATCATTCCCACTTGAGCTGACGAGAGCCTAGCCGGCCGAGCCGCGGACGGTTGCCGCGATCAAGCCGCTCGAGCAGGCCGTCGGCCGCGCCGGAGTCGATCGCCTCGGCCGCCTTGGCGACGCCGGCCTCGAGGCCGCTCGGCAGCCCGCCGACGTAGATCGCCGCGCCCGCGTTGAGCAGGACGAGGTCGCGCTGCGGGCCCGCGCTCGCCGTCGAACACCGCGCGGGTGACGGCTGCGTTCTCCTGCCGGGGTCCCGCCGGCGACCTCCTCGAGCCGGCCGGCGGCGAGGCCGAACTGGCCGGGCTCGACGAACCACTCCGCGGTGCGCTCCGTCGGCGACCTCGATCACCCGGGTGCGCGACGAGAGCGAGAGCTCGTCGAGCCCGTCCTCGGCGGCGACGACCATCGCCCGCTCGCTGCCGAGGCCGACCAGCGCCTCGGCGATCGTCTCCTGGTAGTGGCGGTCGGAGACGCCGAGCAGCTGTCGCGTCGCCCCGGCCGGGTTGGTCAGCGGCCCGAGGAAGTTGAAGATCGTGCGCACGCCGAGCTCCTTGCGGACCGGCACGACGTGGGCCATCGCCGCATGGTGGCGGGGGGCGAACATGAAGCCGAAGCCGACCTCGTCGATGCAGCGGCCGACCTGCTCGGGGTCGAGCTCGATGTCGACGCCGAGCGCCTCCAGCAGGTCGGCGGAGCCGCACTTGCTCGTGTTCGAGCGGTTGCCGTGCTTGGCGACCGCGCAGCCGGCCGCCGGCCGCGACCAGCGCCGCGGTGGTCGAGACGTTGAAGGTCGAGGGGCCGCCGCCGGTGCCGGCGGTGTCGACCAGGTCGCGCGCGCGCGGTCTCGACGGGCGCGGCGAGCGCGCGCATCGTCCGCGCCAGGCCGACCAGCTCGGGCACCGTCTCCCCCTTCGCCCGCAGGGCGATCAGGAAGGCGCCGGTCTGGACCTCGCTCGCTGCGCCCTTCCATGATCTCGGCGAGGACCGCCGACGGCGTGGTCGGCGGTCAGGTGGTCGCCGCGCGCAGACCGCGTCGATCGCCCGTGTGACGACGTCGTTCGGCATCCCAACCTCGCCGAGGCAGTCTGCCGCTTGCGGCAGCGAGGAAGTTGCGAGCAGCTCTTTGCCCTGCGGGGTGAGCACCGACTCGGGATGGAACTGGACGCCCTCGGCGGGCAGCTCGCGATGGCGGGCGCCCATCATCACGTCTCCGAAGCGGGCGCTCACCTCGAGCTCCGCGGGGAGGATCCCGGGTCGGCGACCAGCGAGTGGTAGCGGCCGGCGACCAGCGGGCTGGGCAGGCCGGCGATAGATCGCTCTGCCGTCGTGCTCGACCTCGGCGTCCTTGCCGTGGATCGGCTCGCCGACGCACGACCCGGCCGCCGAAGGCCTCGACCAGCGACTGGTGGCCGAGGCAGACGCCCAGCACCGGCGTGCCGGCCTCGGCGAAGGCGCGGACCGCCTCGACGAGACGCCGGCCTCGGCCGGCGTGCAGGGGCCCGGCGAGACGACCAGCCGGTCGGCGCCGCGACCGAGCAGCTCTCCGACCGTCCGCCGCGTCGTTGCGCACGACCTCGACCTCCGCCCCGAGCTCGCCCAGGTACTGGACGAGGTTGTAGGTGAAGCTGTCGTAGTTGTCGATCACGCAGGACGCGCACCGCTACGCCCAATCCGGCTGTTCGCAGGCGAGCTCGACGGCGCGGAAGACCGCCTTCGCCTTGTTGACCGACTCGTTGTACTCGTAGGCGGGCTTGGCGTCGGCGACGGTGCCGCCGCCGGCCTGCACGTGGATCTGACCGTCCTTGGCGACGACCGTGCGGATGTGGATCGCGGTGTCGAGGTCGCCGTTCCAGGACAGGTAGCCGATCGCGCCGCCGTAGGAGCAGCGCTTGACCGGCTCGAGCTCGTCGATGATCTGCATCGCCCGCACCTTCGGCGCCCCGGAGAGCGTCCCGGCGGGCAGCGCCGAGCGCAGCACGTCCATCGCCCCGACCCCCTCGCGCAGCGTGCCCGGAGACCTGGCTGACGATGTGGAGGACGTGCGAGTAGGTCTCGACCACCATCAGCTCGTCGACCTTGACCGATCCGTACTCGCAGACGCGGCCGAGGTCGTTGCGGCCGAGGTCGACGAGCATCACGTGCTCGGCCCGCTCCTTCGGGTCGTTGACCAGGCGCTCGGCGAGACGGCGGTCCTCCTCCTCGTCGCTGCCGCGCGGGTAGGTGCCGGCGATCGGCCGCGTCTCGACCCGGCCCCCTGCGACCTTGACCAGCGGCTCCGGCGAGGCGCCGGCGATCTGGAAGTCGCCGAACTCGAGGAAGTACATGTAGGGCGACGGGTTGACCGCCCGCAGGCCGCGGTAGACCGAGAAGGCCTCGACCGGGGCGGGGGCCGAGAAGCGTTGCGAGGGGACGACCTGGAAGGCGTCGCCCGCATGCACGTACTCGACGATCCGGGCGACCGCCGCTTCGAACTCCTCGCGCTCCATGTTCGAGGTGAAGCGCGGCGGCTCGGCGACGGCCGGCGCCTGCGGGGCGGGGACGGCGCCGCGCAGGCGGTCGCGGACGTCGGCGATCGTCTCCGCGGCGCGCGCGTAGGCGGCCTCGACGCCCCCCTCCTCGTCGGCGAAGGCGCAGGACATGATCGTCAGCTCGTGGCGCAGGTGGTCGAAGACGAGCAGCACGTCGGTGATCATCAGCGCCATGTCGGGCAGGCCCAGCGGGTCCGGGTTCGGCTCGCCCAGGGGCTCGACGGTTCGCACGAGGTCGTATCCGAAGAAGCCGACGGCGCCTCCGGCGAACGGGGGCAGCCCCTCGACCGGCGCCAGCCGGTAGCGGGCAGAGGTGCTCGGCGACGGCGCCATATGGATCGGGCGCCGGCGTTGCCGGCCCCTCCCCCTCGCGCAGCGTCGCCGTCGCTCCAGCGCAGGATCGACCGCGGCCGGATGCCGACGAACGAGTAGCGCCCGACCTGGCCCTGCTCGGCGGACTCGAGCAGGAAGCAGGGCGCGCCCCGGCTGCTCCCCGCGCGCAGCTTGAGGAAAGCCGAGACGGGCGTCTCGCAGTCGTCGACGAAGCGGGCGCGAACCGGCACGACGTTCCCCTGCGCCGCCAGCTCCCTCGCCTGCTCGAGGCTCGGCTCGAGGCGGATCTCCGCTGCGGCCTCAGCCTCGACGGCCATTGAGGACCTCCATGCGCCGCTGACAGAGGGATGCCACGCGAGGTGAGCAGGACGCTGAGGTGGTACAGCAGGTCCGCGGCCTCCTCGGCGACCCGCTCGTCGCTCTCCTCGCGGGCGGCGCGGCCGACCTCCTCGGCCTCCTCCTCGACCTTGGCGGCGATCAGCGCCGGATCGTCGAGCAGGGTCACCGTGTAGCTGCCCTCGGGGCGCTCCTCGGCGCGGCTGCGCAGGGTTCGCTCGAGGGTCGCCAGCGCCTCGTGGGCGACCGGCTCCGGCTCGCCGTCGATCGTCGCGATGGAAACAGGAGCGCTCACCGGTGTGGCAGGCCGGGCCCGACGGCTCGACCAGGGCGACGAGCGCGTCGCCGTCGCAGTCGTAGCGCAGCTGGCGAAGCCTGAGCACGTTCCCCGAGGTTTCCCCCTTGCGCCAGATCTCCTCCCGCGAGCGGCTGTAGAAGTGGAGCTCGCCCGTCTCGCACCGTGAGCAGCAGCGACTCCTCGTTCGCGTAGGCGAGCGTCAGCACCTCGCCGCTGGCAAAGTCCTGCGCCACGCACGGCACCAGGCCTTTTTCGTCGAATGCGATTGCCTCGAACATCAAGCCATCGTAGTCGGGAAGCGGCGCATGGTTCATTCGATCCCGAGGCGATCGAGCATGTCCCCGTCGCGGCGCCAGCCGCGCTTGACCTGGACCCGCAGGTCGAGATGGACCCTGGCGCCGAGCTCGGCTTCCAGGGCGGCTCGGGCGGCGCTGCCGATCTCACCGACCTTGGCGCCCTTCTTGCCGATCAGGATCCGCTTCTGCGACTCGGTCTCGGCCCAGATCTCAGCCGGAACGGTGACCAGGCCATCCTCGCGCGGTCGCGATCTCCCCGACCCTGACCTCGACCGAATGCGGGATCTCCTCCCGGGTGCGGTTGAGGACCTGCTCGCGGATCAGCTCGGCCAGCAACAGCTCGCTCGGATTGGTCGCTGTGCTCCTCGGTCGGGTAGAGGAACGGGCCCTCCGGGATCAGCTCCCCCAGCCGCCCGATCAGCGCCGTCCAGCCCCTCGCCGGGCTTGGCGCTGATCGGGAAGACCTCGTCGACTCCCTCGATCTCGGCCGCCTCCGGCAGCACCGGGACCAGCTCGTTCGGCCCGAGTTTGTCGGCCTTGTTGACCGCGCAGATCACCGGCAGCTCGGCGCCGGCGCCGAGCAGGGCGCGGGCGATGAAGCGGTCCCCCGGCCCCAACGCCCTGCTCGCCGTTGACCACGATCAGCGCCAGGTCCGATTCGGCCAGCTCGCGCTCGACCCGGTGCTGCATGCGCTCGGTGAGGACGTCGCGGGGCCTCTGCACGCCGGGCAGGTCGACGATGACGAGCTGGCGGCCAGCCTCGGCGTCCGTGGCGATCCCGCGGATCGCCCGCCGCGTCGTCTGCGGCCGCACCGAGACGATCGCCACGTGGCTGCCGACGATCGCGTTGACGAGCGTCGACTTGCCCGCGTTGGGCCGCCCGGCGAGCCCGACAAAACCGGCGCGCGTCGTCGCGGCGCTCACCGATCGGCCCTCCATCACCCGCTCCTGGAGGGCCAGGGGGGCGTGAGCTCGTGCTTCCGGTGTCCTGAGCTGCGCGTCCGGGCGGGCCGGGGCGGGGCTTCATGATCTGCTTGCAGCCAGCATCTCCCCATCGTCGGTCTCGTGGTCGTATCCGCAGAGGTGCAGGGTGCCGTGGACGGCGGCCTCGGTGACGTCGGTGCAGTGCTCGGGGCAGATCGCGACGTCGCCGAGCTCGCGTGGGCCGGCGGTCGGGCCGGGCCGTCGACCGGGAAGGCGAGCACGTCGGTGGGCGCGTCCCTGCCGCGGTGCTCGCGGTTCAGCTCGCGGATCCGCTCCTCCCCGACGATCTCGACGGCGAGGTGGCCGTCCTCGAGCCCCGCGGCCGCCAACGCTGCCGCGACGGCGCCGCGCAGCTCGGCGGGCACGTCGTCGACGCGTCGTGCTCGCTCCGCTCGCTCGCGCCTGCGGCTACCGGGTCTCGTCTCGCGATCGCGTCCGCCGCCACGGCGGCCCTGCTTCCGTGGGCGTCGTAGGCGGCGACGATCCGCTGCACGAGCTTGTGGCGGACGACGTCCTCGCCGCCGAAGTGGATGAAGGCGATGTCCTGGACCTCTCGAGGATGTCGCGGACGACGATCAGGCCGGAGCGCTGGTCGGTCGGCAGGTCGATCTGGGTGATGTCGCCGGTGACCACCATCCGCGAGTTGAAGCCGAGCCGCGTGAGGAACATCTTCATCTGCTCGGGGCTCGTGTTCTGCGCCTCGTCGAGGATCACGAAGGAGTCGTTGAGCGTGCGCCCGCGCATGAAGGCGAGCGGCGCGACCTCGATCACCCCGCGCTCGAAGTAGCCGTTGACACGATCGGGGTCGAGCATGTCGTAGAGGGCGTCGAAGAGCGGCCGCAGGTAGGGGTCGACCTTGGCCTGGATGTCGCCGGGCAGGAAGCCGAGCCGCTCGCCGGCCTCAACCGCCGGCCGGGTGAGGATGATCCGCTGCACCTCTTGTTCGGCCAGGGCGGCGGCCGCCATCGCGACCGCGAGGAAGGTCTTGCCGGTGCCGGCGGGGCCGATCCCGAATGTGACCGTGTGGTCGCGGATCGAGTCGACGTAGCGCTTCTGGTTGACCGTCTTCGGTGAGACCTTCGTGTTGCGGTGGCGCCAGACGACGTCCTCGAGGATCTGCGCCGGGCTCTCGTCCGCATCGAGGGCGCCGGTCACGGCTTCGATCGTCCCCGGCGCCACCTCGTGGCCCTGCTCGATCAGCTCGACCAGCTCGTCGACCACGGTGGCGGCGGTCTGCACGTCGCCGGCGTCGCCGTCGAGGGTGAGGACGTTGCCGCGCAGGTGGAAGTCGACTCGCCGAGGTGGCCGCGCAGGGCGCGCAGGACCTCGTCCTCGGAGCCCGCGAGCTCGGCGGCGACCGTGTTGTCGAGGGTCAGCTGCCTACGAGCCAAGGGCACCCAACGCCTCACGCACCGCGGCGCTGACCCGCTTGCCGTCGGCGCGCCCGCCGACCTTCGGCATCAGCGCCGACATCACCTGGCCCATCTGCCGCTGCTCGGTGGCGCCGGTCTCCGCGACCGCCGACGCCGCCATCGCCGCCAGCTCCTCGTCGGAGAGCTGCTCGGGCAGATAGGCCTCGATCAGCTCCGCCTCGAAGCCGCTCGGCGTCGGCCTGCTCGGCGCGGCCCGCGTCGCGATAGGCCTCGGCCGCCTCGAGCCGCTTCTTGCGCTCCCTCTGGAGGACCGCCACCTCGTCGCCCTTGCCCAGCTTGGCGTCCTGCTGGAGCGAGTCGACGATCAGGCGCAGCGCCGCCACGCGCTCCTTCTCGCCGGCCTTCATCGCCGTGCGCACGTCTGCCTGAACCTGCTCGAGAACGGTCTCATCGGGCTAAAGGGTAGGGCCTCGCAGCCGCGGCAGGAAGGTCGACCCGCTCGACCCGCCCAGTGGCATCTGCAGGAAGCGGGTGCCGAGCTCACGAAAGGACCCCGCCTCCCCGGTGCAGAGGAAACGGTAGTCGCCCTCGCCGCCGCCGGCGCGAGCCAGGCCCGCGGCCTCGAGCGTGCGCTGGACCGCGGCGGCGACCGCGTGGCCACCGCTGACCAGGCGCACGTCGCGGCCGAGGATCCGCTGCAGCATCGGCGCCACCAGCGGGTAATGGGTGCAGCCGAGGATCAGCGTGTCGACCTCGGCGCTCTTCAGCGGGGCGCAGTAGGCGCGGGCCATCTCCAGGACGCCCTCGTCGAAGGGGGAGCCGTCCTGGATGAAGGGCGCCAGGTCCGGGGCCTCGACCTCGGTCACCTCGAGGGCACGGCCCTCCGCTTCGAGGGCGCGGCGGTAGGCGCCGCTCTCGACGGTGTTCGGCGTCGCCAGGACCCCGACCCGTCCACTGTCTGTGATCGCCGAGGCGATCTCGGCCTGGGGCTCGACCACGGGCACGACCTCGACGCCGTGCGCGGAGGCGACCTCGCGGGCGACGTCCTCGCCGATCGAGGTCGCGGTGTTGCAGGCGATCACCAGCAGCTTCGCCTCGTCGTTCCCCAGCAGCCGCTCCGCGATTACCCGGATCCGCTCCCGCAGCCTCTGCGGATCGCGGGTCCCGTAGGGGAACATCGCGGTGTCGCCGAGGTAGACGAAGTCCTCCTCGGGCAGCGCGACGAGGCACTCGTGGAGGACGGTGAGCCCGCCGACCCCGGAGTCGAACATCGCGATCGGCTGCGGAGGCGACTCTGCGGACCCGACGAGAGATGGCCGTCAGGGCTGTACGCCATGAAGAAGATCGTCACGACGACGATCGCCCCGGCGAGTGTGCCGACGTTCTCGATCTGCTCCGAGACGCTTGGAACTCGTCGCTGAACGTGTCGCCCGCTGCGAGATCGCGCTCGGCCAGCTCATTCGCCTCTGGCCTTGGGCCGGAAGAAGCCGTGCTGAATGCCGAAGAGGCGCGATGATCGCGAGGAAGCCGATGCTGACCCAGGCGTCGCCGGCTCTGATGGGCTGTCGGGCGATCAGCAGGTAGATCCCCGCAATCAGGAGGACGAGCAGGCCGGGTTGACCAGGATAGCGGTCGTGCTGTCTGGATCCCGCGCGAGCATCGCGGGCACGCTGCGCGGCGAGTTCGATCGGCCGACGGAGATGAAAACGCCGTAGCCGAACGTCGGGCCGAACGCGAGCACGACCGCGAGCACGTGGAGGAAGAGACCGATCTTGTAATCCGGTGAGATCGTCGCCAGACATCGATGCGGAAACATATTCGACCCTGGCGGCCGAATTCACCTTGGCAGGAGCAGCGCCGCCCAATCGCCGTCGCTCGCGCCGCTCGTCCTCGCGGAGGCCTGCGGGGACGAAGGCGGCGGCAGCGTCGTCGAGCTCAGCCGGGAGCAGGCCGGAGAGGACGAGGGTGGTGGGCGTCGGGCGAGGACTCGTCGGAGACTCGCTCCCCAGGCCGCCCCTTCAGCACTCATCTGTGCGGCCGCCCGGTGGAGCACCGGGGCCGTCATGTTGGCGACGGTAAAGGGAGCGAGGTCGGGGAGCGTCTCGCGCAGGTTGACCAGCTCGAACTCGGCCGCCACTCCGTTCATCGCCGCGTTGGTGCTCGCGGCCTCGATCGCCGCCTGCTCGTGGTCGTAGCCGCGGACGGGCCCCCAGCCGAGCTTCGCCGCGGCGATCGCCAGCACCCCCGAGCCGGTTCCGAGGTCGGTCAGCGGACCGCCGGCCTCCCCCGCCGCCTCCAGCTCGAGCAGGAGCTCGAGGCAGAGGCGGGTGGTCGGGTGGGCGCCGGTGCCGAAGGCGCGGCCGGGGTCGACGACGAGGTCGACCGCCTCCGCTCGGGGCTCCTCCCAGGAAGGGCGCAGCCAGAGGCGCCCGCCGACCAGCAACGGCTTGTGGAAGTCCTGCCAGCGGTCGGCCCAGTCGTCGGGCACCTCGGTGGCGACGACCTCGACCAGCCCGTCGCCGGCCGCGGCCTCGACCTCGCCGAGCTCGGGAATCTCCCCCTCGCCTCCGTAGATCGCGTACTCGACGTAGCCCGGCCCGTGCTCCTCCTCGACGCCGTTGGGCGCCAGCACGGTCAGCTCGGCGAGCACCAGCTCGGCCTGCTCGGGCCGACACCTCACCGCGAGGCGGATCAACCGAATGCGCGGCGCACGCGCGAGAAGATGCTCTCCTCCTCGCCGCCGGAGGAGCGCAGGTTGCGGGCCTCCAGCGAGTCGCCGAGCTTGCGGGCCAGCTCCTCCTGCTCGGGGGAGAGGTCGCTGGGCACGAGCACGTGGACGACGATCACCATGTCCCCCGGCGGCCCGCCGTTGGCCCCGGGCAGCCCGTGGCCGCGCAGCGCGTACTGGGTCCCGTGCTGGGTGCCCGAGGGCAGCTCGATCTCCCGATCGCCCTCCTGGCTCGGGACCTTGACGCTGACCCCGAGCATCGCGTCGACCGCGGTGATCTCGACCGAGTGGACCAGGTCCTGGCCGCGCATCGGGCCGCGCGTGCCAAAGCGGATCCCCTGGCCGCTGAAGAAGGCCTGAAAGATGTCGTCGATGGAGCCGAAGCCGGCTCCCGGCGAAAAGCCGTTCCCACGCAGGCCCTCGTGGCCGTAGGCGTCGTAGGCGCGGCGCCGCTCGGGATCGGAGAGGACCTCATACGCTTCGGCCGCCTCCTTGAACTTCTCCTCGGCCTCGGGGTCGTGGTCGTTGACGTCGGGATGGAGCTCGCGGGCGAGGCGGCGGAAGGCCGTCTTCACCTCACCGCGGTTGGCGTCGCGGGCGACGCCGAGCACCTCGTAGTAGTCGCGTGGCATCTCCTCGCCGTCCCGTCTCAGCCGCCGTAGACGCTCTCGCAGTAGCGGGAGAGCTCGTGCGCCGCGCCGCGCACCGAGGCGATCGCGGTGGCGTAGTCCATGCGCAGAGGCCCGACGACGCCGACGGAGCCGAGGTTGCGATGGGCGAGCCCGTAGTTGGCGCCGACGACGCTGACCGAGCGCAGCTCCGGCTGCGGGTTCTCATCGCCGATCCAGAGGAAGACCGAGCGCTCGTCGAGCGCCGAGCGCAGGACCCGGAGCACGCTCGCGCGTTCCTCGAGCGCGGTCATCAGCTCGTCCGCCCTGGGCAGGTCGCCGAGCCGGGTTTCGGATAGCAGCCGCGCGGCGCCCTCCATGTAGAGGGTTCCCGGTGAGCCGTCCTCGAGCTTGGTGAACACCGCGCCCAGGGTCGAGACGAACTCCGCCTCGACTCGTTCGAGATCCGGGTCGCCGAGCCGGTCGGCGATCATCCGGGCGCCGATCCCGAGCCCCGCCAACGACTCGTTGAGGTAGCTGGAGGCCCACTCGACCAGGCCCGGGTCGACCGCCGCCTCGAAGTCGAAGACCCGCTTGGCGACCGCGCCGCTGGAGGCGATGGCGATCACCATCACCCGGGTCGGGCGCAGGCGCAGGACCTCGACCCTGTGGATCGTCGCGGCGACGCTCTCCGGCGGCGCGGTCGCCAGCGCCACGAGGTCGGTCACCTGGGCGAGCGCCGACGTCGTCTCGCGCATCGCCTCGTCGACCTCACGGCGCAGGCGGGAGAGCTCGAGCCCGACCCCGGAGCCGGCCGGCGCCTCGCCGGTTTCGAGCAACAGGTCGACGTAGCGACGGTAGCCCGAGTCGGTCGGCACCCGCCCGGCCGAGGTGTGTGGGTGGGTGAGATAGCCCGCCGCCTCGAGCGCGGCCAGCTCGGAGCGCACGGTCGAGGGGCCCCACTCGACATCGGGCTTCTCGGCGACCTCCTTCGACCCCACAGGCTT
This sequence comes from uncultured Solirubrobacterales bacterium, assembly GCA_963727615.1. Lineage (GTDB taxonomy): Bacteria > Actinomycetota > Thermoleophilia > Solirubrobacterales > 70-9 > VRUE01. The sequence continues at coordinate 160,206 of CAVSHD010000006.1, forward strand.
CGCCGACGCCAGGTAGGCGTCGACCACCAGCCGCAGAATCAACTCTTGTCGCGGAGAAAGCATGCTGCGAAGTCTAGGAGGAGTGCCGGGTGACCCCTCCCAAAACACTCAAGCGAGGCTCCCACCGAGCGTTTTTGGGAGCGGTTGCCCGGCGCTCCTAGAGCCGCTACTTCGGCCTCGGCGTTGCGAATCGTCTGGTTGTCCCCTTGGGCGGCAACCGTCTCGATCACGGCGCGGTCGCCGTCGACCGACCTGACGGTCCCGCTGACGACGACCTCGGTCTCCGGGGCGCCCATGCCCCGAAACTGGACCGAGAGCCGCTTCAGCGAGCGCGGATCGCCGCCGGCGGCCTCGGTGGCCCCGCGGGCGACGAGCCCCATCATGTAGAGGCCGTGGAGGATCGTGTTCGGCAGGCCGACGGCCTTCGCGAACTCGGGGTCGATGTGGATCGGGTTGAAGTCTCCCGAGGCGCCCGCGTAGCGGTGCGGCAGGTACTTGTCGGGGGTGACCCGGACCTCCGCGATCTGGTCTCCCTCGCTCAAACCGATCGGCTTCGCGCCATCTCAGACCCCCCTGACGATGTTGGTCCAGGTCCCCTTGACGACCTGCGCGCCGTCCTGGTTGACCGAGTTGGTCTCGAACACGTAGAAGCCCTTGCCGTCCTTCTCGTAGATCTCCAGGCATCTGGCCGTGGTCGTGATCTCGTCGCCGGAGCAGGCAGGCTCGCCCCACTCGAACTCCTGGCCGCCGTGGACCATCGCGGCGAAGTTCATCCCGACCTCGTCGTCGAACATCGCCGGGCCGAGCGCCGGTGCGCTGTAGACGACGCAGAACATCGGCGGCGCGACGACGTCGCGGTAGCCGGCCGCCCTCGCCGCCTCGCGGTCCGTGTGGACGGGGTTGTCGAGGCCGATGACCCGCGCGTACTCGCCGATCTTCTCCTTGCCCACCTCGTAGGTCGTGGCGGGCCATTCCTTGCCTATCGCATCGGTCTTTATCGCCATGGGGCGGGACCCTATCCGCTTCGCGCGCTGAGCTACTCGTCGATCTGGAGAACCGCGAGGAACGCCTCCTGGGGGACTTCGACGCGGCCCACCGCCTTCATCCGCTTCTTCCCCGCTTTCTGCTTCTTCAGCAGCTTGTTCTTGCGGGTCACGTCGCCGCCGTAGAGCTTCGCCGTGACGTCCTTGCGGACCGCCTTGACGGTCTCGCGGGCGAGGATGTTGGAGCCGATCGCAGCCTGCACCGGCACGTCGAACTGCTGACGGGGAATCGTCTTGCGCAGCCGCTCGACCAGGCGCTTGCCCTGCTCGTAGGCGAATTCGCGGTGGACGATGATCGAGAGCGCGTCGACCTTGTCGCCGGCGAGCAGGATGTCGACCTTTGCCAGGTCCGAGGGACGGTTTCCGATCGGCTCGTAGTCGAGCGAGGCGTAGCCGCGGGTCGAGGACTTGAGCAGGTCGAAGAAGTCGAGGACGATCTCGGCGAGCGGCATGTCGTAGCGGATCTGGACCCGCTGCGGGCTCAGGTAGCTCATGTCGACGTGGGTGCCGCGACGGGCCTGGCAGAGCTCCATCACGGCGCCGACCTGCTCGGAGGGGCAGATGATCGTGGCGCGGATGTAGGGCTCTTCGATCGACTCGATCGTGCCCGGGTCGGGCAGGCCGGTGGGGCTGTGGACCTCGACCGTATCGCCGTTGGTGAGATGGACCAGGTAGCGCACGTTGGGCGTCGTCGACAGCAGCTCGAGGTCGTACTCGCGCTCCAGCCGCTCGCGCACGATCTCCATGTGCAGGAGGCCGAGGAAGCCGCAGCGGAAGCCGAAGCCGAGCGCCTCGGAGGTCTCCGGCTCCCAGGAGAGGGCGGCGTCGTTGAGGGCCAGCTTCTCGAGCGCGTCGCGGAGGTCTTCGAAGCGGTCCGTGTCGATCGGGAAGAGCCCGCAGAAGACCATCGGGCGCACCTCGCGGTAGCCCTCCAGCGGCTCGGCCGCGGACTGCTCGCGATCGGTCAGCGTGTCGCCGACACGCAGCTTGGCGACGTCCTTGATCCCGGTGATCAGGTAGCCGACGTCGCCCGCATCCATCCCCTGCACGCCGGTCATCGCCGGGCGGAAGAAGCCGAGGTCGTCGATGTCGGCCTCGGTGCCGTTCTGCATCGCGAGGATCTTCTGGCGCTTGCGGAAGGCGCCGTCGACCATCCGCACGTAGGCGATCACGCCCCGGTACTGGTCGAACTCGGAGTCGAAGATCAGCGCCCGCGGCGGCGCCTTCGGCTCGCCCCTGCGGCGGCGGGATGCGCTCGACGATCGCCTCGAGCACGTCGGCCACCCCCTCCCCGGTCTTGGCCGAGATCCGCAGCGCTTCCTCGGGGTCGCCGCCGAGCAGGTCGGCGATCTCCCGCGCGACCCGCTCGGGCTCGGCGCCGGGCAGGTCGACCTTGTTGATCACCGGGATCAGCTCCAGCCCGTTCTCGATCGCCAGGTAGGTGTTGGCGACGGTCTGGGCCTCGACGCCCTGGGCGGCGTCGACGACCAGCAGGGCGCCCTCGCAGGCGGCGAGGCTGCGCGAGACCTCGTAGGAGAAGTCGACGTGGCCCGGGGTGTCGATCAGGTGCAGGTGGTAGGCCTGTCCGTCGGCGGCCCTGTACTCGACCCGCACGGCCTGCGCCTTGATCGTGATCCCGCGCTCGCGCTCGAGGTCCATCGAGTCGAGCACCTGCGCCTGCATCTTCTTCGGGTCGACCGCAGCCGGTGACCTCGAGGATGCGGTCGGCCAGGGTCGACTTGCCGTGGTCGATGTGGGCGATGATCGAGAAATTGCGGATCTGGTCCATCGGGGACCGGGAAGTATGGCGTGTCGGCGCGCGGGTCCCGACGCGGTCGCGAGGGGGCCTGCGGGCGAGCCAAACGGGGTCCGTTCTCGGCCCCCTCGCGGCCACGCCACCCGCGCGAGGCTCGCCCTCCGCAGGACGCCCGATCGACCGAATCCGGCTGGCTTCGGCGCGTCGACGGATGCCGGTAGCCCTCAGCGCGGGCAGGTCGAGGGGTCGAGGGGGCCGTGGAGCTCGAAGACCTTGGTCGGCGGGACGGCGAGGATGGCCGTGGCGTTCGGGCCTTCGGTCCAGCGGGCCTGGGGCGGGTAGGGCGGCCTGCCCGCTTCGACGCGATCGCGGGAGGCGACGACAAAGTCGTAGTGGCCGGCGTCGAGGAGGCGGCGCCAGGCAGGGCAGGTCGTGGGCGCGACGAAGCCGCCGTGGGGGCGCGCTTCGCCGACGAACTCGACCCGGTTCGAGAGGTCGGTCCCGAACAGCGGGTACTGGCGGGTGCTGGTCGTCGCGATCCGCGCCCCGGAGAGCGGCGTGGCCCAGCCGAAGGCCGCGTTCAGGCCCGGGGTCGTGAAGGCGGGGCTCGCGTAGCGGTCTCGCAGGTACCCACGCTGGACGATGAAGCCGAGCGGCGACCGCGAAGACGGCGACGGCGACCGCGGCACCCGGACCCGGCCCCGCCACCACGCTCGAGGTCGTAGCTTCTTGCCGCTGTGCGAGAACAAATACGACCTCGATGCGAGGGTGGGGAGGCGGTCGCGGATTGCGGGACGATCGGGAGCAGGGCCAGGCCGAGGACGAGGGCAGGGGCGAGATAGCGGAGGCCCGATTCGAAGCCGCGCGGCATCCCTCGGGGCCGGAGGCCGAGGTCGGTGCGACCAGCCAGGCGAGAACGGCGGCGAGTCCGGCCAGGCCGGCGACCGCCATCGCCGCATCCCGACCCTCCCGTCCGCTCCGTTGCTCCTACGATCGCCCTGCCGCGCAAGGAACTGCGGAAACCCTGGAGGGCGAGGAGGAGGCCGTCAGGGAGGCGACGACGAGCAGGGGCCAGATCAGCCAGAGGCCGCCGTGGAGGCCGGGGAGGAGCCAGTCCGACCAGACCGTGCCGTTGCCGAGGTAGCCGAGCACGTCGTGCGCTTCACGGCCGCCGAGAGCCTGCTCGGGGCCGGGAAGCGAGACCGGCCCGAAATCCGTGAGCCAGGGCAGCGGGTTGCCGGCGTGGATCAGGTTGCGCAGGTACCAGTAGCCGCCGCCGGCGAGCGCCGCGAGCACGGTCGCTGCGAGCGAGCCGCAGCCGACGCCCGCGCGGCGCGATCGCCGCCAGGCCGATCGCGAGGACGGCGGCGGGCAGGAGGAAGTTGAGCTTCGTTCCGGCGGCGAGGCCGGCGGCGAGGCCGGCGGCGAGCAGGGCGCCGGTGCTGAGGCCGCCGCTCCCCTCGGTCCTCCCGCCACCGCCGCCCGTGGATCGATCGGCCGCCGCATTGACCGCGATCGCCACAGCGGCGAGCAGGAAGAAGATCCCGACGATGTCATTGCGGGCCTCCCCCGCCTGGTCGGAGAGCGCCGGGACGCTGAGGGCGACGGCGCCGAGCAGGAGGGTCCACGGCGCCACCCGGTTTGGCCGGCCCAGGCACCAGCAGGCGACGAGACAACCGGCGAGCCAGCCGAGGTTGAGCAGCGGCGAGAGCAGGTCGCGATCGAAGGCATTCATGCCGACCGCGTGGATCAGCTCCGAATTGGCCGGGTAGAGCCAGGCCAGGAACTGCGGGGCGATGAAGTGGAGCTCCCAGGTGTTACCGGTCTGGTGGAACCCGGCCGCGAACGGCCCGTGATACCAGGTGCTGTCGAAGCCGGTCATTCCGGTCCCCAGCTTCAGCTTCACTTCCATGCCGAACTTGACGACCGCCGCGGCGGCGACGGCCAGGGCGAGCAGGGTCGGGACGCGGGCGCCCCGGCCACGGGTCCCGTCGCGGGGGGCAGGGGGGCCTGCGGGCGGGCGCAAACTGCGTCCGTTCTCGGCCCCCCTCCCCACGCCACCCGTGGAAAAGCGTCCACATCGCAGCGCCGACAACGCCGACGACGAGCAGGTACGGGAGCGCCTTGAAAGCGCCGAAGGAGCCGAGCAGCTCGGCGGGCCAGATCAGGAGGGCGAGCGCCAGGACCGAGGTCGCCAGGTGGGCGGGGGGCCGGTCAGCTCAGGGACGAGGCGGCGGCGAGCCGCGGTCGCTCCCAGCCAGGCGAAGCCGACGAGCAGCAGGATCTCCCCGACGCCGAGCAGATAGCGGCCCAGGTCGAGCATCTACCGCCGGCGCAGGAGGCGGACGATCTGCTCGAGCTCGGCGATCCGCATCAGCTTCGCCGTGGCCACGTAGACGAGGCCGCCCAGTCCCAGCGCGACCCCCAGCGAGACGACCTGGCCGCCGAGGCCACGCCCGAGCGCGCCGTCGAGCACGTCCCAGACGCCGAAGCTGACCGCGGCGAGGGCGGCCGCGGCGAGCGAGATCCGGACCGCGCTGGAGAGCAGCGCTCCGAGCTCGAGGCCGTGCAGGATGCGGCGCAGGATCACGCACTGGGCGACGACGCTGGCGGTCGTGGCCAGCGCGGTGGAGGCGACGATGCCGCCCACCCCCAGGTGGTAGAGGCCGAGCGCCGCGAGCGCGGTGACCGCCAGGTTGCCGGCGGCGATCGCGGTCGGGACCCAGGGCCGCTGGAGGCTGAAGAAGGTGCGAGTGAGGAGCAGGAAGAGTCCGTTGGTCGGCAGTGAGAAGGCGAACCAGAAGAGCGCGGTGGCGACCAGCGTCGTCTGCTCGGGGGTGAACTCGCCGCGCTGGTAGACGAGGCGGATCATCGGTTCGGAGAGGACCAGGACCGCGGCCGCGGCGGGGACCAGGATGAAGAGGATCTGACGCATCCCGTTCGCCATCGTCGCACGCAGGTTCTCGTGCTCCCCGCGCGAGGCGAATCGGGCCAGGGTCGGGAAGAGCACGGTCGCGATCGCGACCGAGAAGATCCCCTGCGGGAGCTGGTAGATCCGGAACGCCTTGTCGATCGCCGCGGGCCCCTGGTCGCTGACCAGGCTGCCGAAGAGGCTGTTGATAAGCAGGTTGAAGTTGATCAGGCCGAGGCTGAGGGTGACCGGCAGCATCAGCAACAGAACCCGCCTGACGCCCGGGTTGCGCCAGGCGAAGCTGAGCTCGAAGCGGAACGGGGTGTTGCGGAGGTCGAAGGCCGGGATCAGAAGCTGGACCAGGGTGCCGACGAGGATCCCGATCGCGTAGGCATAGATCCGGTTCTGGCCGTGGAAGAGCGGCGCGACGACGACGAGGACGAGGATGATCGTCACGTTCCAGAAGAAGGGCGCGATCGCGAAGGCCCCGAAGCGGTCGTAGCTGTTGAGGATCCCGACCACTATCCCGCTCACCCCGAGCAGGATCAGGATCGGGAAGAGGACCTGGGAGAGGGCGACCGTGAGGTCGAGGAGCGAGCCCGAGAACCCGGGCGCGAAGAGCGGCATGATCAACGGCGCCGCGAGGACGAAGATCGCCGTGATCGCACCCAGCACCAGGGTGACGAGGAGCAGGAGGGTCGAGGCGAGGCGGAATGCCTCGCGGTAGTTCTTGCGCTCCAGCTGCTCGGTGAATACCGGGATGAAGGCCGGCTGGAGGGCCGCGTCGGCGAACAGGCTTCGAACCAGGTTGGGGACCTGGAAGGCGATCGTGAATGCCGACATCGGCCCGTTCACCCCGTAGTAGCTGGCGGCGAAGATCTCGCGGACCAGGCCGGCGACTCGCGAGGCGGCGGTGGCGACCGAGAAGAACGCCGTCGAACGGGCGATCCGCCCTCCCCGCTCGTGGGGTGGCGGCTCCGCGACCGGTTCCTCGCCGGGCTCGAAGGCCTCCGCCGCGCGCACGGCGGCGTCGGCCGCGATCATCTCCGGCGTGCGGAACTCGTGCCGGTCGCCGTCGAGGGCGTCGAGGTCGCGACCCTCCGCGGCCTCGGGATCCTCACGGCCGGGTGTCTTGGGCGTCTCCAAACTGGGGTCTCAGTCGCTATAGTCGGCGGCCGCCCGGAGCCGGCTGGACGCCCGCTCAGGCACGACTAAATGGCCAACATAGCCTCACAGAAGAAGCGGATCCTACGCAGCGAGCGCGAGCGCGCCGAGAACCGGCTCATGACGAGCACGGTGAAGACCCATTTCCGGCGCCTCGAGAGCGCCGTCGAGTCAGGCGACGCCGAGACGATCGCGGGCGAGCACAAGCAGCTCGTCGCCAAGATCGACAAGGCGATCCAGAAGGGCGCCCTGCACAAGAACACGGGTGCGCGTAAGAAGAGCCGCGCCGCGCGGATCGCCGGCGCCTAGCGACGTCCTCGGTCGCTCGCGTGCGGAGCACGCCGCGCTCCCTGCGTCCTTGCTATTCACCGACGCTCGCGCGGCGCAGAGCGAGAGTCAGGGCCAGCTCGTCGCCGTACTCGGCGCCACCGCGGCACCAGACCTCGAGGTCGGCGAGGGCCTCCGTGGCCTGCCGCAGGTCGGAGCGGCCGGAGCGGCGGATCCGCGAAGCCAGCGCGTAGACCATGCCGGTCACGTTCTCACCCTGGGCGATCAGGCGCTCGGCGACCGAGAGGGCGGCCGCGGGGTCGCCGGCCTGGAGCGTGTCCGCGAGAGACCAGACGATCGCCTCGGACGTGTCGGCGACCATCGCGTCGAGGTCCTCGAGGGTGACCTCTCCCCCTCTCCGGCCCAGAGCGCCAGTCGGCTCAGCTCCTGCGAGAGGCGCACCGGGTTCGGGCCCATCCGCTCGACCAGTGCCGCGGCAGCGGCCTGCTCGAGCTCGAACCCGAGTCGTGCGGCGTCGGAGACGAGCATGCGCGGCATCGCGCGGGCGCTTGCGACGGCGAACCCGTGCACCTCGCCCCCCGCGGCGCGGACTGCGCGCTCGAGCTTCTCCGGGGCATCGGCCCGGGAGATCAGGACCAGGGTGAGGTCGGGGGGCAGGGCGGCGAGGGCGGACGTGACCTGGTCGAGCTGCCGATCCCGCCAGCGCTCGACCCCGTCGGCGAGCAGGTAGCGCCGCTCCCCGGTCAGCGACATCGCCGGCAGGGCGCCGAGCAGGGCCTCATGGTCGGGGGCACCCCGGCCCTCGGCGGCCTCGTACACCTCCAAGGCGCCGGTGCCGCCCTCGGACTCGGCGCGCGCCTTGAGCCGGGCGCGGGTCGCGTCGATCTTGGCGCCGTCGGTGCCGGCGATCAGGTATAGCGAGCGCAGTCCCTCGGCCATCGAGCCCGAGTCTAGCCGCGGGCCCCGGCGCCTCAGCCGCTCTCGACCGAGGCGCGCCCGCCGCGCACGACGATGGCGACCGGCCCGTCCTCATCCGTCCTCAGGGTGCGGACGCCGTGCGCCGCGAGCGAGGCGAGCGTCTTCGCCGTCGGGTGGCCGTAGGGATTGTCGGCACCGACCGAGATCACGGCGAGCTTCGGCCTCGTGCGCTCGAGCAGGCCGGCGAGCCCGGCGTCCTCGCTGCCGTGGTGGGCGACCTTGAGCACGTCGATCGGCCCGGGGTCGAGCGGCGTCGACTCCGCCTCGGCGTCAGCGGTCAGCAGCATCGAGAAGCCGCCCCAGCGGGCGACCATGACCAGCGCCAGGCGGTTCGGGTCCTGGCCGGCGTGGGAGCCCGCCAGCAATTCCGACGGCGGCCAGATCACGTCGAGCCGCAGGCGTCCCGAGCGCAGCTCGGCCCCCGCGGCGACCCTCCGGGTGCGGGCCCCGGCGCTCCTCGCCTCGGCGAGCAATCGCCTCCCCACGACCCCGTAGACGAGGGTTCGAACCGGGATCGACCCGAGGGCCTCCTCGATGCCCCCGGCGTGGTCGGCCTGGTCGTGGGTGACGACGGCGGCGGCGAGCCCGGCGGCGCCGTTCTCGCGAAGCTGCGCCGCCAGGCCGTCGCCGGGTGGGCCGCCGTCGACGAGGATCGCCGGCGCCGACCCCGGCTGGAGCAGGATCGCGTCTCCCTGGCCGACGTCGAGGACCGTGGCGCGCAAGCCCGGGCCGCCCACGGACGGCCCGTCCGCTCCCCGTCGACGGCCCAGGCGAGCGCCGCCAGCAGGGCCGCCAGGGCGAGCGCGTGGCGGTAAAGGCGGCGCGGGCGGCTCCCGGCCGGCCGCTCGGCCGCTCCTCCGCGCCGCAACCGGGCGACCCGGTGCCGACGGGCCGCCCGCGGAACGAATGCGCAGACGGCCGCGATCGCCGCGTAGGAGGCGACGGCCCCGCCGGGCCCGAGGCCCACCTCGAGCGAGGCCCAGCGCGGCCGCGCGCAGATCGACGCGACCTCGGCGATGTACCCGAGCAGCAGCGAGGTGGGCACGTTGATCGCCGCAACGGGCGCGCCCGGAACCTGGCCCGCGGCCGCGGCCAGCATCCCGAGCCACATCGCCGGGGCGACGGCAGGCAGCGCCAGCAGGTTCGCCACCGGGCTGACCAGGGACAATTCGCCGAAATGGAGGGCGATCAACGGCGCCGTCGCCACGGTTGCCGCGAAGGTCATCGCCGCACCGTCGGCGAGCGCGAGCGCCAACGGCCCGCGCGCGCCGAACCGAGATTTGACGGCCGCGGCGACGGGGCCGGCGATCAGGAGGATCCCGAGCACGGCGGCGAAGCTCAGCTGCCAGCCGACGTCGGCGGCGATCCCCGGGTCGATCGCCAGCGTGATCGCGGCCGCCGCGACGAGCGCGTAGAAACGGGACGCCCGTCGTCCCGCGAGGGTCGCGACGACGGCGAGCGCCCCCATCACCCCGGCGCGCTGGATCGAGGGGCCGGCACCGGCCAGCGGCACGTAGACGACGATCAGGCCGAGCACCCAGACGAGCCGCGTTCGCAGGGGCATCCCGAGCAGGGCGAGGACCGGCATCGCGAGCAGCGCCAGCAGGGCGACGTTCTGGCCGCTTACGGCGAGCAGATGGCTGAGCCCGGCGCGCCGGAAGGCCCGAACCGTCTCCGGGTCGACGCCCTTGTCGTCGCCGATCACGAAGCCGCGGGCGAGCTCCGCCTCACGAGCCGGCATCCCCCTGCCGAGCGCCGCGTCCGCGCGCTCCCGGATGCCGTCGGCGCCGGCGAGCACCAGCAGCACGGCGGCGGCGCAGATCGCTATGGCTGCAAACGGGCGCGCAGCGCCTCCATCGTCGCCGGGCCGATCCCGGGCACCTGGTCGAGCTGGTCGACCGAGGAGAGGCCGCCGTGGCTGTCGCGGAACTCGACGATGTCGCCGGCGGTCACCGGCCCGATCCCGTCGATCGATTCGAGGTCCTCGACGCCGGCGCTGCCGAGGCTGATCGGCCCTTCTTCGGAGGCGGGGGCCGATGCCCGGCGCCGCCCGCCTTCCGGTCGGGGACGAGGACCTGCTGCCCGTCGGCGAGGCGGGCCGCGAGGTTGATCGCTTCCAGCTCCGCGCCCGAAGAGGCGCCGCCGGCGCGCTCGACCGCGTCCGTCACCCTGGAGCCGACCGGGAGCCGGTAGACCCCGGGGCTGCGGACGGCGCCGCCGACGTCGACGACCACATCCGGCCCGCCACCGCCGACGCTGAACGAGGTCCCACCCCCCGTGCTCGGGCCTTCGCTGCCCGCCGCATACGATGTCCCAGCGCCCCCCTCGGAGCGGATCGCCCGGGCGCCGACCAGGAGCAGGGCGACGGCGAGCGCGCCGTAGACGAGGATCTGGGACCGGCTCAGGTCGGGCATCGCGGCCGACCATTGCGCTCGGGGACGCGCGCGTGACGCGCCGTCTCGAACGATTCAGACTACGGCCAGCGCCTAGACGTCCTCGTCGTCGTAGCCGGCAAGGTCGGCGGCAAGCTGGTCGCCGTGGAGCTCGGCGACGGCGACCGGCGGCGACTGGACCGAGAGGCAGGCGAGCTCGCTCTCGCTGTCGTTGGCGATCGCGTGGTCGGTCGCCGGCGAGACGAGGATCAGATCGCCTTCCTGGATGCGCTGGGTGTCTCCCGCGACCGACATGGTGCCGCCGCCGCGGACGACGACGTAGACCTGCTCGGCCTCCTCATGGGAGCGCAGCGTCTGCTCGGCGCCGGACGGAACCTCGAGCCAGGTGACCGACATGTTCCGCGCTCCAAGCTCACCCGCGTCCATGAGGACGTGCGAGCGCAGGCGGTGCCACTCCTCAACGGGAGCGTCTGCGAGGCGCCTGACGAGCATCGGCGGCTTTCTAGCAGATATCGGGGGCGCGACCCGGGGCGGTCAGCGAACGACCAGGTTGACCAGCTTGCCCGGCACCACGACCTCCTTGACGACCTCGCGGCCGTCGACGTGGCGGCTGACGTTCTCGCTGGCGCGCACCATGGCGAGAAGCTCGTCCTCGGGGAGGTCGACGCCGACCTCGAGCCGATCCCGGAGCTTGCCGTTCACCTGGACGACCATCGTCACCGTGTCGCTCGCCAGCAGCGCCGGGTCCGCCCTCGGCCAGCGCTCCTCCCAGACCCGGCCGCCGTGCAGCCGCTCCCAGACCTCGGCGCCAAGGTGCGGCGCGAAGGGGAAGATCAGCGAGGCGGCGGTCGCGGTGGCGAAGCGCAGGGCGGCCTCCCCGTCGGCGCCCCCGAACAGGTCCTCCTTGAGCCGGTAGGCGTCGTTGACCAGCTCCATCACGGCGGCGATCGCGGTGTTGAACTGGAAGCCGCGCTCGAAGTCGCGGGTCGCCTTGTCGATCGCCCAGTGGGCCTTGCCGACCAGCTCGCGCACCTCGGCGCTCTCCGAGGAGGTCGCGTCGCCGGGCTCGGTCCGCTCCTCGACCTCCTCGCAGAGCCGCCAGAGGCGCGAGAGGAAGCGATTGACGCCCTCGACGCCCTCGTCGGACCAGTCCCCGCCGCGCTCGGGCGGGCCCATGAAGCAGACGTAGGTGCGGGCGGTGTCGGCGCCGTGGCGGTCGACGTACTCCGCGGGCGCCACGGTGTTGCCCTTCGACTTCGACATCTTCGCCCCGTCGCGGGTGATCATCCCCTGGGCGAAGAGGTTGGCGAACGGCTCCTGCACGTCGAGGTGGCCGAGGTCGGCCAGCGCCTTGGTGAAGAAGCGCGCGTACATCAGGTGCAGGATCGCGTGCTCGACCCCGCCGATGTACTGGTCGACGGGCAGCCAGTGGTCGGCCGCGGCCCGGTCCCACGCCGCCTCGTCGTTGCGGGGGTCGAGGTAGCGGATGAAGTACCACGAGGAGTCGACGAAGGTGTCCATCGTGTCGGTCTCGCGGCGAGCGGCGGCGCCGCAGGTCGGGCATGAGGTGGACACCCAGTCCTCCGCGGCGGCGAGCGGGCTCCTGCCCTGGGGGGAGTAGTCCTCGATCTCGGGCAGCTCGACCGGGAGCTGGTCGTCGGGGACGGGGACGATCCCGCAATCGTCGCAGTAGACGACGGGGATCGGCGCTCCCCAGTAGCGCTGACGCGAGACCAGCCAGTCGCGCAGGCGGTAGTTGACGGCGGGCTCGCCCCGCTCCTCCGCGCCGAGCCACTCGACGATCTCGGCGTAGGCCTCGCGGTTGCCCCGACCGTCGAAGCGACCCGAGCCGGTCATCGGGCCGTCGCCCGGGTAGGGCAGGCCGTCGTCGTCCCGCGCCGCCTCCTCGTCGACCCCCTCGATCACCCGCCGCACAGGCAGCCCGAAGGCCTTCGCGAACTCGTGGTCGCGGCCGTCGTGCCCGGGCACCGCCATGATCGCGCCGGTGCCGTACTCCATCAGCACGTAGTCGGCGACGTACATCGGGATCTCCTCGCCGTTGACGGGGTTGACGACGGTGCGGCCGAGCGGCACGCCGGTCTTCTCGCGGTCCTCGTCGCCGCGCTCCTCGGCCGACTCGCGAGCGACGCGGTCGACGTACTCGCGCACGGCGCCCTCGGCCTCGGTGCCGGCGACCAGCCGCTCGAGCTCGGGGTGCTCGGGGGCGAGGACGAAGAAGGTGGCGCCGAAGAGCGTGTCGGGCCTGGTCGTGAAGACCGGGAAGTCGAGGTCCGTTTCTTGACAACGGAAGACGACCTCGGCGCCCTCGGAGCGGCCGATCCAGTTGCGCTGCATCGTGATCACGTGCTCGGGCCAGGACTCGAGCAGGTCGAAGTCGGCGAGCAGGCGGTCGGCGTACTCGGTGATCCTGAAGAACCACTGCTCGAGCCGGCGCTGGACGACCGGGGTCCCGCAACGCTCGCAACGGCCGTCGACGACCTGCTCGTTGGCAAGCACGGTGGCGTCCTTCGGGCACCACTGGACCGGCGCCTCGTCGCGGTAGGCGAGGCCGCGCTCGAAGAGGCGCAGGAAGATCCACTGCGTCCAGCGGTAGTACTCGGGGGTGTGGGTGCCGAGCTCCCGCGACCAGTCGATCGAGACCCCCCACTCGCGGAACTGGCGGCGGAAGGACTCGATCGAGCGCTCGGTCGCTTCGCGCGGCGGCTCGCCGGTCTTGATCGCGTTGTTCTCGGCGGGCAGCCCGAAGGCGTCGTAGCCCATCGGGTGGATCACCTCATAGCCGTGGCGGCGGCGGAAGTGCGCGATCGCGTCGCCCACCGCGTAGCACTTGAGGTGCCCGACGTGAGGCTCTCCCGAGGGGTAGGGCAGCATCTCCAGCACGTAGGACTTCGGCTTTGCGGCGTCGAAGCCCGGCTGCCCCGGGTTGGGGACCTCCCAGGTCCGCTCCTCGGCCCAGACCCGCTGCCACTTCGCCTCGATCGCCTTCGCGTCGTATCCTGCCATTGCCTGATCCTACGAAGGGAAGCGCCCGCCTCGAAGCGCCGCACGAAACCCGGCGGCGGAACCGCCTCCTACGACCCCCACATGTCGAGCTTGTTTTCGAGCCCTGAGGAGAGCCCTTCGAGGATGTGCGGCCAGACGTATACCTCGATCGTCGCCGCGATGACCAGCGCCGGGATCGCGATCAGGACGGTCACCAGAGTCGCCGCGAGCAGCTGGTTCCACTCGCCGCGGCGGCTGGCGATCAGCCAGGCGGCCAGGGGCAGGAAGAGGGCGGTGAGCTCGAGCAGCGCGTGCGGGAGGACGCTGAGGATCAGGGCGCCGTGGGAGATGCCCAGCTGGTAGGAGATCGTCGAGCCCTGGAAGCCCAGGTAGAGGGCCTGGGTGCAGAGCGAGAAGAGGGTCACGGCGCAGACGAAGAGGATCGCCAGCTCACCCGCCTTGACGTGCACCCAGCGCGAGAGCCCGGTCCGCTGGGCGGCGGCGATCGGCATCGAGGCGCCGGCGATGAAGCCGGCGACGCAGGCCGTCGCGTGCAATGCGAGGACGAGCGAGTTGCGCCAGAGGATCGGCAGCAGGTCGGCGGGCCGCGACGGTTCGGTCAGTCCGGGCAGCTTGATCGGCGTTATGTCGGGGGAGAGCAGGCCGGAGACGACCCAGACCGCTCCCAGCAGCGTCAGGGCGATCGCCAGGCCCAGTGCCGTCCAGCTGCCGAGCACGCGCCAGGGGTGGTCGTGCCAGAGCGCGAAGGTCTGGCGAGTGTCGCGAATCCCATGGGAGAAGACGTGCTCGTTGGCGGTCCGCATCCCTAGAGCATCGGCAGCGAGCGCGGCCCGTTTGAGCCGTGGGCGCCGGCGGCCCGGGCGATGGAGCTGAGGGGGCTCGAACCCCTGACCTTCGCGCTGCCAGCGCGACGCTCTTCCAGCTGAGCTACAGCCCCGGGTGAAACCCGGATTCTAGCCGGACCGGGCCCCGTGCCCTAGGCCGCGCGGTGCTCTGGGTCGTCGTCGTCGACGTCGAGGACCAGGTTGTCGTCGGCGGCGCGCCTGACGCGGAACTCGAGCGGCGATTGCTCTTCCAGCTCGCGCAGCAGGTCGACCGGCTCGTCGAGGTTCATCTTCAGCGTCGCCCGACCCTCCGAGAAGCGCTCGATCGAGATCTCCGAGGCACCGAGCCGCCCGATCGCGTCCTCGATCCCGACCAGCTGCGAGTAGTCGCCCAAGGGGCCGATCTCGACGCTGATCGTGCCCTCGAAGGTCTCCTGGGAGATCGTCTCGGCGGCCCCGGGAGAGGCGCCGTTGCCGTTGGGCTCGATCGATGGCGCGGGCAGCGCCTCGGCCTGGACCCCCTCGGCCTCCGACAGCTCCTGCGCCCTCCGCCCCACCTCGACCGCCTCGCGCAGCGCTTTCATCCGAATCCGGGTCGCCTGGCCGCGGGCCTGGGCCTCGATTTCCTGGAGGCGCGCCGAGACCGCCTCCAGCGAGGCGATGCTGCGATCGTGGCGTTCGCTCGCCGCGCGCAGCTGCTCGTTCAAGCCGCGGATCTCGCGCTCGCGCTCGATCACCATCCCGGAGAGCGAGGTCAGCTCCGCTTCGATCTCCGCCTTGGCGGCCGCCTCGCGACCCAGTTCCTCGATGCGCCCGTCCCGTGCCGATATCGCCGCGTCCACTTCGGGACGGCGGTAGCCCAGGAAGGCCCTCTGGAAGCTACCCATGGGCGGCACCGTAGAGGGGGCCTCGGACGTCATCCTGGGGAAGGTCGAGCTCGAGCCGCGGAGCCTCTCGCCAGAGGTCCTCGAGCTGGTATCGGCGCCTGGCGTCGTCGGTGAACACGTGCAGGACGGCGTCGAGGTAGTCGAGCACGATCCAGCCCGCGGCGCCCTCGCCGTCGGTGCCGGCGGGCAGCTGGCCCTCCTCGTTCTTCAGCCGCAGCCTGACCTCGTCGACGATGGCCCGCGCCTGGCGCTCGTTGCGCGCCGTGCAGATCGCCAGGTGGTCCGTGTAGGAGACGAGGTCGCGCATGTCGAGGACGACGATCTCGGTCGCCCCCTTCGAGTCGGCGAGCCGGGCGAGGCGCCGCGCCAGGTCGCCGGAGTCGAGCCCGCCGGTCGGTTTGGCGGCGCTCACGAGTAGACCCCCTTCTCTTCGATGAAGCGGGCGACCGACTCGGGCACGAGGTAGCGCAGCGGCCTCCCCGCCGCGGCCCGCTCGCGCACGGCCGAGGACGAGACTCCGAACTGCGGCATCTCCAGCATCGTCGCCTGGCCGCGGTCGGCACCGAGGCTGCGCATCACCGCCGCGACCTCGGCGTCGGAGACGCCCGAGCGGCGGGCGACCGCGAGCCGGGCCAACTCGACGACCCGTTCCGGCCGGCGCCAGCTCTCGAGCCCCACGGCGGCGTCCGCCCCCATCACGAACACGAGCTCGGTATCGCCTCTCTCGTCTGCAAGCAGCTCCAAGGTCTCATACGTGTAGGACGGCCCGTCGCGGTCGACCTCGAGGGTCGAGACCGAGAAGCGCGAGTCGTCGGCCGCCGCCAGCCGGGTCATCGCCAGGCGCTGCTCGCGACCGGGGTCGTCGGCGATCCGCTTGTGGGGGGCGTCGCCCGTGGGCATCAGGATCACCTCGCCGAGGCCGAGCTGCCAGAGCGCCTCCTGGGCGAGCGCCAGGTGGCCGAGGTGGGGTGGGTTGAAGGCCGAGCCGAGGATCCCGATGCCGCCGGCGGGCGCTGCCTCACTCACGCACTTGGCCGTCACCACGGACGACGTACTTGTAGGTCGTCAGCTCGCGCAGCCCGATCGGCCCGCGCGCGTGGAGCTTCTGGGTCGAGTTGCCGATCTCGGCGCCCATCCCGAACTCGAATCCGTCGGTGAAGCGGGTCGAGGCGTTGGTGTAGACGACGGCTGCGTCGACGCCGGCGGTGAAGCGGGCCGCGGCATCCTCCGAGCCGGTGACGATCGCCTCCGAGTGCCGGGTCCCGTGGCGGTTGACGTGGTCGATCGCCTCCTCGACCGAGTCGACGACCGCGACGGCGAGCTTCAGGTCGAGGTACTCGGTCGCCCAGTCGGCCTCTCCCGCCACGCCGATCGTCATCCCCCCGGCGTGGGCGCGGACGCGCTCGTCGCCGACCACCTCGACCCCGGCTTCCGCGAGGTCGGCGAGGACGGCGGGCAGGAAGCGCTCGGCGACGGCGGCATCGACAAGCAGGGTCTCGGCGGCGTTGCACACCCCGGGCCGCTGGGCCTTGGCGTTGAGGGCGATGCGGCGCCCCATCTCCAGGTCGGCCTCCGAGTGGACGTACACGTGGCAGTTGCCGGCAGCGGCATAGATGACCGGCACCGTCGCGACGTCCTTGAGCGCTGCCTTCAGACCCTCTCCCCCGCGCGGGATCATCAGGTCGACGAGCCGGTCCTCGGTGGCGAGCTCGGCGAGCGCCTCGCGACCGCCGCCGGCGAGCAGCTGGACGGCGTCCTCCGGCAGGCCCGCCTCGGCGAGCGCCTCGCGGACGGCGGCGGCGAGCGCCCCGTTGGAGCGCTCGGCGTAGCTGGAGCCGCGCAGGACGATCGCGTTGCCGCTCTTGATCGTCAGCGCCGCGCAGTCGATCGTGACGTTGGGTCGCGCCTCATAGACGACGGCGACGACACCGAGTGGGACGCGCAGCTTGCGCAGGTCGAGGCCGCTGGCCAGGGTGCGACGCTCGAGCTCCTCGCCGATCGGGTCGGCCAGCGACCCGACCGCGCGCACTCCGTCGGCGATCGCCGCGATCCGCTCCTCGCTCAGCGTGAGGCGATCGCGAAGGGCGGCGCTGAGCTCCGCCGCCCGCTCGTCGGCGAGGTCGGCGGCGTTCGCCTCGAGGATCCCCGCGCGGCGCTCGCCGAGCAACCTCGCGGTCGCCTCCAGCGCGAGGTCCTTGGCCTCGGTCGAGGCGCTGCCGAGGGCAAGCGCAGCCCGCTTCGCGGACTCGCACACCTCGGGGATCGTCTGCGTCGTCACAGCCATCGTCTTAGGGTAGCCATGAGAGTCGGGTGCCCGACTCTCAGAGCAGCACGAAGCGGTCGCGGTGGACGACCTCATCGGCCGCCTGTGGAAGCACCTCGCGGACGTCGGAGCTCTTCATCCCGCGGACCCGATCCAGCTCCGCGGCCGAGAGATCGGCGATCCCCTTTCCGATCACGACGCCCCCCGCGACCACCTCGACCGCGTCGCCGGCGTCGAAGCTCGCCCTCGACCGCCGTCACCCCGACGGGAAGCAGGCTGGAGCCGCTCTCGCGCAGGACCCGCGCGGCGCCTTCGTCGACGATGACCTGTCCCTGGGCCGGCTTCGCGTACTTGAGCCAGAGCTTGAAGCTGGACGCCTTGCCGGAGCGGGCCGCGAAGCGGGTGCCGACCGGCTCGCCGGCGGCCGCGGAGGAAAGGGTCCCGCCGAAGGTGCCGTTGCAGATCACCGACGGGATCCCCGCCTCGCCCGCCATCTCGGCGGCGGCGACCTTGCTGCGCATGCCGCCGGAGCCGAAGGCCGAGGTGCGATCGCCGATCTCCAGCTCTCCAGCGCGGAGAAGCTCCTCGACCGAGGTCGACGAGCTCGCGCATCCGGGTCGCGGGCCGGGGTCGGCGCTGAAGAGGCCGTCGACGTCGGTGAGCAGGACGAGCAGGCGGGCCTCGAGCAGGATCGCCACCTGGGCGGCGAGGAAGTCGTTGTCGCCGAAGGTGATCTCGTCGGTCGCGGTGGTGTCGTTCTCGTTGACGACCGGGACGACCCCCCACGCGATCAGCCGCCGCAGGGTCTGGCGCGCGTTCAGGTAGTTGGTCCTGGCGGCGATGTCGGCGGCGGTGAGCAGCACCTGGGCGGCGTGCGTGCCGCCGGCGGCCAGCCGCAGCTCGTAGGCGCGGAAGAGGTCGCCCTGGCCGACCGCGGAGGCGGCCTGCAGCTCGTCCATCGCCTGCGGCCGGCCGGCAGCTCCATCAGCCGCATGCCGCGCGCGATCGCCCCCGAGGTAACCATCACGACCCGCTCGCCGCCCTGCTCGAGCGCGGCGACCTGGGCGCAGACCGCATCGAGCACGTCACCGCGCAGCTCGCCGTCGTCGGCGGCGACGATCGAGGATCCGAGCTTGACGACGAGGGTCATGGCCGGGCAAGTGTAGGCGTCGTGACGGCCTTCGCCAGAGGGCCGATCGATGCACCACACTGGGTGGATCAGCAGGCCACAGGACCATCGCCTCCCCTACATGCCCGGCATCGACGCCCTACGGGCGATCGCCGTGCTCGCCGTCTTCCTCTACCACGCGGGCGTCGGTTGGATGCCGGGCGGCTTCCTCGGCGTCGACGTCTTCTTCGTGATCAGCGGCTACCTGATCACCTCGCTTCTGCTCGCCGAGCACCGGCGCCGCGGCCAGATCGCCCTGGGCCGGTTCTGGGCACGGCGGGCGCGGCGCCTGCTGCCCGCGGTCGGCGTGCTGATCGCGGTGACGATGGTGGCCGCCGCGATCCTCGCCCCCGACCGCATCGACCAGTTGCGCGGCGACGCGCTCGCCTCGCTCGCCTACGTCGCCAACTGGCACTTCATCCTCGACCAGCAGTCCTACTTCGACCAGTTCCAGCGGCCGTCGCTGTTCCGCCACCTCTGGTCGCTCTCGGTCGAGGAGCAGTTCTACCTCTTCTGGCCGCTCGCTTTCGCGGCAGGGATGAAGCTGGCCGGTCCGCGGCGCCTGCTGCTCGGCGTCCTGGCGGGAGCGCTCGCCTCGGTCGCGCTCGCGTGGGTGCTCTTCGACCCTCACGACGCCTCGCGCGCCTACTACGGGACCGACACCCACGCGGTCGGCCTCCTGCTCGGGGTCGCGCTGGCCCTCGTCTGGGCGCCCCGGGACCTGCGTCGCGGCGTCCCCGGCCGCTGGACCGGCCCGCTCCTCGACGCGCTCGGCGTGCTGGCGCTCGGCTACCTCGCCCTCTCCTTCGTCGAGGTGCACGACTATGACCTCGCCCTGTTCCACGGGGGCTACCTCTGGCTCGCCGTCTTCACCGCGGCGCTCGTCGCCGTCCTCGCCCACCCGGCGGCGCGGCTCGGCTCCCTGCTCGGGCGGCCGCCGGCAGTCTGGCTCGGCCTGCGCAGCTACAGCTTCTACCTCTGGCACTGGCCGGTGCTCGCCCTGACGCGCCCGGGAGTCGACGTCTCACTGCCGCGCGGCGTGCTGATCCCGCTCCAGCTGCTCGCCGTGCTGGCTCTCGCCGACCTCTCCTACCGCTACGTCGAGCAACCGTTCCGGCGCCCGGTCCCGCGGGGGGCGCCCGAGTGGCGTCGCTACGCCCGCCCAGCGCTCCTGGCGGTGGCTCTCGCGACCGTCCTGATCGTCGGCTGGGGCGGGATCGCGCCCCAAGGCGGCGGCGGGCTCTCAGCCGGCGTCGCCGCCTCGACCGCCGAATTCGCCAAGGTCGAGGTCGAGCACCCGAGCGCGGGGCGCCATGCCGGCCGCCATGGGCGCCCCCCGCGCGTCGTCGCGATCGGCGACTCGGTGATGATCGGCGCCAAGGACAGGCTGGCGGCGCGGCTCGGCCCGCGCTTCTCGATGAACGCGAAGGTGGGCCGCCAGGCCGACGAATTCGTGGCGCTCGTGCGGCGCCTGAAGGGACGTGGCCGCAACGTCGACGCGCTGATCGTGCAGATGGGCAGCAACGGCCCGCTCTACGGCGACGAAATGCGTGAGCTTCAGGCTGCGACCGCGAACGTCGGCCGGCTCTTCCTGGTCAACGATCGCGCCCCGGTCTCCTGGATCGGCGAGTCCAACCACCAGCTCGCCGAAGCCGCCGCGACCTGGCCCCGGACCGAGCTGATCGACTGGTCCACGATCGCCGCCGGCCACGAGCACCTGACCTGGGACGGGACCCACCTGACCCCGGCCGGGGCGGGCGTCTACGCGAGGCTCGTCGCCCGCACGGTGCGCCACCTGCTCCGGTGGCCCAAGGTCAGCCCTCGGCGAGCGCGCCCGCCGGCTCGGCCCGCTTCGCGGTCGAGCTTCCGGTAGACGTGGCGCAGGTGGGTCTCGACCCTCTTCGGGGTCACGGTCAGCGACTGAGCGATCTCGCGGTTCGTCAGCCCTCGGCCGCGAGCCTCGCGCCGCATCGTCTCGTCGCCGCCAGATGGGTGGAGCAGGGCCATCCGTGAGGCGGCGCCAAAGGCGCTAGGGATGGAGCTCGAACTCGTGCTCGCCGACCCGGACATCGTCGCCGGGCTCGAAGCCGGCGGCGCGCAGGGCGGCGACGACGCCGATCTCGTTGAGGCGGCTCTCCAGGTAGGCAAGCGCCTCTTCGTTTGCCAGGTCGTGCCGCTCGAAGAGCAGCTCGACCCCGCGCCCGAGGATGCGGAAGCCGCCGTCGGCCTCGCGCTCGACCGAGTAGCCGCCCTCGCCGACCGGACGGTAGACGCGGTGCTCGACCTCGAAGTCCGCGGGCCCGACGCGCGGCCTCGGCGGGAGCGTCACTTCGAGGGGCGGCGCCGACGCCGGCGAGGATCGCGGCGCGCAGCTCGTCGAGGCCCTCGCCGGTGGCCGAGGAGACGGCGAGCACGTCGGTCGCGCGATCGCCGAGGCGTCGACGCCATTCCATGATCGCCATCCCGACGTCGTCGGGCGGCAGCAGGTCCCGCTTGGAGAGGACGACCAGCTCCGGCAGCGTGTCGAGGCCGCCGCCGTAGGAGGCGAGCTCGGCGCGCACCGACTCGTAGTTCGCCAGGGGCTCGCCTTCGGCCGGCGCCAGATCGACGAGGTGGACCAGCATCGCGCAGCGCTCGACGTGGGCCAGGAACTCATGTCCGAGGCCGGCGCCGCCGGCGGCTCCCTCGATCAGGCCGGGGATGTCAGCGAGGACCGCCTGCCGCTCCTCGCCGTCGATCACGCCGAGCACGGGTGAGATCGTCGTGAATGGGTAGTCGGCAACCTTCGGCGCGGCCCTGGTCAGGCGACCGAGCAACGAGGACTTACCGGCGTTGGGCTGGCCGATCAGGCCGGCATCGGCAAGCAGCTTGAGGCGCAGCTCGACCCACCCCTCCTCGCCGGATGTCCCTCGCTCGGCAAAGCGCGGCGCCTGCCGGGTGGAGTTGGCGAAGCGCTTGTTCCCGTGGCCGCCGCGGCCGCCGTGGGCGACGACGGCGCGCTGCCCCGGGTCGACCAGGTCGAGGGTGCCGCCGTCGACGGTCGACCCCTGAGTCCCAGGGGGCACGGCGATCTCCCGGTCCTCCCCCCTCGCCCCCTGCCGGTTCGAGCCCTCGCCATGGCGACCGCGCTGTGCCCGAAAGTGCTTGCTCCCGGTCAGCGGCGCCAGGTCGCGTCGCGACGGGTCGCAGACGAGGACGACGTTCCCCCCGTGCCCTCCGTCGCCGCCATCGGGGCCGCCCCGCGGCACATGCGCCTCGCGGCGAAAGCTCACGCTGCCATTGCCGCCCGCCCCGCCTTCGACAAAGATCTTCGCCCGGTCGTACATCGATCAGAGAGGGTAGTGACGGCGCTGATGTCGCACTTGTTCTCGCTATGCGAGAACAAGTGCGACATCAGCCGGGGTTGTACGTCAGGCTCCCGGGGACAGCCCCCCGACGCCCCTCCCCACCGACTAGTCCTGGACGACTGAGACGGTGCGGCCCTTGCGGGCCTGCTTGAACTCGACGGTCCCCTCGGCGGTCGCGAAGATCGTGTGGTCGCGGCCGAGGCCGGTGCCCTGGCCCGGCCAGAAGCGGGTGCCTCGCTGGCGGACGATGATCTCGCCGCCGGTCACCTTCTGACCCGCGAAGACCTTGACCCCGAGCATCTTCGGGTTGGAGTCCCGCCCGTTGCGGCTGGAGCCGAGCCCTTTCTTATGAGCCATCTTTTTTCACTTTCGCTTTCGGTTTGGCTTTCGGCGTGGCTTTTTTCGTCGCCGGTTTTTTCTCGGCTTTCGGCTTGGCGTCGGCTTTCGGCTTGGCGTCGGCTTTCGGCTTGGCGTCGGCTTTCTTCGCCGCGCCGCCGATCTTCAGCTCGGTCACCTCGAGCCTGGTCAGCTCCGAGCGGTGGCCGGCGCGGCGGCGGTAGCCCTTCTTCGGCTTGTATTTGAAGACCTTCACCTTCGGCCCGCGCAGGTGCTCGGCGACGGTCGCCTCGACCTTCACCTTCTCCAGCTCCTTGGGCTCGGCGACGACCTCCTTGTCGCGGAACATGACCGGCCGCAGGGCGACCTTGTCGCCCTCCTTCGCATCGAGGCGATCGACGACCAGGGCCGTGCCCTTCTCGACCTTGTACTGCTTGCCTCCGCTCTCTACGACTGCGTACATGCTCATTCGTCCTTGCCGCTCTGGGTGGAGCGCGCCCGCCCACGGCCGCCTCCGCGACCGCGACGGGAACTGCGCGAGTCGGCGGATTCTAGCTGCCCGTCGCCACTCTCGCCCGCCCCGGCGCCGTTGCCGCTCTCACTGCCCAGCAGAGAGGCGACGGCGGCGGCCCTGGCGACCTCCTCGATGCGCACCAGCTTGCGCTCGCCCACGTAGGGCCCGGCGCCGCTGACGCTGACTATGTAGGAGTCGACGCGGGCGACCGCGTCGTCGGCGTTGTACATGTGCGGCTCCTCGATCTTGACCAGCACCTCCTCGCCGACCTTGAACGGGAGCGCCCGCGCCTCGATCTCCTCGCGGGTGCCGGACTCGACGACGTCGAAGGTGTCGATCGAGAGCGCATCGCCGCCCTCGAAGTGGAACTGCTTCCCGGTTTCCTCCTCGAGCTCGGCGAGGCCGCTGTCGGGGCTGATCAGCTCCGCGGCGACCCGCGGGTTGACACGCACGAGGAATGCCTCCTCCTCGGAGCCCGCGACGGCGTCGCGCATCGTCCGCAGCCCTTCGATCGCCACCGTCTCGGCGGAGAGGACGACGCCCTCCCCCTCGCAGGTGGGACACGCCTCGGTGAGGATCTCGCGCACGCCGTCGGTGATGTTCTGCCGGGTCATCTCGACCAGGCCCAGCGGCGAGACCTCGACCACGTAGCTCTTCGACTTATCGGCGTCGAGCGCTTTGCGCAGCGTCTTCAGGACTTTGTCGCGGTTGCGGGCCCGCGCCATGTCGATGAAGTCGATGACGATGATGCCGCCGATGTCACGCAGGCGCAGCTGCCGCACGACCTCGTCGGCCGCCTCGGTGTTGACCCGGGTGATCGTCTCCTCGAGGCCGCCCTTGCCGCGGCCGGTGAAGCTGCCGCTGTTGACGTCGATCACGGTCAGCGCCTCGGCGTAGTCGATGATCAGATAGCCGCCCGAGGGCAGGTCGACGCGACGGCTCAGGGTCGACTCGATCTCCTTGTCGATCCCCCATTTCTCGAAGAGCGGCTTTTTCCCCTTGTAGAGCTCGACCCCGTCGACCAGCTCGGGCGCCGTGCGCTGGAAGAAGCTGGTCACCCGTTCGAACTGCTTCTCGGAGTCGATGATCGCTTTCTCGAAATCGCTGAGGAAGACGTCGCGCAGGACCCGCACCGGCAGGTCGGCCTCCTGGAAGACGACGTCGGGCGCCTCGGTTTCGGCGGCGCGGCGGTCGAGCACGTCGCTGAGCTTGTGCAGATAGCCGATCTCGCGCACGAAGTCCGCTTTTTTTGCCCCGTGGGCAGCGGTCCTGACGATCAGGCCGCCCGGGCCTTTGTAGGTTCGGTCGACCATCTTGCGCAGCCGGTCGCGCTCGGAGTCGGTGAGCCGGCGGCTGACGCCGACGCCGCCGCCCTGCGGAGCGTAGACCAGGTAGCGACCGGCGATCGAGACGTTCATCGAGAGCCGGGCCCCCTTCGTCTTCAGCGGGTCCTTGACCACCTGGACGATGATCTCCTGGCCCGACTTGATCAGCTCGTCGATGCGTTTGCCGCTGCCGCGGCCGCGCTTCGGAGCCTGCTGGCCGTCGGGGAGGACGATCTCGTCGACGTGCAGGAACCCGTTGCGCTCGAGGCCGATGTCGACGAACGCGGCCTCCATGCCGGGAAGGACGTTGTCGACCTTCCCTTGGTAGATGTTGCCGACGATCGAGCGCCGGCCGCGTCGCTCTATGTAGAGCTCCGCCACGTCGCGGTTGCCGCCCTTCGACTTGGACTCGAGGACGGCGACCCGTGTCTCGCCGCGATCGGCGGACACCAGAATTGTTTTTTTCATTTTCTAGCTCAGTTCAGTTGGTACGCATCGCCGGACCTCGAGATTCGAGGGCCCTAGGCGAGCCTGCCCTTCTGGCTGAGGCGCGCTTGCATGTGAACGCTCTGAAGGACGCCGACCGCCAACAACGTGGCGAGGACGGAGGAACCTCCGTAGCTCATCAGCGGCAGGGGAATCCCGGTGATCGGCATGATCCCGAGGTTCATCCCCACGTTGACGAAGACCTGGAAGAGCAGCATGGCGGCGATCCCGCCGGCCACGAGCATTCCGTAGGAGTTCTTCGAGAGCGTCACGATCCGCAGCGCCCGCCAGATCAGCAGGGCGTAAAGGGATAGGACTAACGCCGCTCCGACGAATCCGTAGCGCTCGCCGATCACCGCGAAGATGAAGTCGGTGTGCCGCTCCGGAACGAAGTCGAGCCGCGTCTGGGTGGCCCGATCGCCACGGCCGGAGGTCTCCCCGGCGCCGATGGCGGTCTTGGCCTGATTTTGCTGGTAGCCCGCGTCGCTCGGGTCCGCGCTTGGGTTCAGGAAAGAGGTGAGCCTCTGCTGCTGATAGCCCTTGAGTAGCGGCGTCCCGACTGCGGGAGCCCCGACGAGGACCAATGCCGTGAAAGCGACGAAGACCGCGCCGATCACCGCGAAGTGCGTCCAGGGGACGCCCCCCACGTACATGACGGCGAGGGTGATCGCCCCGAACACCAATGAGGTGCCGAGGTCCGGCTGCAGGAAAACCAGCGCAGCCGGTGCCAGGCCGAGGCAGAGGTAGCGCACCGTGCGCTGCCTCGGGGAACCGCGCCTGGCGCCATCGATCACGAACCCGGCAAGCGCTAGCACTAGCAGGAGCTTGCCCAGCTCCGATGGCTGGAAACTGAAGAACGGCAGGTCGAAGGCGCGCCTTGAGCCGCGCGCCGCGAAGCCGAATACGAAGACCAAAGAGATGCTTACGCATAGGAATGTGTAGATCCCGACCCGCAGCTCCCTGAATCGCGAGTAGTCGACGCGAGCGAGGAGGTACATGCCAAGGATGCCCAATACAGCGTAGATCGTTTGCCGGTCCGAGTAGTAGCCGGGGTTCCCGGGCACGTCGTGCGCCGTCGTCTGGCCGAGCACGAAGACGCTGATGACGGCGAGGCCGGCGGCGGCGAATGCGAGCGCCCCGTCCATGTACGGGAGGCTGAGCCGCTCGGCGATCCCGGGGCGCACGGAGAACGGCTCCGGGCGGGCGCGGCGGCTGCGGGTCGCGTAGCTCATCCTCCCGCCGCCCCTTCTTCGCCTTCTTCCCCTTCTTCGCCTTCGGATTCGGCCGCGATGCGTTTGGCGAAATAGGCTTCGAGGATCGTCTTCGCCGCCGGGGCGGCCGCGAGGGCGCCGAACCCGCCTTCCTCCATCGTCACCACGGTGACGATCTTCGGGTTCGGGTATGGAGCGAGGATCGCGTACCAGGACTGGTCTTCGTGGGGCGGGCGCTGGGCGGTCCCGGTCTTGCCGGCGACCGGGATCGGGAAGTTGCCGAAGACGTCGAACGATGTGCCGGCGCCGCCCTGAGCCGCGTCGTGGAGCCCTTCCAGGATCTCGGCCCGGTGGGTCGGGTCGATCTTGACCACTCGCTGCGGGCCCGGGTCGAATTCGCGCAGGACCCGGCCGGCGGCGTCATCGACCTCCTTGCCGACGTGCGGGGTGACCACGGTGCCGCCGTTGCCCATCGTCGCGTAGGCGATCGCCAGCTGCAGCGGGTTGGTCTGCAGGTCTCCCTGCCCGGTGGCCAGCTGGATGTTGTCGCCCGCCGACCAGGGCCGTCCTTCCGCTTCGCCTTCGGCGGCGAGCTTGTCGCGCCACTGCTTCGTCGGCAGCAGGCCCTTCGCCGCCCCGGGCAGGTCGATGCCCGGGTCGCGGCCGATCCCGAGCTTGTGCGCCCACTGCTGCAGGTACCCCTTGTCCCACATCCGCAGGCCGAGGATGTAGAAGTAGACGTCGGAGGAGACTTCGAGGGCAGGGATCATGCTGACGGTGCCGTTGGCGGCTTCGCCGGCGTTGGTGAACGTCTGCCCGCCGACCGTCAGTTGGCCGGGGTCGTTTATCGGTTCGTCGACGGAGACGACGCCGTTTTCGAGCGCCGCGATCGCGGTGATGAGCTTGAAGGTCGAGCCGGTCGGGTAGAGCCCGGCGATCGCGCGGTTGGTAAGCGGCGCGGAGACCGGGTCGCGGTAGAGGGCGTTGACCTGGCTCTGGCTGAGCGGCGGCGTCAGCTCCGCCGGGTCGAAGGTCGGGAACGACGCCATGCCGAGGATTTCGCCGGTATGGACGTTCATCGTCACGAAGGCGCCCCGCAATCCGAAGGAGGCGAGCGCCCTTTCGCCGGCGGACTGCACGGCGCCGTCGATCGTCAGCTTCAGGCTGTCGCCGGGGACCGGGCGCTGCGAGACGAGACGCCCGCCGGCCGTCGGCTGGCCGAAGGCGTCGACCTGGATCCGGGTGACCCCCGGCCGCCCGCGCAGGTAATGGTCATAGGTGTCCTCGACGCCGTCCTGGCCGATCTGGTCGCCGGCCTCGAGCCCCTTGTATCGGTGCTCTTCGAGGTCTTCTTCGGTCACCTCGCCGACGGTGCCGAGGATGTGCGCGGCGAACGCTTCGTGCGGGTAGCGCCGCACGAAGACCCGCTCGACGTTGACCCCGGGGAAGCGGTCCTTGTTCTCTTCGAGGTAGTAGACGAGGAAGTGGCCGACGTCGCGCCGCAACGTCACCGGCAGCCCCGGCGCCTTGACCAGCTCTTCGTGCATCGTGCGGCGCAGCTTCGGCAGCGTCGTGTGGGTGAGCTTGGCGAGCTGACCCAGCTCGGCGCGCTTGCGGCGCTCGTCTTCGGGCAGCTTTTGGGGGCTGACTTTGAGCGCCAGGCTGATCCGGTTGGCGACGAGGACGTCGCCGTTGCGATCGCGGATGTCGCCGCGCGGGGCGCTGACCCGGAATTCGCGCGTCCGGTTGTTGTTCGCCTCGGCCAGGTACTGGTCGCCGTTGAGGATCTGCAGGAACCAAAGTCGGAAGAAGAGGATCGCGAAGAGGGCGAGGGCGACGCCCCCGAAGATCGCGATGCGCAGGGCCGCGTTGGCGCTCATCGCCGGCCCGCGCTCGTCGGATCGAAGGTACATCGCTATGTCCCCAGTGCCCTGGGCGGAGTTCGCCTCCGCGCCCGCGGCTCCTCGACGAGGCCGGGCCTGAGGATGCGGCGCACCGCCAGGTAGATCGGCCAGCCGAGGAAGAAGGCATAGACGGCTTTGAGCAGGACGTCGCGGACGATCAGGAGGCTGACCGGGGAGTCGATGCCGAGCATCACCTGGACCAGCCCGTAGCCGACCTCGGCGAAGAGGGTGAGGCCCATGCAGAGCAGGGGCGGGGCCAGTGGGCTGGGGATCTCGAACCGCTCCCGGAAGAGGCCCGCCAGGTACCCGGTCGCGAGCAGCACCAGCGAGCTGACGCCGAGCGCCTCGACCAGCAGGCAGTCGACGAGCAGCCCGATCGAGAATCCGGAGACCGCTCCCGTCATCGTCCCCCCGAGCAGCCCCAGCGAGACGACCAGGGCGGGCAGCACGTCGGGGCTCGTGTGGAAGACCGCCACCCGAGAGAAGAAGGAGAGCTGGAGGAGCACGCCGACGATCGCGATCGCGGCGAGCCGGGCGAATATTCGCGGCGTGACGATCATCGCTTCGGCCCGCCCGTCAGCACCTGGACGATGTCGAGGTCGGCGAGGTCGGCGTAAGGACGCAGGCGAACCTGCTGGCTCGCCTCCTGCTCGACGATCGAGGCGCGGGTCACTTCCCCGACCGGGAGATTGGGCGGGAACAGCGAGGAGAGCCCCTGGGCGCTCTGCCCCAAGGTGACCACCGCCTGGCCGACCCCGATGTGCTCTGTCACGTCGAGGTAGTCGAGGATCAGGTCTTCGGGATCGCCGAGGTCAGGCCGGATCACGCCCTGGGCGCCGCTCGGAAGGACCTTCGCCGAGACCGCGCTGGCGTGGTCGGTGATCAGGGTCACCTGCGAGGAGCCGCCCTCGACCGAGGCGACCCGCCCGACCAGGCCGTCGCCGCTCAGCACCGGGTCGTCGACGTGGACGCCGTCGCCGCTGCCGAGGTCGATCGTCACCACCGAGTTCCAGACGGTCGGCGAGCGGGAGATCACCCGCCCGGTGACCTGCTTGTAGTCGGAGGACGCCAGCGCGGAGCCCCTGTCGAGGTTGACCAGCTTGCGCAGCTGGG
The DNA here is from genome assembly GCA_963727615.1 of uncultured Solirubrobacterales bacterium. Classification (GTDB taxonomy): domain Bacteria; phylum Actinomycetota; class Thermoleophilia; order Solirubrobacterales; family 70-9; genus VRUE01. The sequence goes on from CAVSHD010000006.1 coordinate 189,141, forward strand.
CGTTCTCCTGAAGCGCCGTCTGGCCCGCCACGGCCAGCCTCCTGGACTTGATGAGCTCGGTCTTCAGGCGGCTGTTTTCGCCGCGCGCGTCGAAGGTCTTGTCGAACCAGTCGACCAGGTCACGGGCCGGCTTCAGGGCCCGGTCGGCGACCTCCTGGAGGGGGCTGAAGATCGTGCTCACCCCACGCTGGAGGCCGCCGGAACCCTGCCCGTAGGTGATCGTCAGCAACACGAATGAGCTGATCACCAGTAGTGCCAGCACCGCCCGGCGGCGGCGTACTTGCTTTCGATACACGATCGCTTCTCAGGTTTGGTTCGCGCGGTGGATGGCCTCGAACTCCTCGAGGGAGACGCCGGAGCCGACCGCGACGCAGGTCAGAGGCGACTCTGCCAGTTGACAGGGCATTTGGCACTCGTCGCGGAGTCGTTGCTCCAGTCCTTGCAGCAGAGCGCCGCCACCGGCAAGGGTAACGCCCCGGTCCATGATGTCCCCGGCGAGCTCCGGCGGCGTCCGGTCCAGCGTGTCCTTGACTGCGTCGATGATGTGGCCGACGGTCTCGTCGAGCGCCTCACGGACCTCTTCGGAGCCGAGCGTGATCGTCTTCGGCAGGCCTGAGACCAGGTCGCGGCCGCGGATCTCGACCTCGGCCGCCTCGGGCAGCGGCGAGGCGGCGCCGACCTCGAGCTTCACCTGCTCGGCGGTCTGCGAGCCGATCGCGAGTTTGTGGCGGTGCTTGCAGTGGCCGACGAGCGCCTCGTCGAGCTCGTCGCCGCCGATCCTGATCGATTTCGAGACGACGATCCCCCCCATCGAGATCACCGCGACCTCGGTCGTGCCGCCGCCGATGTCGACGATCAGCGACCCGGTCGGCTCGGCGACCGGCAGCCCGGCGCCGATCGCCGCCGCCATCGGCTCCTCGATCAGGTACGCCTTGCGGGCGCCGGCCGAGAGACAGGCCTCCTCGACCGCCCGCTTCTCGACGCCGGTGACGCCCGAGGGCACGCAGACGACCACCCGCGGGTGGGCGAAGCGGCTCGGGTGGACCTGCTTGATGAAGTGGCGCAGCATCTGTTCGGTCACGTCGAAGTCGGCGATCACGCCGTCCTTCAGAGGCCGAATCGCGGTGATCGTCCCAGGCGTTCGGCCGAGCATCCGCTTCGCTTCGGCGCCCACGGCATGGACTTTGCCGGTGCCGGAGTCGATCGCGACGACCGAGGGCTCGGAAAGGACGATCCCCCTGCCGCGGACGTAGACGAGCGTGTTGGCCGTGCCCAGGTCGACGGCCATGTCGCGGCCGCCCAGGCCACGCAGGTAGCCGATCACGCCCATATGTGATTTTCACCGGTTACCAGGGGGAAATCATCCCAAACCGGGCAACTCGGCCGCCCGCCCGGTCGTTGTGGTGTCAGCGAGCTTGCAGAAGCAGATCCGGCGCCAACTCGACCAGCAGCCCGACCGGCAGGCCGACGACGTTGGAGACGCTGCCCTCGAGCCGCTCGACCAGCGTCGAGCCGAGGGTCTGGATCGCGTACCCGCCGGAGCGCCCGCGCCACTCGCCGAACTCGACGTAGCGGCGCTTCTCCTCCTCACCGAGGTCGCGAAAGACGACCGTCGTCCGCTCGAGCCCGCTGAGCTCCTCGCCGTTGCGGAGAACCACCAGCCCACTCATGACCTCATGCGCCCGCCCCGACATCCGATCCAGGTTCTCGCGCGCCTCCTGTGCTTCGGCCGGCTTGCCCAACACCTCGCCGTCGAGGACGACGTCGGTATCGCAGGCGATGACGAGCCCGCCAGGATGGGCGGCCGCATCGGCAACCGCATGTGCCTTGCGAAGGGCGTTCTCGACCACGAGCCGCTCCGGGTCCCCGTCCGTGAGCTCCCCCACGCCCGGCACGACGACCTCGAACTCCACGCCCAGCTTGGCCAGCAGCTCGGCTCGCTGGGGGGAACCGGATGCCAGGGTGATCTTCAAGCTGTCCATAGAGGCGTCGGTGGGGGTCGGAACGTCTTGTACTTTTTCGCCAATTCAAGCTCGGACGGCCTTCGCCGACAATCGAAAAAGTTAAGTGGAGACCCCCGCCGACGCCTCCACGAAAAAGTTAAGCGGAACCCCTACCGGTGCCGTCCGCGCTACACGAGCTCGGGAAACCAGATCCCGATCTCGCGCTTGGCCGACTCGTCCGAGTCCGACCCGTGCACCATGTTGAACGTCACCTCGAGCGCAAAGTCGCCCCGGATCGAGCCCGGCGCCGCCTCGACCGGGTTGGTGGCGCCGATCAGCTGACGTGCCGCCGGCACCGCCTCCTCGCCCTCGAGCACAGCGGCGACCAGCGGGCCGCCTGTGATGAATGAGACCAGCTCGCCGAAGAAGGGCTTCTCGGAGTGCTCGGCGTAGTGCTCGTTGGCGAGCTCCTCGTCGGCCTGCATCTTCTTCAGGGCGACGATTCGCAGGCCCTTGCGCTCGAAGCGGGCGAGAACCTCCCCGGTGAGGGCGCGCTCGAAGGCGTCAGGCTTGACGAGGATCAGGGTCCGGCTCACGGCTGGTGCTCCTTTTTTGTCGTTTGGGGGCCTCGTCCGGCGCCTTCTTCTCGGCGGCGCGGGTCGCGGGCTCCTTCTCGGCCGCGGCGGGAGCGTCGGGCGCCTTGCGCTGCACTTTGGCGCGTTTGGGGGCGGGCCGCTCCTCGGGGCGCCGTTTGCGGCGGGGCTCGGAGCGCTCCTCGGCGGGCCGCCGGCGCGGGCGCTGCTCGAGCGCCGACTCGCAGTAGGGGCAGACGGCCCAGCGCGGGTCGACCGGCTTGCCGCAGCTGGGACACGGGTCCTTGAGGCGGTGCCGGCAGTTGGGGCAGGTCAGGTAGTTCTTCTCGACCGGGTACTCGCAGTTCGGGCAGGAGAGCTCGGTCAGCTGTCGCACGCGCAGCTCGGCGGCCCTGATCTCGAGCTCGCGCTCATGGGCGTCTTCGAGGAACTCCGGCGGGCGCAGGATCGCGTAGACGGCGGCGCCGATGTAGGGGATGAAGGCGGCGATCGTCGCGCAGGCGACCAGGAACGGGTCCGAGACCCGGCGCCGGGCGTCGAGGTAGGTCCAGACGATCAGGGCCAGCCAGACGACGACCAGCATCAGGATGAAGAGGGTGACGACCAGGTTGAGGCCGTTGTTGGTGATTTCGAAGATCGCGAAGGGCATGGCTGGAGTGGAGAGCGCGGTCGGCCAGTCTACTTCGCTGCGCCGGGGCGGAACCCTGTCAGAGGAAGAGGCTCCCGAACAGATAGCCGATCCCGAAGAAGATCAGAATCACCGCGGCGACGACCGCGGCGACGAGGGCCATCATCGACAGCAGTTCCGATCCAGCCCCCTTGTCCATGCGGTAATCCTCGCATATGAGCACCTACGGAAGGGCGGCCCGCGCAGGTCCCAGGACGTAATGGGAGCCGCTGACGAGGACCGTCCCCGGCCACCCGCCGCCGCACCCGGCCGCCGCCTCCGCCAGCTCCCGGGCCCGCTCAAACGCAGCTCCGAACTCGGGCACGGCCTCGGCCGTCAGCCCCGCCGCCTCACAGGCCGCCGCGAGCTCCGCCGCCCCCCACGACCGCCGACGGGCCGATTTCCCGCCTATATAGGGGATTTTCGGCCCGTCGGCGGGGAGTTGGGTGCAGATGGCGCGGTCGACGGCGGGGGCGAGGGCGGCGAGGATGCCCTCGGCGTCCTTGTCGGCGAGGATCGCGAAGCAGCCGATGACGGGTCCGTTTCCGGCGACCTCGGGCAGGGACTCGGCGAGAGCGCGGGCGCCCTCGGGGTTGTGGGCGACGTCGACGTAGGTGGGCGGGTCCTCGGCGAGCCGCTCGAGGCGGCCCGGGACCGATACCGAGGCCGCGACCGCGGCGACCCGGTCGGGCTCGAGGCCGGCCCCCTCCCCCCCGGGCCCGGCGAGAAAGGCCTCGGCGGTCGCCGTCGCGAGCGCGAAGTTGCGCCGCTGGAAGGCGCCCGGAGCGGCGACCCGGACGCCCTCCCCCGGCCCATCCGGAGCGTGGATGAGGGTTGCGCCGCGCTCGCGGGCGACCCGCTCGGCGAGCGACTCGACCTCGGTGCTCACCCGGCCCAGCACCAGCGTCGTGGAATCGCGCAGGACGGCCAGCTTCTCGGCCGCGATCTCGACCTCGGTCTCACCCAGCCACTCGGTGTGGTCCCGGCCGATCGAGGTGAGCGCGGTGACCCGCGAGGGGATCGTGTTGGTCGCGTCGAGCCTGCCTCCGAGCCCGGCCTCGATCACCGCCACCTCGACGCGGGCCGCGGCGAAGGCGACGAAGGCGGCCGCCGTGGCGACCTCGAACTGGGTCACCCGCTCCCCCTCCTCGAGCCCGCGGTCCACCGCCTCCGCCGCCTCGGCGGCACGCCCGACGGCGGCCGCGAAGGCCTCTGAGGAGATCCCGTGCCCGCCGATCGTGACCCGTTCCGACCAACGCGACAGATGGGGCGAGAGACAGGCGCCCGTGCGCAGCCCATGGGCCTCGAGCAGCGCCGCGGTCATCCTCGTCACCGACGACTTGCCGTTCGTGCCGACGATGTGGATCGAGGCGAAGCGGTGCTGGGGCATGCCCAGCAACGTGCAGAGCGTGTGCATGCGCTCGAGGCCGAGCTTCCAGCCGATCGGCTCGAGCGACTCGAGGTACGCCTCGGGGTCCGGAGCGCCTATTCGGAGAGCTCCTCGAGCTCGGCCCGGTAGCGCTCGAGCTTGCCCCGCTCCTCCTCGATCACCTCGGCCGGCGCCTTGGCGACGAAGCCCTCGTTGCCGAGTTTGCGCTCGGCGCGCTCGACCTCGGAGCGCAGCTCCTCGCGCCGCTGCTCGAGCCGGGCGGCAACGGCGCCGGCGTCGATGCCCTCGGAGCCGAGGACCCTGACCGGGCCGACGGCGGCGACCGGGTCGCCTCCGTCGTCGACGAACTCGAAGCGGGCGAGGCGGGCGACGAACTCCTGTGGCTCGGCCCCGTCGACGCGGGCGGGAAGCGTCTTCGCGACCGGGACGTCGACCAGGTCTCGCCAGGCCCGCAGGCGGCGGGTCAGCTCGATCCCCGACTCGACGTCGCGTTCGGCAGCCTCGTCGAAGAGCGAGTCGTCGGGCTCGGGAAACGGATGCACCGCGAGGTGGCCCTCGCGGGCGGGGTGGTGCGACCAGATCTCCTCGGTGACGAACGGCATCATCGGGTGCAGCAGAGCCAGCACGCGCTCGAGCGCGTAGAGCAGCGTCGCCGAGAGCTCCCGCTCACCGTCGTAGAGGCGCGGCTTGACGATCTCGAGGTACCAGTCGCAGAGCTCGGACCAGAAGAACGCGTAGGACTCCTGGGCGGCGTGGGCGAAGTCGTAGGACTCGAGCTTCGCCGTGACCGAGGCGATCGTGCGCTCGAGCCTGGAGAGGATCCAGCGGTCCTCGACGTGTATCGGGTCGGGCCTGATCGTCCCTTGCCCAACCGCCGCAGGAACTTGGTCCTGCGGCGCATTTGTGTGCGATTGATTCTGCTGAAATTTGCAATTCAGCAGAATCAATCGCGCGGCGTTGAAGAGCTTGTTGGTCAGGTCGCGGCCCTGCTCGACCTTGGCGTCGGAGTAGCGCACGTCCTGGGTCGACGACATCGCCAGAAGGCCGAAGCGGAGCGCGTCGGCGCCGTGCACGTCGATCTCCTCGAGCGGGTCGATCCCGGTCCCGAGGCTCTTCGACATGCGGCGGCCGTCGCGGGCCTGGATCACCGAGTGGACGTAGACGTCGCGGAAGGGGATCGCGCCCGGGAACTCGATCCCGGTCATGATCATCCGCGCCACCCAGAGGAAGAGGATCTCGCGCGCCGTGGTCAGGAAGCTGGTCGGATAGAAGGCGCGCAGCTCGGGCGTCTCGTCGGGCCATCCGAGCGTCGCGAACGGCCAGATCGCCGAGCTGAACCAGGTGTCGAGGACGTCCTCCTCCTGGCGCAACGGCCCGCCACACCGCGGACACTCCGCCGGGTCGGGCGCCTCCTCGGCGACGACCGGATCGGCCTCGCACGCATCGCAGTACCAGACCGGGATCCGGTGCCCCCACCAGAGCTGGCGCGAGACACACCAGGGGCGTATCTCCCCCATCCAATCGAGATAGACGCGCTTCCACTGGGGTGGCGTGATCCGCACCTCGTCGCGCTCGACGACCTCGATCGCCGGCCGCGCGAGCTCGTCCATCCGGCAGAACCACTGCAGGGAGATCAGGGGCTCGATCCGCTCTCCCGAGCGGTGCGAGAACGGCACCGAGTGCGTGTAGGGCTCCTCGGCCCGCAGGCGTCCCTCCTCGCGCAGCGCGGCGACGACGGCCTCCTGCGCCTCGGCGGCGGTGAGCCCGGCAAAGGGCTCCCCCGCCTCCTCGGTCATCCGCCCGTCGGGGCCGATCACCCCGATCTCCTCGAGTCCGTGCCTGCGGCCGATCTCGAAGTCGTTGGGGTCATGCCCGGGGGTGATCTTCAACGCCCCGGTGCCGAACTCGGGGTCGACGTGCTCGTCGGCGATGATCGGCAGGCGGCGGCCGACCAGGGGCAGGACGCAGTGCTGCCCGACCAGGGCGGCGTAGCGCCGGTCCTCGGGGTTGACCGCCACCGCCGTGTCGGCGAGCATCGTCTCCGGCCGCACGGTGGCGACGGTCAGCACCCGGTCCGAGCCCTCCACCGGGTAGTCGATCGAGTAGAGCGTGTCCTCCACCTCGCGGTTCTCGACCTCGAGGTCCGAGATCGCCGAGTGCGAGCCCGGGTCCCAGTTGACCATGTAGTTGTCGCGGTAGATGTAGCCCTTGTCGAAGAGCTGCTTGAAGACCCGGTGGACGGCGCGGACGTAGCCCTCGTCGAGGGTGAAGCGCTCGCGCTCGTAGTCGCAAGAGGCGCCGAGCCGCTTGTACTGCTCGACGATCCGCGAGCCGTACTCCGCTTTCCACTCCCAGACTCGCTCGACGAACGCCTCGCGGCCGAGCTCCTGCCGGGTCAGCCCTTCCGCGCGCAGGCCCTTCTCGACCACCGCCTGGGTCGCGATCCCGGCATGGTCGGTGCCGAGGACCCAGAGAGTGTTCCGCCCCCGCATCCGGTTCATCCGCACCAGTGCGTCCTGCATCGAGCCGTTCAGGGCATGGCCCATGTGGAGGGCGCCGGTCACGTTCGGGGGCGGGATCGCCACCGAGAAGTTCTCCTCGGCGGTGCCCTCGGCCCGCGGGTGGAAGTAGCCGGCCTCGATCCATTCGCCGAAAACTCGCCGCTCGACCTCCGCCGGGTCATAGCGGGTCTTCTGCTCGAGACTTCTGGCGCCCTCCGTGCTCATCGAAGCGCCGAGTCTAGTTGCGGCCGGTGTATTCTCAGCCGCACGCATGGGTTAGGCCGAGCGAGGAAAACCGCGTCACGCTCCTCCGAGCACGGAGGCACAACCCATGCCCCTCGCAGTCCCCCCTCAGAGCGCCGTGCGGCGGCTCGCCACGGCGCAGGCGATCTCTTTCGCCGGCGGCACCTCGGCATTCGTCGCGCTGAGCGCATCGCTGTACGCGAGCACCGGCTCCGCGCTCTGGCCGGCGGCGGTCGCCGCCGCCTCGTTCGCGTTGCCGGGCGTCCTCGGTCCGCTGATCGGCGGCCTGGCCGACCGCTTCGACAGGCGCCGGCTGATGATCGGCTCCGACCTGCTCGGCATCGCCTGCTTCATCACCCTCTCCCTGCTGTCCGCACCCGTGGCGCTGGTCGGGGTCAAGGCCGCGGCCGGGCTCGCGGCGCTGCCCTTCGCGCCCGCCGCAGCGGCGACCGTGCCGCGGCTGGTCGCAGGCGAGGACCTGCCTCGAGCCAACGCCGTCCTCAGCAGCTGGAGCACGGCCGGAGCTCTGGTCGGACCGCTGATCGGGGGTTCGCTGACCGCCCTCTCGGGCGCCCCGGCGGTCTTTCTGTTCAACGCCGCGACATTCGCGGCCTCGGCGCTGCTGGTCGCCGGCCTGCGCGCCGACTTCCGCCCCGCCGCGGCCCGTGCCGACGATCACCGTGGAGTCCGGGCGGGGCTGAGGCTGCTGGCCCGCGACACGGTCCTGCGCAACCTCACCCTGGGCATCGCGCTGCTCCTGCTCGGCATGGGCCTGACGACGCCGGCCGAGGTCGTCAGGGCGAACGAAGCGGGGCTGGGTGCCGGCGGCTACGGCCTGATGGTCGCCGTCTGGGCGGCGGGGGCTCTCGTCGGCGCCCGGCTCGCGGGAGCGCTGATGGCCCGGGTCGGCGCCCGGCGGCTGCTCGTGCTCGGCTCGGTGGCGGTCGGGGTCGGGCTGCTCACCGTGGCCGTCACGCCGTGGCTGGCGCCGCTGCTCGCCGGGCTCGCCGCGGGCGGGATCGCGGAGGGCGTTGCGGAGGTCGTGCACGTCGTCGCGATCCAGCGGCGCTCGCCCGAGCCGGTGCTGGGCCGAGTGCTGGCGGCGCGCTCGGCGGTCGAGCAGATCGCCTACTCACTGCCGCTGCTGGTCGTCGGCCCGCTGATCGACGCCGCCGGCGCCAGGGCCGCCTACGCGCTCGGAGCCTGCACCTGCGCGATGGCAGCAGCGGTCTTTACGGCCGGCCGCGGCGAGTACAGGTAGCTGCGTACGTCCCTACGCCGTTTCCTCGCCGAGCTCGTCCTCGGCGGCGCCGATGTCCTGGTGGGCCGCCTCCGTGACCAGCGTCGGGCGGCGACCCTGGGCGATCGTCTCGCGCGTGACCACGCACTTGGTCACGTCGCGGCGCGAGGGCAGCTCGAACTGGACGTCGAGCAGCGTCTCCTCGAGGATCGAGCGCAGGCCACGAGCGCCCGTCTCTCGCTCGAGCGCCTTGTTGGCGATCGCCTCGAGGCTGTCCTCGGCGAAGACGAGCTCGATGTCGTCGAACTCGAAGAAGCGCTGGAACTGCTTGGTCAGGGCGTGGCGCGGCTCGGTCAGGATCGTGACCAGGTCGTCGCGGCTGAGCTGGTGGATCGCGGCGACGACCGGCAGGCGGCCGATGAACTCGGGAATCAGGCCGTACTCCATGAGGTCCTCGGGCAGCACCTGCTCGAACCACTCGCCGGCGCCCTTCTCCTCCCTGGAGGTGATCGCGGCGCCGAAGCCCATGCCGTTGTCGCCGACCCGTCGCTCGATCACCTTGTCGAGCTCGGCGAAGGAGCCGCCGCAGACGAAGAGGATGTTTGTCGTGTCGATCGTCAGGAACTCCTGGTGGGGGTGCTTGCGGCCCCCCTGCGGCGGCACCGACGCGGTCGTCCCCTCGAGGATCTTGAGCAACGCCTGCTGGACGCCTTCGCCCGACACGTCGCGAGTGATCGACGGGTTGTCGGCCTTGCGCGCGATCTTGTCGATCTCGTCGATGTAGATGATTCCCGTTTCCGCCTTCTTGACGTCGTAGTCGGCGGCTTGGATCAGCTTCAGGAGGATGTTCTCGACGTCCTCGCCGACGTAGCCGGCCTCGGTCAGCGCCGTGGCGTCGGCGATCGCAAAGGGGACGTTGAGGATCCGGGCCAGGGTCTGGGCGAGCAGGGTCTTGCCGCAGCCGGTCGGGCCGAGCAGCATGATGTTCGACTTCTGCAGCTCGATGTCAGCCTCCTCGGACTGCGCCATCTGGACCCGCTTGTAGTGGTTGTAGACGGCGACCGAGAGGGCGCGCTTGGCGGCGTCCTGGCCGACGACGTACTCCTGCAGCACGTCGTGGATCTGCCGCGGTTTCGGCAGGTTCTCGAGCTCGATCGCGGGCGGCGCGGTGAGCTCCTCGTCGATGATCTCGTTGCAGAGGTCGATGCACTCGTCGCAGATGTAGACGCCGGGGCCGGCGATCAACTTCTTGACCTGGCGCTGCGACTTTCCGCAGAAGCTGCAGAGGAGTTGCTCGTTCGAATCTGTGGGACGTGCCAGCGGGATCCCCTCCTTGCGGGGCGGTAGTCGTCGTCTACCGGCGTCGCGCTCACTAGCTTAGTCGGAGGCTCGCGCCGGTCGTGTCGGTGAGGTCGTCTACGTCGCCAGGCGCGCCGTCCCTGCCCCTGCAAGTCGGTGCTCGCCTAACCTTGGCGCGTGGATCTCAGGGTCGAGCCGGTCACCGAGGCGGAGTTGGAGCAGCTGCTGCCGATGATCTCCGCCTACCAGGACTTCTATGAGGCCCAGGCAATCTCGCCGCAGCGAAACCGCGAGTTCTTCGGGCGCTTCCTCGCCCCCAGCGACGACGGGATGCTGATCGGCGCCTGGCGAGGAGAGGAGCTGATCGGCTATTCCTGTCTCTACTGGCACTTCTCCTCGACCAGGGCGGCGGAGACGGTGTTGATGAACGACCTCTTCGTGGCGGCCGAGTCGCGCGGCGAGGGAGTCGGCAGGGCGCTGATCGATGCCGCCGCGGAGATTGGGCGCAAACGCGGCTGCCCGGTCCTCGAGTGGACCACGGAACCCGGCAACCGGACGGCCCGACGCCTCTACGACTCGACCGGCGCCGAGCCATCGACATGGATCGAGTACGAGCTTCGCCTTTGACCGACGTCACGTTCGAGCCGACCAGCCGCACCAACTCGGTGGTCCTGGACCTCTACGCGGACTTCATCCGCGAGGCCGACGGGCCGCTCGACCCCGCCGTGGTCGACGTCGAGGCGGAGATCGCCTCCGGGCCGCCCGCCAACCTCGACCCCCCCTTCGGCCAGATGCTGCTCGCTCGCGCCGACGGCGACCCGGCGGCGATCGGCGGCGTCCGCCACCTCGACACGCCGATCGCGGAGGTGAAGAGCATGTACGTGGCGCCCGCCTACCGGGGGGGCGGGCTGGGCGCCCGTCTGATCGAGGAGCTGCACCGGGTCGCGCGCGAGCACGGCTGCCGGGCGGCGCGGCTCGACACCTCGTCCTATCTGACCGCCGCAACCGCCCTCTACCGCTCCGCCGGCTACGCCGAGGTCGCCGACTACAACGGCAACCCGAAGGCCGACCTCTGGTTTGAACGCTCGATCTGACCAACCGATCGGGATCGTCCCCCACGACCCGGCCTGGACGGCCACCTTCGAGAGCGAGCGCGATCTTCTCGCGGCGGCGATCGGCGACTTCGTCACCGGCGGCATCCACCACGTCGGCAGCACCGCGGTGCCCGGGCTGGCGGCGAAGCCGACCGTCGACATCCTGATCGGCGTCGAGAGCCTGGCGGCCTCGCTGCCCTGCTTCGAGCCGCTCGCGGCCCTCGACTACCTCTACGCCCCCTATCTCGAGAACGCGATGCACTGGTTCTGCAAGCCCGATCCGAGCGTCCGCACCCATCACCTTCATCTCGCCCCGACAGGCGGGCGGCGCTACGTCGAGGAGCTCGCCTTCCGAGACCTGCTCCGCGCCGACGCCGGGACGGCCCGGGCCTACGCCGAGCTCAAGCGGGAGCTCGCCGATCGCTTCGCCGACGACCGCGACGCATACACCGAGGCCAAGGCCGATTTCATCCGCCGGGCCCTCGCGAGCGCTCAGCTGTAGCGGTCCCAGCGGCGCAGCGCGGGCCCCGGGTCCACGGGACGACCGTCGACGTGGATCTCGAAGTGAAGGTGGCAGCCGACGCTGCGGGCGTTGCCGGTGGCTCCGACGACCCCGACCCTCTCGCCGGTGAAGAGGCGCTCCCCGCGGCCGACCCCCGCCGGCCGGCGGAGGTGGGCGTAGAAGTAGCTGCGGTGCTCGCCTTCGCCGTGGATCAGGAGATAGTTGCCGTAGAGCACGGGGTCATAGCCGGCGCGCCGCACGCGGCCGCCCCGCACGGCGACCAGCGGCGTCCCGCAGGAGGCGACGACGTCGAACCCCTCGTGTGTGCGGCCGCCGCTGCGCGGCGCCCCGAACTCCCCGATCGCCCCCCGTCCCCCATGCGCCCCCGCAACCGGAAACACATGCCCAAAAAAATTGGTCCCGCCACTCCCACGCTCAGCCGCGCCTGAGGGAACCGCCAGCGCAACGAAGCTCAACATCCCGACGAGAGCTATGACGGAGCCCAGCCCGGCAGGGGTGAAGCGTCTTGTACTTTTTCGCCGGAGCGAAGCTCGGACGGCCGCAGCCGCCGTCGAAAAAGTTAAGCGAAACCCCTGCCGGGCTGGGCGCACTCAGTGATGCTCTATGACGCGGTCGACGAGGTTGTACTCCTTCGCCTCCTCCGCGCTCATGAAGTAATCGCGATCGGTGTCTTTGGTGATCTTCTCGAAGGGCTGGCCGGTGTGTTTTGCGAGGATCTCGTCGAGCCGGCGGCGCACGTCGATGATCTCTTTGGCGTGGATCTCGATATCGGTCGCCTGGCCTTCGAAGCCCGAGGACACCTGGTGGATGAGGATCTTCGAGTTGGGCAGCGACATCCGCTTCCCTGCGGCGCCGCCCGCGAGGAGCAGCGCGCCCATGCTCATCGCGATGCCGACGCAGATCGTCTGCACCTCCGGCTTGATGAACTGCATCGTGTCGTAGATCGCCATCCCGGCGTAGACGGAGCCGCCGGGGCTGTTGATGTAGAGGCTGATGTCCTTGTCCGGGTCCTCCGACTCGAGGTGGAGGAGCTGGGCGACGATCAGGTTGGCGATTTCGTCGTTGACGGCGGTCCCGAGGAAGACGATCCGCTCGTTGAGGAGGCGCGAGTAGATGTCGAAGGAGCGCTCGCCGCGCGAGGTCTGCTCGACGACCATTGGTACGAGGGGGCTCATGGCCCGCACTCTATAGAAGGCGTCAGGCGGGCCCGGCACCGAAGCCGGGGCCCGCGGACGGAGCTTCACCCGCGCCGCCGCCGCCGCCGGCCTTGACCACGTACATCGCCTCGTCGGCGAGCGCGAGCAGGTCCTCGGCGGCGACCGCCCCGCGACCGGTGAACGGCGCGACGCCGACACTGACCGCGAGCGGCACCGAGCTTCCCTCCACCCGCAGGTCGGTCGCCTCGAGCGCGGCGACCAGGCGCTCACCGACCGCCGCCGCCTCGACCGGGCCGACCTCGGCGAGCAGCACCGCGAACTCGTCACCGCCGACCCTGGCGACGATGCCGTCGGCGTGGCGGCCGACCGCGTCGGTTCCACGCGTGTTCTCGGAGAGCACGCGGGCGACCTCGCAGAGGGCGAGGTCGCCCACCACATGGCCGTGCTCGTCGTTAATGGAGCGGAAGCGATCGAGGTCGATGAGGAGCAGCGCCCCGCCCCGCCCCTGGCTCCTCGCGTCCACCAACCCGGCGCACAGCTCCTCGTCGAAGCGGCGCCGGTTGAGGACCCCGGTCAGCGGGTCGCGCTGGGAGAGGCGCTCCACCTCGAGCTCGAGCCCCTTGCGACCGGTGACGTCGCGGGCGACGGCGTAGACCAGGTTCTCTCCGGGGAAGGTCGCCGTGCTCCACTCCAGCCAGTGGACCTCGCCGCGCCGGTCGAACCAGCGGCTCTGGAAGCGAGCGCTCCGGGGGCCCGTCGGGCTCGGCGCCACCTCGGCCGCCGCCCGCTCGCGGTCGTCGGGGTGCACGAACTCGGCGAACGGGTGGCCCAGGAGCTCCTCCTCGCGGTAGCCGAGCGCCCGTTCGAAGGCGGGGTTGACCGACGTCAGCCTGCCGTCGAGGTCGGCGCTGCAGATCATGTCGGGAGAGAGGTTGAAGTGACGAGCGCCCTCCGCCCGGGCGCGCCGCAGCCGGATCGCGAGCACGACGACGGCGATCGCGAGCAGGGCCGGCAAGACGTAGAGCAACGGCGTCATGACGACATCTATCGGCGGCCTCCCGGCCACCGCCACCCCTGCAAGCTGCCCTTCAGCGAATTCGAGCGGTCCGGGGCGCTACTGGGAGTCCGGAGTCCAGAGGCCGCCGGCGGCCTGGCGCTCCTTCTCGGGCGTCCAGAGCTGCTCCCGCGCCTCCGCCTGCCCGACCGGGATCGGCTTGGCCTGCTCGGCGACGAGGTCGATCGCCTTGCGAACCCTGATGTCCTCGCGGACCATCTCGTCGCGGCCGCTCTCGCGCAATCGCTCGAGCAGCTTCTCCGGTGTGGTGCGCTCGTGCTCGGCGGTGTGCGCCAGGGCCTCGACCATCTCCTCGTCGGTGACCTCGATCTCCTCGGCGTCGGCGATCGCGGCGAGCACCGCCTCGCGCTTCAGCTCCTTCTCGGCGTCCGGCCTCGATTCCTCGAGCAGCTCGTCGCGCGATTTGCCCTGCATCTGGAAGTAGGCGGCCGGGTCCATGCCGCGCCCCGCCAGCTGCCGTTCGAGCCGGTCGAGGCGCTCTCCGGCCCGGGCCAGAGCGAGCTCCTCCGGAAGGTCGATTTTCGCGCCCTCGACGGCCGCGTCGATCGCGGCGACCCTGAAGTCCTGCTCGATGCGCTGGCCGACGGCCTCGCCGAGGCGCTCCTCGATGTCGGCGCGGAGCTCGGCGACGCTGTCGAACTCCGAGGCTTCGGCGGCGAACTCGTCGTCGAGCTCGGGCAGCACCTTTTCGCGGACCTCCTTGACCTTGACCGAGAAGACCGCGTCTTCTCCGGCCAGCTGCTCGGCCTGGTAGTCGTCCGGGAAGGTGACCTCGACCCTGCGCTCCTCGCCGGCGACGGCGCCGAGCAGCTGCTCCTCGAAGCCCTCGATCAGGCGGCCGCCGCCCAGCTCGAGGAGGTAGTCGTTGGCCGCTCCGCCCTCGAAGGCCTTGCCGTCGAGGGCCCCCTCGAAGTCGATCAGCAGCGCGTCGCCCTCGCCGGCCGGCCGCTCGACCGGCTCCAGCTTCGCAAAGCCCTCCCTGATCTGGTCCACCTCGCGGTCGATGATGTCGTCGGGGACATCGGCCTCGGCGCGACCGACCTCGAGCCCCGTGTACTCGCCGAGCTTCGCCTCCGGGCGAACGCCGATCTCGAATTTGAAGCCGAGCGGCTCACCCTCTGCGGACGGCGAGGAGACGATCTCGACCTTGGGGTCGCCGACGGGGGAGACGGCGGAGCCGAGCAGCGCGCGTTCGTACCACTCGGGCAGCGAGTCGCGGATCGCCTCCTCGAGCACCGGGCCGAAGCCGAGCCGCTGGATCACGAGCGAGGGCGGGGCCTTGCCCTTGCGGAACCCGGGCAGGCGCATCTCGCGGGCCAGGCCGCGGGCGGCGCGGTTGACGCCCTTTTCGACCTCGGCGGCCGGAACCTCGACCTCGACCTCGACCCGCGAGCCGGGCAGCTCCTTGACGGTGGTCTGCATGGCGAATGACCCTAGCGACTTCGGGCCAGGCCCTTGCGCAGGGCGGCCGCGAAGTCGATCGCGAAGGCCAGGCCCCGGCCCGGTGGGCCGGTGACGAGCCATGCCCTCGCCCTACTCGCCACTTAACCGCCTCTCCAGCAGGGCGCCGTGGCCGGCGGCGACGGCCCGCTGGGCGCGGCGCTCGTCCAGCTCCACCCCGCGCTCGTGGGCGAGGTCGAGCAGACGCTGCTTCTCGGTCCCTTCGCGGGCCACCTCGAAGAAGACCCAGGCAAGCACTCCGAGCGCCACGAACGTGCCCTCGACCATCATCACCGCTCCCGCCGTGCTCTGGTCCGCCTGGGCCGTGAGGTGCCAGTAGCGCTCGCCCGGAGCGTAGACCGGGTAGAGGATCGTCCCCGACCACATCAGGACGTTGCCGAGGATCGCGCCGGCGAAGCGGACGGCGAACACGTAGGCGACCTTCCAGCCGGCCCCGAACCAGGCCGGCTTGGGCAGCGGCCCGAACACCGGCATCCACATCATGCAGCCGAAGAAGAGGAACGTGACGTGCTCGAGGGCATGCACGGGAGCCGTCCCATAGGCCTCCTGGTAGATCCCGGGCAGGTGCCACAGATAAAGGTTGAGGGCCCAGAGCGGCAGCGCGACGAAGGGGTGGGTCATCACCTGCAGGCGGTTGAAGACGCGGATCGCGAGCAGCGGCTGGAGCAGCGAGCGGGTCAGCCCGAGGACGAGCAGCAGGGTCGCGATGTCGCCGATCAGCAGGTGCTCGACCATGTGGGCGATGACCAGCTCCTCGGAGATGTGGCCGACCGGGCTGAAGAGGGCGATGGCCACCACCGCCAGCCCCGCTCCGAAGCAGGCCTGGCGCCAGGCGGGAACCGGGCGGTCCTCCCAGGAAAGGACCATCGCCCGGTGCCAGTAGAGGATTGCGGCCACGGTCAGCGGGAAGACCTCGAGGGGCGCGAAGGCGCCGGCGACGTGGGCGGATGGCAGGCCGCTCATGGTGGTAGCTTGGCAGCAACCCGTGGGCGCCGAGACAAATCGCTTCCCGCCGATCGGCAGCTACGGATTCCTCTCCGATTGCCACACCTCCGCCCTGGTCTCCTACGCGGGCTCGATCGAGTGGCTCTGCCTGCCCCGCTTCGATTCCCCCAGCGCCTTCGCGGCCCTGCTCGACCGCGAGGCCGGGCGCTTCACCCTCGCCCCCCGTGACGTCATCGTCCCGATCGGGCGCCGCTACGAGCCCGGCACCCTGGTGATCGAGACGACCTGGGTCACGGACACCGGTTGGGCCGTCGTCCACGACGCGCTGACGATCGGCGAGTGGGTCCCCGACGGCGAGCACGGGAACCGGCCGCGGACCGAACACGAGTCCGACCACTCGCTGCTGCGGACGATGACCTGCATCGACGGCGAGGTGACGATCGACATGGAGTGCCTGCCCCGCTTCGGCTACGGGGCCGAGCCGGCGCGCTGGAGTGGCGGCGAGCTCGGCGAGGCGGTCGCCGAGGGAGCCGACGGGACGCGCCTGGCGCTGACCACGGACATGGAGCTGGCGATCGGCGACGACGGCGCCGCCCGCGGGACCGTCCACCTGCGCGAGGACGAGACCGGCTTCTGCGCCGTCACCTGGGGCGAGGGCGACCTCGGCGGCCCGCGCAGCTCGCCAGAGGCCCTTGAGCGCCTCGACTCGACCGAAGAGTTCTGGCGCAGCTGGCTCGCGGCGGCGACTTCCCGGACCACCCGTGGCGGATCCACCTGCAGCGCTCGGCCCTCGTCCTCAAGGGCCTCACCTACACGCCGACCGGCGCGATCGTCGCGGCCCCCACGACCTCGCTGCCGGAGACTCCGGGTGGAGAGAGGAACTGGGACTACCGCTACAGCTGGATCCGCGACTCCAGCTTCGCCCTCTGGGCCCTGCACACGCTCGGCTTCGACCAGGAGGCCCGCGAGTTCATGCGCTTCGTCCTCGACATCTGCCGCCGAGGACCCGACCTCCAGATCATGTACGGGATCGGCGGCGAGAAGAAGCCTGAGGAGTCACCCTCGACCACCTCGGCGGCTACGGCGGGGCGCGGCCGGTGCGGATCGGCAACGACGCCTACAACCAGCGCCAGCACGACGTCTAGGGAGCGCTGCTCGACTCCGATCTACATACACAAAAAGGCCTGCGCGGGACCGGGACCCAGGCCGACCGCGAATTGATCCGCGAGCAGGTCGAAGCGGCGATCGCGGCCTGGCCCGAGCCCGACCAGGGCATCTGGGAGTCGCGCGGCGAGCCCCGCCACTACGTCTCCTCGAAGATCATGATCTGGGTCGCGGTGGACCGGGGGGTGCGGCTGGCGCGCGGCGCCGGGCTCGACGAGATCGCCGAACGCTGGCAGGGGATCGCCGACGAAATCCACGCAGAGATCCTCGAGCGAGGCTGCCGGGACGGGGTCTTCCGCCAGCACTACGAAACAGATGCCCTGGACGCCTCGACCCTGCTGATCCCCCTGCTCCGCTTCCTGCCGCCCGACGACGAGCGCGTCCGCAAGACCGTCGAGGCGATCGCCGACGGACCTGACCGAACACGGGCTCGTCCTCCGCTACCGGGTCGACGAGACCGACGACGGCCTGCAGCGGAGCCGAGGGCACCTTCCTGATCTGCTCCTTCTGGCTCGTCGCGGCGCTCTCGGAGATCGGCGACTGCGCCCGCGCCCGCGAGCTCTGCGAGCGGCTGCTCGAGTCCTCGGGGTGGCTCGACCTCTACGCCGAGGAGCTCGACGCGCCCAGCAGCCAGCACCTCGGCAACTTCCCCCAGGCGTTCACCCACCTGGCGCTGATCAACGCGGTCTCCCACGTGATCGCCGACGAGCAGCGTGAGGACGGCGGCCTGACCGCCGTCTTCAG
Source organism: uncultured Solirubrobacterales bacterium (assembly GCA_963727615.1). Classification (GTDB taxonomy): domain Bacteria; phylum Actinomycetota; class Thermoleophilia; order Solirubrobacterales; family 70-9; genus VRUE01. The sequence goes on from CAVSHD010000006.1 coordinate 207,180, forward strand.
CGAGATGGGCGGCGTCCGCGAGGACGCCTGAAACCCCTCTTGCAGACAAAACGTTTCGATTCGTCTATATTGCCGCTCGCGCATGACCCTCACGAGCCGCTCGACCCAGGACCTCTTCGTCGCCCTCGGGCACCCCACTCGCCGCCAGATCCTGCGGGAGATGGACGGTGGCCCCCCGGCCAGCCCCAGGGAGATGACCGACCGCCTCGGCGAGGCGCTCAGCAACGTCAGCTACCACTTCCGGGTGCTCGCCGACACCGGTGTCCTCGAGCTCGTCTCGACCCGCCCGGTGCGCGGCTCCACCCAGCACTTCTACGGGATGTCGATCGACGCCGACTGGGCCCGGGCGGTGCTCGCGCTGGACGAGAGCAGCGACCGAGACGGCAACTCGCGGGGGGAAGAGATCTCCTGACGCAGCGCTGATCGGAGGACCGTGGGAGAGATGGACGAAAGCCGGGCCACCGACCGCGAGGACGCCGCGGTCGAGGCGACGGTCCTGCGGCAGCTGCTCCTCGTGCACCCGGCGCAGGTCACCGTCGGGGAGCTGGTCCGCGACCTCGCGGACGACCCCGAGTCGTTCTCCGAGCGCGACGCGGTCGAGCTCGCCGTGCGCGACCTCGCCCGCTGCGGGCTCCTGCACCGCAACGGCGAGTTCGCGATCCCCTCGCGGGCGGCGCTTCGCTTCGACGAATTGCTCGGAAGCTGAGCTCAGACGCGCATGGCGAGGACCTCGTCGAGATCTTCGACGAGGATGTCGAAGATCTCCGGGTCGAAGTGCGTGCCGCGGCCCTCTCGCATGACCGCGATCGTTTCCGAAACGCTCAGCGCCGGCCGGTAGGCGCGGTCGCTGAGCAACGCGTCGAGGACGTCGGCGACCGCCGCGACCCTGCCCTCGAGCGGGATCTCCTCGCCCCTCAGGCCCCGGGGATAGCCGGTCCCGTCGAAGCGCTCGTGATGGGTGAGGGCGATCGTCGCCGCCATGTGCAGCAGCGCGCTGTCGGAGTCGGCGAGGATCTCGTACCCGACAGCGTGTGACGCTCCATCTCGCGGCGCTCCTCATCGGTGAGGCCGCCCGGCTTGCGCAGGATCTCATCCGGTGTCGCGATCTTGCCGACGTCGTGCATCGGCGCCGCCACCCGCAGCAGCTCGACCCCCTCGGAGCTGAGGCCCATGCGCTCTCCGAGGTGCGCGGCGACGCTGGCCATGCGTCCCACGTGCTCGCCGGTGGACGGGTCGTGTATCTCGATCGCCCGGACCAGGCGTTCGACCGTCTCCTGGCGCGATGCGCGCAGCTCCTCGATCGCGTCGCTCTGGGCCTCGGTCAGCTCTGCCTGGAGCCTTTCGGCGTCTTTCTGCCCGGTGATGTCGATCGAGATCCCGCAGATCGCCGCAACCTCTCCCGACTCGTCGAGGAACGGGAACTTGACCGTGCTGAACGTTCGCTCGGCGCCGCCGATGTCCACCGTGTCGACCCCGCCGTAGGTGATCCCGTCGTGGAGCACCATGCGATCGGCCTCGCGGTGACGGTTTGCGTCCTCCGGCGACATCAGGTCCTCGTCCCTCTTGCCGACGATCTCGCCACGGCTGACGCCGGCCAGCTCGTCGGCCGGCGGGTTGGAGAGGACGTAGCGCCGGGAGCGGTCCTTGACGTAGATCGGCACCGGCGCCATGTCGAGGAATTTCTGGATGCGCTCGTCCTGGTTGCGGGTGTGCTCTCTGGCGGCGACTTCGAGCTCGATGCGGAGCAGGGCGCTCATCACCGTGATTCGCAGCTGACCCGGCCAGAACGGCTTGACCAGGTATCCGTGGACCCCGATCTCGAAAGCTCGGCGGGCGACCTCGGGATCGTCCTCCCCGGTGATCAGCACCACCGCCGTGTCGGCCTCGGACCCGATCACCTCCTCGGCCAGGACAAGCCCGGACTCGCCCGGCATCTGGATGTCGCAGAGGGCCAGCTGGAACGTCTCTTCGCGGAGCCTTTCCCTGGCCTCGGCGACGCTTTCCGCGCGCACGCATTCGTGCGCTCCGCCGAGCGAGCGGTCGACGAGGGCGAGGATGTCTGGGCGGTCGTCGGTGGCGAGGATCCGCGCCATCAGCCGCGACTGATCCCCGGGCCGTCGTCGAGCATCTCCCGCACCGTGCCGAGCAGCTGCGCGGCGTTGAACGGCTTCTCGATGAACGCCGCGGACCCCTCCCCGATGAGCGCCTCCGGCGCCAGGACCTCGTGGCTGTAGCCGGACATGAAGAGGACCCTCAGGTCCGGTCGCACCGCATGAGCGCGCTCGACCACCTCGGTGCCGAGCATCCCGGGCATGATCACGTCGGTGAGGAGCAGGTCGATCCGCTGGTTCCCGCGCTGGCAGATCGCGACCGCGTCGAGCCCACCCGTGGTCCCGATCACCGAGTACCCGCCCTTGCCGAGGATCCGCTCGGCCATGCGCTTGACCTCGGGCTCGTCCTCGACGACGAGGACGATCTCACCCCGGCCCCTCGGTGGCTGCGCCGAGCTCCCCGGTTGCGCCTCGGGGGCCGCCTCGGTGGCGGGGATGTGGACCTTGACGGTCGTGCCGACGCCCGGCTCCGAGTAGAGGTCCACCCTGCCCCCGGTTCCGGTGACGATTCCGTACACGCTGGCCAGGCCCAGGCCCGTCCCCTGCCCTTTCTCCTTGGTCGTGTAGAAGGGCTCGAAGGCGCGGCGCTGGACGTCCGGCCCCATGCCGACCCCCGTGTCGCTGACCATCAGCCGAACGTAGCGCCCGGGCTCGGTTTCCGGGTGCATGTAGGAGTACTCCTCGTCCAGCTCGGCGTTCTCGATCTCGATCACGAGGCGACCGCCGTCGGGCATCGCGTCGCGGGCGTTCACGGCGAGGTTGACGATCACCTGCTCGACCTGGCCGGGGTCGGCTTCGATCGACCAGACCTCTTCGGCGAATTTGGTGACGAGCTCGACGCGCTCCCCGAGGGCTCTCCCGAGCAGCTTCCCGAGGTCGGTCGTGACCGTGCGCAAGTCGAGCACCTCGGGCTTGACGACCTCGCGGCGGCTGAAGATCAGCAGCTGGCGCGTGAGCGACGCGGCCCGCTCGGCGGCCCGCTTGATCTCTTCGACGTCCTGGCGCTGCTGCGAGCCCTCCTCGGCCTCTTCGGCGACGAATCCCGCGTAATTGAGGATGACCCCGAGGATGTTGTTGAAGTCGTGGGCGATGCCGCCGGCGAGCTGGCCGACGCTTTCCAGCCTCCGGACCTGGTTGAGCTGCTCCTGTAGGGCCCGCTCGCGTTCGCTTTCGGCGCGATCGGTGATGTCGCGAATCGCCGCCATCACGAGCATGCCCTCCTCGGTATCGATCCCGGCGAGGCTGATCTCGGCCGGGAACTCCTCGCCGCCCTTGCGCAGCGCGTAGAGCTCCACGCCGGTGCCCATGCTGCGGGTGCGCGGCTCACCCACGTAGTGCTCGCGATAGCGGGGGTGGGTCTCGTGGTATCGCTTCGGGATCAGCACCTCGACCGGCTCGCCGATGAGCTCCTCGCGCCGATACCCGAACAGGGCTTCGACCTGGCGGTTGACGAGGGCGATCGTGCCGTCCGGCCAGGCGCCGACGACGGCATCGGGCGCGAACTCGAGGAACTGCTCGAACTTGCGCTCCGCCGCCTTGCGCTCGGAGACGTCGCGGATCGCCGCCGTGGCGACCGCCCCGTCGGTCGTTTCGATCGACGACAGCGAGATCTCGGCCGGGAACTCGGTGCCGTCCTTGCGCAGGCCGAAGAGCTCGAGGCCGGCGCCCATCGACCGGGTGCGAGGCTCGGCGAAGTAGCCCTGCCGATGAACGGCGTGCGCCGACCTGAATCGCTCCGGCACCAGGGTCTCCACCGACTCGCCGAGGAGCTCTGAGCGGGTGTACCCGAATAGGGCCTCCGTCTGGCCGTTGACCAAGACGATGCGGCCCGCGCGATCTATGCCGACGATCGCGTCCGGCGCTGCCTCGAGAAGTTGCTCGAAGGTCGAGCCGCCGGCGCCGGATTCGAATGTGCTTCCCGCTTCGTCCCCCGGCATTTCACGCTCCTCACCGGTCCCGAAACTGTTGACCACACAACCGATCGACGGACCCACAGTAGGCCCAATTGCGAGAAACGGCAACCTGCATCACCGTTCCCTTGTCCGCTCAGGCACGAGCACGAAAAGCACCGGTACCCAATGTATGAATATGCGGGAGCCTGGGTGTCCAATACCGGGCACTTAGCAGGCCTGTTCGATTCAGGGATACGCGGCCCGCAGCTTCGCCGCTTCCGCCCGCCCCCCTCCGTTCCACACCCCCGGGTTGGTTGTCAGCCGGAGACGACCGGGTGGGCCCGGGCGCCGGCGACGAGCTCCCGGATCGCGGCCGCCAGCGCCTGCGGCCGGTCCTCGGGGATCAGCGTGTAGCAGTCGGAGAGCTCGACCAGGCGGCCCGCGGGAAAGGCTTCGGCGAGCATCCGCCCGTGCTCGGTCGGCATCATCCTGCCCTCGATGTCCCAGACGACGAGCACCGGCCGGTCGAATCCGGGCAGCGCTGCTGTCGCCTCGGCCATGTCCCTGCGGCCGGCCATCGCCGCGCCCGCGTACTTGGCCAGGTCGCGGCGGATCTCGGCGCGGCGCAGGGGCTCCAGCCACTCGCGCATCAGCTCGTCGGGCACCCCGCGTTTCGACATCTGCCCGAAGACGAAGGGCAGCGCCCGCAGGCGGCGGCTGAGCAGCACACGGCGCATGATCGCGATGCCGCCGGGGAGCTTCGCCGAGAGCCAGGCCGCGCGGCCGGCGAGGCCGGGGGGATAGTTGTCGTAGGCCTCGCAGGAGACGAGGACGAGCGATCCCACTCGGTCCATCAGCCCGTCGGCGATCATCGTCTGGGCTCCGCCCCAGTCGTTGAAGCAGAGCGTCACGCCCTCCAGGCCCAGGGCCTCGAGGAACTCGGCGACGATCCTGCCGATCCCGCGCAGCGAGAGATCGGCGTCGGGCCTCATCGGGACCTCGTGGGCGCCGAAGGGCAGCACCGGCAGCAGGCACCTGTGCTCGGGCGCGAGCTCGGCGACGACCCTGCGCCATTGGCGCCCGTCCATCGCCAGGCCGTTGAGCATCACGACCGGGTGGCCGTCGCCGCCCGTGTCCTCGTACCCGATCGCTCCCGCCGACACATCGACCTGCGGCATCCCGGCCTCCTTCTAGATAGATCGCTCTAGTGAGGAGAACCTATCATCGCCCCACCGAACCAACGAGGGAGACGAGGAGGGCCTGTGGCCGGCGACACCAAGGAGCGAATTCTCGAGAGCAGCGGCGAGCTGTTTCGGCGCCAGGGCTACGTCGGCACCGGCGTCAAGCAGATCGTCGCCGAGGCGGGCGCTCCCTTCGGCTCGCTCTACCACTTCTTCCCCGGCGGCAAGGAGCAGCTCGGCGCCGAGACGATCCGTCGCTCGGGCCTGCTCTACGGGCTGCTGCTCGGCGAGTACGCCGGGCCCGACGTGGAGATCGTCGCCGGGATCAGGGCCTTCTTCGCCGGCGCCGCGCAGACGCTGCGCGAAACCGATTTCGCCGACGCATGTCCGATCGCCACCGTCGCGCTCGAGGTGTCGAGCGCCAACGAGGAGCTGCGTCGGGCCTGCGCCGACGTCTTCGACGCCTGGATCGAGGGGGCGACGGAGCGCTTCGCGGAAGAGGGGATCGAGCGGGCACGGGCCCGGGCGCTGGCGATCGAGACGATCGCGGCGCTCGAGGGCGCCTTCGTCCTCAGCCGCGCCCTGCGCAGCACCGAGCCGGTCGAGGTAGCCGGCGAGGCCGTCGCCGCGTCGATCGAGGCGGCGCTGCCATGAACGACCAGGGCCGCCCGTGGGCGGCCCTGGTCAGGTGCTCTTGGAGCGAGCGCGGAAACCGCGACCGGGTGGGACAACGCCCGGCCTTCCTTTGCTCGCCGGTGCCCGGGTTGGATTCCGCCGGGCTGCCGAACTCGTGCGGCGCCTAGCGGCCCTGCACCTCCAGTGTCCCCTGCAGCATGTGACTCAAGTTAGGACCACCTCCTTTCTCTGGTGAACCGATTGAATCAGATCGCCCAGTCGCGCCCGGCGGATTCCGAACGAGCCCGGCGCGCGCACCCCGAGCCGCTCCCTTTACCTGCGGGGGCTTAGGCTGCCAGGCTCGATGAGCCCGCCTTCAACCGAGAGAGAGCCCGAGGCCGGCACGCGGGACGGCCAGGTCGCCGTGGTCACCGACAGCACGACCTATCTGCCGGTGGAGATGATCGAGCAGCAGGGGATCAGGCGGGTCAACCTCTTCGTCGGCTGGGGAGGGGACCTGCGCCCGGAGGACTCATACGAGCTCGAGGCCTTCTACGAGCGGCTGCGCGACTCCGACGACCTCCCCTCGACCTCGCAGCCCTCGGTCGGCGACTTCCTGCACGTCTTCGAGCCCCTCGCCGAGGCGGGACGGGACATCGTCTCCGTCCACATCGCGAGCGGCCTCTCCGGCACCTTCGAGAGCGCCACCGAGGCGGCCCGGGTGATCGCCGATCGCGGGCTACCCGGCCAGGTCTCGGTGGTCGACGGCCAGACCGGCGCCGGCGGCCTCGGCTGCCTGGTGCTCGCCGCGTCGGGCGCCGCCGAGCGCGGCCTCGGCGCCGAGGAGGTTCTCGCCGCAGTCGCCGAGGCCCGTCGGGGCCTCGACATGTGGTTCTGCCTCGACACGCTCGAGTACCTGCGCAAAGGCGGCCGGATCGGCGCCGCCCAGGCGCTCGTCGGGGCGGCGCTGAAAATCAAGCCGATCCTCACCTTCGGCACCGAAATCGCTCCGGTGGGCAGGGTCCGGACCAGGCGGCGGGCAAGGCAGGTGATGGTCGGCTACCTGCACGAGCTCGCCGAGCGGGGCGCCGAGCAGTGGTTCGTCCAGCATGCGCAATCGGCCGAGGAAGCCGATGACCTGGTCGAGCAGGGAACATCGATCCTCGGCCGCGAGCCCCTCTTCTGCACCCAGGTCGGACCGGTCCTCGGCGCCCACCTGGGATCGGGGATCCTGGTCGGCGGGACCGGCTGCGAGCCGAAGCCCGACGCCTGAGCGGCGGCGCCCCGCCGCAGCCTATCCAGCAGCGACATCGCCGACCTCGCGCAGCTCCCCGGTCTCGACCGAGAAGACGAACCCCCGGACGCTCTCGGTGCGGGGGATGAAGGGGCTCTGCCTGATCAGCGCGATCCCGTCGAGGACGTCCTGCTCGACGTCGGCGAAGCCGTGAACGGGCCACGGCGGCCGCTCTCCCGAGGCGGCCTCGAGCCGCTCGGCGAGCTCCTGGTCGGTGAGCCCGAGCATGCCGCAATCCGTGTGGTGGACGAGGACGACCTCCTCGGTGCCGAGCAGGTGCTGCGAGATCGCCAGCGAGCGGATCGCGTCGTCGGAGGCGACGCCGCCGGCGTTGCGGATCACGTGCGCGTCGCCGGGCTCGAGGCCGAGCAGGGCGCAGGGGTCGAGGCGGGCGTCCATGCAGGCGAGGACCGCGACCCGCCGCGCCGGCGCCGGGCCCATCCCGCCGCCCTCGAAGCCCCGCTCGTATGCCCGCGCGTTCGCGACCAGCGCGTCTGTCTCGCTCATCCCAACTCCTTGCTCGATGGACTGCCCGGGTGTTTACCCGATCTCACGCCCCGGCCGGGGCGTGATCAGGGCGACGGGGACGGTCAGGCCGGCCGAGCGGCGCAGGGTCGCGATCCTCCGGCCCGGCTGCACCGCGGGGCGGACCTCGCCGCAGCGGTGGCCGAGGAGCTCGGCGGTGGCGTCGATGTCGGGGGCGAGGAGGGCCAGGCCCCAGAAGAAGGCCGGCCCGGCGCCGCCGCCCCTCTCGATCGCCGCCTCCGGCTCCTGCACGACCTCGAGGATCGTCGGCCCGAGCAGGAAGAACGCCTGGCGCGGGGCGCCGGCCGGCGTCGGCTCCTCGCGGACCCGGCGCAGCTCGATGCCGGCACCCTCGAGCGCGGCCACGGTGCGGTCGAGGTCGGGGCTGATCGCGACCACGTGGTCGACCGCGGTCACCCCGTTCGGATGCCGTCGCGCCTGATCGGGCGGCGGCCGCTCCGAGCTCGCCGTCTCGAGGCCGTCGATGGATCCGGCCTCGACCCCGCGCAGGGACCAGCCGAGCAGGCCGCGGCCGCGCTCGGCCCCGGCGAGGGCGATCCGCACCCCGCCCAGCACGCAGGCCTCCCCCTCGACCTCGAACCCGCAACCGCGCCAGGCGACCGCGGAGTCGGCGACTTTCAGCTCGTCGAGGGTCGGCGGCACCGGCGAACCGTACAACCGTGCCCGCAGGGGCCAGACGGCCCGCGAGCTATCTTTTGGCGGTGCTCGTCCGCCGCTCGACCGCGCTTCTCGGCCTCGGCTTCGCGGCGCTGCTTCTCAGCGGTTGCCTCTGGGTCAAGCCCGGCTCGATCGCACTGACCCAGCCGGGCGGAATCGGCCCGGTCGCGCTGCGCTTCGAAGTCTGCAGCTTCACGCTCCAGGAATCGGAAGGGAAAATCGTCGGCGCGAACTGCGGGACCTCCACCGAACCGAGCCAGGGCCAGTTCCTGCTCGCCCTGATCGTGCCGACCGGGACGAGCGCGCCACAGACCCTCGCACTCACCCCCGCTTCGCCCGCGGCGCCCGCCACGGTGCTGTCCCGCAACGCCGAAGTCGCCGCGGCGTTCGCCAACAGGCCCGGCGTGGAACCGGTGCCGATCGTCGTCCCGGCCGGCTTCGAAGCCGTGGGCTACCGCTCGCCGGTGCTCGCCGACCCGGCCACGGAAACGCTCAACTGGAACGTCGAAGCCGGCCTCACGCCGGCCCCGGCCCCCGACGGCGGCTCGGGCGGGGCGCCGCTCAGGGCGACCGTCCTGCCCGGCTGGCGATCTGTCAACGCGGAACTGCCGGCCACCCGCCCGGTCAGTTGCGAAGAGGGCCCGGAAACCATCTGCGCGGTCCCGGAACCGGAACTGGAACGCGAACTCGGCACCTCCGACCTCAAGGTCGCCGCGCGGGGCGTCGCCCGGGCGACGCCGGCAACGCAGGTCAAGGCCCTCTTCACGCTCGACTTCGCGAGCAGCGCGACGACGCTGCCGAAGTTCGCGCTGACCGCGGGCTCGAACCTGCCGGGCGCGAAGCTCGCCGTCTCGAGCCCGAGCTTCTCCCGCAAGCCCCAGGGCGGAGCGACGAGGCGAGCGCCGGCGACGACCCGCAAGGTCGCGGTGACGGTGCCCGCGAACGCGCGGCCGGGCGCCTACGAAGTGACGCTCACGGCGACCGCGGCCCAGGGCGGCGCGGTGACCGGCGCCGCAAAGCTGATCGTCAAGCCGCCGCTCCGCCCCCGTCTCCTGGTGCCGCGGCGCGTGCGGGCGCGGGTCGCCTCGAGGAAGGGGGTGCCGGTGCGGGTGGTGATGCCGGTCCCGGGAGCGCGGGCGAACGTCCGCCTCCTCGCGCCACGAGGCCACGGGCTCGGCAGGCGGTTGCTCGCCAAGCGCTCGGCAAGAGCGAGGAAGGCGGGCCCGCTGAAGCTCCGCCTCAGGGTGCGCAGGGGCAGGGCTCTCGCCCTTGCCGCGGCCGGGGCCCGGCTCGCCGTCAGGGCCACGATCGCAACGCCGGGCGCGAAGCCCCGCAGGCTGAGCCGCGTCGTCTTCCTGCGCTGAGCGCGGCCGAGGTCAGCTCGGCTCCTCGAGGCCGTGCGGGTGGAGATGGTCCTCGGCCATCCGCTTCAGGCCGACGCGGTCGATCTTGCCGGTCGGGTTGAGGGGCATCTCCTCGAGGAAGACGACCTCCTCGGGCGCCTTGTAACCGATGCGCTCGCGGCAATGGACGATCAGGTCGGCGCTCGAGGGGCGCTCCGCGCCCTCGCGCAGGGTCACGTAGGCGCGGACGTTCTCGCCGTGGACCGTGTCGTGGATGCCGACCACGCCGGCCAGGGCGATCGCCGGGTGCTCGTCGAGCGCGCCCTCGACCTCGAGCGGGCTGATGTTGGAGCCGTCGTGGACGATCACCTGCTTCTTGCGCCCGAAGAACCAGAGATAGCCGTCCTCGTCGGCGCGGGCCAGGTCGCCCGAGTCGAGCCACTCGTCGGCGAGAACCTCCTCGGTGGCCTCCGGCGCCTCCCAGTACCCGGCCATGCGGCTCCGGGTCCGGATCCAGATGCGGCCGACGGCCTGCGGCTCGACCTGGCCGCCGTCCTCGCCCCGCACGGCGATGCTGAAGCCGCAGACGGGCCGCCCGATCGAGCCCTGCTTGACGACGCCCGAGGGCGGGTTGAGCGTCGCCAGGCCGACCTCGGTCATCCCGTAGCCCTCGACGATCGGGAAGCCGGCCCTGGCGGCGAACTCGGTGAGCAGCTCGGTCGAGACCTTGTCCGACCCGGCGCGGCAGAGGCGCAGCGAGTCGAAGTCGCGGGGCCCGAGATCGTGGTCGCGGATCAGCGCCGAGAGCGCCGCCGGGATCATCGCCAGCACCGTCGGCAGCTGCTCGCGCAGAAGCGGCAGCAGCTCGTGGGCGTCGGAGGTACGGGCGACGACGACCCGGCCGCCGACCGAGAGCGTCGCGAGCGCCCAGAGGAAGGAGCCGATGTGGGACATCGAGGAGCCGGGCAGGAATACGTCCTCGGCGCCGAGCTCGAAGGCGGAGGCGGCGCTGGCGATCATCCACCGCAGCGACTCGCGCGTGTGGGTGACGCCCTTCGCCGGCCCGGTGCTGCCGGAGGTGAAGAAGATCACCGCCGGCGAGGAGGGGTCGGGTGCTGGATCGGGGGCAAGCCGCTCGCCGCCGAGCAACGAGTCGAACGCCCGCCCCCACTCACCGCTCGGCGGGCCCGCGAGCTCGGCGGCGCCGTAGGCGATCGTGCCCAGCGCGAGCTCGCCGGCGAGCTTGCTCGCGCCGACGTCCTCGGCCCGCTCGGCGTGGGCGAGCAGCGCCCGTGCGCCGCTGACCTCGAGCGCGTGATCGATCTCGCGGTGCGTGTAGCGGTAGTTGAGCGGCGTCGGGATCAGCCCCGCCCGGAAGCAGGCGAGGTAGTGGACGACGAGGTCGATCCGGTTCGGCATCAGCGAGGCGATCCGGTCGCCGGGCGCGAGGCCCATCGACCTGTAGCCGCCCGCCAGCGCGGCGCTCTCCTCCTCCAGCGCTTGCCAGCTCAGCCGTCGGTTCGCCGAGACCAGGGCGACCTCGTCGGGGTGGGACCGGAGGCCGATCCTGAGCAGATCGTCGAGAGGCGCGGCCGGGGCCGCGAGCGGTTCGCCGTCGATCAGCATCTGCGAATCGTAGGGCGATAGGGTTCCCGGGTGGACTCGGACCGCGCAAAGGAGCTGCTCACCGCCGAGCGGGCGAAGGTCGAGGCCGAGATCGCCTCGCTCGAGCGCGAAGGGCCGGAAGAGGGCGACGAGCGGGTGGAGCCCGGGGACATCGACTCCGAGGGCCTCTACCAGGACGAGTTCGACGCCGGCCGGCTCGAGGACCTGAGGCGCCGGCTCGCCGTGGTCGCGCGGGCCGAGGAGCGCCTCGCCGCCGGCACCTACGGGGTATCGGTCGAGAGCGGCGAGCCGATTCCCGACGCGCGCCTCGAGGCCAACCCGACCGCCGAGCTGACGGTCGAGGAGCAGGAGCGCAGCCGCGGCTAGCGCGCCAGCGCTGACCGGGCCCGGGCGGCCCGCACCGCCGCCGAGAGGGTCCCGATGTCGTAGGCGCCGTCATGGCGAAGGCCGTTGACGAAGAAGGTCGGCGTGCCGGTGACGCCACTGGCGTCGGCCGAGTCGACGTCCTCCTCGACGCGGGCGGCGTGGCGGTGGTGCCCGAGGTCCTCGTGGTAGCGGTCGAGGTCGAGCCGCAGGCGCTCGGCGTATGCATGCAGGTCGGCGGGGCGCAGGCTCCCCTGGTGCTCGAGCAGCTGGTCGTGCATCTCCCAGAACCTGCCCTGGGCCGCCGCCGCCTCGGCGGCCTCCGCCGCCAGCTGCGCGTTCGGGTGCACGTCTGAGAGCGGCAGATGCCGCCAGACGTAGCGCAGATCGCCGAAGTCGGCGAGCAGCTCGCGGACGACCGGCTCGGCGCGACCGCAGTAGGGGCACTCGAAGTCGCCGTACTCGACGACGGTGACAGCGGCGCCCCCCGGGCCGCGCACGTGGTCACGGTCGGGGTCGACCGCGAGCGCCAGGTCGACGAGGGTCTGCGAGCCCCCCAGCAGCGCCCGGATGCGCGCCTGGCGCGGCAGCCGCGCCGCAACCTTGAAGACGAACCAGGTGAGCGCCGAGGCGCAGGCGACGGCGCTGAGCACGCCGAGCTTCGCCTCCTTCAGCTCGACCCCTTCGAAGGCGAGCGCGGCGATCAGCAGCGAGACGGTGAAGCCGATTCCGGCGATCGCGCCGCCGCCGGCGACGGCGGCCCAGCCGACGGGCGGGCGCAGCCGGCCGCGGCTGAGGGTCTCCGTCAGCCAGGACGCCCCGGCCACCCCGATCGGCTTGCCGAGCACATAGGCGCCGATCACCCCGAGGGTGATCGGCGAGGAGTAGGCCCTCGAGAGGAAGTCGCCGTCGAGGGAGATGCCGACGTTGGCGAGTGCGAAGAGGGGCACGATCGCGAAGCTGGTCCAGGGGTGGAAGAGCCCCAGCAGGCGGGCGTTGGGTGAGACCGCGGCCTGAAGCCCGACGCCGGCGGAGCGAGCCAGCTCGGGTGTGGGCTGCTCGCGGAAGCGGCGGAAGAGGTCGGTCGCCCGCTCGAGCTCGCCGCGGCCGGCCGGGTGGGCCCAGGTGATCAGCCCGACCGCGAGGCCGAGGACGATGGGGTCGACGCCCGATTCGTAGAGCGCCACCCAGGCGACGGCGGCCAGCAGCAGGTAGACGAGCCCGGGGCGCACGCCGGCGGCGCGGACCGTGAGGATCAGCCCGAAGACCCCGGCGGCCACCAGCAGCGGCACGAGGGCGACCTCGGCGCTGTAGGCGAAGGCGATGACGAGCAGGGCGACGACGTCGTCGACGACGATGATCGTCAGCATGAAGCCGCGCAGGCGCTCGGGGAAGCGGGGCCCGACCAGGGCGAGCATGCCGAGCGCGAAGGCCGTGTCGGTGGACATCGCCACGCCCCACCCGGCCGCCGAGCCGCGCCCCGCGTTGATCGCGAGGTAGATGGCGACCGGGACCGCCATCCCGCCCAGCGCCGCCAGCACGGGCAGCGCCAGGCGGCGGCGCTCGCGCAGCTCGCCGAGGTCGAGCTCGCGGCGGATCTCGAGCCCGACGACGAAGAAGAAGAACGTCATCAGGCCGCTGTTGACCCACTCGCGCAGGGTCTGGGAGACCCCCGAGTCGCCGACCCGGATCGAGAGCTGCGTGTGCCAGACGCTCTCGTAGGAGCCGGCGTCGACGTTGGCCCAGGCCAGGGCGGCGATCGCCGCCGTGAGCAGCACGCTGGCGCTGCCGGTCTCGGTGGCCAGGAACTCGCGCAGTGGCGCCTGCAGGCTGCGCGCCCAGGCCGTCCTGCCGCTGAACGTGGTCGGGGTCGGCGAGCCGGCGCTCATGCCCGGCAGCCTCTCACCCCCGGGCGCGGCAAGCATCTAGGCTTGCCGGCCATGAGCGCACCGACCCGCCTGGGCTGATCGATGGCCGGCCCGTTGAGCCGCGTTCTCTCGAGCTCGCAGCTCGCGCTCCTTGCCGAGCACGGCGAGGAGCTGACCGCCGAGGCCGGCGAGAGGCTCTACGAGATCGGCGACGAGACCTACCCGTTCGTGGCGATCCTCGAGGGCGAGGTCGCGGTCATCGACGGCGCCGGCCGGGAGATCGTCCGCCACGGCGCCTCCGGCTTCCTCGGCGAGATGAACCTGCTCTCCGGGCAGACCGTCTTCCTGACCGCCGTCGTCACCGAGCCGCTGCGCTATCTCGCCGTCGACCGCGAGGAGCTGCGGCGGCTGCTGTTCGAGGACGGCACCCTCTCCGACCTGCTGCTCTCGGCCTTCGTCGAGCGCCGCGAGCTGCTCCAGCAGCGCCAGGGCATCGGCCCGGAGGTCGTTCGGCCCGCACGACTCGGCGCCGACCCGGGAGCTGGTCGATTTCGCCAGGCGGATGCGCATCCCCCACTCGATGGTCGACCCCGAGGAGAGCCCCGAGGCCGCCGAGCTGCTGGCCGGGGTCGACCCGGCCGAAGTCCCGATCGTGCGGCTCCCGGGCGGCGTCGAGCTGCGCCGGCCCAGCAACGGCGAGCTCTCGCGAGCGCTCGGCATCGGGCTCGAGCTCGATGACCGCGAGGAGGTCGACCTGCTCGTCCTCGGCGGCGGGCCCGCCGGCCTCGGCGCCGCCGTCTACGGAGCCTCCGAGGGCCTCGACACCCTGGTCGTCGAGGGCACCGTGCTCGGCGGCCAGGCGGGGACCTCGCGCCGGATCGAGAACTACCTCGGCTTCCCCGGCGGGATCAGCGGCTCCGAGCTGACCAGCCGGGCGATCACCCAGGCCCGCAAGTTCGGGGCCCGAACGGCGACGCCGTACCGGGCGAGCGCCCTCGAGCCGGGCGAGGAGCGCCACTCGTGCGGCTCGAGGACGGCAACGAGGTCGCGGCCCGGGCGGTCTGCTCGCGACCGGTGCCGAGTACCGGCGCCTGCCGGTCGCACGACCTCGACGAGCTACGAGGGGATCAGCGTCTTCTACGCGGCCGGCCCGCCGGAGGCGCCAGCTCTGCGGCGGCCCGCGGGTCGGCGTCGTCGGCGGCGGCAACTCCGCCGCCCAGGCGGCGATCTGGCTCGCCCGCGGCGGCGCCCTGGTGACCCTCCTGCACCGGCGCGCGGACCTCTCCGAGACGATGTCCGACTACCTGATCGACGACCTCGACCGCTACGGCGTCGCGGTCCGCGACCGCAGCGAGGTCGCCGAGCTGCACGGAGAGGACGGTCGAGCTCGAGGCGCGTCACCCTCACGGACGGCGGCCCGGCTGCCGCTCTCCTTCCTCTTCCTCTTCCTCGGCGCCGTCCCCTGCACCGAGTGGCTCGGCGAGACGGTCGCCCGCGACGCGCACGGGTTCGTGCTCACGGGCGCCGAGGCCGGGCGCCGAGGGCCTGCTGGAGACGAGCGTGCCCGGGGTCTACGCGGCCGGCGACGTGCGCGCCGGCTCGATCAAGCGCTGCGCGACCGCGGTCGGCGAGGGGGCGACGGTCGTCCGCTTCGTCCACGAGCGGCTGATGGCGGCGGGAGGCGCCGCCGGCCAGGCGCCCACCCCTCCTAGTCGATCGCGATGAGGACGACGGTCAGCAGGCCGAGGCCGATGCCTCCGGCCACGAGGGCCCCGTGGGCGAGGCCGGAGGGCTCGGGGAAGCGGCCCGCGGCCAGGTCGCGCTCGACCCGCGTGCGGCGCCGGCTGCCGTAGGCGATCACCGCGACGCCGTATAGGGCGAAGCAGATCCCGGCCCCGACATAGGGCCAGCGCACCGAGCTGTTGTCGAGGCCGGGGACGACCCGGCCGACGGCGAGGGCGACGGCGAGGGCGGTGAGCCCGGTCCGCCACCAGGCGAGCTCGGTGCGCTCGCTCGCCAGCCGCGTGCGCCGCGTCGCGTCGACCGCCTCCTCGTCGTTCAGTCCCATCGACTACGCGACGTCGTTGGCAATCTCACAGGGCATGGTCGGAGGGATCTTTCCACTCGACGGCCTCATCGTGCAACGAGTTCGCGATCGCGGTGCGGGTGGCTTTCTAGCCTTCCTCCAGAAGCTCATCCAGGGTCCGCCCGCCGAGCACCGATCGCGGTTCCTCGGCGACCACGTCGGAGCCCGGGCGCGCCTGCTCGTCGCGGCGCTTGATCAGGAGCCACTGGGGCTTCTCGCCGGAGCGGGTCCGCTGCAGGGCGAAGCCCCCGCTCAGCTTCTCCCCGTGAAGCACGAAGACCGCGTGGCCCCGCTCGAGCGCCTCCGGCCACGAAACGCGACCGCCCTGCTCGTAGCCGCCGCGGTCCCAGACGATCGCGCCGCCGTCGCCGGCCCGCCCCTCGAACGGTTCGTGGGCGGGCGGGTGGTCCTCGACCTGGACGGCCAGGCGCCTGACCGCGGGGTCCATCGAGGGGCCCTTGGGGAGCGCCCAGGAGCGCATCGCTCCCTCGACCTCGAGGCGCAGGTCGAAGTGGTGGGCGGTGGCGCGATGCTCCTGGACGACGAAGGCCCCGGCGCGGACGCCGCGGACCGCGAACTGCTCGTGGCCCTCGACCTTCGCCTGCTCGATCTCGACCGCGGTGATCCCTGCCGCCGGCGGCCCCTCGCCGAGGAAGTCGGCCAGCTCCCCGACCGCCCGCTCGGGCCCCTCGGCGTGGACGAGGACCGAGCCGTCGTCGGCGTTGCGAACCCAGCCGAGGACCCCGAGGCGGCGCGCCTCGCGAACCGTCGCCTCGCGAAAGCCCACCGCCTGGACACGGCCGCGGACGGCGGCGCGCAGGGCTACCGCCTGCCGGCCTTCGCCAGCCACTCGTCGAGCCTCCGGGTCTCTTCGGTGTCCTCGTAGACCTCGTACTCGCGCAGCTTTCCCCAGGCGATGCGCCCCCAGAGCACGTAGCGATTCTCGTAGACCCGGCCGTCCTCGGGGTCGTCGAGGTGGATGTGCCCGCGCACGCAGATCGTCTGCCGCCAGGGGAAGCCCTTGAGGACCACCTGGTCGGGATAGATCTGCAATCCGATCGAGGTGAATCGGTCAAGCCAGGCTTCGAGCTCCCGCTTGTCGCTCGCCCCCGGCGCGAAGGAGCTCGTGCCGGGGAAGCGGAACCTGACGTCGTCGGCGTCGAGCGCCAGCGTCGGCCCCGCGTCCCCTGCCCGGATCAACCTCATGTTGCGGGAGATCATCTTCCCCGCCAGCCAAGAAAGCATCGGCAACTCCCCTCTGTCGTTTCGCCGGGAAGGCTAGCCGGACTGCTTCCCACGACTGCAAACGGGCGTCGAGCACCCGCCCGCTCTCGGCAAGCCCGGATCTACCTCATGGCGTTCAGCAACGTGGTGAGCACGTCGCCCAGCTCCTCGACCGACCCGAGACGCAGGCTCGTGAGCCCCCCGCTTCGACCTCAGTTTACGGGTGGCGCCTGGCCGAACCCTGGTGGTGCTTCTTCTTCCCCTTGCGCTTGTGAAAGCGCTTCTTGCACTTGCCGACGAGCTTGTGCTTCTTCTTCTTCGCCGCCTTGAGCGCCTTGCGGTGTGCCCTGCCGTGCTTGTGCTTTGCCTTCTTGACCGCCTTCTTGTAGGCCTTGTTGGCCTGCGCCAGGCACTTGCCGTAGCCCTTGCCGCTTCCCTTTGCCTTGCCGCCGCTCTTCTTCTTCGGCACCGGCGTCTTGACCGCGGCGATCGCCGGCGGCGGGGTCGAAGCGGCCGCGCCGGCCACCACGACGACCGGCGTCAGGCTGTTCATTTCGGTGCCATCGCCGAGCTGGCCGGACCCGTTGTCGCCCCAGCAGACCGTCTCGCCCGAGACCCGCACGGCGCACATGTGGCCCAGTTTGCCGCTCATGTATTTGGCGTCACCGACCCCCGGGACCGCCGTCGGAACATGCCGCTCGGCTTCGGTGCCGTCGCCGAGCCTCCCCTGGGCGTTGGAGCCCCAGCAGAGCGCCTGGCCGGATTCGCGGATCGCGCAGCTCGACGCATACCCGGCCGAGATGAACTTCGCATCGGCCATGTCGTGGACGGCGACCGGGGCGTTCTTGCTTTCGGTGGTGTCGTCGCCCAAGCGCCCGAAGACGTTGTCTCCCCAGCAGTACATCTGCCCGCCTTCTTCCAGCGCGCAGCTGTGGGTCTCGCCGACGGCCACCTGGGTGATGTCCCCAAGGGTGCCGGACCCGCCGGGGCCTTTGACCGCGCCCGGCACTTTCACCGCAAAGCCACCGCCGGGGGATCCCTTGCCGAGAACGCCCCCTACGTCGTAGCCCCAGCAGAGGGCTTCGCCTCCCCCTCGCGAGCCGCACAGGTGTGGTTGGGCCCAACCGCGATGCTCCTGGCGTCGGTCAGCCCGCTCACGTTCACGGGTGTGAGCCGCTCGGTGGTGCTGCCGTCGCCGAGCTGGCCGTTGCTCGTTGGCGCCCCAGCAGACGGCCTGTCCCGATTCGCGGATCGCGCAGGTGTGGAGCGCCCCCGAGCTGATCGACTTGGCGTCGGTGAGGCCGGTGACCGGGGTCGGGACGTTGCGGTCTTCCTTGGTCCCGTCGCCGATCTGGCCGGCGATGTTTTTGCCCCAGCAGAGCGCCTGGCCTCCGGTGCGGATCGCGCAGGTCGTGTACTCGCCGTTGGAGCTGATCGACTTGGCGTCGGTGAGGCCGGTGACCGACACCGGCGTCTTGCTCGGGCTGTTGGTGCCGTTGCCCAGCTCGCCGTAGAAGTTGTTGCCCCAGCAGACGACCTGGCCCGAGGTGAGGATCGCGCAGGTGTGCCCGCGGCCGGTGGCGACCGAGCTGGCCGCGATCGGCGTGGCGGCATCCGCCACTCCGGCGCCGAGCAATAGAACGCTCAGCGACAGGGCCAGAGCCGATCCAAGTCGTCTTCTCCCCACGAAATCCCCCCTCAGCGGTTTGACGTACGCAGCCTGCCCACCTCGCACTTCAGCAGCGCGGAAAGGCCGACCGTAGCACCATGAAGAGAGAACGGAGTGGGCTCGACCCCGCGATGGGCCGTACGGCCCACGTCGGTACCTGGAGACCCGTCAAACGGTCAGCCGCAATAAGCGCGCAGCTCGCGCTCGTAGGCGCGCACCAGCGGCGCCGGGTCGGCGATCACCGCGGTGTCGGTCATGAACCCGACGGTGATCTCGCCCGCGTAGCTGAAGATGCTGACCGTGGTCCCGAGACTGCCCGAGCAGGGGGCCCAGACGAGGACCCCGCGAATCGGGACCCCGGCCAGGGAGAGCTCCTCGGCCGGCCCGGGTACGTTGGTGACGACCAGGCTCGCCTTGTCGGTGAAGAACCCGATCAGCCTGTCCTCGACCCAGGGAGGCGTCATCCCGATCGCGCTGATCATCCCGTAGGCGATCGGCGCCTCGTGCGAGGACTTGATCTCGTCCATGCGGCTGCTGACCAGCCGCAGCCGCTCGCCGCTCGCCTCCTCGCCGACCGGCAGCGTCAGCAGGATCAGGGCGAAGTCGTTGCCGAGCTCGACCGGCACCGGCCGGTCAAGGGGGCGCAGGTTGAAGGGGATCATCGCGTGGATCTCCTCCGGCATCTCGGGCCCCCCGGCCTCGCCGAAAGCGTCGCGGAGGGCGGCGGCGAGGGCAGCGACGAGGACGTCGTTGATCGTGACCCGGCGCAGCCGCGCCGCCTCGTGAACCCGGTCCAGCGGATAGGGATCGGTCCAGGCGACCCGGCGGGTGCCGGTGAGCTCGGTCCGCAGGCCGCTGGAGGCGTCGGGCGGCGCCGAGATCAGCCGGGCCGCGGTCGAGACGTCGCTCAGCGCCGAGCCGGCGAGCTCGCGCAGGTGGTCGGGGTGGGCGAGCGTCTCCATCCCCTCGTGGAGGGCGGCCGCGCCGGCGTCGCGGGCGGCCGCGGCGGCGCGCCGGAGCAGGCCCGCGCCCCCGCCCTCGCGCGCCTCGGCGGCGATCTCCGGCCGCTCTCCGCCGTCGGTCACCGTGAGCATCACCCGCCCCAGGGCGATCCCGTCGGCGACGCTGTGGTGGATCCGCCAGAGGAGCGCGGCGCCGCCTTCGTACCCCTCGATCAGGTGGGCGTGCCAGAGGGGCTTGCCGGGATCGAGCGGCGGCGTGACCAGGTCCGAGAGCAACTCCTGCAGTGCCGCCCGGTCGCCAGGGGCGGGCAGGGCGACCCGGTGCAGGTGGTCGCGGACGTCGAAGGCGGGATCGTCCTCGAAGGCAGGACCGCGCCCGAGCGGGTCGACGACCCGCTGGCGAAACCGCGGGAAGCGGTCGGCGAGGCGCTCCTGGAGGATCTCGAGGACGAGCTCGGGGTCGGGCTCGGCGGCGAGCACGTTGAGGCCGTTGACGACCATCGGGTTGGTCGCCCGGTCCATGTGGAGCCAGGCGGCATCCGCCATGGGCATCGTCTGCCGGTGGGGGCCGCTCATCGACTCCAGGCTAGTCCCCCGGCATCGTCCCGCATCCGGGGAAACTCACATGCCCTCCCGTTGTTGCCGTTGACCGGAGGCCGGCGGCATCGAATACCGTCCGAACGTGGACGTCGTCTGGACCCTGCTCGGGATCGCGCTGATCGCGCTGGCGCTTCGCGACATCTTCGACGTTCTCTTCCATCCGCTCGGACGGGGCATGATCGCGCGGAGGATCGTGGCCGCGATCTCGTGGGTGGCGCGGCGGGCACCGGGGAGGACAAGGACCGTGGGCCTGCTTGCCGGGCCGGTCAGTTACATCCTCATCATCGCCGCTTGGGCGGCCATCCTGGCGATTGGTTGGGCCTTCGTCTTCATGCCACAGCTGCCGAGCGGCTTCACCTTCGACCCGGCGCTCAATCCAGCCGATCACTCGGGCTTCGTGGACGCCCTCTACGTCTCGCTCGTCAACCTGACCAGCCTCGGCTACGGCGATATCGTGCCCACCTCGCCTGCGCTGCGGATCCTCGGGCCGGTCGAGACGCTGTTTGGGTTGGGGCTGCTCACCGCCAGCATCTCCTGGCTGCTCTCGATCTACAACGCAATCTCCCGCCGGGACTCGCTCGCGCACGAGGTTCACCTGGCCAAGGAAGCCGAGGAGCAGCTGGGCGAGAAGCTGGTCGAGACCGACCCGCGACTGCTCGAGGGGATGCTCGCCTCCTTCACCGTTCAGCTGATCCGCAGCCGCCGCGACCTGATCCACTTCCCGATCACGCATTACTTCCTCACCGAGGACGAGGATCGCGCGCTGGCCAGACTGCTGCCCTTCCTCAGCTCGCTCTCCGACGAGGCGAGCGGCGAGGGACGGCCACAGACTCTCAGGGTCCGGGCGGAGATTCTGCGAATGGCAATCGACGACTTCGCCGAGACGCTGCGGGCGCGCCTGTAGATGCCGCGGAGCACCTAGGCGGAGATCAGTGCCCGCCGCTGGGCTGGTTATTGGCTTTCTCAAGCGGTTTGAGTTGGCCCGAGTTGAACTCAGTTGCACTCAACTTGGTACCCACTTAGCACCCGCCCGCGAATACCGAGCAAGGTCAAACACGAGCGATTGCGGCGTCGGACGTCCGCGCGTCGTGGAAGGCAACGACGACAACTCGATCCTCGGCCTCGATGTACATGTAGACGACGATCAGCCAGCCCCACGGACCGATCACCGCCCGGCAGTCTCGCCAGACACCGGAAAGCTGCTTGCCGGCGCGCGGGAACTCTTCAAGCGTGAGCAACGTGCGCGAAATGCGATCCCGCGTGTCGACCGGGAGCTGGCGGGTCTTAATCAGGTCACGAAGCTCGTCACGCGCCAAGCGCGTGACCTCGATCGCCGGCATCGACTACAACTCGGAGAGCGGCACCGTCTCGCCGCGTCGAGCCTGTCCGATCGACTCCTGGGCCCGCTCCCACGCCCCCGGGATTCCGTCGAGAATTTCGGTGATCCTCGAGGCATCCGGATCCGCTTCATCCAGCGCACTGGAAAGAAGCGAGCGAGCCAGCGTCCCCTCCTGAACATGAGTGCGCTCTGCAAGGCTCGCCAACTTCTGGGCATAGTCCGGCTCGAGGGTGACATTGATCCGGCGGTTTCTTTCAGCCATGGCACTCATGGTACACGTAAGGGCACGGGTTGTACACACCGCGACCGCGCCAGCCTGCGAACATGGCGCACCACAAGGGTTCGCCACGAGCAGATCGCGTCGAGAGGCCCATAGCTTCGCGATGCCGAGCTGAACCGAGATCCCATCCAACCAAGGCGAACGCCTCTCGTTCGCAGCGCTTCTCATTAGCCCGAGGACAGGCGGGCCTTGTGAGCTGATGTCTGCCGTGGCCATCAGCTCTCCGGAATGCCCCGTCAACTCTCAGTCGTGAGTCGCACGTACTCGCCGGCAGAGAGTGACACTGTCCGCCGTGGCCTGCGGTCGACGTGCTTCCGCATCTTACGAAGCGTCTCCAAGTACTCGGCTGCCTCCGACGAGGTAAGCGCGAATTGCGAACGTCTGTACTTGGCCTTTCCCTGCCAGGTCGCCCAATGAGTTGAGCAGCGCGGCGAATCGAGGGTCCGTGTTCCCAAACCTCGCCCAGAGGTTGTAGTCAGCCGGCGCACTTCGACGAGGAGCTGAGGCTCGAGGTCGCGGTCACCCGCCTTGGGACGACAAGCATCACCACCAGCTATCGGGTCCTGCGCGACGCAGAGCTGCTGGTCGAAGGCACTCTTCGCCACGTCCTGGTCGAGCACTCCCGCTCTGCGCGGTGGCTGTTGCAAAAACGCGGGGCGGGGCGGGGCGCGTCCTCGCCCCCAACGCCTCGTCCTCCTCAACGTTCTCGGCCGGCCCCCTCAGCCGCGACCTCGGGCCTGCGACGGCGTTGCCGTCGCAATTCGATGGCGCTGGCCCGGCGGATCGAGTCAGTGGCCGGACCTGGGCCCGCCGCGGTCGGGCTTGGGCCCGCCGCCGTGGCCTCGGCCCCGATCTCGTCCGTCGCCGCAATGGTGACGGTGCCCCTGACCGTGACCGTGGCCGTGACACTGGTGACCGTGACCGTGGTGGTGACCGTGGTGGTGCCCGCAACGCACCTCGACCGAGACCGTGGCGCTGGAGCCGCCGTTCAGCGTGTAGGTGAACAAGTCCGCTCCGCAGTAGTGGTCGTCGGGCTCGTAGGTGACGGCGCCTCCTCCCGGCGCGATCGCGACGCTGCCGTGCGCGGCGCCGCCCACCGCGATCACTTCGATCGGCCCGCCGTCTTCGTTGGCGTCGTTGGCGAGCACGTCGATCGGGTTCGGGCCGGAGTCCTTGTCGACGCTTGTTTCGTCGCCGACCGCGGTCGGCGGCAGGTCGGCGGGCGGCGCCTCGACCGTGGTCGTCTCGCCGCTGCCCACGGTCTGGTCCTGGCCGTCGACGGTGACGGTGACGTCCCCGGGCCCCAGGTTCTCGACGTCGAAGCCGCCTTCGCCGTTGTCTTTGACTTTGGCCTTGCCGCCGGCCGGGACGGTGACGACGATCGTGCCGCCGGCGACGCTCATCTGCGCGGCGCCCTCGATCACCTGCACGGTGAGGCTGCCGCAGGTCGCCAGCACTTCGGTTTGCGGTTCGACCACCAGCGTGAAACCGCCGCACATCGAGAGGGTCGCCCCTTCGCTCCCCGGGCCCGCCGCGATCCTCACCCCGTCGGCGTCGGCCGCGTCGGAGATCGTCAGCGTCACGTCGCCGGGTTCGACGACTTCGCCCTCGGTCGGAGCCGCTCCGTCGGAGAAGGCCCTCGACGGGTTCCCCGGTTCGAGGTCGATCGCGTCGGCGATGCCGTCTTCGTCCGCGTCGCCCAACCCGGTCGAGAGCGTCCACAGCCGCTCGCCGCTGCCCCCGTCGGCGAAGAAGAAGAGCCGCCCGCCGACCGAGGTCAGCATCCGCGGCGTCGAGGCCCCGGTCGAGTTGAGGTCGGCGGTCATCTGCGTGTCTTCTTCGTGGCCGTTGCTCTGCCACAGCTCGGTGCCGTGCGCCCCGTCGTCGGCGCTGAAGAAGAGGGTGCCGTTGACGTCCGTCAGTTCGGGGAACAGGCCGACGAAGGCCGGCCCGCTGGGGTTGATGTCCTTGACCATCCGGGTGCTCGCTTCGGTGCCGGTCGAGCGCCACAGCTCCTGGCCGTGTTCGCCGTCGTTGGCGGTGAAGAAGGCGACGCCGTTGGAGACCTCGCGCCCCAGCGGCGTCGAGGGGCCGGTGGGGTTGATCTCCTTCAGCTTGAACGTTTCGGTTTCGTTGGCGCCCCACGGCTCGATGTCGCCGAGGGTCTGGGCGGCGGCGAAGTAGGTGGTGCCGCCGAAGCGGACGAAGCCGAGCGGGTTGCTCGATTCGGTGCCGGGATCGATGTCGGTGACGAATTCGGTGCCGCTGGCGGTGCCGTCGGTGCGCCACAGCTCACGCCCGTGTTCGGGGTCGGTGGCGGCGAAGTAGAGCGGGGCGCTGAACAGGCGGCGGGTGACGACCGGCGGCACCCGCCAGCTCGGGAAGCTCGCCCCTTCGGGGTTGATGTCGACGAGCATTTTCGTTCCGGCCGCTTCGCCGTTCGAGGTCCACAGCTCGGCGCCGTGGACGCCGTCGTCGGCGCGGAAGACGAGGGTGCCGTCGAGGCTGCTCAGTTCGCGCGGTTCGGAGGAGAGAGCGCCTTCGTGGATGTCTTTCACCATCGTCGTGCCTTCCGCGTCCGAGCGCCACAGCTCCTGGCCGTGTTCGCCGTCGTTGGCCATGAAGAACAGGGTGCCGCCGACGTTGGCCAGTTCACTGGGGCCGGAGCCGACCGAGGGGGACGGGACGGTGCGGATGTCTTCCACCATCGTCGTCCCTCCGGGGGTGCCGTCGGAGCGCCACAGCTCGGCGCCGTGCACGCCGTCGTCGGCGCTGAAGTAGAGGGTGCCGTTGACGTTGGTCAGAGCGGCGGGGTTGGAGCTGCCGGTGCCGACCTGGATGTCGGCCACCATTTCCGTCCCTCCCGAGGTGCCGTTCGAGCGCCACAGCTCGGTCCCGTGTTCGGCGTCGGCGGCGTCGAAGTACAGCTCGCCGCCGACCACGACGGGCGGGGTGTTGAGCGAGACCGACGTGTCGACGCTCGCCGCGCTCAGCGCTTCCGGTTCGCCGGCCGCCGCTACGCTCGCACCGCCCAGCGCCGCTGCGATCGCGACCACGAACGCAATCGAGACACACCTGAGTCGAGACACGTACACCTCCCACCCCGGAGATTCCACCCACCACTCCAGGTTCGGTCGACTGAGTCCGGTGATGTTAGCCCCTTGCCGCTCACGGTGCTGGCGCTCCAGCGCGAGCCGTATCTTCTGGCGCGTGGACTCGCCGGCTCGAAAGGCCCTCCTGGAGCCCGGTCGCGAGTGTGACTTGCCCGATTCACCTCCTGTGGAATAGCCGCAGACGGGCGCCGGTAGACGACGCGCTAAAGAGCGGAGCCCGGGGCATGGGCCCGCCGCGCTGCTTGTCCCCAACCGGGTGACTTCAAGATGCGCGCCCCGATGTCGCGCCGGCACCCCCTTCGTACGGTTGGCGGCCTCGGCCTGCTTCCCCCTCTCGGTTCACCTCAGGCCCTGACCGAATCGACGCTCCTCATTCGAAGGGAAGTTGCGCACCTGTTCGCGAGCGACTCAGCCGTGCTTCCAGCGGACCACGCCATTGATGGTGGCGCCGCAATGCGAGTTTTCCCAGTGAAGGTTGAAGGTCCCCTTCTTGGAGCTCTTGATCTGGAAGGAGTAGTAGTAGAGGGAGAAGGTATCCGTGGAGCCCTTTTCATCGCTGGCGCTGCCTTCCGAGACCGGCGCCTTGATCTTGAGCTTCACCGTGGGGCCGGCTTCGGACGGGATCAGGCCGTCTTCGGTCGTTTCGGCGCCCGCCACCTCGCAGGCGGTGCGCGTCTTCACGGTGCCGATGGCGATCAGCTTCCTTCCCTTCTTCTTGACCTTGAAGGTCGCCGTTCCCGACTCGAACCCGTACCCGAAGTCTCCCTTCATCGCCGCCAGGGAGCCCTTCCAGCTGCCCGGCTTGGGCGTGGGGCCTCCGGCCCCCTGTGCGGTCACGGCGACGCCCAGGATGATGAGCGAGGCAAGGCAGGCGACGATCGCCGCCTTCGAGACCCATCGCCTGGCTTCGACGGCTGGACCCTTTCTCCCTGAGAAATTCACGGCATAGAGGCTACCCCAGGGCGGGATGGTCGGCAAGGTCTGGCCCCAAGGCCGTGGCCGAGATTGACGATTCCGTGGGAGCGCAGATCGGTGTACTGCTCGACGCACAAGAGCCGGCTCTCAGCGCTGCGATCGTGGCCGCGTTCGATCTCGACCGACATGTCCCTTTGCGAGGCCGACCGATGCACACACCGCAAAGGCGACCGCCTCGACGACAACCTCCTCTTCGGCGTAGGAGAGCCTGGGGTCATCATCGGCGTGATCGAGCTTGACCAAGGCGTGGGCGAGCTCGTGGACCAGAGTTGCCACCTGTGAATTCGGAGAATGCTCGCGTCCGTCTCCGTTCATCCTGGTTTCGGTGGGTTTAATAGCCCGCGACGCAGCACGCTGGCACCATGTCTCTAGCCGGCGTGACGGGTTTGGAGGATGAGGACACCTTCCGACCAAGTGAGCGCCGATGGGCGCTGTGGGGACAACAAAATGCAGTTAGACGGCCCAGAGCCTGCCGCCGCAGTCGCTCGGCCCAATCCCATGTTTGTGGCCCTCCTGCCGGGATTGGTGAAGCAAGCGGCTGCCGCTCGACAGCCGAAGGCTCCACGCCCCATGTCGATGGCGATTTTGCCCACGCCGAGAATGGTAATCGCCCCAAAATCTATTCTTGGCGTTAATCCTGTGCGTAACTTTGCTGGCTGGCACCACGCCGTTGGAGCGGTGAGATACTTCACCACATGCCCATGCCACTTCGCGGGCGCGCCAACTTGGAGGAGATGGCGGAACCCCAAGCATTGCCCTATCGCGACAGGTGGCGGGAGAAGACGCCCCGATACCAGGCACTGTCCTATCGCGACAGGTTGAGGGTCCAACTATTGCTTGGTCGGGGAAAGGCCTCGAATGACCCGCGGCTGGCAGTCGCGATTGTCGAGGTTGCTGAGAAATACAGAGATCGAGGCCGAATTCGCTGGCCTTTGTGGCTGATCATTCTCTTGTCCCTCGCTACTACGATTCTCGACGTTCGCGGCGGGGACACAATAGGCGCGATTCTCTGGGCACTTATATGTCTAGGCTGGGTTTTGCATCTTCTGTTCAACCCCGCGTTTCGACCGAAGGACGTGGCCCGGTCTTTGGAAGCATCGCAGAGGATCGTTGCCGCAGAGAGCAAGGCAATGGCTAGCGCTCGGCAGATTTGATTGCCGGAGCCCCTCAAGACGATTGGTCCGAGCTGATGCCGGCAGGCGTTTCGAGGTGATCGAGACCCGTTCACCCGGCGGAAAGCCCAGATTTCGTTCGAGCGTTAGGGCTTCCTAACCCGAGATGCCTCTGCCATTGGGCGAACCCTTCCCCTGGCCGCTGCTCACCAAACGCCCGGCTCGGGCCATTCGTCACCGGGATCGGCCCAAGTAATTCGAGGAATGACCGAGCCATCTCTTCGACGCCCACGAACGAGGAGAGGGCTCTTCGGGAATTTGGGTCCAAATTGGGTCCAGCCTATTTCGGCTAATCCCCAGATTTGGCCCTTTACGAGGGGTGGACGACCGGATTCGAACCGGCGACCGCCTGGACCACAACCAGGAGCTCTACCAGCTGAGCTACGTCCACCGCGCGGGGTCCAATCTACCCGACGGCGAGTGGGGTATCGGCGCGCCGGCTCAGGCCGAGGACTCGACCAGGGCGGCGAAGGCGCGGAAGCCGGGCTCGGTGCGCGCCAGCAGGTCGGCCTCGAGGTCCTCGGCCTGTGAGGGCAGCAGGCCGGAGGCGCCGAGGCCGATCGCGCGGCCGGCTTCCATGACCATCTCCGGGACCTGGAGCCAGGACTCGACCATCGCGGCGTCGGCCTCGGGGTGGAAGAGGACCCCCCAGGCGTTGCCGTAGCGGAACGCCTGGTGCTCGGTGGCCGCGGAGGAAGCGAGGGAGCGGGCGCCCTCGGGCAGGTCGAAGACCTCGCCGTGCCAGTGCAGGACCGTCGCCTCCGGCGCCAGGCCGCCGACCACGGGGTCGTTCGGGTCGCTGACCCGGACGTCGAGGAAGCCGATCTCCGGCCGCGGGCCGGGGCGCACCTCAGCGCCCAGGGCGCGAGCCAGGAGTTGCGCTCCGAGGCAGATCCCGAGCACGGGGATCTGCCGCTCGACCGCCTCCGCCAGCCACTCGCGCTCGTCCGCCAGCTCCGGGTGCCGCTCGAGGTCGTCGACGCCCATCGGCCCACCCATCGCGACGACGCCGTCGATTTCGTCGTGGGAGGGGAGCGGGTCGCCGGCGAGCGCTTCCACCTCGAGCAGCTCGACCTCGCCGAAGGCGCGGGCGATCCGGTGGGGGCGCTCCCAGGGCGCGTGTATGAGCACGAGCACGGTGGTCAAGGGACGCGCAGACTAGCCGCGCTACGGTGAGGGCATGGCGAAGCGGGCGAACGGGTTCCTCAGCCAGGCGGTTTCCACCTTCAGGCCGGAGGCCAGGCCGGTGACGGCGACGGGCGCCAAGGCGCTGGGCGCGCTGGCGGTGGGCGCCGCCGCGGTCGGCGGCTTCGCGATCGGGCGGCTCAGCGTCGGCCGGTTGGCGGTCGGCCGGCTCGCGGTCGGCCAGGCAAAGCTCGGCCGGGTCGAGGTTGCCGAGATCGAGGTCGGCCGGCTCTCGGTCCGCGAGCCGCCGCCGAAGTGATGAGGGCGGAAATCGGCGCCGCGACCGTCGCGACCGCGGCGCTGGCGCTTCTCGTCGCCTGGATCCTGCCCGCCACCGGCGCCGCGGTCGGTCACCATCCGGCGCTGGGCGGCTGCCCGGTCTTCCCCGACCCGCCCGCCTCGCTCTCCCCGCACGCCCCGTCCCTGCCCACCGAGGCTGCCTGGAACCAGGACGTCTCGAGGGCCCCCGTGGCGCGCAACTCGGCGGCGACGATCGCCTACATCGATGCCCACGGCGGCGACCACCTGCACCCCGACTTCGGCTCTCCGCGCGCCTACGGCTTCCCCTACGCCGTCGTCGGCGCCGGGCAGCGCCGGCTGCCGGTCCACTACACCGCCTACGGCGACGAGAGCGACCCCGGGCCCTTCCCGATCCCGACCGGAGCCCCGGTCGAGGGCGGCCCGCACAGCGACGGCGACCGCCACGTGCTCGTCGTCGACCGCGGCCGCTGCCGACTCGATGAGCTCTACCGAGCGTTCTTCCGCGGCGGTCGCTGGAACGCGGACTCCGGCGCCTCCTGGAACCTGCGCTCCGCGCACCGCCGCCCCGACTCCTGGACCTCCGCCGACGCCGCCGGGCTGCCGATCTTCCCGGGGCTGGTTCGCCGCGACGAGGTGCGGCGGGGGCAGATCGACCACGCGATCAGGGTCACCGTCGAGAGCACCCGCGACGCCTGGGTCCACCCCGCCTCCCACTGCGCCGGCGACACCGGCGACCCGCGCGCTCCGGCGATGGGGACGCGGCTGCGGCTGAAGGCCGGCTACGGCCTCGGCAGCGTCCACGGCGCGGCGCGGACGATCGCGCTGGCGCTGAAGCGCTACGGCATGATCGTCGCCGACAACGGCTCCAACTGGTACATCGGCGGGACCAGCGACCGGGGCTGGGACGACGAGAGCCTGAATCCCCTGAAGCGGATCCCCGGCAGCGCCTTCGAGGTCGTCCGCAGCGCGGCCCGGGCCCACGTCTGCTGAGAGGCGCCCCGCGCGCCGCATGGGCGCATGACGCGCCCCTACTCGATCCGAGCCCGGCGAAACTCCGCCCCGAGGCGGCGCTCCAGCTCGGCGGCGACCTCGGCGTCCGGGTCGGCGCCGTCGCCGGCCGCGCCGACGAGCACCACCTCGGTGGCCGGGAAGGTCTGCAGCTGGTCCTCGACCGCCTGGATCACGTCCTCGTCGCCGACCCTTGCCTCGGCGTCGACCCCCGCCTTGGCGAGCGCCGCGACCGTCGCGACGAGGTTCCTCTGCGCGGCCTGGCGGGCGGGCTCCAGATCCGAGGCCCAGCGGTCGAGGAAGCCGATCCGTGCCGGCGCGAGGACGAGGACGTCGACCTCGTCGTCTCCGGCGCCGAGGCGGGCGGCGCGGATCACCTCCGTCACGGCAGCCGGCTCCTCGACCGGGCAGGTGGCGACGATCAGCAGGTGACGGAGCCCGTCCTCCGTCGCCGCCGAGCGGATCGGCCCACGCGGCAGCTGCCGGGCGGCGACGACGACGACGCCGAGGATCGAGAGCGCCCCGAAGGCGAGGCCGAGGCCGGCGCCGCCGATCGCGAACCCGGCGACGATCGGCACGACGAGCGCGATCACGATCAGAGGTAGCTTCCAGGCGGTCATCCGCCGGCCCCTCGGTGGTGGTCAGGGGCGCGCGGGTCGCGGCTGAAGGGGACGGGTGCTCGGCTCAACCCGCGCAAGGCTATTCGGAACTCCCCGGGAAGATTCGGTCACCCCTACAGCCGGGGACCGGGCCGGCCGATACCACCGGCGTGAGACCCCTGCCCACCAGGCCCATGCAAAGGCTCGCCGACGAGCGTGGGTTCACCCTGATCGAGCTGCTCGTGGTGATGCTGATCCTCGGCGTCCTCGCCGCCGTCGCGCTCCCCTCCTTCTTCAACCAGCGCGACAAGTCCTACGACGCCGGCGCGAAGCAGCTCGCCCACACGACGCAGGTGACGATCGAGGCCTGCGCCTCCGACGCCGGCGGCCTCTACAAGAGCTGCAAGCTCGCCGCCCTGCGTGCGATCGAGCCGACGATCCCGGCCACCGGGGTCAAGGTCAAGACTCCGGCCAAGGGCGGCTACACCGTGAAGGTGACCGCGGCCGGGGGCAACACCTTCTCGGTCGTACGCAGCGCGACGGGCGCGATGTCCTTCACCTGCACCGTCGCCGGCGCCAACCGGGGCGGCTGTCCCGGCACCGCCAAGAAGGCCGGCACCTGGGGATAGCCCGGGGAGCGCGAGCCGGCGTCGGGCCGATCAGGCGCGAATCTCGAGCGCGTCCTCGAGATGGCCGAGGAGGACGTCGACGATCCGCGGGTCGAATTGAGCTCCCCGACCCTCCTCGATCACTTCGACCGCCTCGTCCACCGACATCGCCGGCCTGTAGCTGCGGTCACTTAGAAGGGCATCGAAGACGTCGGCGACGGCCGTGATCCGACCCTCGAGCGGAATCTCCTCGCCGGCCAGCCCACGCGGGTATCCGCTGCCGTCGTAGCGCTCGTGATGGGTGAGGGCGATCGACGCGGCGAGGCGCGAGAGATCGCTTTCGAAATTCGCGAAGATCTCATTCCCGACCGTCGTGTGGCGCTCCATCTCGGTGCGCTCATCCTCGGTCAGAGGCCCGGGCTTGCGAAGGATCTCCGCGGAGGTGCCGATCTTCCCGATGTCATGCATCGGGGCGGCGGCCCGCAGGAGCTGGACGTGGTCGAAGTCGAGCCCCAGCCGGGCGCCCAGGAAGGCCGAGATGGCGCCCATCCGCCTGACGTGATCCGCGGTCGGGGAGTCGTGCAGCTCGATCGCCTTCGCAAGCCCTTCGATCGTCTCCAGGCGGGAGTTCTGCAACTCCTCGATTGCCTTGCGCTGGGTATCCGCCAGCTCATCCCGGAGGCGGATCGCCTCACGCTCGTCGGTGATGTCGACCGAGATTCCCCCGGAAGCGGTGACCTCACCCTCCTCGTCGAGGAGCGGATACCTGATCGTCTTGAATGTCTTCGCCACCCCCCCGAGGACGACGGTCTCCACCGCCTCCTGGACGGCTCCCTCCTCGAAAACCTGACGGTCGCTGTCGGGGCCGAGGTGCACCTGCTCGGGAAGCACGAACGAATCGTCGGTCCGTCCCATCAACTCGCCCGGCTTCAGTCCCGCCAACTCGTCGGCGGTCTTGTTCGCGACGACGTAGCGGCCCGATGTGTCTTTGGCGTAGATGCCGACCGGCGCCATGTCGATGATCGTCTGCTGTCTCTCTTCCAGGTTCTGGCTACGGGCCGCCGCGGCGATCTCGAGTTGGCGGCGCCGGAGGGCGCTGAGGACGGTGATCAGCAGCTGCCCGGGGAGGAGCGGCTCCACCAAATAGCTGTAGACGCCGAGGTCGAAAGCCCGTCTCGCGGCATCGAGATCGTCCTCCCCGGTCGTCAGGACCACCATCGCCGTCGACGGGTATTCGCGGACGATCTCCGAGAGGACCTTCAACCCCGTCCCGTCGACTCTGTCGAGGTGGCAGAGAGCCATATGAAAGTTGTCGGAGGCAAGCCTCTCGTGAGCCTGCTTGACGCTGCTCGCGAACTGGCACTCGAAACGTTCGCCCAGGGCGCGATCGACAAGCTTCACCGTCTCCGGGCGGTCGTCGATGACGAGGATGCGAACGTCGTCCGGCTCTTCGGCCGAGTCCGACCCGCCCGGCGCCGCGGTCTCAGCAGATGCCGCTGCCCCCCCGTTCCGCCTCATCAGTGCGCCTCGGGCGGGATCGGATCGCCACTTGGAGCTTCGCCTCGCGAAGGCTCATCCATATCGAGACCCCATCCAGATGGGGTCGAGTCGTTCCACTGGAATCGTCCCCTCTTCTTCAACAGTACGAAGAAGTTGGACCTCTTGTGACACTCGTATAAAACTCCTGTGACACTTCTTCATGACACATAACAAAGTGTCACTTATGCAAAGTTAGCATGTTAAGGCGCAGGATCGTGCACCACCACCCTGTTCCGACCCTCGGCCTTGGCTCTATAGAGGGCGTCGTCAGCGTCACTCAGCAGCGGCTCGAAGTCGGGGCGCCCGCCGCTGTGGCGGACCGCGACGCCGATGCTGATCGTGACCACGTCGGCGGGCTCGCCACGCGGATGGGCGATCGCCAGCGATTCGACCGCGAGCCGCATCCGCTCCGCCGCCGCGGCGGCGAGCTCGACGCCCTGACCCGGGAGGACGACGAGCAGCTCCTCGCCGCCATAGCGGTAGGCCGCGTCGCCTTTCCGGCAGGTCCGCACCAATGCCTCCGCCACGGCCCGCAGGACATCGTCCCCCGCGAGGTGACCGCAGCTGTCGTTGTAGGACTTGAAGCGGTCCACATCGCAGAGCGCCACCGCGTATCCGTTGCCGTATCGCTCGACGTTGGCCTCGATCGTCACCAGGTCCTCCTGCATCCGCAGCCGGTTGCCGATGCCGGTGAGCGCGTCCTGGCGGGACTGCTCGAACAGCTGGCGGTTGAGTCGCTCCAGTTCGCCCTGCTGCTCGGCCAGCTTCCGGTAGAGCCCCGTGACCCGGGTCGCAGCGACGAGGCAGGCCTCGAGCTCGTCCTCGTCGAGCGGCTTTTCGAGATAGTCGTCGGCTCCCGCCTCCATCCCGCGCATCACGTTCCTCTTGCCCTGGAGCGCCGTGAAGAGGATGAAGTAGGCATACGGCCGCTCGGATGCCCTGATCCTCCGGCAGAGCTCGTCTCCGTCGATCCCGGGCATCATCCAGTTGCTGATCACGACGTCGGCGCCCTCTGCCTCGAACTTCTCCCAGGCGGTCAGCCCGTCGACCGCGACCAGGCACTCGTGGCCGAGCCTCCTCACGGCCACATCGAGCACGCGCCGGTAGGCGGCGGAGTCGTCGACGATCAGCACCTTCACCGGGCGCCCTCCGACTCTCCGTGCAGGCGCGCTGCGCAGGCAGCGCCGACGTCCACGAGGTCGACCTGGTCGAGGATCGCCCGATGGCGCTCGTCCTCGGGGTCGAGCGTACGCAGCGCCTGCGCGTAAGCCCGCCGGGCGGCTTCTGGATCGTCGGCGTCGTCGTGGGCGCGGCCGAGCTCGAACGCAGCGAGCCCGAAAAAGGGGTCGAGGTAGAGGCTCCTTCGCAGCGACCCGATCGCCGCGCCCGGGTCGCCGCGATCGAGCTCGACCAGGCCGCGGACGAAATATGCATCGACCATCATCGGATTCTCGACCAACAGCGATTTGACGATCTCGAGCGCCGAGTCGAGATCTCCGCCGTCGGCCGCGAGCAGGGCGTCCTCGACCCTGTCCTCGGCACGCCGGCGCGGTCCCTGCGGCTCCTCGGCCGCCGTCGGCGCGGCAGCCGGGGCCGGTGGGTCGGTTGCCTCTCCCGGCTTGGGGTCGAGGCCGAGCGGTCGCCGCAATGCAGGCTTCGCCGGCCGGCGCCGGCGCCGGCGCTCGGCCGGGCCGGCGGGGTCACGCCCGAAGTTCCCCACGGTCGTCAGGCGGTCCGCGGCGCCGAGGATCAGGCGACCGTCCGGCCGCAGCGCCGCTTCGAGCGAGCGCAGCGCTCGCTCCACCGTCGGCGGGTCGAAATAGATGAGCACGTTGCGACAGATGATCACGTCAAACGCCACCTCGCCCAGCGGTGGCGAGGGGTCATTGACCAGGTTGTGATGGCGGAACCGGACCAGCGACTTGAGGTTGTCCGTGAGGTGATAGCTGCCGTCGTCGAGGAACAGATAGCGCTCTCTGAGGCGAGACGGCAGATTGCGAACCGAACGCTCCGAATACCCCCCTCCCGCTTCCGCCCGCCTCAGCACCCCGTTGGAGATGTCGGTGGCGAGGATCGCGACCGGCGCCGCTTCTCGCCCGAACTCCTCGCTGGCGAGGATCGCCAGCGAGTAGGCCTCCTCGCCCGTCGAGCAGCCGACCACCCATACCCGCACGGACCCGAAGCCCCCTTCTCTCGCCGCCTCCACCAGACGCCGCCAATCGATCGACTCCAGCTCGCGACGCTCGCGAAAGAAATAGGTCTCGGGCACGGTCACCTCATCGACGAGACGGTGCCACAGAGTGGCCGGCGCCCGGCCGGACAGCTCAGCCAGGAACTGCTCCGCGCCCATCCCCGGAGCGGCTCTCCCGATCGCCGCCTCGAGAGCGGGTAACTGCGCGTCCTTGACGACAATTCCGGTCTCCCTCCTCACCCGCTCGGCGACTGCTCTCACCGCCTCGCCGGTCATCCGCTGCCTCGCACGCGCAGGGTGGCCAGCATCCGCCCGAGATCCTCGAGAGGGAGCACGAGGTCGACCCCCGCCTCGATCGCCGCGGCGGGCATCCCGAACACCGCCGAGGTCTCGGCGTCCTGGGCGATCGTCAGTCCGCCCGCCTCTGAGATCTCCCGAATTCCCTCGGCGCCGTCGCGACCCATTCCGGTGAGGACGATGCCGACCGCGTCCTCCCCCACCGCCGACGCCAGGCTCTCGAAGAGAACGTCCACGGAGGGACGGTGCGCGCCGCGCTCGCCCTCGCGGTCGAGGCGCAGCCGCATCGTCGGCTCCAGCCGCAGGTGGGCATCTTCGGGCGCCATCCAGACCCCGGGCCCGAGCACCTGGCCATCGGCGGCGATCGCCACCGAGGGCAGCACGCTTCGGTCCAGCCACGCAGCGAGGCTCTCGCCGAAGCTCGGTGCCATGTGCTGAACCACCAGCACCGGCAGCGGGAAGTCTCGCGGCAATCGGCCGAGGACCTCGAACAGGGCGGGAGGGCCCCCAACCGAGGCGCCGATCGCGACCGCGCGGTAGCCGGATCCCGGCCTCCGCCAGGGCCGTGTCCATGCCGCCTCGCCGGTCGCATTCCCCTCGCCGCCGTGCTTATGCACGTTGGCGAGGCGCCTGACCCGGCTTCGCAGCGCGACCGCCCAGACACTCTCCGGGTCGTCGAGGCGCAGACGGTCCTCGCTGATCGCCTCCAGGGCGCCCGCGGCGAGCGCCCTGGCGATCGTCTCCTCGTCGCCCTCCGAGCGGGCGCCGATCAGAACCACCTGCAGGCCGCGGTCCCGTGCCATGGGCTCGACGGCTGCGGCGACATCGGCGCCCGCCGTCTCGAGGTCGAGGGCGATCAGGTCCGGGGCGGGCTCTTCGATTCGCGCCAGCATTTCCTCGATTCCGCCGAACCTACCGGTGACCTCCAGTCCCGGATCGCGCTCGAGGAAGCCGGCAAGCTCCCGCGCTCGTTTCTCGTGGCGGTCACAGACGACGATCCGCCGGGGCCGGGCCATCGCGTCAGCTGCCGATCAGGCGCGCGATCGTCTCGAGCAGGGTTTGCTGGTTGAACTCCTGCTTGACGATGTAGGCGTCGGCGCCCTCCTCCGCACCCCGCTGCCGGTGCTCGTCGCCCGCCTTGGAGGTGACGATCACGACCGGCAACGACCCGCGCGACTCGTCCTCGCGGATCGCCTTCAGGAGCTCGAACCCGTCCATCTCCGGCATCTGGACGTCGGTGAGCACGAGATCTATCTCGGGATCGGTCAGCACCGTCTGCAGTGCCTCGTGACCCTCCCGCGCGACCTCGACCCGGTAGCCGGCGGCCTCGAGGATGCCGCGCTGGAGCTGGCGAACGCTGAACTGGTCGTCGACGACCAACACCTTTGGCGCCCGGCGGCGCGTGGCCGCGACCGGGACGGGCGCCCGCGGGGCCCTGGCCTCGAGCAGGTGGTTGGGGTCGACGATCAGCACCACCCCTCCGTCCTCGCGGATACCGGCCCCCAGGTACCCCTTCGCCCCGGCCAGCAACGGGCCGAGGCTCTTCACCACAATCTCGCGATCGCCGAGGACCCGATCGCAGGCGACCGCGACCGCCCGCGTCGACGTCGCCACGACGATCGCCGGCGGCTGAGGCGGGAGCGGGGAGCCGGGGGCGCCGAGCAGGGCCGCGAGGTCGGCGAGCGGCACCGCCTTCCCCCGGAACTCGATGCGCGCCTGCCCCTCGAGCGATGCGGTCTCCTCCACGGTCACGACCTCCCGCACGCTGGAGACCGGGAGGCCGAAGGCCTGGTTCTCGCGTTCGAAGAGCAGCACGTTGAGCAGCGCCAGCGTCATCGGCAGCAGCAGGATCACCTGCGTCCCGCGACCCGACTCGCTGAGCACCTCGACCCTGCCGCCGAGCGCCTCGACGTGGCTCTTGGCCGCATCGAGGCCGACGCCGCGCCCGGCGAGATCGCCCACCTCCACCGCGGTCGAGAGACCCGCGGTGGCGAGCACCTCGGCGAGCGAGCCGGCCGCGACCCCTCGCTCGATCAGCTCCGACGAGACCCCGCAACCGTCGTCGTCGACCTCGATCGCGACCATCCCGCCCTTCTGCTCGGCGCGCAGCTCGATCCGCCCGCGCCGCGGCTTGCCGGCCGCCTCGCGCTCGTCCGGGGGCTCGATCCCGTGAGCCACCGCGTTGCGGAGCAGGTGGACGATCGGGTCGGAGATTCTCTCGAGGATGACGCGATCGAGCTGCGTCTCGGAGCCGGTGACGACCAGGTCCGCCTCCTTGCCCTCCGTCCTCGCGATGTCACGGACGGCGCGGGGCAAATGGCCGGTGATCGAGGAGACGGGCAGGGTGCGCATCGCGATCACCGCGTCCTGAAGCTGGCCGAGCAGGCGCTCGCCACGATCCATCTCTTCCTCGGCCTTCTCGCCGGCGGCCAGGATCCGATCGCCGGCGATGTGCTCGAGGCGGCGGCGGTGCAGAACCGCCTCTCCGACCGCGTCGAGCATGCGGTCGACCCTGGCGGGGTCGACGCGCATCGCGGCGTGGCGCAGCTCCGGAGTCGGCGCCGGCCCGGGGGCAGGTGCCGATGCCGAGGGCTCGGGCGCGGGGGTCTGCTCAGCCGGCGCGGGCGGGGGTGGCGGCTCGGCGGCGGGCCCACCCCGACCGGTGGCGGCGTCGACGGCCTGGCGCAGCTCGTCGGTGGCCCTCAGCAGCGGCTCGACGTCGTTCGCCGGCAGCTCGCCGCGGTCGCGCGCGTCCTCGAGGCGGTCCTCCATGCCGTGCGCGATCGAGGCCACCTCGGACCACCCGACCATGCTCGCCGCCCCCTTCACCGAATGTGTGTCGCGAAAGAGCGAATCGACCAGCTTTGGGTCGGGCCCGCCAGCCTCCAGAGCCAGCAGGTTGCTCTCGATTCTGGCCATGCAGTCGTTCGCCTCTTCGCGGGCGATCTCCAGGGTCTCTGGGTCAATCTCGTTCATCGCTCCGCCTGCGCGGTCCCGGCCAGCATGGCGCCGACGTCGACGATCCCGACCGGCACGCGGTCGACCAGCACGGAACCGGACAGGTACTCCGACTCGACGGGTTCGCGAGCCTCGGGGAGCGAGCAGAAGTCGACCACCTCGTCGACCACGATCCCGGCCCGCAGATCGCCCTGCTCGGCGACCACGATCCGGCTGGCCTCCCCCCCGGCGATCCCGAGCGCCGCCGCAAGGTCGATCACCGCCAACACCTCGCCGCGCAGGTTCCAGACCCCGAGCACCTCGTCCGGGGCCCCGGGCACGGGCGAGACGGGGCCGAGAGGCGCGATCTCCCGCACATCCTCGACCGGAAGGGCGTATTCCTCCTCGCCGCTGCGCACCCGGAGGTGCATAGCGGTCATTGCGGTCGATCGGATCGAGCCTGCCCGTCAGCGGCCATCTCGGCCAGCTCCGCCAGCTGCCGGTCGAGCTTCGTCACCGCCTTTGTCACCCGCTCGGCCATCTCGGCGCGCTGCTGCTGCTCCCCTGCGAGGCGCTCCGCGGCGACACGGATCTGGACCATCGCCGCAGAGACCTGCCCGGCCGCCTCCCTCTGTTGCTGCGTCGCCCGCAGGCTCTCCCCGAGGACGTCGGCGGTGGAACCCATCAGCTCGCCGACCTCGCGCGCCTGCTTGGTGCCCTGCTCGGTCGCCATGATCGTCGCGTTGGTCTCGTCCTGGATCGCGGTGACGATCTCACGGATCTCCTCGGTGGAGCGAATCGAGCGCTCGGCGAGCTTGCGGACCTCGCTGGCAACGACTGTGAAGCCCTTGCCGGCCTCCCCCGCCCGGGCCGCCTCGATCGCCGCGTTGAGGGCGAGCAGGTTGGTCTGCTCGGCGATGTCGTTGATCAACTTCAGCACCTCGCCGATCTTCTGGCCGCGCTCCCCCAGCGCCACCGAGCGCTCGGAGATCGCCTCGACCTGCTCCTGCATCTCCCGCATCGTCTCGCCGGTCTGGTCGACGGCGCTCGAGCCGGCCTTGGCGTTGTCGGCGATCGACGCCGCCGTGGCCTGCAGCTCCTCGGTCGTCGCCGCCACCTGGGCCACCGCCGCGGACTGCTCGTTGGTCGCGGTGGACACCTCGGCGGTCGCGGCGAGCATCTCGTTCGCGACCTCGGTCAGCGAGTCGGCCGTCGACCTGATGCTCTCGAGCTTGCTCCGCTGGCGGTCGATCTGCTCGAACTGGTCGTCGATCTGCTCGAACAGTCGGCCGATCATCGTCCTCCCGTAGACGGCCGTGAGAATCGCGGCCAGAGTTGCGAGCAACCCGGCGACGATCGCGATGAGCCTGGCGGCGTCGGCGTCAGAGGCCGCTTCAGCGCGGGCCGAATGGACGTCTTCGCGAGCCGAGACGATCAGCCTGTTGAAGTTCCGTTTCACCCTTTCGGCTTCGAAGCCGAGCGCCCGGGAGGACTTCACGAATTTGCCGGATCCAGTTCCGGCGACCGGGACGATCTTCTCTTCGATGATCTTTTCCATCCGCCTCTGCCCGCCCGCCGCGCTGGTGGCGATCCGCACCTCGCTCGGCTGACCCTCTTCCCCCAGGTGGGCCGTCAGCCTTCGTATGTCCCGCCGGAGCCCTCCCTGCAACTTCCGCAACGCGGCGAGGGACTTCTGATCCCCCGTGAGTGCGAAGCTTGCGCCGAGAAGCAACTGTTCGGTGATCGCGGCGGACACGTGTTCCGCCGCGGCCGACCCTTCGAGCTCCCTCAAGGCCCGCTCGTTCGATTCGAGGGCCACCTCGAAGCGCCAGATGCCGATCCCGATCGCGGCCCCGAATAGAACCACGACCAGGCCGATCAGGCCGACCAACCGCGTCGCCGGATTCCGCAGACCACGCCGGGCGTTCTCGGTCATCGGAGACCCACCTCACGGCTTCCGCTGCTCGCAGAGGCAAACCTTGTATTTTTCATCACTAACCACATCGACTCATGGTGGACGGACCTTGAACACCGTCTCGCCTGTGCTCGGCTTCGTCAAGGTGCGGTCAGCACCAGGCGGAGCTCGGCCCTGTCTCCCCATCACGAAAAGGGCCACCCATCTCTGCGGTCCCTCGAGCAGCACACCCCCGGTTGGATTCGAACCAACGACCCTCGGATTAGAAGTCCGACGCTCTGTCCGCTGAGCTACGGGGGCACGGGTCCCCGGGTCTCCGGGGCGGGACCGATTCTAGGTGCGCCCGGGGGCGCGGGCTACCCGCTGGGGAGGGCGTCGGAGTCGAAGTGGAGGTTGACCGTGTCGCCGTCCTTGGCGGTCACCGTGACCTGGATCTCGTGCCGGGTGCCGTCGAAGCTCGAGTGGCAGATGGTCTTCGAGCCGACGTCTTCTTCGATCTGGTCCGGGCACTCGACTTCCGGGAACGCCCCTCCTCCCCGTTCTTCGGAGACCTTCGTCAGCTGCGCCTGGGCTTCTTCGGCGACTTCACCGGAGTCGAGGCCGCCGCCGGTCGAGACCGAGGCGGAGCAGCCGGCGAGGGCGATCGCGATGACGACGATGGCGGGCGGGACGGCCCGAAGCCGGACGAGACGGATGGCCACGGCCGCGACCCTACATTAGGCTGGGCCGACCGATCGGCTCCGAGACCGAGGAGGACACTGAAGATGCCGAGCGTCGACGCAGCGGGAACCGAGCTCTACTACGAGCGCGGCGGCGGCGGGGAGCCGATGTTGCTGATCCAGGGGATGAGCGCCACCCACCTGGCCTGGGGCGCCGAGTTCCGCGCCGGCCTCGAGCCCTCCTTCGACACGGTCGTCTTCGACAACCGTGGCATGGGCCGCTCCGGGCAGGCGGAGCTGCCCTTCACGATCGCCGACATGGCCGCCGACGCCGCCGCCCTGCTCGACGCGCTCGGGATCGCCGAGGCGCACGTGGTCGGGATCTCGATGGGCGGCGCGATCGCCCAGGAGCTGGCCCTGGCGAACCCCGACCGCGTCCGCACGCTGACCCTGGGCGCGACCTTCTGCGGCGGGCCGGAGGCGACGCTGATGGCGCCGGAGGACCTGCAGCTGCTGGGCGCCGCCTACGCTTCCGGCGACCCCGAAAAGGTCTACCGGGCGATGTGGGAGATCAACATCTCACCCGACTTCGCCGAGGACGACTCCAACTACGCCGCCTTCCGCGATATGGGCAGCGCCCTGCCGGCGCCGCGGCCCGTCGTCATGCAGCAGATGCGCGCCTGCGCGCAGCACGACACCAGCGACCGCCTCGGTCGGCTCTCGATGCCGACCCTGGTCGTCCACGGCACGGCCGACCGCCTGATCGGCTTCGCCAACGGCGAGCTGATCGCGCGGTCGATCCCCGCCCCGCTCGAGGCGCTCGACGGCGCCGGCCACATGTTCTGGTGGGAACGGCCGCGGCGCTCGGCGGAGCTGATCCGCGCCCACGCCCTCGCCGCGGTCTGAGCGGCGCCCGCTGCCCTATTCCGGCTTGCAGGCGGAGGGGTCGAGCTTGCCGTCGACCCTGAAGACGTAGTCGGGCTGCGGTTCGATGTCGGTCTCGGCCAGCACCAGCTTCACCGCCGGGTCCTTTTTGATCCAGGCGTAGACGGGCTTCTGGTAGGGCCCGTAGGCGTCCATCGTGTACTGGCTGAGGATCAGGTAGTCGTAGTCGCCGGCGTTGATCTGGTGGCGGAAGCTGGGACAGGTCATCGCCAGCCGGTAGGTCCCGTTCGGGCCCGGGACGCCGATGTACTGGACGTGGTTGTCGAGGCTCTCGCCGTAGAAGCCGTACTGACCGAAGAAGATCTCGCCGGAGCCGGCGATCCCGATCCGCTTGTCGTGCTGGCGGCGGGCGAAGCGGTAGGCCTTCTTCGGGCCACCGTCCTGGAGGAAGTGGTCGACTTCGGTGTAGTGGTGCTTGAAGTACTGCACCTCCTGGGCGCGGCCGAGGACGACCGCGAGGAGGACGACCGCGCCGAGGCCGAGCGCCACCTGTGCCCGGGAGACACGGCGCTCGGCGCGCAGCAGCCCGAGCCCGGCCGGGGCCCAGACCAGGCAGAGGGTGAGGAAGACGGTGCCGACGATGAAGCCCGGGTACCAGCGCGGAGTCGTGAGCACGGTGATCACGTAGACGGCGAGCAGGAAGAGCAGGGTCTGGCGGGCACGGGAGTCCGGCGCCCGCAGCGGCCGGGCGATCGGCAGCAGGGTCATCGCCAGGACGAGGCCGGGGACCAGGTAGCGGGTGTTGGTGAAGAACCCGGTCGGCGATGCCTCCTGGCCGGCGGCGGTGAGCGGCGTGAACACGTAGACGACAGCGGTGAGCAGGGCGGCCGCGGCGATCACCTGGAGGATCCTGTTGCGCGAGCGGACGGCGATGAACACCGCGGCGGCGACGGCGACGATCAGGATCAGCGGCCAGAGCGGCCCGAAGGCGTCGTCCAGCCGCGGGAAGAACCACTTGCGATAGATGGTCGGCTGGGTCAGGTAGTGGGCGACGGCGAAGCGAGGCCGCGGGTCGAGCGGCATCTGGTGCGGCTGGGGCAGGTGCAGGGGGCCGAAGCCCGAGTAGGGGATCGGATTGCCCCCGGTCTTGATCATCGCCCGCACGTACCAGTAGCCGCCGACCACGACGGCCGAGAGCCCGATGACCCAGGCCGTCGTCAGGCGGCGGCCGCGGCCGCTGAAGACGATCACGCCGAGGGTGATCGCGGCGACCGGGATCAGGAACGTGTACTTGACCGAGGCGGCGAGGCCGGCGGCCATCCCGGCCACGACCAACGGGCCCCTGTCGAGCAGCGGCGCGTCGCTGTCGGGAGTGTCCTGGACCGCGCCCGCCGACGGCGCCCGGCGCTGGTGGCCGTTGATCAGGAAGGCGGCGAAGGCGATCAGGAAGGCGAGCCCCATGATGTCGTTTCGACCCTCGCCGGGCTGGGTCTCGATCATCACGCCGGCGTCGAGGACGATCGCGCCCGCGACCAGGGTCGCCGGGCCGACCTTGTACGGGCGGCCGACGCACCAGGCGGCGAGCAGGGCGATCGAGAGCCAGATCAGGTTGATCAGCGGCGACAGCCAGTCGCTCTTGAAGAGGACGATGCCGGCGGCGTGGATCAGCTCGGAGCTCTGCGGGTAGAACCAGGCCGCGAGCCGCAGCGGGTCCGTGTAGTGAAGGTGGACGATCGACCCTTCCTGGGCGATCCGCGCCGCGAAGGGCATGTGGTACCAGGTGGTGTCGCCACCGAACATCCCCTGGTCGAGGCTGAGCTGGGAGGGGAAGGTCCACTCGGCGACCGTGAATGAGGCGACGCCGAGCGCCAGCAGCAGGGCGATCGTCTGCACCGAGGGCGCCTTCACTTCGCGGCTCTCCGCCGGTGCCATCCGCCACCCGACCCACGCCGCTCCCAGGCCGATGCCGATGCAGACCAGCACGGTCCAGCCGACCGTGAGGATGCTGAGCGTGCCGAGCAGCTCGAGCGAGACGAGCAGCAGGGTGACGGCGATCGTCGCATCGGCGAGGCGGGCCAGCGCGCCGGAGAACTCGGGCACGATCCAGCGTCGCAGCCAGTAGCCGCCGAGGCCGACCGCGGCGACGATGCCGATCACGGCCATGCAGCCGCCTATGTAGGAGCCGAAGGAGGGGGTCACCGGCGCGGGATGGTATTCGCCGGACGGCGCCCGC
The DNA here is from genome assembly GCA_963727615.1 of uncultured Solirubrobacterales bacterium. Taxonomy (GTDB): domain Bacteria; phylum Actinomycetota; class Thermoleophilia; order Solirubrobacterales; family 70-9; genus VRUE01. The sequence continues at coordinate 250,413 of CAVSHD010000006.1, forward strand.
GAGTATTCAGGAGGGCGTCGGAATCCGGCAGGAGACCCCGGTGCCGGCCAGGCCGCAATACCCGTTCGGCACCTTGTGGAGGTACTGCTGGTGGTAGTCCTCGGCGTAATAGAAGGGCGCGGCGGGCTCGACCTCGGTCGTGATCGGCTCGTGGCCCGCGGCGCGAAGGTCGGCGTCGTAGGCGGCGAGCGCCTTCTCCGCCGTCTGCCTCTGGGCGTCGTCCGCGAAGTAGATGCCGGAGCGGTACTGGGTGCCGACGTCGTTGCCCTGCCGCATGCCCTGGGTCGGGTCGTGCTCCTCGAAGAAGACCCGGAGCAGGTCGGCGTAGCCGATCTTCTCCGGGTCGAAGGCGACGAGGACGGCCTCCGCGTGGCCGGTGCGGCCGCCGCAGACCTCCTCGTACGTCGGGTTCGGGGTGGTCCCGTTCATGTAGCCGACGGCCGTCGTGTAGACGCCGTCCAGCCCCCAGAAGAGCCGCTCGGCGCCCCAGAAGCAACCCAGCGCGAAATAGGCGACCTCGATTCCGTCGGGAAAGGGCGGCTTCAGCGGCGTGCCGAGCACCGCATGGGCGTCGGGCACCTCGAATGCCGGCTCGCTGCGCCCCGGGAGCGCCTCGTCGGGGCTCGGCATCTTCGTCTTCTCGGGGCTCATCGCCGCCATCAGCTTTCCGATCCTGCTCATGCTTCCAAGTTACAGAGGCTGTCCAGCCCCGCGCGGCGGTTCCTGCGTCCTATGCGTGACCAATTCGCCGCATCGGGGGGTTGAGCTGGGCGAGGAGGCCGGCGGCGTCGATCTCGTCCCAGGCCCGGGCGATCAGGCCGCTCTCGACGCGGAGGACGGCGGTCGAGGTGAACTCGACCCGGCGGCCGGTCGCCTCGACGCCGAGGAACTCGCCCTCGTGGGTGCCGGTCCAGCGTTGATGGGCCGCGACCAGGTCGCCCTCGGCGAGGATCAGCTCGATCTCGTTGCGCAGATCGGGGAAGGCGCCGAGGAAGTACTCGACGGCCTGGCGCTGCCCCTGGCGCCCGCGTGCCTCGCCGTTGTGGACGAAGTCCTCGCCCAGCAGGCGCTCGCAGGCCCCGGCATCGCGCTCGTTGATCGCCTCGCGGTAGAAGCGGCGGACCAGCTCCTTGTTCTCCTCGGTGCTCATCCGGGCCCCCGGCACGCTAACGTCGGCGGCGATGGGTTGCTTCGTCGTCCTCTTCGCGTTGATCTCGCCGCGCCTGGCGCTGTTCGCGATCTGGCTCTTCAGCGACATGCTGAGCCGCGCCTTCGACAGCTGGATCGTCCCCTTCCTGGGCTTCTTCCTGCTGCCCTGGACGACCCTCGCCTACGCGGTCCTCTGGAACACCGGCTCGCGCGGGGTGACCGGTTTCGAGTGGTTCCTGGTCGTGCTCTTCTTCCTCTTCGACCTCGCCTCCTACGCGAGGGGCCAACGGGAGCGGGCCGCGGCCTAGCGGACCTCTTCGATCGGGAAGGCGGTGCGAATGTGCGTCTTGCCGACGACGATGAACTCGCGGCGCACGACCTCGCCGCCCCCGATCGGCATGATCTCGACGTCCACCACCGGGATGAATTCGATGTCCGGGCGGTTGAGCGAGTCCGAGAAGCGGCTCTGGTAGCCCTCGGGCGGGAGCGTCACGTTGCCGACGATGAGGTGCCGGTCGGTCTCGAACTGAACTCGTTCGACCCGCCGCTCAATGTGGTCACCCATGCCCTCCATCGGAATGTCCTAACTGGAGTTTCCTGTCTGTACAGGACGGATAAAAGTTGACTGGCAAATCTAAACCGGCCCGGCCGGCGCTTGGAGATCGGGGTGCCCGGATTCGAACCGGGGACCTCCGCCACCCAAAGGCGGCGCGCTACCAGGCTGCGCCACACCCCGAGGCGCCCAGTGTAGGGGCGCCGGACCCGTGAGGCCGGGGCGCCGAACGCCCGGGCCGGGGCAACCGCTAGGTTTCGCGCCGATGGCCGACGTCCGCCCGCTCAACGCCCTTCACTACGACCTCGACGTCGTCGGCCCGCTCGGCGACGTCGCCGCCCCGCCCTACGACGTGATCGACCTCGAGCAGCGCGCCGAGCTGCTCGCCCGCTCGCCCCACAACGCGGTCGCCGTCGACCTGCCCAAGCCGTACGGGCAGACCGGGCCGCAGGAGACCGAGGGCGACCCCTACGAGAGAGCGGCACAGACGATCGACGCCTGGCGCCAGGCCGGCGCCCTCGTCGACGACGCCGAGCCCGCGATCTGGGCGATGAGCCAGGACTACACCGGCCCCGACGGCGAGAGCCGCACCCGCCACGGGATCCTCTGCCGGGTCCGGGTCGAGGACTTCTCCGCGGGCCAGGTGCTGCCCCACGAGCGCACCCTGCCCGGCCCCAAGAAGGACCGGCTCGACCTGACCCGGGCGACCCGGCACAACCTCTCGCCGATCTTCTCCCTGAGCACCGAGGACCCATGGCCGCTGGTCGAGCCGGCGATCGACCCCGACGCCCCGTGGGGCGAGGCGACCGACGAGGGCGGCGTCGTGACCAGGGTCTGGCGGGTCGGCGACCCCGGAGTGCTGGCCGCGGTGACCGAGCTGCTCGGCGATGCCCAGCTGCTGATCGCCGACGGGCACCACCGCTACGAGACCGCGATCGCCTACCGCGACGAGGTCGGCGGCGAGGACCCGGAGGCGCCCCACAACTTCACCCTGATGGCGCTGACCGGCCTCGCCGACCCCGGCCTCACCGTCTTCCCCACCCACCGGCTGCTCTCCGGGTTCGCCGGCGACCCGGAGCGCCAGGCGAAGCTCGGCGCCGGCATCCGTGAGCTCTTCGACGCCGAGGAGGTCGCGCTCGCCGACCTCGACCCGAACGGGGTCGAGGGGGTCGGCGTCTTCGGCCTCTACGACTCCTTCCACAAGCAGGCCTTCCGCCTGCGCCTCAAGGAGGCGGCGATCGCGGCGCTCGACGAGCGGCTGGCCGGCAGGCCCGAGGCCTTCCGGCGGCTCGACGCGGCGATCCTCGAGACCCTGGTGCTGAAGGGGATCGCCGAGATGAGCGAGGAGGACATCCTCGCCAAGCGCGGGATCGGCTACTCGAAGGGCGTCGAGGACTCGGTGGCGCTGCTCGAGGACGGTTCCTACGACGTCGCCTTCATCCTCCGCCCGATCCCGGTCGACCAGGTGCGGGCGATCTGCGAAAGCGACGAGAACATGCCGCCCAAGTCGACCTACTTCTACCCCAAGGTGCTGACCGGCCTCGTCTTCAACCCGGTCGGCTGAGCCGGGCCCCGGCGTAGGATCTGGCCGTGGTCAAGATCTACACCAAAAAGGGGGACGACGGGACCACCTCGCTCTGGTACGGGGGCCGGGTCCCGAAGCACAGCGGCCGCACGGACGCCTACGGGACCCTCGACGAGGCGAGCTCCCAGCTCGGCGTCGCCCGCGCCCTCTGCGGGGCCGGGCAGGAGGAGCTCGCGGCCGACATCCTCCGCCTCCAGGACGACCTCTTCATCGCCGCCGCGGAGCTGGCGACGGCCCCCGAGGCCGGCGCACGCCTCGTCGACGGCGTCAGCCGCGTGACCGAGGCGATGGTGGAGGAGATCGAGGGTCGGATCGACCACTACATGGGCCAGGTCGAGCTGCCGGCGAAGTTCGTGATCCCGGGCGGCAACCCGCTGTCGGCCCACCTCGACGTCGCCCGTACGGTGATCCGCCGCGCCGAGCGCCGCATCTCGGCGCTGGTCGCCGAGGAGGACCTCTCCGGCGGCGCCCTCGCGCGGCTCGTCAACCGGGCCTCCGACCACGCATATGCGATGGCCCGCTACGCCGACGTCGACAGCCCGGCCCTGTTCGAGGGCCGCGACCGGAGCTAGGGCCTCGTGAAGGTCGTCGCCCGGCGGCTCCAGGGCTTCGCCCACGAGATCGACATCGAGGGCGGCCACACGATCGTCGTCGACGAGCCCCCCGACGCCGGCGGCACCGACACCGGCCCCTCCCCGGCTCGCCTGCTCGCCGCCAGCCTCGCCTCCTGCACGGCGGTGACGCTGGAGATCTACGCGGAGCGCAAGGGCTGGGACGTCGGCTCGCTCGTCGTCGACGTCGACGCCACCTACGACGGCCACGTCCCGCGCTCGTTCGAGGTCACCGTGCGGCTGCCGGCCGAGCTCGACGACGAGCAGCGACGGCGCCTGCTCGTGATCGCCTCCAAGTGCCCCGTGCACAGGGCGCTCACCGGTGAGACGAAGGTGACGGTCTCCGACCACGTGGAGGCGCTCTGATGGATCTCGGCATCGCCGGCCGGGCCTGCGTGGTGACCGGCGCCAGCCGCGGGATCGGCCTCGAGACGGCGAGGCAGCTCTGCGGCGAGGGCGCCGACGTGCTGCTCGTCGCCCGTAACGAGGACCGGCTCGCGGCGGCGACCGAGGAGGTGGCGGCGACGGGCCCCGGGCGCGCCGAGCACCTCGCCCTCGACGTCACCGCGGCCGAGGCCGGCGACCGCATCCTGGCCGCCGCCGAGCAGGACTTCGGCGGGCTCGACGTGCTCGTCAACAACGCCGGCGCCGCCACCTGGCACGACCTCGAAGAGGTCAGCGACGAGGAGTGGCGCGCCGCCTACGAGCTGAACGTGATCGCGCCCCTGCGGGCGATGCGGGCGGCGATCCCGGCGATGGAGGAGCGCGGTTGGGGGCGCGTGGTCAACGTCTGCTCGACCGCCGGCAAGCGACCCTCCGCGGCGATGCCGGAGTACTCGGTGGCGAAGGCGGCCGAGCTCTCCCTCTCGCGCCTCTTCGCCGACCGCCATGCGAAGAGCGGCGTCCTCGTCAACGCGATCTGCCCGGGCCCGGTCGAATCGGAGATGTGGATGGAGCCGGGCGGCCTGCTCGACCAGTCGGCGGAGATGTCGGGCGCGGCAAGCCGCGAGGAGGCGCTGGCGACCGCCGGCGCGAAGCGTCCGATCGGGCGCCTCGCCGCCGTCGAGGAGATCGCCGCCGCGATCGTCTTCCTCTGCTCGGAGCGCGCCTCCTACGTCAGTGGGGCCGCCTGGTCGGTCGATGGCGGCACCGTCCAGGTGATCATCTGAGCCGCCCGCTGGCGGAACGGCTCCTGACCGCCGAGGAGGCGCTGGCGATCGACGCCCGCGGGGGCACCGACGCCGCCGTCCTCCTGCCCCTCTACGGCTGGCCCGGGGACCCCGGCCTGATCTTCACCGAGCGGCGCGCCGACCTGCGCCGACACGCCGGCGAGATCTCATTCCCCGGCGGCCGCCAGGACGAAGCCGACGCCGACTTCGCGGCGACCGCGCTGCGCGAGGCGGAGGAGGAGATCGGCCTCGACCCGGCCGCGGTCGAGATCGGCGGCGCGCTGCCGCCGACCGCGACCTTCGCCACCGGCTACCGCATCCACCCGTTCGTCGGCCTCATCCCCGAGCCCGCGGAGCTGGCCCTCGTGCCCAGCCCGGACGAGGTCGAGACCGTGCTCGCCTACTCGCTCGAGCTGCTGCGCGGGGGCTACGCGATGCGGCGCCTGGTGCGCCGCGGCGTCCCCATCCACACCCCGACCTACGAGGTCGAAGGCACGATGATCTGGGGCGCGACGGCGCGGATCCTGGGCGAGCTGCTCGATCGCCTGGGCTAGACGCTGGCGACCTTTTCCGGCTGCGGGACGATGCGGATGTAGGGCCGCGGCTCCTCCCAGCCGTCCGGGTAGATCTCCTTGGCTTCCTCGTTGGAGACCGAGCCGCCGATGATCACGTCATCGCCCTGCTGCCACTGGGCCGGGGTCGCCACCTTGTGGTCGGCCGTGAGCTGCAGGGAGTCGATCACGCGCAGGACCTCGTCGAAGTTGCGACCGGTCGTCATCGGGTAGACGAGGATCAGCTTGACCTTCTTGTCCGGGCCGATGACGAAGACGTTGCGCACCGTCTGGTTGTCGGCCGGGGTGCGGTCGCCGGGGTCGCCGGAGACGTCGGCGGGCAGCATCCCGTAGAGCTTGGAGACGCTGAAGTCGGCGTCGCTGATGATCGGGTACCCGGGCGCCGTGCCCTGGGTCTCCTCGATGTCCTTCACCCACTCCTCGTGCTTGCCGAGGGGGTCGACCGAGAGGCCGATCACCTTCACGCCGCGCCTCTCGAACTCCGGCTCGATGCTCGCCATGTAGCCGAGCTCGGTCGTGCAGACCGGGGTGAAGTCTTTCGGGTGGGAGAACAGGACCGCCCACGAATCGCCGACCCAGTCGTGGAAGCCGATCCGGCCCTCGGTCGTCTCAGCCTCGAAGTCGGGTGCTACGTCACCTAGCTGCAGCGCCATCGGACAGCTCCTTTCGGGTGCTCGCTCTCAAAGCATTTACCTAAATTCCCATCGGAGTTTAGCTATATCGCTCCGCCGGCACGGCTTGTCACTCTCGGGCCGGGCCGAGGAGCCCCTCGACGGCCCCCAGCATGGCCGCCTTCCAGGCGTCGACCCGGGTCGGCTCGACCTCGACGAAGGCGACCGGGATCCGCCAGGTCGAATGCGCGGCCTCGACCACGGCCTGGCCCCGCGCGAGGACGGGCTCCGGGACGGTTCCGGCACGCTCGTGGACGATGCCCCTGACCGGCGTGTCGACCAGCCGTTCCAGCAGTCGCTCGAGCCGCTCGCCATGGAGCGACTCGACCTCGTCAGGGTCACCGACGGCCGAAGCCATCAGCCAGAGGACCATCGCCACGTCCCCGACCAGGTCGAGGACCGTCCCCGGCGAGCCGGGGTCGGCCAGGGCCGGCTCGATCCCGGCCGCCTCGATCGCCGCCAGGCCAGGCTCTCGACGGCTCGTGCCGCGCACGGCCCAGCCCGTTTCGAGCAGAGCCCCGCCGAGCACCCGGCCGCGACAGCCGCAACCGACGATCAGCGCTCGGGCCATTCCACCGATTCGATCTCCTCGGCGGCCACTTCGCGGCGCAGCTCGCCCTCGTCGAGCGCCGGCGCCCCGCGCCGCCGGCGCATCTCGTTCTGGGCCTCGACCATCTGGCGGACGTCGTCGATCTCGTTTTCGGCTTCCACCTGCGGCGAGCGGGTCGGCTGCCAGTCGACGAGGTCGTTGGCGCTGCCGCCGTAGAAATGGCCGACGACGACGAGGACGCCGACCAGAAAAAGCACGATGGCGATGGACCCCAGGACGAAGACCACGCGCCAAGGATACGCGGGCCTGTTTAATCAAGCCCGTGGACGAGGCATTCGTGCTCGACGCCGTGCGCACCCCGATGGGCTCCTACCGCGGGGCGCTCTCCGGCGTGCGCCCCGACGACCTCGCCGCGCATGTGATCGGGGCCGCCGTCGAGCGCGGCGGGGTCGACCCCGAGCGCATCGTCGACGTCTACCTTGGCGCCGCCAACCAGTCCGGCGAGGACAACCGCGACGTCGCCCGGATGGCGGCGCTGCTCGCCGGGCTGCCGCAGAGCGTCCCCGGGGCGACCGTCAACCGCCTCTGCGCGTCGGGGCTGGAGGCGGTCAACTGCGCCGCCCGGGCGCTGCGCGCCGGCGAGGGCGACTTCTACCTGGCGGGCGGGGTCGAGTCGATGAGCCGCGCGCCATGGGTGGTCGAGAAGCCCGAGCGGGGCCTTCCCCGCGGCCCGAGGACGATGCACGACACGACCCTGGGATGGCGGATGGTCAATCCCCGCATGGCGGAGCTCGGGGTCTCGACCGAGTCGATGGGCGAGACCGGCGAGAACGTCGCCGAGCGTTACGGGATCTCACGCGAGGCCCAGGACGCGTTCGCGCTGCGCAGCCACGAGCGCGCCGTTGCCGCCGCCGAGGCCGGGCTCTTCGCCGAGGAGATCGTGCCGATCGAGGCCCCGAAAGGTCGCCGCGAGACGGCCATCGTCGAGGCCGACGAGGGGCCCCGGCCCGACGCCTCGGCCGAGGCGATGGCGAAGCTGCGACCGGTCTTCCGCGAGGGCGGCACGGTGACCGCCGGCAACGCCTCGACCCTCAACGACGGCGCCGCCTGCCTGCTGCTCGCCTCCGAGAGGGGCGCCGCCGAGCTCGGCGCCGAGCCACTCGCCCGCGTCCTCGCCACCGGCGTCGCCGGTGTCGACCCCGCCCACATGGGCATCGGCCCGGTCGAGGCGATCCCCCGGGCACTCGCCAGGGCCGGCCTCGAGCTGGACGAGGTCGACCTGATCGAGATCAACGAGGCGTTCGCCTCGCAGGCCCTCGCCTGCGCCGGCGAGCTCGGCATCGAGGAGGAGCGGCTCAACGTCAACGGCGGCGCGATCGCGCTCGGCCACCCGCTCGGCTGCTCGGGCGCCAGGCTCGCCACGACCCTGGTCCGCGAGCTGCGCCGGCGCGGCGCGAGGTACGGCGTCGCCAGCCTCTGCGTCGGCGTCGGCCAGGGCCTGGCGACTGTCTTCGAAGCGGTCTAGGTAGCGTGGCGACGCGATGACCAACGACTTCACGGAGCTGGCGAGCGTCGACGGGACGGTTACCGAGTCCGCCGAGGCGATGGTGCCGATGAAGGACGACGGGCTCTACCGCGGCGACGGCGCCTTCGAGGTGATCCGCCTCTACGGGGGCCGGACCTTCGCGCTCGGCGACCACCTCGACCGGCTCGAGCGGTCGGCGGCGGCGATCCAGCTCGAGTTCGACCGGTCGGCGCTCGAGCGCGAGATCGAGGCCCTGCTCGCCGCCCACGGCGACGCCGACGGCCAGCTGCGCCTGATCGTCACCCGCGGCGGGCGGCGGATCGCCGCCACCGAGCCCCTTCCCCCCCACCCCGAGTCGCTGACCCTGGCGACCGTCGCCTACTCGCCGAGCGTCATCCTCAACGGAGTGAAGTCGCTCTCCTACGCGGCGAACATGCAGGCGACGCGGATCGCGAGGTCGCGAGGCGCCGACGAGGCGGTCCTGATCCGGCCCGACGGCACTGTCCTCGAGCCACCAACCTCCTCGATCTTCTGGGTCTCGCCACAGGGCGGCCTGCGCACGCCCGCCCTGGACGCGGGCGTGCTCGAGTCGATAACCCGCGACCGCCTGGTCAAGGCGCTGCACGTCGAAGAGGGCAGCTGGCCGGTCGACGACCTGCGGGCAGCGAGCGAGGCCTTCCTGGCCTCGACCACACGCGAGATCCAGGCGGTGGCCTCGATCGACGGCGCCGAGCTGCCCGAGGCGCCCGGGCCGCGGACGACCGAGGCTCAGGATGCATTCGGCGCGACCCTCGACGATGAGCTTTGAATCAAGAGAGCAGAAAGCGACGGTGAGATGGACTTCCAGCTGAGCGACGAGCAGAAGCTGATCTCCGAGGCGGCGCGCGAATTCGCCGACCGGGAGATCGCCCCGCGGGTCAAGGAGAACGACCGCGCCGCCCGCTTCGACCGGGAGCTGGCGAGCAAGCTCGGCGAGGTCGGCTACCTGGGGGCACCGGTCGCCGAAGAGTACGGCGGCCGCGGCCTCGACTACCTCGGGTACGGGCTGATCGTCGAGCAGGTGGGCCGCGCCGACTCCTCGGCGCGCACCGTGGTCTCGGTGCAGACATCGCTGGTCGCGGGCTCGATCGAGAGGTGGGGAACCGAGGAGCAGAAGCAGGCCTGGCTGCCGAAGCTGTGCTCGGGCGAGAGCCTCGGCTGCTTCGGGCTGACCGAGCCCGACACCGGCTCGGACGCCGCCAACCTGCGGACCCGGGCGACGAAGACCGACTCGGGCTGGTCGATCAGCGGCCAGAAGATGTGGATCAGCCTCGGCAACTTCTCCGAGGTGGCGCTGATCTTCGCCCAGACCGACCCCGAGAAGAAGCACAAGGGGCTCGCCTGCTTCCTCGTCCCGACCGCGAGCGAGGGCTTCACCACTCAGGAGATCCACGGCAAGCTCGGGCTGCGCTCCTCCGACACCGGCCGAGCTCTCCCTCGACGGGGTCGAGGTCGGCGAGGACGCGATGCTCGGGCAGGTCGGCGACGGCTTCAAGGTCGCGATGAGCGCCCTCGACAACGGCCGCTACAGCGTCGCGGCCGGCTGCGTCGGGATCTGCGAAGGCTGCGTCGAAGCGTCGGTCGCCTACGCCAAGGAGCGCGAACAGTTCGGCGTGCCCCTGGCTCGCTTCCAGCTGGTCCAGGAGATGATCGCCGACATGATCCTGAAGCGCGACGCGAGCCGCATGCTGGTCTACCGCGCCGGCGCCCTCAAGGACGAAGGGAAGCCGAACACGACGGAGACCTCGGTCGCCAAGCTCTACGCCACCGAGTCGGCGGTCGAGTGCGCCAACCTCGCGATCCAGGTCCACGGCGGCGCCGGCTACGTCGACGACTACCCGGTCGAGCGCTACCTGCGCGACGCCCGAGTGACGACCCTCTACGAGGGAACCTCGCAAATCCAGAAGATGATCATCGGCCGCGCCGCGACCGGGATCAACGCGATGACGCCCCTCTAGGCCGGTGGCGGGCCAGGTCGAGACCTCGATCGACGGCCAGGTCGCCCTGCTGCGGCTTGACCGGCCGGAGGCGCGCAACGCGCTCTCGCCCGAGGTGATGGAGGAAATCGCCGCCGGGCTCGAGCGCCTCGATCCCGACCCGGGGGTGCGCTGCATCGTGATCGCGGGCTCGGAGAAGGTCTTCGCGGCTGGCGCCGACATCCGGGCGATGGCCGAGCGCACGTTGCCCGAGGCCCTCTACCACCCCGCCGCCGGGTTCTGGCGAAGGCTGGCCGCGATCAAGACCCCGCTCGTCGCCGCCGTCTCCGGCTACGCGCTGGGCGGCGGCTGCGAGCTGGCCCTTGCCTGCGACATGATCGTCGCCTCGGAGACGGCGCTCTTCGGGCAGCCCGAGATCACGCTGGGGATCATCCCCGGCGGCGGCGGCAGCCAACGGCTGGCGCGGGTGCTGGGCAAGCAGCGGGCGATGGAGTACGTGCTCACCGGGCGCCGCTTCGACGCCGAGACGGCGCTCGAGATGGGCCTCGTCAACCGGGTCGCGAAGAAGAAGGCGTGGCTCGAGGAGGCCCTCGAGCTGGCCCGCACGGTCGCCGCCAGGCCCCCGATCGCCACGCGCCTGGCCAAGCAGGCGGTGCTCGCCGCCGACGAGACCGGCCTATCGGCCGGGATGGACAGCGAGCGGCGCCTGTTCGAGATCGCGATGGCGACCGAGGACCGCGTCGAGGGCATGAGCGCCTTCGTCGAGAAGCGGGAGCCGAAGTTCGAGGGCCGATGACGGTCGCGCGGATCGGGGTGGTCGGGGCCGGGACGATGGGGGCGGGGATCGCGCAGCTCGCCTGCCTCGGCGGCTACGAGACGCTGATCCAGGACCCCGACCCGGGGGCGCTCGAGCTGGGCGCCGAGCGCGTCGTCGAGTCGCTCGGCAAGGGCGTCAAGCGCGAGATCTGGAGTGCCGAGGAGGCCGAGGCGGCGGCGGGCCGCCTGGAGGCGGTCGCCGAGATCGGGGGGCTCGCCGGCGCCGACCTGGTGGTCGAGGCGGCGCCCGAGGACCTCGAGCTGAAGCGCCGGCTGTTCGCGGCGCTCGCCGAGGCCTGCGGCCCGGAAACGATCCTCGCCAGCAACACCTCCTCCCTGCCGGTTACCTCGATCGCCGCCGAGACCGCCGTCCCCGAGCGCGTCGTCGGCATGCACTTCTTCAACCCGCCGGCGCTGATGAAGCTGGTCGAGGTCGTCGCCACGGCGGCGTCCTCGACGGCGTCGCTGGAGGCGACGACCGAGGTCGGCGTGCGGATGGGCCGCACCCCGATCCGGGCCAAGGACAGCCCCGGCTTCATCGCCAACCGGCTCGCCCGCCCCTTCTCGCTCGAGTCGCTGCGAATGCTCGACCAGGGCCTCGCCGATGCCGAGGAGATCGATCGCGCCGTACGGATCGGCGGCGGCTTCAGGATGGGGCCGTTCGAGCTGCTCGACCTGATCGGGCTCGACGTCAACCTCAGCGTGGCCCGCTCCTTCTACGCCCAGGGAGGCGAGCCGGAGCGCTGGCGCCCGAGCGAGATCCAGGAGCGCATGGTCGGCGAAGGGCTGCGCGGCCGCAAGGGAGGCAGTGGCTTCTACTCCTACGGGGCCGGGCGCCACCGCGATGACGACCCGGACCTCGGCATCGTGGCGCCGACCGTCGACCCGGAGGAGCTCGCGAAGGTCGGGCCTCGAGCGGGCGAGATCGTCCCCCGGCTGATCGCCCAGATCGCCAACGAGGCGGCCTTTGCGCTCGAAGAGGAGATCGGTTCGCCCGCGGACATGGACACGGCGATGCGACTCGGCTTCAACTGGCCGCTCGGGCCGCTCGAGCTGACCGAGCTGATCGGCGCGCCGGGCGCCGTCGCGATCCTCGACCGGCTGGCCGATGAGCACGGGGACGCCTACCGGGCCGCTCCGCGCCTGCGGGCCGCGGCCGCGGAGGAGGCCTAGCGATGGGCGCCGGGCGCAAGCCGGCGAGCGAGCACACGGCGGCGCGCAATCGCGCCGCGGCGGAATCGCTGCCCCGGGTCGACCCCGAACAGGAGGAGGCGCGCCGCGGCCTGGTCGCCGAGTTCGACCCGCCCCGGGTCGAGCGAGAGGACGGCGGCGTCGCCTGGGAGCTGGAGAGCTACTCGTTCCTCGACGAGGAGGAGCCACCCGACACCGCCCACCCCAGCCTCTGGCGGCTGGCCAGGCTCAACCGGATCGCCGGCCTCTTCGAGCTGGCGCCCGGCTTCTACCAGCTGCGCGGCTTCGACCTCTCGAACATGCACGTGGTCGAGGGCACCGAGGGGATCGTCGTCATCGACCCATTGGTCTCAGCCGAGACCGCCGCCGCGGCGCTCGCCCTCTACCGCGAGCAGCGCGGCGACCGACCGGTGACGGGGCTCGTCTACACCCACAGCCACGTCGACCACTTCGGCGGCGCCCGAGGCGTCGTGGGCGAGGCCGATGTCGCCGAGCGCGGGATCCCGATCATCGCCCCCGCCCACTTCCTCCACCACGCGGTCAGCGAGAACGTCTTCGCCGGCACCGCCATGGGCCGCCGCGCCGGCTACATGTACGGGGCGCTGCTCGAGCGCGGGCCGGAAGGCCAGCTCGGCGCCGGGCTGGGGATGACGACCTCGCTCGGCAGCCTGACCCTGATCCCGCCCAACCTCGACGTCACCGAGACCGGCCAGGAGGAGGTCGTCGACGGGGTGCGGATGCGCTTCCAGCTCACTCCCGGCACCGAGGCGCCGGCGGAGATGAACATCCACTTCCCCGAGGCGCGGGCCCTCTGCGTCGCCGACAACGTCGCCCGCTCGATGCACAACCTGCTCACGCCGCGCGGGGCGCTGGTCCGCGACCCGCGGATCTGGGCCGCGTACCTCGACGAGGCGATCGAGCTCTTCGGCGCGGAGTCCGAGGTGATGTTCTCCGGCCATCACTGGCCGGCCTGGGGTGGCGAGCGGATCGTCGAGGTGCTCGAGAAGCAGCGCGACCTCTACTCCTACCTCCACGACCAGACCCTGCGCCTGATCAACAGGGGCCTGACCGGGGCCGAGATCGCCGAGCGCCTCGAGCTGCCGCCGAGCCTCGCCTCCGAGTGGCACTGCCGCGAGTACTACGGCTCGCTCAGCCACAACGTCAAGGCGGTCTACCAGCGCTACATCGGCTGGTTCGACGGCAACCCGGCCCACCTCTGGCGGCACCCGCCGGTCGAGTCGGCGCGCCGCCACGTCGAGTTCATGGGCGGAGCGGACGCGGTGCTCGAGCGGGCCCGGGCCTCCTACGAGGAGGGCGACTACCGCTGGGTCGCCGAGGTCGTCGGCCACGTCGTCTTCGCCGACCCCGGGAACCGCGCCGCGCGCGAGCTCCAGGCCGACGCGCTCGAGCAGCTCGGCTACGGCGCAGAGAACGCGACCTGGCGCAACTTCTTCCTGATGGGCGCCAGGGAGCTGCGCGAAGGGGTGACCGGGACGCCGACCGCGACCGCGCCGCGAGACGTCGTCGCCAGGCTCACCGTCAGCCAGCTGCTCGACGCGATGGCGATCCGCCTCGACGGGCCACGGGCGGCCGCGGGCGGCACGCTGCGGATCGACTGGGTCGTCACCGATCCCGACGAGGAGCACGCGCTCACGGTTCGCAACGGGGTTCTGATCCACCATCCCGGGCGCCACGACCCCGGTGCCGAGGCGGGCCTCGTGATCGAGCGGCAGGCGCTCGACGCGCTGCTGCTGAAAACCGCCGACGTCGGCGAGCTCGCGGCCGCCGGGCGGCTCTCTGTGGAGGGCGAGGGCGCGAAGCTCGGCGAGCTGCTCGGGCTGCTCGACGAGCCCGACCCCGGCTTCGCGATCGTCACCCCGGACTAGCCGGACACCCGGAACGCGACCTCGTCCACGTAGCACCAACTCCAGTCCTCGCCGGGCTCGGCGGAGCGGATGATCGGGTGCCCGGTCTGCGCGTGGTGGGCCGTCGCGTGCTTGCCCTCGGAGTTGTCGCAGCAGCCGATGTGGCCGCAGGCCTGGCACATCCTCAGGTGGACCCAGCGCATCCCCAGCTTCAGGCACTCCTCGCAGCCGGCGATCTCCGCAGGCAGCTCGACCTGCCGAATCGAGTCGAGATGTGTGCATTCGGTGGCCGTGCTCCGAGCCTAGTGCATCGCCGCTGCGCCTTCACGCGTGGGCGTAGCACTTAGGAGATCTTGACCAGTGGACCAGCCTCAAGTTAGATTTCTGACACCGACCTTGGGAGGGAAGCTCGTGCCTCGTCCCTCCCTCTTCTCTGCTCATCCTCTCGGACCGGCTGCTCCCCGACCCGAGCCCCCTCGGCCCCCCGCCGTCAGCGGCAGCGGATACGCGATCGAGGTCGCGGCCTTCGTCGAGCCCGACGCCGACAAGGACGGCTACGGGGACGAGACGCAGGACCAGTGCCCCGCCGACGCCGCCGCGCAGACCGCTCCCTGCCCGATTCCGCCGGAGCAGCCCCCGCCGCCGCCGCCCCCGGACACCAAGGCGCCGCAGATCACGCTGAGCAGCAAGGCGAAGCAGGAAGCTCTGAAGGCGAGGGCGGTGATCGCCGTCGCCCGCGCCGACGAGAACGTCACCTTCAATGCCAGCGGCTCGGTCAGCGTCGCCGGCGCCGGCGCCTACTCACTGACCCCGAGCTCGGCGGCCGGCGCCGCCGGCGCAAACACGAGCATCCGCCTCGGGCTGACCAAATCGGTGCGCAGGAAGATCGGCGCGGCGCTGAAAGCGGGCAAACGGGTGACCGCCTCGATCCACATCGTCGCGACCGATGGCGCCGCCAACAGAAGCAACGCGACGCAAACTGTAAAGATCAAGAAATCGGCGCCCAGGAAACGACACAGGTAGGCGGATGACGCCCGCCCCGGACGGCGGCGGGGAGCCGATCACCGAGCAGGGGCTCGCGGACCTGAGCGCCGAGCTGGCCGACCTCGAAGGCCCGCGCCGCAAGGCGATGGCGAAGCGGATCAAGGTCGCCCGCGAGGAAGGCGACCTGAAGGAGAACGCCGAGTACCACACGGCGAAAGAGGACCAGGCCCACCTCGAGACCCGGATCAAGCGCCTGCGCGAGCGGCTTCACAACGCGGTCGTCGTCGAGGCCGACGGCGAGGCGACCGACGTCTTCGCCTTCGGCCGCACCGCCGAGGTGCTCGACGAGGCCAGCGGCGCCCTGAACACCTGGACCCTGGTCGGCTCGACCGAGGCCGACCTCGCCGCAGGGCGGCTCTCGGCCGAGTCGCCGATCGGCCGCGCCCTGATGGACGCCCCGGTCGGCGAGCCGGTCGAGGTCGAGACCCCGAAAGGCTCGAAGGCCTTCGTCGTCCAGAAGCTCGTCGGCTAAGAGCCCGGGGTCGGGGCGATCTCGACCGGCTCGCCGCCGTGCTGCCAGTGGGCCTCGGGCGAGGGCGGGGTGTCGCGCAGATACCACTCGGCGTCGAGGGCGCCCTTGCAGCCGGAGCCGGCCGCGGTCACGGCCTGCCGGTAGACGTGGTCGACGACGTCGCCGACGGCGAAGACCCCGGCCAGGTTGGTCCGGGTCGAGCCGGCCTCGGTGAGGATGTAGCCGTTCTCGTCGGTGTCGACCTGCCCGTCGACGATCTCCGATTTCGGGATGTGGCCGATCGCGACGAAGGCGCCGTCGGTGGCGAGGTCCTCGACCTCATCGGTCTCGACGTTGCGGAGCCGGACGTGGTCGAGCTTGCCGTCCTCGCCGGCGACGAACTCCTCCGGGAGGAACGGCGTCTTGAAATCGATGTTGGGCTGCTCGGCGGCTCGCCCGTGCATGATCTTCGAGGCGCGGAACTCGTCGCGGCGGTTGACGATCGTCAGCTCGCTGGCGTACTTGGAGATGAAGATCGCGTCCTCCATCGCCGAGTCGCCGCCACCGATCACGATCACCCTCTGGCCCTTGAAGAAGGCTCCGTCGCAAACTCCGCAGGTGGAGACGCCGCGGCCGCTGAGCTCGAGCTCGCCGGGGGCCCCGAGGCGCCGGGGCTCGGCGCCCATCGCCAGGATCACCGCTTTGGCGAGGTGCTCCTCCTCGCCGACGTGGACCTTCTGGAGGCCGCCGTCGCCGAGCTCGACGCGGTCGACGTCGTCGGTGACGAAGCGGGTCCCGAAGCGCTCGGCCTGGGCACGAAACTGATTCATCATCTCCGGGCCCATGATCCCCTCGGGGTAGCCCGGGTAGTTCTCGACGTCGGTCGTGTTCTGCAGCTGCCCGCCCCACTGGAAGCCCTCGAAGACGAGGGGCTCGAGGTTCGCGCGGGCGGTGTAGAGCGCCGCCGTGTACCCGGCCGGCCCGCCGCCGACGACGATCACGTTCTCGACCCTGCTGCCGTTGCCCGTCTCGTTCTCAGCCATTTCCCTCGCGCCTCGTGTCTATTACTTTACTTTTTATAGTACCGATTCCGTCAACCGCGCCGGTCGATCGGGAGCCCCTCCTCCTCCCACCCCTGGACGGTCTTGCGGAGCTGGAAGAAGGCGACGATCCCGAACGGTATCGGCAGCCAGAAGGCGACGAGCCGGAAGATGAGGATCGCCGGGAAGACGGTGTCCTCGGGCAGGCCGAAGAGCACGAAGGCGCCGATCATCCCGGCGTCGACGGCGCCGACGCCGGCGGGCGCGAGCGGGAAGAGGTTGGCGACCATGCCGAGGAAGAATCCCTGGACGACGACGGCCAGCGGCACGTGGACCCCGAAGGCGTGGAAGGACGCCCAGAGCACGCCGATGCTGGTCGCCCAGTAGCCGGCGGCGCCGAGGACGGCCAGGCCGCCCCGCGAGGGATGGGCGAAGAGCCCGATCGCGAAGCGGAAGCCCTCGCCGGCGATCGCCGGCGCCTTGGCGACGTTGGCGGCAACGGCCCCCGCCCGCTCGCCGCCGTGGGCCTCGGCGAAGGGGCCGATGCGATTGGCGAGGTCGGGCGGGATCAGGGCGACCAGGATCCCGACCACGAGCATCAGGCCGGCGACCCGGCGGGGACGATCGTCAGCTCGACCGAGGAGCGGCCGTTCAACACCCCGGTGCGCAGCAGGACCCCGAAGAGGATCAGCGCGATCGGGTAGAAGGCGTAGTGGAGGGTCAGGAACGCGACCATCCTCCGGGCGACGTCGCGCCGCGCCATCCCTGCCCTGCGCAGCGCCCAGTAGGTCAGCGCGATCCCGCCGGCCCCGCCCGCCGAGAAGAGCAGGGTCGCCGCCACCCCGGCCATGTTGATCTCGTAGGTCTCCCTCCACCTGAGCCGCAGCGCGTCGCCGCCCACCACCGCCTTGAAGAGGGCGATGTAGGTGACGAAGGAGGCGACGCAGAAGCCGATCGCGACGCCGATCCAGACCGGGTCGGCCTGGTCGAGCTTGCCGAGCGCGTCGCCGAGGCCGACGAGCTTCGGGAAGAGAAAGTAGATGCCGACGAGCAGGGCGATGACGACCACCACCGTCTGCGCCAGCCGGCGGGGAGTGAAAATCGGCAGCTGGGCGGCGCGGCTGAGTTCGGCGGTGTCGTCGACCTCGATCGAGGCCTCTTTACCGAGCCCTCCTGGGACACCCAGGGGACGCTACCCGTTCGCGAGGCGCTCCAAGTGCTGCAGGCGGCGATTGGCGGCGATCACCAGCGGCTCGGCGAGGGTCTCTCCCTCGCGCACGGCGGCGACCAGTGCGGCGCCGGCGGCGACGTCGGTCACGTAGTGCTCCCCCAGGTAGACGAGAGCGAAGCCGAGGGTCAGCGCGTAGGCCCAACCGACGACCCCCTCGACCCGGCCGGCGGCGGCCAGCGAGTCGGCGGCGACCACCGAGGTCGCGAAGTGGAGCGAGGGCATCGCCGCCCAGGGGTTGCCGCCGAGGGCGCTGTACATCCGCGGCCAGGCATCGCCCCAGAGAGTCCTCGCCGACCTCGGTCATGATCCGGCGCACCCCTTCTCCCGTGAGGCCCTCCTCCGAGGACCACCAGGGCGGCGCCGTCGGCACCGCGAAGTAGCCGATGCAGCCGAGGTCGAAGACCGCGGCGAGGCGGCGGGCGGCGCGCGGGAACTGCTCGGGACGCCGCAGGAGGACGTAGGCCAGCGCCAGGTACGGCTCGAGGAACCAGAGCCAGTGCACCCAGGTCAGGGCGAGGTTGAGGGTCGCGACGCCGGGCATCCTCGCCAGGGCGCGCTGGAGGCGGGCGTTGGGCAGGCGGCCGAGGCCGATCGCCCGATCGATCGCGATCGGGTAGCGGGCGCGGAGCCGGGAGCGGAGCCGCTCGGGATCGTCGTAGGGGAGCTCGTGGACCATCGTGAAGGCCCACATCTGCATCGCGAAGAGGGCGACGTCGCGCCCGCGGGAGCGGGGCCGCAGCACGGCGACCCCGAGCGGGCCGGCGGCACAGGCGGCAATCGTCGCCGGGGCCGGGATCCGAGCCCGGCGGCGCAGTAGTGGAACCGCGAAGGCGGCCGGCCACGGCGCCGGCGCGCGCCGGCGTCGCAGGGCCACCCGCAACGCTGGAGATAGGCCGGGAGGGGCTGCGCATCGGCGCGCGCAGTATAGGATGGCCGCGCTTTGGCGCCCCATTCACCCGGCACTGAACAGATCGACACGTTGATGTCGATCGGCTTCGTCGCCGCCGCGATCCTCGTCGTGGCGGTCAACGTCGCGCTCTTCTACGCCCTGCGCCGCTACCGCGGCGAGCGTGGATCCGAGCCCAGCCAGGCCTCCGGCGGGCGCCGGGTCCAGTTCCGGGTCGGCGCCGTGCTCACCGCGTTCGCCGCCGTCCTGCTCGTGGTCAGCATCGTCTTCACCGACAAGGCGCGCGAGACTCCGGGCACCGGCCCCGACGGCCTCCGGGTCGCCCACGCCGAGCCGCTGCGCATCGAAGCCACCGGGCAGCAGTGGCTCTGGCGCTACGACTACCCCAACGAATCGTTCTCCTACTACAAGCTCGTCGTCCCGGTCGACACCACGGTCGAAGCTCGACCTGGTCTCGACCGACGTCGTCCACACCTGGTACGTCCCCGACCTCGCCGGCAAGCGCGACGCGGTGCCCGGCAAGCACGACCGGGTCGTCTTCCGCGCCGACGAAGAAGGCACCTTCGGAGGCGATTCGGCGACCCTCTCGGGCCAGGCTTACGCGCCGATGCGCACCGAGGTCGAAGTCGTCTCCCCAGAGCGCTACGAAGCCTTCATCAAGGCCCAGAAGGCCGACATCCAGGCCGCCCAGGACCGTGTCGTCGGCCTGATCGAGAGCGAAGGAAACGCCATGAGCGGCCCGCCGCCGAGCTGGTCATCGACGGATTCCCGCAGCGCCGCCCGCGCTGGGTCGAGATCGCGACCAGCGCCGACCACAAGGACGTCGGCCGCATCCTGATCGCCTCCTCGCTCGGCTTCCTCTTCATCGCCCTGGTCGAGCTGCTGCTGATGCGGCTGCAGCTGGCGATCCCCGAGAACACCTTCCTCTCGCCGGTCACCTTCAACCGGATGCTCTCGCTCTACGGCGCGACGGCGATCTTCTTCTTCGCGCTGCCGCTGGCGCTCGGCCTCTTCTACTACGTCGCGCCGCTGCAGATCGGCGCCCGCGGCACGGCGCTGCCGCGCCTCGGCCAGCTCGGCGCCTGGCTGTTCATCGCCGGCGCCACCGTCCTCTACGCGGGCTTCCTCTTCACCCCCTCCGAGGCCGGCGTCAACCCGCTGCCGCCGCTCTCCGAGCTCGCCTTCCTCGCCAACAACGGCGTCGACGCCTGGGCTCGCCGACCGGGCCTGGCGACGCTCGGCTTCGTCCTGATCGCGGTCGACCTGGCGACGACGCTGCGCTGCTGCGCGCCCCGGCATGGCCTGGCGGCGGCTGCCGATCTTCTCCTGGGCCGCGGCGATCTGCTCCTGGCTGATGATCGTGATCGGCCCGGTGATGCTGGCCGCGATGACGATGCTGATGATCGACCGCAACTTCGACGGCATCTTCTTCGCCGGCGGCGCCGGCGGCGCGCCGCTGCTCTGGCAGCACCTCAGCTGGATCTTCTTCACCGGCGCCTACATGCTGATCCTGATCTTCGCGCTCGGCGCGATCGCCGAAATCGTGCCGGCGTTCGCGCGCAAACCGCTGTTCAACCGCGGCGGCGATGATCGGCTCGCTGGTGGCGATCGCCGTGATCGGCACGCTCGCCTGGATGCAGAACATGCTCACCGCGCCGATCGGGCTCGGCTGGATGTACTTCGCGATGGTCATGTCGCTGGCGCTGATCGTCCCCTTCGGCCTCGTCCTCTTCAACCTGATCGCGACCCTGAGTCGGCGGCGCGATCCGCATGCGCGCGCCGCTGCTCTTCGCCGCCGGGGCGATCTCGCGATCTCGATCGGCCTCGTCTCGGAGATGAGCACGCGATGGTCGCCGTCGGCTGGCGGCTCAAGCACACGACCGACAGCACCGCGGCGACCCACTTCGCGCTCGTCGGCGGCGCCGTCTTCGGCGGCTTCGCGGCGCTGCACTGGTGGTTCCCGAAGATGACCGGCCGCACGATGGGCGAGACGCTCGCCCGCTTCTCCTTCTGGACGATGGCGATCGGCATCCTGCTCGCCTTCGTGCCGCTGTTCCTCGCCGGCGGCGAGAAGGACCAGGTGATCGACGCCTACAAGTTCTTCGACGGCAACGGCCTCGACGCCTACAACCTGATCGCGACGATCGGCGCCTTCGTGCTCGCCGCGGGATCTTCATGACGCTCGCCAACGCGATCCTCAGCCGCGAGGGCGGGCGGCCGGCCGGGCACGACGCCTGGGGCGCCGACTCGCTCGAGTGGTTCGCGCTCTCGCCGCCGGAGCCGCACAACTTCGACCTGCTGCCCGACGTGCGCAGCGCCCGGCCGATGCGCGACATCCGCGCCGCGATCGCCCACCGCAGCGCCCGCGAAGACCGGCCTGCGCGGCAGTCCCAGCCGGTAGTCTGAACCGCCTGGATGAGCGGCGCGCAGACGGCTGCGATCGGGCAGCGTCGCGGCCGCGCCTTCGCTGCTGCGGGACTACGTCACGCTGACCAAGCCGAAGGTGCAGTCGCTGCTGCTCTTCACCACGGTGACGACGATGTACGTGGCCGGCGACCCCTCGCTCGGGCTGGTGCTGCTGACCTGCCTCGGCGGCGCCCTCTCGGCCGGCGGCGCCGGCGCGGTCAACCACGCCGTCGACCGCGACATCGACCGCACGATGGCGCGCACCGCCGACCGGCCCGTGGCCGCCGGCCGGATCTCCCCGCGGGCGGCGATCGGCTTCGGCGCGCTGCTCGAGCTGCTGCTCCTTCACCCTGCTGGCGAGCGCGGTCAACCCGCTCGCCGCGACCCTCTCTTTGCCGGCTTCGCCGGCTACGTCTTCGTCTACACGCTCTGGCTGAAGCGCACGACGCCGCAGAACATCGTGATCGGCGGCGCCGCCGGCGCGATGCCGCCGCTGGTCGCCTGGGCGGCGGTCACCGGCGGGCTCAGCGGCACCGCGCTCTTCCTCTTCGCGATCGTCTTCTTCTGGACCCCGCCGCACTTCTGGGCGCTCTCGCTGCTGATGAAGGACGAGTACGCGAAGGCGGGCGTGCCGATGCTGCCGGTGGTCCGCGGCGAGCAGGAGACGCGGCGCCAGATCCTCCTCTACACCGTGCTGCTCTACGCGGTGACGCAGCTGCCCTTCTGCGCCGGCGGCTTCGGCCTCGCCTACCTGTTCGCCTCGATGACGCTCGGCGCCGCCTTCATCTACTGCGCCGTGCGACTGCTGCGCAGCGCCGACCGCCGCTGGGCGCTGCGCACCTACCTCTTCTCGCTCGCCTACCTGGCGCTGCTCTTCGGCTCGATGGCGATCGACCGGGTGATCTGACGCGCGGCTCCGGGTCGCCCGCCTGGTAGAAATCCGCCTCGTGGATCGCGAGACCTCCAGACGAGACATGGCCGCGGGCCTGCTGGCCGGCGGGATCGCCGCGGCGATCTTCGCCCTCTGCTTCGTCGCCGCCACCCTCTACATAGCGTCCTGATGAGCGACGCCGAGCACCGCGAGATCCCCGAGCCCGGCGAGCTGGTCTACCCGGCCCGCCCCTCCTGGGCGCCGGCCTTCTTCGCCCTCGGCGCCGTCGGCGCGGTCTGCGGATCTTCGCCGAGGGCTTCATGGTGCGCGGCTGGATCTACTCGATCATCGGCCTCGTCATCCTGCTCTTCGCCCTGCGGCGATGATCCGCGGCGCCACCGGCGACTACTTCCGCCTGCCGCGCAAGCAGCACGCCCGCAGTGCCGTGCTCCCGGTGGAGACGATCAAGCCCCCGAAGGGCTGATAGCGGCGCATGCCGGCGTCCTCGGTCGCTCGCGTGCTGGCGCACGCGACGCTCCCTGCGTCCTTGGCCTGCTTGCTCTCGGCGCTTTGCTCGAGGCTGAGCGTCACTGCTGAGGCTCGAGCGGTCTCTACTCGGGACTCATGCCGGACGTGGCGCCGGCCGCCGTCCAGCACCTGACGATGTCGCGCATCGAGAGCATGCCGACCACGTCGCCGTCCTCGAAGACGACCAGGTGGCGGATGCCGCGGGTCGACATCTCCGCCGCCGCGTGCTCGAGGCTCCAGTCCGGCGAGGCGGAGACGACGCCCTCGCTCATGTGCGCCGAGACCGGCTCGGAATCGGGGTCCTCGCCGCGGCCGAGCGAGTTGAGGATGTCGCGCTCGGTGACGATGCACGGCACCGGCTGCCCGTCGTCGTTGACCAGCGCGGCGCCGATGCCGCGCTCGGTCATCTTCGCCGCCGCCTCGCGCAGCGTATGCGACGTCCCAAGCGTCAGCACCACCTCTGACATCCCTTCCCTGACCTGCATTTTCGCCGCCCTCCTTCGCCGTTCGCGGGTGGTTGGAGCTCGTGCGATTCGCCTCAAGCCTACCCCACGGCGGGCGCGGTCAGGCAGAATGACGCGTCGCCGACATATAGACTCCGGCGCGCTCCGCGCCGTATGATGAAGCCAACCCTCCGAACCCGATCCGCGCCCTGCTCGCGCTCGCCGTCCTCGCGGCCATCGCCGTCGCCTCCTCCGGCTGCGGCACGACGACCGCCGACGTGCAGCGCGGCCGCACCCTGTTCATCCAGAAGTGCGGCGTCTGCCACGAAATGGCGCAGGCCGGGACCACGGCGCAGATCGGGCCGAACCTCGACGACGCCTTCGCCGCCGCGCGCGAAGCCGGGAGAGACCGAAACGATCGAAGGGGTCGTCATCCCCCAGGTCGAGAACCCGCGGCCGAGCACGCGACGCCCCACAACTCGATGCCGGCCGATGTCGTCAGCGGCCAGGACCTCGAGGACGTCGCCGCCTACGTCGGCATGTGGGCCGGCGTGCCCGGCGCCGAACCGCCGAAGGTGCCCGGCGGCCCCGGCGCCCAGGTCTTCGCCAACAACGGCTGCGGCGGCTGCCACACGCTCGCCGCCGCGAACTGGGCGGCGTCACCGGGCCCAACCTGAACGAATACCTGGCGCCCGACGACCATTTCGCCGGGGTGCGAAGAAATGATCGTCGACCCCAACGCCGAAATCGCGGAAGGCTACCCGGCCAACGTGATGCCGCAGAACTACGGCGAATCGCTGACCAAGAAAGAACTGAAAACCTGGTCCAGTTCCTGATCGAAAACACGCCCGCGGGCCGGAGGCAGCAAGCCCGAGGGGCCCGGCGGCGAGGAAAACGACGTAGGCGGACCGCCGCAACTGACGGCGCCGGCGCCGCTTGCGATGATGTCGCAACGGTGCGGAGTCGTCTGACCGCTTCGAGGTCTCCCCGGACCTCTACGCCAAGGTCGCCCTCGTCGCCCTCGGCGCGCTCGCGCTGATCGTGCTCACCGGGGCGGGCGTGCGGCTCACCGGCTCCGGCCTCGGCTGCCCGGACTGGCCCAAGTGCTACGGCGGCACCGCGCCGCCGCTGGAAAGCCACGCGGTGATCGAGTACGGCAACCGCCTGCTCACCGGCTTCGTCGGCTTCGCCGTGATCGCCGCCAGCGTGCTCGCCTGGTTCCGCAGGCCGTTCCGCGGCCACCTGGCGCTGTTCGGCGCGCTGCTGCCGCTGGGCGTGATCGGCCAGGCGATCCTCGGCGGGCTGGTCGTCCGCTACCACCTCGCCCCCGGCCTGGTGATGAGCCACTTCATCCTCTCGATGCTGCTGCTCGACGCCTCCTTCGCGCTCGCCTGGTGCGCGCGCTACGAGCCCTGGGAGCGGCGGCGCTCCGACCGACCGGCTCGGCGTCTGGGCGGTGCGGGCGCTGATCCCGATGGGGCAGCTGACGATCCTCGCCGGCACGATCGCCACCGCCGCCGGCCCCCACGCCGGCGCCCACGCCGGCCAGCTCGTCCACCGCTTCACCTTCGAGGGAACCGGGACGCTCGAATGGGTCGTCCAGCGCCACGCCGCGATCGCCACCGTCTTCGGCCTCGCCGCGATAGCCGTCTGGCTCCTCCTGCGCCGCCCTGGCGGCGACAGACGCGCGATCCGACCCCTGACCGCGGTGATCGCCCTGCTCGCCCTACAGGGCGTCGTGGGCGGCGTCCAGTGGTGGCTGAAGCTGCCCGGCGAGCTCGTCTGGCTCCACGTAGCCCTCGCCACCGTCACCTGGCTGGCGATGCTCTGGACCGTCGCTACCGCGGGTCGCCTCGAGCCCGCGCCACGGCCCCCGCCACCATCGACAGCGACGCCCCGGCAGAGACCACGGCCCGTCGCCCAGTGAGCAGCGCCCTCAACCGCCTAGCTGCGAAGTCGCGGCGGCAGCGGTCACGCTCGGCGATCGAGGTCGACGACGACGTGGGTGATCGGCAGCTCGATTTCCTCACGCGCCCACTTCACGACGCCCTGCTCGAGCCAACGCGAGCGCTGTGGCGGATGGGTCGAGATCAACAGCTCGTCGGCCGGGAACGCCCGCAGCGCGTCCTCGATCGCGACGTTGGGGTCGGAGTCGCCGATCTCCCCGCGGCCATCAAGACCGAGCCGAGCCTTGATGTCGAGCAGCGAGAGCTCCATCCGCTGGCGAGCGAGGACGATTGCTTCGTCGAATCGCGGAGACCCAGTGCTCGGCACTGGAGGCGGCGAGAGCCGGGGTGACGACGAGGATCTCGCAATCGCGCCCGCGACAGCGGTCGCCGATCTCATCGAGCAGCGACGTCCCACCGACATTCTCATTGGCGATCACGAGCAGCCGGCGCCTGCCGTCAAAACCGCAGGTGATCGGGAGATCCTGCGTCAAGCGGCCGAGTGAGGTGCGGTAGGCGATGCGGCGCCCCGGCAGATCAGTGCCAGGGCCCAGATCAGGCCCTGAACAGGGGCCGCGTGAGCGCCGCCAGGTCACCGACCGCGATCCCGCCGAGGAGGATGACGACGAACCAGCGGAACGCGACGGCCTCCGATCGGAGGGGGATGTGCACATCCCGGTCTTGCAGCTGGGCCGTCCGCTCAGAGGATATATACGGCCGTGTAAACGATGAGCCACATGACGTCTACGAAGTGCCAGTAGATGCCGGGCACCTCGACGCCGAGGTGGTCGTCGGCCTTGGGGCCGAAGTGGCCGCGGAAGGCGCGGATCGTGGCGAAGCTGAGCAGGCAGAGGCCGACGAAGACGTGGGCGCCGTGCAGGCCGGTGAGGCCGTAGAAGATCGAGCCGAAGGCGAGGTCGCGGGCGCTGAAGCCGATGTGCACGTACTCGTTGATCTGGATGAAGAGGAAGGTCGCGCCGAGCAGCCAGGTGAGCACGAGGCCGAGTTTCAGCCCCTTCTTGTTGCCGCGGCGGATCGCCTCCAGGGCGTAGTGGATCGTGAAGCTCGAGGAGACGAGGATCGCCGTGTTGACGCCCGCCACCGCGACCGGCAGTTCGTACGGATGCGGCGGCCAGGTCGGCGGGTGGACGACGACGCGGAGGAAGAAGTAGGAGGCGAAGAAGGCCCCGAAGAGCATCACCTCGGAGACGATGAAGAGCAGGATGCCGAGCGTCTGTCGGTCGATCCGCGAGCTCTGGTTGGCCTCGGGCGGGCCGTGGTGCTCCTCGTGGGCGTGGCCGACGGCGACGGTCGCGCTCTCCATCAGGACTCCCCTCCCTCCGCCACGGCGGCGGCGACCGCCTCGGCGGGCCGGCCCACCTCGAGGTGCTCGACCGGCTTGTCGGTTATCTCACGGGTCCGCCCGACCAGGTCCTCGTCGAGCCAGTGCGAGTCCTCGCCGGCGAAGGTCGAGATCAGCACCTCGTCGACGCGGTAGTGCTCGATCGCGTTCTGCACGGCGTGGAAGGGGTCGGGGCTCATCGGCTGGCCGGTGGCGTCGACGTCGGCCCTGTAGAGCTCGGCCAGGGTCGAGGCCAGGTCGCGGACGATTTCCGGCTCCGAGACGTCCTCGGTGCGCGGGCAGACGATCGTGTAGCGGTGCGGGCGCTGGGCGGCGTCGTCCTTGAGCCGCGCGACCAGGTCCGGGGCGGCGACGGTCTGCGTCGCGACGACGAGCTTGTGGTTGAGGTCCCAGCGAATCGCGTCGTCTTCGATCCGCACCGGGATGTGGGTCACCGCGACATCCGGCTCGAAGCGGGCGCGAGCCCACTCGACCAGGTCCTTGCGGGCGATGCCGAAGCGGGTCTCGTACAGGCAGGAGAGCAGCACCTCGCCCGGCTCGTGGGCGCGCACCGCGTCGTCGAGCGCCAGCGCCGGGTCGCGGTCCATCACCTCGCCGACCGATTCGAGCCCGTACTCGGAGAGCACCGACATCGTCACCTCGACCCGGGCGCGGGCCGCGTCGCGCAGCTCGCCGCTGTCGATCAGCTGACCGACCGCCGGCTGGTTCTGCGGCGCCGCGACGGCGACGAAGGGGACGTCGGCGGCGCGCTCCTGCACGGCCTGCAGCAGCTTGCGCCCGCCCGCCACCTCGTTGAGGAAGACGAGCAGGGGCTTTGCCTCGGTTGCCTCGCCGCTCACGCCTGGCCCACCACTGAGGGCTCGGGTTCGGCGACCTCGGCGGTTTCGCCGGGCATGATCGCGTGGCGGGCGCCGGGCACGCCGAACTCGTACGGCCCGCCGACGACGCGCGGGATCTCGTCGAAGTTGAAGATCGGCGGCGGCGAGGAGACCTGCCACTCGATCGAGTTGGCGCGCCAGGGGTTGGCCTCGGCGCGCGGCCCGAAGCGCCAGCTGACGATCATGTTGTAGAGGAAGACGAGCTGGACGGCGCCGAGGAAGAAGGCGCAGACGCTGATCAGCAGGTTCCAGTTGCCGAACTGGGTCGCGTAGTCGGCGACGCGGCGCGGCATCCCGTCCATGCCGATCCAGTGCATCGGGATGAACGTCCCCCAGGTGCCGACCACGGTGCCCCAGAAGTGGACCCGGCCGAGCTTCTCGTCGTACATCCGCCCGGTCATCTTCGGGAACCAGTGGTAGACGCCGGCGAAGATCGTGAAGACCGAGCCGCCGAAGAGCACGAAGTGGATGTGGGCGACGATGAAGTAGGTGTCGGAGACGTGGATGTCGATCGGCACCATGCCCAGCATGACGCCGCTGATGCCGCCGATCGTGAAGGTGACGATGAAGGCGAGCGCGAACAGCATCGCGGTCGAATAGGTGTGGATCTTGCCGAAGTAGAGCGTCCCCAGCCAGGAGAAGATCTTGATCCCGGTCGGCACCGCGATCAGCAGCGTCGTGATCATCATCGGCACGCGCAGCCAGCTGAACATGCCGGCGACGAACATGTGGTGCGCCCAGACCGAGTAGCTGAGCACGACGATCCCGATCAGCGCCAGCGCCATCAGCCGGTAGCCGAAGATCGGTTTGCGGGCGTGGGTCGAGATGACCTCGGAGATGATCCCGAAGCCGGGCAGCATCATGATGTAGACGGCCGGGTGCGAGTAGAACCAGAAGATGTGCTGGTAGCTGATCACGTCGCCGCCGCCGGCGAACTGGAAGAACTGGGTGCCGAGCACGCGGTCGAAGAGGACCATGAACTGGGCGCCGGCGATGAACGGGGTCGCGGCGACGACCAGCAGCGAGGTCGAGAGGTTCGCCCAGACGAGCAGCGGCATGCGCCAGAAGGTCATCCCCGGCGCACGCATGGTGATGATCGTGACGAGGAAGTTGAGCGCGGTGGCGATCGAGGAGGCGCCGGCGAACTGCACGCCGAGGTTGAAGAACGACTGGCCCAGCGGCGCCCCGGTGGAGAGCGGCGCGTAGCCCGTCCAGCCGGCGTCGAAGGCGCCGCCGGGGGCGAGGAAGCTGCCGATGAACAGCAGCCCGGCCAGCGGCAGCATCCAGAAGCTGAGCGCGTTGAGCCGCGGGAAGGCCATGTCGGGGGCGCCGATCATCAGCGGCAGGACGTAGTTGGCGAGGCCGGCGAAGACCGGGATGACGAAGACGAAGATCATCAGCACCGCGTGGGTCGAGAAGAGGCTGTTGTAGGTCGCGGCGTCGACGATCTGGGTGCCCGGCTGCGCCAGCTCGGCCCGGATCAGCATCGCCATCAGGCCGCCGACGAAGAAGAAGAAGAAGGTGGTGCAGACGTACTGGATGCCGATCACCTTGTGGTCGGTGTTGAAGCGGAAGTAGTCCTTCCAGCTCTTGGCGCCGTGCTGCGAGTGGTCGTCGGGGATCGTCGGCATGCCGACGGCCCAGCGCAGCCAGTAGTCGAAGCAGCCGAAGCCGAGCAGGAAGCCGAGCGGGCCGGTGATCAGCGGCACGACGACATGCGGGTAGCCGGTCTGTTCGGTCTGCCAGATTTCCAGCCCGGAGACCGCGCGCAGGGCGACGACCAGCCCGAGGCCGAAGGCAGCGCCGAGCAGCGCGCCGAGCGCGCCCCGAATCCATCCCGGTTGCCTGATCGCAGCGGTCATCAGCAGCTCGCCTCCATTATGCCCCGCCCGCCCCGACGGGTTCGACCGGGTTGGTTTCGGTGTCCTGGCGGATCGATTCCATGTAGGGGGCCGGAACCGTTTCCTTCAGGCCGGCGACCCATTTGCGGAACTGGGCCGGCGGCTCGACGACGACTTTCGCCCGCATCGAGGCGTGGCCGAAGCCGCAGAGCTCGGTGCAGATCAGCTGGTAGGTGCCGACCTTGTCCGGCGTCACCGTGGCGGTCGTCGTGATCCCGGGGACGTTGTCTTTCTTGACCCGCCACTCGGGCACCCAGAAGGAGTGGATCACGTCCTGGGAGTGCATCTTGAACTTGACCTGGCGGTTGACCGGCACGTGCAGCTCGCCCTCGACGAACTTGTTGCCCTTGCCGGGGTAGCCGAAGCTCCAGGCGTACTGCTGGGAGAAGACGTCGACCGTCATCGGGTGGCCTTCGGTCTTTTCGATGTCGTTGAGCACCGACCAGCTGTAGCCGCCGCCGAAGAGGACGATGATCGTCGGGATCACGGTCCAGGCGATCTCGAGCCGCGTGTTGCCGTGGATCGGCTCGCCGTCGGATTCGTCGCCCGGTTTGGCTTTGAATTTCCACAGCGCGTAGAAGAGCATCACCATGACCAGCGAGAAGACGAAGGACGAGAGGACGATCATCACGTTGAGCAGCTCGTCGATCTTGGGAGCCGCCGTCGAGGCCTCCTGGCCGTTCCAGTTGATCGACAGCATCACCGCGGACATCGCCGCGGTCAACGCGACGGTGGCGGCGAGCATCTTGACTATCGGCAGGCGGCCGTACATGCAGGTCCGGTCCCGGGCCATTCTCATTGAAGCGGCGGCGGGAGGTTTTCCGCCCCCTCGCCGGTCGACGCGGCGAGGACGCCACGGGCCACTCCCTCCCAGCTCCAGAGCCGGCGAGCGGTGGCGACGAGGGCCTCCCGGGCCTCGGCCCGCTGGCCTCGGGCAGCTCCAGCCAGGCGTTCAGCCGCGCGGCGATCGCCTCGACGGCCCCCTCCTCGACCGGCAAACGAGACCAGCCCGGCGACGTCCTCGCGGCAGCGCCCTGGCCAGCTCCCGCGAGACCTCCTTCATCCCCGAGTGCCCCGCCGACACAGGCAAGACCCCACAGGCGGCGGCCTCCGCCGCGACCATCCCAAAAGCCTCCGGAAAGGTGCTCGGCATCACCAGCGCCTCCATCCCAGGCAGAAGCTCGGCCACCTCATCGTGCTCCAGCCTGCCGATGAACTCGACCGCGCTCGGCCATGCCCCGCGCCGCCTCCAAGTAGTCCAGCCGGCAGATTCGCCAGAAAGCTCCCCAGAATCGTCAGCGGCTCCGCAGTTCCGCCCTCGAGCCCCCTGCCCAGCTTCAGCGATCTCCTGCGCAATATCCAGCTCCCCCCGATCGAGGGCGTCCAGCAAACGCCTGAGCCCGGACTCAAAGGCCCCGTACCCAGCAATGACAAGCCGAGCTCCCGGATGCCCGGCCCGAACCAACGGCCAAGCAGCGAGCAGCAGGTCCACTCCCTTAGAGACGATCAACTTCCCGACAAACACAACCCCAGACTCCCCACCGCGGGCTGGCGCGGCTGGGGGGGTTCGGCCGTTGAGGCCGCTAACCCCCCCTCCTGCCGCGCGAGGACCCGCGGTCGAAAGCCCTCCGTATCGACGCCAGGAGGCCCCAGCCGAGTCTTCTGGCGAAGCCCCGCAACGCCCGGCAGCGCCGCCCAAAGCGACTCAGCCGTATGCCGAGAGCCGACAAGCACGGTCCTGGCCGCCTCCATCCCCTCTTCGGCATAGGGCAAGAACCGCGGATGCGGTTTGACCGTGTACTCGAGCGCCGACCCATGCACCTTGGCCGCAAAAGAGCCGATCTCCGCCCGCGCGAGGATCGCCGGCCCCATCACCAGATGCCCGGCCAGCGCGGCGTCGAACCCGCCGACCCGCTCGGCCAGCTCGCGCACCGCGGCGACGTTGGCGTCGAGGTAGCGATCGAGCTCCGCGTCGCTCAGCTCGTCGAACGTCTTCACCTCGAAGCCCTCATAGGGGTCCTTGACGTAGACGGGCAGCAGCCCGCCGATGTCGGGGTTGTGGATCTCGACCCCGTCGATCGTCGACCCGGCGGTCCTGGCAGAGCAGATGGACCTCGTGGCCGAGCTGCGCCAGCGCCCGCGCCAGGCTGGCGGTGTAGATGTTGCTGCCGGTGCCGCGCAGCATGTAGCCATGGAAGAAGAGGACTTTCATCAGTGCCGGCAACGCTATTGTCCCCGCCGTGAACTCGAAGCAGCTCTACCGGATGCGCGCGCCGGCCTCGGGCCGCGAGGCGCTGGCTCACGCCGAGCCGGGCCAGGTCTACATCGACCGCGAGACCGAGAGAGGAGATGGCGCCGGTGGCGATGGTCCTGCCGCTCGCCCCCTCGGCCTCCGCCCTCCCCCGCACGCCGGAGAACCTGCGCGCCTGCCGCCGCTGCGACCAGCTGATCGGGCTGGACGTCAGCGACTGCCCGTACTGCGGCCTACGCCAGCAGGCCGTCTGACCTGCGCAGCTCAGCGTCCTCGGTCGCTCGCGTGCGGAGCACGCTTCGCTTCCTGCGTCCTGGAACTGCTCGGCCAGAGGCCGACTGCGCCTTAGGGTTTCTTGACGACCGTCGCCGTGTAGAGCAGCCGCGCGTTGGAGTAGTAGCAGCCGTAGGTCTTCGTCTTGCCGACGCCCTGCTGCGGGTGGCCGCCCTGGATGTCCTGCTTGGAGGAGCAGTGCTTGGGCAGGCGGCTGCCGCGCCAGGTGTTGTCTTCGGAGACGTTGAAGGCGAACATCGGCGCCCAGGTCGGGACGGTGAGCGCGACGACCTGGCCCTGGACCACGTTCAGCGGGTGGTCGAGGGCGAAGACGACGGTGCTGCCGAAGTAGGAGTTGAGCACCTGCAGCGGGCTCTGGCGCACGAGCTTGAACTGCGGCGGCTTCGAGCCTTCGACCGGCTTCAGCACGCCGATCCGCGCCTCCGACGGCTTGCCGAGGAATTCGTTGAAGAAGCCGACCTCGTCGGTCATCTTTTCGCTGTCGGTGTGCGAGGGCCGCGCGAGGGTGATCGACCAGGCGACGATCTTGCCGTCGAACGGCACCTCGTAGGGCCGCGGCACGCCGCCGGCGATCGCCTGGAAGCCGCTCACGTGGCCCTCGACCCGGCAGGGCACGACCTCGACGTTGTTGACGATCTTGCCGGGGCAGGACGGCGGCGGCGTTTCGTCGGTCTTGCCGAGCACGACGACGCGCGCCGGCGCCGAGTCGGCGGCGCCGGGCCAGGTCGCGGCGACCAGGAGGACGAGCGCGCAGGCGAGCGCCGCCGCACGGGCAGCGCTGCGCGCTGCGTCGGTTTTCGGCTGCTTTCAGCCACGGTCTCCAGGGACAACCCGGTGCCGCGACCAGGGTTGCGGCCCGGCATTCTGCCGTTCGCCGCGCGCCGATCGCCTCCTGCTCGCCGCTGCACGATCCCACTCCGGTAGATTTGCCGACCGTGACGGAGAGCGCGGCTCCAGGCGAAGACTTCATCCCTGCCGGCCTCGCCGCGCTCGGAATCGAGGCCGACGAGACCGACCTCGCGGTGATGGCCGCCTTCCATGCCCTGCTCTGGCCGCCGCTGACCGAGCTGCTGGCGCTCGACACCGCGGACGTCGAGCCGGAGCGCTGCCCCGACCTCTCGAGGGCGCCGAGATGAGCGGCCGCTCGACCTCGGCGCTGCGCGCCCAGGCGGCGGCGATCGCCGCCGGCGAGCTCGACCCCGGCGAGCTGCTCGACGCCGCGCTGGCCCGGATCGAGCAGCGCAACCCGGCGCTCAACGCGGTGGTCGAGACCTTCCCCGAGCGCTCGCGCGAGATGCTCGCCGCGGCGCCCGACGGCCCGCTGCGCGGCGTCCCGCTGGTGATCAAGGACGAGTGGCCGCTGCCCTGGCGGGCGCAGCGCTTCGGCGCCGCCGAGCTGATGGCGCCCACCGCGCCCGGCGAATCGGGCCCCTACCGCGCCCTGCGCGACGCCGGCGCGACGATCGTCGGCGTCGGCAACATGCACGAGCTCGGCGCCGGCAGCACCGGCGCGATCTCCTACTACGGCGCCGCGCACAACCCGTGGAACACCGAGCGCTGCCCGGGCGGCTCCTCGAGCGGGCCCGCGGCCTCGGTCGCCGGCGGCCTGGTCGCCGGCGCGGTCGGCGCCGACGGGCTCGGCTCGGTGCGCTTCCCCGCCGCCTACTGCGGCCTGACCGGCCTCAA
This sequence comes from uncultured Solirubrobacterales bacterium, assembly GCA_963727615.1. GTDB lineage: Bacteria > Actinomycetota > Thermoleophilia > Solirubrobacterales > 70-9 > VRUE01. The sequence continues at coordinate 283,886 of CAVSHD010000006.1, forward strand.
GCCGACCTTCGGCCGCTCGGCGATGGAGGGCCACCACATGGCGGCGATCACGAGCCTGATCGTCTCCGGCCCGCTCTGCGCCGACGCCGCCGACTGCCGCCTGCTCGCCTCGGTCCCTGTTCGGCTCCGAGCTCGCCGCCGGGGACGCCGCCGGGCCTGCGGATCGGCGTCGTCCGCGACGCCGTCTCGAGGACGTGACGCCCGAGGTGGCCGCGGCCTGCTCGGCGGCGATCGAGGCGCTGCGGCGCCGAGACCGGCGGCGAGCTGCGCGAGATCGAGCTGCCCGACCTCGAAGCCGCGACCCTGGCGGCGATGCTGATCATCAACTCGGAGGGGATGAGCGGGGCGACGCCCCGAGCAGCTCAACCGGCTGAGCCCGGAGCTGAGCCCGATCGCCCGCGGCACGCTCAAGTACCGGATGCTGCTGCCGGCGGCCGCGACGGTCAAAGCAGCGGGTCCGCACGCTGATGCGCCGCCGCCTGGCGGCCCTCTTCGCCGACGTCGACGTGATCGCCTGGCCGACGGTCCCGGCGCCCGCCCCGCCGCTGGAGGCGCCGCTGGTCGAGCTGCCCTCCGGCACGACCAGCGCCGACCAGGCGAACGTCCGCGGCGCCGCGCTCGCCAACCTGACCGGGATCCCCGCGATCAACCGTGCCGGTCGGGCTCAGCGGCGACGGGCTGCCGCTCGCCCTGCAGCTGCAGGCCGCCTGGGGCGCCGACGACTGGCTGCTCGACGCCGCCGAGGCGCTGGAGCGGGCAAACGACCGGCGCTGGGTCGACGCCCTGCCGCCGCTCGCCGCGAGCCGACCGAGGCATGAGCGTGACCGGCGATGCGATCGCGGTCGAGGGGCTGGAGCGCGCCTTCGACGAGATGCATCGCCGTGCAGCGGAATCGGCATCGAGGTCGACGAGGGCGAGATCTTCGGCTTCCTCGGCCCCAACGGGGCCGGCAAGACGACCACCGTGCGGATGCTGACGACGCTGCTGCTGCCGACCGGAGGACGGGCGACGGTCGCCGGCCACGATGTCGTCTCCGAAGCGCGACAGGTGCGCCGGCGCGATCGGCGTCGCCCTTCAGGAAGCGGCGCTCGACCCGCTGATGACCGGGTCGCGAGCTGATCCGGCTGCAGGCGACCCTCCAAGGGATGCCGACCGCCGAGGGCCGGCGGCGGGCCGACGACGCTGCTCGAGCGGGTCGACCTCTCCGAGGCGGCGGACCGCCGGGTGGGTGGCTACTCGGGCGGCATGCAGCGCCGGCTCGACCTCGCGGCCGCCCTCGTCCACGAGCCCCGCGTCCTCTTCCTCGACGAGCCGACCACGGGCCTCGATCCCGGTCAGCCGCAAGACGATCTGGCAGGAGGTGCGCGCGCTCAACGACGACGGCACGACCGTCTTCCTCACCACCCAGTACCTGGAGGAGGCCGACCAGCTCGCCGACAACGTCGGCATCATCGACCGCGGGCGGATCGTCGCCGAGGGCACGCCGGACGCGCTCAAGGCGAGCGATCGGCAGCCCGCACATTCGGCTCCAGCTCGAGGAGGGCTCGATCGCCGAGGCCGAGCGGGTCTGCGGCCGGATCGGCAAGCTGCTGCCTCCGATCGACGCGAAGAACCGTGCTGGTCGAGGTCGCCGAGGGGGCCGCCGCGATCCCCTCGCGTGGTTCGGGCGCTCGACGACGCCGGCATCGCGGTCGGGGCGCTGGAGCTCGTCCACCCCACCCTCGACGACGTCTTCGTCGCCAAAACCGGGCACCACCTGGAGAGCGAGTCGGAGCAGAGCGAGCGGGCGGAGCCGGTCGGAGGTTGAGCGGGCTGGCGACGAACCTGCGGGTGGTCAGGGCGCTGGGCCTGCGCTCGGTCGCGCCAGACCTTCCGGCGCCCCCAGCTGCTGGCGCCGATCATCGTCTTTCCTACGATCCTGCTCGCGATCCAGACTGGCGGCGCCGGCTCGGCCGTCGAACTGCCCGGCTTCCCGCCCGTGCAGAGCTTCCTCCAGTTCATGCTCGCCGGGGCGATGATGCAGGCGATGATGCTGGCCGGCAACAGCGGCGGCATAGCGCTTGCGGTCGACATCGAGATGGGCTTCACCGACCGCCTCTTCGCGGCGCCGATCTCGCGCTTCACCATCGTCCTCGGCCGACTTGCGGGAACCGCCGCCCTCGGCCTCTTCGCGGCCCTCTGGTTCCTGGCGATCGGGCTCGTCTTCGGCGCCCGGATCGAGAGCGGCGTCTGGGGGGCGCTGATCGCGATCGCCCTGATCACGCTCTCGGCGCTCGCGGTCGGCGGCATCGGGGCCGCGATCGCGCTGCGGACGGGCAGCGCCAGCGTCGTCCAGGGCCTTTTCCCGCTGGTCCTCGTCGTCCTCTTCGTCTCCACGGCCTTCTTCCCCAACGACCTGATGATCGAACCGGCGAAGGCGATCGCCGAATACAACCCGCTGAGCTTCATCGTCAACGGGGTCCGCAACCCGATCATCTCCGGGATCCACGCCTCCGACATGCTCGAGGCGACGCTGGCGATCGCCGGCATCTTCCTGCTCGGGCTGGCGCTCAGCGCCCGGGCCCTGCGCCACCGGCTGCAGGGTCGGCTGATGGAACGAGCGATGCCGCTCCCCGCCTGGCGCGCCAATCTGGCGACGATCGCGGCGCTGATGGCGCGCGCCAAGAACGAGCTGCTCCGGGTCCCCGGCGCCGCGATCCCCGGGGTGCTGGCGCCGACGATCTTCTTCCTCGGGCTGAATGGGGTCTTCGGCGCCCTGACTCAGCCTGCGCGGCTTCGACACCGGCGCCTACGAGAGCTTCATCGTCCCGGTCAGCATGCTCCAGGGCGCCGGGTTCACCGGAGCCGCGGCGGGCGTCAATCTCGCCCGCGACATCGAAGCCGGCTGGCTTGACCGATTGCTCGCCTCGCCCGCCCCCCGCTGGGCCCTGCTCGCGGGCACGGTGCTCGCGGCGAGCGCCCGCTCGCTGATCCCGGCGACCTTCGTGCTCGGCGTGGCGCTGGCGCTGGGCGCCGGCTGGCCCGGCCTCGACGGCCTCCTCGTCACCTACTCGATGGTCGCCTCGATGGCCGCCGTGGCGGCCTGCTGGGGCTCCTTCCTGGCCCTCCGCTTCAAGAGCCAGTCGGCGGCGCCGCTGATGCAGTCGGGAATGATGGCCCTGCTCCTGACCACGACCGCCTACGCCCCCCTGGCGCTGCTCCAGGGATGGCTCCAGGACGTCGCCCGGGTCAACCCGGCGACCGACGTGGTCGAAGCGGCGCGCCAGGGCTTCGTCGGCGGCGTCACCTGGGCGGACACCTGGCCCGGGCTGCTCGCGCTCGCCGGCCTGCTCCTCGTGCTCGGCTCGCTGGCCCTGCGCCAGATGCGCCGCACCGGCGTATGACCCGTCGACGGGCCGCAAACATCTCCAAATCGGATGGAATCGGCCCGTCGGCGGTGGATATGGCCGATGCAGTGCTGCGGCGGAACTGGCGCGAGGGCCGCCGGGGCGACGTCCGGTTCGCCTACACGCAGCCGAGCCCGGGGCGCTACCCGTGGCAGTGGTTCTGGGACTCCTGCTTCGCGGCGATCGCCTGGCGGCGCTTCGACCCCCCCCGGGCGCGGCTCGAGCTCGAAAGCCTGCTCGCCGCGCAGCGCGGGAACGGGTTCGTCGGCCACACCATCTTCTGGGACAGCCGCGTCTCGCCGACCCGCCTCCCCTTCTACAACGTGCTCTCCCGGGACGCCTTCCAGACCGAGACGATCCAGCCCCCGCTGCTCGCCTGGGCCTGGCGGATCGCGGTCGGCGACCCGGCGGAGGAGGCACGGATCGCGGCTCAGATGGACTGGCTCTCAGCCCGCCGGGACCTCGACGGCGACGGCCTCCTCTGGATCGTCCAGCCCGACGAGTCGGGGCTCGACGCCTCACCCAAGTTCGACCCGGTCTGGGGTCGGCGGGCGAATGGGCGGATCGGATTCCCCTGTCTCGTGCGCCGCAACCGGAGGCTCGGGTTCGACGCCCGCCGGGTCCGCGACCGCGGCGGGCCGATCGTCTGCGAGGTGCTCGTCAACACCTTCTGGTCGCTCTCGCGCCAGGCGCTGGGGCTTCCCTCCGCGACCCCCGCCCTGGTCGACCGCCTCTGGGACGAGCGCCTCGGCGCCTTCCTCGACGAGGCCCAGCCGGGCGGCCTGAGGCCGCCGGTCCTCACCTGCGCCGCGCTTGCCCCGCTGGCCCTGCCCGATCTGCCCGAGGAGATCGGCCGGCGCCTGGTCGAGGAGCACCTGCTCGACCACGACGAGTTCCTGACTCCCGTGGCGCCACCCTCGGTCGCCGTCTCGGAGCCGTCCTATGAGCCGGGGGGCGGCCGCGGCCCGATCCGCCGCTACTGGCGCGGCCCGACCTGGGTCAACACGGCCTGGCTGGCATGGATCGGGCTGCGGCGGCTGGGCTACGAGGAGGAGGCCCGCGGCCTGGCCACCGGCCTGGTCGGCGCCGTCGAGCGCGAAGGCCTGCGCGAGTACTACGACCCCCGCGACGGCACCGGCCTCGGCGCCCGGGACTTCGCCTGGTCGGCGCTGATCGCCGAGCTCGCCGACGCCGATGGGGCCGGGCTGCGCGAAAACCAAGACCGGGTAGGACGCAGGGAGCGTGGCGTGCTCCGCACGCGAGCGACCGAGGACGCCGCCGGGCGCCGGTTTGCAGCCAGCCGCTATTTGTACCGATAGGTGATGCGGCCCCTGTCGAGGTCGTAGGGCGAGAGCTCGATCTTCACCCGATCGCCGGGGAGGATGCGGATGTAGTGGCGGCGCATCTTGCCCGAGATGTGGCCGAGCACGTCATGCCCGTTGTCCAGTTTGACCCGGAACATGGTGTTCGGGAGGGCCTCGGTGATCTCGCCCTCCATCTCGATCTTCTCCTCTTTGCCCATGCGGCGAGCAGCGTACCTGACCCGCCCGCCTCGGGCCCTGCCTAACGGCCCTCGAACGTCGCCTTGCCGGGGCCGTCGGCGAGGAAGGAGCGGACCGCGTTCTGCAGATCCTCGGTCGCGAAGAGGCCCCCGGACACCTGCGGGGTTTCGGCGTCGGCCCTGTCGACGCCGCCGTCGAGGTAGGCGCGCACGAGCCGCTTGGTCGCCGCGTGGGCCTTGGTCGGCCCGGCGGCCAGCCGCTGGGCGAAGCGCATCCCCTTCTCGAGCAGCTCGTCGTCGCCGACGACCCGGTTGATGACCCCCCAGCGCTCGAGGGTGGTCGCGTCGTAGACGCCGCCGGTCATCACGAACTCGCGGGCCCGACCCGGCCCCGCCCGCTCGGCCATCCGCTGCGTCCCGCCGGCGCCCGGGGTGAGGCCGACGACGGCCTCGACGAGGCCGAATCGGGCCGACTCGGTGGCCCAGATCAGATCGCAGCCGAGCGACACCTCGAGCCCGGCGGTCAGGCAGAGGCCGTGGACCAGGGCCAGGGTCGGGATCGGCAGCGCCTCGAGGCGGCGCACCCCGGCGACCAGGGCGGCGAACATCTCGCCCCCGCCCGTCGGGGTCGGTCCCGTCGAAGACGTTGACGTCGGCCCCGCCCGTGAAGACCTCGCCCTCGGCGCGCCAGACCAGGGCGCGAGCGTCGGAGCCCTCGACTTCGGCGACCCTCGCCTCCAACGCCTCGAACGCCTCGCGCCCGAAGAGATTCAGCGGTGGGTCGTCGAGGACCAGGATCGCCAACGCACCATCTCGCTCGAGCCGCACCGGGTCTGCCATCTTCGCTCCTCGTCTCGGCTCGGGTAGGGACTCGCAGCCTACCCGCGCAACCCCCGCGCCAGCTCGACCGCCTGCTCGCGGCCGGCGATCTCGCCGGCGTACTGGGCGGCCTCGATCTCGGCGAGCAACTCGCCCAGCTCGGGCCCCGGCGCGATCCCCAGCTCGGCCGCCAGCTCGTCGCCGCGGATCGGCGGCCGTGGGGGGCCGTCCCGTCGCCAGTCGAGCGCCGCGGCGAGCATCTCGCGGGCGAGCTCGAGGTGCGCCTCGATCGCCTCCTCCGTCGCAAACGGGCCGCTGCCCCGAGCCGAAAGCCGGTCGGCGACGGTCAGCAGGGTGACGTCGGCGGCGACCGGCTCCGTCGCCCGCAGGTACTCATGGACCCGGCGGGGCGGCAGCGGCATCTCGTGGACGAGGAACCCGAGCCGCAGGTGATGCAGCGTGAGGGCCCTGAGGTGGTCTGTGAGGGCGCGGCTGGCGCGCAGGCGGGCGCAGGCGACGCCGACCATCTCAGCGCCCGCCGCGTCGTGGCCGATGAAGGTGACGAAGCCCGCCCGGTCGCCACGCGTCGCCGGCTTGCCGATGTCGTGCAGGAGGGCGCCGAAGCGCAGCGCCGTGCCCCGGGTCATCTCGTCGGCGAGGGGCTCGGCGAGCAGCGCCCGCGCCTCCTCGGCGCGCTCCCCCGCGAAGCGGTCCAGGTCGCGCTCGACGGCGAGCGTCTGCTCGAGCACGGCAAGGGTGTGGCCGTGGACGTCGAGATGGTGGTTGGGCCCCTGCTCGACCCCGCGCAGGCCGCGAGCTCCGGGGAGGACGAACGGGGTCAGCCCCAGGTCGTCGAGCAGGACGAGGCCGCGCAGCGGGGCGGGGCCGCCGATCAGCAGGCGCAGCTCGACCAACTGGCGCTCGCCGGCGGGCTCGGCCGCGCGAGCGGCCGAGGCGCGCGCCAGCGCGACCGTGCCCGGGTCGACATCCAGCTCGAGCTCGGCGGCGATCCTGGCGGCGCGCAGGAGTCGCAACGGGTCGGCATCGAAGCGCCCCTCGGCGACGACCCGCAGCACGCGTCGATCGAGGTCGGCGAGGCCTCCGTGGGGGTCGATCGGCGGGCCGCCGGGGAGGGGGACGGCGACGGCGCCGACCGTGAAGTCGCGCTCGCCCAGGTCGGCCTCGATCGTCGGGCCCCGGAGGCCGGTCAGGTCCGCCTGCCAGACCCTGGCCGGGTCGACCACGCGCCAGGTCGCGAACTCGGCCGAGAGCTCGAAGGCGTGGGCGCCGCCGGCCGCTGCCATCGCCCTCGCCGCCGCCTCGGGACTCCCGGCCACGGCGAGGTCGAGGTCGCTCACCTCGCGCCCCTGCGCCGCGTCGCGGACCGCGCCCCCCGCGATCCAGGCGTCGATGCCGGCATCGACCAGTGCCGCTCGCGCCAGCCCCACCACAGGGGCGGCGCCAAGCCGCTCCTCGATGAGAGAAGCGTCGCTCGGGGTCATCGGTCGGCGCGCGGAACCCGCGCGGAGACGCCGCAGGTGACCTCGTAGTTGATCGTCCCGAGCCGAGCCGCGACCTCCTCGGCGAGTATCTCCTCCTCGCCCTGGACGCCGATCAGGACGGCCTCGTCGCCCGGCTCGACATCGGTGTCGGCGCCCAGCTCGATCGTCACGTTGTCCATCGAGACCGTGCCGACCAGGGCCCGGCGGACGCCGCGGACCAGCACCTCGGCGTTGTTGGAGAGGCCGCGCCGGACGCCGTCCCCGTAGCCGATCGGGAGCACCCCGACCCTGGTCTCCCCCGCCGCCCTCCAGGTCCGGCCGTAGCCGACGCTGTCGCCGGGCCCGAGTCGCTTGACGTCGGCCACGTAGGAGCGCAGCGACATCGCCGGGGAGAGCCCGTTGTCCGACGGGCGGCCCTGAAAGGGGTCGAGCCCGTAGACGGCGACGCCGCAACGAACCATGTCGAAGTGGGCGCGGCGATCGCGGAACACGGCGGCGCTGTTGGCGGCGTGGACCGTGACCTTCGGGTACTCGGCCCTGACCGCCGCGACAAGCTCCGTGAATCGCCCAAGCTGCTCGTCGAAGAACGAGGAGCCCGGTTCGTCGGCGGTGGCGAAGTGGGTCCAGAGTCCGGCCAGATCCAGATTCGGATCCTCGGCGCAGGCGCGGGCGATCGCGACGACGGCCTCCGGATCGCGATTGCCGAGCCTGCCCATGCCACTGTCGTGCTTGACGTGGACCCGCGCCGGGCGACCCTGGGCGCGGGCCCGGGCGGATGCGAGTGCCAGGAAGTCAGCGTGCCACGCGGCGACCTCCGAGCCGGCCGCGAGCGCCGCGTCTAGGTCGCGCTCGTCGAGCGCTCCCATGGTCAGCAGCGGCACGTGCGGGAAGCGCCTGCCGATCGCGGCCGCCTCGGCACCGGTGGCGACGGCCAGCCGTGAGGCGCCGCCGGCGATCGCGGCCGCCGCGCAGGCGTCCGCCCCGTGACCGTACCCGTCGGCCTTGACCACCGCGCAGAGCTCCACCCCCTCGCCGATCGTCGCCGCCAGGTGGGCGCAGTTGCGCTCCACGGCGGCCACGTCGACCCGGGCTAGGGCCCGCTCCATTGCTACCCGTCGACGAGCGCGGCCAGCGCGTCGGCCCGGGTGACCATGCCTGCGAGGCGCCCCTCGCCGTCGACCACCGGCAGGTGGTTGTGGTGCTTGTCGGCGATCTTCTTGGCAATCGACTCGGCGTCCTCGTCGACGGTGGCGAGGACCGGATCGGCGGTCATCAGGTCGCGCACGTTGGTCGCGAACGCTTTGTTCAGCTTCTCCTCGAACCCCTTCATCGAGCCGACGAAGACGATCCCGCCCATGATGTTGAGGTAGTGGGGCAGGTGCAGGTCCGACTCCTCCTCGCTGAGGATCAGATCCGACTCGCTGACGATCCCGACGACCCTGCCCTCGGAGTCGACGACCGGGATCGCCCCGAGCTCGGTCTGAGCGAGGAGGTCGATTGCCCGTTTCGCGTCCTCCTCACGGGTGAGGGAGGGGACATCGGTGTCCATGATCTCTGCGGCGGTCTTCATCGGTGGGGCCCGGTCGGGCTCGTCGAGATTATTCGACGGCGGAGGCGGGAAGCATCCCGAGCGGTATCGCCTCGATCACGTCGCCGGCGATCACCGACTCGGCGGCGCCGATCCGGGCGGCGGCCTCGCGCCCGGCCTGCGCGTGGGCGAGGACCGCGGCGCAGGCTGCGGCGAAGGGCTCCAGGCCGCGAGCGAGGAGCGCGGCGGCGATCCCCGAGAGGACGTCTCCGGTGCCGGCGGTCGCCAGCCCCGGTGCCGAGAGCACGTTGACCGCGAGGCGCTCGCCGTCGGTGACGATCGTGTCGTCGCCCTTGAGGACGACGACGGCGCCGGCGGACCGTGCGGCCTCCTCGGCGCTGCGGACCCGGTGGGCGGAGATTGCGCCCGAGTCGAGGCCCAGGAGCCGGCCCAGCTCCCCCGCATGGGGGGTGAGGACGGTCGCGGCGCGGCGCTCGGCGATCGCCTCGGGGCGGCCGGCGAAAGCGTTGAGGCCGTCGGCGTCGAGGACCAGTGGCGCCTCGATCCGCGGCAGCGCCTCGCGAGCCAGCTCGACCGATCCCGGATCGCGGCCTAGACCCGGCCCGAGGACGCCCGCGGCGGCGCCCTCGAAGGCTCCGAGCACGGCCTTCGCCGAGCCGGGCGCGAGACGGCCGTCGCCCCCGGGGCAGCCGACCGACATCACCTCGGGCCGAGCGACCTCGAAGACATGCTCGAGGTCCGCCGGCACCGCCACCGTCGCGTACCCGGCCCCCGCCCGGATCGCCGCGTGAGAGGACATTCGCACCGCTCCCGTCAGGCCCCGCGAGCCGCCCGCGATCGTCACCTGCCCGGAGCTGAACTTGGTCGAGGTGGGCCCTCGGCGCGGTGTCAGGCCGAGGACGGCGGCCGTGATCTCACCCCCGGCGGGCTCCACCGGGGCCCCGTCCGGAATCCCGATCGGGGCGATCCGCAGCTCTCCGGTGTGGTGCTTCCCGGGGGCCACCCGGTGCCCGACCTTGGCGGCATGGAAGGTGATCGTCATCGAAGCCTCGATCGCCACCCCCTCGATCTCCCCGCTCGAGGCATCGACGCCGGAGGCGATGTCGCAGGCGACGATCGGGGCTCCGCACCGGTTCGCCGCCTCGATCTGGGCGACTGCCGGCCCCCTCGGCGCCCCGGCGAAGCCGGTGCCGAAGATCGCGTCGACCACCGCCCCCGAGCCGGCGAGCCAGGAGTCCAGGTCGCCGGGCACATCGGCGCCGAACACCTCGAGCGTCTCGACCCCGAAGCCCATCGCCGTCAGCCGCCTCGCCGCGACCAGTCCGTCGCCGCCGTTGTTCCCCTTGCCGCAGAGGATCCGCACCGGCCCCTGCGGGGCGAGCCCGGCGACCGCCTCCGCCAGCGCGGTGCCGGCCGCCTCCATCAACTCCTCCCCCGGTATGCCCTGCCCCTCGATCGCCCAGCGATCGACCGCGCGGGCGCCCTCGGAGTCGTGCAGCGGCCTCAGCCAGGGCTCCATCAGCTCGAGGTGCCCTGGCTCGGGGAGCGGAGGGCGACGGCGGCGGCGAACTCCCGCGAGTGGGTCAGCGAGACGGCAATCGGGTCGCCCGCCGCCGCCTCCGCCGCTCGCCCGCTGAGCCTCACCGCCGGCGGCTCCCCGGCGACCACCTCGACCTCGCGGAGCCCGAGCCCGTCGCTCAGGCCAAGCGCCTTGACCACCGCCTCCTTCGCCGCGAATCGGGCGGCGAGGTGGCGCCCGGGGCGGGCGCGGGCCTCGGCATAGGCGCGCTCGGCCGGCGTGAAGACCCGCGCCGCCAGGCGCGGATAGCGCTCCAGCGCTCGCTCCAGGCGGCGGATCTCGAGCAGGTCGATGCCTATGCCGGCGGCCACGCCCCCCCTATTCGGTCACTCCCAGGATCAGCTTCGCCTGGGCGATGTCGCCGTTCAGTTCCTGGCCGACGGCCAGGAACGGGACCTTGCTCAGGTAGGGCGTCAACTGTTCCAGTTCTTCCTTTTCGCCGGTTTCGGTGAGCAGTCCTTCGACGAGGCGCAGGGCCGGCGCGCCGGCGGCGAAGCCGGCGATCGGCGTGCCGCCGAGCGCGTTGAGCGCTTCGTTGTAGGCCTTGGTCTTCGACAGCGTCGGCCCCGAGCCCGAGTTGAGCCCGGCGACCGTCGGGGCGAGGCCGTAGCCGATCGCGATCCGGTCGCCCTTGGCCGCGACGACCACGGGATGGCGGCCGAGCTCGCGGCTGTGGACGGAGAAGCCGGCCGCCTCGCCACTGACCGCGGTCACCCCCGGCGTGTGGCTGGCGCGCAGCAGGGTGCCGATGTTGGACACCGTGTTCTTCGCTTCCGTCGGGTTCTTTGCTTCGATCACCAGGGCGCCCCCGAGGGTCGCCCGGGTCCGGCCCTGGACGAAGACGGCCGCGTCGCCGAGCGAGGACGCGATCTTTTCGAGGTCGATGCCGGCCTGCTTCAGGGTGCTCTTGAAGCGCCCGGCCGGGATCTGGCCCGGGATCCCGTTTTCGTCGATCGAGTCGATCGCGCTGCCCAGCGATTCGCCGACGTCGCCGACGCCGACGGCCGCGACCGCGCCGGCGGGCATCGAGCCGAGCAGGTCCTGGTTGGGCTTGGCGGCGAGGTCTTCCGTCGCCTTTTCGCCGAGCTTGGCGGCGACGTCGACCTCGACGTTGTCGGAGCCCGGCACGAGGCTGAGCAGAGCCGATGACTTCTCCAGTTCGATGCCGGTCGCTTCGAAGAAGCGCAGCGCTTCGGGGTCGACCTGCGAGCCGGCGGCCTTGATCACGCCGGCGATGTCGACGTAGACGTTGGCCAGGGTGCTTTCCGGCGCCGGGGGCGTGATCGACCCGTAGCTTTCGCTGTCCGCCAGCGAGTCGCCATTCGAGGCGTCCACGGCTTCCTTGAAGACGCTCTCTTCGCTGCCGTAGACGACGAAATCGCCGACGATCCCGATCGCCGAGCCGTCGGAGGGATCGAGCTTGTAGTCGACGCCTTCGTAGGAGGCGTCTTCGGGCGGCGATTCGCCTTCGGCCTTGACCCGCTTGTCGATGAATTCCTGCGCTTCGCCGGTATCGGTGACCGCGACCGCGACGCCGTTGCCCTTGAAGTCACTGCCGTTGAAGTCGGTCAGGAAGACGCCGGCGTTCTGGCCCAGCCAGGGCTCGATTTCCTTTTCGTAGTCGAGCGGTTCGTCCGAGCTGGTCGCCGACTGTTCGAGGTAGCCGATGATCGTGCCGCCGAGGTCGTCGATCCCGGCGACCCGGCTCGCGATGCCTTCGAGGTTTTCCCGCAGGGTCCCGGTCGGCCTGATCTTCGCTTCCACGAATACCGGCGTTTCGGCCGGGGCGACGCTCGCCGGGTCTTCGGAGGAGCCGCTGTCGCCGCCGCAGCCGGCGAGGATCGCGAGAGCGGCCAAGGCCGCGAGGACTGGGAGGACGAGCCGTGTCTTGGTCATGCGCGGCAGCCTAGCGTCGCTCGGCGCCGGCCGTTACTCGACCGTCACGGTCTTGGCCAGGTTCCGCGGCTGGTCGACGTTGAGCCCAAGCGCCCGGGCGATGTCGTAGGCGAGCAGCTGCAGGGGCAGGATCGCGACGATCGGCTGCAGTATCCAATCCGTGCGCGCGACCTCGATCGTCTGGTCGGCGACCTCGGCGACGCCCTCCGAGCCGGCCGTCGCGATCGCGATCGTCTGGGCGCCGCGGGCGCGCACCTCTTCGACGTTGGAGAGGATCTTGGCGAGCACCGGGCTCTCGGTGGCCACGCAGACGACGGGCGTCGACTCGTCGAGCAGCGCGATCGGGCCGTGCTTCATCTCGCCCGCGGCGTAGGCATCCGTCGGGATGTAGGAGATCTCCTTCAGCTTCAGGGCGCCCTCGAGGCAGATCGGGAGGCCGATGTGGCGGCCGAGGTAGAGGAAGAACCTCTGCTCGTGGTGGGCGTCGGCCACCCCGCGGACGGCGTCCTCGCAGGACTCGAGGGTCTCCTCGATCTTCGAGGGCAGGTGCTTGAGCTCGGCGACGAGCTCCGCGAGGCGCTCGGGGGCGAGCGTGCCGCGCAGCTCGGCGAGCCGCAGGCCGACCAGGTACATGGCGGCGACCTGAGCGACGAACGTCTTCGTCGCGGCGACGCTGACCTCGAGCCCGGCACGCGTGTAGAGAACCGCGTCCGCGTCTCGGGTGGCCTGGCTGCCCATCAGGTTGGTGACCGCGAGCACCTTGGCGCCCTTCTCGCGGGCGAGCCGCATCGCCGCCAGGGTGTCGGCCGTCTCGCCCGATTGAGTCATCCCGATCACCAGGTCACCGTGTCCGACGACCGGATTTCGGTATCGGTACTCGGAGGCGATGTCCATCTCGACCGGGACCCGGGCCCACTCCTCGATCGCGTAGCGGCCGACCAGGCCCGCGTGGTAGGAGGTCCCGCAGGCGACGATCACGATCCGCTTCAGGTCACGTAGGTAGCCGTCGTCGAGGTCCACCTCGGAGAGGTCGACGCCATCGTCCCCCGGCAGCCGGCCGGCGATCGTTTCCGCCACCGCGTCGGCCTGTTCGTGGATCTCCTTGAGCATGAAGGTCTCGAAGCCGCCCTTCTCGGCGGTGTCGGCGTCCCAGGAGATCTCTTCGGGGCCGCGTCGGACCGGGCGCCCTTCGGCGTCGGTGATCGTCACGCCGGATGCCTCGATCGTGACGATCTCGTCGTTTTCGATCGTGATCGCCTCGCGGGTCTCGGCGAGGAAGGCCGGGATCGCCGAGGCGAGGAAGCTCTCGCCGTCGCCGACGCCCGCCACCAGCGGGCACTCCTTACGGGCCCCGACGAGCTGGCCCGGCCGATCGGCGTGCATGGCGACGAAGGCGTAATGGCCGCGAAGCTCGGCGAAGGCGGCCCGCACGGCGGCGGCCAGGTCCCCGTCGTAGTGGCTCGAGATCAGGTGGGCGACGACCTCGGCGTCCGTTTCGGAGCTGAACGTCTCGCCCTCGTCCTCCAAGCGCCGGCGGAGCTTGGCGTGGTTCTCGACTATCCCGTTGAGGACGATGTGGACCCGGTCGGAGGTGTCGCTGTGGGGGTGCGCGTTCTCCTCGGTGACCCGTCCGTGGGTCGCCCAGCGTGTGTGGGCGACGCCGGTCGTCGCCGGCGGCGCCGCGACCGCGACGCCGCCGCCGCGCTCGTCGTGCTCGGCGATGGCGGCGCGCAGTTTGGCGAGGTGGCCGACGGCGCGCACGCTGTCGACCCGGCCATCCTCGATCACCGAGAGCCCAGCCGAGTCATAGCCGCGGTACTCGAGCTTCTCGAGCCCGGCGACCAGGAGGTCGCGGCAGGGACGACCTCCCACGTATCCGACGATTCCGCACATGGAAGGCGATTAAGGGTAGACGGCCGGGCTCAGCCGAGCTCGTCTCGGACCAGCGCGGCTAGCCGTCGGCAGACGGCTTCGGCCTCCTCGGGGCTGGGGGCCTCGGCCATGACCCGCACCAGAGGCTCGGTCCCGGACGGGCGCAGGAGGACCCTTCCGCGCCCCTCGAGCGTCTCGCCCTCCCGCTCCACCGCCTCCCAAACGGCGGCGGCCCCGGCGATCGCCTCGCGGTCGCGGACCTCGACGTTGACCAGGACCTGGGGCAGCTTCCGCATCGGCACGGCGTCCGCGAGGCCGGCTTCGTCGAGCTCCCGCAGGGTCGCCAGGGCGGCGCCGATCCCATCCCCGGTCGCCACGATGCGCGTGTCGATGATGTGGCCCGACTGCTCGCCGCCAAGGGCCCAGCCCCGCTCGCGCAGCTCGTCGAGCACGTAGCGGTCGCCGACCCTGGTCGTGGCCACCTCGATCCCCGCTTCCTCCATCGCCCGGTGGAACCCGAAGTTGCTCATCACGGTGACGACGACGCCGCCGCCGAGCTCGCCGCGGGCGGCCATCCCCCGGGCCGCGAGCGCGATCAGCTCGTCCCCGTCGTGGGCGTTGCCCTCTTCGTCGACCGCCAGCACCCGGTCACCGTCTCCGTCAAAGGCAAAGCCGATCTCCGCCTCGCCGGCGGCGACGTGGGCCGCGAGCCGGTCCATGTGCGTGGAGCCGCACTCGGCGTTGATGTTGCGGCCGTCGGGCTCGACGGCGATCGCCTCGACCTCGGCGCCGAGCCGTTCGAAGATCGCCGGCGCCACGCGATGGGTCGCCCCGTTGGCGCAATCGATTGCGACCCTGCGCCCGCTCAGGTCGAGCGGAAAGGCGGCCTGCAGGGCGCGCAGGTAGTCCTCGGCGCCGCCGCGGAGCTCGCGGACCCTGCCGGGCGAGGAGGCCGGCCCGCCGCCGGCGATGGCAAGCTCCTCGATCCGGCCCTCGGCCTCGTCGTCGAGCTTCGTGCCGGCGGCGGAGAAGAACTTGATCCCGTTGTCGCCGTAGGGGTTGTGAGAAGCGGAGACGACCGCCGCGAGGTCGAAGCCGAGCTTCTTGACCAGGATCGCCGCCGCCGGCGTCGGCAGCACGCCGCCGAGCAGCGCATCGCCCCCTGCGGCGGCGATTCCGGCGGCGAGCGCCGCCTCGATCATCGGGCCCGACTCGCGGGTATCGCGCACGATCAGGACCTGGGGGCGCTCGGCCGACGCCGATTCGGCGGCGGCCTTTCCCAGCGCCGTCGCCAGCTCCGCCGTGAGGAACGTCCCGACCTCTCCTCGGACCCCGTCGGTGCCGAAGAGCCTGCGCCCCGTCTCCATCAGCTCCCGCTCAGCGCTTGCTGAACTGCGGCCGCTTGCGCGCCTTCTTGAGCCCCGCCTTGCGGCGCTCCTTGACGCGGGCGTCGCGGGTGAGGAAACCACGGCGCTTGAGCTCCCCGCGGAGCTCGGGGTCGACGTCGGTCAGCGCCCGGGAGATCCCGTGGCGGACCGCGCCGGCCTGACCTCCGATACCGCCGCCGTGGACGCGGACGCGGACGTCGACGCTGCCCTCGTAGCCCGTCGTCGCCAGCGGCTGCTTGGCCATCGTCTGGTGCAGAGGGCGTGGGAAGAACTCCTCGAGCTTGCGTCCATTGATCTCGAAGCCACCGTCGCCGGGGAGCAGGGTGACGCGGGCGATCGAGCGCTTGCGCTTGCCCGTGGCCTGATAGCGACTGCCGCTCTCCAGCTTCGCCGGCGCGCGGCTCGCGCTCGCATCCTCGTCGTCGCCCTCGCCGGCGAGCTCGGCCTCACGCTGGGCGCGCTCCTCCTCCTCCGCCTCGCGACGAGCGCGCTCCTCGGCGCTCAGCGGCCGCTCCTCGGCCTCCTTGACCGCGATCGGCTCGAGGTCGGCGCCCGGGATCACGTCCTTCTTCTTCTCTTCGGGCTTCTTCGCGGCCGCGGGCTCAGGCTGCTCCTTCTCCTCCGCCTCCTCCACAGGGGACTCGTCGTCACCCTCGGCAACGGGTTCAGCAGGCTCGTCCGCAGGCGACTGGTCGTCACCTTCGGCGTCCTCCGCGGGGCCCTCGGCCTCCTCCGAAGGAGTCAGAGATGGATCGTCGTCGGCCGAGGTCTGGGCTTCGCCGTCAACCGCCGACTCCTCCGCTTCGCGTCCGGGGTCGGCGGGTGCCTCATCAGCGGCCTGCCGCTCCTCCGTCGCCCGGGGCTCCTCCGACTGGGTCTCCTCTGAAGTCTGTTTCTCGTCCTCTGTCATCGCTTCTCGATCTCCATGGGCTTTGGCTGCTGGGCGGCGTGCGGGTGGTCCGGGCCGGCGTAGACCTTGAGCTTGGTCAGCTGCTGGCGGGCGAGGCGGTTGCGGGGAAGCATCCCCTTGACGGCCTTGCGAATTACCTCCTCGGGACGACGCTCGAGCATCTCGGCGAGGGTCCGCGACTTGATCCCACCCGGGTAGCCGGAGTGGCGCCAGTAGGTCTTCTGAGCGAGCTTGTCGCCGGTCACGTGGATCTTCTCCGCGTTGACGACGACGATGAAGTCACCGGTGTCGACGTGGGGGGTGTACTCGGGCTTGCGCTTGCCGCGCAGGGCGTCGGCGATCCGGGTCGCCAGCCGGCCCAGGGTCTGGCCCTCGGCATCGACGACGTACCAGTCACGCTGGCGGTCTGCGGGGGTGGCGACGTAGGTCTTCATTCGTGGAAAAGCCGCGCAGAAACCTCACGCGCGGCCAGCGGATGATAGTCACAGACGCCCGCTCGGGTCGGGCGGCGACCGTCCAAGGGCTCGCCTATACTCGCCGGCCAATACGCCGAATCCCTTCCGGGCCTTCCGGATGGGAGCGGGGGAACCGCAGGGATCGTTGCAGGTCCCGGGGGCGAATCGGACGAAAGCGTCCATAGCGCAAGCTCTTTCAGCGCGAGCCCGACAGCTAACTCCGCAGGCGGCCGAAAGAGAGGGAGCGTGGTTCCGAGCACGTCGAGAGCCCGGCCCAGATTGGCGGGCATGGCATTCACGGTCGCGGTGGCGGCCATCGTGGCGATCGCCCCGACGGGCGCCGGCGCGGCGCTTGCGACCGGCGGCGCCCCGACCCCGGCCGGCGGGCCCCCGGCGCCACCGAGCGCGACCGGCGCCCCCTCGACCGACCCGCCGAGCGCGGGGCTGATCAGCCTGGTCTCTGCCAAGGCGACCCCACGGGTCTCCTTCTTCTACGGCTTCCACAACCCCAGCCTCCACTTCGAAATCGAAAGCAGCCAGCCCCAGAACGACCTGCGGATCGACGTCGTCGACGGGGCGGGGAGACCGGTGCGGACCTACTACCGCAACGACGTCGAGCCGCATACGACGGTCGGCATCCGCTGGAACGGGGTCGCAACCGGCGGAAAGCCGGCCCCGAACGGCCACTACAGCTTCAGGGTCAGGGCGCAGGGCGCCCCCCGCGTCGCCCACCGGGCCGCGAGCGCCGGGGGGTCGCTCAGCCTCGGCTTCGATTTCTACGGCTACGCCTTCCCGATCATCGGCAAGCACGACTACGGTGGCGCCGCCGGCCGATTCGGCGCCGCCCGCTCGGGCCACACCCACCAGGGGCAGGACGTGATGGCCGCCTGCGGCCTACCGGTCGTCGCCGCCCGTGGCGGCAGGGTGCGGTACTCGGGCTTCGAGGGCGCCGCCGGGAACTACGTCGTCATCGACGGCAAGGGCAGCCCCTACGACACGGCCTATATGCACCTCGCCCAACGGAGCCCGCTGAGCGAGGGCGATCAGGTCCGGACGGGCCAGCCGATCGGCGTCGTCGGCGACACCGGCGACGCGACCGCCTGCCACCTCCACTTCGAGATCTGGACCCCACCCGGCTGGTACGAGGGCGGCAGCCCGATCGACCCGCTCCCGTTCCTGAAGAAGTGGGACGCCTACAGCTGAGGCCCGCGATGACCCTGGCGACGCAGCGCTCCGATCCGTGACGGCGTAGCCCGAACGCGGCGGCCCTGCACGATCGCCAGCGCCACCGCGACCGGAACCGTCGCCGGCAGCGTGTCGACGGCGAAGAACAGCAGGTCGAACGCCGCCGCCAGCGCCGCGACCAAAACCGCCGCGAACAACTGCCGACGGGCCGAAAACACACCTATAGGGCGTGTTTTCGGCCCGTCGGTGGCGGTCGCGAGGAGGCAGCCGACGAGAGCGGCGACGAAGAGGTCGCCGAAGCCCATCGCGGCGGAGCCGAAGTGGACGACCTGCAGGCGGGGCAGGTCGGCGGCCGGCGCGGCGGCGCTGAGCACCGAGTTGGGGCCCTGGAGGAGGTCGCCGGCGACCAGCCAGGCATCGACCGCGGCCATCGCGTAGACACCCCAGCGCAGCCAGCGCGCCGCGACCAGGGAGACCAGGAGCCAACCGAGCGAGATGCAGGCAAGCCCCGAGAGCGCGGTCGCCGCCGCCTCTCCCCCCAGGGCTCCCGTAGCCGCCCAGGCGAGCGCGAACAGAGGCACGACCCCGAGCGCCCAGACAGGTCGCGACCCCCGCAGCAGCCAACCAAGCGCCACTGCCGCCAGCGGCGGCACGGCGACCAGGGCCAGGTAGGTGAGGAATTTCGCAGAGCCCTCGTAGAAATTGACGACGACGACGACGATGACGATCGACATCGCCGGGACCAGCGCCCACCAGCGGCTGCGCAGGTCGCCCAAGCCCCAGGGCAACGGGGGCAACCGCCCGGGCAGCGCCACGAGCGCTCCCTGCACCAGGCCAAGCAGCGAAATCGAGACAGCGAACGACGGCATCCCTACCTACGGGCGCAACCGACTGGAAGTGAAGACCGATCCCGGTAGGGGTGGAACGTCTTGTACTTTTTCGCCGCCAACCATCGTCGGCAGCCGCAAACGCGAGTCGAAAAAGTTAAGTGAAACCCCTACCGGGATCGGTCCCTTACTCCCACTCGATCGTCGCCGGCGGCTTCGAGGAAATGTCGAGCGCGACCCGGTTGACGCCGCTGACCTCGTTGATTATCCGGTTCGAGGCGCGCTCTAGCAGGTCGTAGGGGAGTCTTGCCCAGTCCGCCGTCATCGCGTCGTCGGAGGTCACGGCGCGGATCACGATCGGATAGGCGTAGGTGCGGCCGTCGCCCTGGACGCCGACCGAGCGGACGACGGGAAGCACGCAGAACGACTGCCAGAGCTGTCGGTAGAGGCCGGCGGCGCGGATCTCCTCCTGCAACACGGAGTCGGCGGCGCGCAGGACGTCGAGCCTCTCCCTGTTCACCTCGCCGCCGACGATCCGGATCGCCAGGCCCGGGCCGGGGAACGGTTGGCGCCAGACGAGCCGCTCGGGCAACCCGAGCTCTGCGCCGACGGCGCGCACCTCGTCCTTGAAGAGCAGGCGCAGCGGCTCGACCAACTCGAAGTCGAGATCGTCGGGAAGCCCGCCGACGTTGTGATGGGACTTGATCGTCTCGGCCCCGTCGCTGCCACCGGACTCGATCACGTCGGAGTAGAGGGTCCCCTGGACCAGGTAGCGGGCGTCCTCGAGCTTCGCCGCCTCCTCCTCGAAGACGCGGATGAACTCCTCGCCGATGATCTTGCGCTTCGTCTCGGGGTCGTCGTGGCCGGCGAGCTTGGCGAGGAAGCGCTCCTCGGCTTCGACGTGGACGAGCGGGATCCCGAACTGCTCGAAGGCCTCGACGACCTGCTCGGCCTCGTTCATCCGCATCAGCCCGTGGTCGACGAAGACGCAGGTGAGCTTCTCCCCCACCGCCCTGTGGACGAGCAGCGCCGCGACGGAGGAGTCGACGCCGCCCGAGAGCCCGCAGATCACTCCCCCCTCCCCGACCTGGTCCCGGACGCGGGCGACCTGCTCGGCGATCACCGATTGCGGCGACCACTCCTGCTCGCAGCCGGCGATGTCGCGCAGGAAGCGGGTGAGGATCTCGGTCCCGTAGGGCGTGTGGACCACCTCGGGGTGGAATTGGATCCCGTAGAGCCCGCGATCGGGCGCCTCGCAGGCGGCCACCGGCGAGCCGGGGGTCGAGGCGAGCGCCGCGAAGCCGGGGGGCGGCTCGAAGACCGTGTCGCGATGGCTCATCCAGCAGCTCTGCTCCTCCGGGAGGCCGCCGAGCAGCCGGCCCCCGCCATCGCTGAGGGAGAGGTCGGCGCGGCCGAACTCCCCCGATTCGGCCCCCTCGACCTTGCCACCCAGGGCCTGGACCATCGCCTGCATCCCGTAACAGATCCCCAGCATCGGGATCTCCAGCTCGAGCAGGCCGGTCGGGAACGGCGGCGCCCCCGGCTCATACACCGAGGCCGGCCCGCCCGACAGCACCAGGGCCTTCGGCCGTCGCTCGCGGATCGCGTCGAGCGACGCCGTCGCCGGCAGCAGCTCCGAGTAGACGCCGCATTCCCGGATCCGGCGAGCGATCAGCTGCGAATACTGCCCGCCGAAGTCGAGGACCAGGACCTCCTCGACCCTCGGCTCGGGCCGCGTTCCCGCCGTCGCCGTCGCCGGCACCTCATCCTCTTGCGCGGCAACCTCCGTCAATCGTCGGCAACCCCGACGCCGGCGGACACCGCCGCCCTGCCGTTGGAGCCCATCCCGACCGATTGCTCGTTCTGGAGCTTCTTGCCCTCGCTCTGCAGCGCCGGGGCGACCATCACCTCGGCCCTCTGGAAGGAGCGGATGTCCTCGTAGCCCGTGGTCGCCATCGAGGTTTTCAGCGCCCCCATCAGGTTGAAGGTTCCGTCGTTCTCCTGGGCCGGGCCGAGCAGGATCTCCTCCATCGTCCCGTCCTGCTTGGTCGAGACCCTGGTGCCGCGCGGCAACGAGGGGTGGAAGGTCGCCATCCCCCAGTGGAAGCCGCGGCCAGGCGCCTCCTTGGCGCGGGCCAGGGGCGAGCCGACCATCACCGCGTCGGCGCCGACGGCGATCGCCTTGGAGACGTCGCCACCGGTGCGCATGCCGCCGTCGGCGATCACGTTCACGTACTCGCCGGTCTCCAGCATGTGCTGGGAGCGCGCCGCGGCGACGTCGGCGATCGCCGTCGCCTGCGGGACGCCGATCCCGAGCACCCCGCGCGTGGTGCACGCGGCCCCCGGGCCGACGCCGACGAGGACGCCGACCGCGCCGGTCCGCATCAGGTGCAGGCCGGTCGAGTAGGAGGCGCAGCCGCCGACGACGGTCGGCACCGGGACTTCGGAGATGAACTCCTTCAGGTTGAGCGGCTCGACCGTGGTCGAGACGTGTTCCGCCGAGATCACCGTGCCCTGGATGACGAGGATGTCGATCCCGGCCTCGACCGCGATCTCGTAGTGCTCGCGCACCTTCTGCGGCGTCAGCGAGCCGCAGGCGACGGCGCCCTTCTCCTTGATCTCGGCGATCCGCTGCCCGATCAGCTCGGGCTTGACCGGCTCGGCGTAGATCTCCTGCATGATCCGCGTCGCCTCGTGCTTGGGCGCCGCGGCGACCATCTCAAGCTTCTCCTCGGCGTTCTCGAAGCGGGTCCAGATGCCCTCCAGGTTGAGGACCCCGAGGCCGCCCAGCTGGTTGACGAGCGCCGCGGTGTCGGGGCTGACGACCCCGTCCATGGCCGAGGCGACCAGCGGGATCTCGAATCGGTACGGGCCCAGCGTCCAGCTGATGTCAATGTCGTCGGGATCGCGGGTGCGGCGCGACGGAACGATCGCGATGTCGTCGAATCCGTACGCGCGCCGCCCCTTCTTGCCTCGACCGATGTCGATCTCCAATTGGTCCTCCTGGCGGGGTGGCGATGAGGACCCAGACTACACTTCCGCGGGGACCTCCAAATCCTGCACGTGGACCTCGCCGAGCAGTCGCTCGACCTGATTGCGGTCCACGGTCCCGGCACCGAAGTGCTGGGTCGACTCGGCCCCGCAGGCGACCCCGTAGGCGAGGCAGTCCTCGGCGAGCGGCCCTCGTAGCGCCCGGCGACGTAGCCGGCGAGGAAGGCGTCGCCGGAGCCGACCGTGGAGACCGGTTCGAGGGGCTCGGTGCGGACCTCGAGGAAGCGGCGCTCGGCCCCCTCGCCGACCACCGCCGCGCAGCCGTCGAGCCTCGTTATCGCCGCCTCTCCCGCGCCGAGGCGCAGAAGCTCGGAGAGGCCATGGGCGAGGTCGACGGGGTCGGCAAACTCCTGGCCCGCCAGCTCCTCGGCCTCGCGCTCGTTGGGAGTGATCACCGAAGCCCCGGCGCGCACCCCCTCCAGCATCGCCTCGCCGTCGGCGTCGAGGACGACGGTGATCTGCCGCTTGAGCAGATCCTTGACCAGGCGCGCGTAGAGGTCGTCGCCGGCGCCGGGCGGAAGCGTGCCCGCCAGGACGCAGATGCTGGCGCCCGCGGCGAGGTAGTCGAGGCGGTCGACGAAGCGCACGACCTCCTCGGGGCTGACGGCCGGGCCGCGCTCGTTGATCTCGGTCTGCTCGCCGGAGGTCGGGTCGATCACGGCCAGGTTGATCCGCGTCTCTCCGGCTATCCGCGTGAAGTCGGTCAGCACCGACTCCTCGCGAAGCTGTTCGAGGACCCTGGTACCGGTCGGGCCACCGACGAACCCGGTTGCGATCACCGGCTGACCGAGCAGGCCGAGCGCGCGGGCGACGTTGATCCCCTTGCCACCAGCCACGGTCCGGCTCTCGACCGCGCGGTGACGGCGCCCGAGCCTGAAGTTGGGAACGGCAACCGTCCTGTCGATCGCGGCGTTGAGAGTGACTGTGAGGATCACTGTGCTCCTCCTCCGGAAATCCGATCTCCCCTGACCCCCCGGCGCCGGATCGCGCGCCCCAGGAGGACCGCTCCAATCAGTATCACGAACAGGCCGATCGCGGTGAGAATCGAGTGATCGCCGACGAAGCCGCGCCCGCGGTCGAAGAGCGTCGCACGGGGGATCGAGCGCGCCGCCCTCAGCGCCGTCGATCCGGCCGGCCGGCCGTCGACCAGGACCGTCGCCCGGCCGAGGGGAGCGCCACGGTCGATCGGGCCCTCGACCTCGGCCGGCGCGGTGACGTCGACGCTCAGCCGCTGGTCGCGGTAGATGCCGGCCCGAACGCCGCGCGCGGCGCGCAGCGGCAACTCGCCCCCCGAGTACTTGATCGAGGGGTCCGCCAGGTCCGCGCCGGCCCGCACCGGGACCCGCCTGCGGTACAGGGAGAAGCCGTGCTCGAGCAGCTCGAGGCTCTCCTCGTCGCGGTCCTCGGAGCTGGGAGCGCCGATCACGACCGAGATCAGGTCGACCCCCTTGCGCCGGCCGGAGCCGACGAGCACGTACGCGGCGGCGAACGTGTGGCCCGTCTTCACCCCGGTCACCCAGGGCTCGAGGCGGAGCAGGCCGTTGATCGTGGCGATCGTGCGCGGCGGGTGCACGCTGCGCAGCCGCGCCGTCTTCGAGGCGGCGATCCTGGCGAAAATGGGGTTGCGCAGCAGGTGCTCGGTCAGGGTCGCGAGATCGCCGGCGGTCGAGTAGTTGCCCTTCTGGTCGAGCCCGATCGGGTTGGCGTAGTGAGTTCCGGCGAGGCCGAGGGCGGCGGCGCGCAGGTTCATCTGGCGGACGAAGGCCCGCTCGGAGCCCGCCGCCGCCCGCGCCAGGTCGTAGGCGGCGTCGTTGCCGCTGCGCAGGATGAGGCCGTAGAGAAGGTCGCGGACGCTGACCCGCTGCCCCGGGCGCAGGTTGAGCAGCGACTCGCCGTAGATCGGGTCGTAGGGCGCCGCCCGCACGGTCTTGCCCAGGGGCAGCTCGTGCAACGCGACCCAGGCGGTCATCAGCTTCGTCGTGCTCGCGATCGGCAGGCGCCGCGCCACGGCGTGCGAGACGAGGACCCGGCCGGTACGCGCGTCGACCAGGGCCCATGCCCGGGCCTCGAGCTTCGGGCCGGCCGCCTCCCCCTTCGGCTGCTTCGCGCCGGCCGGGCTCGCGAAGGCGAGGAGCAGCGCGCCTGCCAGCCAGGCCGCGGCGACCCGATGTCGCCGCGTCACCTGAGCTTGAGCTTTTCGCCGGAGATCAGGATCTGCGGGTCGACTTCGGGGTTGAGGCGCAGGATCGCGGCGACCGGAACCCCGGTTTCGTGGGCGATCGCCGAGAGCGTGTCGCCGTTCTTCACGACGTAGATCTTGGGCGCGTCCTTCGCCGGCTTCAGCGGCCGGGTCACCCGCCCGCCTCCACCCCCGGGCCCGTTGCCGCTCGTCCCCGAGCCGTCGCCTCCGAGGGCGGAGGAGAGGACGACGATGACGACGACGAAGCCGGCGGCCAGGGCGACGACCGCGAGGACTCGGGCTGGTGCTTTCGATCGCTTGGTCATTTGCCAAAAAGGGGGACGGCCGTCGGGGATCGTATAGCCGCTCAACGGCTCCCTAGGCGATGGAAACGTCCCAAACCGCGGCGCGCAGGCGCTCGGCAGCGGCAGCGGGGTCAGAGTCGCCGGCAATGCTTCGCGACGCGGGCACCAACGCCGCGGCCCGTCCCGGGCCGAAAGCCGCGCCGAGCAGCTCCGGCCTGCCGCCCTGGGCACCGACGCCCGGGATCAGGAAGATCGAGCGCGGCATCAGCTCCCTGAGCCTGGCGATGCGCTCCGGCTCGGTCGCCCCGACGACGGCGCCCATCCCGCTCAGCCCCGACTCGCGGGACCCGGCCAGCCGCCCCGCAAGACCCTCGACGAGCATCGCCAGCCGCTCGTGCAGCGGGCCCTGGTCGGTGGGCAGGTCCTCGACATCCGCGGCGCCCGGGTTGCTCGTCCGGACCAGGGAGAAGAGGCCGGCCCCGGAAGCCTCGGCGGCGGCGACCAGCGGCTCGAGCGCGTCGAGGCCGAGCAGGGGGTTGACGGTGATCGCGTCGGCGGCCAGGCCGCGGACCGGGCCCCAGGGGGTCGGGGTCTCTCCCAGCAGCGCGTCGGCATAGGCGGCGGCGGTGACCGGCACGTCGCCGCGCTTGCCGTCGGCGACGACCAACAGGCCGGCGTCGCGGGCGGCCGCACAGGCCTCTTCCAGCGCCGCCCAGCCGGGAGCACCGAGCCGCTCGAAGCAGGCGAGCTGCGGCTTGACCGCAACGCAGGCAGGCCCGGCCCGCTCGATCAGGGCCCGGCAGTGCTTCGCGACGGCCCGCGCCGCGACCTCGGCGGGCGTCCCCTCGACAGTCGGGCCGAGGTCCTCCCCGGTCAGTTTCGCCGGGTCGGGGTCGAGTCCGAGGCAGACCTGGCTGCGGCGCTCCTCGACGAGCGCCGCAAGCCGGTCTGCGAAGGGAGCCTGGCTCAGCGGCCCCTAGCCCTTGACCTTGGCCTTGAGGGCGGAGCCTGCGGAAAAGCGCGGGACCTTCCCTCCCGGAATCGTGATCCGCTCCCCGGTGCGCGGGTTGACTCCCTGCCGGGGGCCGCGCTCGGCGACGTGGAACTTGCCGAAGCCGGTGAAGCTGACCTCGCCGCCGCCGCTCAGGGTGTCGGTGATCGCCTCCAGCACCGCGTCAACCGCATCGCCGGCCGCCTTCTTGCTGCCGATGCGATCGTCGCCTGCCAGTTGATCCAGAAATTCAGCCTTTGTCACGTCGAAAGCTCCTCTTTCTCCATCGGGGTTGAAAGTCGGCCGCAATCTAACAGCGGCCACGGCGACAAGCCGCGCCCGCCCGGGCATGAGCGCCAGGCACGACCTCAGGCACCGGCGACGGTCATCTCGCCGATCAGCAGCGGCGGCGTGCTGACCGAGCCCCCGAACGGCACCCAGCGGGGCTCCGAGCCCGCAGCGCGCACGGCCCCGAGCATCGAGACGAGGTCGCTCGCGATCGTGAACTCTCGCACCGGCTCGGCCCGCTCCCCACCCCTGATCACGTGCCCGGAGGCGCCCACCGAGAAGACCCCGGTCACGGGGTTGACGCCGGAGTGCAGGCCGGCGACGTCGGTTACCAGGACGCCGTCCCCCGCCTCGCCGAGGAGGCCGTCGGCGTCCGCCGAGCCGGGGGCGACGACGAGGTTGGAGGCCGAGACCCGCGGCAGGCTCCTGTAGCCGGCCCGCCCGGCGTTGGCAGTCGAGCTGGTGCCGCCGCGACGGGCGGTGTAGGCGTCGTAGAGGTAGGTCCGCAGCGTGCCCGCATCGATCAGGGGCGTGCGGGAGCCGGCGGTTCCCTCCCCGTCGAAGGGAGCCGTCGCAGGCCCCTCGGGGTCGAGCCCGTCGTCGTGCAGGGTCAGCGCCGCCGAGCCGATCGCGGTCCCGACCCGGTCGGCGAAGGGGGAGCGGCCGCGCTGGACCGCGTCGGCGCCGAGGGCCCCGCCGACGAGGCCGATGAAGCTCGCCGCGACGGTCGGGTCGAGGACGACTGGGCAGCTGCGCGAGTCCGGCTTGCCGGCCCCGATCATCGCCGTCGCCCGCTCGGCGCCCTCTTCGCCGGCGGCGACGGGGTCGAGGGCGCCGGGGCCACGCGCAAGGTCGAAGCCGAGCCCCGTCTCCGCCCCGTCCTCCCCCCTGGCGAGGACCGTCGCGTAGACGTAGCAGCTCGAGGACGCGTACTCGCCGGAGATCCCGGTCGAGGTGGCGATCGCCACCCGATCCGAGGAGCCGGCATAGACGGCCTGCTCGACGCCGGTCACCCGCGGGTCGGCGGCGAGCGCCTCGCGCTCGACCGCCAGCGCCAGGTCGACGACCTCGGCGACCGACCAGGACTCGATCGATGGGTCGCTGAGCCCCAGCTCCGGCAAAGCGCCACCCTCGGGCCCCGGCGGGCCAGCGAACTCGTCCGCGTCGCCGGCCGCCGCGGCCTCGACCGCGCGGGCGGCAAGCGCCCGCAGGCCGGCCTCGCCGAGGTCGGTCCCGTAGGCATATCCGACGCGGTGGCCGATCCAGGCTCGCACACCGACCCCGCGACCGGTGGCCGCCGTCAGGCTCTCGACCTCGCCGCCGTGGGCGCGAACCTCGCGCTCGCTCGATTCCGTCGCGTAGGCCTCGGCGTCGCTCGCCCCCGACGCCAGCGCCGCCTCGGTCGCCCTCTCGGCCGCCTCGATCAAACCTCGGTCCCCCCGACGGTCATCGCCGCGATCCGGACGTGGCCCTGGCCGGTGCCAACCGGCGCGCTCTGGCCGCCCTTGCCGCAGATTCCGGTCTTCATCGCGAAGTCGTTGCCGACCGCGTCGATCTGACCCAGCGCCTGGAGGCAGTTGCCGATCAGCGTCGCCCCCCGGCAGGGCCTTGTCACCTTCCCACCCTCGATCAGGTACCCCTCGGAGACCCCGAAGACGAAGTCCCCGGTCGCGGGGTCGACCTGGCCACCGCCGAAGGAGGCCGCGTAGAAGCCCCGATCGACCTCGGCGATGATCGCCTCCGGCTCGGCCTCGCCGGGCGCGATGTAGGTGTTCGTCATCCGCGGGATCGGCAGGTGCCGAAAGCTCTCCCGGCGCCCGTTCCCGGTCGAGGCGACCCCGTCGCGCTCGGCCCGCAAGCGGTCGTAGAGGAAGGACACGAGCCGGCCGTCCTCGAGCAACAGGGTCTTCTGTGTCGGCGTGCCCTCGTCGTCGATCGCGTCGCTGCCCCACTCGTTCGGCATCCGCCCGTCGTCGTAGGCGCTGAGCAGCGGGTTGGCGAGCTGCTCCCCGAGCTTGCCGGCGTAGACGCTCGCCCCCTTCTGCACGTGGTCGGCCTCCAGGCCGTGCCCGGTCATCTCATGGAAGAGGACGCCGCCGAAGCCGCCGCCGACGACGACGGGCATCGAGCCGGCGGGCGCCGGGCCGGCGTCGAGGAGCGTCAGGGCCTTGCCCGCGGCCTCGGCGGCGATCGCGCCCGGCTCGTCTTCGAGCAGCTCGAAGCCGCGGTGCCCGCCGAGCGTCTCGTGGCCGGTCTCGACCACCTCACCGCGACGGGCGACGACCTGGACGCCGATCCTCGTCCGGGTCCGGTCGTCGCCGGTGAAGAGGCCGTCCGAGTTGGCGACGGCGACCTCGCGCCGGGCCTCCGCGTAGGAGGCGAGCACCTGGCCCACCTCGGGCCCGGCGGCGCGGGCGCGCTCGTCGAGCTCGCGCAGGAGGCTCGCCTTGCGCTCGGCAGGCACGTCCTCCGGTCGCCGCTCGATCGGCTGCGGCTCGGCGACTACGGCCTGCAGCGCCTGCGCCTCGGCGCGCCGGCCGCGCAGGGCCGAGGCGGCCTCGGCAGCTGCGCGCTCGACGTCGGCCGGCTCGAGGCCGTCGACGTGGGCGAAGTAGGTGGTGCCTTCGGCGACCACCCGAACCCCGGCGCCCTCCTCGGACCCCGACTGCACCGATTCGATTCGCGACTCGTCGATCGACATCCCCAGGCCCCGTCGCCGTTCGGCGAAGACCTCGGCGAACTCTCCCCCGAGCCGAGCGCCGTGGCCAGGGCGCGCGCCGCGACCTCCTCGTCAATCAGCCCCCCCGCCATTACCTCGGCCTCCGACCGGCGACCTCGATCAGCCGTCCGGCGGCGACGAAGAGCTCGCCCCCGGCCACCGAGTCGGCGGCGTGGTCGGCGGCCCGCCCGCCCGGGTAGTAGAGCCGCGCGAACGGCCGCCGGGAGACCCGGCGGCGGCGCATGTAGGCAGCCGCCTCGTCCGCGTACCCGGAGACGCGGTCGAGCAGCACCCGGTGCGGCTTGGGCGGGGTCAAGCCTCGCCCCCGGGCTCGGCGCCGATCGCGAGGTCGCGCAGGATCGAGCGCATGTCGAAGAGGAGCAGCGAGGCGAGGGCGAAGCGCTCGGTCACGGCAATCGCCGCCAAGCCGCGATGGCGGATCGCGAACACCTCGCCCTGCTCGGTGGCGATGTGGGCCTGCTCCACCGGCTCGTCCCCGGCCCGATCGGCGACGGCGAACAGCGCGGCGGCGTCCTCGGCCCACCGATCGGGGCGGTCGGAGGCGGCGAGCGCCGTCCCGGAGGAGTCGAGGATCGCCGCTCCGCGCAGGTCGGGAGACATCTCGGCCAGGAAGGCGAGGGCCCGCTCCGCCGCCTCCTCGGTGGGCGCTCCGCTTCCGGCTTTGACGGTGTCGACCATCGGATCAGCCAAAATACCGCTCCGTGTCGCTTGGCCGAGCATCCTGGATCACCGTCGTGGTCGTCTGCGCGATCGCCGCGATCCTCTTTGCGATCAGCGGCTACACGGGTTACACGGTCACGGTCAGCGCCGTCGGGCTGGCGGCGGCCGTCAACCTCCTGCCCTCCCCCTAGCCCCAGCGGTAGGGGCCTCCCTCCTCCCCCTCCGGTCGCAGGGAGGTCTCCGGCTCGACGTGGATCAGGGCCTCCGAGCGCGGCAGCGCCGCCTCGATCGCGTCGCGGATCTCGTGCGCGAGCTCGTGAGCGCGCTCGAGGCTGGTCCCCGACCGGAACTGGACGTGCAGGTCGACGTAGCGGCGGGCGCCCGCGCGCCGCGAGCGGAGCTTGTGGTAGCCGGCCATCTCCTCTGTGCGGACGGAGGCGATCGCCGCCTCGACCAGGTCGATCTCGGCCTCGGGCAGCGATTCGTCGACGAGGACCCCGGAGGAACGGCGGATGATCCGCAGGCCGGCGGTGACGATCGCGGCCGCGACCACCAGCGCCGTGATCGAGTCGAAGGCGACGACGCCGGTGACTTCGACCAGCAGCAGGCCACCGAGCACGCCGGCGGAGGTGAGGGCATCGGTGCGCAGGTGGGCGGCGTCCCCCTCGAGCGCCGGGGACTCGTGGGCGCGAGCCTGCCGCGAGAGCACCGTCGAGACCACCAGGTTGGCGAGGACGGAGAACGCCATCACCGCGATCCCGATCCCGAGCGACTCGACTTCGGCGCCCACCACCAGTCGGTGGGTGGCCTCGTAGACGATGACCCCGGCGCCGACCAGGATCAGCATCCCCTCGATCGTGGCCGCGAGGCTCTCGACCTTCTCGTGGCCGTAGGGGTGGTCGGCGTCGGCGGGCTCGTCCGCTTTACGGACCGAGACGAAGGCGATCACCGAGGCGACCAGGTCGATCAGGGAGTGCAGCGCCTCGGTGACGATCGCGATCGAGCCGGTGATCGCGCCCGCGGCCAGCTTGATCGCGATCAGCATCGCGTTGGACGCGATCGAGAGCGCCGCCGCTCCGCTCTTCGTTCGGATCATCGCGCCGTCGGCGCCGCGCCCCGGGCCCGCAGGTGGGCCGCCAGGGCGGCCGCGGCGCGGCCGCGGTGGCTGACCTCGTTCTTCTCCGCCTCGCTCAGCTCGGAGGCGGTGCGGCCGTCCGCCTGGCCCTCCGAGACGAAGGCGGGGTCGTAGCCGAACCCGCCCTCTCCTCGCGGCCGCGCGATCAGGTGCCCGTCCCAGCGGGCCTCGAAGACGCGCTCGGCGCCGTCCTCCTCGATCAGCGCCAGGGCGCAGGTGTAGTAGGCGCGCCGCTCGTCGCCGGCGGCGGCGACCTCGCGCAGCAGCTTTTCGAGGTTCTCCTCGTCGGTCGCACCCTCGCCCCCGTAGCGAGCCGAGTGGATCCCGGGGCGCCCACCGAGCCCGACCGCGCTGATCCCCGAGTCGTCGGCCACGACCGCGGCGCCGGTTGCCGCGTGAACGGCACGCGCCTTCTCGAGGGCGATCTCGGCGAAGGAGTCACCCTCCTCCGCGGGCAGGGTCGATGCCGTCCGGGAGGGGGTCGAGCTCGACCCCCGGCAGCAACTGGCGAAGCTCGCGCAGCTTGTGCTTGTTGCCGGTGGCGAAGATCAAACGCCGGCCACCTGCTCCTGAACCTGGCGCAACCGCGAGATGCCGCCCTCCGCGAGGCCGAGCAGCTCATCGAGGGAGGCCCGGGAGAGGGGCGTCCGCTCGGCGGTTGCCTGAACCTCGACCAGGCCTCCGTCCCCGGTCATCACGACGTTGGCGTCGACCTCGGCGCCGGAGTCCTCGGAGTAGTCGAGGTCGCAGAGGGCGCGGCCGTCGACGACTCCGGCGCTGACCGCCGCGACCGAGCCGTTCAGCGGCATGGCCTCGATCGCCTTCGCCTCGACCAGCTTGCGCAGCGCCAGGCGCAGAGCCACGTAGCCCCCGGTGATCGCCGCGCAGCGGGTGCCGCCGTCGGCCTCGAGCACGTCGCAATCGACGTAGACGCTGCGTTCGCCGAGCAGGTCGAAGTCGACGACGACGCGCAGCGAGCGGCCGATCAGGCGCTGGATCTCGACCCCGCGCCCGTCCTGCTTGCCACGCGAGATGTCGCGCGCCTTGCGGTCGCCGGTCGAAGCGGGAAGCATCGAGTACTCGGCGGTCACCCAGCCCCGGCCGCGACCCTGCATCCAGCGGGGGACCTGATTGCTCACCGAGGCGGTGCAGATCACCCTCGTTCCCCCGATCGAGATCAGCGCCGAGCCGTCTGCGGTGGAGACGAAATCGGGGTCGATCGTCACCGGGCGGATGTCGGCGGGGGCGCGGTCGTAGCTGCGCGAATCGGGCATGGCTCCTCTCAGGCTGCGGGGGGTCTTGCGGCGCCCGAGTGTCTCACTTCTATTTGAACGCCACCCGGTCGACGGCCTCGGTGATCTTGTCGACGATCGAGCGCGCCGGCTCCGTGCCCCGCTTGCCGTTCGGGCTCAAACGTGAGCAGCACGACCCGATGAAGCTCGACGGCCACATCCGCGCCCCGCGCGCAGGAGGCCGCTTTGGCGATGCGCGTCGCTCAGGGGATCTGCTGCCGGCGCTCGCAACCGGGGCTCCGCCGCTGATCGCGGCCCGGCCCGCCGTTGCACAGGTCGGGGCGACCCGCGCCGCCGTCCAGGGCATCGGCGCCGGCCTCGCCGAAGAGCCGATCGGCTGCCGCATCGCCGAAGATGTGATCGCCGCCGGCGCCGCCGAACACCGTGTCCGCTCCTCCCTGGCCACGGATCGTGTCCCCGCCTCCCTGGCCCATAAGGAGGTCGCGGCCGCCGCCGCCGAGGATCATGTCGTTGCCGCCGAGACCGCAGACCAGGTCGTTGCCGCCACGCGCCCGGATCACGTCGCGCTTGGGGGTGCCGATGATCACATCGCGATGTTTCGTGCCGTTGGTCGGGGGACCGGGCTTGACGAAGATCGTGGCGACCTCTCCCCGGCACTTCGGCTGCTTCCCCTCCTTCGGCGGCGGTTCCGTTTTCTTGCGGTTCCTCTTCTTCCCTCTCTTCCCTTTCCTTGACTTCCTTGGCTTCCTTTTCCTTCTTTTCAGCCTCGCTTTCTTCGGGAGCGTCGGGGACCGTTATGTGGACGACGGGCTGCCCGAGAACTCTCCCCAGCATTTCGGCTTGAAGGCTTGCGCACTCGGCTGCTTTTTCGGGAGGGGCGCTCTTCGCCCTGTAGGTGTGGAAATGCCAGTGGTGGCCGGCCGCGGGAAACCATCCCCTATCGGACTTGAGCTGGTCGTCGAAGGGCGGGTGAATGGGCGGTTTCGCGTGGGTCATTATGTCGGCGGTGCCTTTGAGGTAGTCGTAGTCGATTTTCCACTTTTGCGCATTCGCCTGTTCGGGCCATTGCAGGAACACGAACGCCTGGCAGTTCTCATCGCCGTGTTTCCCGCCCGGAACACGGCCGTCGCCGGCACGTCGATGACTTTCGCCGCACCCGCGGACGCCGGCAGCGCGAGCAGCAGGCCAAACGCACAGGCAACGACGGCGAGACGACGCATCCACCCTCCTTTGGATTTTCCCCTACCGAGCACCAGAACGATTTGAGCGTTCGCACCCAGGTTCCGCAACCTCGCGAGCGCAAGTTGGGCCGATCGGCCCAACCGGTCACTCGGGGCAACGGCTCGCTCTGTCATTTGGTCATCTAGGCTGGGGCCAGGCAGGCTCCACGAACCGGTCCGTGTCCCGTTCCGCCCAAACCGCGTCGCGCCAGCCGGTGCCGCTGCCGGGCCCTTTGCGCAGCGCCCGGGCGCGCCCCTGGCCGATGGTCGGCCGCGACGCCGAGCTGGCGGAGCTGGCCGCCGCCTGGGAGCGGGTCGCCGAAGGCGGCAGCGAGACGGTGCTGGTGGCAGGCGAGCCCGGCGCGGGCAAGAGCCGCCTGGTCGCCGAGGCGGCCGGGGCCGCCCACGCCGAGGGAGCGCTGGTCCTGTACGGCAGCGGCGAAGGCGCCGCCGAGACGCCCTACGCGCCGTTCGTCGCGGCCCTCGGCGACCTCGACCGCCACGGGACGGGGCCGCTGCGCGAAGAGCTGCGCGGCTCCTCGCTCGGCGCCCTGGCCGCGGAGTCCGCGGGAGAGACTCTCTGGGACCTGGGCGACGACCGGGCCAAGCTGTTCGCCGCGGCGCTGGAGCTGCTCGAACGCATCATCCGCCACGGCCCGCTGCTGCTGGCGATCGACGACCTGCACGGCTGCGGCCCCTCGACGCTCGCCCTGATCCGGCACCTCGCCCGGGCGGGGAGCGGAGCCCCGTTCCTGCTCCTGGCCACCTATCGCCCCACCGACGTCGACCCGAGCGGCGAGGTGGCCGAGGCGATCGCCGAGCTCAGCTCGGAGCGCCGGCTCCAGGCACCTGCAGCTCGGCGCCCTCGGGCCGCCGGCGCTGCGCGACATCGCTTCCTCGCTGAACCCGGACGCCGACGACGCCGCGCTCGACCGCGCCGCGGCGGCGGTCGCCCGCGAGAGCGGCGGCAACGCCCTCTTCGCCTGCGAGCTGCTGCGCGCGATGGGCGACCTGGGGGCGCCCTCTCCTCCGGGTCCGTCGGCCCCGCGCTCACTGCGGATGCTGATCGCCGCCCGCGCGCACGCGCTCGGCGAGCCGGCCTTCGTCTGCCTGTCCGCGGCCGCGGCCTTCGGCCGCGCCTTCGCCCCGGCCGATCTCGCCGCGGGGGCGGGGATCGGCGCCGAAACGGTCGAGGAATCGCTGCTTGCGGCCGAGCGAGCCGGCCTGATCGCCGCCGAGAGCGACGGCCGCTACGCCTTCAGCCACGCGGTCGTCGCCCACTGCCTCTACGAGGAGATCGAGCCCGCCGCGCGGGGGAAGCTGCACCGGCGCTTCGGCGAGCGGCTCGAGGCAGAGCCCGGGCTGCTCGCCGGCGAGGGCCGATCCGCCCAGCTCGCCCACCACTGGTGGCGCGCCGAGCCGGGCGATCGCGAGCGGGCCACCCGCTACTGCGCCGAGGCCGGCGAAGCGGCGCTGCGCAGCTACGACCACGAGCTGGCGGCGAGCTGGTTCGAGCGGGCGCTGGAGCGGCGCGGCGAGGAGCGCGAGGACGTCGAGCTCTGCGACCTGCTGATCGGCCTCGGGGTCGCGCTCCGCTACACGAACCAGGAGCGCTCGCGCGAATGCCTGCTCAGAGCGGCGCGCCTGGCCGACCGCCTCGACGAGGTCGATCGGCTGGTCGCGGCGGCGCTCGCGAACCACCGCGGCTTCGTCTCCCAGGTGGGCGGCTTCGACCGCGAGCGCGGCGCAATGCTGCGACGCGCCGGAGAACGGCTCGACGGGAGCGGTCCCGAGTCGGCCCTGGTGCTCGCCCAGCTGGCGCTGGAGCTGACCTTCACCGACCAGGTCGACCGCCGTCGCTGGCTGGCGGAGAGCGCTCTCGTCGCAGCGCGCAAGTCCGGCGACCGCCGCGTCCTCGCCCAGGTGCTGGTCCGTTGCCTGATCGCCCGCTGGGACCCCGACAACGCCGCCGAGCGGATCGCGATGGCGGCCGAGAGCATCGAGATCGGGGCCGAGCTGGATCGAGCCGCTCGAGCTGTTCCACGCCCTCCACTGGCAGGCGGTGGCGCAACTGGAGATCTGCGAGGTCGAGGCCGCGGCGCGCTCGCTGCGCGAGCAGGAGCGGATCGCCGGCCGGACCGGCGACACCACTGCCCGCTGGCTGTGCGAATGGGCGGAGTCGCTGCATCTGTCGCTGCACGGGAGGCTCGAGGAGGCCGAGGCCCGTGCTCAGCGGGCGGTCGAGCGCGCCAGGCACAGCGCCCAGCCCGACGCCCTTCCCCCTTACATCAGCCAGCTCTGCAGCATCCGCTGGCAGGAAGGGCGGATCGGCGAGCTGGCGCCGCTTCTGGCACAGGCGCTGCACCAGTACCCGGGGCTCCCGGGCTTCCGCTCCCTGGTGGCCCTCGCCAACGCCGAAGCCGGCGAGCTCGCCTTCGCCCGCGAGGTGCTGGACACCGACGTGGCGACGCGGTTCGCGGCCCTGCCGCGCGACCCGTTCTGGATCGCCACCGTCGTCGACTACGCCTACGCGGTCGCCCAGCTCGAAGACCGCGAGGCGGCAGCCCTCCTGCACGGGATCCTCGATCCCTACCGAGGGCGGTTGGCGACGACCGCGGTCGCCGTCTGGGGGGTCGTCGACCACGCGCTCGGCCGGCTCGAGCTGCTGCTGGGCAAGGAGGAGGCGGGCCGACGCTCGCTGCTGACCGCGATCGACTCCTACGCGGCGATGGGGGCGCCGCTGTGGAAGGCGCGGGCCGAAGGCGACCTGGAGCCGGTCGGCGGAGCCGAATCGTCGCTGGAGGCCCGAATCGCGGCTCTGGGCCTGACCGACCGCCAGGCGGAGGTGACCCGTCTGACGGCCCGCGGCCTCTCCAACCGCGAGACCGCCGACCGGCTGCACATCTCCCCCAGCACGGTGAAGCGCCACCTGGAGAACGTCTACAGGCACACCGGCGTCGGCTCGCGCGGGGCGCTCACCGCGCTGCTGCTGGAGTAGGGCTCGGCCGCGATCGCCTGCCGGCGAGGTGTGGCCGAAGCGGGCGACGTAGCTCCGGCGCCCTTGCCACGGCGCCGGCCTGCCCATCGAACGGGGCGGGCGAGCCGCCCCTCCCCGCCGTCATTTGAACGCCACCTTGTCGACCGCCTCCTTGATCTTGTCGACGATCACGCCGGCGAGGGCGGTCCCCTGTTTGCCGTTGAATCCCTTCATCGCGGCGACCATGCCGACCATCAGCAGCGAGACGAGCAGGATCAGGCCGACGT
This sequence comes from uncultured Solirubrobacterales bacterium, assembly GCA_963727615.1. Lineage (GTDB taxonomy): Bacteria > Actinomycetota > Thermoleophilia > Solirubrobacterales > 70-9 > VRUE01. The sequence goes on from CAVSHD010000006.1 coordinate 319,841, forward strand.
ACTCGACCGTGCCCTGCCCGCGCTCGCCGGCGAGCAGCGAGCGGATCGCCCGCAGCCGCCACTCGATCGTCGCCTGCGCGTAGCCCATCAGCGCGTAGAACATTCGAAGCCTCCTTCGGATCGGATTTGGCCCGAGCCTGCAGAGCGCCGACAAACGGATCTAGACCTGAATGGGCCAATTCGGTGGCGGCAATGTCAAATTTGTGTGACGGGCGGTGCCCACCGGCCCTGCGGGTACGCTCAGCGGCCGATGCGGGTGCTCGTCGTCACCAACTTCGCCGCCGACGCCGGGGCGCCGCAGCGCGGGCGCTGGGTGCTGGATCAGGTCGACGGAGACGCGGCGCGCTGGGGGTCGAGGTCGAGCTGTTCAGCTTCCCCCCGGATCGCGGCATTACCTGCCGGCCGACCCGGCGACTGCGGCGGCTGCTGCGTCGCAGGCCGTTCGACATCGTGCATGTCCACTACGGCCTCACGGCCTGGTCGGCGCTGCTGGCCGGCGCCCGGCCGCTGGTCGTCACCTTCCACGGCACCGACGTCCGGCACCCGATCGTCGGGCCGCTCTCGCACCGGCTCGCCTGGCGAGCCGACCTGGTCGCCGCGGTCTCGCGGGCTCTGTTCGCTCCCGAGGAGACGGGCGGCCGGGCCTGCCGCGCCGTCCCTGGCTCGGCGGTGCTCCCCTGCGGGCCCGACCTGAGGCGCTTCCGCCCGATCCCGCGCGCGCGACGCCCGGCGCGAGCTCGGGCTCGACCCCGACGGCCGCTACCTGTTCTTCCCCGCCAACCCCGAGCGGCCGGAGAAGCGAGCTGACCGGGCACGGGAGCTGGCGCGCGCCTGCGGGGCCGAGCTGCTCACCGGCGGCTCGATCGAGCCGGAACGGATGCCGCTCTGGATCAACGCCGCCAACGCCGTGCTGTGACCTCCGACTACGAGGGATTCGGCATGGTCTGCGTCGAGGCGCTGGCCTGCGACGTGCCGGTCCTCTCGACCCCGGTGGGGATCGCGCCGTTCGTGCTCGCCGGGGTCGACGGGGACGCTCTGCGCGCCATTCGAGGTCGGCCCCTGGCGTGCGGCGGTGCGGCCGCACCTGGACGCCGCCGACCCGCGCATCGAGGAGCGGCGCGTGCGGCATCCCTCTCGGCGGCGCGAATGGCGGAGCGCACGGTCGTGGCCTACCGCGACGTTCTCGCCGGACCTCAGGTAATAGATTGGACCGCAATGAGCGAGGAGAAGCGCCGACTCGCCGGGCGATGAGCCTGAACGCCGAGGTCGAGGAGGCCGAGCGGCGGCTGCGCGAGGCGGGCGAGGCCGCGGCGGCCGCGGAGAAGCGGGCCACGGCTGAGATCAGGCCCTCGAAGCCGACCTGGAAAAGGAGAAGCTGCGCGCCGCCGAGGACCTCGAGGCCCTGCGCGAGATCCATAGCGGGAGCTGAGGGAGGAGCAGAGGCGAAGGAAAAGGCGATCGCCGCGGCCGAGGAGCGGCTGGCCGAGATCGAGGCACAGGCCGAGGCGGCCGAGAAGCGCGTCAAGGAGGCCGAGCGCCGCGCCGAGGAGGCGCGAGGCGAAGATCGCCGACGCTCGAGCGCGGCTCGTGAGGCCGCCGCCGGCTGGCTTCGCGGACCAGGTCGAGGCGATCCGTCGAGAGGCGGCGGGGCGATAGGCGCCAGCGGGCGAGTTCGACGTCGCCGTCGTCGGCGGCGGCGCCGCCGGGCTGTGGACGGCGCTACGTGCGGCCGAGGGAGGCGGCAGCGTCTGCCTGGTCTCGCGCAAGCCGCTCTCCCAGAGCGCCAGCTTCTGGGCTCAGGGAGGGCTCGCCGCGGCGCTCGAGCCCGGCGACTCGCCGGCCCACCACGCCGCCGACACGATCGACGCCGGACGCGGCCTCTGCCGACCCGCTGCGGTGCAGGCACTGGTCGACGAGGCCCCGGCCGCGGTCCGCGACCTGCGCGAGCGCGGCATCGAGTTCGACCTCGACGAGGACGGCGAGCTCTCGCTGGGCCTGGAGGGCGGGCACACCCGCCGCCGCATCGTCCACTCCGGCGGCAGCCAGACCGGCCACGAGATCACCTCGAAGCTTGCCGCGATGGTCGACGCCGGCCGAGCGGGTCGACGTCCGCGAGCGGACCTCCGCGCTCGCGCTCTGGGCCGACGGCGAGCGCTGCCTCGGTCTGGTTACGGATGACGGGCCGGTCGCCGCCGCGGCCACCGTCATGGCGACCGGCGGGGCGGCGGCGCTCTGGCGGCGCACGACCAACCCCTGCGGGGCGATCGGCGCCGGGCCGGTGATCGCCGCCGCGGCGGGCGCCGAGCTCGCCGACCTCGAGTTCTGCCAGTTCCACCCGACCGCCCTTTCGTTGCCCGGGAAGCCGCGCGACGGCCTCCTGATCACCGAGGCCGTGCGCGGCGAGGGGGCGACGCTGCTCGACGCAGCCGGCCGCCGCTTCACCGATGAGCTCGCTCCGCGCGACGCGGTCACGGCGGCGATCCTCGCCCGGCTCGCGGCCGACGGCACCGAGACCGTCGCCCTCGACCTGCGCGCCGTCGACCCGGCCCGCTTCCCGAGCGTCTTCGACTCGCTCGCCGAGCTGGGCCTCGACGCGACCGCCGACCCGGTCCCGGTCGCCCCCGCCGCCCACTACATGATGGGAGGCGTCGCCGTCGACCTCGAGGGGCGCTCCTCGCTGCCCGGCCTGCTCGCCGTCGGCGAGTGCTCGTGCACGGGGCTGCACGGAGCCAACCGCCTCGCCTCGAACTCGCTCAGCGAGTGCTTCGTGTTCGGCGCCCGCGCCGCCGCCTCGGCGCTCGCCGGGGCCGGCTCGATGGTCGCGCCCCCTCCTTCGGCCTGGCGCTTCGAGCCGCCGACCGGGCCGACCCGGGATGCCGTCTGGCGCTTCGCCGGCCCGGTGCGCGACGCCGACGGCCTCGAGCGGCTTTCCTCCGACCCCTACCCCCTCGCGGCAGCGATTGCCACCAGCGCCCTGGCCCGTCGCGAGTCGCGCGGCGGCCATCTGCGCTCCGACTTCCCCGACCTCGACCACGAGCTCGACGGCGTCCACATCGTGCTCGCCGCCGACGGCAGCACCCGGCTGGAGCCCTGGGACTGACGTGCTCCTGGGCGTCGACGTGGGCGGGACCTTCACCGACGCCGTCCTCGTCGACGGCGAGCGCATCCACACCGCCAAGCTGCCGACCACCGCGGACGACCAGTCGGTCGGGGTGATCGACGCGATCGAGGAGGTGCTGGCGCGCGCCGGCGCCGCTCCCGAGGCGGTCGAGGCGTTCGCCCACGGGATGACCGTCGGGACCAACGCCCTGCTCGAGGAACGCGGCGCCCGCACGGCCCTGATCGCCACAAGGGGCTTCGCCGACCTGCTCGAGATCGCCCGCCAGGACCGGCCCGACCTCTACCGGCTCTGCGCGCCGAAGCCGGTGCCCCTGGTTCCCCGCGAGCTCCGCTTCGAGGCGGCGGAGCGGGTAGGCCCGGAGGGAGTGGTCGAGGCGCTGGCCGACGAGGAGCCCGGCCGGCTCGCCGAGCAGGTCCGCCGCAGCGGCGCCGAGTCGGTCGCGGTCTGCCTGCTCTTCTCCTACCTCGACCCGACCCATGAGCGGCGGCTGGCCGAGCGCCTGCGACGCGACCTGCCGGGGGTCCACGTCTCAGCTTCGCATGAGGTGCTGCCCCGCTTTCGCGAGTACGAGCGCTGCTCGACGACGGCTATCGACGCCTACCTCTCGCCGCTCCTCGGCCGCTACCTGGGGCGGCTCGAGCGGGCCGCGGAGGAGGCCGGGCTGCCGGCGCCGCACGTGATGCAGTCCTCGGGCGGCGTCGCCACCGCGAGGGAGGCGGCGACGGCGGGCGCCTGGAGCGTCCTCTCCGGCCCGGCCGGGGGCGCCGTCGGCGCGGGCCTGGTTGCCGGTGCCAGCGGCGACGGCGACGCGATCGGCCTCGACATGGGCGGCACGTCGTGCGACGTCTGCGTCGTCGAGGGCGGCACGGTGCGACGCACCGACTCGCGCGAGATCGCCGGTCGCACGATCCAGCTGCCGATGGTCGACGTGCACACCGTCGGCGCCGGCGGCGGGTCGATCGGGTGGCGTGACAGGGGCGGGGCGCTGCGAGTCGGCCCACGCTCGGCCGGCGCCGAGCCGGGTCCGGCCTGCTACGGACGGGGTGGGACGGAGCCGACGGTGACCGACGCCAACCTCCTGCTCGGCGTGCTGGCGGGCGACTCGCGCCTCGCCGGAGGCGTCGAGCTCGACCCGGAGGCTGCCGCGGTCGCGGTCGGCGGCCTCGCCGAGTCGCTCGGGCTCGGCGTGATCGAGACCGCCGAAGGCATCGTCCGCGTCGCCAACCAGGAGATGGTCCGCGCCCTGCGCGTGGTGACCGTCGAGAGGGGCGTCGACCCGCGCCGCTTCACCCTGCTCCCCTTCGGCGGCGCCGGGCCGATGCACGCCGCCGCCGTCGCCGAGGAGATCGGCGCCGCGCGCATCGCCTGCCCGCGGGCCGGCGGGGTCCTCTCGGCGCTCGGCCTCTGCGCGTCGGACCGGCGCCGCGACACGGCGCGGACCGTGATGCTGGGCGGCGAGGCGCTCACGGCCGCACGGGTCGCCGCCGAGGTGGAGCGGACGATCGCCGCGGCCGGCGAGCGGATGGAGGGCGCCGAGCCCGAGGTCGTCTACGAGATGCGATACGCCGGACAGGCCTTCGAGCTGCCCGTTCCAGGCCCTCCGGCCCCCGACCCGGCCGAGCTGATCGGCCGCTTCGAGAGCCTCCACGAGGAGCGCTACGGCCATCGCGACCCCGACGGGGAGGTGGTCCTCGTCCATATCCGGCTGGCCCTGGTCGTCCCGGGCCCGCGCCCGCGCCCGGCCGCGGCCGGCGCCGCGACGCCGCGCCAGGGCTCCCGGGCGGCGCGCTTTCGCGGCGAGTGGATGGAGACGCCGGTGCTCCGCGGCGAGCCGGGGGCGGGCACCGAGGTCGATGGGCCGGCGATATTCGAGCTGCCCGAGGCGACCTTCGTCCTCGCCCCGGGCTGGTCGGCCGTCGTCGACGACGCCGGGACGATCGTCGCCACCGACGGCGGCAGCGAGTGGGCGGGACGTTGAGCGCGGTCGACCCGATCGCGCTCCAGGTCCTGGCCGGCGGCATGCGCGCCGCCTGCGAGGAGATGGGGGCGGCTCTGATTCGCTCCGCCTACTCGGCCAACATCAAGGAGCGCCACGACTGCTCGACGGCGCTCTTCGACGCCGACGGCGAGCTGGTCATGCAGGCCGAGCACATCCCGGTCCACCTCGGCTCGATGCCGGACGCGGTCGCGGCGGTGCTCGACGAGGTACAGCGGCCCGGGGGGAGCTGGATCCTCAACGACCCCTACCGGGGCGGAACCCATCTTCCGGACATAACCCTGATCGACCCGGTCTTCCTCGACGGGGCGCTCCTCGGGTTCGCCGCCTGCCGCGCTCACCACGCCGACGTCGGCGGGCCGACCCCGGGAAGCATGCCCGCCGGCTCGCGGACCCTCGAGGAAGAGGGGGTGGTGATCCCACCCACCCCCGCCGACCCCGAGCGCCTGCGGGAGCTCGCGGGACTGATGCGCTTCCCCGAGCAGCGACTTGCCGACCTCAGGGCCCAGGCCGCCGCCAACCGGATCGGGGCGCTGCGCCTGGTCGAGCTCGCCGAGCGCCACGGGCGGCGCCTGCTGCTCGCCGGGATGGACGAGATCCTCGCCTACGCCGAGCGCCGAACGCGCGCCGCCCTCGCCGAGATCGCCGACGGCACCTACGCGGCGGCCGAGGTGCTCGAGGACGATGCGGGAGGCGACCCTCGCGACGTCCGCCTGGCGGTCGAGGCGACGATCGCCGGCGAGTGCCTCCGACTCGACTTCGGCGGCACCGACCCCCAGGTCGACGGCAACCTCAACTGCCCGCTCTCCGTGACCAGGTCGGCGGCATTCTTCGCGGTCAGGGCGCTGACCGACCCCGACGCGATCCCTTCGGCCGGCGCCTACAGGCCGATCGAGGTGGTCGCGCCCGAGGGCTGCCTGCTCAACGCCCGCGCCCCGGCGGCCGTCGTCGCCGGCAACACCGAGACCTCGAGCCGCGTCACCGACCTCGTGATCGCCGCCCTCGGCGAGGCGATGCCGGCGCCCGCCCAGGGCCAGGGAACGATGAACAACCTGACCCTGGCGGGCGAGGGGTTCACCTATTACGAGACGATCGGCGGGGGCCAGGGGGGCTGCCCCGGCGGCGCCGGGCCGAGCGCGATCCACGTCGCCATGTCAAACACGCTCAACACTCCCGTCGAGGCGCTGGAGAGCGAGTTCCCGGTCCGGATTCACGAGCTCGCGGTGCGGCGCGGCAGCGGCGGCGCGGGCGCCAGGCCGGGCGGCGAGGGGATCGTGCGCGAGATCGAGGCCCTGGCGCCGATGCGCTACAGCTTGATCGGCGAGCGGCGGCGGCACCCGCCGCGGGGCCGCGGGGGCGGCGACGACGGCGCTCCGGGCCGAAATCTCCTCAACGGCGAGCCCCTCGCCGGCAAGGCGGAGGGTGAGATGCGTCACGGGGACGTGCTCAGAATCGAGACGCCGGGCGGGGGCGGGCTCGATTAAGGGTCCTTAAGACGAAGTTTATTTGGCTATTTGGACGGCCTCGTCTAAAATGCGCGGCCGTGCGGGGTCCCCTCCCCGCTGGACGCAAGTTGAGGGCGCAGCCCTCCCCAGTCGATTCAGAGTCAAAAACCTTCCCAGGTAGCTAAATGCCGATCGCTTTCAAGGAATGGGCCGTAACGGTTCGCGCACTCGCCGAGGGCGAGCAGTTGCTGACCCTGCGCAAGGGCGGGATCCGCGAGGAGAACAAGCACTTCGAGGTCGAGCACGAGCGCTTCTTCCTCTACCCGACGTTCGACCACCAGCAGAACAACCTGGTCCGCGAGTCGCACCATCCCGAGCTGCGGCGCGCGCTCGAGGAGGGAGTCTGGCCCGACGAGGAGCCGCCTCCGCGGGCCCTGATCCAGGACGGTGGCATCACCCAGCCCGACCGGGTCCGGCTGCGGGCCTGGGCGGAAGTGACGGACCACATCACGATCACCAACCCGCGTGCCGTCGATGCCCTCTCCCCCTTCTACATCTGGACGCCCGACTATGCCGAGAAGCGGCTCAACTGGAAGCGGCGCCACCCGCTCCACATCCTGCTGCTCCGGGTCCACCGGATCCCGCGGCCGGTGACGGTCAAGGTCCGCGACGAGTACCACGGCTGCCGCTCCTGGGTCGAGATCGACCGGGAACTGCCCTTCGAGGGCACGCCGGTGATGGCGGACGAGGAGTTCGACCGAGCCCGCTCGGAGATCCGCGAAGTCTGCGCTCCCGCTCAAGAGCCGGCCTTGGTCTAAGGTCGCTCCGCCCTAGATGCCCTGGGTGGAGACCGAATCGCTGAGCTTCACGGCGAGGCACGACAGCGGCGACTCCGCCTACGCGGAGCGGACCCTGGACCGGATGGAGGACCTGCGGCTGCGGCTCGAGGACCGCTTCGAGGCCGTGCCCGGCGAGATCACCGTCGTCGTCCACACCCACCCCACCCTGCTGGCGATGGCCCACCCGTTCCTGCCCGCCGCCCGCTGGTCGGCGGCGCCCGCCGGGCGCCGTTATCTCGCCGGCTGGGCGATGGCCACCGAGCTGCACGTGCTGAACGACCCCTCGATGGAGCGCCGGGCAGCCGGCGAGGACTCTCGTGAGGCCCTGCGCGGCACCGCCGAGCGCCTCTACGCACAGCTCGTCGTCGCCGCCAACAACCCCGACCTGCCGCCCTCGTGGACGCCGAGCCGCTTCGCCCGCTACCTGCGCTGGGCCTGGCTGGTCGAAGGCGGCGCGCAGTACTTCGCCCGCCAGGTCGGGCTCTACCGGGCCGCGGTGATCAGGCGGCTGCGGGAGAGCTCCAGGCCCTCCTTCCCGCCCTCGATCCGCGATGCCGTGATCCTCGGCGGAACGATCTTCGACCTGCTGGAGACGGAGTGCGGCGCGGACGCCTGTGAGCGGCTCTCCCTGGAGCTGCTGCCGGGCGGACCCGCGGCGACGCTGGAAGCCGCCTTCGAAGCTCGGATGGGTGAGGTCGAGGACGCCTGGCGCGCCTCCCTGCGCGCGATCGCGCGTCCGGTGACCGAGTAAGGGGGCGCTCAGCTCACTGAGCGCCGGGCGTCCCCTCGAGGACGCGGCGCGCGTCCTCGGCGACCGACTCGAGCACGAAGACCTGCCGCGGCCCGCTCGCCATGAACTCGGGGACGTCGAAGCCCGGCCCGCGCTTCAGCATGCTCTGGATTCCGTGGTCGCTGAGCAGGCCCTGGATCATTTCGGCCTCCATCTGGTTGGGAGCGTAGGCGACTTTGACGAGCCGGCCGCCGCCGCCGCCACCTCCGCCACCCTCGTCGCCCTCACCGCGCCCTCCGCCACCGCCGGCGTGCGAGCTCGGCGGGGAAAGCTCTCGGCTAGGTGATTTCGACTTCCGCATCGGCGATCCTGAGGTCCCTGAGAAGGTACCCCTTGACGTCGGGCGCGTCCTCCTCCGCCAGGGAGACGATCAGGTAGACCGGGTCCGGCCAGGCCACCGCCTGGTTGACGTCGGTCTGCGACGGATAGGCGGCGCTCTTGGTGTGGGAGTGGTAGATCGCGAGCAGCTCCCTGCCTCCATCCTCGATCGATTTCCAGGCCTCGTACTGGGCTCTGGGCTCCATCTCGTAGCGGAGCGGGCTGGCGGCGGCGTTCTCGACCCGGATCACCTCGGTCGCCTCGCCCTCGGCACCGGCGACCATCCCGCAGCACTCGTTCGGCATGTCCTCGCGCGCGTGGGCGACGATCTCGTCGATCAGGTCCTGGGAGATCTTCATCGGGGCGCGAGGCTAGCGGACCGCTTCGACCATCCGGGTCGCCTACCACCAGACCGTCGAGTCGAGGTTCTCGATCTCGTCGATCGGCTTCGTGTAGACGCCGGAGGAGAGGTACTTCCAGCCGTCGTCGGGGATCAGGAAGACGACGTTGCCGCCATCGAGCTCGCCGGCGATCCGGTGTGCGATCGCGGCGATCGCCCCCGCGGAGACCCCGGCGAAGATCCCCTCCTCGTCGAGGAGCCGGCGGGTCCAGACGATCGCGTCGCGGTTGGAGACCATGATCTTGCGGTCGAAGAGGGAGATGTCGATGATCGGCGGGATGAAGCCGTCGTCGAGCGAACGCAGGCCCTGGACGAGCTCGCCCTGCATCGGCTCCGCGGCGACGATCAGGGTCTCGGGGTCGGCCTCCTTCAGCCTCCTGCCGTTGCCCATCAGGGTGCCGCCGGTGCCGAGCCCGGCGACGAAGGCGGCGACGCCGTCGAGCTCGTCGAGGATCTCGACCGCGGTGCCCTCGTAGTGGGCACGGGGATTGGCCTCGTTCCCATACTGGTAGGGCATGTGGTAGCTCGGGTCCTGGGCCATCTCCAACGCCAGCTCGACCGAGCCGTTGGAGCCCTTGGCGCCCTCCGAGTAGACGATCTCCGCCCCATACATGCGCAGCAGCTGGGTCCGCTCCTCGGTGACGTTGTCGGGCATCACCACCTTCAACCGGTAGCCCTTGCGACGACAGATCATCGCCAGCGAGATCCCGGTGTTGCCGGAGGTCGGCTCGAGGATCGTCTGGCCCGGCGCTATCGCGCCCTCGGCCTCGGCCGACTCGATCATCGCCCGGGCGACGCGGTCCTTGACGGAGCCGGTCGGGTTGCGCCCCTCGAGCTTCGCGTAGATGCGGACCTCGGGCTTCGGCGTCAGCCGCGGCAGCTCGACCAGCGGCGTGTTGCCGATCGACTCGACCACATTGCCGAAGCGCCCCCCGCAGGGTCGGTTGAGTAGGTCGTCGCGCACCATTGAAATTCCGTTACTTCAAAAAGTATAGCTAGGCTTCGCGAGCCCGCCCCGGCTTGCGCTGAAACCGGCGGCCGGGTAGTTTCGCGGGCCTCCCGACAAATTTTCCCCACCGATCGGAGGCATCATCAATGCGCGGCAACTCACGGTTGATCGCACTGCTCGTCGCCCTGGGCGTAGGCGCCATCGCCGTCTTCGCGGCCGGCTGTGGCAGTAGCAGCAGCACCACCGGCGAATCGAGCGGAAGCGAAAAGCTGACCGTCGGGTCAGATATCCCCTATCCCCCGTTCGAGCAGGGCAAGCCTCCCTACACGGGCTTCGACGTCGACCTGATGAACGCCGTCGCCGAAAACATCGGCCGCGAAGCGGAATTCCAGGACACCTCGTTCGACACGATCTTCGTCGACCTCGGCCAGCACAAATTCGAAGTGGTCGCCTCGGCGGCGACGATCACCCCCGAACGCGAGAAGACCGTCGACTTCTCGAATCCGTACTACCTCGCCGAACAGGCGATCCTGGTCAAGAAAGGCGGCGAAATCGACTCCGTCGCGAAGCTGAAGGGCGCCACCGTCGGGGCCCAGAAGGGGACGACGGGAGCGGAATTCGTCGACGAAAAGGCCGAAGCGGGCGAACTCAGGGTCTTCCCGCAGGGGCCGGACGCGGTCAACGCGGTCAAGGCCGGCACCGTCGAAGCCGTGGTCATGGACATCCCGGTCGCCGAAAACGCCGCCGAATCGAGCGACGAACTGGAAGTCTCGGCAGCGATCCCGACCGAAGAAGAATATGGCTTCGCCGTGGCCCAGGGCGAAACCGAACTGCTCGAAGAAATCAACGAAGGGCTGAAGGAAGCGATCGACGACGGCACCTACGCCGAAATCTACGAAAAGTGGTTCAAACACTCGCCGCCCGACTCGATCACGACGGCGACGCACGAACCGACCTGACCCGAGTCGGGACGCGACCCAGGGCCTGAGAGGGGCGCCGGAGACGGCGCCCCTCTAGTTTTTGGCAGGCGGTCAGGGGCCGCAGGAGGAGACGATGCAGGAATTCATCAACCAGTTCTTCGACGTCGGCTTCATGGTCGACCACTTCGACGAAGTCTTCGAAGGCTTCTGGCTGACGATCCAGCTCTTCCTCGTCGCCGGGGTCCTGGCCCTCAGCTGGGGCCTGGTGCTCGCCCTCCTGCGCCAGCTCCCGAGCGCGGCCGCGAGGCCGATCAGGTTCCTGACGATCGCCTACATCGACGTCTTCCGCGCGATCCCGCTGCTCCTCCTCGTGGTGATCGTCGGCACCGGCATCCCCTCTCTCCAGTTCCTGCCCGAGCAGATCCGACTGCCGCAGTGGTTCGGAAAACCGGACACCTTCTGGCTGGGCACGCTGGCGCTCGTGATCACCTACGGCGCCTACATGGCCGAGGTCTACAGGGCCGGAATCGAAGCGGTCCAGGGAGGGCAGATGGAGGCCGCGCGATCGCTTGGGATGAGCCACGGGCAGGCGATGCGCAACGTGATCGTGCCCCAGGCGGTGCGCAAGATCCCGGCCCCGATGCTGAACGAACTCAACACGCTGATGAAGGACACCACCCTGGTCAGCGCAATCGGCCTGAACGAGGTCCTCCAGGTGGCCAGCGACATCCAGTCGGAAACGTTCAACAGCTCGGCGCTGACCCTGGGCGCGCTGATGTTCCTCGTCCTGCTTCTGCCCCTCGCCAGGGTCGTCGATCGCCTGATCGCCCGCAACCAGGCCCGCGTCGCCCGCGGAAGCCACATCGAGGTCGGCTGATGGCCGAGCCGATGCTGCGGTTGGAGGGAATCCACAAGCGCTTCGGCGCGCTCGAGGTGCTGAAGGGCGTCAACCTCGAGGTCGCCCGAGGGGAAGTCGTCTGCATCCTCGGCCCAAGCGGTTCGGGCAAGAGCACGCTGCTGCGCTGCGTCAACCTGCTCGAGCCGCCAGAGCAGGGCGAGATCTTCCTCGAAGGCCATGACATCTGCAAGGGGCCGGGCTCGGGGTCCGGCGAGCAGAGCTGGGAGCTCAACTTCGTCAGGCAGAGGGTCGGGATGGTCTTCCAGCAGTTCAACCTCTTCCCACACAAGACCGTGCTCGAGAACGTCACGCTCGCGCCGACGAAGGTGCTCGGCAAGGGGCGGGCCGAGACCGATGAGAAGGCAAGGGCGCTGCTCGAGCGGGTCGGGCTCTCAGACAAACTGGGTCAGTACCCCGAACGCCTCTCGGGTGGCCAGCAGCAGCGGGTCGCGATCGCCAGGGCACTGGCGATGGACCCCCGCGTGATGCTCTTCGACGAGGTCACCTCCGCCCTCGACCCGGAGCTGGTCAAGGAGGTGCTCGACACGATGCGCGAGCTCGCCTCTGAAGGGATGACGATGCTGGTCGTCACCCACGAGATCGGCTTCGCCCGCGAGGTCGGCGACCAGGTCGTCTTCATGGACGGGGGCGTCATCGTCGAGCACGGCAAGCCCGCCGACGTTCTCGACAGCCCGCGCCAGGAGCGGACCAAGCAGTTCCTCGGGCTGGTCCTCGAAGCCTGAGGCTCAGCGGCCGCCGGCCATCGCCGGCAGGATGACGACGGTGTCGGAGTCGGTGACCGAGGTCTCGAGCCCGTCGAGGACGCGGACGTCCTCGTCGTTGAGGTAGACGTTGACGTAGCGGTTGAGCTCGCCCTCGGCGCCGAAGAGCTGCGACTCGGTGTCCGGGTGGGCGGCGGTCAGCGCTCGCAGCACCTCGCCGACCGTCGCCCCGTCGGCCGACAGCTCGGGCTGCCCGCCGGTCTTCGGGCGCAGCACCGGAGGTATGCGGATCGTTGCCATCTGGCGGGAAACCTACCGGCTAACCGGCGCAGAAGAGCTCGTAGTCGGGGAACTTGCCGAGCTCCGACTCAGGGATCTCGGGCGCGTTCTCGCCACAGATCGGGCACTCGGGGTCGCGCCGCACCTTGAGCTCGGTGAAACGGGTCCCGAGCGCCTCGAAGAGGAGCAGCCTGCCGATCAGCGGTTCGCCGATCCCGAGCACCAGCTTCAGCACCTCGTTCGCCTGCAGCAGGCCCATCGTGCCGGCCATCGCCCCGAGCACCCCGTTGGCCGAGCAGCTCGGCGCCAGCTCCGCCGGCGGCGGGGTCGGGTAGAGGCAGCGGTAGCAGGGCCCCTCAAAGGGGACGAAGGTCGAGATCTGGCCGTCGAAGCTGAGGATCGAGGCTGAGACCACCGGCTTGCGCAGGCGCACCGACGCGTCGTTGAGCAGGTAGCGCGTCGGGAAGTTGTCGGCGCCGTCGACGATCACGTCGTACTGCTCGAGCAGCTCGACGATGTTCGACGAGTCGAGCCGGAAGTTGTGCTCGACGACGTCGACGTCGGGGTTGAGGGCCTCGATCGTCCGGCGGGCGGAGGCGGTCTTCGGCTGGCCGATCCGCTCGGTGTTGTGGATCACCTGGCGCTGCAGGTTGGAGGCGTCGACGACGTCGTCGTCGACGAGCCCGATCGTGCCGATCCCCGCGGCCGCGAGATAGAGCGCGGTCGGAGCGCCGAGGCCGCCGGCGCCGACCAGCAGCACCTTCGCGTTCAGCATCTTCAGCTGGCCCTCGACCCCGACCTCGGGCAGCAGGGTGTGACGGGAGTAGCGGTCGCGCTGCTCGGGTGTCATCCCGGCCGCGGCGACGACCGGCATGCCCTGCTCCTGCCAGGCGAGGATCCCCCCCGCCATCGAGGCGACGTTCTCGTAGCCGAGCGCCTGCATCTGCTCGGCGGCAACGTAGGAGCGCTGGCCGCTGCGGCAGTAGAGGATCGTGCGGGCGCCCTTGTCGGGAGCGGCGGCGGCGATCTCATCGGCGAGCAGGCCGGGCGGGACCAGCTTGCCACCCTCGAGATGGGCGTCCTGGTACTCGTGCGGCTCCCGGGTGTCGACCAGGACGACGTCGCCGCCCTCGATCTCCGCGGCAGCCTCGAAGGGCTCGATCTCCTCGACCTGTGCCTTTGCCTGCGTGTCCGCCAGCTGAGCCATAAAAGTGAATCTCCTAAATCCGGATCGGCTTTTACTTCAAAAAGTATAGCGAGGCCGATCGGGATGCTCGGAAGCGCCGCGGCGGGCGCCTGAGGCCTACATCGTGGGGCGCATCTGGCGCAGCCTCTTGACCCGCTCCTCGATCGGCGGGTGGGTCGAGAAGAGGCCGGCGATCCCCTTGCTCGAGAAGGGCTTGACGATGTAGAGCGGCTCGGCCGCCTGGTTGACCTGCATCGGCGCGGCCTCCGCCCCCTGCTCGAGGCGCAGCAGGGCGCTCGCCAGCGACTCCGGGTTGCCGCAGATTTCGGCGCCGCCGGCGTCGGCGGCGTACTCGCGCTGCCGCGAGATCGCGAGTTGGATGATGCTCGCCGCGATCGGGGCCAGGAGCACCATCGCCAGGGAGGCGACGAGGCCGAGGGGCGAATTGTCGTCGTCCCCGAACCAGAGCAGCATGTAGGCGAGGTAGGTGATCGCGGCGCCGATCGCCGAGGCGACCGACTGGATCAGGATGTCGCGGTTGCGGATGTGGGTGAGCTCGTGGGCGAGGACGCCGCGCAGCTCGTCCTCGGAGAGCAGCTTGGTGATCCCCCTGGTGACCGCGACCGCGGAGTGCTTCGGGTTGCGGCCGGTGGCGAAGGCGTTGGGCTGGTCCTGGGGGATCATGTAGAGGCGCGGCATCGGCAGCCCGGCGCGGGTCGTCAGCTCGCGGACGATCTGGTAGAGGCGCGGGTTCTCCGACTCCTCGATCGGCTTCGCCCGAGCCATGCCGAGCGCCAGTTTGTCGCTGAAGAAGTAGGAGCCGAGGTTGATCAGCAGGGCGATGCCGAGGAAGATCGCGGCGGTGCTGGGGCCGCCGATCAGGGCGCCGATCACGACCAGGAGGCCGGAGAGCGATGCCAACAGGATCGTCGTCCGCAGGGTCGCCCCCCAGGTGGATTGCTTCGTCGTCGTCATCGATCGCTCCCTTGTCGGATTGCCTGCAATGAAGTATTCCCGCGATCCCGATACGAGGCCATAGGGGCCAACCCCTATTCGCGACCGGGCCCACCCCCGGTCGCCGGCCCCCCGGCGCCGCCGCCGTTGCCGCGACCCCTAAGCTCAGGCAGGTGCCGGCGGAGAGCGGATAGCGGTGTCGACCGGAGCGCTCGTCGCGATCGTCGTGCTCGGGCTGGCGGCGGCGGGGCTGGCCGCCGACCTGATCCTGCTGCGCCGGCGCTTCTCCCCCTTGGAGAAGCTGATCGAGGACATGGAGAAGGTCGACCTCAGCCGACCTCGCCAAACCCTGCCTCCCTCGATCGACGGCGTCGGCGAGACGGCGGAGGTCGCCCGCATCGAGCTCGCCTTCCTGCGCATGATGCGCCGCCTCGAGGACGAGCGCCGGCGGGCGGGCTCGGTGGCGCTCAGGGCCCAGGAGGAGGAGCGCGCCCGTGTCGCCCGCGATTTGCACGACGAGGTGAACCAATCCCTGACCGGGCTGCTCCTGCGCCTCGAGGCTGCTCGCGAGGCGGCTCCCCCGGAGCTGAAGCCGGAGCTGGACGAGACCAGGGCGCTCGCCAACCAGGCGATGCGCGAGCTGCTCTCGCTGGCCCGCCAGCTGCGCCCGACGGCGCTCGACGACCTCGGCCTCGTGGCGGCGATCGCGGGCCAGGTCGAGCAGCTCTCCAGGGCCGGGATCGCTGCGGAGCTGGCCGACGAGGGCGACTTCTCAGACCTCGATAGCGACGTGCAGCTGGTCGTCTATCGGGTCGCCCAGGAGGCGCTCTCCAACGCCGCCCGCCACTCCGGGGCCGCCTCGATCGGGGTCTCCCTGGCCCGATCGGAGGCCGGCGTCGCGCTCGAGGTCGCCGACGACGGGCGCGGCTTCGCCTTCGCGGAGTCCGAGAGCGGCCTGGGCATCGCCGGGATGCGCGAGCGGGCGCTGCTGCTGGGCGCCGAGCTGACGATCGAGTCGCGCCCGGGCAATGGGACCACTGTGCGGCTGACGGTCCAGCCGCCGCCCCCGGACGCGGGAGCGAGTCAGCGAGCACTCCGATGAAGCATGAGCGCGAGGGAAAACAGCGGAGGCGTCGGTGAGGATCCTGATCGCCGACGACCACGGGATCGTCCGCTCCGGGCTGCGTCTGCTGCTCGAGCGCCAACCGGACCTCGAGGTCGTCGGCGAGGCGGCCGACGGGGCCGAGGCACGCGACCTCGCCGTCCGGGAGCGCCCCGACCTGGCGATCCTCGACGTGAAGATGCCGAAGCTGACCGGCCTCCAGGCAACACGGGAGATCAAGCAGCAGGCCCCCGAGGTCGCGGTCCTGATCCTCTCGATGCACGACGACGAGCGCTACCTGTTCGAGGCTCTCAAGGCCGGGGCGTCGGGATACGTGCTGAAGGCGCAGGCGGATACCGACCTGCTGGCCGCGATCCGGGCGGTCGGGCGCGGCGAGCCGTTCCTGGCCCCGGAGGCCCAGCGGTCGCTGATCCGTGACCTGCTCGAGCGAGGCCCCGACGGCGGTGAGCGACTGACGCCGCGCGAGGAGGAGATCGTCAAGCTCGTCGTCGAGGCGAACACGACCCGTGAGATCGCCTCGATCCTCCACCTCTCCGAGAAGACGGTCGAGAACCACCGCTCGAACGCGATGCGAAAGCTGGGGATGCGGGACCGGGTCGAGCTCGTCCGCTACGCGATCCGGCGCGGGCTGATCGACCCCTGAGCCGCGGCGAGCCGCATAACCGACTCACTCAGTAGGATTTAGGCGAATGCTTTTCTCGACCAAAGCCGAGTATGGCGTGCGCCTGATGGTCGAGCTGGGCCGTGTCGGGCCCGACTCGACCCCGATCTCGCTGAGCACCGTCGCCGAGGCCGAGCGCCTGCCGCTCTCCTACCTCGAGCATCTGGTGGCGAAGCTGCGCAAGGCCGGCCTGGTCGACTCCACGCGCGGCGCCCATGGCGGCTACAGGCTCGCCATGCCCGCCGAGGAGATCACCATGGACGCCGTCGTCGAGGCGCTCGAAGGGCAGATCGCGCCCATGGAGTGCTTCCACGAAACGCCGGAGGGCAAGGTGCTCTGCTCGCATGAAGACGACGGCGACCATGCCTGCGCGACGAAGCTGCTCTGGACCCGTGTCCAGAGCGGGGTCACGAAGGCGCTGGCCGGCACCACCCTGGCCGAGCTGGTCGAGTTCGGCGCCGCCCCGGCGCCGGAGAAGCCGCTGACCGCGGTCGGCGGCCCCGCCTGATTCAACTTCAAACCAGAAACGGAGCATTGGAAATTGGCTGAGCTGGAGATCCGCAACCTGCACGTGAGCGCCGAGGACAAGGAGATCCTCAGGGGCCTCGACCTCGATGTCGAGAAGGGCAAGGTCCACGCCCTGATGGGGCCCAACGGCTCGGGCAAGTCGACTCTCGCCAACGCGATCATGGGCCATCCCTCGCTCGAGGTCACGGAGGGCACGATCACGTTCAAGGGCGAGGACGTCACCGATGCCGACCCCGACGAGCGCTCGCGCGCCGGCCTCTTCATGGCCTTCCAGTACCCGGTTGCAATCCCCGGCGTCTCGGTCAGCAAGTACCTGCGGATGATCCTCAACGCCCACCGCGAGGCGCGCGGCGAAGCGGAGATCAAGATCAAGGACTTCGCCAAGACCGCCCAGGAGGCGATGGAGCTGGCGAACATCCCCAAGGACTTCTCCAGCCGCTACCTCAACGACGGCTTCTCCGGCGGCGAGAAGAAGCGGATGGAGCTGCTCCAGCTGGCGCTGCTGCGTCCCGAGATCGCCGTCCTCGACGAGACCGACTCCGGCCTCGACATCGACGCCCTGCAAACGGTTGCCGAGGGCGTCAACAGGTTCGCCGGCCCCGAGATGGGCGTCCTGATCATCACCCATTACCAGCGCATCCTGCACCTGGTCAAGCCCGACTTCGTCCACGTCATGTTCGAGGGCCGGATCGTCAAGGAAGGCGGCCCGGAGCTGGTCGGCGTGCTCGAGGAGAGGGGCTACGGCTGGATCCGCGAGGAGGTAGCCGCGAGCCCGGCCGGAGGGAGCGCCTAGATCTGATGGTGTGTGACCGGAGGCCGGGCGAAGTGCTTGTTCTGGGGGCTTCCCGATGACGGTCGCAACGTTCCCGATCGAGAAGGTCCGCGCCTCCTTCCCGGCGCTCGAGCGCGAGGTCCACGGCCGGCCGGTCGCCTACCTCGACAGCGGTGCCAGCGCCCAGCGGGTCCTGGCCTCGATCCAGGCCGTCGACCGCTACGAGCGGGCCCACCACTCCAACGTCCACCGCGGCTCGCACACGCTCTCAGCCGAGGCGACCGCCGCCTACGAGGGAGCGCGGGCGACCGTCGCCGACCACCTCGGCGCCGCCGACCGTCGCGAGGTGGTCTTCGTCCGCAACGCGACCGAGGCGATCAACCTCGTCGCCCGGGCCTGGGGCGACGTGAACGTCGGCGAGGGCGACCGGGTCCTCCTGACCGAGATGGAGCATCACTCCAACGTCGTCCCCTGGCAGCAGCTGGCGGCACGGGTCGGAGCGGAGATCGACTGGGTGCCGGTCACCGACGAGGGGCTGCTCGACATGGAGGTACTCGGCGAGCTGCTCGAGCGGGGCCCGAAGCTGGTCTCCGTCGCCCACGTCTCCAACGTCCTCGGAACGGAGAACCCGCTCGCCGAGATCGCCCGCCTCGCCCACGATGCCGGGGCTCTGGTGCTCGCCGACGGCGCTCAGGCGGCGCCGAAGCTGCCGCTCGAGATGGCGGAGCTGGGCGTCGACTTCTACGCGCTGACCGGCCACAAGCTCTACGCGCCGACCGGGATCGGGGCGCTCTGGGGGAAGCTCGAGCTGCTGCGCGAGATGCCGCCCTTCCTCGGCGGCGGCTCGATGATCCGCAAGGTGACGCGGGAGGGGACGACCTACGCCGACGTCCCGGCCCGCTTCGAGGCGGGGACGCCGGCGATCGCGCAGGCGGTCGGCATGGCCTCGGCGCTGCGCTGGCTCGACGGCCTCGGCATGGAGACGGTCCGCGCCCACGAGCGCGAGATCACCGATTACTCCCTTGCCCGGGTGGCGGAGGTGCCCGGCCTCAGGGTCTTCGGCCCCCCCCGCGGGCCGGAGCGGCTCGGCCCGGTGTCCTTCGAGCTCGAGGGAGTTCACGCCCACGACGTCGCCGAGATCCTCGACCGACACGGAGTCGCCGTGCGGGCCGGTCACCACTGCGCCCAGCCGCTGATGGAGAGGTTGGGCGTGGCAGCAACCGCACGGGCCAGCTTCGGCGTCTACACGACGACCGAGGAGATCGACCGGCTTGTCGACGGGCTGCACGACGCTCGGCGCGTATTCGAGCTCGACTGAGCGACGCGGCGCTATCGGGAGGCTGCGGCCCGGCGCCCGCCCGGGTCGGCGGCCTCGAGACCCGGGCGCCGTGGTGCGTTGGCACAGCGACAGTTGGCGAAGACGCGCCATCTGACCACGAGCCTGCCCGAGCCGCGGTAGCGGAGATGGAAGCGTCGCGGGCAGCTGTTCAACCTCACCCGCACCCCGCGCCCACGAAAGGTCGCCCGACAGCCGTGCCGCAGCCTGCTGTGGCGCAGCGAATCGCCTCCCTTGCGGATCGTGAGGACCCAGCCATACGTGCGCGGGAAGCGCGGCGACACCCAGGTCCGAGGCCGGTGTGTCGCCCTCAGGGTCGCGACGCAGGCGCGCCGAGCGCAGCGCACCCTCCGGGACGGCGCGAGCGATTCGAGGTCGAACGGGTCCTCGAAGTCTTCTTCCGGAGTGGCGAAGGATTGCGGTGGGCTCTGGCTCCCACCTTCGGAATTCGAGGCGACGAGCCGCGCCAGATACGCGGTCCCAGGCCTCAGGCCCGTGACTTCGTTCCCGACCGGTACCGAGGTATGCGGCGAGAACGGGGGCGGCGGTTTGCAGGCCAAGGCGCGGGCGTCCGCGAAGCCGCCGTGTTCGTAGCTCGCCCGCTCGACGTACTCGAACCGGCAGGCGTCGACCCCGACCTGGCCGGCGTCGTTGTCCACCAGCCCCCCCAACCTCGCCGACCCCACGTAGACCTCCGTCACGGGCTTCAGGCTGACGCTCGGGATCGGCCCGATCGTCGACCCCTTGCCGATCGCAGGCCCCGAGGCGTTCGCGGCAAGAAGCCGGAAGCGGTACGCCTTGGCGGGATCGAGCCTCGACGGCAGCCCCGTCACCTGAGTGGCGGAAGCGTATGGAGGCGCCGGTGCGCAGGGACTGGTGATCGAGGGCTGATCGAAGCCGCCGCCGGCGAGATTCGACTCCTCGACGAGCTCGAACCGGCAGGAGGTCACCGTCCCGGTCCCCGTCGGGTCGACGAGCCCTTCGAGCCTGGCGGTCGTTTCCCGATCGCGATGGCCTTGGCCCGTCTCCACCGCCGGGACGGTTCCCGGCGCCCGGAAGGCATCGACCTGCCAGCGCGCGCTCGTTTCCTCGTCGGTTGCGTAAACCGTGCCCGTGGCGTCGTCGACGTCGACGCCACGGGCTCTCATGCCGGGGTCCAAATAGCCGTCGCCGAAGGCCGAGAGTGCCGGGCACGAGGAGCTCGAGCAGCTGTCCGGCGCATTGCGCGTGATCACCCCAGCCCGCTGGGCGGCGTACAGGTCGCCATGGACCTGGTCGAAGGCCACGTCGATGGCGTCGTCTCGGTCACCCACCTGGCCCAGGGAGGAGCCGTCCAAACCGATCTTCCGGATCACTCCCCCCAGCCATGGCCTGTTGCTTGCAGGCATGAATATCGCCGTGGCGCTCGCCGCGAGGCCGCCGGCGGGAACCAGTTCGCTGGGAAATTCGAACAGCGCTTCGCCCTGGTCGTCGAGGATCACGAAACGCGAGGGGTCGCCGGCGAAGACGACCAGGCGACCGGAGGGATCGACCGCGATCTCCTTCACGGCCCCGAATTCGAGGCTCCATTCGGGGACCCGGCTCCCGCTCGGGTCGAACTTCTTGACGAAGCCCGAGTCGAGAACGTAGACGTCGCCGGCGGAGGGACCGCCCGACCCGTCCACCGCGAGCCGCGTGGGAGACGAGAGGCCGGGGAGGGTGCGGAGCAGGCGCCCGTCCCGATCGAACTTCTCGACGGCCTCCCTGGTGCCGTCGACGACGTAGACGTCCTGAGCGGAAGGCCCCGAAGAGGTGTCGACGGCCAGGTCCCTGGGCTCCTGGGAAAAGGCAGAGGCCGGCCCCAGGAACGTGAACGAAAGCCGGTGGGGCTGCTCGGCCCCCGCCGGGGTCGCACCCGCCCCCGCAATCGCGAGGGCGGTCGCCAGGAGCGCGACCAGGCGCGCCCTCCCGGCCCGCGATCGCGATCGATCTCCCGTCTTGTCCGACATCGCCTTCATCCCGGCCTCTCCCAACAACCCCAAGAGGAACACCAGGGTTGCGCCACAGGGTAGGCGCGGGCCGTCCGCTAGCCTCGATCCATGGACGAGCTTTACCGAGACCAGATCCTCGAGCACTACAAGCGGCCGCACAACTTCGGCCGCATCGAGGACCCGGACCTCGAGTTCGAGGACACCAACCCCCTCTGCGGGGACGAGCAGCACGTGACGATCCGCCTCGACGACGAGGGTCGGGTGGCGGAGGTCGCCTTCGACGGCAAGGGGTGTGCGATCTCGACCGCGGCGACCTCGCTGCTCACCGACGAGCTCGCCGGGATGAGCCGCGAGGAGGTCCTGCGCCTGCCGAAGGAGTTCGTCCTCGAGCTGCTCGGGATCGACATCTCGGCCACGCGGATGAAGTGCGCGATGCTCGGCCTCAAGATCGTCAAGAGCGCCTCCCTCGGCGAGCCCGCCGAATGGGAGGACGAGGGCGAGACCGGCAGCCCCTCCGAGGCGGCCGCCGACCTCAACTCCATCTAGGCGCTCGCCCGGGTCTCCTCGCTGAGCTTGATCACCGCGAACGCCGCACCCCAGGGGTCGGCGACCATCGCGAAGCGACCGGCCGGAATGTCGACCGGGCCGAAGCGGGCCTCGCCGCCGCCCGCCTTCACCTGCTCGACGGCGGCGTCGGCGTCATCGACCGCGAAGTAGGCCATCCAGTGCGCGGGAACCTCGTCGGGGACCCTGCCTGCGATGTCGGCCATGCCGCCGATCGTCGCGTCGCCCAGCTTCCACTCCGTGTAGGTCCCCATCTGGCCCATCTCGTGATCGTCGAAGGACCAGCCGAAGACGGCGCCGTAGAACTCCTTCGCGGCACCCGGATCGCGGGTCTCGAGCTCGTTCCAGGCGAGCGCGCCGGGCTCGTTGACGAGGCCGGCGCCGACGAAGCCGAGCGGCTCCCAGACACCGAAGAATGCTCCCGTCGGATCGGTGAACACGGCCATCCGGCCGAGGTCGAGGACGTCCATCGGCTCGGCGACGACGCTGCCGCCGGCCTCCCCCACCTTGACGGCCGTGGCCTCGGCGTCGTCGACGGTGACGTAGGTCGCCCAGGCCGGCGGCTGGCCCTCCTGCGCCAGCGGCATCGCCCCGGCGACGGGCTTGCCGCCCTTCATCGCCTGCCGGTAGCCGCCCGTCTGCTCGGGCCTCTCGGATTCCGGGACGTCCCATCCGAAGAGGTCGCCGTAGAAGGTGGCGGCGGCCTCGATGTCGGGTGTAGCGACGTCGACCCAGCTCGGCATCCCTGCCTCGTAGCTCGTCCTCTCGGGCATCTCAATCTCCTTGACTCGAAGTTGGGAGCTCGATCCTCTCACCGATCGCGGGCCGCGGGTCAATGACTCGTTGCCGACTCCCAGCCGCCGAGCCCGGCCGGGGGGCGGGCGGGCCGGGCGCATCGCTAAAATCCGACCTGAGAAGTAGGATTAAGTCTCAACCCGCACTAGGTGGCAAAGGCCCTCTTGACAGACACCGCAGGAACCACGATCCCCGTTTGCCCGGCATCCGAGCTCGGGCCTGGCTCGATGCGCCTCGTCGCGCACGACGAGGTGAAGATCGGCGTCTTCAACTGCGACGGCGTCCTCTACGCGATCGAGGATCGCTGCTCCCACGACGACGGGCCGCTCGCCGAGGGCGAGTTCGACGCCTCGACCTGCACGGTCGAGTGCCCCCGCCACGGCTCCCTCTTCGACCTGACCACCGGCAGGCCCAAGACGCTCCCCGCCTATGCTCCGGTGCGAACGTTCCCGGTGACCATCGAGGACGACACGATCATTCTGGAGGTCGATTGACATGGCCACACCCGAGGCCGTCGCAGAGAAAACCGAGCTCGCCGGGATCAACGCCGACTACAAGGAGAAGTTCGGCTTCCACGATTCCGAGTCCGGCTACGCCTACAAGGCGCCGAAGGGCCTCAGCCGCGAGGTCGTCGAATCGATCTCCGACTACAAGGACGAGCCGCAGTGGATGCGCGACTTCCGGCTCAAGGCGCTGCAGCACTTCTACGAGCGCCCGACCCCGAACTGGGGCGGCAACCTCGGCCAGATCGACTGGGACGACATCCACTACTTCGTCCGCGCCTCCGAAAAGAACAGCCGCGACTGGAGCGAGGTCCCCGAGGACATCAAGAACACCTTCGACCGTCTCGGGATCCCCGAGGCGGAGCGCAAATTCCTCTCCGGGGTCGGCGCCCAGTACGAGTCCGAGGTCGTCTACCACCAGGTCAACGAGAAGCTCGAGGCGCAGGGCGTGATCTTCACCGACATGGACACGGCCCTGCGCGAGCACGAGGACCTGGTGCGCGAGCACTGGGCGACGATCATCCCGCCCAACGACAACAAACTGGCGGCGCTCAACTCGGCCGTCTGGTCGGGGGGCTCGTTCGTCTACGTGCCCGCCGGCGTCAAGGTCGAGATGCCGCTGCAGGCCTACTTCCGGATCAACACCGAGAACATGGGCCAGTTCGAGCGCACCCTGATCATCTGCGAGGAGGGCGCCGACGTCCACTACATCGAGGGCTGCACCGCCCCGGTCTACTCGAGCGACTCGCTGCACTCGGCAGTGGTCGAGATCGTCGCCAAGAAGAGCTCGCGGGTCCGCTACACGACGGTCCAGAACTGGTCCCAGAACGTCTTCAACCTCGTCACCAAGCGGGCCGTCGCCCACGAGAAGGCGACGATGGAGTGGGTCGACTGCAACCTCGGCTCGAAGCTGACGATGAAGTACCCGTCGATCTACCTGCTCGGCCGCGAAGCACACGGCGAGATCCTCTCGATCGCCTTCGCCGGCGAGGGCCAGCACCAGGACGCGGGCGGCAAGATCATCCACGCCGCGCCGCGGACCTCGTCCTCGATCTTCTCCAAGTCGATCTCCAAGGACGGTGGCCGCAGCACCTACCGCGGCCTGCTCGAGGTCGCCGACGGTGCTTCGGAATCGCGCTCGAAGGTCGTCTGCGACGCGCTGCTCCTCGACGAGGACTCGCGCTCGGACACCTACCCGACGATCCGCATCGACGAGAGCGACGCCGACGTCGGCCACGAGGCGACCGTCTCGAAGATCGGCGACGAGCAGCTCTTCTACCTCGAGAGCCGCGGGCTCGACGAGGAGGAGGCCTCGAAGATGATCGTCAACGGCTTCATCGAGCCGGTCACCAAGGAGCTGCCGATGGAGTACGCGGTCGAGCTCAACCGGCTGATCGAGCTGCAGATGGAGGGCTCGATTGGCTGACGCAGTCGCGACTCTTCCACCCCTGCCGGACCAGAAGACGAAGGGGTGGGAATTCACCGACCTCTCGGGCTTCGACCTCGACTCCTACGAGCCGGGGAGGGCCGCCCCATCGATCGAGGCGGCCGCGGGGGCGACGGTGCTGCCGCTGGCGGAGGCCGTCGAGTCCCACCCGGAGCTGGTCGAGGGCCGTCTGGGCGCGCTGGCGCCCGAGCGAGGACCCCTTCGTCGCCCGCAACGACGCGACCTGGCGCGACGGCGTCCTCGTCCACGTGCCGAGCGGCGTCACGGTCGCCGAGCCGATCCGGGTCGAGCTCCCGCTCGACGAGGACGGCGCGGCGATCGCCTGGCGGACGCTGATCGTCCTCGAGGAGGGCGCCGAGGCCGAGGTCTGGGAGCACTGCTCCTCGGCCGGAGACAAGACCGACGCGCTGCTCAACTCCGTCGTCGAGCTGCACGTCGGCCAGGCCGCGACCCTTCGCTACGTCAGCACCCAGGATATTTCCGAGTCTTCTTGGATCTTCTCCACCCAGCGCGCCCAGGTCGAGCGCGACGGCCGCCTCGACTGGACGGCGCTCGGCTTCGGCTCGGCCAACGGCAAGGTGCGAATGGAGACCAAGCTCGCCGGCCCCGGCTCCGAGGCGCGGGTGACCGGCGGCTACGCCGGCGGGCCGGGCCAGCATCTGGACTTCGACACGACCCAGGAGCACGCCGCTCCGAACACGTTCTCCGACCTCGCCTTCCGCGGCGTGCTGGCCGCCGGCTCGACCGCGGTTTGGCGAGGGATGATCCGCGTCGACCCGGGCGCCCAGCAGACCGACGCCTTCCAGGAGTGCCGCAACCTGCTGCTCTCCCCGGAGGCCCACGCCGACGCGATCCCCGGCCTCGAGATCGAAGCCGACGACGTGCGCTGCACGCACGCCGCGGCGATCGCCCAGATCGACCGGGAGCAGCTCTTCTACCTGACCTCCCGCGGAATGGGAGCGGCGCAGGCGAAGAGCCTGATCATCGAGGGGTTCCTCGAGTCGCTGGTCGAACGGCTCGCCGCCGGGCCGGTCAGAGACGAGGTTTCGGCGGCGCTCGAGAAGCGCCTCGCCGAGATCCTCTAGCACCCCCCCCCGCCGCGATTCTCGTCCGGAGCTGTCTCGGGGTCGGTAGATGCGTCGTCGCGAGCGGCCCGTCGTTCCAGCACTTTGGATCTGATGATCGAGCCGGCGACGATCAGGATCGGCGGCAGGTAGAGGGCCCAGAGCCAGTGGCCGACGTGGGCGAGTGGCGGCATCGACCCCAAGGGTACGACGATGGGGTCACTTGTTGGCGACCGAGAGCAGGTAGAGGCCGAAGCAGGTGAAGGCGACCATCACGGCGAGCATCCAGTACTGGGAGCGGGCCGCCTGGCGGTAGTCGCCCCAGTAGGCGGTCGCGCGGTCGTGGGCGAGGGTGAGGCCGATCACGTGGCCGATGACGAGGGCGGCGACCTGGACGTACCAGATCGCGTTCGAGCTCAGGATCCGGAAGTCGATGCCCCCGGACGCCGTGCCGAAGAGGTCGGTCGTCGCCGTGCCCAGCGGGTCGGAGAGCAGGTAGGTGAACTGCGCCTGCTCCTGGAAGAAGAAGAGGCTGAAGTAGTGGGCCAGCAGGTAGGCGAAGGCGATCGGGATCAGCGTGTGGGCGAACCCGGTGCGCAGCTTGGCGAACGGCGGCGCGCCGTCGACGCCGGCCATGCCGCGGACGCCGATCAGGTAGACCAGGGTGACGCCGGCGATCGCGACGAGCATCCAGAGGCTGTCGGTCATCCGCAGCGCCGTGGTCGGCTCGACCGCGCGGTCGACCAGCCATTCGAGGGTCGATTCGATGCCGCCCTTGAAGGCGCCCTCCTGGGCGCCGTCGAAGCTCGTGGTCGAGATCGAGGCGATCACGACCGCGAGCGAGCCGGGCACCGTCGCCCAGCGGGTGGCCGCCGAGAACGGCCTCCTCCTCCCCAACCTGCCGTCGCTGACGCCGAGGAACCCGAGCCGGGAGAACATCCCGAAGTAGACGGAGAAGACCTCTCCCCTCTCGCACCACTCCTCGACCCCGAAGACGACCATCATCGCCAGGGTGTAGACGCTGTAGACGAGGGCGGCGACGGCGGCGGCGTGCGGCTCGAGGCCGACCGCCACACCGCCGCTGACCCCGTAGACGATCTCCAGCCAGACGACGGCGACGAGGCCGGCGGCGGCGGGCCAGCGACCCAGCCGCTCCGGGTAGCGGGCGTGGGCGAAGCGTTGGCCGGCAATCGCCTCGAAGCCCGCGCCCACCGCTCTGCCGACGGCGCGCCACGGATTGAAGGGCCGAAAGACGTTGCCGAAGACGACGCTCAGCGCCGGAAAGCCGAGCCAGCAGGTGACGAAGAGGAAGGTGAGGGCGAAGTTGCGGTCCGGCGCTTCGGTCCCCCGCAGCCCCGAGTAGACGGCGACCCCGAGCAGGAAGACGCCGACCGCCCCCATCAGGGCCTGGGCGGGCAGGCCGAGCAGGGCTCGCGAGAGCCCCGCCCCGAGGGGCCGCCATCGTTCCTCCTCGAAGCGGGGCTCGCGCCATGCCGCGGAGAGCGCGAAGAAGGAGACGATCAGGATGATCGACGCCGCCCAGGCGAACAGCCACGGCGGGATCGGCAGGTCCTGCCGGGAGGCCAGGGCGTGCGCCAGCGGCAGGGTCGGCAGGAGGCTCATGGGTTGACGGTGAGCTGGAGGATCTGTTCCTTGCGGCCCTCGAGCTCGGCCTCGAAGACGCCTTCGATCGTCGCCGGGAATTCGAACGTCACCGAGCCGCCGGCCTCGACGTCCTTCATGATGTCGTAGCCGTGCATGTGGACCTCGTCGCTGACGTCGGAGTCCACCTTGAAGCGGACCTCTTCGCCCTCGTTGACGGCGATCTCGGCGACGCCTCCCACCGGTTCGCCCTGCTTGACGACGATCGTCGTCAGCGGCGGGCCGCCCGTCCCCGAGCCGGTTGTGGCTTGCGACCGGCCGCCGCTCGAGCTCGAGTTGCTTTCGCTTCCACCCTTGAGGACGATCAGCAGCACCACGGCGACGATCACGACGCCGATTCCCAGCACCACGCGTGTGGTCGTGTTCATTGTTCGCTCCTTGCTCGGGCCGTGGGCATGCCCACGGCGAAGTCAAGCCCGGCCCCACGAGGGCCCGGGCACGATCGTCGTCTAGGGAGCGACGGGCGGGGGGCGCTGGGCGAGGCCCAGGGCGATCAGCAGGCCGCCGCTCGCCGCAAATGAGCCGGGCGCGATCCGCCGGCGTCCGATCCGGCCGGCAGGCCGGCGCCGATTCCGGCCCGCTGCGATCCGCTCGGAGAGCCGGACGATCGCCTCGCAGCCCGGATAGCGGCCGAGCAGCAGGGCGCCGATCAGGAGCAGCAGCGGCAGCGCGGCGATCAGGACCTCGGACATCGGTCCTGAACGCTAGCGCTATTCGCGGTTCGGGGCGATCGGCGGCGCTTCTCGCGACTGTGGGGCGCCGCCGCCGGAGACACTCGGCGAGTCGATCGTGTCTTCGCTGCCGAAGACGAGGAAGGCGGTGACGACCGCGATCCCGAGGACGATCCCGAGGACGATCCCGACCACCCAGTCGAGGCGCCGCCCGCTCCGCGCCGCCGTCTCCGGAGCGGCCTGCGGTGCCGGGCGCTCAGGCCGTCGTCCCCGCCGCCGACGCTGACGGCGCGGGCGGGGCAGGCTGGGAAGCGGCTGGTCCAGCCGAGGCCGGGGAAGGCGCCGCCTGGGGCGCTCGCGGTACTCCCTTTCGCCGGGGTAGTAGCCGCGCAAGGTCTCCTACGCGGCGGCCAGCGCCGAGACGCCGTCGAGCAGCCGCCAGTTGGCCTTGAAGACCGACTCGGCGGCGGCGGCGAGCGCGTCGGGGTCGGCCTCGGCGAGGTGCGCCTCGATCAGCGAGCGGCCTTCGGCGGCATGATCGACATCGGCCTCCTCGTGAACCCGGAAGTACTCGTTGCCGCTGCCGTCGCCGATCCCATAGTGGGCGGCGAGGCCCTCTCGCTTGGTCTTCGAGATCGGCGGCTGGCCGCTCTCGATCGCGTAGAGGCGGACGAGCTGGCAGACGCGATCGTCCTTGGCGGTCCAGGCGTCCACGCACTCCTGGGTCTCCGCCGTGGGCTCGGCGGCAACCTCGCCGCCGACCGCCTCGACGAAGCCGTCCCAGAGAGCGATGTGCGAGGCCTCCTCCTCGGCATGGCGGCGCAGGCCGGAGCGCTCCGAGTCGGGCGCGGAATCGGCGACATCGGCGCTGAGGCGGGCCAGCGCGGCGGTCGCGTGGCGGTACTGCCCCGAGTACTCGGCGAGCTCCTCGGCGCTCAGCTCGCCGGCCGACCAGCGCTGGTAGAAGGGGTGCTCGAGCACGTTCCATCGGTCGCGGGCCTGCTCGATCTTCTGCCAGACGTCGTTGCTCACTTGAGTCCTCCTTGGGGGATCCGCCAACTGGTCGGCCCCAGGATAACGTCCGGCGGGTGCGCCCCGAAAAGGAGAACATCGCGGCCCCGGACCTGCCCTCGGGAATCGCCTGGATCGGCGAGGAGCCCCGTTCGATGCCGATGCTCACGGCGGCGGGGCCGGCCCTGGTCCACTTCCTCGATTTCGCCCAGCTGAACTCGGTCCGCACCCTCCCCTACTTGGTCGAGTGGGACCGGCGCTACCGCGACGCGGGCCTGCGCACGATCGGCGTCCAGGCGCCCCGCTTCCCTTCGGGTCGGACCCCGCGGTGGTCGGCGCGGGCCTCGAGCGCCTCGGCGTGGGCTTCCCGGTCGCGATCGACGGCGGGCGGGCGCTCTGGCACGCATACGGGTGCGAGGGCTGGCCCAGCCTCTTCCTCTGGTCGCTCGGGGGCGCCCTGAGCTGGTTCCACTTCGGCGAGGGCGACTACGCGGGGACCGAGGAGGCGATCCAGGCGGAGCTGCGCGAGCAGGACGCCCTGCGCCAGGACCTGCCGCCCCCGCTGGAGCCGCTGAGGGCAACCGACGCCCCCGGCGCCAGGGTGATGGCACCGAGCCCGGAGGTCTTTCCAGGCGGCTCCTGGGAGCGACCCTGGACGGCCGGCGCCGACGGCGATGAGATCGTCGTCCCCTACGAGGCGGGCGGCGCCCACGCGACGATCGAGGGCGAGGGAACGGTGGCGATCGAGCTCGACGGCGCCCCGCTCGACCCGCTGGAGGTCGACGGCCCCGCCCTCTACGACCTGGCGCCTCACCCTCGCCACGAGCGCCATGAGCTCCTCATCCGGCCCTCGGCGGGGCTGCGAGTCTGGTCGCTGAGCTTCGCCGCCGGCGTGCCTTAGGCCCTGGCCGCGATCTCCTCGCGGATCTCCTTGGGCAGCATGAAGCGCACGTCCTCGTGGACGGTGCGCAGCTCGGAGACGTCGCTCGGCGCCACGCTCGCGGAAGAGCTCGACCAGGGCCTCGACCAGCTCCTCGGGGGCGCTGGCGCCGGAGGTGATGCCGACCGTCTCGACTCCCTCCAGCCACTCCTCCCGGACCTGGGCGTGGTTGTCGATCAGGTGCGAGGCGGCGCCGTGCTCGCGGGCGACCTCGACCAGGCGGTTGGAGTTGGAGGAGTTCGTCGAGCCGATCACCAGGACCAGCTCGCATTCGCGGGCGAGCTGCTTGACCGCGATCTGGCGGTTGGTCGTCGCGTAACAGATGTCGTCGGACTTGGAGCTGACGATCGCCGGGAACTTGGCTCGCAGGGCGGCGATGATCTCGGCGGTCTCGTCGACCGAGAGCGTCGTCTGGGTGATGAAGGCGACCTTGCTCGGGGTCGGCGACCTCGAGCTCGTCGACCTCCTCGACGGTCTGGACGAGGACGATGCTCTCCGGGCGCCTCGCCCGTCGTCCCTTCGACCTCCTCGTGGCCCTCGTGGCCGATCATCACGATCGTGTAGCCGTCGGCGGCGAAGCGGCGCGCGTAGACATGGACCTTGGTGACCAGCGGGCAGGTGGCGTCGATCGTCCGCAGGTTGCGGGCGGCGGCGTTCTCGTGGACCGCCGGGGCGACGCCATGCGCGGAGAAGACGACCATCTCGCCCTCCGGGACCTCGGTCTCCTGCTCGACGAAGATCGCCCCGCGCTCGGCGAGCTCCTCGACGACGTGCTTGTTGTGGACGATCTCCTTGCGCACGTAGACGGGGGCGCCGTGCAGGTCGAGCGCCCGCTCGACCGTCTGCACGGCGCGGTCGACGCCGGCGCAGTAGCCGCGGGGCGCGGCGAGCAGCACGCGGCTGGGGCGGAGGTCGCGACCGCCAGGCCATGCACGGCAGGGTAGCCGAGGCCGCAGCTAGCCTTGCTGCATGCCCACCGCCGGAAACCACCTCGACCGCCTGACCGCCGTCGACGCCTCCTTCCTCAGCAACGAGACGCGACAGCCACATGCACGTCGGCGCGATCCTGATCTTCGAGGGCCCGCCGCCCCCCTACGTCGACCTGGTCGAACACGTCCGGGGCCGCCTGGACCAGGTGCCCCGCTTCCGCCAGCGGCTCGTCGTGCCGCCCCTGGAGGCCGGCCGGCCGCTCTGGGCGGACGACGTCAACTTCAACCTCACCTACCACATCCGCCACACCGCGCTGCCCGAGCCGGGCGGCGAGGAGGAGCTGAAGCGGCTCGCCGGCGCGGGTCTTCTCGCAGCAGCTCGACCGCTCCAAGCCGCTCTGGGAGATGTGGCTGGTCCAGGGCCTGGAGCGCGACCGCTTCGCGATCCTGACCAAGACCCACCACGCGATGGTCGACGGGATCTCCGGGGTGGACATCGGCACCGTGCTCTTCGACCTCGAGCCGGTGCCCCAGCCGGCCGAGTTCGTCGACGACTGGAAGCCGGGCCCGCAGCCGAGCACCTCGGACCTGATCCTGCGCGCCGCCGGCGATATCGCCGCGGCGCCGCTGAAGCTGGCCGAGCGCGCGATCGAGGCGGTGCGCAGCCCGGAGTCGACCGCGCGCCGGGTCGCCGAGGGCGCTGGAGGGCGTCGGCGAGGTCGTCGGCGCCTTCGCCGACCCGGCCCCCGACGTGCCGCTAAACCGCGAGATCGGGCCCCACCGCCGCTTCGTCTGGGCGCGCTCGGAGCTGGCGACCTTCAAGCGGATCAAGGACGCGCTCGGCGGCACCGTCAACGACGTCGTCCTGGCCGTCGTCACCGGCGCCCTGCGCGAGTGGCTGCACGGACGCGGGGTCCGCACCGAGGGGCTCGAGCTGCGGGCGCTGGTCCCGGTCTCGATCCGCGCCGAGGACGAGCGCGGCAACCTCGGCAACAAGATCGCGGTGATGCGCGGGCCGCTGCCGGTCTACGTCGAGGACCCGGTGCGGCGGCTGCGGATCGTCACCGAGCAGATGGAGGGGCTGAAGCGCTCCAAGCAGGCGCTGGGGGCGGAAGTGATCTCCCGCTTCAACGACTTCGCGCCGCCGACCCTGCTCGCCCAGGCCTCCCGGGTCAACTTCTCGACCCGGCTCTTCAACCTGATCGTCACCAACGTCCCCGGCCCGCAGCTTCCCCTCTACGTGCTCGGGCGGGAGATGGAGGAGATCTTCCCGGTCGCCTTCCTGCCCCAGAACCACGTCCTCGCGGTGGCGATCATGAGCTACAACGGCCGCATCGGGTTCGGGCTGCTCGCCGACTACGACTCGGTCGAGGACGCCGACGAGATCGCCGCCGGGATCGAGGCCTCGCTGGCCGAGCTCGAGGAGGCCGCTCGGCGGCCACCCCGGCCGACGAGCGCCCGCGGCGGGCGTCTGCCACGACCCGCGCATCGTCTAGGCTTTGGCGATGGGCATCCTCGTCGTCCTCTTCATCGTCGTCCCGATCGTCGAGATCTGGCTGATCATCCAGGTCGGCGGGCTGATCGGCGTCTGGCCGACGATCGCGCTGCTGCTGGCGGACTCGATGCTGGGCGCGATGCTGCTCCGCCAGCAGGGGCTCGGCGCCTGGCGCCGCTTCAACGGGGCGCTCGCAGAGCGGCGCTTCCCCGGCCGCGAGGTCGCCGACGGCCTGCTGATCGCGGTCGGCGCCACCCTGCTGCTGACGCCCGGGTTCCTCACCGACGCCGTCGGCCTCCTGCTCCTGGCCCCGCCGACGCGGGCGATCGCGCGCGCGCCTCTCCAGCGCCTACTTCGGACGCCGCTTCGTGGTCATGGGCGGCCCGGCGGGCGCCGCCTACGGGGCGGCGAGCGCCGGCAGCCGGGCCTACGGCAACGCCCGCCGCCGGCAATCGGGGCACGAACGGCGCCGGCCCCGGCGAGGACGGCCCGGCCGCGACTATGACGTCGAGGGCACGGCCGAGGAGCTGGGCCCCGACGACCCGCAGCTGCCGGGCTAGAGCGTCCGAAAGGCGGCGTAACGGCGGCTCAGAAGCCGAGCGCGAACTTGGCGTCGTCGGTCATCATTTCCGGCGACCAGGGCGGGTCGAAGATCATCTTCGGGTGGACGGCGGCGACGCCGGGGAGGTCGCCGACGAACTCGCTGCATCTGCTCGGAGACCTGCGGCCCGATCGGGCAGGCCGGGGTCGTCAGGGTGAAGGTGACGTAGACGTCCTCCTGCTCGATCGCGACGTCGTAGACGAGGCCGAGGGAGACGAAGTCGAGGCCGAGCTCGGGGTCGATGACCTCCTCGAGGGCCTCGTACACGTCCTCCTCGCTGAGCCCTCCGTCGCCCGCCGCGTTGGTCGCGGGCGGCTGATCGGAGGCCGGTCTGGTGTGCTCATCTGACATGGCCCCCAATGTTAGAGGGGACGGTCGCCGGCCTCAGCGCGGCTCTGCCGGCGGGCCCTCTGCCCCGGGGCCGAGCTGCAGCTGCCACCAGCCGACGTCGCGCCAGGCGCCCGCCTTCCAGCCGATCCCGCGGTAGACGCCGACCGGGACGAAGCCGAGGCCCTCGTGCAGGGCGACGCTAGCCGGGTTGGGCAGGGTGATGCCGGCGCAGGCGACCCGGAAGCCGCGTTCCCGCAGGCGGCCGAGGAGCGCCTCGTAGAGGCGGCGGCCGTGCCCCTCCCCCCGCTGCCCTCGGCGACGTAGACGGAGACGTCGGCCGACCAGCGGTAGGCGGGCCGCGAGCGATGCGCGCCGCCGTGGGCGAACCCGACGACCCGGCCGCCCTCCTCGGCCACCAGCCAGGCGTGGGTGGCGAGGGCGCGCCCGATGCGGGCGCCGAGCTCCTCGGCACCCGGCGCGGTCTCCTCGAAGGATGTCGGCCCGCTCTCGACGTGGGGGGCGTAGATCGCGGCGCACGCCTCGGCGTCGCGGTCGGGGTCGGCGTTGCGCACGATCGGGGCGGCCAAGCGCTCTAGGTTAGGGTGCCTGGCCGTGCGGAGCGTGTGGGCATGAGCGAGGACGCGGCGCTGCGGCGCTCGATCGGGATCGTCTTCTCCGACGGCGGCCTGCTGGCGATGAGCGCGGTGCGGCCCGCCGGCGTCCGACGACCACGGCGACGAGCAGATCGCGGCGATCCTCTGCGACCCCGATGCCGCCCCGGTCGAGGTCTCCGAGGCCCTGATCTCCACCGAGTACGGTGAGGACGGGGTGCAGCGGCGGGCGACGCTGGAGCTCTGGGTCGGCGAGGAGGGGCCGGCCGCTGCGCGGCGCCGGCAGCCTGATCAGCGCGAGCGCCGTCCACCGGCCGGGGCTCGAGTCCCAGGTCGCCTTCTTCCGCTGGTCGCTCGAGGGCCGCGAGGGCCTCGGCCACTACGAGATCGTGCGCGGCGATGAGTGAGGGCGGCGCCGGGATCGAGGTCGTCGTCTCCGACTTCGGCGGGGTGTTGACCACGCCCCTGGTCGAGTCCTTCATGGCCTTCCAGGACCAGACCGGGATCAGGACCGAGACGCTGGGCCTGGCGATGCAGGCGGCGACCGAGGCCAACGGCGACAACCCCCTATTCGAAATGGAGCGGGGCGAGATCACCGAGGCCGCCTTCCTCGAGAAGCTGACCGCCGGCCTCGAGCCGCTGCTCGGCCACCGCCGGAGATGCACCGCTTCAAAGAGATCTACTTCGAGGCGCTGCAGCCGAACGCCGGGATGATCGACCTGATGAGAGAGCTGAAGGCGGCCGGCTACCGGATGGCGATGCTGACCAACAACGTGCGGGAGTGGGAGCCGTACTGGCGCTCGATGCTGCCGGTCGACGAGATCTTCGAGACCGTCGTCGACTCCGGCTTCGTCGGCTGCCGCAAGCCCGAATCGCGGATCTACGCGCTGACCCTGGAGCGGGTCGGCGCCGCCGCCGAGTCCTGCCTCTTCGTCGACGACGTCGAGGTCAACTGCGAGGGGGCGCGGAAGGCGGGGATGAGCGCCGTCCACTTCCGCGACAACGAGCAGGCGATCGCCGCGATCCGCACGGCGCTGGCCTGAGCCTCGCCGCGGGCTCAGTCGAGGCGCCGCTCAGTTGTCGGAGCCGGCGCGGTCCCAGACGTAGAGCTCGACCGCCTCGACCGCGAGCTCCATCAGGCGCGGCGGCGAGAGCAGGCCGAGGACCAGCTCGAGCGCGTCCTCCTCGGTGACGCCGGCGTCGACCGCCTCCTCGCCGCGGAAGCCCGCGGCGAGCTTCAGCGCCTCGCGCCTGTTCTCTCCGAGCGAGCCGAAGGCGCCCATCAGGAAGTCGCGGTTGGGGACCGGCTGCCCGACCTCGAGCGAGCCGTGCCAGGCGGCGAGCATCGAGAGGTCGTGCTCGTCGAGCTCGGAGAGGGCCTTCGCGTAGTGGACCTCGAGCTCCCCCTCGGGGATCTCGTCGACCCAGGCCCGGACCGCCTCGCCGAGCAGCTGGCGCCGGGCCTCGCGGCCGATCGAGTCGGCGATCGCGCGGATCGCGTCGGCCGGGTCTACGAAGCAGAGGGTCATCTGCGGATCAATTTAGAGACGCCGGGAGACGGCAAAGTGGGACCGCGCGGGCGGAGTTTGCGAAGGGACGCGCCGCGCCCGTGCATAAGGTGGGAGGGGTGCCGCTGAACCTGATCTCAGGACCCCCGAACTCGGGTCGCACGGGTCTCGTGCTGGACCGCTTCAGGGAGGCCCTGCGGTCGTCTCCGGTGCTGGTCGTGCCCAACCGGGACGATGAATTCCGCCTCGAGCGCGAGCTTGCCGGGCGAGGCTGCGCCCTGGGCGGGACCGTGACCACGTTCCCGAGCCTCTTCGGCATGGTCGCGGCCGCCGGCGGCGACCCGCCCGCCCCGACCCTCACCCCCGCTCAACGGCTGCGGGTCGTCGCGGTCGCGGTCGGCGAGCGCCGCCGGGAGCTCGGGCCCCTGCGCCGCTCCTCCACGAGGGCGGGCTTCGCCGCCTCGCTCGAGCGGTTGCTCGACGAGCTGCAGGGCGACGGCGTCGACCCGGCCGCCGTGGAAGCGAGCGCGGCGACCCTGGAGGGATCCGCGTACCTCGGCGACCTCGCCGCCCTTTTCGCCGGCTATGAGGACGTCAGGGCCCGCTCCGGGCGCCTCGACAACCATGGCGTGGCCCGCCGGGCGCTGGCGCTGCTCGAGCAGCGGGGCGAGGCCTGGGGCGACAGGCCCGTGCTCGTCTACGGCCTCGACGATTTCACCACCAGTCAGTTCGAGCTCCTGCGCCGGCTCAGCGCGATCACGGAGGTGACCGTCTCCCTCCCCCACGAGGATGACCGCGACGTCCTCCGCGACCGCTCGCACCTGATCGAGCGGCTGCGCGAGCAGATCGGGGTCGCCGGCGAGGATCGGACGAGGCCCGATCCCGGCAACACCGATTCGCGCCTGCTCTTCGAGCTCGAGCGCGGCTTCGGCGTCGCCGGGGCGGCCCCGGTCGAGGGGGACGAGAGCCTCGTCCTGCTGCGCTCGGCCGGTGAGCGCGGCGAAGCCGAGGCGATCGGAGCCCACGTCGCCCGCCTCATCCACGACGGAGCGCGGGCCGACGAGATCGCGATCGTGCTTCGCGACCCGGCCCGCCGCGGGCCGCTGCTCACCCGGGTGATGGAGAGCTACGGGATCGGCGTCGCCCTGGAGGCCGATCTCCCCGTCTCCTCGACCGGAGTCGGCGGCTCCCTGATCGCCCTGCTCGAGGCCGAGGAGGGCACCGCCAGGGCGACCGACGTGCTGCGCTGGCTGCGCGGGCCGTCCGGGGTGCGGCCGAACGCGGTCGACTGGCTGGAGCGCAGGGCCCGGCGTGAGCGCGCCCAGACCGCGGGCGAGGCGCTGGCGCTCTGGGAGGAGGGGGAGAACGAGCTCCCCTACGACCTGCGCGGGCTGCGCGACGCCGGCGGCGGGGAGCTCCCCGCCGCGATCGGCGAGACGGCGGCTCGGATGGCTCTGCGATTCCTCGACCGCGACGAAGACGGGCCGCCGCCCGCACCCGGCGACGGGACCGAGCTACAGGCGGCGGCCGAGATCTCCAAGGCGCTGGCGGAGGTCTCGGAGCTCGGCGACCTGGCCCTGGTCCCGCCGACCTGATCGGCCTGCTTCGCGATCTCCGCTTCCCCGCCTGGAGCGGACCGATCGAGGGCAGGGTCAGGATCGCCGAACCCAGGCAGCTGCGCGCGGGCCGCTTCGACCACGTCGTGATCGGCTCGCTACAGGACGGCGAGTTTCCCCGCCGCGGGCGGCGGCGATCCCTTCCTCTCCGAGGCCCAGCGCGACTCGCTGGGCCTCGATCCCCGCCGCGACGACGAGGCCGAGGAGCGCTATCTCTTCTACACGAGCCTCGGCCTCGCCCGCCGCAGCCTGACGCTCTCCTACCGCGACAGCGACGAGGCCGGGACGGCGCAAGCACGCTCGCCGCTCCTCGACGACGTCCGCCGCCTGCTGGCGCCGCCGCCGCCCGCCGAGGGGGTCGATGAGGCCGAGGCGGCGCTGACCCGCGACCGTGGCCTCGCCGAGCTCGTCCACCCGCCGTCGGAGGCACCCTCAGAGGACGAGCTGGCGCGCTCGATCGCTTCCCTGCGCATGGTCGACCGCGGCGCCGAGGCGCTCGCGGATGCGACGGCCGAGGAGGGCCTGCGGGGCCGGGATCGAGTCGCGCCTCGGCCTCGCCCGGGCCGCCGAGGAGGCGACCAGGGCTCCGGGCCCGATCACCAACCCGGCGGTGCTCGAGAGGCTGCGCTCGGTGCCCGCCTACGGCGGCACGACGCTGGAGGGGTTCGACCTCTGCTCCTACCGCTGGTTCACCGACCACGAGCTGGCCCCGCAGGCCACTCGACCCGATGCCCGACGCGATCGTCCAGGGCGGGTTGATGCACGCGGTGCTGGAGCGGCTCTACGGAGAGCGCCTGGGCGGGCCGCTCCCCACTCCCTCCTCGCTCCTCCGTTGGCAGGAGCGCGGGGCTGGAGCTGATCGAGGAGCTCGCCG
The DNA here is from genome assembly GCA_963727615.1 of uncultured Solirubrobacterales bacterium. Lineage (GTDB taxonomy): Bacteria > Actinomycetota > Thermoleophilia > Solirubrobacterales > 70-9 > VRUE01. The sequence continues at coordinate 357,669 of CAVSHD010000006.1, forward strand.
CCGAGCGGCTCGGCGGGAGCCCGGCCGAGCGCGCGATTCGCAGCGGCGTGGAACGGCTCCTGGCCCGCTTCCTCGCCGAAGAAGCCGACCGCGACCCCGGAGCCTTCGAGCCGCGCCTGCTCGAGGCCAGGTTCGGCGAGGACGAGGACGCCGAGCGGCCGGCGCTCGAGATCGACGGCTGGCGCCTGCACGGAGCGATCGACCGCGTCGACCTGGCCCCCGATGGTCGCGCCCTCGTCCACGACTACAAGGTGGCGAGCAAGGCGCCGGCGGCGAAGAAGCTCGAGGAGGAGGCGAAGCTGCAGCTCCAGCTCTACCTGATGGCCGCGGGCGAGCTCTGGGAGACAGTGCCGGTCGGGGCGCTGTACCACCCGCTGCGCGCGACCACGAGCCGCCGCCCGCGCGGCCTCCTGCTCGAGGGAGAGGACGGGCTGCCGGCCCTCGGGATGGCGAGCACCGACGTTCTCCCGGCGGACCAGTTCGCGAGCCTGCTCGAGCAGGCTCGCGGCCGGGCGAGCACGATCGTCGCGAGGATGCGCAGCGGCGACATCCGTCGCGATCCCGGCCCGCGGGCCGGCCTCAAGGATCACGACGTCTGCCCCGCCTACTGTGACTTCGCGCCGATCTGTCGCCGTGACCGGGCCCCGGTGGACGACGAGGACCGCGAGCGGGACGAGCGATGAGCGAGCGCCAACCGACCGCGGAGCAGGCTGCGGCGATCGCCGCCGACGCGCGGACGGCGATCGTCGAGGCCGGCGCCGGCACCGGCAAGACCGGGGTGATGGTCGACCGCTACTGCCGGCTGGCCTGCGAGCAGAAGGTGCCGCTCGACGCGATCCTGACGATCACCTTCACCGACAAGGCCGCAGCCGAGTTGCGCCAGCGCATCCGCGCCGAGCTGGCCAGGCGGGCCGACGAGGGCTCCGCGCGGGCGGCGGGCCTGATCCGGGAGCTGGGCAGCGCCTGGGTGACGACGATCCACGGCTTCTGCCAGCGGCTGCTCTCCTCCCACCCGGTCGCCGCCGGCGTCGATCCCCGCTTCCGGGTCCTCGACGCCCCCGAGGCCGATCGCGCCGCGCGCGAGGCATTCGACGAGGCGCTCGAGCTCTTCCTCGCCGAGGGCGACGAGGCGGCCCGTCTGGAGACCGTCGCCGCCTACCGGATCGATGCCCTGCGCGGGATGGTCGTCGGCGCGCACGAGGAGCTGCGCAGCCGCGGGGCGACGCGGCCGCGGCTTCCCGTTCCCCCGATCCCCGACGTCGCCGCGGCGGTCGCCGCGGCCATGCGGGCTGCCACCGAGACGCTCGAGGAGCTCGGTGAAGAAGAGCCGCGACCGGCCTCTCCTCGAACGCGCGATCGAGGCCCTCGGCGAGCACGGCGACGGGATCTCGCTCGACGCCGTGGCGGCGCTTCGCAGCGGCGGCAGGGCGAAGGAGATGACCGCCTACCGGGAGGCGATCGAGGCGGCGATCGCGAGGGTCGCCGAGGCCGGCGAGGGGGGCGCCGCCTACGAGCACACCGCCCGTCTGCTCGAGATCTTCGGCGAGCGTTTCGCGGCGGTCAAGGAGCGGCGCGGCGGGATCGACTTCGAGGACCTGCAGCTGCTCGCCGCGGGGCTGCTCGAGCGGGCCGAGATCGGCGGCGCCTACCGCAGCCGCTTCAGCCACCTGATGGTCGACGAGTTCCAGGACACGAACCGCCTCCAGGTCCGCCTGATCGAGTCGCTGCGCGGGCCGGAGACGAAGCTGATGGTGGTCGGGGACGCGCTGCAGTCGATCTACGGCTTCCGGCACGCCGACCTCGACGCCTTCCGCGAGCAGCGCGACGCGATCGCCGCCGACCCGCGTGGAGAGGCGATCGAGCTGACCGGGAACTTCCGCTCGCGCCCCGAGGTGATCGGCGCGGTCAACGCGCTCGGCTCGGCGCTGATCGGCGCCGACTACCAGCCCCTGCGGGTCGGCGCCGTCCCCACGGCCGCCGAGCCGGACGGCGCCGGCCCTGCCGTCGAGCTGCTGCTCACCGCCCGCAAGGGCTGGGAGGACCTCGCAGCTCGAGCCGGCGATCGACTCCGGCACCCAACCCCACTTCGTCGCCGAGTCGCGCTTCCTCGCCGGGCGATTGCGCGAGCTCGCCGACGAGGGGATCCCGCGTGGGGAGATGGTCGTCCTGCTGCGCGCCTTCACCCACCTCGACGCCTATGAGGACTCGCTGGCGCGCGCCGGCCTGCGTCCCTACGTCGTCGGCGGCCGCGGCTACTGGTCCCAGCAACAGGTCTCCGACGTCTGCGCCCTGCTCGCCGCGATCGCCAACCCGCTCGACGACCAGTCGCTGTTCGGCGCCCTCGCCTCGCCCGCCTGCGGGCTGACGCCGGACACGCTCTGGCTGCTGCGCGAGGCCGCCGGTCGCGGCCGCCACGTCTGGCCGGCGGTCGAGCGGGCGGCGGGGCTCGGCAAGGGCGAGCTCGATGCGGCGGAGCTGCTGGCCCAGATCCCCGACACCGAGATCGCGCTGTTGACCGGATTCGCGACCGCCCTGGGCGAGCTCCGCGCCCGCGGCACCCGCCTGCCGCTCGCCGAGCTGATCGACCGCGCCGTGACCGCCACCGGATACGACCTGGCGGTCCTCCTCAAGTCGGCCGGGGAGGCGCGGTTCGCCAACGTCCGCAAGCTGATGCGGATCGCGGAAGAGTTCGAGGCCCGCGAGGGACGCGACCTGCGCGGCCTCCTCGACTACCTCGCCTTCCGCGAGGAGGCAGCCGACGAGTCCGCCGCGGCGACCGCCGCAGAGGACCACGACGGGGTGAGGATCATGAGCGTCCACCGCGCCAAGGGGCTCGAGTTCGGAGTCGTCGCCGTGCCCCAGCTCGACCGCAACCTGCTCAGCGGCGGCTGGGCGCCGCTGCTCACCTTCGGCCGTGGCGAGGACCGTCGCGTCGGCATGCAGCTGCGGCGGCTCGGGGCGCGCTCGATCAACGTCTACGCCCACGAGGCGCTGCGCGAGGAGGAGAACGAGCGCGACGCGGCCGAGGGGCTGCGCCTCTTCCACGTCGCGGCGACGCGAGCGCGCGAGCGGCTGATCCTGAGCGGCTGGTCGAAAGAGAAGCGGCCGAGCTGAAGCCGTCGACCGCGGTGCTCGAGCGGATCGCGAGCGCCTTCGAGGTCGACCGCGAGAGCGACTCGGCGATAGCGATTCCCGGCCCCGAGCCGCGCCCCGGGCTCGACGCCTCCTTCGCCGAGCTCGGAGATCGCGGTCAGGGTCAACTACCCCGCCGGAGCGGGCCGCCGAGCTGGTCGAGCGCCGGCCCGCCCCGGCCGCTTCCCGGCTCGCCAGGTGAGCGGCGCCGCGCCGCTGCTCGCGCGCCGCGCGACCCTCGTGCCGAGGCGCCCGCTCTCCTACTCGGCGATCTCCCAGTACGAGGACTGCGGCTACAGGTTCCAACTCGAAAGGGTCTTCGGGTTCGGCAGGGAGATCGCCGGCACGGGCCCCGACGGAGAGCCGACCGGCCCGTCGGCCCGGGAAGAGCGCACCGCCCGCGGCCGGGTCGTCCACAGCCTGCTCGAGTGGAGCCAGGCGAACGGGTGGCGGCAGCCGCCGGGCGAGCTGGTGGAGCGGCACGCTCGGCCGAGGGCCTCGGCCGAGGAGCTGCTGGCCGAGACGGCGCGCGCTCGCCGGCTGGCTCGGCTCGGAGCTCTCGCCGGAGCGGATGCGCGGCGCGCGCGGAGCGTGCGCGCCGAGGTGCCGCTCCTGCTCGAGGTCGACGGCTCCGTCCTGCGCGGCTCGATCGACCTGCTCGCCGAGCGCCGGGCGGGCGCCGCTGGTCGTCGACTACAAGACCGACCGGCTCGCCGGCACGAGCCCGCCGAGCACGCCGCGCGACTACGAGATACAGCGCTCGATCTACGCGCTCGCCGTCGCCGAGTCGCGAGAGGCGGAGGAGGTCGAGGTCGCCTACGTCTTCCTCGAGCGTCCCGACGATCCCCAGGTCGAGAGGCTGGGGCCGGCGGAGCTGGAGGCGGCCAGGGCAAGGCTCGCCGACGTCGTCGACCGGATCGGCGCCGGCGAGTACCCGGTCGCCCCGGTCGAGCGGCGTTCCGAGCAACTCTGCCGGGGCTGCCCCGCGCGCGGCCGGGTCTGCTCGGGCCCCCGGCGGCCGGCCTAGTCCGAGGCGGCCGAGGCGTCGAGCCGCTCCGCCAGCTCGTCGAGCTTCAGCTCCCGGAGGCCCTCGCCGACCGCGTCGAGCTCGGCGGCGCAGTAGGTGACCAGCTCGCGGCCCTCGCGTGCAGAGCTCGAGCGTCTCGCGCAGGCCGGCCTGGCCGGAATCGAGGCGCTCGATTATCTGCTCGAGCCGCTCGACCGCAGTCTCGTATGAGTCAATTCCGCCCCCGTGCTCTGCTCTGGCTCTTTCGCGCTCATGGTGACTGGAAGCCTCGCTCACTCTCTTCCGCGTCCGCCGCGGACGGGTTTCGCTCGAACCGTCCGATCGGAGAAGCGCAGGTTAATCGCTCGGCGGCGCGCGCGTCGGCGGCGCTGGTCAGCGGCTCGCCCGTCGGTTCCCTCGGCTAGCGCGTAGCCGCGCTCCAGCGTGCGCTCCGGGTCGTGGCGCGCAGCGCGACGACGGCGCGGCGCAGGGCGTCGTGCTGGCGCTCCGCGTCCGGGCCGGCGGCGCGGCCGGCGGCGCGGCTCGAGGACGAGCGCGAGCCGTGCGCTGCCCGCGAGTCGCTCCGCCAGCCCCCGCTCGGAGGCGGCGCGGACCTCCCGCGTCTTCTGGTTGAGGGCGAGTGCGCTCGCGGCGCAGCGCCCGGGCGGGGCCGCGGGCGAGGGCGACGAGGTGGCCGGTGCGGGCGCCGACCGCGCGCTCGCCGGCGCGCCGCAGGCCGGCCGCGGCGCGCTCCAGCTCGCGCCGGGCGGCGCCGCAGTCGAGCGGGATCAGGGCCTCCGGGGCGTGGGTCGGGGTCGAGCAGGCGAAGGCGGCGACGTCGTCGATCAGGGTCGAGTCGCGCTCGTGGCCGACCGCGCTGACGACCGGGACCCGCAGCATCGCGACGGTGCGGCAGAGGGTCTCGTCGCAGAAGGCCCAGAGGTCGGCGAGGCTGCCGCCGCCACGGGTGACGAGGATCGCCTCGACCTCCGGCCGCGCCGCGAGGTCCTGGATCGCCGCCGCGATCGCCGGCGCCGCGCGCCGGTCCTGCACCGGCGCGAAAGCCCAGACGATCGTCCCCGCCCAGCCGCGCCGCGCCAGCCCGGCCAGCAGGTCGCGGCGGGCGGCGCCACCCTCGGCGGTGACGACGCCGATCGTCTTCGGCAGCGCCGGGCCGGGCGAGCTGCTTCTGCGAGCTCGAACAGGCCCTCTGCCTTCAACTGGGTGCGCAGCGCCTCGAGCCGGGCGAGGAGATCGCCCTCGCCGGCGAGCCGGATGTGGGTGGCGCGGAAGGCGAAGCTGGGTGACGCCTGTCCGCCGCCCGGGTAGTAGTCGGGGCCGCCTGAGATCACGACTTCGGCGCCGTCGCGCAGGCCTCCCTCGGGCAGCTCGAGCCCGCTCGAGCTCGTTGAGCCAGATCGAGCAGCGCACTCCGCCCTCGGCGTCGCGCAGCTCGAAGAAGGCCTGGGCCTGCTCCTCCCCAGGCCGGTCACCTCGCCCGGAGCTGGACCCGGGGCGTTCGCGCAGCCACCTCTGCAATCCCTTGGCGTAGCGGCCGACCGCGAACGGCCCGGGCAGGTCCGGGGCCGGCGGCTATCGTCCGGGCGCTACGGCGTAGTCTTCCAGCGGCGCGCCCACGCGCGCAGCTCCGACATCGCCGGGCCGAGGTCGGCCCCCTTCTCGGTCAGCGAGTAGCTGACCCGGACGGGCGCCCCGGCTTCGACCTCGCGCTCGACCACGCCCGCCTCCTCGAGCTCGCGCAGCCGCCGCGAGAGCAGCCGGTCGGAGAGGCCCGGACGGCTGCGCCAGCTCGCCGAACCGCAGCGGGCCGTCGGTCAGGGCCGAGACGATGGCCCCGGTCCAGCGCTTGCCGATCAGCTCGATCGCGGCGTGGAAGTAGGGGCAGACGCCGTTCCGCGTCCGGTCGCGGATGCAGCGTCCACCCTCGAGCTTACTGAACGTAAGTGACGGGCCCCGATCGTGCCGGCCTGCTTGTATTTGTCGCGTGACCGCTGCTCGACTGGGGAATAATCGCCTTCACCCTGGCCCTGGGCCTATGGGGCTATCGCCAGGGGCTGATCGTCGGCCTCCTGACCCTGTTCGGGTTCGCCAGCGGCGCCTTCAGCTCGGCAGCCGAGCGGTGCCGCTGGTCCTCAACCAGGGCACCGAGTCCCCGTACGCGCCCCTGCTGGCGGCGCTCGGCGCGCTGATCGTCGGGGCCCTGGTCGCGGTCGCGCCTGGAGACCATGGCGCTCGGCCTGCGGGCGCGGGTGATCCGCGGGCGGCACCTCCACCTCGCCGACGGCGCCGGCGGCGCCGCCCTGGTCGCCTGCGTGGCGCTGGGGGTCGTCTGGGTCTTCGGCGCCGTCGCCCTGCACGCCCCCGGAACCGCCCACCTGCGCGGTCGACGTGCAGCGCTCGCTGATCATGCGCAGCCTCAACGAGCTGCTGCCGCCGTCCGGGCCGGTGCTGAACGCCCTCGACCGCGTCGATCCCGCGCCCTCGATCGTCGGCCCGGCGACCCCGGTCGGCAAGCCCGAACGCCGCGTTGTCGGCGATCCGGACGTGCGGGCGGCGGGTCGTTCCGTGGTCCGCGTCCTCGGCACCGCCTGCGGGCTCGGCGTCGAGGGCTCGGGCTGGGTCGCGGCGCCCGGCCTGGTCGTCACCAACGCCCACGTCGTCGCCGGCGAGGACGACACCACCGTGACGACGCGGGGCGGAAGGTCGATCGACGCACGCCGGTCCTCTACGACGTCGCCAACGACCTCGCCATCCTCCGCGTCGCCGTCGGCCTGCCCGCCCTGCCGACGCCGCGACGGCGAGCCGGGGCCAGGACGCCGCCGTCCTCGGCTACCCCGACAACGGCCCCTACTGCACCGCCGCCGCCCGCTTCGGGAAACGCGCGACGTGATCAGCGAGGACTCCTACGGCCGCGGGCCGATCCGGCGCTCGATCGCCTCGCTGCGGGGAACCGTGCGCAGCGGCAACTCCGGCGGCCCGCTGGTCGATACCCGCGGGCGAGTCCTGGGCACCGTCTTCGCGACGACGACCTCCGGCGACCCGGGCGGGCTTCGCGGTTCCCGACGACGTCGTCGAGTCCGCCCTGGAGAGAGGCACGGCCAGCGGTCGACACCGGACCTTGCACCGGCTGACGCCGCTACCACTACATTTCCCCCCAGTGAAAGCCTCCGCCCGAGGTGGAGCGGCGTCGCCGTCTCATCACCCGCACCCTTCCCCTGTCGATCCTCGCCGTGGCCGCCTTCGTCGGGGGCGCCGTCGTGGGCGCGCCGGGGTCGCCGAGAAGGAAGCGGCCGGCCGTTTCGCCGAAGCCTGGGAGCGGGCGACTTCGGCGCCATGTACCGGGAGCTGAACCAGGCCTCGCGCAGCCGGACGACGATCAACGAGTTCGTGGTCGCCTACCGCGAAGCCGAGGGAATCGCCACCCAGCGCTCGCTCGAAGCCGACTCGCCGGGTGACGCCACCGAGGCCGACGGCGCCACCGTCGTGCCGGTCGAGATCCTCGCCCGGACGGTCGCCTTTGGCAACGTCAGGGCGGAGCTCGACCTCCCCTACTCCGAAGGAGGCATCGCCTGGAGCCCGAGCCTCGTCTTCCCCGGCCTCCGCCGCGGCGAGCACCTCGAGAACCGAGTCGTCCTCGCCCCGCGGGCGCCGATCCTGGCCGCCGACGGAACGCCCCTCGCCGAAGGCGAAGCGGACGCCCGCGAACACCCGTTGGGAAGCTCGGCGATCGACGTGACCGGGGAAATCGGCAGCCCCGAAGAGGAAGACGTGGCGGCGCTCGAGCGCCAGGGCTTCTCCGCCGACACCCCGGTCGGGGTGAGCGGCCTCGAGCAGGCCTTCAACGCCCGCCTCGCGGGCAAGCCCGGGGGCACGCTGCTCGCGGTCGGCGACGCGAGCGGCTCCGCCCGGGTGATCGGCCGCGGAGCCCCGCGTCCGGGCGCCCCGGTCAAGACGACGATCGACACCGGCCTGCAGCAGTCCGCGGTCTCCGCCCTGGCCGGCCGCTCCGGGGGCATCGCCGTCCTCGACGCCCGCAACGGCGACGTGCGGGCGCTGGCCGGGCAGGCCTTCTCCGCCCCGCAACCGCCGGGGTCGACATTCAAGATGATCACGACCACGGCCGCCCTCCAGAAGGGCGTCGTCTCGCTCGACGACTACTTCGAAATCACGAACGGGGTCAACGTCGGCGGCCGCTTCATCGAAAACGCCAACGGCGAGTACTGCGGCGGGACGTTCCGGGAAGCGTTCGCCGAGTCATGCAACGCGGACTTCGCGCCGCTCGGGCCGAAGATCGGCAACGACGCCCTGGTCGGCACGGCGAAGCGCTTCGGCTTCAACGCGCCGCCGACCCTGTACGCGCCGAGCATCGTGCGGACGGTCGAACCGAAGCAGTCGAGCATCCCCGCAGACGTCGGCGACGAACTCGACCTCGGAGTCAGCGCGATCGGCCAGGGGGAAGTGCTGGCCACTCCCCTGCAGATGGCGAGCGTCGCCCAGACGATCGGCAACCGCGGCGTCCGCGAGCCGACCTCGATCGTCGCCAACGAGAAGCTGCGCCCGGACGCCAAGCCGGTGCGGGTGATGTCGAAGAAGATCGCCGCCGAGCTGACCGAATTGATGGTCGGGGTGGTGACGGGCGGCACCGGCTTCGCCGGGGCGATCCCACAGGCCCAGGTGGCCGGCAAGACCGGGACGGCGGAGCTCGGCCCGGTGCCGGGCCAGGAGAACCAGCCCAACCCCGAACAGGTCAAGGACGCCTGGTTCGCCGCGTTCGCGCCGGCCGACGGTGCCAAGCTGGCGATCGGAGTGCTGCTGGTCGACGCCGGCGCAGCGGGTGGCGAAGTCGCGGCGCCGGCGGCCTCGGCAGTGCTCTCCGCGGGCTTCTAGCTGCTTAGAGGTCGAGCGTCACTTCGCCCGTTTCGCCTTGCGGATTCTTGATCTGGAGGACGAGCGGGCGGTTCTGCGAGGCGTCGTCAGGAAGGAGGAAGAGGATCAGGGCGCCCTCGATCGGGCCCTGCTGGGCCGTCGAGTCGAGGATCGGGATCTGTTCGTGGTCTTCGACTTCGCCGCCGAGCGGGAAGGCGTAGGGGCTTTCGCTGTCCAGCGACTCGAGCGTCTGGTGGTCCGCGTCTTCGATCGTGAACGATTCGGGCAGCGCCTGGGAATCTTCGGTCTCGTTCTGGACTTCCATGAAGACGCCGAAGTAGGTGGTTTCCGGCTGCGGGGCCGGCTGCCCGGCGAGGTAGGCCGAGTCCTCGTTGTCGTTGGGGTTCAGGTAGCGGGAGAAGACGACGTTGTACTGGAGGTCGCCGACCTTGACCGGTTCTCCCTCGGCGACTTGCTTCGCGTCGCTTTCGTAGCCACAGGCGACGATTAGGAGCGAGAGCGCCGCGAGAACGAGCGCGGCGAGCGGCAGCAGGACGGGTCGACGTCGGCGGTCTGACATGAGCGGGCGGAAGTCTATTGACGGAGGTGGATCAAGGGATGCCGGTCCCGTGGCGGTTGCCGCCGGCGAGGAGGAGCGGCTCGGAGGCCGGCCGGGAGGACTCGAGCCGGTCGCGGAGCCGGCGCAGGGCCTCGCGCCAGCGACGCTCCTGCCAGCGGGCCGTTCCGGAGGCGACCTCGAGCGCGCGATCGACCAGGCTCGACGGCTCAGTCCAGTGCGAGACGCTGACCCGGGTCAGGCCCCCGGGCCCCTCGAGCAGCTCCCAGACCGTCGTCGTCGGTATCCGGTTGGCGCGCCCTCCGCAGCCATGCTCGACGACCCGGTGCGGCGGGTCCAGCGACTCGATCGCGGTGTCCATCCACACCGAGCGGCGGCGCGGCCCCAGCCTGAACCGGGCCCCGGCGCCGACGCCCGAGGACTCGATCCGGGTCAGGTGGAAGCCGGTCAGGAAATGGTCGGTGAAGGCAGGGCGCCCGGCGAGGTCGGCGACGGCCGCGAAGGCCTCCGCCCGCGGCACGTCGACCTCTATCTCAGCGCTGACCGGGCCCATTGGCGGCGCGATTCTAGATCACCGCCCCCGACGGCCCCGCGGCCCCCACCGAGAACCATGCAAATTGCGGTAATCGAAAAGCGCAGTCGGCCGGTAAACGCTACGATCAGCACAAGAGGGAAAGGAGAAGCGATCTTTACCAACACCAACCCTCGAACGCTGAACAGCGTCGAGACAGGTGCCACCCCCGGCGCCGGCACCTTCTCCTGTATCGATTGCGGCTCACATCTCTCGCTGCTCGAGGAAGACGTCCTGCCCCGTTGCCCGGATTGCGGCGGCTCCTCCTTCGGCCGCGACTCGATATTCCAGTCGATGCAGGACAGGGGCGCCACGTCCGAGTTCGAGGCGTCCCCGCCCGGCGAGGCCCCCGAGTGGCTGCGCGCGGCCCGCGAAGCCCTCGCGCCGGGCTCCCGGGCGCTCGTCGCGCACGAGGTGGACGGAACCACCCAGGTGTTCCCGATCGAGCAGGGCTGGACGCGGGTCGGGCGCAGCGCGGTGGCCGACGTCCGCCTCGACGATCCGAGCGTCTCCCGCCGCCACGCGCTGATCGTCTCCGAACTTCCCGACGCGCTGCGAGTCCTCGACGACCGCAGCCTCAACGGTGTCCACCTAAACGGAGAGCTGGTCGAGTGGGCGAGGCTTGCGGACGGAGACGAGCTGGCGATCGGCCGCTACCGTCTATTCGTCCTCGAAGCCTAGCGTCGAGGTTTCCGCCCCTCCGACCCCTAGCATTGCGTCCGATGAGCGCCGCTCCCGAACCGGTCGAGCCAGCCGCGGAGCCGGGGTCCCCGGAAATCTCAGAGGCCGCGCAGCTCGCCCGACAGCGCCTCCATGAGGAAATCGAGCGGGTCCGCACCGGGGTCGAGGAGATGCTCGACGAGGGGGGCAACGGGAACGGCAATGGACACGGAAGCGGTCCTGCCGGCAACGATCTGCGCAAAGAGCTCGACGAGCTGCGGCTCGAGAGCCGTAACTTCGTCAAGCGCAAGGTCCGCAAGTCGGAGAAGAAGCTCGAACGATCGATTCGGGAGATCGACGCGCGGACCGATGAGCTGGAGCAGCGGATCGATCAGGTCGAGGCCGATCGCGAAGCCGCCGAGTGCCGGATCCACAACGACACCGAGCAGATGCTCGACGGGCTGCTTGAGGACGTGCGCTCGATCGCCGACCGGCTCGCCGAGCAGCCGCCTGCGCCGGCACCACCGCCGCAGCGGATTCCCCCCCGCCCCGGCGCCCAGCCCCCGGCCAAGGCGCCCGTCGGCCGGGTCGGCGCCCGGCCCCTGCGGCGCGGCAAGAAGTAGCGGCCGCTACTCGGTCGAGATGCTGGGGTCCGCCTGGACCTTGTTGGGGACGACCATGAGGAAGTTCTCGGGGGCATTCGCCGCCAACTCGAGGATCCTCACCGCCTCGTCAGCCTGGCCGGTGGCCTTCAACTGCTCGGAGTAGTTCGTGAGCAGGTCGTCGAGGTCGAGCAGGCCCTCGGCGTCGAGCGCCTTGAGCTCGACCTTGGCGCCCTCGCCGAGCCGGCGTTCGATCGCCTCGGCGTCGATGCCGAAGGCGTTGTGTCGCACGTACACCCGGCCGCCGGTCATGCCGGCGCAGGCCCAGGGGCCGAGGTCGCCGAGAACCACCGCGCGCCCGGAGGTCATGTACTCGAAGGCGAAGCCCTTGGCGTTGGCGCGGTCGACGATGCAGCCCCGGCTGTCGTCGATGTCCTCCTCGGGCTCCCCTCCGAGGACGATGTCCGCCCCTGAGAGGCGGATGCAGAAGCGGGAATCGGCCGAGCCCTGCACGAAGAGCTGCCCGCGCTGGGCGCCGTAGGCGAACGACTTGCCGACCGAGCCGTTGAGGCGGCGGTCCCCGGCTCCCACGCCCTTCATCACGGCCACGGTGCCGCCCAGCATCGCCTTGCCGACGCCGTCCTGAGCACCCCCCTCGACGCGAATCGAGACGCCGTAGGCATTGAAGGCGCCGAGGCCCTGCCCGGCGACCGACCCGTCGTCGAACTCGAGGCTGGCGAGCACTTCGTCGTCGTTCGGCTCGGGGCCGTCGTCGAAGATTCGCGAGCGGGCGATCGCTCCCGCCAGCTCCGTGCCGAGGACGCGATCGTTGGCGTCCGTCGGCCGCGGGAACTCGGTGCGGATCGTGCGGCCGGCGCAGATGTCGCCGGCGAGGCCGGCGAGCTGGGTCGAGGCCTGCTTCTCCTCCATCCGGATCGGCCTGGCGACGACCAGGCCCGCCTCGGCGCGGTCCTCGACGAGCTCCTCGCCGGCAACCGGCAGGTCGAGGGGCTCGAGGTCGAGGAACTCCTCCAGCGGCGTGATCAGGGGGGCCAGATCGAGGTTCTCCGCGTGCGAGACCTGCTCGAGCAGGTCGTAGCGGCCGACCAGGTCCTGGGCGCGCTCGTAGCCGAGGGAGGCGACCACCTCCTTGACCTCCTCGCCCATCGCCCGGAAGAAGCGAGCGCAGCTCTCGGCCGCGGCATCGACCTCCTGGGGGGTGAACTTCTTGAGGCCGTGCTCCTGGGCCTCGTCGACCGTCTCGATCTGGGTGGCGATGCCGACGTGGCAGGTGTCGAGCTGGCAACCGCGGCAGATCGTGCAGCCGAGGCTGACCATCGCCAGGGTGCCGAAGCCGACCCGGTTGGCGCCCAGACAGTGCAGCTTGACGATGTCGTGGCCGGTCCGGTAGCCGCCGTCGGCCCAGATCTCGACCCGGTTGCGGATGCCGGCCTCCATCAGGGCCCTGTGCACGGCGCGGGTGCCGATGTCCGAGGGCAGCCCGACGTGGCGGAGCGCGTGCTGGCGGGCGGCGCCCGTCCCCCCCTCGAAGCCGGAGAGGGTGATGATGTCGGCGCCGGCCTTGGCGATCCCGAGCCCGATCGTGCCGATGTTCGGGACGACCGGGACCTTGACCGAGACGCGGACGTCGGGATTGACCGTCTTCAGCTCGTCGATCAGCTCGGCGAGGTCCTCGATCGAGTAGAGGTCGTGGTTGTTGGAGGGTGAGATCAGGTCGGTTCCGGGCGCCGCGTTGCGGGCGGCCGCGACCTTCTCGGACACCTTCTTGCCGGGCAGGTGGCCGCCCTCACCGGGCTTCGCGCCCTGGCCGATCTTGATCTCGGCGACGTAGGACGAGTTGATCATCTCGGCCGAGACCCCGAAGCGGCCCGAGGCCACCTGCTGCCCGCGCCACTTGCGGTACTTCCCGTACATGTCGCGGATCTCGCCGCCCTCGCCGTTGACGCAGAGGACGTTGATCTCCTTCGCCGCCTCGGCGTAGGCACGGAAGGCGGGCTCCGACTGCGACCCGAAGCTCATCGAGGAAATCACGATCGGGTAGTCATGGTGGCCGACGCCGGCCTCGACCGACGCCGGGTCGACCGGGTCGCGGTCGCCCCTGAGGCCCATCACGTGGCGCATCGAGATCGGGCTCTGGCGCTCCAGGTCGCGCACCTTCTCCGAGTAGTCCTCGTAGCTGCCGGAGCCGTTGGCGGTCGCGATAGCGGCCTTGTAGACCTTCGGGTAGAAGCGGAACGTCTTCGCCGGTTTCGCGTCCTCGTCGCCGGAGAGGATCCGCGCCCGCTCGTTGCAGTCCGCGTCGAGGGCGTCGAAGCCGACCCCGCCCGCGTCGGACGCCGCGAACGCCTCGGTCTGGAAGATCTCCGCCAGCTCAGGCTTGACCCCGATCGAGGAAAACTGGCGGGCGTAGCCGCGAACCTCATGGATGCCGATCGTCGAGATCACTTTCTCGATCCCTTTGGTCAGCGCCGCGCAGAGATTGGAGACGTCGGTCTCGTAGTCCTCGACGCAGATCACCTCGACCATCGTGTACGGGCAGACCCCGTTGGCGCCGAGGCCGAGGGCCAGCATCGTGTCGTGGACGTTGCGGATCGCGGCCGAGCGCAGGACGAGGCCGCAGCGGCGCCGCAGGTTCTCCTCCCCCGGCTCGACCCTGAACCCCTTCAGCGCCTGGTCGACCGCCGAGGTGGCCAGGTGGGGGTCGAGGTAGCGGCGCTCGGCGTCGTGGACCGTGCGATCGGTGAGGACGAGGAGCTCGGCGCCGTCGCGGACCTTCTTCACCGCCTCCTGTTTGATCCGCTCGATCGCGCCACGGGTCGTCTCCGACTCGAGCAGCGAGATGTCGACCGCGCCCGCGCGGCCGCGGAACTCCTCCCAGAGGTCCTCGAGCAGGTAGGTGTCGATGCTCGCGGGCGATGCGGCGGTAGGTGCGGTCGGAGAGCGGCGCCATGTCGTGATGGCCGCCGAGGATGACCGGGAAGGCGACCTCGATCGTGCCGGTGTCCTCGCCGGCGGCGTCGGCGGCGGGCCGGCGGCCGAGCACCGAGCGGGTCGAGAAGTGCTCCATCTCGCGTTCGCGGTCGATCGCCGGGTTGGTGACGACGGCGACCGTCTCCTTGAAGTAGTCGGCGAGGTTCTGCCGCTCGGGCGAGAGCGCGGCCAACGGCCCGTCGTAGCCCAGCGAGCCGACCGGCTCGGACCCGTTCGAGGCCATCTGCTGGACGAGTTTGACGTCGTCGCGCTGCCACCCGAACCCGGCGAGGATGCGGTTGGGGACCTTGACCGGCTCCTCGGGCCCGGCATCGGAGTAGCCGGGCACCTCGCCGCCCTCGAGCGGGCCGCCGGGATCGAGAGCGCGGTCGTATGGCGCGGCGTCCTCGACCCCGTTGCGGGTGAGCCAGCGCTCGCGGACGATGCGCAACATCTGGTCGTGGGGGTGAAGCGTCGAGCGCTTGCTCTCGCGGTCGATCATGACCAGCGCCTTCTCGCCGGGCGCCAGCGGCTTCGGCTCGGCGGTCATCCTGGCGACCGGGACGACACCGGGCTCGGAGCTGAAGACGTAGTCGGCCTCGGTCTCGACCTGCCAGAGCGGGCGCAGCCCGAGCGCGTCGGCGGAGAAGACGCACTCGTCGGAGTGGCGGGCGATCAGCGCCACCGGCCCCTGCGCGAAGGGGCCCATGGTCTGCCGCAGGTACATGTAGAAGCGATGCAGGTCGCCGGGCAGGGAGCGGATCTCCTCGACGATCGGCGGCACGACCATCTCCATCGCCTCGGCGAGGCTGAAGCCGGCGCGGCTGACGAGCGTGTCGATCGTCCGATTCAGGTCCTGGGAGTCCGAGGAGCCCGGCTCGATCGGCACGCCGAGCATCCTCGCCTCCTGGCGCAACTGCTCGATCGTGTTGATCTCGCCGTTGTGACCGAGCACCGAGAAGGGCTGCACCCGCTTGAACGATGGCCAGGTGTTGGTCGAGTAGCGGTTGTGGCCGAAGCAGCCGATCGTCTCGGCGCGCTCGTCACGGAGGTCGGGGTAGTACTCGCCGAGCACGTCGGGGGCGCCCATCACCTTGTAGACGCATGTCGTCGCCGAGAAGGAGGGGATGTGGATGCCGAGCTTCTGCTCCAGCTCGATCAGGAGGTCGAAGAGGACCTGATCCCGGCGGCCGGCGTCGGGCACGAGCCCGGCGACCTGCCAGAAGTGGGGCTCCTCCTCGCGCGCAGTCGGGCCGAGCGCCGCCGAGTCGACGGCACCGATCCGCTCGGCGAGGATCCGGAAGCCCCCCTGCCCGAGCAGCTCTCTGGCGTCGTGCTGGATCCGCTCGAGGTCCTGGGAGCGGTCGATGAAGACATGGGCGATGGCGAAGGCCTCGTCGAGAGCGAGTGAGGGGTCGTGGCCCCCGACGCGCACCTCCTCGGCCCAGATCTTGCGCGGGATGTCGAGCAGCAGGCCGCACCCGTCGCCCTCGCCGTCGACGTTGCCCGCCCGGTGCAGCATCTTCTGCAGCGCCGGGATCGCCAGCTCGATCGGCTCGTGGCTCGGCGTCGCGTCGCGCCTGACCGAGGCGTAGATCGCACAGGCGTCCTTGTCCTCGACGCTGGGTGGCGAGACGCGTGGCCTGTACGGGCGCTCCGGCGAGTAGCGAAAGCCCTCGCCCATCTGCTCACGGGACTGGGTGTCCGACATGCTGACCTCCCGGTTTCCGCGCCTTCTTCGAGCGGGCGCGCGACGGGTTGACAAGTCGGAGCAGTATAGGACGACCCCATCCGACGTTCAACGAATCCCCTCTTTGCCCTGCAAAGAGGGGAAAAGCGGGTCCTGCCCAGGCAGCTCCGGGGGCGGCTCAGCCCCAGCTCATCGGCTCGTAGCCACCGTCCGGCTTGACGCCGATCACGAGCGCCGTGACGGGCGCCTCGGAGCGGTTGAGGATCGTTCGGGTGGCGCCTGGCTCGATCGAGGCAAAGGTGCCGGCCGGGGCGGGATGGTCCTCGCCGCCGAGCCGCATCACCGCCTCCCCCTCGAGGATCACGTAGACCTCGACCTGGCGGCTGCCGGTCTCGTCGTGCTCGGGGATCTGGCCCCCCGGCCCGATCTCGACCAGGTTGTAGCCGAAGCAATCGGTGCCGAGCGCCTTGCGAGCGAGGTGCCAGGTCGACTTGCCGGAGCCCTCCATCGACTCGAACTCGTCGCGGTTCTTGATCGAGTAGCCGTCGGCCATCGCGGATGCGACCATACATCCATCGCGACGGACCTCAAAGAGACGATCGACCGCTACAACGAGGCATGGAACGCCCACGACCTCGACGCGATCATGGCCATGCACGCGCCCGACATGGTCTTCGAGAACCACACGGCCGGCGAGTCGGCGGCCGGCGAGGAGGCCCGCGCCCACATCGGCTCGATCTTCGAGACCTGGCCCGACATCGAGTTCTCGACCCGCCGCCTCTACGTCCGAGAGGGCCTCGTCGTGCAGGAATGGACCGCGACCGCCACCCACGCGAAGACGATGCGCCGCGGCGACCTCGTCGCCGAGCCGACAGGCAAGCGGGTCAGCTGGGACGGCCTCGACGTGATCCCCTTCGAGGACGGCCTGGTGAAGCGCAAGGACGTCTACTCCGACAGCGTCTCGATCCTGCGCCAGGTGGGCCTGCTCGAGTAGGCCGTCAACCCCCGGCGGCGCCGGGCATGACGCCGAGCTGGCGCAGCAGCCCGAGGTCGTCGCGGATCGCGTCGTGCTCGACGAAGCGGCCTCGCTCGTCGACGGTGAGCAGGTGGCACTGTCGCCAGCGCACCGTCTTGCCGGTCGCCGGGATGCCCGAGATCACCTGCATGACCTGGCGCTGGCCCTCGGCCCCCGCCGGTGTGCCGGGAACGGCGTTGCGGTTGACGAACTCGGGCGAGAAGGTCTCGTCGTTGATCCGGGTCAGGTCGCGGTCGTTGAAGACCTCTTCGACGGCGCTGCGGACCCGCTCGACGAGTGCATCATCCATGGGTCGAGGCTACCGTCCCCGACCGGGAGCTCAGCCCGGGCCGACGATCGCGGCGGCGACCAGCGAGCCGCTCATCGCCGCGAAGGAGAGGACGGCGAGCGAGCGGAACCAGAGCCGCTGCTCGATCTCGGGGTCGAAGGCGAGCGGGCCGAAGAGGAACGGGTTGACCGCGGTTCCGAAGGCGAGGGGCACCGCGACGGCGGTCGGCAGGCCGGGAACCGCGAGCCCGACGGCGATCAGGATCAGGCCCATCATCACGTAGTCGAGGTGCATCTGGCGAATCCGCTGGGGGGCGACGATCCCGAACCGGCGCAGCAGCTCGGGCCGCTCCTGGCGCAGCACCATCGCCCAGCCGAGCAGCCCGCCGAGCGCCAGCTCGGCGAGGCCGAGTCCGATCAGCCAGTCCATCGCCACCCGCCTCCGCCGCCGCTCATCCGGGGATCGCCTCGATCCAGTCGAGATGGCGCCCGCAGAGCTCGCGGGCGCGCGCGGGGGGAACGTAGGTGACCTTCAGCGGCTCGACCGGGGCGAGCACCAGCGGCCCCGTCATCGAGACCGGCGCGCCGCTGCCCGGCGCCGCCGACTGCCCGGCGACGGAGACGCTCACGCGGTGTCCCCCCGCCGTCAGCCTGGCCTCGCCGAAGTGGAGGAACTGGGCGTCGGGATTGCGCTGGAACTCGACCGAGCCGACCTCCTTCCCGTCGACCTTCAGGGTCACCGGGTTGGTGGCGCTGCCGAGCACGAAGGCTTCGTAGCGGCCGGCGGCCGGCACCTGGACGCTCACCTCCGGCCCGTCGAGCGGGACCGAGATCGGCGCCCGGCGCTCGACCGCCGCCAGCCGCCCTCCGGGCCCGGCGACACCGGCGAGCCGCAGCACCTCGCCGCAGCCGGGCACCCCGGCCGGGTCTTCGAAGTCGCCCAGCGACAGGTGCTCGGCGATCGGCCGCGTCCTGCCCGGGGGCCGCTGCCAGACGTCGTAGTACTCGCCCCTCCGGGTCAGCCGGTAGTCGGAGGGCGGCCGGCTCTGCGCCGGGCTGCGGCGCAGGACCAGCGTCCGGTAGACGAGCAGTTCGGACAGCGAGAGGCCGTCGGTGTCTTCCCACTTCCCTTTTTCGACTTCGGTCCCGTCGCGCCTCAGGATCGGCCGCGCTCGCAGCTCCGACACGCCCTCCGGATCGGCGGCACGAAGGAAGTGACGGACCCCGTAGGGCTGGTATTCGGTCATCAGCGTCGGCCCCTGGCCGGCGATTTCGTCGCCGATCGAGCGCAGTTCGGAGAGCTGCTGGTAGGGCGCGGGGCTGACGTCGTGATAGGCGAGGGCGTTGGACCAGAGCACCCCGCCGGTCACCACGACGAGCAGGACGACGCTCAGCTTCTCGACCGAGATCGCGGCCGCAGCGCCGGCCATCGCGAGCAGCAGCACTGCCGGTGACACCGTCGCCAGGGCTTTTGCCGCGTTCCAAGGGGAGCCGGCTGCGACGATCGCGCAGCAGGCAACGAGGCTCGTGGCGTAGAGCAGGATGGCCGTGCCACCCCGGCGCCAGGCGAGGGCCGCCCCGATCGAGGCGGCGGCGATCGCGGTCGCGATCAGCAGCGCGCTGAGCGGCACCGCCTCGGGGGCGAGGCGAAAGTCGCCGGTGGGCCAGATGCCGACCGCCTGCAGGTCGTTGAGCGGGGCGATCAGGTTTCCGAGAGCGTTCGAGGTCAGCGGGTCGGCGACAGCCGGCGAGAGCCCGTTGACGACGACGGGGATGGCGAGCAGGCCCAGCATCAGGGCGAAGGGAAGGGCGACGCGCAGGGCCTCGGCGGCGCCCCGTCCGCGCCAGACGATGACGGCCAGGACGAGCAGCATCGGCGTCACCCAGACCAGGCCCCCGATGCTGAGCTCGGCAGCCAGCGCCGCGCAGGCGATGGCCAGCGGCACGACGTCTCTGGGGCCCGCGTCGGGTCGCAGGACGGCCGGAGCCAAAGCCGCGGCCAGGGCGACCAGGGCGGCCGCGCCGATCTCCTTCACCCCTCCCCACAGCGTGTACCCGAAGAGCAGGGCGGGCTGTGCGGCCACGAAGGCGACCAGCGCCCGCAGCCGCGAGCGCTCGAGCAGACCGCCGGCGAGCTCCCAGACCGCAAGCGAGAGCATCGCCGCGAGAAAAGCCTCATAGGGCTGGAAGAGCCAGGCCACGTCGGTCCCACCGACGAGCTCCGAGCCGGTGCCCAGGGGCAGGAGGGTCCCGACCGGGTAGCCACCGGAGTAGGACCGCAGGGTGGCCGCGTAGCTGGAGGGCTCCAGGTAGGAGAGGTCGTGGCCGTGGTGCATGACCTGGTCGGTCAGGGCCAGCCAGGTGGCCGTGTCGTCGAGCTTCACGTAGCCGAGGAAAGTCGGCTCTCCGGCAAGGATGACCGGCGCCCCGAAGACCGCGAAGACGGCGACAGCGGCAAGCGCCGGCAACGGGTCGGGCCGCCCGAACCGCCAGGGCAGCGAGAGCCCGACGCCGAGGAGGGCCAGGACGACGAGGAACGGGACCGTCGCCTCGGCCGTGGCGTCGGAGAGCGTCGTCACCTGGCCGACCACGACCAGGGCGGCGATACCCACCGCGGGGATCAGGGCGCCCGGCAGGCGCCGTCCCGAGATCACGTCGACCAGCAGTCCGAGGCCGGCGCAGAGGGCCAACAGCGCGAGCGGGAAGATCAGCCAGGCGATCAGCATCGTCGAGCCGCGATCGCTAGCCGACCGGGACCACCCGGCCGTCCCTGACGAGCTCGAGCGCCCGTCCCGGCGACGGGTCGTAGACCTCCACCTGCACCCCCGAGCCAGGATAGGCGACGTAGGCGCTCTTCCTGCCGACGGGATCGAGAAAGGCGACTCCGCCGCGGGGTACGGCCACGACCCCAGCGCCCGCCTGACGAGCGGCGCGGTTGACGGCGGCGGCGGCGGCGCCGACGGGATAGGAGCCGACGGTGAGGAACTGGGAGCTCGGGTCGCCCGCGGCGGCTCCTCTCGAGAGGTAGCGAACGTAGACGTTGCCGTCTTCTTCGGTGGTCAGCTCGAGCCTTTCCCCGGCCCGGGGGCCGATCCAGTAGACCGGACGCCCGAGCTTCGCCGAGACGGATCTCAGCCCTGCGGGCGTGGTCAGGTGGGCATCCTCGGCCGTCGGGGCCTGGGCCCGCCCTTCGCCCCCTTCGTCGTCGAGGCCAAGCCAGACCAGCAGCGATACCGCCAGGATTCCGGCGACCACGAAGGCGATCGGCAGTGCGCGACTACGGGTCATAGCTCGGGGACGTCGGCTCCGAGCGGGCTGAACGGGAGGCGGCGGACCTCCGCCCAACCCGCGCAGGCTCGCTCGAGCTCCTCGACGACCCCGCCGGCATCCTGCCAGGTGGTCCAGACGAGGACCGAGGGCCCGGCGCCCGAGATCGTCGCCCCCAGGGCACCCATCTCACGAGCCCCGTCGACGAGCTCCATCGAGCGCGGGAAGAGCGGCCGGCGGCGGTCCTGGTGGATGCGGTCGCGAAGGCCGGCCCCGACCAGGTCGAGGTCTGCCCCGATCAGGCCGAGGACCAGACGCGACGCCGCCGCCACGTTGGCGACGGCGTCGCCGAGCGGCACGGCGTCGGGAATCGCTTCGCGGGCGCGCTCGGTCGAGACCTCCTCGGGGGGGATCACCGCGACTCCCTCGAGCCCGCCCGGAGGATCGAACCGGGCTGCCGTCGACCCACCGTCGCCTCCCTCCCCGCAGATCACGAAGCCTCCGTAGATCGAGGCGGCGACGTTGTCGGGGTGCCCCTCGAGCGCCGTCGCCCTGACCAGGATCTCCTCTCGCGATAGGCCGAGCTCGAAGAGGTGGTCGGCGGCGAAGAGGCCGGCGACGATCGCCGCCGCGCTCGAGCCCAGGCCGCGGGCGAGCGGAATCTCGCTGCGCAGCCGGAAGGCGATCCCGTCGGCGGAGCTGAGGCTCTCGAAGGCGCGCACGATCAGGTTCTCGCGGCCGGTCGGCACCCGCGCCCCGCCGGGATCGAAGGAGAACTGTCCGCTCTCCTCGACCTCGAGCTCGAGGAACAGCGACACCGCCGCCGCCAGCACGTCGTAGCCGGGCCCCAGGTTCGCCGAGGAGGCGGGCACGCGGACCAGTCGCCGGCGGCTCGTCATCAACCGAAGACGGCGCGCTCGACCGCACCGAGGTCGTTCTCGCAGTTGACCACCGGCGGCGCTTTCGAGAGCGCCGTGTCGGGGTCCTTGAGGCCGTGGCCGGTGAGGACGCAGACCACCGTCTCCGGTGCCGGGCTGCCCTCGGCCACGGGCAGGCCGTGGGCGAGCAGCCCGGCGACGGAGGCGGCCGACGCCGGCTCGCAGAAGACGCCCTCGCTCGCCGCCAGCCAACGGTAGGCGTCGAGGATCTGCTCGTCGGAGACCGCGGCGACCCGGCCGCGGGAGGCGGTGAAGGCGTCCATCGCCTCCTCCCAGCGAGCGGGGTTGCCGATCCGGATCGCCGAGGCCACCGTCTCCGGCTCGGCGACCGGCTCCCCGCGCACGAGCGGGGCCGCGCCCTCGGCCTGGAAGCCGTAGAGGACAGGTGCCGCACCGACCTCCCGGAAGCCGCGCCAGTAGGCGGTCACGTTGCCGGCGTTGCCGACCGGGATCGCGAGCGCGCCCGGTGCCTCGCCGAGGTCCTCGACGACCTCGAAGGCGGCGGTCTTCTGGCCCTCGATCCGGAACGGGTTGATCGAGTTGACGAGCTCGATCGGGTGCCTCTCGGCGAGCTCGCGGACGAGCGTCAGGGCGTCGTCGAAGTTGCCCTGAAGGGCGACGACACGCGCCCCGTGCATGAGCGCCTGGGCGAGCTTTCCGATCGCGATCTTGCCCTCGGGCACGATCACGGCGCCCCGCAGCCCGGCGCGGGCAGCGTAGGCGGCGGCGCTGGCGGCAGTGTTCCCGGTCGAGGCGCAGATCACGGCCTCGGCGCCCCTGCCCATCGCCCGCGAGACGGCGACCGTCATGCCCCGGTCCTTGAAGCTCCCGGTCGGGTTCGCGCCCTCGAACTTGAGATAGGCGCGGGCCTCGATCCGCTCGGACAGCCGCGGGGCCTCGATCAACGGAGTCGAGCCCTCCTCGAGGCTGATCACCGGATCGCCCGGCTCGAGAGGCAGCCGGTCACGGTACCTCTCGATCAGACCCTGCCTCACACGAACTCCTCCTCGATCACGCGGATCGAGCGAGGCGAGGAGCGCAGGTCCTCGAGCCCCGCGAGATCGCCGAGCGCGGCCGCGAATCGGGACTCGAGGCATTCGTGGACGACCATGACCAGGCGGGCGTCGTCGCCGATGCCCCGTTGGACGACGCTCTTTACCGAGATCCCGTTGTCTCCCAGCACCTGGGCGACGCCGGCCAGCACCCCGGGCCGGTCGGCGACCTCGAGATGGAGGTAGAAGGACGAGCTGACGTCGGTGACCACCGGCAGCCGCGCCCGCGGCGCAGCGACCGGAGCGTCTCCGGCGAGGATCGAGACCACGTCGCCGAGCACCGCCGTCGCCGTCTGCACCCCCCGGCCCCCGGGCCGGACATCGTCACCTCGGTTATCGCCGGCGCCTCGACCATGACGGCGTTGAACGGGCCGCCGACCGGTGCCAGGGGGTGGCCCCCGTAGAGGAAGCAGGGGAAGACGCGGACGCTGACCCCGCCGCCCCGGCGCTCGGCGACGCCGAGCAGCTTCAGCGAGAGGCCGAGCTCCTTGGCATAGGCGAGGTCATCGGGCTGGATCGTCTCGATCCCCTCGTAGGCGACGTCGGCGAGCGTGATCGGCGTGTGGAAGGCAAGGCGCGCGAGGATCGCCATCTTCGCCGCGGCGTCGGCCCCGTTGACGTCCTCGGTCGGGTCGGCCTCGGCGTAGCCGAGGTCCTGGGCGCGGCTCAGCACCTCCTCGTAGGCGGCTCCGGTCGCGGCCATCTCGGTGAGGATGAAGTTCGTCGTCCCGTTGACGATCCCGAAAACCTTCGTCACCTCGGTCGTCCCGAAGCTCTCCTGGATCACGCGCACGATCGGGATCACCCCGGCGACGGCGGCCTCGAAGCGGATCTGGACGCCGGCCTCGCGGGCGACCTCGAAGAGCTCGTCGCCGTGCTGGGCGAGCAGCTGCTTGTTGGCGGTGACCACAGGCTTGCCGGCGCGGAGGGCCTCGAGGACGTGCTCGCGGGCGGGCTCGGTCCCCCCGATCAACTCGACGATCAGGTCCGACTCGGCGAGGATCTCCCCGAAGTCGCCCGAGCCCCGGGTCAGCACGCCGGCGAGCTGCGGGCTCCGCCCACAGGCCGCCTCGACGGCCGCGGCGCGGTCCTCGAGCAGGGCGGCGAAGGCGCCGCCGACCGTGCCGCGCCCGAGCAGCCCGATCCGGACCGGTTTCGAGCCGCCGTCAGACATCGCGCGCGCTCAGGTCCTCATAGGTCTCGCGCCTGACCACGAGCCTCGCGTCGCCGTCGCGGCAGAAGACGACCGGCGGCCGCGGGACGGCGTTGTAGTTGCTTGCCATCGCGTGGCCATAGGCCCCCGTCGCCGGGATCGCGACGACGTCGCCGACCCGGGGGCTCTCGAGCCTCGCTTCCTCGATCAGGACGTCGCCCGACTCGCAGTGCATGCCGACCAGGCGGCACGGGGTCGAGTCGCCGACCCTGTCGACCACCTCGGCTTCGTATGCGGCGTCGTAGAGCATCGGCCGTATGTTGTCGGCCATGCCGCCGTCGACCGCCACGTAGCGGCGCCCGCCGGGGACGTCCTTGACGGTGCCGACCGTATAGAGGGACAGCCCGGCGTTGGCGACCAGCGAGCGACCGGGCTCGCAGAGGACCTTCACCCCTGCCGGCAGGCGCTCGACCATCGCCTCCGCATAGGCCTCGGGTGGCGGCGGCTCCTGCTCGCGCGTGTAGGCGACCGCGAAGCCGCCGCCCATGTCGACCACGGGAAAGTCACCGGCTCCCGAGAGGACCTCGGCGAGGGTGTCGTACACGTCGAGCTCGAAGACCTGCGAGCCGATGTGGGCGTGCAGGCCGCGAACCTCGAGGCCCGCCGCCGCGCAGCGCTCGACCGCCTTCGGGATCAGGGCCATCGGGATGCCGAACTTGGAGTCCTCCTGCCCGGTCGCGATCTTCTCGTGGGTGTCTGGCCGGATTCCCGGCGTCACCCGCAGGAGGACGCGTTGGGGGCGCCCGGCGGCGACCCGCTCCAGTCGGTCGATCTCATCGAGGGAGTCGACGATGACGTGCCCGACGCCGACCGCCATCGCCTGCTCGAGCTCGGCCGCGGTCTTGTTGTTGCCGTGCATGTAGACGCGCTCGGGGTCGAAGCCCGCTCGCAGGGCAAGGTAGAGCTCGCCGCCGGAGGCGACGTCGCAGGAGAGGCCCTCCTCGGCGAAGACCCGCAGCGCCGCCGTGCAGGGGAAGGCCTTGCTCGCGTAGACGATCTCGAAATCCTCAACCCGCTCGGCGAAGGCGGCCCGCACCGCGCGGGCGCGGGCGCGCATGTCCTCCTCGGCGTAGACGTAGGCGGGGGTGCCGAACTCGGCGGCGAGCTCGATCAGGTCACAACCGCCGACCTCGATCCGGCCGCGCTCGTTGAGCCTGCTGCCCAGCGGGTAAACCGCCGATCCCGCGATCGGGTCGGCCAGCGCCTGTCCACGCTCGCTCATGGGCGGGCATTGTGACGGTTGCGGCGGGTGCGCCGGCTATTCGCCGTGGGGAAGCAAGCCGTGAACCGTTTCGTCGACGCCTTTGACGGTTTTGTCGACCGTCGAGCCGAGCGGGGATTCGGGGCCGGCGACGCCCTTGACCGTTTCTTCGACCAGCCCGCCGACGCCGGTCTTGCCGACCGTGCCCCCGGTGCCTTCGTCGGCGCCGGAGACGGCTTCGTCGGCGGTGCCGGTAACGGTTTCGGAGGGCTTGCCGCCGGCCGGGCTCGAGGTCTGGCCATTGCTGCCGCCGGTGCTTTGACCGCCGTTCCCGGACGCCGACTGCGAGGGCGCCGAGGAGCTCGGCGAGTGGCTTCCCGCGGACGGCCGCCCGCCCGTCGCGCCGGGCGCCGTCCCGGTCGCTTCGACGCTGCCGCTCCCCGAGCCTCCGGTCGAGGCGCTCCCGCCCCCGTCCTGGCGGCGCGTCGAGCCCTTCGATCCCTGGGAGGAGGAGGTCGGTTGCGAGTGTCGCGCGTGCGCCGTCGAGGCCGCCGGCCTCGTGGCTCGAGAGCTCGCCGTCGGGACGGCTTCGTCGCTTCCCACCAGCCCGGCGAAGGGCCAGTCGCGAACGGCCTGGACCGAGACCAGCATCACGAATGCGGCGACCGCGCACGCGATCAGCACGGTGCCGGACACCGCGCCGGCGAGGTAGGTGTGCGCCTGACGGATCATCTTGCCCCTCTACCCAGCGTGGCACGACCTCTGCCGCACGTCATACCCAATAATTGGAGTTCCGTCAGAGGTAGCCGAGAGGGTCGGTCGGCGCGCCGTTGACGCGGACCTCGAAGTGGAGGTGATCGCCGAAGCAGTGCCCGGTGCAGCCGACGTACCCGATCACGTCGCCCTGGGAGACGCTCTGCCCGGGGCCGACCGCGACGGCGGACTGGTGCGCGTAACAGGTCTGCAGGCCGCCGCCGTGTTCGAGGCAGGTGAAGTTGCCATAGCCGCCGCTTTCCGCTTCTCCCTGCTGGAGGACGACGGACCCCGAGGCGGCGGCGCGGATCGGCGTCCCGGCCGGGACGGCGATGTCGATCCCCTCGTGCATGCGACCCCAGCGGTATCCGAAGCCGGAGACCACCGGCCCGTTCACCGGCCAGATCAAGCCGCTGCCGTTGCCGGGGCGGATCGGGCCGGCGGGAAGCGGGACCGACCCGTATCCGGCCAGCCTCGCGGCGAGCTTGCCCTGGATCGCGGCGACGTCGCCGTCGAGGTCTTCCTCGGTCGCGTTGATCTTCTTCAGCGCCTGCCTGCGCACGGACCTGGCCGAGACGAGCTTCGACTGGCGCGCCTGCACGGCCTGGCGGGCGCCGGCGAGCGCCTCCTCTTCAGACGCGATCGCGTCGCGCGCGGCTTCGATCCGGTCCTTCGCCGAGCGCAGCCTCGCGACCGTGCTCTGCACCTGGTCGCGCAGTTCGCGCACGCGCCCGACGACAGCTTCGTCCATCCCGTGGATCCGTTCCAGGTACTCGGTGCGGGTGGCGAGTTCGTCGTAGCCGTCGGAGTCGAGGATGACGCTGAGGACGTCCGGGGAGCCCGACTCGTACATCGCGACCAGCCGGTCGCGGAGGGCGACGAGCGCACGCTGAAGACGGGCCCTGACCACCGCCAGGTGGCGCCTGGCGACGTCGAGCTCCGCGATCGCCGCGTTCAGCTCGGCCTGCTTGGCGGCGAGCCGGGCCCGCACGGCGGCCTCCTCGCGGCGCAGCCCGGCGACCTCCGCCGTCAGCCGCTCGATCCGGTCGCCGTAGCGGGAGATCGTCGTCGTCAGCACGCCCTTCTTTTCGCGGACCTTGGAGAGCTTCGCCTCCTTTGCTTCCAGCTTCGATTGGAGGTCCGCGGCGTCGGCCCGGCCGCCGCCCGCGAGCAGCAGGGCGAGCGCCGCCGTGGCGGCGAGAAGGGCCGCCTTGAGGGGGCGAATCCGGGGAGACATCGAGACGAGGCTAGAGCAGTCGCAAAGCCGCCTGGGCGAGCCGGATCGCTCTGCAAAGCCGCTTGCGGCTCAGCTCTGCGGTGGCATCCGCTCGACTTCGAGCAGGCCCTCGCGGACCTCTTCCTCGATCTGCAGCGTGGTGTGGTCGATGTCGAAGCTCTCGTGCAGGAGGACCTCGAGGCGGCGCATGACGAGGTCGCGGTCGGCACCGGTCGCGACCACCACGTGGGCGGCGAGAGCGCCGAAGCCGGGCGTCACGGTCCAGACGTGCAGGTCATGGACCGAGCGCACCTCGCTCTCTGCGCAGATCGCCTCGCCGACGGCGTCGACGTCGAGTCCCTCCGGAGCGGCCTCCATCAGCACCTCGACCGGCTCCTTGATCAGGCGCCAGGAGGAGGCGAGGACGAGGGCGGCGATCACCAGGCCGACGATCGGGTCGACCACGGCCGACCCCCCGAGCAGGACGACGGCGCCGGCGAGCACGACGCCGAGCGAGCCGAGCGCGTCGGCGAAGCTGTGCCGGAGGGCGCCCTCGAGGTTGAGGTCCTCGCGCCCGCCGCCGGCGAGGACGACGGTCGCCAGGACGTTGCCGCCGAGGCCGAGCAGCCCCAGGGCCAGGACGCCGCCGCCGTCGATCGCGGGCGGGTCGGCGAGCCGGCCGATGGCGGCGACGGCGACGGCGACGGCGACGGCGACCAGAAGCAGGCCGTTGACGAGCGCGGCGAGCACCTCGGAGCGTTGGTAGCCGAAGGTCCGGCGACCGCCGCCGGGCCGCGAGGCGAGGGCGGCGGCGAACAGCGCCAGGCCGATCGAGCCGGCGTCGGAGAGCAGGTGGCCGGCGTCGGCGAGCACCGCCAGGGAGCCGGTGAGAACCCCGCCGACCGCCTCGATCGCCAGCATCGCGGCGTTGATCGCGAGCGCGATCCAGAGCCGCCGCCGGCTGTCGCTGCGGCGGGCCTCCAGCGCCAGCCGATGATCGTGGCCGTGGGCGTGTGAGTGCACGCCCCCGAGCTTAGAAGGCCCGGGGGCGGGTCGGGCTAGGCGGGGACGGGCTCCTTCTCAGCCTGCGACGCCTTCGCATCGCCGTTCGTCGCCTGCTCGGCGACCTCGGCCGCGTAGCCGAGCCGCTCGGCGTATTCGCGGGCCTGCATCCGTGAGATCACCATCCGCTGGATCTCGGCCGTGCCCTCGAACAGCTGGTAGATCTTCGCGTCGCGGAACCACTTCTCCAGCGGGCAGTCCGCGCTCCAGGAGTCGGGGCCGACCAGGTCCATCAGGGTCGTGGTCGCCCACATCGTCACGTCGCCGGCCTTGAGCTTCGACATCGAGCCCTGACCGCCGGTCATCGGGATGCCGTTGCGCCCCATCCAGGAAGCTCGCTGGACCAGCAGCCTGGCCGATTCGATCTCGGTCGCGACGTCGGCGAGGGTCTGCTGGATGCGCTGCGTGCCGAGCAGCGGGGTGCCGCCCTCGGAGCGCCCGTCGAGGTACTCGAGGGTCCACTCGTACGCGGCCTGGGCGATGCCCAGGGCCGAGGCCCCGACCAGGGGCCGGGTCATCTCGAAGGTCGCCAGGGCATCGGCGCCGGAGCGCGTTTTCTGGCCCGAGCGGCCGCGCTCGAGCTTCTTCTCCAGCTTTTCCTCGCCGCCGAGCAGGTTCTCCGCCGGGATCCGGCAGTCCTCGAGAACGATCTCCGCCGTATGGGAAGCGCGGATCCCGAGCTTGCTCTCCTTTTTCCCCTGGCTGAGCCCGGGCGTGCCCTTGCCGACCACGAAGGAGGCCTGGCCGCGGGTGCCGAGGGCAGGGTCGACGGTGGCGACGACGACGTGGACGTCGGCGATGCCGCCGTTGGTGATGAAGACCTTGGTCCCGTTGAGCACCCACTCGTCGCCGTCGCGCTTGGCGGTCGTCTTCAGGCTCTTGACGTCGGACCCGGCCTGCGGCTCGGTCACCGCGTAGGCGCCGAGCTTGATCTCCTCGCCGCTGCCGAAGCACTCCGGGACCCACTGTGCGATCTGGTCGGGGGTGCCCGAGGAGGCGATGCCGGCGGCGGCGAGGCCGGAGCCGGAGATCGCGAGGGCGGTGCCGGCGCAGCCCCAGTGGAACTCCTCCGCCGAGATCACCGACATCTGACCGTCGGGGTCGGCCGCCGAGCGCTGAATGGCCTCGAGGCCGCCGAAGCCCTGCCTGCGGGCCTCCTTGATGACCTCCCAGGGGGTGCTCTCCTCTTCGTCGTGCTTGCGGGCCGCGGGGCGGATCACCTCGCGGGCGAACTTCCTACAGCGCTCCCTGTACTCGAGCTGCTCGTCGTTAAGTGCGAAGTCCAATTTCGTCCCCTCTGCTCGCTTGCGCCACCGGGCGCGGCCGTTGACTGACTGGTCAGTCAACCACTCTAACTGACCGGCCAGCCAGTTCCCCGCTGTAGCTTTCCCCGCTGTGGCCCGAGAGACGCCGATCAACGCGGAGGTGCCTCCCGGCGACGTCGCCGCGAGGAAGGCGCCGAAGCCGCCCCGCGGGCCTCGGCGCGGGCGGCTCCGGCTCCCCCTGGCGCTGAAGCTGATCGGCGCCGCCATCCTCTTCGCGATCGTCTTCGTCGTCGCCGCGATCGTCGGCAGCGGCGGCAAGGATGCGCCGGAGAGCCCCGCCCCCCGCCCCGCGGGCGGCCCGGCCGGCACGCCCGCCGAAAGCCAGTCGACCGCCGAGCTCGGCTATCCGGCCTTCGCCACCAAGAACACGACCAGGGTCGGTGGCGGCGACCCGGCGGCCACCGCGGCGGGCGTCGCGCTCGCCGTCTTCCCCTCCACCGACGACGCCCAGCGGCCGGCCGCGGTGACCCTGGTCGACGAAGGCGACTGGGCGGGCGCGATCGCGGCCTCGGTGCTGATGGCGGAACCGGTGCGGGCGCCGCTGCTCGTCTCGGGCCACGAGGCGATGCCCGAACAGAGCCTCGAAGCGCTGCGCGCCCTCTCCCCCAGCGGCAGCCCGAGCACCCACGGCGCGGCCGTCTTCGCGGTCGGAGCGGCCGGCGCGCCGACGGGCCTGCGCGCGATCCGGGTCAGGGGGAAGGGGCCGGCGGCGACGGCGGCGGCGATCGCCGGGCTCCGAGATCGGCTCTTCGGCTCGCCTCCACGTCACATAGTCATCGCCCCCTCCACCCGTCCCGCCTTCGCGATGCCGGCCGCGGCCTGGGCCGCGCGCTCCGGCGACCCCGTCCTCTACACGGGTCGCGAGAAGCTGCCGCCCGCTACCGCCGCCGTCCTGCGACGGCACTCGCGGGCCCCGGTCTACGTGCTCGGGCCCTCCTCGGCGATCCCCTCCGACGTGTTGCGGGAAATCGCCAAGATCTCCCCCGGCGTGCACCGGGTCGCGGGCGAGGACCCGGTCTCCAACGCGATCGCCCTGGCCCGCTACGGCGGCGACGGCTTCGGCTGGAACGTCAACGACCCGGGGCACGGCTTTGTCGTCGCCCGCAGCGACGAGCCACTCGCCGCGGCGGCGGCGGCGCCGCTCTCGGCGGCGGGCACCTGGGGGCCGCTGCTCCTCACCGACGCCGCCGATAGGCTTCCTGCCGCCCTGCGCCAGTACCTGCTGGACGTCAAGCCGGGCTACACGGACGACCCGACGCGGGCCTTCTACAACCACGTCTGGGTGATCGGAGACCAGGAGGCGATCGAGGTGGCACAACAGGCGGAAATCGACGGCCTCGCCGAGCTTGCGAAGATCGGCGGCGGCCGATGAGCGAGGCGGAGAACCCGGAGCTGCTGGGCCGTGCCGAGCAGGTCAGCGCCGAGGACATCCGCGCCCTCGCCGGCGCCTCGACGCCGCATTTCGCCCTCCAGGTCCGCAATCGCATCCAGCGGCTGATCGAGCCCCTGCCGGCCGGCCACCCGGCGCGCGTCGAAGGGGAACGCAAGATCGCCGCCCTGGAGAGCCTCGCCGAGCACAGCGGCGACCCTCGCGGGACGATGGGAATAGGCCACCATTGAAGAACCTCGCCCCTGGCGTCTGGCGGCTCAAGGAGTTGCCGGCGCCCACCATCAACATCTACCTGGCCGAGGACGTGCTGATCGACGCCGGGCGCCGCTGGGACCGGCGCCGCGTCTTCAGCGAGCTCGACGGCCATGAGATCTCGATGGTCGCCCTCACGCACGTCCATCCCGATCACCAGGGCGTCGCGAAGGACGTCTGCGAAGCGCGGGGCGTGCCGCTCGCCTGCCATGCCGACGACGTCGACGCGATGGAGGGACGGCGGCCGGTTCAGGAGGCGCACCCGCGCCACCTGGTGAATGTGGTCATCGACCGGCTGTGGACCGGGCCGGCCCACAGGGTCGACCGAGTCCTGAGCGAGGGCGACGAGGTGGCCGGGTTCCGGGTGATCCACGCTCCGGGGCACGCCCGCGGCGCGGTGATCTATTTCCGCGACGATGACCGCGTCGCGATCTGCGGCGACGTGGTCCGCAACATGAGCTTCGCCACCGCGCTTCCTGGAATCAAAGAGCCACCGGGGATCTTCACCTACGACCCGGCCGAGAACCGCCGCTCGATCCGCAAGCTGGCCGCGCTCGAGCCCAACCTGATCCTTCCCGGCCACGGCCCCGCGATCACGGACACCGCCGCCTTCCAGCGATTCGCCGCCGCACTGCCGTCCTAGCCCGGGTTTCCCCGCCCGTCGCCCGGGGTAGCTGCCCACTGGCACCGGCCCGTGCAGACCGCGAACAGAGGAGTGGACGAATGAGACGCCCGAGCAGTAGACGCCCCTCGCCGGCGATGGTGGTCGCGTTGGTCGCCCTCACCGTCGCCCTCGCCGGAACCGCCTACGCGGCGCAGACGATCAACGGTGGCGCGATCAAGAAGCAGACGATCGGCGGCGGCAAGCTCAAGCAGAACACGCTGACCGGGTACCAGATCAAGGTCAACAAGATCGGCGTCGTCCCGACCGCGAAGCGGGCCACGCACACCTACTGGGCGGTGGTCGACAACCCCGCCGGCGCCGGCAACGCGAGCCTCGCGCGAGCAAGCGACCCGGGCATCACCGCCGCCGAGGGGGGCGGCGCCGTCGCCGTCGGCTTCCCGGCCGACGTCAGCGCCTGCGCCAACGTGGCCGGGCGCGACAACGCCGGCACCACCGTTCCCGGGCCGGGCTTCGCCCAGACCAACATCACCCTCGCGAATCCGAGCGCGATCGAAGTCCACACCCGTGACGCGAAAGGCAACAACGAAGACGCCGACTTCCACCTGATCGTCGTCTGCCCCTGATCGATCCCAGGCTGCCCACGTGAGTGGGTGACCCCGGCCCGGTCCCCCGCCTCCCCAGTCGGGGCCGGGCCGGGGTCTGACGACCTATAGGCTCCGGGGCGATGACGGAGGCCGCTCACGGGTTCAAGGAGGGGGACAAGGTCTGGGTCGAGGACGGCGACGGTCGCCATCACCCCGGCGTCTTCGTCGGCGACAACGAAAGCTCCGGCTGGTTCGGCGGTGGGCCCAGCGCCTACGTCGTCCACCCCGAGGCGCACAACGCCGAGGTCGTCTCGATTTTCCGCATCACCCCGCGCGAGGAGTAGCCGGGCCCGGTCCTGGCGCCGCGAACGCTCAGGAGAGCGGGGACGCCGGGCCGAAGGCGTCGATGATCCGGTTCTGGAACTCGCTCAGCTCCTCCGGCGAGATGAAGTACGTCGGCGGGGTGAGGAAGAGGCCGTCGGCGCGCTCCGCGGTCGCCTCGACCCGGGCCCGCACCTTGTCGAGCGGGCCGGCGGCGCAATAGGCGTCGACCATCTCGTCGCTGATCGCCGCCGGCACCGCCGCCAGGTCGCCGCGCCGGAAGGCGTCGCCGGCGGCGACGGCGTTCTCGGCGAAGCCGTGCAACTCCCAGAGCGGCATGTAGGTCTTGACGGTCGCGTAGAAGGAGATCGTCCGTCGCGCCATCTCGATCGCCCGCCCCTCGTCGTCGTCGATCGCGCAGCAGACGGTCGGCAGGTAGTCGAAATCGGCGCGCTCGCGACCTGAGCGGCGCAGGCCGGTCTCGAAGGACTCGACGACCACCTCGTCGATCCAGCGCAGGCTCTGGATCGGGTGGCCGATCAGGCCGTCGGCGACGTCGCCGGCCATCCGGCACATGCCGCCCTGGACGCCGGCGGTGTAGATCGGCACCGACTCACGCGCCGCCGGATGGGGGCGGATCCAGCCCTTGATGTCGATGTCGTAGTACTCCCCCTCGTAGCGGATCGGCTCGCCCTTGCCGGCCTGCCGCATGATCAGCCGGGTCGCCTCGATCGCCTCGCGCAGGTGCGGCGCCGGCTTGCCGTACTCGGCGTTGTGCCAGGTCTCGTTGAGGCGCTTGACCCCGGAGCCGAGGCCGAGGCGGAAGCGGCCACCGGACATCTCGTCGATGTCGAGCGCGGAGACGGCGACGATGAAGGGGCTGCGGGTGAACGCCCAGGCGATCCCCGTGGCGACGTCGACCGTCTCGGTCTTGCCCGCCAGATAGGCCGCTTGCGTGACGGAGGAGCGGAACAGCTCCGGCGCCCAGACGCACTCGACGCCGGCCGCCTCGGCCCGCTTCGTCTCCGCCTCGAGGTCGGCGACCGAGGTGCCGATCGCCGCGACCGAGATCCGCTCCAGGGCACCCATCGCCGTCGCGGCCTAGGCGGCTGCCGGGGCGGCGGCGCCCGCCAGCACGGCGTCGGCGACCCGGTCGCGGTGCCACTTGGCGTCGCCGAACATCGCCGCGTTCTGCTTGCCGCGCTTGAGGAAGAAGTGGAGGTCGTGCTCCCAGGTGAAGCCGATCCCGCCGTGGACCTGGATCGAGGCGTCGGGAACCCGCCAGCCGGCGTCGGAGGAGTAGGCCTTGGCGATCGAAGCGGCGAGTGGCAGGCCCTCGGGGTTGGCGTCGGCGGCCCAGGCGGCCCCGTAGACGGCCGAGCGCGAGTTCTCGGTCTCGAGCAGCATCTGCGCGCAGCGGTGGGAGACCGCCTGGTAGGCACCGATCGGCCGGTCGAACTGCTTGCGGTCTTTGGCGTACTCGACCGCCATCTCCATCGTCCGCTGGGCGATCCCGGTCGACTCGGCGGCAAGCGCGACGCAGAGCCGGTGGAAGACCGGGTAGTAGTCGGCGGCCTCACCGGGCATCGTGTCCGCGGCCGCGACCCCGACCCCCTCGAAACGGACCGAGGAAAGGCGGCGGGTCGCGTCGATCGAGGCTTCGGCGACGATCGTCACGCCGTCGGCGCCGGCATCGACGAGGTGACGCCGGCCGTCTGCCGTG
This sequence comes from uncultured Solirubrobacterales bacterium, assembly GCA_963727615.1. GTDB lineage: Bacteria > Actinomycetota > Thermoleophilia > Solirubrobacterales > 70-9 > VRUE01. Next base: position 392,010 of record CAVSHD010000006.1, read on the forward strand.
GCGACGACGAAGAAGTCGGCGGAGGCCGCGTCGGCGACGAGGACCTTTTCGCCGTCGAGGACGATGCCGTCGCCGTCGGCCCTGCCCTCCATCGCGAAGCTGCCGATCGAGGCCGGCGAGCCCGCGTCCCAGAGCGCCGGGGTGCCGCGCAGGGTGCCCTCCGCCAGCGGCCGCAGGTAGCGCTCGCGCTGGTCGTCGGAGCCGCAGAGGGAGAGGGCCAGGCCGGCGATCGTGTTGGTGAAGAGAGGTGAGGGCGCCAGCGCGTACCCCATCTCCTCGAAGAGGACGGCGAGGTCGACGATCCCCAGGCCCTGGCCGCCCCACTCCTCGGGCAGCGCCAGGCCGGTCCAGCCGAGCTCCGCCATCTCGTCCCACTCGGCCTGCTCGAAACCCGTGTCCGAGGCGGCGAGCTCGCGGATCCGCTCCGATTTGTAGCGGGCGGCGAGGAACTCCCGGGCGGTCGAGCGGATCGCCTGCTGCTCGTCTGTGAGGTCGAAGTACATTCTTAAGACGCTCTCGCTGCCATTGGCCCTAGCGCATCCTCGGCAGGCCGAGCACGCGCTCGGCGATGATGTTCTTGAGGATGTCGGTGGTGCCACCCTCGATCGAGTTGGCGCGCGAGCGCAGGAAGCTGTACTCCCAGGCGCCGTTTGCGGGTGCGTGGACGGAGCCGCGGCCGAGCGGGGCGTAGGCACCCTCGATGTCGAGCGCCAGCTCGGCGATCGACTGGTTGATGTCAGCCCACTGCCACTTGCCGAGCGACCCCTCGGGGCCGGGGATCCCGGACTGCATGGTCTTGGTCAGGCCGCGGTAGGCGTTGAGCCGCATCGTCTCCGCCTCGATGTGGAGCTGGGCGATGCGCTGGCGGAAGACCGGATCGTCAGCGGCCGTGCCACCGTCGACCCGGGTCTCGGCGGCCAGCGAGTTGAGCTTCTTGAGCTGGTTGGAGATCGAGGCGATCGCGCCGAAGGCGAGCCCGGCGCGCTCGTTCATCAGGGTCGTGATCGCAACGGTCCAGCCGTTGCCGACGCCGCCGACGACGTTGGCGTCGGGGATCCGCGCCTCCTCGATGAAGATCTCGTTGAACTCCCCCTCGCCGGTGATCTGGACGAGCGGCCGGACCTGGACGCCGGGCTGGTCCATGTCCATCAGGAAGTAGGTGAGGCCCTTGTGCTTGGGGGCGTCGGGGTCGGTGCGGGCGACGAGCATGCACCACTTCGAGAACTGGGCGAGCGTCGTCCAGACCTTCTGGCCGGTGACGACCCATTCGTCGCCGTCCTTGACGGCGCGCGTCTTCAGCGAGGCGAGGTCGGAGCCGGACTCGGGCTCGGAGAACCCCTGGCACCAGATCTCCTCGGCGGTCAGGATCGGCTCCAGGTAGCGCTTCTTCTGCTCGTCGGTGCCGTGGGCGATGACCACCGGCCCGCCCATCGCCAGCCCCAGCACGTTGGCCGGGCTCGGCGTTTCGGCGCGGGCCGCCTCGCCGACGAAGATCGCCTGCTCGATCAGGGTCGCGCCGCGGCCGCCGTACTCCTTCGGCCACGAGATCCCCGCCCAGCCGGCCTCATGCAGCTTGCCCTGCCACTCGCGCCGGAAGGCGATCACCTCGTCGAGGCCGCTCTCCGGCTCGGGCCCCGGGTGGTTCTCCTCGAGCCAGGCGCGAACCTCTTCGCGGAGCTCCTGCTCGGAGGGAGAGAGCGTCAGGTCCATCGGCGAACCAGCATATAGGCGGGCTGGCCAGACGGCCAGCCCGCCTCAGCGCGGGGGGCTGGACGGTCAGCTTCCTTCGTTCTGTTCTTCTTCGCCGCAGGCGGTGAGGCCGTAGGCCTGGGCTTCTTTGTTGACTTCGGTGAAGGGCCCGGCGCCATCCTGGGTCATCGAGGCGGGATCTTCTTCGCCCGCTTCGATCGCTTCTTCGGCACCGGTGAGTATCTGGTCGACTTCGCCTTCGTCACCTTCGGGGGTGCCGAGCGCGCGAAGTTCTTCGATCTGTTTCGCGACGGTCGGGAGGAGGATCGTTTCCGCGGCTTCGTCGAGCACCGGCTGCGGCGGTTCCTTGTTCTGGCTCAGGTTCTTTTCTTTCGCGAATTCTTCGAAGCCGGCATCGACTGCCTTGTTGCCCGCTGCGCAGATCGCGTTGCCCTGTTTGAGGAATTCGGCCTTGGTCAGCGACGCCGTCGAGTCTGTCGTGCTGCCACCGCCCCCGCAGCCGAGAGCGACCAGGGCGGCCGCGCAGACGGCGACGGCCAGTGCGAGAAGTCTTTTCAAGATTGGCTCCGATGCGGTCGTTGAACGATGCTCAGAACCTACCTGTAGCCGGAGATGCCGGCGGTCAGGCGCTCGCCGTGGCGCGATCCGCGGCGCCCCACGTGCTCAGCGACAGCGCCTGGCCGAAGCCGGCTCTGAAGGCGGCCGCGACGCGACAGCCCGGCACCCGCCCGGCGTGACCCCTGAGGATCGGCTCGGCGTCGACGGTGAAGCCGTGGCGCGGATGGCGCTCCGCGACCCGCCTCACCCCGTCGGGGTCCAGCTCCCAGGAACGGGCGCCGACGACGTCGAGGATGACCCCGTCGTGGGTTAGGTGCTGGACCGCGCCCTGCCCCAGCCCGACGCTCGGGTTGAAGTGCAGCGTGATCGCGTCGAGGACTTCGTGGCGCGAGGGCTCGGGCAGCGAGGATCCCGCCAGGAACGACTCGGCCGCAGCGGCGCCCGCCGCCGTGAAGCAGCGGTCGGACAGGGCCTCGATCCCCTTGAAGCCGTAGTCGTGGAGCATCGTCGCCGCGAACAGCGCCTCCTCGTCGCACTCGATCCCGTTGGCCACGCCGAGCGCGCGGGCGAAGATGTAGGAGCGGTAGCTGTGCTCGATCACCATCGGCCCGAGGTCGGCACAGGCCTCGACCACCTCCGCGGCGAAGGGCGTGTCCGGCGGCGTCAGCGCGGAGGGATCGGGGCCCGAGCCCCGCATGCCCGCCTTGGCAGCCAGCAGGCGCGGCGTCGCGACCAGCATCTCGAGGGCGAAGGCCGCGAGGTAGCGGGCCCGCTCACCGCGCCCGAGGATCCCGTTCGTCCGGCGGCTCCACTCGATCGTGCCGATATCGCCGAGCAGCAGGCCCATGCCCTTCTCCGCTCGGGCTCAGACCCGCTGGATCAGGGTGCCCGTACCGAGGCCGCCGCCGCAGCACATCGTGACCAGGCCCATCTCCTTGTCGGTGCGCTCCATCTCGTGCAGGAGGGTGGTGATCAGCCTCGCCCCGGTCGAGCCGAGCGGGTGGCCGAGGGCGATCGCGCCGCCGTTGACGTTGACCCGGTCCATGTCCGGCTCCAGCTCGCGCTTCCAGGCCGCGACGACCGAGGCGAAGGCCTCGTTGATCTCGACCAGGTCGATGTCGCCGATCTCCATCCCGTTGCGCTCGAGCAGCTTCCTGGTCGCCGGGATCGGGCCGGTGAGCATGATCACGGGGTCGACGCCGACGGTGGTCTGGTCGAAGATCCGCGCTCGCGGCTCGAGGCCGAGCTCGTCGGCCCTTTCGCGCGACATCAGCAGCACTCCGGCGGCCCCGTCGGAGACCTGGGAGGAGTTGCCGGCGGTGATCTTGCCGTCCTCCTTGAAGGCCGGCTTCAGCCCGGCGAGGCCCTCGAGGGTGGTCTCGCGCAGCCCCTGGTCGGTCATGTAGGTGTCGCCGTTGACGGCGAAGGGGACGATCTCGCGCTCGAAGCGGCCCTCCTCCGTCGCCTGGGCGGCGAGCTGCTGCGAGCGCAGGCCGAGCTCGTCGAGCTCGGAGCGGGGGATCTCCCACTTGTCGGCGATCATCTCGGCCGAGAGGCCCTGGGGAATCAGGTCGTACTTCTCCAGCAGCTCGGGCGAGAAGGGGCTGCCGTGCTCCTTCATCACCTCGTAGCCGGCGGCGAAGGAGATGTGGCCCATGTGCTCGACGCCGGACCCGATCGCGACGTCGTGGACGCCGGTCGCGATCAGCGCCGCGGCGAAGTTGACCGCCTGCTGGGCCGAGCCGCACTGGCGGTCGATCGTCGTCGCCGGCGTCTCGATCGGCAGCCCGGCCTCGAGCCAGGCGTTGCGGCCGATGTTGACGCCCTGCTCGCCGAACTGCTGGGCGCAGCCGGTGACGACGTCGCCGGTCTCGGCCGGGTCGACGCCCGAGCGCTCGAACAGCTCCGAGTAGACCTTGGCGAGGAGATTGGAAGGGTGCAGGCCCTTGTAGTAGCCCTTCTCGGGGTGGCCGCGACCGATCGGAGTGCGGGCCGCCTCGACGATCACGACCTCGCGACCCCCGAACTTCCCGTTGCCGTTCTCCGCCATCGCTTGCCTCCGTTTCAGTCGCCTTCGGCGCCGGCCGGCGCCTGCGCCAACCTTATCGATTGACTGGTCAGTCAACCAGACTGTGTGCCGCTTCTCACGAATCCCGGCCGCGAGCGGGGCTGGCGACAGCCCGACGCGGCCGCGTGATAGGAACCCGTTCTCGATGAGCGGGGACACGGGATACGAAGCGCCTGGGATCGCCGGCAGCGGCGCGATCGCGACCGGCCTTGCCGCGGTCTCGACGATGACCGGGGACACGATCCTCCTCGCCCGCAGCGAGGCCTCGGCCTGGCGCGCCGAGGAGAAAGTCGTCGCCGCCTGCGCCAAGATCGAGGGCGCCGAGCCCTCGCGACTGCGGGTCACCACCGACCCCGCCGACCTCTCCGAGTGCGACATCGTCGTCGAGGCGATCATCGAGGAAGTCGCTCCGAAGGGTGAGCTGCTGGCCCGCGTGGGCGAGGCCTGCCCGAAGGCCGACCTGGCGACGACGACCTCCTCGCTGGGGGTCGCCGAGATCGCCGAGGCGGGCGGCATCTCCGGCCGCCTCTTCGGCCTTCACGTCTTCAACCCGGTGCCACGCATGAAGCTGGTCGAGGTCTGCTTCCCGGAGGGCGCCGACTCGGTCCGCGAGAAGGCCCTCGCCTGGTGCGCGGCGCTCGGCAAGACCGCCGTCGAGGTTCCGGACCAGTCGGGCTTCGTCGTCAACCGCCTCCTCTTCCCCTACCTCTTCGACGCGGTGCGGCTGATGGAGCGGACCGGCATGGAGGCCGGCGAGGTCGACACCTGCATGAAGCTTGGCGCCGGCCATCCGATGGGCCCGCTGGCGCTGCTCGATTTCGTCGGCCTCGACGTCGCCGAGGCGATCGGAGACGCCCTTTACGCCGACTCCAGCGAGGCCGCCCACAAGCCTCCCGGCCTGATCATCGAGATGATCGGCGAAGAGAAGCTGGGCCGCAAGAGCGGCGCCGGCTTCTACCCCTACGACTGAAGCCGGCCCGCCCGCGGCGGACCGGCCGTCGCTCGGCTCAGGTGTACTTGGACGGCTTGAAGCGGCAATTGTGGAAGCCGAACAGCACGACCAGGTTGTTGGCCGCGTCGGCGTTGTGGTTCAGCTTCACGACCAGCGCGCTCGCCTTCCCTTTCCTGCCCTGCTTGAGCGCCTTTCCGGCGCTGTGGAAGACGTTGGCCTCGACCTTCACCTTCTTCAGCCACCTGCCGAGGCGGCCGGCATCGGCCGGCGGCCCCGGGATCGCCCGCAGCTGCTTGTAGGTCCTTTCCAGGGCCCTGCCGGCCTTCAGCATGCTCGTGCCGGCCTTCGAGAGCCGATCCGCCTTGAAGTCCTTGCGGACATGCCTGAGGATCCTCCCGTTCGCCTTCGCGTTGACGGCGCAGATCGGCTCCACGGCTTGCTTGTAGGAATCCCGGGTCACTTCCTCGGAGACCAGCGCCGCCCGCGCGGCGCTGCGCCGGGCGCGGCCCAGCGGCCGGCAGCTGCGGGTCACCTTGCCGGACAGCCGCGACCCGTCGGCGAAGATGAAGTCGCCGTGGGCAAACAGGTGCCCGGTCGGGCAGCTGGCCAGTAGCAGGCTCCTCTTCTTGCCCTTGTAGTGCCAGCTTTTCCGCAACTTCGCGCGGAAGGACGTCAACGAGCCCTGGCCGTTCGTGATCGTCGGGATCCTCACATCGGCCGAGGTCCCGTAGATCCCGTGCGCCTTGCCGATCACGGCCGTCGTCACGAACGTCGTCGGCGCCGGGACACGCGCGTAGACGTGGAAGATCAGCACCTGCTTGCCGCCCTTCGGCCTGCCGTTGAAGATCAGCAGCGGCCCCGAGGCGGAGAAGGGGGCCTGTTCGGGAAAGGCGATCTCCGCTCCGACCCGCCCGTTGCCGATCAACGCCTTGCCGCAAACGTGCCGGGCCTGCGCGGTCAGCGTGCTTTCGAGCTGGCCGACCGTGCAGGTGGGAAGCCCCTTCGTGTAGAGATGCCCGTGGCGGTCGAAGTCGAGGTTGAGCTTCTTCAGCGCCGGCGGATGTGAGCCGTCGGCCGTCGACAAAGAGCCGAACAGCTTCAGCGTGATCGGGGCCGGCTTCTTCTTGGGCAGGGCGCTGGGGCTGATGCGGCCGTCGATCTTCGCGATCAGCGAGCCCGCGCGGACGGTCTGCCCCGAGGCCGCGCTCGCCGCCAGGGCGACGAGCGCGAGACCGAGGGCGCAGATGCCGAGCGCGAGGGCGCCTGTCCGGCGCCCGGCTTTTGCCTCGGAGGAGTCCATCGTCTACCGGACCAGCGCGTAGGCGCAGATGAAGCGCGTGTTGGATTCGATCGGGATCTCTTCGATTTTGCCCGCCCCGTCGACGGTCACGGTGCGGTAGTTGGTGCCGACCGTGTTGGCGTAGTACTGGTCGGCGACCGCGTAGTCGGGGGCGACGCCGGTGCCGAGGTTGATCACGTTGCGCACCGAGTAGAGCTCCATCGGCGTCGGCAGGTAGCCACCCTTGGCGGCGCAGGCGTTGGCGGCGTTCTTGACGCCGGCGACGACCGGGTTGAGGGCGAGGTCGAAGCAGACGCCGCGGATCAGGGTCGCACCGGCCGGACAGGCCGCCGGGTGGCCGCCGATCGTCGACGCGTCCTGAGCGGTGTTGGCGTGGGAGGCGCTGGGGACGGTGCCGAGCTGGCCGAGGTTGATGTCGGCGCCGGTGAGCGAGTTGTTGGCGACCTTGCGGCCGTTGACCGCGTTGTTGGCGATCTTGCCGGTGCGCACGGCCTTGTGCTTCAGCTGCCGCGTGCCGACCGAGTTCTTGCCCAGGTGCGACTTGTGGTGGGGGCGAAACGCTCCTTCGCCGAGCGTTGCCCAGGCGGTTCCCGTGAGGGCCATGACCAGGGCGATGATCGAGATGACGGTCGCCGGTTGGGGACGAATCCTGCGCCGCGTCGTGTCTGGGTGCATCTCTCTCCTCCGTCGGGGGTTCGTGATGGAAACACGGACCCCGGCGGCGGCGCCCCGAATCGGTGTCAGAACTATGACGAGGGGCTCAACTGACCGCGCGGCGCTTGCCGCTCAGGTCCCAGATCACGTCGGCCTCGGTGATTCCCTGGCGGCGCGCCGCGGAGGCGACCTCGTCCCAGGGCAGCTCGGCGTCGGGCAGCTCGTCCCAGCGAGCGAGGTCGAGAGCCTCGACGGCGCCCTTCAGGGCCGGGCCGAGATGCTCCTCGGATCGCAGCAATGCCCTCAGGACCTCAAGTTGCTTGTCGCTCAGACGCACAACCCACATGCGGCACCTCCAGGTCGGCAGGAACGCGGGTTGCCCGGAGAAGCTAGGTGGCGGGGCGGACGGAACCGCTGATCCGCACGGCCTCGATGCGGTTCTCGCGCACCGATTCGACGCGGATCGAGTAGCCGTTGGCCTGGATCGTGTCGCCGCGCTTCGGCAGCCGGCCGAGCTCGGCGAAGACGAAGCCGCCGACCGAGTTGTAGGCGTCGGTGTCGACGGGCAGCTAGAGGCCGTAGTCCTCGAGGTCGGAGGGCAACATGCCCGCGCACGAACCAGTCGCCGTTGGTCAGCCGGCGCAGAGCCGCGCGCGGCGGGTCGGTCTCGTCGTCGATCTCGCCCACGACCTCCTCGATGATGTCCTCGACCGTCACGATGCCGGCGGTGCGGCCGTACTCGTCGACGACGACCGCGAGCGAGCTGCGCTGGCGCTGGAGGTCGGCGAGCAGGTCGTCGAGCGGCTTCGTCTCGGGGACGATCGGCGCGTCGCGCACGACGGCCTCGATCGTCGCGTCGGGCCGTCGCTCATCAGCAGGCGCGCGAGCGCGTTGGTGTGGACGAGGCCCTTGACGCGGTCGGGGTTCTCGTCCTCGGTCACGACCAGGCGCGTGTGGCCGGAGTCGACGCAGCGCCGCAGCGCGGTTTCGGCGTCTCGGACGCGTCGCGGTCACGACCGCGGGGATCGGCGTCATCACCTGGCGCGCCTCCTGCTCGTGCAGGTGGAAGACGCCGGCGAGCATGCCCGCCTCGCCCTCGTCGAGCTTGCCGCCGGTGTGGACTGGCGATCAGCAGCTTCAGCTCCTCCGGCGTGCCGCCCTCCTCGCCGATGGCGGGGTTGACTCGCAGCACCGCGAGAATCCCGTTGGAGGCGCGTTGAGCAGCATGATCGAACGGGTGCGAAGACGCGCGCGAAACAGTTCAGCGGCCGCGCGATCCGCCGGGCGGTGCTGCTCCGCGCGCTGATCGCCAGCATCTTCGGCACCTGCTCGCCGACGCTGATGTGGAGCGCGGTGACGATCACGTAGGCGATCGCGATCGAGAGCCCGCGGCGACGCCGTGCGAGAGGCCGCCGAAGACCGGCTCGATCAGGCTCGCAATCGCCGGCTCGCCGAGGAAGCCGATGCCGATCGAGGCGAGCGTGATCGCCGAGCTGGCAGGCCGACAGGTACTCGTTGATCTTCTCGAGCTGCTGCGAGCGCCGCGCTCGGCGCCGCCCTCGCCTTCGCGGGCCGGCTCCTCGATGCGGGCGCGGCGCGCGCGCACGAGCGCGAACTCGGCGGCGACGAAGAAGCCGTTGATGGCCACCAGCAGGAGCAGGAGGACGAGCAGCAGTGCGGTCATCGTCTATGTGGCCCGGTACTTCGAGAGAGGTCGTCTTCGGCCATGCGGCGTATGGAATATAGCTTTCCCACCATGCGGATCGCCAGCCTCGTTCCGTCGGCCACGGAGATGCTGTTCGCGCTCGGGCTCGGAGACCGGGTCGTCGCGGTCACCCACGAGTGCGACCACCCGGACGGGGCTTCCCGGCTTCCCCATCTGACCCGGACCGTGCTCGAGCCGGGCCTCGACCCGGGCGAGTCGACTCGGCGGTGAAGGCGACGCTGGCCGAGGGCGGGCGCTGTACGAGCTCGACGAGGAGCTGCTGGCCGAGCTGGCCCCCGACCTGATCGTCACCCAGGCGGTCTGCGCGGTCTGCGCCGTCTCCTACGACGACGTGGTCGAGGTCGCGGGCCGGCTCGAGAGCAGGCCGGAGGTGCTCGAGCAGGACCCGAGCACGCTCGGCGAGATGCTCGACGACGTCATCGGCCTCGGCCGGGCGGCCGGGGTCGAGGCGACGCCCGCGAGCTGCGCGCCGAGCTGGAGGGCCGGCTGGCGGCGGTCCGCGCGGCCCTCGGCGGCGCCGCCCGGCCCCGGGTGACGCCCTCGAGTGGCTCGAGCCGCCCTACGTCGGCGGCCACTGGGTCCCCGAGATGGTCTCGATCGCCGGCGGCGAGGACGTCGCCGGGCCGCCGGGCCTAGGTCGCCCGAGGTCGGTTGGGGGGCGCTGGCCGGGCTGAGGCCCGACGTCGTCGTCGCGATGCCCTGCGGCTTGTACGCCGACGCCGCCGCGAGCAGGCCCTCGAAAGCTGGCAGCGGGTCGAGGCGCTCGGCGCCGGTCGCGTCTTCGCCGTCGACGCCGCGTCGAGCTTCTCGCGGCCCGGGCCGCGCCTGGTCGACGGGGTCGAGTTGCTCGCCCACCTCCTCCACCCCGACCTCTTCGGCTCCCCGGGCGGGATCGGGTTCGCCGAGCTGCGCGCCGGCTGAGCGCCGCGGCCGTCAGGCGACGGCGAGGGCGCCGAGCAAGGAGGACGGCGATCGCGACCATCGCGCGATCTCGACGCGATAGGCGCCGCGGCCGAGCCTGCCGCGTTCTCCGGCGAGGATCAGGAGCGCGCAGAGCAGCCCGCCGATCAGGCCGCCGATGTGGCCGCCGACGCTGATCCGGGCGGCGCCGAAGGTGAAGGCGAGGTTGAAGAGGAGGAGGAAGCCGAGCTGCGCGGCGATCTCGTTGAAGCCGCGGCCGCGGGCGATCAGGACGGTCGCGCCGAGCAACCCGAAGATGGCCCCGGAGGCCCCGACGGTTATCCCAGCGGCCCGGTCAGCGGCAGCGCCCCGAACGAGCCGGCGAGCAGCGAGGCGAAGTAGAGGGCGAGGAACCGCGGCGTGCCGATCGCCGGCTCGAGGAGCCGGCCGAGGATGAAGAGCAGGAACATGTTGAAGGCGATGTGGATGAAGCCGGCGTGCAGGAAGGCGCCGCTGATCAGCCGGTACCACTCCCCTTCGGCCACGGCCTGGCCCTGGAGGCCGAAGTTGGTGAGGACCGTGCCGCCGGTCGAGGCCAGGCCGCCGCTGCCGCTGGCGACCTCGGCGAGGAAGACGAGCACGTTGAGCCCGATCAGGGCGAGGGTCGCCGGGGCGTTGCTGCCGCCGAAGGCGGCGGCCCCCGCGTCACCCTCGTGCGTTGGCTCGCGCACTCGGGGCAGCGCATGCCGACCGGCGTCGGCGTCATGCACTCGGGGCATATCGGCCGCCCGCAGGAAGAGCAGGAGACGCCGGTCTCGCGGCTCGGATGTCGATAACAGGTCTGCGCCATCGGGAACCGGGGAGCCTACAATCGGCGCGATGCAGGCTCCCGGACCGGCAAAGGCTCTACGCGACCCTGATCGGGGCGGCGCTCGTCGTCTTCGGCATCCTCGGCTTCTTCTACAGCGCCTCTTCGGCAGCCCGGGGGAAGTCGGCCAGGCGCTCGGCGCGATCGCCGTCAACGGCTGGGCGAACCTCGCCCACGTCCTGGTCGGGACGGTCGGGCTGCTGGCCGCCGGCTTCGCCGCGCGGCGCTACGCGCTCTGGCTCGGGGCCGCCGCGCTCGCCCTCGCCGCCTGGGGCTTCGCGATCGGCGACGGGTCGATCGTCGGCCTCTTCCCGGTCAACGCGGGCGCCAACGCCCTGCACCTGGCGATCGGCCTGCTCGGCGTCGGGGCGGCGCTCGGCTCCGCCCGGCGCGGGAGCGCGCCGCTCCGCCCCGTCCCCGACCCCCCCACCCCCCCCCCGCTCGGCCAGCTCGCGCAGGCTGCCCCTCGCCTGGCTGCGACCGCGGCGGCGCATCTCGAGCAGGATCAGGGCGCCGGCGGCGGCCCCTCCCGCCCGACCGCGACCACCGGCCGCACCCAGTTGCGAGGGTCGCGCAGGGCACGCAGTTCGCTCTCGGAGAGGGCCTCGGCCCAATCGGAGAGCTCCTCGGCCGCGGCCTGGGTGATCGCCCCGAGCGTGTCCTCGACCCGTCCCGAGAGCCGCTCGGGCGGCTCGATCGGGCGCAGCGCGTCGGCCAGCATCCGCTCGAAGTCACTCATCGTCCACCCCCATCTGCTCCTGTAGCTGCTTGATCGCCCTGTGGATCAGGACCTTGGTGGCGCCGTCGGTGCGGCCCAGGGCCCTGGCGATCTCGCGATTGTCCATCCCCAGGGCGAAGCGCATGATCAGGGCCTCGCGGCGATCGACGGGCAGGTGCTGGAGGTTCTCCATCACCTGGCGCAACTCCTCGCGCCCTTCGGCGATCGCCTCGGTGCCGTGCTTGGCCGGGATCGGGTCGGCATTTTCCAGCGGCGTCTGCGGCCTCCGCGAGCGGTCTCGGTAGTAGTTCGAGGCGAGGTTGTGGGCGATCCGGATCAACCACGGCCGCAGCGGCCGCCCGTCCGACTCGCGCCGGGCGCGGTCGAAGTGCCGGTAGGCCTGGAGGAAGGCCTGCTCGGTGAGGTCCTCGGCGTCGTGCTGGTTGCCGACCTTGTAGTAGGCGTAGGAGTAGACGTCGCGCAGGTGGGTCCTGTAGAGCTCTTCGAAGTCCCGGTCCAGCTCCGCCTTCGCGGCCGGGTCGAGGCTGGCGGGCTCGAAGCTCTCGCTCTTCTTCGCCGGCTCCGCGCTCACGGGGGAAGGATATTCGGGGCGTTCAAGCCGCCCTCCTCGACCGCTCCACCCGGCGCAGGCCGTCGATCCAGGCGTCGGCGTCGATCTCGCCTCCGATCAGGGCCGCGAGCCCGGCCAGCGCCTCGGCCGGCTCGCCCGCCGCCGAGATCGCCTCGGCGAGCAACGGGACGGCGTCGAGCCCCTCGGACGCCTGGCCGATGATGCGGGGGATCTCGATCGCCGGGGTGCCGGCGCCGAGCAGTTCCCCGGCCCGGCGGTTGCGCCCGGTCGGGGCCATCATCGTCGCGGTCAGGTCGCCGACCCCGGCCAGCCCGGAGAAGGTCTCGAGCTCGGCCCCGCGCCCGATCGCGTATCCGGTGCACTCGCGCCAAACCTCGGCGGCGGCGATCCCGGCGGCGTTGAGCCCGTGCGGCTCGGCGGCCGCGGCGGCGAGCGCCGCCGCGTTCTTCGCGGCGCCCGCCATCTCGACGCCGGTGACGTCGCCGGAGCGCTCGCAGACGAGGCCGGCGCTGTCGAAGACCTCGCCGAGCTGGCTGCGCAGGTCGGCGTCGGCCGAGCCGAGCACGAGCGCGGCGGAGCCGGAGACCGCCTCACGGGCGTGGGCGGGGCCGCCGAGACAGGCGATGGACCGGGCGTGGACCCGCTCGCCGACGTACTCGGCCGGGAGCTGCCCGAGGGGCGCGATCAGGCCCTTGGTCAGCAGCAGGACCGCGGTGCGATCGCCGACCCGGTCGGCGATCGTGCCCACCGCCTGGGGCAGCGAGCTGGAGGGGATCGCGAGGCAGACCAGGTCGAGCCCGGCGAGCTCGATCTTGGCGGCCTGGCGGACGCGCAGCGACCCCGGCAGCGGCACGCCGGGCAGGTAGCGCTCGTTCTCACGGGCCGCGTCGAGCGCCGCCGCCTGGCGGCCGGTGCGGGTCCCGAGCTGGACGTCGAGCCCGCCGCGGGCGAGCAACACGGCCACCGCCGTGCCCCAGCTGCCGGCGCCGATCACAGCGGCCCGGCGCATCGGTGGCAACCCGCCCAGGTCCTCCCATTGCAACTCGACGTTGGGCCAGATCCTCGCCGTGACCGTTTCGGCCAGGGCCCGCGAGGGCTCGGCGGCACGGGGGACGGTCATCGCCTTGCCGAGCCTGACCCTGACCTTGCGAGGGCGGATCCGCCAGCCGCGGCGGACCTCTTCGGTGCCCAGCACGGCGGCCGGGATCACCGGGGCGCCGGTCTGCAGCGCCAGGCGGCCGACCCCGCGCTTCGGGCCGGCGAGCGCGCCGGTCCTGATCCGCGTCCCCTCGGGGAAGATGCAGACCGTGCCGCCGCGCTCGACGACCAGGCGCGCGGTCTCGACCGAGTCCTCGTCGGACTCGCCACGGCGGATCGGGAAGGCGCCGAGCCGGGAGAGGATCCAGCCCTGCCAGCGGCGCTCGAAGAGCTCGACCTTGGCGACGTAGTTCATCGGCCGCCGCCAGGGCAGGGCGCCGCCGATCGCGAAGGGGTCGAGGAAGCTGCGGTGGTTGGCGGCGACGATCAGGCCGCCCTTGAGGCGACGGCCGTGCTCGCGGCCGTGGCGGGCGTAGCGGAAGTAGACGAGGAAGAACGGGGTCATGAAGACCCGCGCCAGCAGGTAGAGCGGCCGGTTGACGCCGTGGCGGCGCGTGTAGGCGTGGTAGCGGGCGAGGCGCTCGGGAGTCACCCAGGGGGCTACACGCGCGAGGCCGCCCGGTTACCGGCGGGCGCGGTCGCTACCAGGCGGCCTCGATCAGGCGCAGCAGCTGGTCGCGGTCGGGGGGCTCGGGCGTGAAGGCCAGCTCCGGCCGTTCGAGGATCGCCTCGACCGCCTCCTCGAGGCGCCCGCGGTCGGCGCCCACCTCGCCCAGCCCGGCGGGCGGCCGCCCAGCTCGCAGGATGCGCGCCTCGATCGCGTCGGGCTCGGTCCCGATCGCCGCCGCCAGGGCGTCGATCTGTTCCGGGGCGCGCGGCGCCATGAAGGCCATCGCCCGCGGCAGGATGCCGGCGTTGGTCTCGGCGTGGGGGCTGCCGCAGACCCGGACCAGGGTCTGGCAGACGACGTGGTGGATCGCGAACATCCCGGAGTCGATCGCGTAGCCGCTGAGCAGCGCGCCGAAGGCGAGCGCCGCCCGGTCGCGCGCGTCTCGCGCTTCGTCGAGGGCGGCGGCGATCAGCTCCGCGCCGCGCAGCGCGGTGATACGGGAGACCGGGTTGGCGAAGGGCGTGTAGAGCGAGTCGGCCGCGTGGGCCAGGGCGTTCATCGCGCTCGCCCGCAGGCGCGGCTCCTGTGGCTGGTCATCGCCTCCGGGTCGGCGATCACGAGGGTCGGGCCGAACCAGCGCCGCTGACCCGGTCCTCGGCGCCGGCGGGCAGGCGGTGGATGCCGGTCATCTCCGCCCCCGAGAGGGTCGTCGGGATCGCCGCCACCTCGGCGCCGGTGACCGAGGCGATCGCCTTGGCGGTGTCGATCACCCGGCCGCCGCCGAGGGCGACGAGGCGGCTCGAGCCGACCCGCTCGAGGAGCGCGGCCGCCGTCTCGGGCACCTGGCCCGGAGGGACCGTGTGGGCCGCGTCGCCGCCTCGCGCAGCAGCGTCGGCCTCGGCGAGCGCCCGCTCGCTGCGTCAGCAGCTCGAACGACTCGAAGCCGTGGTCGGCGAGCAGCTCGGGGGCGTCGCGGAGGCCGGTCGTCGCGGAGGGCGATCGACCGCCCGGCGTCCCGCCAGAGGAAGTCGGCTCACCCGGCGGCGCTCGGCGACCGCGGGTTGACGACGGGCCGCAGGTTCGGCTCGACCTCGGCGCGCAGGTGCTCGAAGTCCGGCGGCAGCGAGAGCTTCTCGCCGAGGTGCTCGAGCGGCTCGTCGACGGTGAAGCCCGGGCCCAGGGTGGCGACCTCGAAGAGGACGCCGCTCGGCTCGCGGAAGTAGATCGACTTGAAGTAGAAGCGGTCGATCACCGGGGTCGGCTGGGCGCCGGCCGCGATCGCGCGGTCGCGCCACTGCTCGTGCTCGCCGATCGTCGAGGCCCAGGCGATGTGGTGGACGCTGCCGGCGCCCTGCATCGAGCGCTCGGCGGGCGGCTCGTCGTAGAGGTAGAGGCCGCCGCGCTGTGTCGCCGCGCGCTTCCCAGCCCTCGCCGACGCGCTCGAACGCGAGCGCCTCGAGCAGCGCGCGCGCTCGCGTCCGGGGCGGCGCTGTAGGCGCGGGCCGCGTGGAAGCCGCGCAGGGCGAGCTCGCGCCGGCACCTCCGGATGGTCGGCGATCAGCGGCTCGTCCTCGACCTCGACGACGAGCCAGCTCGTGGTCGAGGCCCTCCGGGTCGGCGAAGACGAGCCCGCGCCCTCGCGCGCTCGGTCTCGACCCCGGCCGCCGCCAGGCGGCCCTCCCAGAAGTCGAGCGCCGCCGGCGAGGCGACCCGCCAGACGATCCGGTGGACGTCGCCGGCCCGGCCCGGCCGGGCGGCACCCCGGGGAACTCGAAGAAGGTCAGGTCGGAGCCGGCGCTGCCCTTCTCGTCG
The DNA here is from genome assembly GCA_963727615.1 of uncultured Solirubrobacterales bacterium. GTDB lineage: Bacteria > Actinomycetota > Thermoleophilia > Solirubrobacterales > 70-9 > VRUE01. The sequence continues at coordinate 407,576 of CAVSHD010000006.1, forward strand.
GCGAAGAAGAGGTGGTAGACGGTCGGGCTGGTCCTGGTTGACGGTTTTCTTGACCAGGCGAAGCCCGAGCACGCCGGCGTAGAAGTCGACGTTGTCCTGGGCGTCGGCGGTGATCGCGGTGATGTGGTGGATTCCCTCGAGATTCAATGACCGCTCCTCGGGCTCGGGTGCGTGACGTATAGCATCCCCGCATGAGCCGTGGCCGACGACGTTCTGTGAAAGCGCTCGTCGCACTCGGCTCGCTGCTGGCGTTCCTCAGCGTCTTCGCGATCTGGGTCGAACGACAGGCCCTCAACACCGACGACTGGGTCCAGACCAGCGACAAGCTGATCCAGAACCAGAAGATCCGCTCGGCGCTGGCCAACTACCTCGTCGACCAGCTCTACGAGAACGTCGACGTCGAAGAAGAACTCGAGGCGATCCTGCCCGGCGAAACCAAGCAGCTGGCCGGGCCGGTCTCGGGCGGCCTGCGGTCAGGTCGCCGGCGACGGCGCCGAAAAGACTGCTCGAAACGTCGACCGCGCAGAGCCTCTGGGAGGACTCCAACCGCACCGCGCACGAACAGCTCGTCGCCATCCTCGAAGACAACAAGGAAGCGGTCTCGACCAGCAATGGCGAAGTCAAGCTGCAGCTGGGCAGCCTGGTCACGAACCTCGCCAACCAGGTCGGGATCGGCTCGTCGCTGGCGGAAAAGCTGCCCTCGGACGCCGCCGAGGTGACGATCCTGCGCTCCGACCAGTTGAAGACCGCGCAGAACATCGCCGTCGGCCTCAAGGGCCTGGCGCTGATCCTCTCGCTGCTCACCCTCGTCGCCTTCGGCTTCGCGATCTACCTCTCCAAGGACGAACGCTGGGTGACCGTGCTCTTCTGCGGCGTCGGGCTGATCGCCGCCGGCTTTGCCGTGATCGTCGCCCGCGAGGTCGCCGGGGGCATCGTCGTCGGTCAGCTCGTCACACAGGACAGCGTCAAGCCGGCGGCCGAAGAAACGTGGTCGATCGCGACCTCGCTGATGACCAGCATCGCGACGACGGTGATCGTCGTCGGCGTCCTCTTCGGGATCGCCGGCTGGCTCGCCTCGCCGACCGGCTCGGCGAAGGCGACCCGCCGCTACATCGCCCCGGCCCTGCGCGAGTTCCCCGCCTACGTCTACGCCGGCCTGGCGGTGATCGTCGGCCTCTACTTCGTCTCCGCCCCGACCCAGAACCTGCGCTCCTTCCTGACGACGCTGGCGATCGCCGGCCTGACCGCCTTCGGCATCCACGAGCTGCGCCGCCAGTCCCAGGAGGAATACCCCGACGTCACCTACGACGAGCTCTTCGGGCACACCCGGGACCGGTTCGTCGGCGCCGTCAAAAGCGGCGGCGCGAACATCGGCGAGCGGGCCTCGAGACTGCGGATGCCGGAGGTCCGGCGCCCCGAGGGCGAGGGTGGCGCGGGTGGCGCGCCACCGGTCGACGCCGAGGACGCCCGGCTGGCGCGACTCGAACGGCTGGCGGCTCTGCACGAGAAGGGGATCCTCAGCGATGAGGAGCTCGCGGCCGAGAAGGCCCGCCTGCTGAATGCGGACGATTGAGGTCTCGCGGCGCCTGGCGATCTGGACGATCGTCGGCGTCTGCGCCCTGAGCGCGGCGATCGGCTCGAGCATCGCCCTGATCGCGGAAACCGGCCCGGCGGGCAAGCCCGGGCCGACCGGGGCGAGGGGCCCCCGCGGCCGGGCCGGGCCGGAAGGCACCGTCGAAGCCCCCGACTTCGAATTCCTCGAAAACGAAATCGAAGACCTGGCCCACGAACTCGGCAACCTGGGAGCGACCGAAGGCCGCGTCGAAGAACTCGAAGAAGACCTCGGCGAAACCAAGAAGACGGTGCGCGAAATCTGCTTCGAACTCGAACTCCTCTGCTGAGCGGGCGGCCGTAGGCCAGGGCAGGCCCGGGCCCTTCCGTCGCCGACGGCGACGATTCATTGTCGTACCCACTTTTGATAGTTTGAATACCCAGTTTTCATTATCCGACCGAAGGAGGAGAAGGTGGTAACTGGGTTGCGAGCAAGGGCTGTCTGCGGTCTCGTCGTCGTCCTCGCGGCGCTTCTCGCCGCGCCCTCCGCCCGAGCGGACTACCCGGCGGACGTCTTCGGCGGCGACGTCACCTGCGCCGCGCAGCCGGCCAGCGGCGGGGTGCGCCTCTGCGGCGGGCCGACCGACGACCTGGGACGGGCAAACCAAGGTCGACGTCAACGTGATCCTTCCGCCCGCCCCGCCATCCGGGCCCGACGGCCCGTACCCGCTGATCGGCGACTTCCACGGCTGGGGCGGCTCGAAGCTCGGCATCGGCGAACCAGACCCAGGACTGGGCCGAAGACGGCTACGCGGTGTTCAGCATGAGCGACCGCGGCTGGGGCAACTCCTGCGGCGGCAACGACCCCGACCGGCTGCCGCTGACGCCGAAATGCGAAAACGGCTACAACCACCTGATGGACGACCGCTACGAAGTCCGCGACGCCCAGTACCTGATCTCGGTCCTCGCCGACGAAGGAGCGGCGCCGCCGCAGCGAGATCGGCGTGACCGGCGACTCCTACGGCGGCGGCATCTCGATGGCGCTCGCGGCCCTCCGCGACCGGATGATGCTGCCCGACGGCACGTCTCGGTGCCCTGGACAGAGCCCGGGCGGCACGCCGATGGCGATCGCCGCGGCGGCCCCCCAAATAGCCCTGGACCGACCTCGCCTACTCGCTGATGCCGAACGGGCGCACCCTCGACTACGTCGCCGACGCCCCCTATGCGGGACCCGGCGGCGAAGCCCCGATCGGGGTCATGAAGGCGTCCTTCGTCACCGCGCCTGTACGGGACCGGCCGGCGACGCCAGCAACTACGCGCCGCCGGGCACGGACCCCGAAGCGGACCTGACCACCTGGTACGCGGCTGATCAACGCCGGCGAGCCCTACGACGCCGAACCCGCTGACCGCCGACGGCGCTGTCGAGGAGGTCACCGCCCACCACTCCTCCTACTACATCGCCCACGGCGCAGCGCGCCGGCGCCGCTGCTGATCGCAGAGCGGCTGGAACGACGACCTCTTCCCGGCCGACGAGGCGATCCGCTTCTACAACCGGACGCGGACGCAGTACCCGGGCGACCCGATCTCGCTCTTCTTCATGGACGACGGGCACATGCGCAGCCAGAACAAGGCGGCCGACGAGGCCCTGCTTCAGGGCACGCGAGGACGCCTGGTTCGACCACTACCTGAAGGGGGCCGGGCCGGAGCCCGCCTCGAGCGTCGAAGCGCTGACGACGAAGTGCCGGCGGCGCCCTCGGAAGGCCCCTACGCCGCGGCCGACCTGGAGGGACCTGGCGCCCGGCGAGATCCGCCTCGACGACGAAGCGACGCAGACGATCTCACCCGGCCGCCGGAGACCCGACGATCGGCGCCGTCCTTCGACCCGGTCGCGGCGGCCCGGGCGCCTGCGCGACCGCGTCCGGGGCCGACCAGATCGGCGCGGCCACCTACCGGCTGCCCCCGGCGCCCGAAGCCGGCTTCACGCTGCTCGGCTCGCCGACGATCGTCGCCGACATCGCCGCCCCGGGGGCCGAATCCGCAGCTCGCCGCCCGGCTCCTCGACGTCGCCCCGGGCGGAACCGAGTCCCTGGTCGCCAGAGGCCTGCTGCGGCCCGGGCGAAGGGCGGCACGCGCTTCGTCTTCCAGCTCCACCCCCAGGCCTACAGGTTCGAACAGGGCCACGTCGCGAAGCTCGAGCTGCTGCCCTCCGATCCCCCCTACAGCCGGCCGTCCAACCTCCAGCAGCCGATCGAAGTCTCCAACCTCGAGCTGCGCCTGCCGGTCCTCGAGCAGCCCGGCTCTCTCGAAGGGCTCGTCCAGTCCCCGGCCTCCAAGGTTCTCCCCGACGGCTACCAGCCGGCGATCGACTACGTCGGCGACACCGAAGCGGCAACGGCGGAGAAGGGCGAAGGCGAAGGTGGCGGGGAAGAAGGCGAAGGTGGCGAAGGACAGGGGGAAGGAGTCGGCGGGCCGGCCGAGGCCGGTCAGGGCGGCGCCTCCGGGGCCCCGCGCCGCGACGCGAGCCTGGCGCTGAAGGTGGGCGCCGGTGTGTCGGGACTCGCCCGCGGCGGGATACGAGCCACTCGCCGGGCGCTGCTCATTCGGCTCCACTGCGCCGGGCCGGCCCCGTGCGCCGGCCGGCTCACGGTGAAGGTCGGGCGCCGGGCCCTGGCCCGAGGCCAATACTCGCTGCCCCCGAGCAGGAGCAGGCGACTGAAGTTTCGACTGACGAAGGCGGGCCGCCGGCTGGTCGCCAAGCGCCGCCGCGCCAGGCGCCGCCGCCCGCTCCACGCGAGGCTGCTCTTCGCCGACTCCGGCCGCTCCGACCTCTTCCGGCTGAAGCGCCCGGTACACCTGAAGTAGGAGGGAAAGAGCCCGCCTCCGGGATCGAACCGGAACTCTCCGGATTACAAATCCGGTGCTTTAGCCAGTTAAGCTAGGCGGGCAGTTCGCCGAATATAGACGCCATGGGTGAGCCCGAGGAACGGATGGATGTCAGGTTCCGGTTCCTGCAACCGGGCGAGGGCGACGTCCTCGCCGAGGCGATCCGGGCCGCCTACGGCGACAGCTACGACGTCCCCTGGGTCTACAGGCCGGATGAGGTTGACGCCCGCCTCGCGGCCGGGACCTACGTCTCCTGCATCGCCGAGACCGACGGCGGCGAGCTGCTCTGCCACGAGGGGATGAGCATGGCCGCCGCCGGCGACGCGGTCGGCGCACGCCGGCCAGGCGGTGACGATGCCGGCCGCCCGCGGCCACCACCTCTTCACCCGCACCAAGCGCTACCTGATGGACTGGGCCCAGGGCGAGGGCCTGGCCGGCCTCTTCAGCGAGGCGACCGCCGCCCACCCCTACAGCCAGAAGGCCAACATCGACCTCGGCGCCCTGGAGACCGGCTTCCTGCTCGGCTGGATCCCGGCGACCGTCTCCAACGACGCCGCCGGCGAGCAGCGGCCGCGGCGGCAGTCGGCGGCCCTCTTCTACGCAAAGCTCAACGACGGCCACGCCCGCGACGTCTACGCCCCGCCCCGCCACCACGGGATCATCGGCCAGACCCTCGAGCTCTGCGAGCTGCGCGGCAACCTCTCCCACCCGCCCGAGGACACCGAGCTCCCCGACCGCACCGAGCTCCACGTCGAGATCAACGCCGACCACAACCTCGCCCTGATCACCGTCCAGACCCCCGGCCAGGACCTCGAGGCCGCCGTCTCGGCCGAGCGCCACCACCTCTTCCACACCCGCCACGTCGACGCCGTCTACCTCGACCTCCCCCTCGAGCAACCCGCCACAGCCCTCGTCGCCGACCACCTCGAGCGCCTCGGCGTCTTCTACGCCGGCGTCTTCCCCAACAACCACGTGAACGGCGACGTCCTCCGCATGCAATCCCTCCACCGCGCCCGCATCACCGCCGACGACGTCGCGACAGCCTCGGATCACGGCCGGGAACTGCTCGAGTACGTGCTCGCGGACATTCGGTAGGACGCGCTCACTCAGGAGTGATCAACCAAGCAGGCGAACCCGCGGCGTTCAGGCACGGCGCGCAATTCATTCGCTCCCCCCATTTCCCCGCCCGCTTAAGGACTCCGCGACTCCCCAGGATCTAGGGTGTAGTCGCACCCCTGGACGGCGGGAGCCAGTAGTTGCCCGATCTGAAACCTGGACCACGAGATCACCTCATCACCCGTGCGTTACGGGAAGCGATTGCTGGCCTCGACCCTGAGCTCCTCGCCGAAGAGGCGCTCGATCCCGCTGAAGCACCAGACAGGCTCGCCCGCCACCTCATGGACGAGGTGCGCCGAGCCCTCACTGAGTATGAATCAGCGGATCTACAGGCAGAGCAAGTCAACTCGTTGCTCAGCAAAGCACTCGTTCCTGCGGACTTGCAAGCTGTTGAGGTCGAGTTACCGGCCCGAATCCTTCAGGGCATCGGTAAGCGAACTCCGCTTGGTTCCGTTGCGCCGGTACCTGCGTTGCCATCAACGCGGCTTTCCCAGAGCGACCTGCTGGTAAACGCAGAGGGTCAGCCAAATGTCGGCACCGAGCTCCGCCGCGAGCTGGCTAGCGCCGATTCGGTCGACCTTATCTGCGCCTTCGTGATCTGGTCGGGAGTGCGCCAATTGCAGGAGGCACTCGCAGATGTCGTCGCCCGCGGCGGAAAGCTGCGCGTGATCACCACCACCTATATGGGAGCCACCGAGAAACGCGCGGTTGACGAGCTAGTCCGGCTGGGTGCCGAGGTGCGCGTAGCGCTTGACGCGCGCACGACCAAGCTGCACGCCAAGGCCTGGCTGCTCGAGCGCGGCTCGGGACTGAGTACGGCGTTTGTCGGCTCCTCCAATCTCTCCCACACCGCGCTTTTCGACGGCCTCGAGTGGAACGTCCGGCTTTCAACAGGTGACGCCGGCCACGTAATCGACCGAGTGCGGATGACGTTCGCGAGCCACTGGGAGTCTGAGCACTTCGTGCCCTATGACCCTGAGCGCAACGGCGAGGAGCTGGCGCGTGCCTTGCGTGAACACGAGCGTCGGTCGGTCGGAGCCGCAACGACTATCAACTTTGCCAACCTCGATGTGCGTCCCTATCCCCACCAGCAGCGGATGCTCGACATGCTAACCATGGAGCGCGAGCGCCAAGACCGCCACCGAAACCTTGTGGTTGCAGCAACCGGCACCGGAAAGACCGTCGTGGCCGCGCTCGATTACCGTGCGCTCTGCGAGGCAACAGATCGCAGACTTTCACTCCTTTTCGTCGCCCACCGCGAGGAGATCTTGCGGCAGTCGCTGGCTACATACCGCGCCGCTCTCCGCGACGGCTCGTTTGGCGAGATTCACGGTGGCGGCCATATCGCCGACGGCAAACATGTTTTCGCGATGATCCAGTCGCTCCAGGCCGAGCGGATCGAGCGGCTCAACCCCGACGCCTTCGAGGTCGTTGTCGTCGACGAGTTCCATCACGCGGCTGCATCCAGCTACGAGCGATTACTGGACCGGTTGCAGCCGGTTGAGCTGCTCGGGCTGACAGCCACACCGGAGCGCCTCGACGGACGCGACGTCACCCACTGGTTCGGCGGTAGGACGGCCGTGGAGCTGCGCCTCTGGGAGGCGATCGACGAGGGCTTCCTGGTTCCATTCCAGTACTTCGGTGTCGCCGATGACACCAATCTTTCGGCGGTTACCTGGCGCCGCGGCCGATACGCGGCCGAGGAGCTCAACAATCTCTTCAGCGGCGATGATCGGCGAGTTGCGAAGCTGCTTGAGGCGGTCGGCAGGATCGTTCACAAGCCGGAATCGATGCGGGGACTCGGGTTCTGCGTTTCGGTGGAACACGCTCGCTTCATGGCGAAGCGGTTCACAGAAGCGGGGTTGAAGAGTGTCGCGCTGAGTGGCGAGGACGACCCAGCCACCCGTTCCGCCGTGCTCGACCAACTCAGCCGCGGCGAGTTGCGCTGTGTCTTTTCCGTCGAGGTGCTTGGCGAGGGCGTTGACGTCCCCGACGTCGATTGCCTGTTATTGCTTCGTCCCACCGAGTCGGCGACCCTGTTCACGCAGCAGTTGGGACGTGGATTGAGACGTGCAAAAGGAAAGAGTCATCTCACTGTTATCGACCTGATAGGCCAGCACCGCGCAGAGTTTCGCTTCGAGGAGAGACTACGGGCGATCGTCGACCCGCGGCGGGGACCCGTCGCAGATCAGGTTGAGCGTGGATTCCCGTTCCTTCCTGCCGGATGCGCCGTCGAGCTCGACCGCAAGAGTCGCGAGATCGTCCTTGAGAACATCAAGGCCGCGGTCCGACAGCGACGCTGGGGCGCGTTGGTGCGAAACGTGGAAGGCGCGCCGCCCGAGACTTCCTTGGCCGACTTCCTCGACCGTTACGACCTGGAGGTGGGTGACCTCTACCGCAATCGCCACTGTTGGACCGAGCTCTGCCGCGAGGCAGGACGAGAGATGCTGCCGGCAAGCCGCCCGGAATTCGAGGGGCAGATCCTCGCAGCACTGGGCAAGCTCACGCACGTCGACGACCCCGAGCGTGTCCGCTTTTACTCCGAGGCCCTGAAGTCCGCGAACCCTCCAAGTCTGGAGACAGACGAGCGAAGCCGTCGATTATTGACGATGTTCGCCTGGGGCCTCGGCTCCGGAAATGAACACAATTCTCTCGAGCAATTTTTCGACTCGCTCTGGGCAGAGCCCGCGGTTCGAAGCGAGCTGGTCGAATTGCTCTCTGTACTGGACGCTCGCTCGCGCACGGCGCCGCGGCCCTCGCCTCTCAACCCTGAAATCCCCCTGACACCACACGCGCGCTACTCGCGACAGGAGGTTGTCGCCGCACTCGGGTTCGGTGAAGACGCAAAGCCCAAAGTCACCCAGGGCGGCGTGCTTTGGATCCCAGGCGCCAAGTGCGACGTCTTCTTCGTCGACCTACGCAAGGCCGAGCGTGACTACTCACCGACCACGATGTACCGGGACTACGCAATCAGCCGGGAGCTATTTCACTGGGAGTCGCAGTCGCGCCAAGCTCCACATCAACCAACCGTTCGCCGGTACATCGAACATGATCAGCAAGGTACGAACGTCCTCCTTTCGTCCGCGAGCAGCGCCGCGACGCTCTAGGAACTGCGCCGTTCCATTTTCTTGGCCCAGCGTCCTACGTCAGCCACGAAGGTGAACGCCCAGTCGCCTTCACCTGGCGGCTTCAAACTCCGATGCCTGAGGAGTTATTCGAGGTGGCGCGGAGTGTGGCAGCGGCATAAGAGTGCGATCACCCGATTTGGAGTCGCTTGGGCCGGCTCCAACCTTCTAGGACAACTGGCAATCAGAGGGCGACCTCTCTTGACTCCAGGTGGGCGCCGACCTTGCGCTTGACGCGCTGGAGGGCGTTGTCGACGGTCTTCGTGTCGCAGTCGAGCTTCTCGGCGGTGGTCTCGTAGGAGTGGCCGTCGAGGTAGAGGGAGAGGACGCTGGACTCGAGGTCGGAGAGGACGCCGGAGACGCCGGAGAGGCAGGAGACGAGGCTGGAGAGCTCTTCGGTGGCGATGACCTGGTTGACCGGGTCGTGGACGGTGGGGCCGGGAAGGATCTCGTCGAGGGTCGTGTCGGAGTCGCCGGCGGCCGCCGGGGTCTGGCTGAAGGAGACGTACTGGTTGAGGGGCGTGTGCTTGTTGCGGGTCGCGGTCTTGACCGCGGTGATGATCTGCCGGGTGATGCAGAGCTCGGCGAAGTTGCGGAAGCTCGACTCGCGGTCGGTGCGGTAGTCGCGGATCGCCTTGTAGAGGCCGAGCAGGCCTTCCTGGATCAGGTCGTCGGACTCGCCGCCGAGCAGGAAGTAGGAGGAGGCCTTGAGGCGGACGAAGCCGCGGTAGCGGCGGACGATCGCGTCGTAGGCGTCGGCCCGGCCCTCCTTTGCGAGCGCGACGAGATAGTGATCATCAAGCTCAGGTTGAGGCTGAGAGTCCAGCGGCCGGGTGGAGCCGTTCAGGCGCCCGGTCGGAAGCCGCATTTCGTGCGTAGGCGTAGATAGTGCCACAGATCCTTCTCCCTTCGAAGGGTCGTGGCGCCGCTTACCTCCCCCGAGGCGCCTTATGGACTGGGCTGATGCCTCAGACTCAAGCTGAGGTTCACCCTTGTTGGCGCGAGAGTCTTACCGCTCCGCGGTGTTCTGTCAACCCCGAACTTGAGGTTTCTGCAAACGCCGTTGCAGGTGCTACGGGGCACGAAACGCCCGAAACCCGCCCAGGAGCGCTGGCGGACCGCCTCGAAGAGCAGCGCCGCGGCGGCCGCGGAGACGTTGAGCGAGTCGAGCTTGCCGGGTCGGGGAGGCGCGACGAGGCCGTCGCAGGCGTCGGCGACCCGCGGCCTGATCCCCTTGCCCTCGCCGCCGAGGACGAGGACGGTGGAGCCGCGCAGGTCGACCTCCCAGGGCGCCGCCTCGGCCTTCGCGTCGGCGCCCCAGATCCAGAAGCCGGCCTCCTTCGCCTCCGCCAGCCAGTCGGCGAGGTTGCGGACGCGGGCGACGTCGAGGTGCTCGACGGCGCCGGCCGAGGCCTTGCAGGCGGCGGCGGTGACCTCGGCGGCGCGCCGTTCGGGGATGACGACGCCGGCGGCGCCGGCGAGCTCGGCCGAGCGGCAGACGGCGCCGAGGTTGCGCGGGTCCTGGATCTGGTCGAGGGGGACGATCAGCGCGCCCTCGCGGCGCAGCAGCAGGGCGTCGCGGTCCTGCGTAGGGGTAGGCGGATCGACCTCGGCGACGACGCCCTGGTGGTCGGGCGAGCCGCACAGTCTTCTCCAGCTCTTCGCTCGGGGTCTCCGGCGCCCGCCAGACGCGGCGCACGCGCCGCCTGCCGTGCTCGGCCTCCTCGACCGGGCGTCTGCCGTAGATCGATCTGCCCTCGGCCATCGCCCTCAGCCCCGCGGCACCAGCCGCGCGCCCTCGGCGCCGTCGCGCACCTCCCAGCCGAGCTCGGCGAGGCGGTCGCGGAGCTCGTCGGCGCGCTCGAAGTCCTTCGCCGCCCGCGCCTCGCTCGCGCTCGGCGAGCAGCCGCTCGGCCTCCTCGTCCCCCCCGGCCTCGGCCTCGGCGAGCGACTCGAGCCCGAGCAGCCCCAGCATCTCCACGAGCGCCGGCACCGCCTCGCGCCGGGAGACCTCGCCGCGGTTCGCGTCGCCGACCAGCTCGAACGCCTGGGCGATGGCCCTGGGCGTGTTGAAGTCATCGGCAAGTGCTTCCCTGAACGCCTCGAGACGGGCGGCGGGGGACGGTCCCGCCGGAGCCTCCCCGCTGTTGCTCCGCCGGGACCGTCCCCTGCCGCCCGATCGCCGTGCTCTCGGAAGAAGTTGCGCAGGCGCTCGCGCCTGGGCCACCGCCTGCTCCATCTCCTCGGGCCCGAACGCCAGCGGCTGGCGGTAGTGCCCGGAGACCAGGTAGAGGACGACCGCCTCGCGCCCGTAGCGGTCGAGCGCCTCCGAGAGCTGGAAGATGTTGCCCTCCGACTTCGACATCTTCTCCGCGTCGGTCTCGACCATGCCGTTGTGCATCCAGAGGCGGGCGAAGCCGCGGCCGGCCGCCTCGGACTGGGCGATCTCGTTCTCGTGGTGGGGGAAGACGAGGTCCGAGCCGCCGCCGTGGATCTCGAAGGAGGGGCCGAGCTCGCGCTCGGCCATCACCGAGCACTCGATGTGCCAGGCGGGGCGGCCGCGGCCCCAGGGCGAGTCCCAGGCGGTGTCCTCGCCCTCCTTCTGGGCTTTCCAGAGGGCGAAGTCGAGCGGGCTCTCCTTCAGCGACTCGGCGCCCGGCCTCCTCGCCCTGGTCCATGTCCTCGGGGCGCCGGTTGGAGAGCTTGCCGTAGCCCTCGAAGCTGGCGACGCGGAAGTAGACGTCGCCGCCGGACTCATACGCGTGGCCGCCCTCGACGAGCTCGGCGATCAGCGCGACGATGCCGTCGATCTCCTCGGTCGCCAGCGGCTCGGCGTCGGGGCGGCCGAGCCCGAGCCGGTCGGTGTCCTCGACGTAGGCGGCGGTCATCCGCGCCGCGAACTCGGCCGAGGGCTCGCCCGCCGCGCGCGCCGCCTCGTAGATCTTGTCGTTGACGTCGGTGACGTTGACGACCAGCTTCGCCTCGTAGCCCTCGGAGCGCAGGAAGCGCGCCAGCAGCGAGAAGACGACGAAGGGGCGGGCGTTGCCGATGTGGATGCGGCTGTAGACGGTGGGGCCGCAGGCGTAGATGCCGACCTCGCCCGAGCGCTCCAGGGCGACGGTCTCGCCGCTCAACGTGTCCCTGATCCGAACCTCGCGCATCGCGGCCCGGAGCTTATGCCCGCGCGGGGTGCCGACTCAGAAAGTCCGGTAGCCGGCGACCGGGGACTCCTCCTCGGCGTGCGGCTCCCAGGAGGGGGCGGTGCGCTCGGCGGCGGCGAGCGCTTCGCGGCGCGCGCGGCTGGCGCTGGCCTTGATCTCCTCCTCGGCGGCCCGGCGGGCGCGCTCCTCGCGCTGCTCGGCCTGCTTGCGGATCCGGTCGGCTCTCGGCCTCGAGCTGGTCGTGGGCGCGCTTGCGGGCCAGCTCGCTCGGCCTCGCCCTCGAAGCGCTCGACCAGCTCGCGGACGCGCTCCTCGGCTTCGCGCCGCACGTCCTCGGTGCCCTGCATGACCCGCTCCTCGATCTCGCCCTCGATGCGGACGGCGATCTGCCGCGCCTCCTCGCGGGCGGCCTCGGCTTCGGCGGCGCGCTGCTCGGCGGCGGCGACGCGGGCGTCGGCCTCCTCGCGCACCTTCGCGACCTCCTCCTCGACCCGCCTCTTCGCCTCGGCCTCGCCGCGCCTCTTCAGCTCGAGCCGCTCCTGCTCGAAGCTCTCCTTCAGCGACATCATCTCGGCGGCAAGCGACTCGCGGTCGCCGCGCGTCGCGCTCGCGCTCGGCTTCGAGGGCCGTCTCGAGCCCGGTCGCGGGCCTGCTCGGCGGCCTTCGCCCGACGCCTCGGCGGCGCGCCGCCTCTCGCGCTCGGCGGCGATCTTCTCGCGGCCCTCCTCGCCGATCCGGCGCAGGGCCTCCATCGCCCGCTGCTTACCTCGGCGCGACGCGGTCGGCAACCCCGGCCGCCTCGGCGGCAGCCTGCTCGGCGCGCTCCTCGGCCTCGGCGGCCGTCCGTCCGCCCGCTCCAGGGCCTCGGCGCTCTCCCGCCCGGCTCGCTCCACCGCCTCGGCGGCGTCGGCCCGGGCCTCGGCGAGGCGCTCCTCGCCGACCCGCACCCACTCGAGCGCCTGCTTGGCGACGCCGCGGATCTCCTCGGTCGCGGCGCCGACCTCGTCGAGGCGGACCGCAGGCCGGTCCCCGTCGACGCTGGCTGCCTCCGCGCTCATGCGTCGCAAACTACTACGGCCGCCGGAAGCGACGCCACCCGCCCTCCGGGCAGGAACTCCGCAATTTGCGGCGACCCGGCGCGGCGCGCGCGGCGGCGCCGACTCAGGCGGAGCTGCTCGCGTCGCGCTCGTGCAGGTGGCGCTTGAGGACCTTGCCGGTCGCGTTGCGGGGCAGCTCCTCGAGGAACTCGATCTCGCGCGGGGCCTTGTAGGCGGCGAGGTTCGACTTCACGTGCGCCCTGAGCTCGTCCTCGCCGACCTCGCCGCCCTCCTCGAGGACGACGAAGGCCTTCAGCCGCTGGCCGAACTCCTCGTCCTCGACGCCGATCACCGCCACCTCGACCACCGCCTCGTGATCGGCGAGCAGGTCCTCGACCTCGCGCGGGAAGACGTTCTCGCCGCCGGAGACGATCATCTCGTCGTCGCGGCCGTCGATGAAGAGCCGCCCGTTCTCGTCGAGGTGGCCGACGTCGCCGCTGCTGAAGAGGCCGTCGATGATCTCCTTGCCGCCGCCGCCGGTGTAGCCCTCGAAGGCCATTTCGTTGCCGACGAAGATCCGCCCGACCTCGCCGCGCGGGACCTCGCGGCCGTCCTCGTCGAAGAGCTTGACGACGGTGCCCCGCGGCGGGCGGCCGGCGGTGCCGGGGGCGGCGCGCAGGTCCTCGGGGGTGGCGACCGTCGCCCAGGAGACCTCGGTCGAGCCGTAGAGGTTGTAGATCGTGTCGCCGAAGCGGTCCATCCAGGCGATCGCCAGCTCGCCCGGCAGCGCCGACCCCGAGAGCGAGGTGATCCGCAGCGAGTCGAGCCGGTAGCGGTCGAGCGTCTCCTCGGGCAGCTGGAGGATGCGCTGGAGCATGACCGGGACCACGGCCAGCACCTGGGCGCCGCTGCTCGGCGACCGCGCGCAGCGTCTCCTCGGGGTCGAAGCGGCGGCGCAGGACCAGCGTCGAGGCGGTCGGCAGGCTGACGACGAAGTGGAAGAAGCCCCAGGAGTGGAAGAGGGGCGCCGCGATCATCATCGTCTCCCGCGACCGGTAGGGGATCTTGTCGATGATCGCCGCCATCGCCAGCAGGCCGTCGGGGCTGGAGCGCTGGGCGCCCTTCGGGGTGCCGGTCGTGCCCGAGGTGAGGATCACGAAGCGCGGCTTGTCGGGCGGCGGCTTGAGGTCGTCCTCGGGGCCCTCGGCGATCAGCGAGTCGATCGTCGCGCCCTCCGGGCTCGCCGTCGGTCCAGGCGACGACCCGCTCGACGCCGCCGTCGACGCCCTCGAGCAGCTCCTCGAACTCCTCGTCGTAGACCAGCGCCTTCGGGCCCTCGCGGCGAGTCACCTCGACCAGCTGCGGGCCGGCGAACATCGTGTTCAGGTAGAGGGCGCTGGCGCCGAGCTTGGCGAGCGCCAGGGTCGCCTCGATGAAGCCGCGGTGGTTGCGGCACATGATCCCGACCCCGTCGCCGTAGCCGATCCCGATGCCGGGCGAAGCAGCGGGCGAGCGCGTTGCTGCGGCGGTGCAGCTGCTCGAAGGTGAGCGAGCCGCGCTCGTCGACGATCGCGATCGCGTCGGGGTGGTGGATCGCCGCGATCGCGATCCCGGTCGCCGGCGAGGCCCCCCAGCGCACGAAGGTCGTGCCGATCTTCGCCGCCTTGTCGGGACGGATCGGCTCGAGGATGCCGGCCTCGCGCAGCACCCTGGCCTCGAAGGCCGAGTCGGAGGCCGACTGGCGCACGCTCGCCGCTATCGAGTCGAGGCTGCCCACCGGATCGCGAAGACTATTGGCTCTCGACCGAGGCGACGGCGATGCAGGCGATTCCCTCGCCGCGGCCGATCCAGCCCATGCCCTCGTTGGTCGTCGCCTTGACGCTGACCCGGGCCGAGGTCGCCTCGCCGAGGAGGCGCTCCATCTCGCCGCGGTGGTCGGCGAGGCGGGGCCGCTCGCAGACGAGGGTCGCGTCGACGTTGACGATCCGCCCGCCGATCGTGCCGACCACGGTGCGCAGCATGTCGATCGAGTCGGCGTCGCGCCAGCGCTCGTCGTCGTCGGGGAAGAGGGTGCCGATGTCGCCCTCGCCGGCGGCGCCGAGCAGGGCGTCGATCACCGCGTGGGTGAGCACGTCGGCGTCGGAGTGCCCGGCCAGGCCGAGCTCGTGCTCGATCTCGACCCCGCCGAGGACCAGGGGCCGGCCCTCGGCGAAGCGGTGGCTGTCGTAGCCGATCCCGACGCTCATCGGCTCAATCCTCGCCGACCCGGCCCCGAGCGGCTCCAGCCGCGCTGCGCCGGCCCTCGAAGACGGCGATCTCGCTCGACGCCGAGCTCGGCGAGGAAGTCCAGCGCCCGGTCGTAGCCGAAGCCGACCTGCTCGGGCAGGTGGGCGTCGGAGGAGAGCGAGAAGCGGGGCGCCCGCCTCGACGCACATCTCGGCGAAGGCGGGCGCCGGGTAGATCTCGCCGACCGGCTTGCGCAGGCCGGCGGTCGAGACCTCGACCGCGATCCCGCTCTCGGCGATCGCCTCGACCGCCGGCTCGTAGTAGTGGCGCGGGTCGCGCTCGGGCAGCGGCCGGCCCCGGCCCCAGACCTTGACCAGGTCGGGGTGGGCGAGGATGTCGAAGAGGCCGGAGCGGGCGCACTCGGCGAGCGCCTCGAAGTAGCGGCGCCAGACCTCGTCGGCGTCGCCGGCGCGCTCCCAGGCGTCCCAGCCCTCGTGGTCGACGGCATCCTCGCCGACGAAGTGGACCGAGCCGACGACGTAGTCGAAGTCGCGCGCCTCGAGCAGCGTCGGCGGTGCGGTCCTCGGCGCCGGGGACGAAGTCGCACTCGATGCCGAGCCGCAGCGGCGGTCGCCGCGGACGAACTCGCAGTAGGCGTCGAGGTCGTCGACCGCCTGTTCCTCCCAGAACGGGTGGCGCCAGAGCTCGAGCGCCTGGCGGAAGCGGTGGACGTGCTCGGAGACGCCGAGCTCCTCGATCCCGGCCGTCGCCGCGGCCTCCAGGTAGCGCTCGACGTTCTCGGCCGTGAAGTAGCGCTCCGGCGGCGTCCCCTGCTCGTCGGGCCGCAGGTGCAGGTGGTAGTCGGTCAGCATCGCCCCGAGCCTAGATGCTCGGCGGCGACCCGGGCGACCCGGGCCGCGGTTACGCTGCGCGATGGTCCATCTGCGGATCGTCGTCCCCACGCGAGCCGAGTCCGAGCGGTCCTCGACCTGCTCGAAGCGACGCCCTCGGTCTGCAACCTCGTCCACTCGCCGGGCGCGGCGCTCGGCCCGACGGGCGACGTGATCCTCTGCGACGTCGCCCGCGAGGACGCCAGCGTCGTGATCGACGACCTGCGCGAACTCGGCGTCACCGAGCGAGGGGTCGATCGCGATCGAGGAGATCGACTCGCAGATCTCCGCCGCCGCCGAACGGGCCGAGCGGGCGGCCGCCGGGGCTGCCCGGCGACGCCGTGGTCTGGGAGGAGGTCGAGGCGCGCACCTCGGAGAGCACCGAGCTGAACGCCAACTACCTCGCCTTCATCGTCCTCGCCTGCCTGATCGCCTCGGTCGGCATCTTCCTCGGCTCGCCGATCCTGATCGTCGGCGCGATGGTCGTCGGCCCCGAGTTCGGCCCGCTCGCCGGGCTCTGCGTGGCCGCTCGTCCAGCGCCGCTGGGAGGTCGCGCTGCGCTCGCTGCCGCGCCTCGCGGTCGGCTTCCCCATCGGCATCACCGCCGCCTACCTCTTCGCCCTGCTCGCCCAAGGCGACGGGGCTGGTCGACGTCGGACTTCAGCTGACCGAGAACGCACTGACCTCCTTCATCTCCAACCCCAACAAGTTCTCCTTCATCGTCGCCTTCTTCGCCGGCACCGCCGGCATGCTCTCGCTGACGTCGGCCAAGTCGGGAGCCCTGGTCGGGGTGCTGATCTCGGTGACGACGATCCCCGCCGCGGCCGACGATCGGGCGTCGCCGCGGCCTACGCCGACTGGCCCGCCTGGCGCGGGCGCGATGGAGCAGCTGCTGATCAACCTGGCGCGATCCTGCTCGCCGGAGTGCTGACGCTCTGGTCCAGAGACCGCGTCTTCCCGCGGCGCCGCGCCCACATCGCGGCGACTGCTCCCGCGCCGCCGCCGGGCCTCCGAGCGAAGGCGCGGCCACCGATGATCCGCCAGCTCACGATCATGCTCGGCGCCTTCGCGCTCGGCACCGCGGTCGCCGCGGCGCTCGGCGCGGTCAGCTTCGGGGTGGCCCTCGGCGTCGGTCAGGTCTGCTTCGCCGCGGCTCTGGTCTGGGTCCTACTCTCGACTAGAGCGCTCGGCGAGCAGCAGCTCGGCGAGGCGCAGGTCGAACGGCGTCGTCACCTTGAGGTTCTCGGGCGGCGCCGGGTGGATCAGCACCCTCCCCCCCGCCGCCTCGACCATCATCGCCTCGTCGGTCGCGCTCTCGATCTGCGCGGGATCGCCCTCGAGCGCCCGGCGCAGCGCCTCGACCCGGAAGACCTGCGGCGTCTGCGCCGCCCACAGCTCGCCCCGGTCGACGCGTCTCCGCGATCCGAATCGCTGCTTTCTCCCCACCATCGTGGGGAAAAGGCAGCAACTTGCCTTTCGGGCCGCCGTGCTCGGCGCGCTTGATCGTGTCGGTCACGGGGGTCGCGGCGATCGCGCCGTCCGCCTCGGGGTCGGCGGCGAGGGTCGCGACGACGCCCTCGATCAGCTCCGGCGTGACCAGCGGGCGGGCCGCGTCGTGGATCGCGACCAGCTCGGTGCCGACCGCCGCCAGGGCGTTGGCGACCGACTGGGCGCGGGTGGCGCCGCCGTCGACGACACCGAGGTCGTGGCCGCCGAGATCGTGGACGTGGCCCGGCGGGCAGGCGACGACGATCGAGCGCACGCCGGCCGCGGCGCGCAGCGCCGCGATCGACCACTCGACCAGCGGCCGGCCGGCCAGCGGCACGAAGGCCTTCGGGCCGCCGGCTCCGAGCCTCTCCCCGGAGCCGGCGGCCGCGATGACCGCGGTGACGGATGCCGCGTGCGAAGCGTTACGCGGTGGCGGCGAAGCGCTCCTCCAGCAGCCCGTCGAGGTACTCCTCCGCGCCTTCCTCGTCCTTGTCGAGCGCGTACATGAACTCCGAGGCGAGGATCTTCTTCGCCCGGGTGTACATCTGCTTCTCACCGGTCGAGAGGCCCTTCTCCATCTCGCGGATCGCCAGGTTGCGGACGACCTCGGCGAGCTCGAAGACGTCACCGGTCTTGATCTTCTCGCGGTTGTACTTGAAGCGCCGGTTCCAGTTCTTCGGCATCTCCGACACCTCGTCGGTGAGGACGGATGTGACCTTCTTGATTTCCTCCTCGTCGATGACCCGCCGCAGGCCCGCCTTGCCGGCGTTTTCGCAGGGGACCATCACGGTGAGTTCGTTGTGGAGGATCTTGATCGTGAGGTAATCGCGCTCCTCGCCCATCAGCTCACGCGCTTCTTTCTTCATCACCAGGCCGGCGCCGTGATGCGGATAGACGACCTTGTCGCCCTCCTCGAAGTCGCACACGTACTCGACTTCCTCGACGCCTGCCTCGGTGGCCTCCTCTAGCTGGGGAATCGCTCTGCTCCTTTCGATTTCGCGACGGCCTCTGCTGACCGTCAACTCTGTAAGTACCTGTCGACCAAGTCGACCTCCTGGAGCCTGCGCAGGCCCTCGCGGATGTCCTTGGCCCTCGTCTGCCCGACGTCCTCCACCGCCTCCAGGTCGGCGTCGGAGGCCGCCAGGACCTCCTCCAGGCCGCCGAGCTCGCGGATGATCTTCTGGACGACGAGCTTGGGGATGCGCGGAATGCGCCCCATGATCCGGTAGCCGCGCGGGGCGACCGGGAAGTCGAGCGTGTTGAGCTTGCGGTCGTAGCCGAGCAGCTCGGCGAGGCGGCCGAAGTCGAGCACGTCCTCGTGCGGCATGCGGGCCAGCGACTGCAGCGCCGTGGCCAGGTTCTGCTCGGTGTCTTCGACCAGGTAGTCGCGGATCAGCGCCGTCTTGTCGGCGGCGACGCCGACCATCGTCTCCTCGAGCTGCATCTCGATCAGCCGGCCCTCGGTGCCGAGCTCGACGATGTAGCGCTCGACCTCGACCGCCATCCGAGTCGTCAGCTCGGCCCGCTGCAGGGCGGTGAGCGCGTCGTAGAGCACGCCGCCGCCCTCGAACTCGAGCACGGTGAGGCGGTTGGAGACGTGTTCGAGCCGCTCGCGGTACTTCTCCAGCGTCGCCAGGCCCTGGTTGGCCTTGGCCAGCACGGCGGGGATCTCCTGCAGGATGTACTTGGTGCCCTCGACGTAGAGCGAGACCACGTCGCGGCGCTGCGAGATCGCGACGACCAGCGCCTTGGTCTGCTTGGAGACGCGCTCGGCCGTGCGGTGGCGGGTGCCGGTCTCCGAGGAGAGGATCGTCGGGTCGGGCATCAGCTGCACGTTGGCCCAGACGATCTTGGTCGCCTCGGCGTTGAGCACGATCGCGCCGTCCATCTTCGCCACCTGGTAGAGCATCGCCGGCGTGTAGTCGATGTCGAGCCTGATCCCGCCGGACAGCAGGTGGGAGATGTCGCCGGGGTCGCCGACGACGATCAGGCCGCCGGTGCTGGCGTGGACGATGTTGTCGAGGCCTTCGCGCAGCGCGGCGCCCGGGGCGACGACGTCCAGCGCCCGGAGTAGCCGGGGGTCCTGGCGTTCCGCTAACTCGTGAAGCTCATCGCCAGGCGCCGAAGACATCTCCTCTAGGATGGCAAATTCCGCTCTGGAATGCGGTCTGGCTAATCCCTAGTGGAAAGGTCGGAAAGGACGTTGTCAAGCGGGTTGGTCACGTAGGCCATCCCGCAGGGGTTCCACTTAACTTTTTCGGTGAATCGGGGTTGTGCTGTCGCCGCAAGCGCTCAACGAAAAAGTACAAGACGTTTCACCCCTACCGGGATGGCCTTCCTTTAGTGAAGATGGAAGTGCCTTTGACGGCCATGGGGCTCCGGAACCGGGTGATGCTGTCCCGAACGAATATCCAGGTCAGACGGCGCCGACGGCGCATAGGCCGACGAGAACCCAGGTCGAGGCGCCGACGGCGTCGGCGAAGGAGCTGTGGGCGGCGAGCAGGGCGTGGAAGACGGCGCCGACTACGGCGAGCGCGACCGTGCCGGCCATCACCCGGTCCATCGCCAGCACGCCGGAGGCGATGCCGACCTTCTCCGCCGGCATCGCGGCCATCGCGGCGGTCGACATCGGCGCGTAGACGAGCCCCAGGGCGATGCCGAAGGGCAGGTAGCCGGCGAGCAGCAGGGCGTAGGAGCTGTGCGGGCCGGTCTGGGTCAGCGCCAGCACTCCGAGGAGCCCGAGGACCATTCCCAGCGTCATCAGCCGCCTGGCGCCGAAGCGGCCGATCAACCGGCCCGAGAAGGGCGAGATGAAGATCATCGGAACCGTGATCGGCATGATCAGCAGGCCGCTCAGGGTCGCCGAGTGGCCGCGCACGTCCTGCAGGTACTGGGACTGGAAGAACATCACCGCCCAGTAGGCGCCGACCAGGGCGAAGGCGGCGGCGCTGGCGCCGAAGTAGGGGCCGTTGCGAAACAGGCCGAAATCGACGATCGGCTCGTCGACCCGGTGCTCGATCCGCCAGAAGGCGTAGAGGGAGGCGACGCCGAGCACGGCAAGCGCGGCGACCGCGCCGCCGCCCCACTCTTCGGCCTGGATCAGCGCGAGGACGACGGCGGTCAGGCCGAGCGCGAGCGCGAGCAGGCCCGCGAGGTCCACGCGGCGCCCCGAGCCGGGATCGGTCGACTCCGGCGCCGCCGCCCACATGATCGCGAGCCCGGCGAGCGCGATCGGCAGGTTGATCCAGAAGATCAGCCGCCAGTCGAGGTCGACCAGCACGCCGCCGACCAGCGGGCCGACGCCGAGCGCGACGGCCGAGATCCCCGCCCATATGCCGAGCGCCCGGGCCTGCTTGCCGGCGGGAAACGCATGGCAGACGATCGCCAGCGAGAGCGGCAGCATCGGCGCCGCCCCCAGCCCCTGCAGCAGCCGGCCGGCGATCAGCGTCAGCTGGTCGTCGGCCATCGCCGAGACCACCGAGCCGAGGGCGAAGAGGGCCATCCCGGCGAGGAACAGGCGCTTGCGCCCGAACATGTCGCCGAGCCTGCCCCCGGTGACGACGAAGGCGGTGATGATCAGCAGGTAGCCGTTCATCATCCACTGCAGGCCCGCGGCGCTCGCGTTCACGTCGTGGCGGATGCTGGGCAGGGCGAGCGCGACCACGGTCGAGTCGAGCATCAGGATGAAGAGGCCCGAGCAGGCCCCGGCGAGCGTCCACCAGGGCCGCGTCCTCTCGTCGATGCGCAGCATGCGGCGACGCTATCTGCGTCTGCGGATGGTCAGGCGGTGGCCAGGTCGCGCCCGGGGTCGATGCCCCAGCGCTCGCCCACCGCGGCCAGATCCTCGCTCAGCGCCCAGCGGTCGGGCCGCTCCTCCCCCTCGTGCTCGGGGCTGGCGCCCTTCAGCGCCATGCAGCCGCTGTTGTCGCCGACCGCGCGGATCGCCGCGACGTCCTCCTCGCTGAGCCGCTGCTCGGCCGGCATATGCGCCAGTTCGACCCGCTTGGCCTCGATCGGACAGGCGTCCGGACCGGCCTCCTGAATCAGCGTCGGCACGACGCACTCGACCGCCGGGTGGGCGAGGTTCCACTGGCAGGCGAGCTGGATCGGCGTCAGCCGCGCCCGTTCGGCGATCGGCAGCACCCGCTCCAGCTTCTCCAGTCCTGCCTCGATCCAGCCCGGCGGGCGGAACGCCCGGTGGTCGCCCTGGGCGAGCTCCATCCCCGGCCGCAGGTCGCCCCAGAAGAGGCCGCCGTAGTCGACCACCCGGGTGATCACGCGGACATCGTTGCGCGCCGCCGCGTCGAGGCAGAGCTCGCCCGGCCAGGGCTCGAACGGGTTGAGGATGATCATCGCCCAGTCGATCCGCTCGCCGAAGCGCTCGATGCAGGGGATCAGGTCGAGCGTGAAGCCGTTGGCGGGCCCGGGCGCGACGCCGATCTGCCCGGCGAGCCCCTCGTCGCGCAGCGCCGCCATCGCGTCCCAGACCGCCTCGCTCGAGTACCCGATGCGGTCGGGGTTGTGCAGCAGCAGCAGGTCGAAGCGATCCGCGCCGAGCCGCTCGAGGCTGCGCTCCGCCGCCATCCGCAGGTAGTCGGCGTACTCGCCGGGCCCGCGCAGCCGCGGGTCGGTGAAGCGCGGGAAGCCGCGCGGCCCGTCGCGCTCGCCCTCGTAGAAGTCGTGCCCGACCGCGCCGACCAGCGAGTAGTCGTCGCGCGGCGCGCCGGCCAGCGCCCGGCCGACGACCCGGTCGGCCGCGCCCTGGCCGTAGGTGTCGGCGGTGAGCACCGTGTCGATGCCCTCGCCGGGACGCAGCAGCGCTTCCAGGCGCCCCTCCTCGACCGCCTCGCCGAAGCGCAGGAAGCGGCCGCCGCTCCAGGCGCCGATCGCGGTGCGGCCGGGCGGGCGCATGCGGGTACGCTCAGCCCTCGGGGTCGACGGACGGCTGCTCGCCCTGCGGCTCACCGTCCTTCTTCGCGCCCACGCCCACCTTCTCGGGCTCCTTCTCGGCCGGCTCCTTCTTCTTCGCCGGCTTCTTCGGCGCGACGATCGTCAGCTTCAGCGGCTTGTCCTCCTCGTCGCCGGAGGGATCGCGCTCGACCATCACGGTCGAGCCGGGAACCATCTCGCCCTGGCGCAGCACTTCGTCGGCGAGCGGGTCCTCGATGTAGCGCTGGATCGCGCGGCGCAGCGGCCGGGCGCCCATCGAGGGGTCCCAGCCTTTGTCGACCAGGAGATCCTTCGAGTCGTCGCTCAACTCGAGCTGCAGCTCGTGCTCGGCGACCTGCACGCGGACGCGGTTGATCATCAGGTCGATGATCTCCTTGACCTCCTCCTTGGCCAGCTTGTGGAAGACGATCACCTCGTCGATCCGGTTGAGGAACTCAGGCCGGAAGACTTTTTTGAGGTCGCCCATGATCCGGTTTTTCATGTCGTTGTAGGAC
>CAVSHD010000007.1:0-59471 GCA_963727615.1 uncultured Solirubrobacterales bacterium
AGTGGCAACCAAAGCGATTTCAACCGAGGACTGGATCGAGGAGCTGAAAGGCATCTCGGTGCTCGAGCTCTCCGAGCGGATCAAAGCGCTCGAGGAGGAGTTCGGCGTCTCCGCGACGGCCGTCGCGGCCGCGGCTCCGGCCGCCGCCGGCGCCGGCGGGGGAGACGGCGATGGAGGCGGCGAGGAGGAGAGCGCCACCGTCGACGTCGTCCTGACCGAGGTCGGCGGCCAGAAAGTGCCGGTGATCAAGGTCGTGCGCACGGCGACCGGGCTCGGCCTCAAAGAGGCCAAGGCGATCGTCGACGAGGCCCCGAAAGCGATCAAAGAGGGCGTCGATCGCGAGGAGGCCGACAAGCTCAAGGCCGAACTCGAGGAGGCCGGCGCCACCGTCGAGCTCAAATAAAGCCCGACTTACCGCGCTTGGATCCCAGGCAGGGAGCCGAGCTCGCGGCCGAGCGCGGCCGTGTGTTATTTTTCGCGGTCGCGCTCTGTTGTGCCCCCCTGCCCATAATCTGCGCTTTTTTCACGTCCCTCTGACCGCTTGAGGAGTCGCCGACTTGGCACGTTCGAACGCTGCCCCCGTAACCCGTAGGAGCTTTTCCAACCTCACCAACCCCCTCGAAGTCCCCCACCTGATCGATATTCAGCGTCGCTCGTTCGAAGAGCTGACCGATCCGAAGAACGGTGGCCTGAGGGAAACGATCGACGACATATCCCCGATCGAGGACTACACGGGGAACCTCGCGATCGTCTTCGGCGAGTTCAAATTCGAGGACCCGCCGCACACGATCGAGGAGTGCCGCGAGAAGGACATGACCTTCTCCAGGCCGCTGACCGCGACCGTCGCCTTCCAGAACAAGGAGACCGGCGAGATCCGCGAGCAGGCCGTCTTCATGGGCGACTTCCCGTGGATGACCGAGCGCGGCACGTTCATCATCAACGGCACCGAGCGCGTCGTCGTCACCCAGCTCGTGCGCTCCCCCGGCGCCTACGTGATGGCGCCGAAGGACCCCGAAAAGCAGGTCTTCATCGCCAACCTGATGCCGGCCCGCGGCTCCTGGCTCGAGCTCGAAGTCGACAAAAAAGGAAAAGTCTTCGTCCGCATCGACCGCAAGCGCAAACTTCCGGTCACCGTCCTGCTGCGCGCGATGGGCTACGTCGACAACGACGAGATCCTCAAGATGTTCGACAACTCGGTCTACCTGCGGCACACGATCGCCGCCGACACCGAGGCGACCCTGACCGAAGAGGGCGCCCTGATCGAGCTCTTCAAAAAGCAGCGCCCGGGCGAGCCGCCCTCGGTCGACGCCGCCAAGAACCTGCTCGAGCAGCTCTTCTTCGACCCCAAGCGCTACGACCTGACCCGCGTCGGCCGCTACAAGCTGAACGCGCGCCTGGACCTCGACGTCGACCTCGACAACCGGGTCCTCACCCACGACGACATCATCGCCCTGGTCAAGGAGCTCGTCAGCCTCCCGAAGCTGCTCGGCATCCCCGAGGAGATCGACGAGGAGAACCCGATCAAAGACTACGCCGCGGAGGCGATCACCTACCCGCGCGAGCCGGTCAACGAGCACCTCGACGAGTACGAGCACTTCGGCAACCGGCGCCTGCGCACGGTCGGCGAGCTGATCCAGGAGGCCTTCCGCATCGGCCTCTACCGGATGGAGCGCGTCGTCCGCGAGCGGCTGACCACCGAGGACGCCGACGCGATCACCCCGCAGACGATCATCAACATCCGCCCGGTCGTCGCCGCGATGAAGGAGTTCTTCGGCTCCTCGCAGCTCTCGCAGTTCATGAGCCAGACGAACAGCCTCGACGGGCTCACCCACAGGCGGCGGCTCTCGGCGCTCGGCGCCGGCGGGCTGACCCGTGAGCGAGCCCCGATCGAGGTCCGCGACGTGCACCCGACCCATTACGGCCGCATGTGCCCGATCGAGACGCCGGAGGGGCCGAACATCGGCCTGATCGGCTCGCTGTCCTCCTACGCGCAGGTCTCCGAACACGGCTTCGTCACGACCCCCTACAGGCCGGTCGTCGACGGCGTCGTCAGCGACGAGATCCTGCATCTCGACGCGACCCAGGAGGAAGACAAGGTGATCGCCCAGGCGAACGCCGAGATCGACCCCAAGACCAACAAACTGAGGGGCCCCCAGGTCCTGGTTCGCTCCGGCGAGCAGGAGTATGCGACCGCCGCGCCCAAGGAAGTCGACCTGATGGACGTCTCGCCGACCCAGATCTGGTCGGTGGCGACGGCGCTGATCCCCTTCCTCGAGCACGACGACGCCAACCGGGCGCTGATGGGCTCCAACATGCAGCGCCAGGCCGTGCCGCTGCTGAAACCAGAGCCGCCGCTGATCGGCACCGGCATGGAGAAGCGCGCCGCGGTCGACAGCGGGGACGTCGTCCTCGCCCACAACGCGGGCGAGGTCACGCACGTCGACGCCGAGTCGATCGTCGTCACCCACGGCTCGAAGCGGGACGAGTACACGATGCAGAAGTTCATGCGCTCGAACCAGGGCACGATCATCCACCAGCGCTCGATCGTCAACACCGGGCAGAAGGTGGCGAAGGGCGAGGTCCTCGCCGACGGCTCCTCGACCGCCGGTGGCGAGATCGCGCTGGGCAAGAACTGCCTGGTCGCCTTCATGTCCTGGGAGGGCTACAACTTCGAGGACGCGATCATCCTCTCCGAGCGCCTGGTCAAGGACGACGAGATGACCTCGATCCACATCGAGGAGTACGAGATCGACGCCCGCACGACCAAGCTCGGCGACGAGGAGATCACCCGCGACATCCCCAACCGCTCCGAGGAGAGCCTGCGCAACCTCGACGAGCGCGGCATCGTCCGCGTCGGCGCCGAGGTGATCTCGGGCGACCTGCTGGTCGGCAAGGTCACGCCCAAGGGCGAGACCGAGCTGACCGCCGAGGAGAAGCTGATCCGCGCGATCTTCAAGGAGAAGGCGCGCGAGGTCCGCGACACCTCGCTCAAGGTTCCTCACGGCGAGGGCGGCGTCGTCATCGACGTGCTCACCTTCAGCCGCGACGACGGCGACGACCTGCCGCCCGGCGTCAACGACCTGGTCCGCGTCTACGTCGCGACCAAGCGCAAGATCGCCGAGGGCGACAAGCTCGCCGGCCGCCACGGGAACAAGGGTGTGATCTCGAAAATCGTGCCCGAGGAGGACATGCCCCACCTCGCCGACGGCACCCCCGTCGACGTCATTCTCAACCCGCTCGGCGTGCCGAGCCGGATGAACATCGGCCAGATCCTCGAGACGCACCTCGGTTGGGTCGCGGCCAACGGCTGGTACGACGACGGCTCGGTGGCGCACAAGCAGGCGCACTCCGACAAGGGCGACGGCCGTGTCTACGTGGCCACTCCGGTCTTCGACGGCGCCACCGTCGAGGACGTCGACGACGCTCTCGTCAGTTGGCAGGAGGAGAACTTCGAGGAGCGCGGCATCGACCTCGGCATCGACAAGAACGGCCCGGTCGGGGCGAAGTGCTCCGGGACCGCGCAGCTCTACAACGGCCGCACCGGCGAGCCCTACGAGGGCAAGGTCACGGTCGGCTACATGTACATCCTCAAGCTCCTGCACCTCGTCGACGACAAGATCCACGCGCGCTCGACCGGCCCCTACTCGCTCGTCACCCAGCAGCCGCTGGGCGGCAAGGCGCAGTTCGGCGGCCAGCGCTTCGGCGAGATGGAGGTCTGGGCCCTGGAGGCCTACGGCGCCGCCTACACGCTCCAGGAGATGCTCACGGTCAAGTCCGACGACACGGTCGGCCGGGTCAAGGCCTACGAGGCGATCGTCAAGGGGGAGAACATCCCCGAGCCGTCGATTCCCGAGTCGTTCAAAGTGCTGCTCAAGGAGATCCAGAGCCTCTCGCTCGACGCCAACGTGGTCTCCGAGGGCGGCGACGTCGAGGTCGCCGACGATGACGACGACCTGCTGAAAGCGGCCGAGGAGCTCGGCATGGACCTGACCGGCGTGCGCGCCGACGGCAACGGCGCCGGCGCCGCCGACGAGCAGGAGGAGCAGGTGATCAAAGAGGGCGAGGGCGGCACCGACGCCGCCAAGGCAGAGGAGCCCAAAGAGGCGAAGGTGGAGGACTGAGCATGATCGACATCAACAATTTCGACGCAATCGAGATCGGGCTCGCCTCCTCGAAGAAGATCCGCTCCTGGAGCTGGGGCGAGGTCACGAAGCCGGAGACGATCAACTACCGGACCCTGAAGCCGGAGAAAGACGGCCTCTTCTGCGAGCGCATCTTCGGCCCGACCAAGGACTGGGAGTGCTACTGCGGCAAGTACAAGCGGGTCCGCTACAAGGGCATCGTCTGCGAGCGCTGCGGCGTCGAGGTGACGCGCTCGAAGGTGCGCCGCGAGCGCATGGGTCACGTCGACCTGGCCGCTCCCGTCTCCCACATCTGGTTCTTCAAGGGCGTCCCGAGCCGGATCGGCTACCTGATCGACATGGCCCCCAAGGAGCTCGAGAAGGTCCTCTACTTCGCCGCCTCGATGGTCACCTGGGTCGACGTCGAGGCCCGTGACAAAGACCTCGGGAAACTCGAGAAAGAGGTCAAGAAAGTCACCGACTCCTACGAGTCCGAACAGCAGAAGCGGACCCAGGAGCTGAGCGAGTCGCTCGAGCGGCGCGTCAAGTACCTCGAAGACGGCACGCAGACCAAGTTCGACGACGACGACCACATCTGGGCCGACTCGCTGAAGCTGACGCAGGCGCAGCTGCGCAAGCTCAAGGACGACGAACGGGCGAAGATGATCAAAGAACTTCGCAAAACGTTCGACGCCGAGATCTCGGACACCGAGGCATACATCGAAGAGGCGATGGAGCGCATGCAGGAGGTCTGGAAGATCTTCACGGAGATGAAGCCGAAGGACGTCGTCAACGACGAGACGGTCTTCCGTGAGCTCAAGGACCGCTTCGGCTCTCCCTTCGGCTGGGGCGAGTACTTCCGCGGCGGGATGGGCGCCGAGGCCGTGCGCGACCTGCTCGAGCAGGTCGACCTGGAGGCCGAATGCGAGGAGATGGAGCAGGTCATCAACAGCTCCAAGGGCCAGAAACAGGCGCGCGCGGTGAAGCGCCTGAAAGTCGCCTCCGCCTTCCTCAACTCCGAGAACAAGCCGGACTGGATGATCCTCGACTGCGTGCCGGTGATCCCGCCGGAGCTGCGCCCGATGGTGCAGCTCGACGGCGGCCGCTTCGCGACGTCGGACCTCAACGACCTCTACCGGCGCGTGATCAACCGCAACAACCGCCTCAAAAGGCTGCTCGACCTCGGCGCGCCCGAGATCATCGTCAACAACGAGAAGCGGATGCTCCAGGAGGCGGTCGACGCGCTGTTCGACAACGGCCGTCGCGGGCGCCCGGTCACGGGCCCCGGCAACCGGCCGCTGAAGTCGCTCTCCGACATGCTCAAGGGCAAGCAGGGGCGCTTCCGCCAGAACCTGCTCGGCAAGCGCGTCGACTACTCGGGCCGCTCGGTGATCGTCTCCGGGCCGAGCCTGCGGCTGCACCAGTGCGGCCTGCCGAAGCTGATGGCGCTCGAGCTCTTCAAGCCGTTCATCATGGCCCAGCTCGTCGAGCGCAAAGCCGTGCAGAACATCAAGGCGGCGAAAAAGATGGTCGAGTCGATGATCCCCGAGGTCTGGGACGTGCTCGAGGAGGTCATCCACGAGCACCCGGTGCTGCTCAACCGGGCGCCGACCCTGCACCGCCTCGGGATCCAGGCCTTCGAGCCGGTCCTCGTCGAGGGCAAGGCGATCCAGGTCCACCCGCTCGTCTGCCACGCCTTCAACGCCGACTTCGACGGCGACCAGATGGCGGTCCACGTGCCGCTCTCCGCCGAGGCCCAGGCCGAGGCGCGGATCCTGATGCTCTCCGCCAACAACATCCTCTCGCCGGCCCACGGCGCGCCGCTGGCGACGCCGACCCAGGACATGGTGCTGGGGATCTACTACCTCACCTACGGCCCTGACGCCGAGGAGCTGGCGAAGGTCGATCAGGAGCTCAAGTCGGGCAAGGGGGCGGCCAAGAACGGCTCCGCGCCCAAGGTCTTCCGCTCCTCGCAGGAGGCCGAGCTCGTCTACGAGAACGGCGGCTGCAAGCTGCACGACCACGCCGAGTACCGGCGCGCCGGCCACGAGCACTTCCCGACCACGGTCGGGCGGATCATCTTCAACGAGAAGATCGAGCGCGCCCTCGCCGAGGCGCTCGGGGACGACTTCGATCCCGAGCAATTCGAGTTCGTCAACTTCTCGCTGAAGAAGCGCGACGTCAACCAGATGGTCTCCAACCTGGTCGAGGCCTACGGCGCCCCGGCCGTCTCCGAGGTGCTCGACGCGTTCAAGGACCTCGGCTTCCACTACGCGAGCCAGGCCGGGATCACGGTCTCCAAGAACAACGTCGTCTCGCCGCCGAGCAAGGCGGAGATCCTCGACCGCTACGAGAAGGAGACGGCGGCGATCCAGGGCCAGTACGAGGACGGCTACATCACCGCCGAGGAGCGCCACGAGGCGGTCACGGCGCACTGGAACCGGGCCACCGACGAGGTCGCGCAGGCGATGGAGGACAACCTCGACGAGCTGAACCCGATCTTCATGATGGCCAACTCGGGCGCTCGCGGGTCCTTCAAACAGATCCGCCAGCTGGCCGGCATGCGCGGCCTGATGGCCAATCCGAAAGGCGAAATCATCGAGCGGCCGATCAAGGCCAACTTCATGGAGGGCCTCTCGGTGCTCGAGTACTTCATCTCGACGCACGGCGCCCGAAAGGGGCTCGCCGACACGGCGCTGCGCACGGCCGACTCGGGCTACCTGACCCGGCGCCTGGTCGACGTCGCCCAGGACGTGATCGTCCGCGAAGAGGACTGCAAGACGAAGGACCACATCGAGATGGCGATCCGCAAGGACGACGGCTCGTTGAACGACAACCTCGCCGGTCGCCTGGCCGCGAAAAAGCTCGAAACCAAGCGCGGTCGCGAGCTGCTCAAGCGCAACCAGGAGATCACGATGGACGACGTCGAGGCGATCGCCGAGGCGTTCGGCGACGACGAGGTCCCGGTCCCCGTCCGCTCGACGCTCAAGTGCGATGCCGACTCAGGCGTGTGCCGCTCCTGCTACGGGGTCGCCCCGGCGACCGGCTTCACGGTCAACATCGGCGACGCGGTCGGGATCATCGCCGCCCAATCGATCGGCGAGCCCGGCACGCAGCTGACGATGCGGACCTTCCACACCGGCGGCGTCGCCGGCCAGGACATCACCCAGGGACTGCCGAGGATCGTCGAGCTCTTCGAGGCTCGCAAACCGAAGGGCCTGGCGCAGATGGCCGAGGCGGCGGGCAAGGTCGCCGTCGAAGAGACCGACAAAGCGCTGAAAGTGATCGTGATCGAGTCCAGCGGCGAGGAGCACTCCTACAGCTTCCCGCCCCGCACCCGCCTGCACGTCTCCCACGGCGACAAGGTCGAGGTCGGCCAGCAGCTCAACGAGGGCTCGCTCTACCCGGCCGACCTGCTCGCGATCCGCGGCCGCACCGACGTCGAGCTCTATCTCGTCGCCGAGGTGCAGAGGGTCTACCGCGCCCAGGGCGTCGACATCAACGACAAGCACATCGAGCTGATCGCCCGCCAGATGCTGAAGAAGGTGAAAATCGAGTCGAAGGGCTCGACCAGCCTGCTCCCCGGGCAGCTCGAAGATCGCGGCAACCTCAAACGGCTCAACAAGAAGACCAAGGAAGACGGTGGCACGCCGGCCAAAGGCGAGGAGGTCATCCTCGGGATCACCAAGGCCTCGCTGGCGACCGAGTCCTTCCTCTCCGCCGCCTCCTTCCAGGAGACGACCAAGGTGCTCACCGACGCCGCCCTCGAGGGCAAGCGTGACCGCCTGGTCGGGCTCAAGGAGAACGTGATCATCGGCAAGCTGATCCCGGCCGCGACCGGCCTCAAGCACTACCGGACGCTCTCGGTCGAGCCCGCGGTGCCGATCGAGCCGCCGAGCGAGGAGGGCCTGCTCGACGAGGACGACCTCGCCGCCGAGCTCGGGATCGACGGCGCCGAGGCGCCGGTCGAGGGCTTCGGCCCCTCCTTCGCGGAGGAGCTCGAGGAGCTTGCGCAGGAGATCCAGAGCACCTCGGACGAGCCGAAGAGCTGAGTAGGGCAGGGGCCGGGCACCGGTCCAGCTGAACCCGCCCGCTTCCGGGGCTCGCCCCACGTGAACTGGACCGTCGCACGAAGCAGCTCCAGCATTGAGGTCGTATTTCATCCCGCTATGCGGCAACAACTACGACCTCAACAGAAAAATGGATTGGCCGCATGGCCAGCTCGGAGAGGGTCTGCGTCATCGGCGCCGGGTCGTCGGGGATCACGGCCTGCCAGGTGCTGAAGGCGCGGGGGATCTCCTACGACTGCTTCGAGAAGGGCTCGATGGTCGACTCGAAGGCGCCGGCGAACTCACTCGGCGGCGAACTGCGCCACTCGAGCGCCCGCTGCGTCAAGGACGGGCCGGGGAAATGGCGCTGCCGGCTCAGCGGCGGCACAGCTGAGCCCCCAGGTCGCCTATTGCAGCAACGGGAGCCGCGGAGGTGAGCCGTTCAGGCGCCCGGGCCGCTGAGGGCGCCGGGGAGGGCCTCGCGCGACTCGATCTCGAGCTTGCGGTAGGCGTTGGAGAGGTGCATCTCGACGGTGCGCCGCGTGAGGAAGAGGGTCTCGGCGATCTCGCGGTTGCCGGTTCCCTCCGGCCGCCATCTGGGCGATTCGGCGCTCCTGCGGCGTCAGCGAGTCGACGCCGGTCAGCCGCGGCCGTCGCGGCCGGGCGCCGGTCGCCCGCAGCGCCTCCATCGACTCCTCGACCAGGGCGTGGGCGCCCGCCCTGTGGGCCAGATCCATGGCCGAGTAGAGGGTCTCGCGGGCGTTCTCCTCGGCGAGCGCGAACTGCGCCCGGCCGAGGGCGATCACGGCACGGGCGTGCTCGACCGCGGTCACCCCCTCGAGTAGGCCGACAGCCTCGCGCAGGTCCCCGATCCCGGCGCTGGGATCGGCCAGCGTCCCCCGCGTCCGCAGGGCGATGCCCAGGGCCCGCGGCGCCCCGAACGCCCGCGCCCGGGTGACGCCGTCCTCGACCACCTCGAGCGCCCGCTCGGGCTCGCCGCTCTCGGCCAGCAGGCCGGCGCAGCGCGAGCGCCAGTCGATCGCGGCGGGGTTCAGATAGCGGGCCCGGGTCGCGCGGCGGCCGACCTCCTCGACTTCGCCCAGGGCGCCCTCGAGATCGCCCTCGGCGCGGGCCAGCGACGCCCGGGCGAGGAGCAGGAAGTCGATCGTCCCCAGTTCCGGCAGGTCTCCGGTCAGGCCGCTGCGATCGAGGGCGCCGCGGGCATCCTCGACGCGGCCGCGCTCGATCATCGATTCGATCAGCCAGGCGAGGGCGACCGCATAGGCCATCGGGTCGGCGGCGGGCAGACCGGAGACGACCAGCTCGGCGTCGGCTTCGGCGAGGGCCAGGTCGCCGTTCAGCAACGCCGTGCCCGAGCGCAGCGCCGCCGAGTAGCTGACCCCGATCAGCGAGCCGCGGCGGCGCGCATCGTCGAGCGCCCCGGTGGTGATCTCGATCACCGTCTCGTGGGCACCCGCCCAGGCGAGCGCGGTCCCCGCGTAGATGAAGATCGGCGAGGCGGGGCCGACCTCGGCCAGCAGCTTGCCTTCGCCGAGCGCGCGGCGGCCCTGCGCCCGCACCTGCTCCGCCGGTTGGGACCCGGTCGCGGCGATGTCGGCGACAACGTGGGCGAGGATCGCCCGCTCCGCCGGGGTGACGCCCGCCGCGACCTCAGCGGTCAGCTCGCCGGGACGCTCGCGCCGGACTCCGAGCAGGGCGTCGGCGTTGAGCGCGGTCGCCTCCAGCGCCAGCCGCAGCTCACGGTCCTCGTCGCCGAGGTCGGCGATCGCCGCCCGGCAGACGGCCGAGCACTCCTCGAGCGCCACCAGGTGGAAGAGGGCGTCGCCGCGGACCAGGGCGATCCCCCCGCGCTCGACCGGGTCGCGCCCCATCTCGCTTGCCTCGGCGAGGTGGGGAAGCGCCTCGGGGTCGCCGGCGTCGGCCTCCAACCGACCCAGCTCGAGCAGCGACTCCCGACGCATCCCGGCTCCCATCGGCTCTTCGAGGGCGCGGCGCAGGTAGGCGATCGGCTCCCGGCCCCCGCCACGGCCGCGCGCGAGCGAAGCGGCGTCGCGGAGAAGGTCGGCCGCCCAGGGCTCGCCGCTCGGGCCGTCGGGACGAGCGGCGATCAGGTGCGCCGCGGCCCGCTTCGGGTCGCGCGCGGCGACCGCGCGGGCGGCGCGCAGGTGCAGCAGGGCGCGCTCGCCGGCGGGCGTCGACTCGCTCACCGCCTGGCGCATGACCGGGTGGCGGAAGCGGCGGGGGTGCTCAGGGTCGGTGAGCTCCGCCGCGCGCAGCTGGTCGAGCCCGCGCAGGCTGGCGATCGGCTCCAGCCCGGAGACCACCTCGAGCTCGACGTCGGTCGAGGAGTCGCCGAGGATCGCCAGCGCCCGGGCGGTCGCGCGGCCCGTCTCGGGCACGCGCGCGACCCGTCGCTCGACCAGGTTGGCGATCGACTCCGGCAGGTCGAGCTCGCCGCCGCCGTCGGAGTCGCGGGCGGCGCGCAGCAGCTCGCGGACGAAGAGCGGGTTGCCGCCGCTGCGCTGCCAGCACTCCTCGCCGACCCCGGGGTCGGCGGAGTCGCCGAGCTCGCGCCGGACCAGCTCGGCGACCGCCTCGCGGCTGAGCTCGGCCGGCCGCAGCCGAACGGCGGTCGGCAGCGAGCCGAGCTCCTCGAGCGCCTCGTCTGCCTCGGTCGGCTCACCGACCCGCCGTGAGGCCAGGATCAGGATCGGCAGCTCCGCGACGCGGGCGCCGAGGTAGGCGAGGAAGCGCAGCGAGGCCTCGTCGGCCCACTGCACGTCATCGACGCAGAGCAGCAGCGGTCGCTCCTCGCTGAGGGTCGCGCAGAGCCAGTGCAGGCCGTGCAGGAGGGGGAAGATCGCGTCGCGCCCGGACTCGACCTCGGCCTGCTCGAAGAGCGGCCGCGCCAGCGCCGCCGCCCCGCCGAAGACGCGCCCGTCCTCGGCGCCCTCGACCAGCGGCGCGAGCAGCTGCAGGCCGACCCCGAAGGCGAAGTCGCGCTCGAGCTCGGACGCGCGGGCGGAGGCAACCCTGAACTCGCCGTCGGCCTCCGCCGAGAACCCGTCCAGCAGCGCCGTCTTGCCGACCCCGACCGGGCCCTCGATCACGACGACCCCGCCCTGGCCCTCGCCCGTTGCGCGCAGCGCGTCGGCGAGGGCGCGACGCTCCTCGACCCGCTCGAGCAGGCCGTTGCCGTCCGTCGCCTGCGGCTCGCTCCCGGGCACCGCCCCAGGATAGGGGGCCTGGCCCGTCCCGATTCGGGGAAAACCTACGGAGGGGCCGACGAAAGCCTGCGGTGCCAGGAGTTGAAGGCCCTCCGTTCCTTCGCGACCCTGTGGGGAGATGAGGGGGGATTCGAGGGCCACGGGCCCGTTGATCGCGGTGGCGCTCGTCCTCTCGGCGGGACTTGTCGGGGCGCCTGACGCGCCCGCCGCGCCGGCCTACGATTACACGGTCCTCGATGCCGGCGACGACGGCGGACGGCGAACCCGGGGACGGCGACTGCGACCCCGACGACAACGGCAGCGAGGAAGACTGCACCCTGCGGGCGGCGATCGAAGAGTCGAACGCAAACGAACCGGCGGAAGGGCTGAACACGATCGGGTTCGGAATCACGGTCGCGGCCCAGCCCGCGACCCCGCTGCCGGCGGTCACCCAGCCGACCGAAATCTCGACGACGACCGAACTGAACTGCGCCGGATCCCCCGGGATCGTGGTCTCGATCGACGGCCAGGGAGCGGTCTCGACCGGCCTGCGCCTGACCGCTCCCGGCAGCATCGCCTGCGGCCTGACGGTCCAGCGATTCACCGGGACCGGAATCGTCGCCGAAGGCGACGACACGGCGGTCCGGCGCAGCAAGATCGGGACCAACACCGAAGGCACCACCGCCCTCCCCAACACCTACGGCGTCGACGTCGAAGGCGAGGGCGTCGTGATCGACTCGACCCAGATCTCGGGCAGCATCGGCAGCGGCGTGAGGGTCCTCGAAGGCGCCGTGGGGACGACGATCACGCGCTCGAAGATCGGCACGGACTCGACCGGCTCGGTGGCACTCCCCAACGCGGTGGGCGTCCGGGTGGAAGGGGGCGCCGAAACGACGATCGGCCTGCCGGGAACCACCAACACGATCTCCGGCAACACCTACGGCGTGGTCGTCGCCGCGGGAAGCAGCGGCACGGTTGTGCAGGGGAACGCGATCGGGACGAACACGGCCGGCAACCTCGCGGTTCCCAACACCTCATACGGAGTCCGCGTCCAGGGCGGCGGCACCACCACGATCGGCGGCGAGGTCTCCGAATTGGGCCAGGAAACCGCGGCCTGCGACGACGTCTGCAACACGATCTCCGCCAACGGCCTGGCCGGGGTCCTGATCGAAAGCGGCACAGCGACAGTCTCCGGCAACACGATCGGGTTGAACAGAGCCGGCACCGAAGCCCTCTTCGGTCAGCCGGCCGGCGTCCGCCTGGGCGGCACGGCCCAGGGAGCCGAGGTCGGCGGCCTGAGGCGGGTGAGCGCAACGTGATCGCCGGCAACACGATCGGAGTACGGCTGCTCGGCGGAGAAGTCTCCGAAAACGTCGTCCGCGGAAACCTGATCGGGCTGGCGCCCGACGGGGAAACCGCGATCCCGAACTCGCTTTCGGGAGTCGCGATCGAAACCGAAGCCCACGACAACGTGATCGGCGGCACCGGCGATCTCGGCAACGTGATCTCGGGCAACGGCTCCTACGGGATCACCGTGATCGGGGCCGGGTCGGGTAACAGGCTCGAGGGCAACTACATCGGCACCGACGAGGAAGGGACCGACGACGTGCCGAACGGGTTCACCGGGGTGCGGCTGGTCGGCGGCGAAGGCGTCACCGTCGGCGGCACGGCTGCCGGCGCCGGCAACGTGATCTCCGGCAACGCGACCAACGGCGTCGAAGTCGAAGCCTCCGACGAAAACACCATTTCCGGCAACTACCTGGGGCCGGACGCGACCGGCACCGCGGCCCCGGGCGGCCAGAACGTCGGTGTCCAGATCAAGGGCGGCACCTCGAACCTGGTCGGTGGCACCTCGGCCGCGGCCCGAAACGTGATCTCCGGCAACGAATCGACCGGCGTCAACCTGAGCGGCGCCTCGGTGGTCGCGAACGCGGTTGAGGGGAACTACATCGGCCTCGAGCCCGACGGCAACACTCCGCTTCCGAACGCCTTCAGCGGTGTGACGGTCGCCTTCGCCGGGGAAGAAAACACGATCGGCGGCTCCGCGGCCGGCGCCGGGAACGTGATCTCGGGCAACGGCAACGTCGGCCTCAGGGTCGAAAGCACCGAATTCACCGAGATCCTCGGCAACCTGATCGGCACCGATGCCAGCGGGCTGCTCGACCGCGGCAACACCAGCGCCGGGATCCTCGACGCGGGGACGAAAACCAAGATCGGCTCCGCCGGGGCCGGCAACGTGATCTCGGGGAACGACAACGCCGGGCTCCAGATCGCCTCCACGGCGAGCCCGACGGTCGAGGGCAACACGATCGGGCTGGGCGCCGACGGCGACACCGTGATCGGCAACACCTCTTCGGGTATCGACGCGGGCTCCTCGGTCGGGGCGAGGATCGGCGACAACGGCGTCGGCGAAGGCAACGTGATCTCGGGCAACGGCTCCAACGGGGTGCGCTCCACCGGCAGCGACGAACTCCGCATCGAAGGCAACCTGATCGGGACCGACGCCGACGGCGAAGCGGACCGGGGGAATGCCTTCAGCGGCGTGTTCCTGCTGACCGCGGACGAAGCGACCGTCGGCGGCACGGCGACCGGCGCCGGCAACACGATCTCCGGAAACGGCGGGGCGGGCGTCCTGATCGAAGGAGCCGGTGGGTCCGGCGGCGTGGTCGAGGGCAACGTGATCGGCCTCAGCGAGGACTCCGGCCTGCCGCTCGGCAACGACGGGGCGGGGGTCGAGCTCGAGAGCGAAGCGGGCGGCAAGACGATCGGCGGCGCCGCTCCCGGGGCCGGCAACACGATCGCCGAGAACGGCACAGACGGCGTCCTCGTCGGCGGCGAGGGGACCGACAACCGCGTCCTCGGCAACTCGATCCACGACAACGGCGATGACCCCGAGGACCTCGGGATCGACCTCGCCGGCGACGGGGCCGACGTCAACGACCTCGACGACGAAGACTCCCT
The DNA here is from genome assembly GCA_963727615.1 of uncultured Solirubrobacterales bacterium. Taxonomy (GTDB): domain Bacteria; phylum Actinomycetota; class Thermoleophilia; order Solirubrobacterales; family 70-9; genus VRUE01. The sequence goes on from CAVSHD010000007.1 coordinate 14,359, forward strand.
GCACCCGAACCGGCTGCAGAACTACCCGGTCCTCGAATTCGCCGAGACCAAGCCCGGCGAAACGAACATCGCCGGCACCCTCAACTCCGAGCACAGCCACCTCTACCGGGTGGAGATCTTCGCCGGCGACTCCTGCGACCAGTCCGGGAACGGCGAGGGGGAGACGCTGATCCACGCGACCACGGTCAACACCGACGCCGGCGGCGACGCCGAATTCGACTTCCTCTTCGCCGGGACCTCGCCGGGGCGCTTCGCGACGGCGACGGCGACCGACCTCTCCGCGGTCGAAGCCGACGGGACCTCGGAGTTCTCGGCCTGCCTGCCGATCCCGCCCGACACGGCGATCGACTCGGGGCCGAGCGGGCCGACCGCCGACAACACGCCGACCTTCGCCTTCTCCTCGGCACCGGGGTCGGCGACCTTCGAGTGCCGGGTGGACGCCAACCCGTTCGTCAGCTGCGTGGCCGAACAGACGACGGCGCCGCTCGCCGACGGCCCGCACACGCTCGAGGTCCGGGCTCTGGCCGGCGTCGGCAACGCCGACCCGACTCCTGCGAGCCGCTCGTTCAGCGTCGACACCACGCCTCCTGAGACCACGATCGAATCCGGCCCGAGCGGCCCGACCGCGGACAGCACCCCGACCTTCGCCTTCTCCTCGGACGAAGTGGGCGCCACCTTCGAGTGCCGCATCGACGCCGCCGCCTTCGCGGCCTGCACGTCCCCGCACACCCCCGCCGCCCTCGGCGACGGCCCGCACACGATCGAGGTCAGGTCGCTCGACGCGCTCGAAAACCCCGATGCCTCGCCCGCCTCGCGCTCCTTCAGCGTCGACACCACTCCCCCGGATACGGCGATCGACTCGGGCCCGGCCGGGACCACCGCCGACGCCACCCCGACCTTCGGCTTCTCCTCCGCCGACCCCGAAGCGAGCTTCGAGTGCCGGGTCGACGCCGCCGCCTTCGCCGCCTGCGCCTCGCCGCACACGCCCGCCACCCTCGCCGACGGCCCCCACACGTTCGAGGCGCGGGCTTCGGACCCGGTCGGCAACACCGACCCGACCCCGGCGAGCCGCTCCTTCTCCGTCGACACCACAGCCCCGGAGACGGCGATCGTCTCCGGGCCCAGCGGCGCCACCACCGTCAGCACCCTGAGCTTCGCCTTCGTCTCTCCCGACCCGGGGGCGACGTTCGAGTGCCGCCTCGCGGGGAGCGCCTTCGCTCCCTGCCTCTCGCCACACACGCTGGCGGCGCTGGCCGCCGGCTCCTACGTCTTCGAGGTCAGGGCGGTCGACGCGGTCGGCAACGCCGACGCCAGCCCGGCGGGCAGCGCCTTCGCGGTCGAAGCTGCCCGCGGTGCCGGCATCGCCTCGCTCGCCGGGCGCAAGGCGAAGGTCAGGGGCCGGGTTGCGCTGTTGCGGATCCGTTGTTCCGGCGGCGCCGGCGCGACCTGCGCCGGCAGGGCTCAGATCCGCCTGAAGCTGCGCGGGAAGAAGGGCGGAAAGCGGCTCGTCGTCGTCGGTCGTCGGTCGTTCTCGCTCTCGGCCGGGCAAACCCGGACGCTGAGAGTTCGCATCAGCAGGGGCGCGGCGAGGCTGATCGGCCGCAGCCGCGGCGGGGTGCGGGCGAAGGTGTCGGGCGGGGGCATCCGCACCGGCACGCTGAAGCTGCGCCGCGCCGGCAAGCGGCGCTGAGGCCCCGCGCGGCGGCGGGCGGTAGATTTGGCCGCATGGCCAGCTCGGAGAAGGTCTGCGTCATCGGCGCCGGGTCCTCGGGGATCACGGCCTGCCAGGTGCTGAAGGCGCGGGGGATCCCCTACGACTGCTTCGAGAAGGGCTCGATGGTCGGCGGCAACTGGCGCTACGAGAACGACAACGGCGTCTCCTCCGCCTACCGCTCGCTGCACATCAACAGCGCCCGCAAGCTGATGTCCTACCGCGCCTTCCCGATGCCGGACGACTACCCCGACTACCCGAGCCACTGGCAGGTCGCCAAGTACTTCGACGACTACGTGGAGCGCTTCGGCTTGCGCGAGGGGATCACCTTCAACACGGAAGTGATCTCGGTCGAGCCCGTCGCCGGCAACGGCACGGCGACAGCGGGCGATTGGGAGGTGACGGTCAAAGGCCCCGACGGCGAGCGGAGCGGAGCGCTACCGGGCCGTTCTCGTCGCCAACGGCCATCACTGGAACCCGCGCTGGCCCGAGCCGGGATTTCCCGGCGCCGAGGAGTTCGCCGGCGAGCAGGTCCACGTCCACCACTACCGCGAGCCCGACGTCCTCGTCGGCAAGCGGGTCCTGGTGCTGGGGATCGGCAACTCCGCCGTCGACGTCGCGGTCGAGTCCTCGCGGATCGCCGAGAAGACCTTCCTCGCGATGCGGCGCGGCGCCCACGTGCTGCCCAAGTTCATCGGCGGCAAGCCGGTCGACGAAGCATCGCCGCCGGCGATGACCTATCTGCCCCGCTCGGTCCAGCGCTTCTTCATGGCCAGGCTGCTGAAGCTGTCGGTGGGGGAGATGACCGACTACGGGCTGCCCAAGCCCGACCACAAGCTGCTCGAGGCTCACCCGACGGTCTCCTCCGAGCTGCTGCCGCGGATCGGCCACGGCGACATCGAGGTGAAGCCGAACATCGACCGCTTCAGCGGCGGCAGGACGGTGCGCTTCGCCGACGGCAGCGAGGAGGAGATCGACCTCGTCATCTACTGCACCGGCTACAGGATCAGCTTCCCGTTCCTCGACGAGAGCGTCTTCTCGGCGCCCGGGAACCGCATGCCGCTCTACCGGCGGGTTGTCGATGTCGGCCATCCGGGCCTCTACTTCGTCGGCTTCGTCCAGCCGCTGGGCCCGATCATGCCGATCGCCGAGGCACAGTCGGAATGGATCGCCGACCTGCTTCAGGGCCGCGCGACGCTACCGCCCGCAGGTGAGATGCGGTCCGAGATCGCCGACTACGAGCGCTGGCTCGAAACGCGCTTCGTGGCCTCCAAGCGCCACACGATCGAGGTCGACTTCCACCCCTATCTCCGGCAGGTCAGGCGCGAGCGCAAGCGGGCGGCTCAGCCGGCCTGACGGGTGGGTGAGGAGGAGGCGGATCCGCACCCATCCATCGGAGCCCGCTCCCTGCGGTCACTCACAAGTTCCGCTGAACGGGTGCGGATCCGCCTTCTCGCCGCGCCGCCGAAGGGCCCGCCGTGCGGGCCACGAGGGCGGGGGCGGGGAGGACGACGCCGGCCGCTGAAGCCGCCACCCGAATCCTCAGGGCTGGTTTCGGGCTCGGGTTCCCGACTTGCCCACCAGACCAGCCAGAGGGCGCCGAACACGGGCACCTTGAGCACGACCAGCAGGAAGAAGATTGGCCAGAAGCCCTCCACGCGGACCAGTCTAGACAGACGCGCCGCGGGAGCTCAAGGGGACGTCGGGTCGCCGAGCGTGCTGGCCCAGGCGATCAGCGCTTCGGTCTGCGCCTCTTCGAGCCCGAGCGCGGACTCGGTCGGCACCAGCAGGGTCGGGTCCCGGCGCTCGCGGGCCCACTCGTAGCAGCTCTCGTCGAAGCTGTCGTCGATCCAGGCGACGGCGCGGCCCTTGCTGTACTTCTCCAGCGGCGCCAGCTTCCAGTGGGCCGAGCCGAAGCGGGCGGCGCCCTTGAAGGTGAGGAAGGGAAGCTCCGGCATGCCGAGCACGTTCGGCATGTAGTCGTTGGCTTTCTCCTCCCAGCCGGTCGCCCAGACCATGTCGAAATGCTCCCCCAACCGTCGCAGCCGCTCGCCCGCGGCGAGCGAGATGCAGTGCACCATGCCGTCGATCAGCTCGAACCGGGCGACGTCCCGGGCCGGCGGCTCGTCGAAGCCGAAGAGGCTGATCACCCCGTCGACGTCGATCGCGAGCAGGGGGCGGTCCATGCGCCGGCGAGCCCGCCTACCAGCGGTAGTGAGCGAAGGCCTTGTTGGCCTGGGCCATGCGGTAGATGTCGTCCTTCCGCTTCCAGGCACTGCCCTGCTGCTGGTTAGCGTCGAGGATCTCACCGGCGAGGCGGTCGGCCATCGAGTACTCGCGGCGGCTGCGGGCGTAGTCGACCAGCCAGCGGACCGCGAGCGTGCGGGCGCGGCGGGCGGGGACCTCGACCGGGACCTGGTAGGTGGCGCCGCCGACCCGGCGTGAGCGGACCTCGAGCACGGGGGTCAGCGACTTGATCGCGCCCTCCAGCGTCTCGACGGGGTCCTCGCCGGACTTCTCGCCGACGATCGCGAGGGCGTCGTAGACGATGCGCTCGGCGAGCGACTTCTTGCCGTCCTGCATGACCTTGTTGATGACCTGCTGGACGAGCCGGTTGCGATGCCGGGCATCGGGCTCCAGCGGCCGGATCTGGGCTGCGGACCGGCGCGGCATCAGGAAGCCTTCACGCCGTAGAGGGAGCGGGCCTGCTTGCGGTCGGAGACCCCGGCCGCGTCGAGCGTGCCGCGGACGACCTTGTAACGGACGCCCGGCAGGTCCTTGACGCGACCACCCCTGACGAGGACGACCGAGTGCTCCTGGAGGTTGTGCCCCTCGCCGGGGATGTAGGTCGTGACCTCCATCCCGTTGGTGAGGCGCACGCGGGCGATCTTGCGCAGGGCCGAGTTCGGCTTCTTCGGCGTCACGGTTGCGACGCGGGTGCAGACTCCCCGCCGCTGCGGCGCGGCCACGGCCTTCTTGCGCCCCTGGCCCGACTTGAGGCCCGGCGTCGTCGTCTTCTTCTTAGGCCGCTTGCGGCCCTTGCGTACAAGTTGGTTCGTGTTCGGCACGGGCGCGCATGGTAGCGGGCCGCCACCTTTGGGGCGAGCAAGAGCAGGAGGCCGCCCAGCATCATCCCCCCGGCGGCGGCGAGCTGAGCGTAGAAGCCGTCCTCGAGGACGGCGGTCGCGCCGGAGAAGAACGCCGCCTGCGAGCCGACGTCGAGGCCGGCCGGGCGGTCGACGAGGAGGACGACCGCGACGCTGAGCAGGCCGAGCCCGAAGACGACCCTGCCGAGCCGCGCCCGGTGGCTGCGCGCCGCCGCCACCCCGAGGCCGGCGCCGAGCAGGGCGACCGCGACCAGCAGGTAGGAATGGGCGTCGATCGGCGTCTGCACGCCGACGGTCGGTGCCCGCGCCGCTTCGGGCAGCCCCGCGTAGCCGGGCCCGCCGACCTCGACCCCGCGGTACTCGACGAACTGGGAGGCGAGCAGGCAGGCCGAGGAGGCGACGATCACGCCGCAGATGGCGCGCTCCTCGGTGACGACGGCGCTGGCCGCGGTCGAGGCCCGCACGGCCCAGGCGGCGGCCCGCCGCGTGCGGCGCTCGAGGAAGCCGAGCAGGCGCAGGGCGAAGACGCCGAGCGGCCGCAGCCGCCGCCCGGCCCAGCGCGCCAGGCGCCCGGCGAGGGCGTACACCGGCCGGCCCCAGCCCAGCAGCCGCTTCGACCAGGTCGACCAGGCTCGGCGGGCGCCGGCCCGGAGGCGCAGGGCGAGCGGCTCGGCGCGGACCAGAACTCGGTCGGCCCGGCGGTCGACCCGGCGCGACCATCCGATCGCGAGCGCCGCCAGCGCTTCCCTGCGGCGTCGCGCCGCTGCTACTATTCCGCGTCGCCGAGCGCGCTGCTTCCTTGCGGGCTTCCGCGGGCCCGCGAGGGCCTTTTTCTTGCGCCTACCCCGGTCCTTTCCGGAAGGCTTTCTTTTCGCTCGTCCCCGATCCACGCCGACACCTTTACCTTAAGACCATGCCACGCAGCTTCCCCCTAGAGAAAACCCGCAACATCGGGATCATGGCGCACATCGACGCCGGTAAGACGACGACGACCGAGCGCATCCTCTACTACACCGGCCGCACGCACAAAATCGGCGAGGTCCACGAGGGCGCAGCCGTCATGGACTGGATGGAACAGGAGCAGGAGCGCGGCATCACGATCACCTCCGCCGCGACGGCCTGCGAGTGGAACAAGCACCGGATCAACATCATCGACACGCCCGGCCACGTCGACTTCACCGTCGAGGTCGAGCGCAGCCTCCGCGTCCTCGACGGGGCGATCGCCGTCTTCGACGCCGTCGCCGGCGTCGAGCCCCAGTCGGAGACCGTCTGGCGCCAGGCCGACAAGTACAAGGTCCCGCGCTTCGCCTACATCAACAAGATGGACAGGACCGGCGCCGACTTCTTCAACGCCGTGCAGACGATGACGGACCGGCTCGGCGCCAACCCGCTGCCGATCCAGCTGCCGATCGGCAGCGAGGGAGACTTCGTCGGCGTCGTGGATCTCGTCGAGATGAAGGCGCTGGTCTGGAAGGACGAGCTCGGCGCCGAGTTCGAGACCGAAGAGATCCCCGACGACCTCAGGGACCAGGCCGAGGAATACCGCACCCAGCTGATCGAGGCCTGCGCCGACTACGACGACGAGCTGATGGAAAAGTACCTCGCCGAGGAGGAGATCCCCCACGAGCGGATCGCCTCCTCGCTGCACCGGGCCTGCCTCGACACCAAGGTGACCCCCGTCCTCTGCGGCTCCTCGTTCAAGAACAAGGGAGTGCAGCCGCTGCTCGACGCGGTCGTCGAGCTGCTGCCCTCGCCGCTCGAGGTGCCGCCGGTCACCGGCCTGGTTCCCGCCGGCAAGGGCGAGGACGAGCCGACCGAGGCCGAGCGCCCCGCCGACGACAGCGGGCCCTTCGCCGCGCTCGCCTTCAAGATCATGACCGACCCCTACGTCGGCAAGCTCACCTATTTCCGCGTCTACTCGGGCAAGCTCGAGGCCGGCGGGCGGGTCCTCAACGTGAAAACGGGGAAGACCGAGCGCATCGGCCGCCTGCTGATGATGCACGCCAACAGCCGCGAGGAGATCGAGGAGGTCTACTCGGGCGACATCTGCGCCGGCGTCGGCCTCAAGGACACGGGGACCGGCGACACCCTGGCCGCGCCCGACGCGCCGATCGCCCTGGAGAGCATCGAGTTCCCGGAGACGGTGATCGCCGTCGCGATCGAGCCGAAAACGAAAGCCGACCAGGAGAAGATGGGAACGGCGCTGCAGCGGCTCGGCGAGGAGGACCCGACCTTCCGGATCGAATCCGACGAGGAGACCGGGCAGACGCTGATCCACGGGATGGGCGAGCTCCACCTCGAGGTGATCGTCGATCGCATGCTGCGCGAGTTCAAAGTCGACGCCAACGTCGGCAAGCCCCAGGTCGCCTACCGCGAGACGATCCGCAAGGACGTGAAGAAGGTCGAGGCGCGCTTCGTCCGCCAGACCGGCGGCCGCGGCCAGTTCGGCCACGTCGTGATCAACGCCGAGCCCGCTCCGGGCGAGGGCTTCGAGTTCATCAACAAGATCAAGGGCGGCGCGATCCCGGGCGAATTCATCGGCCCGGCGGAACAGGGCATGAAAGAGGCGCTCGAGAACGGCGTCAAGGCCGGCTACCCGATGGTCGACGTCAAGGTCGAACTGATCGACGGCTCCTTCCACGACGTCGACTCCTCGGAGATGGCCTTCAAAATCGCCGGCTCGATGGCGATCCAGGAGGCCGCCCGCAAGGCCAACCCGGTCCTGCTGGAGCCGGTGATGGCGGTCGAGGTCGTGACCCCCGAGGACTTCCTCGGCGACGTGATCGGCGACCTCAGCCGCCGCCGCGGCAAGGTCCAGGGCCAGGAGCAGCGCGGCAACGCGCTCGCCGTGCAGGCCTTCGTGCCGCTCGGCGAGATGTTCGGCTATGCCACCGATCTTCGCTCCTCCACCCAGGGGCGGGCGACGTACACGATGCAGTTCGAGCGCTACGAGGAGGTCCCGGCGAACATCGCCGAGGAGATCGTCGAGCACCGCGCGGGAGAGCCGGTCGGTGCAAGCTCGTAGGGCCGCAAGCTAACGAAGCGGGTATCTGGCTATATTTCCCAGGTTCGCCCGCAGGCAGAACAATTTGGTCCTGCCCCAGCTGAGACCGCAAAGACTTAAGCAACGACAGCAGACAGAAACCCGACTTTCGAAAGGTAGAACGGAGAGCGATGTCCAAGGAGAAGTTCGAGCGCGATAAGCCGCACGTCAACGTCGGCACGATCGGTCACATCGACCACGGGAAGACGACGCTGACGGCAGCTATCACCAAGACGCTCTCCACCGTGGGTGGGGCCGACGCACAGACCTTCGAGGAGATCGACAACGCTCCCGAGGAGAAGGAGCGCGGGATCACGATCGCGACCTCCCACGTCGAGTACCAGACCGAGAACCGCCACTACGCCCACGTCGACTGCCCGGGCCACGCCGACTACGTGAAGAACATGATCACCGGCGCCGCGCAGATGGACGGTGCGATCCTGGTCGTCTCGGCCGCCGACGGCGTCATGCCCCAGACCCGCGAGCACATCCTGCTCGCCCGCCAGGTCAACGTCCCGCACGTGGTCGTCTTCCTCAACAAGATCGACCAGGTCGACGACGAGGAACTGGTCGAGCTGGTCGAGGAGGAGGTCAAGGAACTCCTCAACGAGTACGACTTCCCGGGCGACGACACGCCGATCATCAAGGGCTCGGCGCTGAAGGCGCTGGAAGGCGACGAGGAGGCCCAGAAAGCGGTCTTCGACCTCGCCGCGGCACTCGACTCCTACATCCCGGAGCCGGTCCGCGAGCTCGACAAGCCCTTCCTGATGCCGATCGAGGACATCTTCTCGATCACCGGCCGCGGCACGGTCGCCACCGGCCGCGTCGAGCAGGGGATCGTCAACAGCGGCGACGAGGTCGAGATCGTCGGCATGAAGGACACGACGACGACCGTGGTCACCGGGGTCGAGATGTTCCGCAAGCTGCTCGACCAGGGCCAGGCCGGCGACAACATCGGCGCCCTGCTCCGCGGCACCAAGCGCGAGGAGATCGAGCGCGGCCAGGTTCTCTGCAAGCCCGGCTCGATCACCCCGCACACCAAGTTCAAAGCCGAGGTCTACTGCCTGAAAAAGGAGGAGGGCGGTCGTCACACGCCGTTCTTCTCCGGCTACCGGCCTCAGTTCTACTTCCGGACCACCGACGTGACCGGCATCTCCAACCTCCCCGAGGGGACCGAGATGGTGATGCCGGGAGACAACGTCGAGATGACGATCGAGCTGATCCAGCCGATCGCCATGGATCAGGGCCTGCGGTTCGCCATCCGCGAGGGTGGCCGCACCGTCGGCTCGGGGGTCGTCTCCGAGGTCATCGAGTAGACCCCCAGAACGGGCGGGCCTTCCGGGCCCGCCCTTTCTCTGCCCCCGCCGGGGGCAGGACAACTGCAAAGGACATACGACCGGGGCGGCGCCCCAAAAAATGGGGCCTCGCCCTTAATGCGCGGTGGAAGCGCATGAAAGAAAGACGCAAGAGAGACGGAAATCAGAAGTGGCAGCGATAGCGGCACAGAAAATTCGAATCAGGTTGAAGGCGTACGACCACGACGCCATAGACCGCGCTGCCCGCGAGATCGTCGAGACCGCGGAGCGGACCGGCGCCACCGTCTCCGGACCGGTGCCGTTGCCGACCGAGAAAAACGTCTACTGCGTGATCAAGTCGCCCTTCAAGGACAAGGACTCTCGCGAGCACTTCGAGATCCGCACCCACAAGCGGCTGATCGACATCCTCCAGCCCTCGCCGAAAACCGTCGACTCGCTGCAGCGCCTCGACTCGCTGCCCGCCGGCGTCGACATCGAGATCCGCCTCTAAATGGATATGGCTGCGATCCTCGGCAAGAAGCTCGGCATGACCCAGGTCTTCCGCGAGGACGGCGAGGTCGTGCCGGTGACCGTGATCGAGGCCGGGCCCTGCAAGGTGACCGCCGTGCGCGAGGACGAGAGGGACGGCTACGCGGCCGTGCAGCTCGCCTTCGGCGAGGTCAAGCAGGGCAAGCTGAGCCAGGCCGAGGAGGGGCACCTGAAGAAGGCCGGCTCCGGCCCGATGCGCCACCTGGTCGAGTTCCGCGACGAGGACCTCGGCGCCGAGGAGGGCCCGAAGATCGGTGACGACGTCACCGTCTCCTCCTTCGAGGCGGGCCAGAGGGTCAAGGTCTCCGGGATCTCGATCGGCAAGGGCTTCCAGGGCGGGATCAAGCGCCACAACTTCAGCCGCGGGCCGGTCAGCCACGGCTCCCACAACGTCCGCGCGCCGGGATCGATCGGCGCCAGCACCTTCCCGGCGCGGGTCTTCAAAGGCATGCGGATGCCGGGCCAGATGGGCAACAAGCGCGCCACCCAGAAGGGGCTCGAAATCGCCGACGTCGACGTCGATCGCAACCTGCTGCTGATCAGGGGCTCGGTCCCCGGCGCCAAGAACGCGGTGGTCGAGGTGAGGACCGATGGCTAAAGCCGCCGTGCTCGGCAAGACGACGAAAGCGGACCTCCCGAAAGAGGTCTTCGCCGAGCCCTTCCACCAATCGCTGGTCCACGAGGCGGCGCGCGCCGACATGAACGCGCGGCGCAGCGGCAACGCCTCGACCCTGACCCGCGGCGAGGTCGCCTTCACGACCGCCAAGGCCTGGCGCCAGAAGGGGACCGGCCGCGCCCGCGCCGGCACCCTCGGCGTGCCCAACCGCTACGGCGGCGGCGTCGCCTTCGGCCCGAAGCCGCGCCGCTACACGGTCAAGGTCAATCGCAAGGCGCGCCGCAAGGCGATGCGGGCGGCGCTCACCGTGCACGCCGAGCGCGGCAGCATCGCCATCCTCGACGCCGCCGCCTTCGAGACTCCCTCGACGAAGTCGGCGGCCGAGGCGCTCTCCAAATGGGGCGCTCGGCAGCCCTCGCTCGTCGTCCTCGCCGCCGAGGAGACCGGCGCCCTGAAGAGCTTCCGCAACATTCCCCGGGTCCAGGTCGCCGAGGCCGGCGCGATCGGCGTTGCCGACGTGATCGGGGCCGCCTCTCTGGTGGTCTCCGAAGCGGCGCTCGCGCAGCTCACCGAGAGGCTCGCCTGATGGACGCGCGAACCGTGATCATCCGCCCCGTCGTCTCCGAGAAGAGCTACGCCCTGATCGCCGAGGGCAAGTACACCTTCCGGGTCGACGACCGCGCCCACAAGACCCAGATCGCGCGGGCGATCGAGGAGATCTTCGGCGTCGGCGTGGCCCAGGTCCGGGTCTCGCGCGTGCGGCCGAAGCCGAAGCGCCGCGGGCTCAGCCAGGGCCGCACCCGGGGCTGGAAGAAGGCAATCGTGCAACTGGCGCCGGGAGAGCGGATCGAGCTCTTCGAAGGCGCGGAGACCGCATAGGGATGCCGAATCGAAAGACAAAACCGACGAGCCCGGGGCGCCGCTTCGCGACATACCCGCTGCGCGAGCCGGTAACCGCCTCCGAGCCGGAGCGCAAGCTGACCGAGGGGCTGCGCAAGTCCGGCGGCCGCAACACCAACGGCCGCGTCACCGCGCGCCACCGCGGCGGCGGAGCCAAGCGGCGCTACCGGAAGATCGACTTCAAGCGCCTCAAGGACGGCGTGCCGGCGACGGTGGCGACGATCGAGTACGACCCGAACCGAACCTGCTACATCGCCCTGATCCACTACGCGGACGGCGAGAAGCGCTACATCCTCGCTCCCAGCGGCCTCGCGGTCGGCGACACGGTCCAGTCCGGCTCCGGCGCCGACATCACCCCGGGCAGCGCGCTGGCGCTCCGGGACATGCCGACCGGCACCATCGTCCACAACGTCGAGATGGTCCCCGGCCAGGGCGGCAAGCTCGGCCGCGCTGCCGGCACCGCGATCCAGCTCGTCGCCAAGGAGGGTGAGATGGTCACGCTGCGGCTGCCCTCGTCGGAGATGCGGATGGTCCGCGCCGAGTGCCGGGCGACCGTCGGCAACCTCTCCAACGCCGAGCACCAGAACGTCAAGATCGGCAAGGCCGGCCGCAACCGCCACAAGGGCAAGCGGCCGCAGACTCGCGGCGTCGCGATGAACCCGGTCGACCACCCGCACGGCGGCGGCGAGGCCCACCACACGCCGGGCGGGCACCCGGTGACCCCGTGGGGCAAGCCGACCCTCGGCTACCGGACCCGTAAGAAGGGCAAGCAGTCGGACCGCTACATCGTGCGCGGCCGCCGGCGCGGAAAGAAGAAGAGCCGCTAGCCATGGGCAGGTCTACGAAAAAGGGCCCGTGGGTCGAAGAGGCGCTGATGAAGCGCGTCAACGCGATGAACGAGTCCGGCCAGAAACAGATGCTGAAGACCTGGTCGCGGACCTCGACTGTCTTCCCGGAGATGGTCGGCCACACGATCGCCGTCCACGACGGCCGCAAGCACGTCCCGGTCTTCATCTCCGAGTCGATGGTCGGGCACAAGCTCGGCGAGTTCGCCCCGACCCGCACCTTCCGCGCCCATTCCGGCACCGGCAAGGGGGCCGAGTAGCGATGGCCGACGAGAGCCCGGATAAGAAAAAAAGCAAAAAAGTGGCGAAAAAAGAGAGCGCCCCGAAAAAAGCCGCAGCGAAAAAAGCGCCGGCCAAAAAAGCTCGCGAAAAAAGCCGCGAAAAAAACCTCCAAAGAGAAAGCGCCGGCGAAAAAAGCCGCCGACAAGAAAGCCGAGCCGAAGAAAGCCAAGAAACCGGTCGCGATCGTCGTCCGGGCCAGCTCCCGCTACGTGCGCATCGCCCCGCGCAAGGCGCGGCTGATCGCCGACCAGGTGCGCGGCCTGCACATCGAGCAGGCCCGGGCGCTGCTCCAGTTCTCGCCGCGCGGCGCCGCCCATGACATCGGCAAGCTGATCGAGTCGGCCGCCTCGAACGCGGAAAACAACCACGACCTGGTCGCCGACGAGATGCGCGTCGCGGAGATCACCGTCGACGAAGGGCCGACCTTGAAGCGCTTCCGCCCGAGGGCTCTCGGGCGGGCGACGCCGATCCACAAGCGAACCAGCCACATCGCGGTGGCGCTGAGCCCGGAAGAGGACTGAGGACCAAATGGGACAGAAGATCCACCCGGGCGGGTTCCGCGTCGGCTACATCCAGGACTGGAAGTCGAACTGGTTCGACGAGAAGGGCTTCGCCGACGTCCTCTCCGAGGACCTGGCGATCCGCGACCACATCGTCGGCAAGCTCTCGCACGCCGGCCTCTCGGACATCACCATCGAGCGCCGCGGCGAGGTCACCGTCGACATCCACACCGCCCGGCCGGGCATCGTGATCGGCAAGTCGGGCAGCGAAGTCGACGCCCTGCGCAAGGACCTCCACAAGCTGACCGGCAAACCGATCAAGGTCAACATCCGCGAGGTGAAGCGCCCCGAGCTCGACGCCAAACTGGTCGCCCAGTCGATCGCCGAGCAGCTCCAGAACCGGGTCGCCTTCCGGCGGGCGATGAAACGCGCCCTGACCTCGGCGATGCGCTCGGGCGCCAAGGGCGTCAAGGTCCAGGTCTCCGGCCGCCTCGGCGGCGCCGAGATGGCCCGGACCGAAGGCTATTCCGACGGCCGCGTGCCGCTCCACACCCTGCGCGCGAACATCGACTACGGGTTTTTCGAGGCGAAGACGACCGCGGGCCGGATCGGCGTCAAATGCTGGATCAACAAGGGCGAGGTCATGCCCGAGGGCTTCCGCACCGACCAGGTCCCGGGTGAGGACGAGGGCGCCCCGACCGGCCGGTCGGCCGGTCGCCCGGGCGGCCAGCGCGGGGGCGGGGGTAGGTAGCGATGCTGATGCCGAAGCGGGTCAAGCACCGCAAACAGATGCGCGGCCGGATGCGCGGCAACACCAAGGGCGGCAGCAGCGTCGCCTTCGGCGAGTACGGGCTGAAGACGCTCGACCGCGGCTGGATCACGAACCGCCAGATCGAGGCCGCCCGTGTCGCGATGACCCGCAAGATCAAACGTGGCGGGAAGGTCTGGATCAACATCTTCCCCGACAAGCCCTACACGAAGAAGCCCGCCGAGACCCGGATGGGCTCGGGCAAGGGCAACCCCGAGGGCTGGGTCGCCGTGGTCAAGCCGGGCAAGGTCATGTTCGAGCTGGCCGGCGTCCCCGAGGACCTCGCCAAGGAGGCGCTGCGCCTCGCCGGGCACAAGCTCCCGGTGCGGACCAAGTTCGTCGCCCGCGAGGGGGCCGAGTCCTAGTGGCCCCTCCGGCAAATCAGATCACCGATCAGTCGACTCACCCGAGGGGCCACCGATGAAGGGCAACCAGGTGCACAACCTCAAAGACGACGAGCTCGTGGCGAAGCTGATCGAGGCCAAGGAAGAGGCGTTCAACCTGCGCTTCCGGCACGCGACCGGCGAGCTCGAGAACACCGCCGGGGTCGGCGCCTCGCGGCGCGACGTGGCGCGGCTGCTGACGGTGGCCAGGGAGCGGGGGATCGACGTGGAGAAAGAGCTGAGGAAATAGCGATGAGCGACGACGAGAAAAAAGACGTAGAGGAGACGCCTCAGGACGAGGCGCAGCAGGACGCGGGTCCTGTCGCCGAGGAGGCATCCTCGTCCTCGCAAGCTGCGGGCGAGGATGCCCCCTCGACGCCACCCGCGTCAGATGCGCCCGAGGCTGACGCGTCTTCCGAGGGCAGCTCCGATGCTCCCGCCGACGCTCCTGCGGAGGAAGCTGCCGGGTCGGCCTCTGCCGCAGAGAAGGCGGAGGACGACGACATGCCTTGGAAGCAGCGGCGCCGGCTGGAGCGGTCGCGGAGGCCGCACGAGGCGGGGCCGCCGCTCAGCCCCGAGGAGCGGGTGGCGAAGCGGGCGGAGGCCCGCAGCGCGAAGGCCGCCGAACGGCGCAAGGAGCGGGCCGCGGCGAAGGGCAAGAAGGGCCCGGCCGGCACCGGCACGCCGGTCCCCGACCGCGATGCCAATGCGGCCAAGGTGCGGCAGGGAATCGTCGTCTCCGACAAGGGCGAGAAATCGATCACGGTCAAGATCGACATCGTCCGCCGCCACCCCACCTACGAGAAGGTCATTCGCCGCTCGCGCACGCTGCACGCGCACGACGAGGTCAACCAGGCGGGGCAGGGCGACGTGGTCCGCATCGTCGAGACCCGGCCGATGTCGAAGACCAAGCGCTGGCGCCTGGTCGAGATCGTCGAGAAAGCGAAGTAGGGGGCCGCGCTCGAGATGATCCAGCAGGAGTCAAGACTGAAGGTGGCCGACAACTCGGGCGCCCGCGAGATCCTCTGCATCCGCGTCAAGGGCGGCTCCCACCGGCGCTACGCCGGGGTCGGCGACGTGATCACGGCGACGGTCAAACAGGCGAGCCCGCAGGGCGGCGTCCGCAAGGGCGAGGTCGTGCAGGCCGTCGTCGTTCGCACCCGCAAGCAGCTGGGCCGCTCCGACGGCACCTACATCTCCTTCGACGAGAACGCCGCGGTGCTGATCGACCCCGCTTCGAACAACCCGCGCGGCACCCGCATCTTCGGGCCGGTCGCCCGCGAGCTGCGCGACCGCAACTTCATGAAAATCGTCTCGCTCGCCCCGGAGGTGCTCTGAGGTGGGCCGGACGATGAAGATCAGGAAAGACGACCAGGTGGTGGTCATCGGCGGCAAGGACGCCGGCAAGACCGGCCGCGTCGTGCGCACCGAGCCGAAGAAGGACCGGGTCTACGTCGAGCACCTGAACATGGTCAAGCGCCACGAACGTCCGCACTCGGTCAAAGACGCCTCCCGCGGCGGCGAGGTCGGCGGGATCGTCGAGAAGGAGGGGCCGATCCACGTCTCCAACGTGATGCTGCTCGACCCCAAAGACAACAAGCCGACCAGGGTCGGCGTGCGTCGCGACAAAGGCGGCAAACGCGAGCGGTTCGCGAAACGCAGCGGAGCGTCGTTCTGATGGAGGCGACTGCGACAGCCCAGGCCGCGCCGCCGCCGCGCCTGCGCGAGCGCTACCAGCAGGAGGTGCTGCCGGCGCTGATCAAGCGCTTCAATTACACGACGCCGATGCAGGCGCCGACGCTGACCAAGATCACCCTCAACATGGGGCTCGGCGAGGCCAAGCAGAACAACAAGATGCTCGAAGCCGCGCAGGAGCAGTTGGCGACGATCGCCGGCCAGCAGCCGAACTTGCGGCGGGCGCGCAAGTCGATCGCCTCCTTCAAGGTGCGGGAGGGGATGCCGGTCGGCGTCTCCGTCACCCTGCGCCGGGCGCGGATGTGGGAGTTCCTCGACCGGCTCTGCTCAATTGCCGTGCCGCGAATCCGCGACTTCCGCGGCCTCAACCCGCGCTCCTTCGACGGCCGCGGCAACTACTCGATGGGCGTCAAGGAGCAGCTGATCTTCCCGGAAATCGATTACGACTCGATCGACGAGGTCCGCGGCCTCGACATCACGATCACGACCACGGCGCAGTCCGACCTGGAGGCCTTCGAGCTGCTCCTGGCGCTGGGCATGCCCTTCTCCCAGGAGGGCCGCCCGGGTGGCGCCGACGAGGAGAAACTCGAGGCCGAGGAGGAGGAGAAGCGCAAGGAGGAGGCCCGCGCCAAGGCCGAGGCCGAGGCGGCCGCCCTCGAGCAGCTCAAAGAGGAGAATCCCGATGCCTACGCCAAGCCGGAGCCCGAGCCCGGCGAGGAGGGCGAGGGCGAGGGCGACGAGGACGGCGGCGAGGACGCCGCCGAGACCAAGCCGGACGAGGAGAGTTCAGAGGATGGCTAAGACTTCGCAGAAGGTCCGACAGGGCCGCAAACCCAAGTTCAAGACCAGGGGCTACAGCCGCTGTCGCCGCTGCGGCCGGCCGCGCGCCGTCTATCGCAAGTTCGGCCTCTGCCGGATCTGCCTGCGCGAGGCCGCGCACGAGGGCTACGTTCCCGGCATGACCAAGTCGAGCTGGTGAGGCCGAGATGCTGACCGACCCGATAGCCGATTACCTGACCCGGATCCGCAACGCGATCGGCTCCGGCCACGACGAGGTGGAGATCCCCGCCTCGCGGCTGAAGCTGGAGATGTCCCGCATCCTCAAGGAGCAGGGCTACATTCGCGACTTCAACAAGCAGCCCGCCAAGGTCGGCGAGGCGATCAGGATCCGGCTCAAGTACACCGAGGACCGGCGGCCGGTGATCGCCGGCCTGGAGCGGATCTCGCGCCCCGGCCGGCGGCGCTACGTCGACCACAAGCAGGTTCCCCGCGTCGACGGCGGCACCGGGACGGCGATCGTCAGCACCTCGGTCGGCGTGATGACCGGGCATGAGGCGAAGCAGAAGGGCGTCGGCGGCGAGGTAGTCGCCTACATCTGGTAATCGAGAATGAGCCGCATCGGAAGAAAACCCATCGAGCTGCCCGAGGCGGTCTCCGTCGAGGTCGGCCCCGGGCGCGTCTCGGTCAAGGGCCCCAAGGGGGAGCTGGACCAGCGCTTCTCGCCGGAGATGAAGGTCGAGCACGCCGACGGCACGGTCACCGTTGAGCGGCCGACCGACCGCGGCGAGCACCGCGCCCTGCACGGCCTGACGCGCAGCCTGATCGCGAACATGGTCGAGGGCGTCACCAACGGCTTCGAGAAGAAACTCGAGATCCAGGGCGTCGGATACCGCGCGCAGCTCAAGGGCAAGAGCCTGGAGATGGCGCTCGGCTATTCGCACCCGGTCTCGGTCGAGCCGCCCGAGGGCATCGAGTTCGAGGTCCCGCAGCCGACCGAGGTCGTGGTCCGCGGCATCGACAAGCAGCTGGTCGGCCAGGTCGCCGCCGACATCCGCAAGCGCCGCCCGCCCGAGCCCTACAAGGGCAAGGGCATCCGCTACCGCGGCGAGCACGTCACCCGCAAGGTCGGGAAGAGGGCATAGAGATGGCTGTCGTCAGCAAGCGCCAGGCGCGTCAGCGCCGCCGCCGCCGGGTCCGCGCCCGGATCGTCGGCACTGCCGAGCGCCCGCGGCTCTCCGTCTACCGCTCGAACAAGGGCGTCTTCGCCCAGCTGATCGACGACGGCAAGGGCCACACGCTGGCCGCCGTCAACTGGATCGAGCCGGAGCTGCGCAAGCTGACCGCCGAAGAGCAGGCGAAGAAGGCCGGCGAGCTGCTCGCCGGCCGCGCCAAGGCGGCGGGGATCGAGGCCTGCGTCTTCGACCGGGGCGGCTACCAGTACCACGGCAGGGTCAAGGCCCTCGCCGAAGGCGCCCGCGAGGGGGGTCTCTCGTTCTAACCGCTACGGTGGGCGACTGCTTATGAAGGGCATGGATATGACAAACGTGGAGACGGTGAGCCCGCGAGGCCTCGATCTCCAGGAGCGGGTGATCGAAATCAACCGCGTCGCCAAGGTGGTCAAGGGCGGCCGCCGCTTCTCGTTCACGGCGCTGGTCGCGGTCGGCGACGAGGAGGGCGTGGTCGGCATCGGCTACGGCAAGGCCCGCGAGGTACCGCTGGCGATCCAGAAGGGCGTCGAGAACGCCCGCAAGAACCTGATCCGGGTGCCCAAATACGGGCAGACCCTGACCCACAAGATCATCGGCCGCTACGGCGCCGGTCACGTCGTCCTGCGCCCGGCCAGCCCCGGTACCGGGGTGATCGCCGGCGGCGGCGTCCGCGCCGTGCTCGAGCTGGGCGGCGTCCGCGACGTGTTGACGAAGTCGATCGGCACCCAGAATCCGATCAACCTGGTCAAGGCGACGATGGACGGGTTGATCCGGCTGCGGCGGCCCGAGGAGGTGGCCGAGCTGCGCGGGCTGACGGTGTCTCAGGTGCTCGGGGTCGAGAAGTCGAACGGAGCAAAGGCAGAGGGCTCGGGCCTCTCTGCCGCGGAGCCCGCCGCGGCCTCCGAGGGGCCTGCGGGCGGCGGCTCCGCCGCCGTTCTCGACCCCTCCGAGTCCGCGCCACCCGCGGAAGGGGCGTCTGAAACCACTGTTGAGGCTCCGGCCGAGTCGTCGGAGGCCCCGGCGGCTGAGACGGCCGATGCCGCTAAAGCTGAGGAGGGTTCGGCCGAGGAGGCGAAAGTTCCGGCCGAGGAGCCGGCTGAGCAGCCGAAAGCTGCGGAGCCCGCTGCGGAGCAGGAGATCACTGCTCCCGTCGAGGTTGCTGAGCAGGCCGAGGAGCCTGCGGCCGTTGAGGAGGCTCCGGGCGCCGAGGAGGACAAGTCGTGAGCTCGGTGACGATCAGGCAGGTCCGCTCCGCCAACGGCTCGAACCCGAGCCAGAAAGGCACCCTGAAGGCGCTCGGGCTGGGTCGGATCGGCAAATCCGTCGAGCGCAAGGACTCCCCGCAGCTTCAGGGCCAGATCACCGTCGTCTCCCACCTGGTCGAGGTCGACGGTGGCTGAGAAAGCGGCGAAAGAGACGGGCAAGGCCCGCCAGGAGAAGGAGGCTGCTCCCAGCGAGCGCTCGCAGGAGATCGGCCTCCACAACCTGACCCCGCAGCCCGGCTCCCGGCGTCCGCGCCGGCGGGTCGGCCGCGGCGAGGGCAGTGGCCTGGGCAAGACCTCGGGCCGCGGCCACAAGGGCTACGGCTCGCGCTCGGGCGCGAAGCGCAAGGCGGGCTACGAGGGCGGCCAGAACCCGATCCACATGCGGATGCGAAAGCTGAGCGGCCCGCACATGAAGAAGTCGATGCCGTTCGAGAACTTCCGCACCAAGACCCAGCCGGTCAACCTCGCCGACCTCGAGGAGCGTTTCGAGGCCGGCGCCGAGGTCAACCCGCAGACGCTGCGGGAGAAGGGCCTTGCGAAGCGCTCGGACCCGGTCAAGGTGCTCGCCCGCGGAGAGATCTCGAAGAAGCTCGAGGTCCACGCGCACGGCTTCAGCGCCGCCGCCCGGGAGAAGATCGAGGCCGCGGGCGGTTCCTGCCACACTCTGGAGCCCTGATGCTCAGGACCATTGCGAACGCATTCAGCGTCGCGGACATTCGCAAGAAGCTTGCCTTCACGGCGGCGATGCTGGCGATCTACCGGCTGGGCGCCTACATCCCGGCGCCGGGCGTCAACATCGACGCGGTCAAGAAAATCTCCGAAGAACAGTTCGGCGGATCCAACATCCTCGGCTTCCTCAACCTCTTCTCGGGCGGCAGCCTCTCGCGCCTCTCGCTCTTCGCGCTGGGGATCATGCCCTACATCACCGCCTCGATCATCCTGCAGCTGCTGACGGTGGTCGTCCCCTCGCTGGAGAAGCTCCAGAAAGAAGGCGAGGTCGGGCAGCAGAAGATCACCCAGTACACCCGCTACCTGACGGTCGCCCTCGCCTTCGGCCAGTCCTTCGGCTACGTCCTCCTCTTCCGGTCCTTCGGCTCCGAAGCCGGCAACGGCAACGCGATCGCCAGCCTCAGCGGGGCGAAAGTCTTCCTGATCGTGATCGCCCTGACCGCCGGCTGCACGCTGCTGATGTGGCTCGGCGAGCTGATCACGCAGCGCGGGATCGGCAACGGGATCTCGCTGATGATCTTCGCCTCGATCGTCTCCGGCCTGCCCCGGGGCATCGAAGCGTGGTGGAGCAACCCCGACCAGGTCTTCGTCGTGATGATGCCGTTCGTGGCGCTGGCCGTGATCGTCGCGATCGTCTTCGTCCAGGAGGGGCAGCGGCGGATCCCCGTCCAGTACGCGAAACGGATGGTGGGGCGCAAAATGACCTCGGGCGGCTCGACCTATCTGCCGCTTCGGGTCAACATGGCCGGCGTCATCCCGGTCATCTTCGCCGCCTCGATCATGGCCTTCCCGCCGACCGTCGGGCAGCTCCTGAACACCCCGGCGGCACTCGACTTCGCCGCCTTCTTCAGCCCCAACAGCTGGCCCTACGTGGTCGGCGAGGTCTTCTTCATCATCATCTTCACCTACTTCTACACGGCGGTCACCTTCAACCCGGTCGACCAGGCCGACAACCTGAAGAAATACGGCGGCTTCATCCCCGGGGTGCGCCCCGGCCGGCCGACGGCGGAATACCTCGACCGGATCCTCTCCCGACTGACCTTCCCGGGCGCCCTCTACCTGGGTGCCGTCGCGGCGCTGCCGACGATCCTGATCAGCCAGACGTCGGCCAACTTCTACTTCGGCGGCACCTCGATCCTGATCGTGATCGGGGTGGCATTGGACACGGTGAAGCAGCTCGAGGCGCAGCTGATGATGCGCAACTACGAGGGCTTCCTGAAATAGTCCGCCGATGCCCGAGCTCAATCTCGTCCTCCTAGGCCCTCCCGGCAGCGGCAAGGGCACCCAGGGCGAGCGCCTCCAGGAAGACCTGCGCCTGCCCTACTACGCGACCGGGGACATCCTCCGCGCCGCGGTCCGTGACCGGACCGAGCTGGGCCGGACCGCAAAGGAGTACATGGACCGCGGCGACCTCGTCCCCGACGAGGTGATCGTCGGCGTGATCGCCGAGCGGATCGACTCCGAGGAGGCCGCCGACGGCTTCATCCTCGACGGCTTCCCTCGCACCGAGCCCCAGGCGGAGGCGCTCGGCACCCGCCTTTCCGAGCTCGGCCGCAAGCTGACCGGGGTATTGCTGATCGACGTCGACGACGACCAGGTGGTGCGCCGCCTGGGCGGGCGCCGGACCTGCGAGGAGAACGGCCACGTCTTCCACGTCGAGCTCAACCCTCCCGAGCGGGAGGGGGTCTGCGACCTCGACGGCAGCCCGCTCGTCGTCCGCGATGACGACAAGCCGGAGGTGATTCGCCACAGGCTCGACCAGTACCACGCGAAGACGGAGCCGCTGGTCGAGTTCTACGACCACCAGAGCGTGCTGCGCAGGATCGACGGCGCCGCCTCCCCCGACGAGGTGGCCGCCGCCCTCGAGCGGACCCTGGCGACCCTCCGACTCGAAGCGGACGAGGCGATCTAGGCCCCTTCCGGATGATCGTCCCGAAGACTCCCGAGCAACTCGACAAGATGGCGGCGTCCGGGGCGATCCTGACCCGCTGCCTGCGGATGCTCACCGCCGGCGCCCGCCCGGGCGTGACGACGAAGGAGCTCGACGCGGCGGCGGAGAAGTTCATCCGCTCCCAGGACGCGGTTCCCGCCTTCAAGGGCTACCGTGGCTTCCCCGGCTCGATCTGCGCATCCCCGAACTCGATGGTCGTGCACGGCATTCCCGGGCCCTACGAGTGCCGGCGGGGCGACGTGCTCTCGATCGACGTCGGCGTGGTCAAGGACGGCTGGGTCGCGGACGCGGCGATGACGGTGCCGGTCGGCGGGATCGACGAGGAGGCGACGGAGCTGCTCGACGTGACCCGGGCGGCGCTCTTCGCCGGGGTCGAGGAGATGCGCCCCGGCAACCATCTCGGCGACGTCTCGGCGGCGATCCAGCGCAGCGTCGAGAGCGAGGGGCTCTCGATCATCCGCACCCTGGTCGGCCACGGGATCGGGCGCGAGATGCACGAAGACCCGCAGGTGCCGAACTTCGGCGAGCCCGGCCGCGGACCGGTCCTCGAGGCCGGGACGGTGCTGGCGATCGAGCCGATGGTCAACGCCGGCGGGCCGCTGGTCGAGATGGGCGAGGACGGCTGGGCGGTCTACTCGAAGGACGGCTCGCTGGCGGCGCACTTCGAGTTCACGGTCGCCGTCACCGAGGACGGACCGCGGATCCTCACCCCCTGGCACGAGGCCGAGTAGCTCCGTGGGCGAGGAGACCTGGGCCGCCGTCGACGAGTACGTCGGCGGCCTGCTCGCACCACACGACGAGGCGCTCGAGGCGGCCCTGGCGGCGAGCGCCGCGGCCGGCCTGCCGAGCATCCAGGTCTCGCCGCCGCAGGGCAAGCTGCTCTCGATCCTGGCGCACTCGATCGGCGCCGAGCGGATGCTCGAGCTCGGCACGCTCGGCGGCTACAGCACGATCTGGCTGGCCCGGGCGCTGCCCGACGACGGCCGCCTGATCAGCCTCGAGGCCGACGCCGCCTACGCCGAGGTGGCGCGCGGCAACCTCGAGCGGGCGGGCGTCGCCGCGAAGGTCGAGGTGCGGGTCGGGGCGGCGCTGGAGACGCTGCCGCGACTCGCCCGGGAGGAAGTCGGCCCATTTGACCTCGTCTTCATCGACGCCGACAAGGCGAACACCCCGAGGTACTTCGAGTGGGCGCTGGAGCGGGCCCGCCCGGGCGGCCTGATCGTCGCCGACAACGTCGTCCGCGACGGGGCCCTGATCGACGAGGAGAACGAGGAGCCGGCGATCGCCGAACAGCGGGCCCTCCACGAGATGCTCGCGGGCGAGCCGCGGGTCGAGGCGACGACGATCCAGACCGTGGGCGGCAAGGGATACGACGGGTTCGCGATCGCCCTGGTCAGGTAGCCCCGGGCGCCTTGCCCAGAAGTTTCACTTTCGTTTGCGAATCGTCACACCTATCGCGTCTCAGACAACACACCTCGCCCTAACCTTGGGATCATGGAGGCGATGAGGCAGAGTTGGACCGACGAGAGGCTCGACGATCTGAATCGCAACGTCGAACGGCGCTTTGACGAGGTCAACCGGCGTTTCGACGAGGTCGAGCGGCGCTTTGACGAGGTCGACCGGCGTTTCGAGAAGGTCGAAGCGGAGTTGGGGGAGATTCGAGCGATGACGGAAAACCGCTTCGACAGGCTCCAGGCCGGGCTCGAGACGGCTCAGGCGCGAGTCGAGTTGCGCTTCGACTCGATCCAGCGGTCGATGTTCCAGGCGAGCATGCTGCTGGTCGTGGCGCTGATCGGCGTCATCGCCACCCAGCTCTGAGGCGTCTCGGGTGGCCGCCTGCGCCCGTGCCCTGCTATCTTTCCCGGTCGGCCCAATGGGCCGGTTTGTTGCGCCTGCCACCCGATTCCTGGGGTGTGCGGGAGTCCTGTAGTCGATACGAATCCGGAGCGATGAAGGTCCGAGCTTCCGTAAAGCCGATGTGCGAAAAGTGCAAGATCATCCGCCGCAACGGCGCGGTGCTGGTGATCTGCCCGAACCCGCGACACAAGCAGCGTCAGGGTTAGGGGCAGGCACGGATGGCGCGCATCGCCGGGATCAATATCCCCGTCCAGAAACGGGTCGAAATCGGGCTCACCTACGTGTTCGGCATCGGTCGCTCGACCGCGCAGCAGATCCTCGCCGGGACGAAGATCGACCCCGACACGCTGGTCAAAGACCTCACCGAGGACGAGGTCGTCCGCCTGCGCGAGGCGGTCGAGCAGCATGAGGTCGAGGGCGACCTGCGTCGCGAGCGCTCCCAGGACGTCAAACGGCTGATGGAGATCGGCTCCTACCGAGGGCTGCGCCACCGCCGTGGCCTGCCGGTGCGCGGCCAGCGGACGAAGACGAACGCGCGCGGCCGCAAGGGCCCCCGCCGGATGAGCGTCGCCGGCAAGCGCAAGGCGCCGACGGCGAGGTAGGGGAGACCGATGGCGACTGCGAAAAAACCCGCGAAGGGCCGCTCACGGCGGCGCGTGAAAAAGAACGTCACCTACGGGCAGGCCCACATCAAGACCTCCTTCAACAACACGATCGTCACCCTCACCGACACCGAGGGAAACGTGATCGCCTGGGAGTCCGCCGGCTCGGCCGGATTCAAAGGCTCGCGCAAGTCGACGCCGTTCGCCGCCCAGGTGACGGCCGACGCGGCGGCCAAGAAAGGCATGGAGCATGGCCTCGAGAAGGTCGAGGTCTTCGCCAAGGGCGCCGGCTCCGGCCGCGAGACGGCGATCCGCTCCCTGCAGGCGGCGGGGCTCGACGTGACCACGGTCAAGGACGTCTCCCCGCAGGCCCACAACGGCTGCCGCCCGAAAAAGCGGCGGCGGGTCTAGGCCTTGGCCCGCGACACCTCCCCCCAGTGCAAGCAGTGCCGTCGCGAGGGGCAGAAGCTCTTCCTCAAGGGCGAGCGATGCTTCACCGACAAGTGCGGCGTCGAGCGTCGCTCCTATCCACCCGGTGAGCACGGCCGCGGCCGCATGCGGCAGTCCGAGTACCGGGTGCAGCTGCGCGAGAAGCAGAAGACGCGCCGCTACTACCAGGTGCTGGAGAAACAGTTCCGCGCCTACTACGACAGGGCATCGAGGCAGGACGGCGTCACCGGCGAGAACCTGCTTCGGCTGCTCGAGTCCCGGCTCGACAACGTCCTCGTCCGGCTCGGCTTCGCGGCTTCGCGGCGCCAGGCCCGGCAGCTCGTCCGTCACGGCCACTGGATGGTCAACGGCCGCAGGGTCGACGTGCCGTCCTACCAGGTGCGCCCCGAAGACGTGATCTCGGTCAAGGCCGACTCGGCCGCGGCCGACACGATCCGCCGGGCGACCGAACTCGTCTCAACGGTCCCTGCCTGGCTTCAGGCGGACCACGATTCGCTCACCGCCAAGGTCCTGCGCTACCCGGAGCGCGCGGAGATCTCGGCGCCGGTCCAGGAGCAGCTCATCGTCGAGCTGTACTCCAAGTAGCCCGGGCTTCAATTTCGCAACACAACGCAAGGAACTCATGACCACTGACTTCCAGGTCCCTCGCATCAGCTCAGAGAAGGTCGACGACCGCCGCGGCACGTTCACGATCGAGCCGCTCGACAAGGGGTTCGGGTACACGTTCGGCAACAGCCTGCGCCGTGTGCTGCTCTCCTCGCTCGGCGGCGCCGCTATCACCAGCGTCCGCATCGAGGGCGTCGCGCACGAGTTCTCCAGCGTGCCCGGCGTCAAAGAGGACGTCACCGACATCGTCCTCAACCTCAAGGACCTCGTCGTCCGCATGCACACGGACGCCGACGAGGTCGAGGCGCCCCTGGTCGCCACCGGCCCCGGTGAGATCAAGGCGAAGGACATCGACCTGCCCTCGGGAGTCGAGATCCTCAACCCCGACGCGCCGATCGCGACGCTCGAGAAGAAAACGAAGCTCGAGGTCTACCTGACCATCGGCCGCGGCCGCGGCTACTCGCCGGCCGAAGAGAACAAGAGCGACGAGCAGCCGATCGGCGTGATCCCGATCGACTCGATCTTCTCGCCGATCCGGCGCGCCTCCTACGCGGTTGCCACCGCCCGCGTCGGGCAGCGGACCGACTTCGACAAACTGACCCTGGACCTCGAGACCGACGGCTCGATCGAGCCGTCGGCGGCGCTGCGCGAGGCCTCCGAGATCCTGATCAAGAGCCTGGCGATCTTCACCGACGCCGAGCGGGTCGAGGAGCTCACCGCCCGCGAGCCGGTCGCCGCGCTCCCCTCCGATGCACTCGCCGGCGGCGGCGCGGTGGGCGACGGCGGAGCCAGCTCGAACGGGCTCGACGAGATCCTGATCGAGGAGCTCGAGCTCGGCGTCCGCTCCTACAACTGCCTGAAGCGGGCCGGCGTGCAGACGGTCGGCGACCTCGTGCGCAAGTCGCGCTCGGAGCTCAACGCGATCCCCAACTTCGGTCAGAAATCGATCGAGGAAGTGATCGAGACCCTGCACTCCCGCGGCCTCGACCTCCAGCAGGACTGAGGAAGCGGACGGGCCGGGAGAGCGACGATGCGCCACCGCAAGAAGCGAAACAAGCTCAGTCGCGACTCGGCGCATCGCGACTCACTGCTCGCCAACCTCTCCAAGCAGCTGATCGAGCACGAGCGGATCAAGACGAGCCAGGCAAAGGCGAAGGCGGTCAAGCCCGAGGTCGAGCAGCTGATCACGCTCGCCAAGCGCGGTGATCTGCACGCCCGGCGTCAGGCGCTGGCGACGCTGCACAACGACAAGTTCGTCGTCCACAAGCTGTTCGAGGAAGTCGCGCCGCGGTACACCGAGCGGCCCGGCGGCTACACCCGGATCGTCAAGTTGGGCCCGCGCAAGTCGGACTCGACCGAGATGGTCTACCTCGAGCTGGTCTAGGGGGGGAGGGCGGGGCACCCCTCCTCGCCTGACTCGCCGTCCAACCAGTTGGCTCGGACGGCTGGCGGAGTATCCGCCAGCTCGGGAGGGCACCCCGCCCTCGCCTCACGAAGACCGGCTCGGGTGAGTCCCGGCTGGCGAGGGCTCTGGCGTCAGTCGTAGCTGACCGATTCCAGGTATAGGCCGTGCGGGGGGGCTGTTTCGCCGGCTTCGGAGCGGTGGGCACCCTGAAGAAGTCGCTCGAAGTCCTCGACCGAGCGGCGGCCGGAGGCGACCTCGAGCATCGTGCCGACGAGGACGCGGACCATGTTGCGCATGAAGGCGTCGGCGCTGATCCGGAAGGTCGCGATCGGGCCCTCCCAATCCCAGCCGGCGGCGAGGACGACGCGCTCGAAGCGCACGTGATCGGTCTGCGTGGGGGTGAAGGCCGTGAAGTCGTGGGCCCCGGGCAGCGCCGCCGCTGCGGCGGCGAGCGCCTCGCGGTCGAGGCGTTGGGGCCACCAGAGGGCTCGGCCCCGCTCGAAGGGGTCGGCCGCGGGGCGGGCGAGCACCCGGTACCCGTAGCTGCGCGAGGTGGCGTCGTGACGGGCGTCGAAGCCCGGCTCGACGGCGACCGCGGCGGTGACCGCGATGTCGGGCGGGCCGACGCCGTTGACGCGGCGCGCGAGGTCATCGGGCACCGCGGAGCCCGTGGCGAAGCTGGCGACCTGGCCACGGGCGTGGACGCCGGCGTCGGTGCGACCGGCGACGACGAGCTCCACCGGCGCGCGGACGATCGTCTCCAGGGCCGCCTCGAGCTCTCCCTGCACGGTGCGCAAACCGGGCTGGCGGGCCCAGCCGGAGAACTCGGCGCCGTCGTATTCGATCTCGAGCCGGACGCTGCGCACCGGGGCAGTATGCCGGGCACCTAGAATCGCCGGTGCGTGCGAGTTCTGCTCACGAACGACGACGGAATCAGCGCCCCCGGCCTGCAGGCCGCCCGCCGCGCCCTGCGCGAGATCGACGGGGTCGAGCTCGACGTGATCGCGCCCGACTCGAACCGCAGCGCCACCGCGCGCAGCATCACGACCCGCTCACCGCTCACCGTCGAGGAGGTCGAGTTCGGCGACGGCGACGTCGGCCACGCGACCGACGGCACCCCGGTCGACTGCGTCCGCTTCGCCGAGCTGGGCCTGGTCGGCGGCCGGCCCGACCTGATCGTCTCCGGGATCAACCACGGCGCAAACCTCGGCGACGACATCACCTACTCGGGAACCGTCGCCGCGGCCTTCGAGGGGATCGTGCTCGGCATCCCCGCCGTCGCCGTCTCCCAGCAGTCCTCCGGCGGCGGCATGGGCTACGTCAGCGGCCGCTTCGACTTCGGCGTCGCGGCGCCCTTCACGGCCCAGCTCGTCCGCCGCCTGCTCGAGGAGCCGATGCCCGAAGCGACCCTGATCAACGTCAACATCCCGGCCGGCGAGCCGCGGGGGGTGGAGGTGACGAGGCTCGGCAAACGCATCTACAACGACGAGCTGAAGCTGGTCGGCGAGGAGTCCGAGAAGCGGCGCCGCTACGAGATCTACGGCTGGAAGCCGGGCTATGAGGAGATCGAGGCA
The DNA here is from genome assembly GCA_963727615.1 of uncultured Solirubrobacterales bacterium. GTDB lineage: Bacteria > Actinomycetota > Thermoleophilia > Solirubrobacterales > 70-9 > VRUE01. The sequence continues at coordinate 42,520 of CAVSHD010000007.1, forward strand.
ACCGACCTCTACGCCGTCGCCGGCGGTCGGATCTCGGTGACGCCGATCCACTTCGACCTCACCGACCACGGCGGCATCGATGCCCTGCGAGGCTGGGGCTTCGAGGAGATGCTGGCGGCGAGCGCACCGGCGGCGTGAGCGGGGAGGAGGCGGAGAAGCGGGCCGCCGAGCTGCGTCGGCAGCTCGCCCGCCACAACGAGCTCTACTACCGCCAGGACGAACCGGAGATCGGCGACGATGAGTACGACGCGCTGCTCGAGGAGCTGCGCGGGATCGAGGCCGAGCGCCCCGACCTGCGCACGCCCGACTCGCCGACCCAGCGGGTCGGCGCCGCGCCCTCGAGCCGCTTCCCGGAGGTCGAGCACCACGAGCAGATGCTCTCGCTCGCCAATGCCCGCAGCGAGGAGGAGTTGCGCGCCTGGGAGACGCGGATCCGCAACCACCTCAAGCGCCTCGACATCGCCGCCTCGGAGTTCAGCTACACGACGGAGCCGAAGATCGACGGGCTGGCGATCGCCCTCGTCTACGAGAACGGGGCCTTCGTCCGCGGCGCCACCCGCGGCGACGGGCGGGTCGGCGAGGACGTGACCCGCAACCTGATGACGATCGAGGAGATCCCGCGCGAGATCGACGACGCGCCCGAGCTGGTCGAAGTGAGGGGCGAGGTCTACATCTCGATCGCCGACTTCAAGGCGGTCAACGAGCGCCGGGCCGAAGACGAGCTGGCGACGTTCGCCAACCCGCGCAACTCGGCCGCCGGCTCGCTGCGCCAGCTCGACCCGCGGATGACCGAAGAACGGCCGCTGTCGATCTGGTGCTACGGGATCGGGGCGATCGAGGGGGACCTCGATCCGGCCACCCACAGCGAGGAGGTCGCCTGGCTCAGGGAGCGGGGCTTCCGGGTCAACCCCGACACCGAGCATCACGCCGGGGTCGAGCCGGTCGTCGAGCGCTGCCACTGGTGGGAGGAGCGCCGCGAGCAGCTCGACTACGAGATCGACGGCGTCGTCGTCAAGGTCGACGAGCGCGCCCTCTGGCGGGAGCTCGGCGTCGTCGGCCGCGAGCCGCGCTGGGCGATCGCCTGGAAGTTCCCGCCGACGACCGCGACGACGAAGCTGAAGGACGTCGTCTGGAACGTCGGCCGCACCGGCCACCTGGTTCCCTTCGCGATGCTCGAGCCGGTGCACGTCGGCGGTGTCACGGTGACGACGGCGACCCTCCACAACGAGGAGGACCTCGCCCGCAAGGACGTCCGCGTCGGCGACGAGGTCGTCGTCATGCGCGCCGGCGACGTGATTCCCCAGGTGGTCTCGCCGCTCGTCCAGAAGCGCAAGAGGGGCGCCCGGCGGCCGAAGCCGCCGAAGCTCTGCCCGGCCTGCGGCACGGCGACGGTCAAGCCCGAGGACTCGGTGTTCACGATCTGCCCGAACCGCTCGGGCTGCCCCGGGCAGGCGTTCCAGCACGTCAAGCACTTCGTCAGCAGGGGGGCGATGGACATCGACGGCCTGGGCGAGAAGCAGGCCCTGCGCTTCCTCGAGGAGGGCCTGATCGAGGACGTCGGCGACATCTACGACCTCGACGAGGAGCGCCTCGCGGGGCTCGAGGGGCTCGGGGAGGTCTCGGCGCGCAACCTGGTGGCGGCGATCGAGGCCTCGCGCGGGCGGCCCTTCCAGCGGGTCCTCTATGCGCTCGGGCTGCCGGGCGTCGGCCAGGTGACCGCGGAGGCGCTGGCGCTGCACTTCGGGTCGATCGCGGCGCTCCGGCGGGCGGACCCCGAGCAGATCGAGGAGGTCGAGGGCGTCGGCCCGATCATGGCCGTGCAGATCGCCGAGTCGCTTGCCGACGAGCGCACCGCGGAGCTGATCGAGAAGCTCGGCGAGAAGGGGCTGCGGCTGGAGCTGGACCCGTCGGAGGTTCGCCAGGCCGGCGGGCCGCTCGAGGGCAGGGCCCTGGTGCTCACGGGCACCCTGGAGGAGCTCACCCGCGAGGAGGCCGCGGCGCTGATCAAGGCGGCAGGCGGCAAGGTCGTCAACTCGGTCTCGAAGAAGACCGACTACGTCGTCGCCGGCGAGAACCCCGGGTCGAAGCTGGCCAAGGCGGAGAAGCTGGAGACGGAGATCCTCGACGAGGCCGGCCTGCGGAAGCTGGTCGGCGGCGGATAGCGCGTCGGCTCGCGGGCCAGCTAGAGCGCGGCGACGGCGGCGGCGATCCGGTCCTGCTCGTAGTGGGCCGCGTCGAGGCTGGAGACGCTGCCCATCAGGATCGAGAAGATCATCTCTCGCCCGTCCGCGTTGAAGCAGTAGCCGGAGAGGTTGCTGACCCCGGTCAGGGTCCCGGTCTTCAGCCGGCAGCGGCCGTCGGCCGCCGTCCCTCGCATCCGCTGCGCGACCGTGCCGTCATGGCCGGCGAGCGCCATGTCGGAGACCAGCTCGTCGCCGACGGGGGAGGACCGCATCGCCCGCAGCAGGCGGACGACCTGATACGGCGAGGCGCGGTTGCCGCGGGTCAGGCCGGAGCCGTCGACCGCGTGGACGCCGGTGCCCTTGCCGCGGGCGAAGCGCTCGACGACGCGGGCGCCCGCCGCCGTGGTCCCGTCGCCGCCGAAGCGGGCGCCGAGCAGCTTGATCAGCATCTCGGCGAAGAAGTTGTAGGAGTTGACGTCGGTGTACTGGACGATCGAGCCCATCGCGGGGGATTCGACGGCTGCGATGGACCGGGCCCGGCCGCCGCCCGGAGCCGCCCGCAGAGCCACCTTGGGGCGGATCGTGACCCCGGCCCCGCGCAGGCCGGCGAGCAGCTTGCGGGCCGCGAGCCGGGCGGGGTCGGCGGCGAACCGGGTGGCGTGGGAGTCGGCGAAGCCGGAGTTGAAGTCGAGGCCCGAGAGCGGGCCGATTTCGACGCTCGTCGCATAGCCGGAGTCGGCGACGCCGCGGCGGCGGTCGAAGATCGTGTCGTCGGCGTAGAGGCGCCCGGTCACCCTGGTCAGCCCGACGCGGCCGCGCAGCTGTCGCTTGAGCGCGTAGAGGTTGGTGCCCAGGCCACCGTGGAAGGCGTCGTAGAAGGCCGGGCTGCCGAGCGTCGGGTCGCCGCCCCCCAGGAGGTAGAGGTTGCCGTGCAGCACGCCCTTCTCGTCGATCGGGCCGTCGGCAAGGACCCTGGTCGCGATCCTCGCCCCGGGGCCGAAGCGCGAGAGCACGGTCGCGGTCGTGAACAGCTTCATGTTCGAGGCGAGCGGCCGCCCCCGCCGCGCCGCGCGCGCGCAGATCGGCCTGCCGCTTGCGGCATCGAGCACGAAAAGGCCGCTCGCGTGGCCGCCGCCGCTCAGCAGTCGTGACCGGAGCAGGCTGCAAAAGGCGCTCTTCCCGCCTGCGCTGCTCGCAATCTGGGTAGGAAGTAGCGCAAGTAGCAGGAGAAGTGTGACGAGTGGCAAGAGGGAGCGTCTCATCTCCTGGGATAATCCATGTTTATGGGAAAAGTTGTGGACATCGACTCTCAACCTCGAGGACGGCGATCCCGCAAACGTCCCTCGAAGACCGCCCTGGTGCTGGGCGGCGGCGGCTTCACCGGCGGCGTCTATGAGATCGGCGCCCTGCGCGCCCTCGATCTGCTCGCGGTCAACAGCACCGTCAACAACTTCGACATCTACGTCGGCACGAGCGCCGGGTCCTTCGTCGCCGGGATGCTCGCCAACGGGGTCACCCCCGACGAAATGATGCAGGTGCTCAACGAGCGCGTCCCCTCCGAGCTCGAAGACCTCGACCTCGACAAGGTCCTGAAGCCGAATTACCTGGGCTTCCTACAGAAGGCGGCAATGCTGCCGCTGCGCAGCGCCGAGCTGCTGCGCTCGCTGGTCAGGCTGCGGGAGCTCTCCGCGATCGACTTCGGGGTCGGGCTGGCCGAGGCACTGCCCTCGGGGGTCTACTCGAACTCCGGGATCAACGACTACGTCGAGGGCGTGCTCGCCGACGCGAGCCGGGCAAACGACTTCCGGCTGCTCGAACACGAGCTCTACATCACGGCCACCGATCTCGACACGACCGAGCGCATCGTCTTCGGCGAAAAGGGCTGGGCCGACGTGCCGATCTCGAAGGCGATCGAGTGCTCGACGGCGCTCCCCCTCGTCTACAAGCCGGTCGAGTTGAAGGGCCGCCAGATGGTCGACGGCGGCATCCGCTCGACCACCAACGTCGACATCGCGGTCGAGCAGGGGGCGAAGTTCATCGTCGTCGTCAACCCGATCGTCCCCTACGTCAACGACTTCGACAAGACGATCCCGACCGTCTTCGGCACGCGGGTGCGGCGCGTCGCCGACATGGGCATGCCGGCGATCGCCAACCAGGCCTTCCGGATCATCTCTCACGCCCGGCTGCACCAGTCGGTCGACCAGTGGCGCGAGAAATACCCCGGCGTCGACATCGTCCTGGTCGAGCCCGAGCCCAACGACGAGCTGATGTTCGGGACGCCGATCATGGACTACTCGAAACGGCTGCGGATCGCCCGCCACGGCTTCGAGTCGGTGACCGCGAAGCTGGCCGAGGACTACGACCACTTCGAGGAGGTCGCCAAGCGCCACGGCCTCGAGATCTCCGGTCGCCGGGTCAAACGCGTCGTCGAGCGCGCCGCCGAGGAAGAGCCAGAGCAGGCGTCGGCGTGGCGGCGGGTGCTCGAGCAGACGACCTCGGTGCTGCTGCGGCAATCGGGCGAGGCGTCCTAGCTTCGAGGCGCGGGTGGGGGAGCCTGCCGGCCCTCTCGCCGGGAATTTAGGGCGCACGCGCTTCGCGCTTAGCGCCGATGTTCGAGCGCGGCTTCGCCGCGCAGTCACCGGAATGCTTTTCCGCCGCTTCGCGACATTCCCGACGAGAGGGCCGGCAGGCTCCTTTACCAACCGCAGCTCGCTGGCCCACTATTTCTCGAGCGACATCAGCACCACCTCAGCGAAGCTCGGCGTGGTGTCATGGCCGAATGGGCGTGTCATCGTCTGGCTTGGAGAGTCAGGGGTTACCCCCCCTCAAGCTTGGACGAGCCCAGCAATTACCCCGACTCACGGCCGAGCCTCGATCTAAGGTAAAGATCGTGTCCGCAGCGCTGATTGGCATCGGTGGCGTTTTTCTTGGCGCAGGCCTGAGCGTTCTGCGCAGCCATTCGAGCGAACGCCGCGCAAGGAATAAGGACGCGAGAGCAGCGGCACGTTTGATCCTCCCCGAGCTAATCCAAAACGAGCGATCTTTAGACGTCGCCGTGGCCTTCGAGCGCTGGTGCGATATCGACTTCGACCTTGACCGTTGGCGGCTCAATGAGGCGACTGTTGTCGACGCAATGGAGGACCAGTGGACGGACCTTACTGCGGTCTACACCGCCTTCATATTGATGGGCAAGGATCGCGAGAACGCCGAAGTGGCCGGTGAATCTGAGTTCGATGGCGACTTCATCGAATACATGCTGCTCACTCAAGAGCGAGCCCGCGCCGCGATCAAGAACCTTCAGGCCCTGGCCGGAATTTCGAACCCAGACGCGGTCCGGATTCCTGAATTATGCGGCGTCTAGATGATCGGCCCAGGTGAGGAATCGCTGCTTACGGTGCTGCCTTTGGTAAAGGCCTACCCAAACCTGAGCCGTCAATATGGAGAGGTTTCGTGCGTTGCCGGCGTCAATCTGGACGGAAGATCGGGATCTTCGTGGATCCGCATCTATCCAGTCCCGTTCAGGGCGCTGGCCGATGCCCACCAGTTCGCCAAGTATCAGCCGATCTGCGCTCGTGGTGGGCGGCCAAAGGGAGACCTTCGGCCGGAGTCGCGCCGGGTTGATATCGAATCGATTGAGGTGACGGGCGATCGAATCGATACGCAAAATGGCTGGGAGGCGCGCCGCGAGCTGATCGAGCCGTTGATTCAGGGATCCATGTGTGCCTTGCGAAAGACCGAGGCCGTTGATCGAACCTCCCTTGGGATGTTCCGTCCCAGGGAGGTCACCGATCTTGTTATCGAAGCCGTAGAGCCCGACCCAGAGAAGGGCGAGAAAGCTGAGGCCTGGGCCGCGCAGGGACAGCTAGGAGACACTGCGGAGCGTAGAGACGAACGGAAGGCCCTAGAGCAGATCCCTTTCCGCTTCAAATATCGCTATCGATGCTCAGATTCCAGGTGTAAGGGACATGAACAATCGGTCGTCGACTGGGAGATCTTCCAGCTATATCGGGAAGTGAGGAATAGGGAGAATTGGAAAGACCTGATGCGGCAGAAGTGGATCACGGAGATGTGCGGCCCAGCAAAGGACACTGCGTTCATTGTCGGAAACCAGCATCAGTATCGACAGGGGTTCCTCGTCCTCGGCGTCTGGTGGCCGCCGTTGGCAAGGCAACTCTCGCTAGCCGATGCGAGCAACGCTTAGCTCGAGCCCGATCCGGTCGGTCAACATCTCAAGGATCACCTGGCGGTGACAGACCGCTGGATCGTCCTCGACGCACATCAAGGCGCAGCGCTTCTCGCGAAGAATGTGATCGAGATCTTTGAGGTCATCCTTTCGCTCGCTGAGAAGGAAGGATTGATAGGCATCTCTGCCAGCTGCGACCTGACCCGACTTGTATAGATCCCGGAACTCCTTTGGGTTTCCCAGGGCTCGTAGATGTAGGTACTCGACTCCAGCGGCAGCGAGCGCAGCCGAAAGCGCCGTTTTGGCAAAACCTCGTCGCCGCGAAATCGGGAGCTCGCGGACATCAATAAGCCTTTCGACCCCGGCATTTGCCAGCATTCGGGCGAACTCATTGACGTCGCGATGGTTTTCGTATCCCACAGATCCGACCCAGATTGCTTTGCGGATAGACGCTTCAATTGGCCCAGCGACCTCGATTGAACTGAGCAGCTCATCGAGCGCTGTCAAAGACATTCGCCGTCCGAGTGCGACGCGAGTCAACTCAGCTATTCCCGCAGATCTGACCTCATCTGAGTTTTGTCTGTCTTCCATATCGGGCACGACAAACACGAACTATCTCAATCCCGCCCCATCTTCCCATTTACGGCAGAGGCCAAGTCTGCTCGAGCAAATTCGTCGATTAGCGACAGTTTGGACCGGGCTGGCGCCGCGCGGTAGAACAGATTGCATATCGCGCCTTCCGCACACTCCGGCGAGGCGGTCCTCTACGTCCTCACGAGCGCTTAGCGCCAGGACGGCTGGCCGGGTCCCCTGCCGCAGCAGCTCCTCGGCGGAGAGGTTCTGAGCCTCTGAGCCCGGCGAGGCGCCCTACCGCTGCCTGAGAGCGTGTGGAGAGGGGATCGGGGGCTCGTCCGGCCGAACTTGTGAGCGACCGAAGGGAGCGGGTTCGGCAGGACGAGCCCCCGACCTCCCTCCCGGCATACCCTCAACCCGCGTAGAGCTTCTCGATCTCGGGCTCGTGCTTGGAGGTGACCACCGCCCGCTTGACCTTCAGGGTCGGCGTCAGCTCGCCGCTCTCCTGGGAGAGGTCGCGGGGGAGGATGGCGATCTTCTTGACCTGCTCGACGCGGGCGAACTTCTCGTTGATCTCGGCGACGTGGGCCTCGATCGCCTTGCGCACTCCGTCGTCGGCGGCGAGCTGCTCGACGTCGTCGGGGAGGCCGTGCTCGGCGGCGTGGGCGGCCGCCTCTTCGGGGTCGAGGGTGACGAGCGCGACCAGGTAGGGGCGCCGGTCGCCGACCACGACGCACTGGGAGACCAGCGGGTGCTGCTTGATTTCGTTCTCGAGGTTGGCGGGGGTGATGTTCTTGCCGCCCGCGGTGATGATGATGTCCTTCTTGCGGCCGGTGATCTTGATGAATCCCTCGGCGTCGATCTCGCCGATGTCGCCGGTGTGGAGCCAGCCGTCGACGATCGTCTCCCGGGTCGCCTCCTCGTTCTTGTAGTAGCCCTGGAAGACGTTGGGGCCCTTGACGAGGATCTCGCCGTCGTCGGCGATCCTCACCTCGCAGCCGGGGAACGGTTTGCCGATCGTGCCCACCTTGAAGTCCTCGGGGGAGGAGATCGTCGCCGCGGTCGAGGTCTCGGTCATCCCCCAGCCCTCGAGCACGAGCACCCCGGCGGCGTCGAAGAAGCTGAGGATCTCGGGGTTGATCGGGGCGGCTCCGGAGACCGCCAGCCTGATCCTGCCGCCGAACAGGCCGCGGATCTTGGAGAGCACCTTCTCGTCGGCGAACTTGTACTGGCGCTTGAGCAGGAAACCCGGCTCGCGGCCCGAGCGCTCGACCTCGCGCATACGCTTGCCGACCCGGATCGACCAATCGAAGATCGCCTTCTTTAGGCCGCCCTCCTTCTCCATCGCGCCGGTCGCGGTGGTGTAGATCTTCTCGAAGATGCGCGGCACGGAGGGGAAGTAGGTCGGGTGCAGTTCGGCCAGGTTGGGCATGATCTTCAGCGGGTCGCGCTCCCAGTAGGCGATCGTCGTGCCGAGGTCGAAGCTGCCGAACTGGATCAGCAGGGCAAAGGAGTGCGCGAGCGGCAGGTAGAGGTAGGTCAGGTCCCCCTCCTCGATGACGCTGGTCTCATTGACCATGTCCAGCATCGCCCTGTAGTTGCCGTGGGAGATCACGCAGCCCTTGGGCGGGCCGGTGGTGCCCGAGGTGTAGATGAAGGTGCAGATGTCGTCGGAGCCGACCGAGCTCCAGCGCGCCTCCCACTCGGCGGCGTCGCGGCCGGCGCCGCGGGCGGCGAGGTCGTCGAAGGAGATCGCGTCCTCGCTGGTCCCGGTCATCCGGATCACGTGCTCGAGCAGCGGCAGCGAGTCGCGGACCTCGCGGATCTTCTCCATCTGGTCCTCGTCCTCGACGATCACGACCTTGGCGTCGGAGTTCTCGAGCACGTACTGGCACTCCTCCGGCGAGTTGGTCTGGTAGATCGGGACGACCGTGGCGCCGGCCGAGAGGGCGGCGAAGTCGGCGTAGGTCCACTCGGGGCGGGTGTTGGCGAGGATCGAGACCTTGTCGCCCTTGGCGACCCCGAGGTCGATCAGGCCGAGCGAGAGCGTGCGCACCGTCTCGCCGACCTCGGCGAAGCTGCGGGTCACCCACTCCTCGCCGTCCCGATAGCGGACGGCGGGCTCGGACCCGTACATCTCGGCCGACCGCGGCATCAGGTCGGCCAGGGTCTTGGACTTGGTTCCCCGCCCCATTGCGGGGAAAAGTCTAGTCGAGTGCCGGGCTCAGGCGGCCGAAGCCCGCTGCTGGTCGCCCCGGGGCGGGGACCGGCGCAGCGAGGTCCTGAAAAGCGACTTGTCGATGCGCCCCTTGAAAATCGGGACGCCCATCTCCACGCATTTGCCGATCACCTCCTGCCGTTTCATGTGCATCTCGTCGGCAAGCTCGGAAGGGGTCAGGTGATTGGCCACGTCTTGGGACCTCCCTTGGTCGAAATCGAGTACCCGAGAACCTACCCCTCCTGGACGACGTGTCAACCGGGGCGGGAAGCGGCAATCGGGATAATGCGGCCATGGCCGGAGATGCAGCCGCGACCCCGATCCCCCGCAGGGGCAGGGCCTGGGTGATCCTCGCCCTGGCGCTGGCCGTGCTCGCGCTCGGCTACGCGATCGTCGAGATCGCGACCAAGGCGCCCGGCAGCAACGTCGTCAGGGTCGCCGGCATCTCGACAGCCCAGGAGGTGTTCGGCGGCGTGCCCCAGGAAGGCGACCGGCTGGGCTCCGAAGACGCCCCGGTGACGATCCAGGTCTTCGCCGACATGCAGTGCGGAAGCTGCCGGGAAGACTTCCTCGGCACGATCCCGACGCTGGTCACCGACTACGCGCGGCCCGGCGACGTGAAGCTGCTGATGCGCCACTACTCGGTGGCGGAGAACCCACTCGAGCTCGGCTTCTTCGGCGCCGAGGCCGCCGCCGAGCAGGGCTACGGGTGGCAGTACACCTACCTGTTCTTCCGCAACCAGGCCGAGGCAGAGCGATTCGGCATCGACCAGGAGCTGATGGCCTCCCTGGCGGGCTCGATCGGAGAGCTCGACGTTCCCGAATGGCAGGAATACCTCGACGACCACGGCGGCTCCGGCGGCGCGATCGCCTCCCGGCTCGAAGGCTACGAACGGCTCGGCACGGAGCTCGGCATCCGCACCCGGCCGGCGATGGTCGTCAACGGCCCGACCGGCACGCGGACGCTCCAGGACGGGCCCTCACTGGCCGCGATCGAGCGGGCGATCGCTGCCGTGGGCGGCGAATCCTGAGCCCGGCGGGCGACGGCTTGCCCCGCCGGAAGCGGCCGCCCCGGGGAGGGCGGCCGCATCTAGAATCGCTGTCGCGGGTTACCTAAATCGGGGCGCCCGGATTTGAACCGGGGACCTCACCGACCCGAACGGTGCGCGCTACCAGGCTGCGCCACGCCCCGAATCGGGCGATTATCTCAGAGACCAGGGGGCGACCGACCAGCGATGAAACCCAAGCTCACAACCCTCGCCGCGCTTCTCGCGGCAATGCTCACGGTGGCGGCGGCGCCGGCGGCGCCGGCGGCGGGCGCCGGCCGGGCGCCGGCGAGCTTCGCCGGGATGTCGCCGCAGGGCGATATCAGCCAGCGCGATTTCGAACTGATGCAGAGCAGCGACGTGAGCAGCGTGCGGCTGGCGATGACCTGGGCGGTCATCCAGTCCCGCAGGCCCGAAGTCGCGAGGCCGGAATTCGACGGCTTCGACCACGACGTGCAGCTCGCCGCCGAAAACCGGATCCGGGTCATGCCCTTCCTCTGGGGGACCCCGCCCTGGGCGTCCCGGAGGACACTCGACCTGCCCGTCTCCTCGCCTCTGGAGCGGGCCGGGTGGGCGCGGTTCCTGCACCAGGCCGAGCGCCGCTACGGCCCCGGAGGCTCGTTCTGGCGCGAAAACCGCGAACTGCCCTACCTGCCGATCCGAACCTGGGAGATTTGGAACGAGCAGAACATCGTCCCCTTCTCGAGCTCGACCGACCCGGTCCCATACGCGCGCCTGCTGCGCGCCTCGGGGCGGATCCTGCACCGCCTGGACCCCGGCTCGAAGGTCCTCATCGGCGGCCTCTTCGGGCGGCCCCTCCAGACCCCGCCCAACACGGCCTCGGGAGACTTCCTCTCCCGCCTCTACAGGTCGGGCGACGTGAAACGCTACTTCGACGGCGTCGCCCTGCACCCCTACGTCGCCGACGCCGGCGCGATGCGCGCCCAGATCCGCAACCTGCGCCGGATCATGCGCGTCCACGGCGACGCGGGAACTCGGCTCTACCTGACCGAGATGGGCTGGGGCTCCGCCAGCCACGAGTCGCGCTGGGAGCGGGGCCTGGCCGGGCAGGCGAGGGAGCTGGACCGGGCGATGTCGATGCTCGTCGCCCACCGCCGCTCCTGGCGCGTGGGAGGGGTCTGGTGGTTCTCCTGGGCCGACCTCAACGGCTCCTGCCAGTTCTGCGACTCGGCCGGGCTGCTGACCTCCGACCGCGAAGCGAAGCCCTCCTGGTACCACTTCAACGCCTGGACCGGCGGCGACCCGGGCACCGTCCCCCGCGCCTCGTTCGGCGGCTCCGGGAAGAATTGACCGCGGCCCTTCCCGAGGAGGCGGCCCGCGCCCTCAGCCGCGCAGCTCGGCCAGCGCCGAGTCGCGATCGGGGTGCATCGAGATCGACGACTCGACTCCGGTGATCCTCAGCAGTCTCTGGACCTGATCGCTCGAGCCACAGATCACGAGCCGGCCCTTGCCCTCGCCGCCGGCATCGCGGTCGACCCGCTGCCAGGCGCGGACGATCAGGGCGATCCCGGTCGAGTCGATGAACTCGCAGGCCGAGAGGTCGATCAGCACCGCGGGGTCCGCTGCCGCCGACAGGCCGCTCTCGAGCTGGTCGTCGAGCTCCGGGGCGGTGTTGAGGTCGAGCTCCCCCCGCACGGTGAACGCAAGGACCCCGTCCTCCAGCGCCACGCTCTGGACCTCGAATGGGGTCGGACTCACGCGGCGATGCTATCGCGGGCCCCCGGGTGTTTGCCGCACCGGGTGGTGCGGGTAGCGGAAGCGATGAAAACCCTAGATATGCTCGGGGACCGCCGGGGATCGGACCCTCGGCAGAAATTGCGGCAGATGGCAAAAACGCCCAGCAGCACTGAGGGTCCCACCGGGCTCGAGATGTCTCTCCCCGCTCTGGCGGAGAACGTGGCCGTGGTCCGCCACGCGCTCGCCGGGCTGGCCGAGGAGCTGGGCATGGACGCCGTCGGGATCGCCGACCTGAAGACGGTGGTCACCGAGGCCTGCATGAACGTCGTCGTCCATGCCTACGAAGGCGAGCCGGGGCCGCTCAGCGTCGAGGCCGAGGCCGAGGGGGACGGCCTGACGGTCACCGTGCGCGACTCGGGCGTCGGGATCCGGCCCCGCCCCGAGGCGGAGCCCGCGAGCCTGCGCCTCGGCCTCTCGTTGATCGCGGCGCTCTCGAGCAGCTTCTCCTTCTCCGGCGGCCTCGGCCGTGGCACGGTCGTCGAGATGCACCTGCCGCTGAGCGGCGGCGGAGCCGCGGACGGCGGCCCGCCGAGCCCCGTTGGGACCGGGAGCGAGGCGACCGAGGTGGTGATCGGCGGCCCCGAGCTGCTCGCGCCCGTCCTCGCCCGGATCGTCAGCGTCCTGGCCGCCCGCCGCGACCTCGCGGTCGATCGCGTCTCCGACGCCGTCCTGCTCACCGACGCGATCGCCGACGCGGCTCCGGGCGGCTTCGCCGACGGCAGGGTGAGGCTGGCGCTTGCCGACACCGCCCGGGGGCTGGAGCTGCGCCTGGGGCCGATGCGGGCCGGCGGCGCGAGTGAGATCCGGGAGGGGCTCGGCGTGCCCGACGTCGGCGGCTCGCTGGAGACGCTGGCCGATGAGCTCGAGGTCGAGGGGACCCCTGAGGGCGACTACCTCGCGGTTCGCTTCAGCGCTCCTGCTCCTGCTCCCTGACCTGCTCGCGGATCCGCTCCAGGGCGCCTCGCAGGATCCGTGAGACGTGCATCTGCGAGTGGCCGATGCGCTCGGCGATCTGCGACTGGGTGAGGTCGTCGACGAAGCGCAGGCGGAGGACGAGGCGCTCGCGCTCGTCGAGCTGGGGGAGGGCCGCGTCGAGCGCGACCCGGCCCTCGACCAGCTCGAAGTTCTTGTCCACCTCGCCGACCCAGTCGGACGGGGTCGCCTCCTCGGAGTCGTCGCGGGACGTCGGCCGGTCCAGCGAGAGGGGACGGCGGTTGTGGTTAGCCTCGAGCACCTCGAGGACGTCGGTCGGCTCCAGCCCGAGGCGGGCGGCGATCTCGGCCACCGAGGGGGAGTGCTGCAGCTTCTCGGTCAGCTCCGAGATCGCCTTGTCGACCTGCGCCATGCGGTCGTGCAGGCCACGCGGCACGCGCACGGTCCAGGCGCGGTCGCGGAAGTGCCGTTTGAGCTCGCCGAGGATCGTCGGCGAGGCGAAGGCGCTGAAGGGGATGCCGCGCTCGGGGTCGAAGCGGTCGACCGCGTTGACCAGCGCCAGGCTGGCAACCTGGAGAAGGTCGTCGAAGGACTCGCTGGCGCCCCGGTAGCGGCGCGCCAGGCGCTTGGCGAACTCGAGGTTGCGGCGCACCAGCTCCTCGCGGATCGCGGGGTCGCGGGTGGCCGTGAAGCGGCGCCAAAGCTCCCGTTCGTCGGAGAGATGCTCTCTCGGCCCCGGCGCCTCCCGCGCCTCTGGCTCTTCGGGCTTTCCCACGCCTTCACCGTAGCTGCCGGTGTCGGCGGCCGACGGGCGGGTAGTGGGAGGGGCGCGGCGGTTAGGCTGCGCAGGATTCCATTCCGATCAAGAGGAGACTTTCGATGGCCTATTCGGTTCCCGACCTTCCCTACGCCTACGACGCGCTCGAGCCCCACATCGACGAGGCGACGATGCGGGTCCACCACGACAAGCACCATCAGGCCTATGTGGACAAGGCCAACGCCGCGCTCGAGGGGACCGGGTGGGCCGACGCGGAGATCGAGGACGTCCTCCGCGACCTCTCGAGCCTGCCCGCGGACAAGCAGGGGCCGGTCCGCAACAACGGCGGCGGCCACTACAACCACTCGCTGTTCTGGCAGATGATGAGCCCGGACGGCGGCGGTGAGCCGGGTGGGGAGATCGGGTCGGCGATCGCCGGCGCCTTCGGCTCGTTCGACGCCTTCAAGGATCAGTTCAAAGAAGCCGGGATCACCCAGTTCGGGTCGGGCTGGGCCTGGCTCGTGCACGACGGCTCCGGCCTCGCCGTGGTCAAAACGGCAAACCAGGACTCGCCCGTCTCCGACGGCAAGACGCCGCTGCTGGGCTGCGACGTCTGGGAGCACGCCTACTACCTGAAGTACCAGAACAAGCGCCCCGAATACCTCGACGCCTTCTGGAACGTCGTCAACTGGGATTACGTCGGGCAGCGCCTCGCCGACGCCGGCTGAGGGCCGCTAGCGCGCGATCGGGATCGCGGGCCGCGCCGCCTTCGGCAGGTGGCGCGGCTCCTCCCCCTGCTTGAGCGGGATCCTGCTCATCGCGTGCTCGGCCTTGGCGGTGATCGTCAGGCTCGGGTTGACGCCGGGGTTGGCGGGCATCGCGGCGCCGTCGGTGACGAGCAGGTTCTCGTAGCCGAAGACCCGGTTGTCGCGGTCGACGACGCCGCTGTCGGGGCCGGCGCCGACCACGGCGCCGCCGAGGATGTGGGCGGTCGTCGGCACGTTCTGGATCGACTCGGTGAGGGCGCTCTGCGCGATGCCGCCGGTCTTGCGCGCGAACCAGCGCGCCGCCGCCGCCGCGGCGGGAAGGTAGATCGGGTTGGGGCGCTCGGCGTCCTGCTCGGTTTGGAGGCGGACGCCCTTGCCGAACAGCCTGCGCTTCGGCCGCAGGTGCATGGCGGCGTCGACCGTCTGCATGACGAGCAGGATCACCGTGCGGCGAGACCAGCGGAAGGGGAAGACCATGCGCGCGTTCTGCAGCGGGTGGCGGACGATCTGGGCGATCCACTTCAGCGGCCTGGTCAGGCGGGTCCCCTCGCCGGCCATCGCCGTGAAGGTGTTGCTCATGATGTCACCGGCCTCGCCGTAGGTGACGACCTCGATGTGGGTGTCGGGGTCGGGATAGATGCTCGAGGTGATCGCGACCGAGCGGCTGAAGTCGCGGTCGTCGTCGCGCGCCGTCACCGACTGGATCGACTCGGAGTTGGTGCGGACCACGGAGCCGATCCGGTCGGAGACCCGGGGCAGGGCGCCGCTGTGGCGGCAGTTGGCGAGCAGGTTGTTGGTGCCGAGCGCCCCGGCCGCGACGACGACGCCGCGCGCCCGCAGCGTCCGGCGGCGCTTGCGGAACCAGGAGCCGGACCGCTCGTGGGCGATCTCGTAGCCGTCGGAACCGTCCGCGGCCCCGAGCGGCCGGATCTCGGTCACCTGCCGTTCGGGGCGGATCCTCACGCCCAGCCTCTCGGCGAACCAGAGGTAGTTCTTCATCAGCGTGTTCTTGGCGCCGTGGCGGCAGCCGACCATGCAGCTGCCGCAGCGCATGCACCCGGTCCGCGCCGGGCCCTCTCCTTCGAAGAAGGGGTCCGGCACCTCGACGCCGGGCTCGTCGAAGAAGACGCCGACCTTGGTGTTGGTGAAGGTCTCGCCGACGCCGATCTCCTCGGCGTATTCCTTGAGCAGGGCGTCGGCCGGCCCGATCCCCTCGTACTCGACGACGCCGAGCATGCGCTCGGCGGTGTCGTAGTGGGGTGAGAGCTCGACCTCCCAGTTGCCGAGGCCGGCCCATTGCGGGTCCTGGAAGAAGCTCGGCCGGGCCCGGTAGAGGGTGTTCGCGTAGCCGAGGCTGCCACCGCCGACGCCGCTGCCGGAGACGACGAAGACGTCCTTGAAGAAGGTCATCCGCAGCACCCCCCGCATCCCCCACTTGGGCCACCAGAAGTAGCGGCGCGGTTCGCGCAGCGTCGAGGACGCGAAGTCCTCGTCGCGGAAGCGGCTGCCGCACTCGAGCACCTCGACCGAGTACCCCTTCTCGGCCAGCCTCAGGGCCGAGACCGACCCCCCGAACCCCGACCCGACGATCGCCCAGTCGACGTCGAAGTTGCCCTCCGGCAAGCTCATGCCCGCCCCCCTCCCCTCTCCTGACTGTCTCGCCAGCCGATGCCCTCTCATCCCTCGCCGGGCTCGAGCGGCCGAAGTCCGACGTTCGAGCCCCGCAGACGGGGCAGAACCAGTCGCTGGGAATGTCCTCGAATTTGGTCCCGGGCGGGATGCCGCCGTCGGGGTCGCCGATCGCGGGGTCGTAGATGAACCCGCAGCTCTCGCAGATCCAGAGGGTCGCTTCGGTCGTCGCGGTCATGGCCGGATTCTAGAAGAGGCCTATTTGTCGAAGCTCACCGAGACCGGTTCGCGATCGCCGGGGTCCTCGATCTCGAAGTACTCGCGTTTCGTGAAATTGCCCTGGTTGGCGACGATCGAGCCAGGGAACTGTTCGATCGTCGTGTTGTAGGTCTGGACGTTCGAGTTGTAGATGCGGCGCGAGGCCTGGATCTCGTCCTCGAGCTCGGAGAGGTTGCGGCTGAGCTGCTGGAAGTTCTCGGTCGCGCGCAGCTCGGGGTAGTTCTCGGCGACCGCTTTCAGGTCGGTCAGGGCCTGGGTCAGCTTCTGCTCGGCCTGGGCGGTGTCGCCGACCCCGCGCGCGGCCATCGCCTCCGCCCGCGCTTTGGTGGTTTTCTCGAAGGTCTGGCTCTCGTGGGCGGCGTAGCCCTTGACGGTCTCGACCAGGTTGGGGATGAGGTCGTGGCGTCGTTTGAGCTGGACGTCGATCCCGCTCCAGGACTCGTCGACGCGGTTGCGCGAGGAGATGATCGAGTTGCGCTTGACGACGAAATAGAGTACCGAGATCAGGATGATCGCGGCGATGACGATGAGGACGATGGTCATTCGGGCTCCTGTGGTCGGACCGGGCTTGGGGCAATCCTACGCCCATCGCGCCCCGCCGAGTCGAGGCCGCTTAGGATCGGGCC
>CAVSHD010000008.1:0-232813 GCA_963727615.1 uncultured Solirubrobacterales bacterium
GAGGATACCACCCAGGTGACGGTAGGCGGAGGTGCGCGCC
The DNA here is from genome assembly GCA_963727615.1 of uncultured Solirubrobacterales bacterium. Lineage (GTDB taxonomy): Bacteria > Actinomycetota > Thermoleophilia > Solirubrobacterales > 70-9 > VRUE01. Next base: position 41 of record CAVSHD010000008.1, read on the forward strand.
CGCGTGATCGACGAGCTCTTGGACCTCGGCCGCACCATGCCCAACGAGCGCCTGCGCCAGCACATCCGCCCCCAGGCACCCAACCCATCGACGCCACCATCGTGACCATCGGAGAGGAACGTTTCATCATGGCTCAGATGGACGAGGACCAGCTCAGGCTACTGTCCCGCCAGATGCGTGGGCGCTTGAACCTGATCCCTGTGGACCTGCTCAACGAGGGGACATGGCCCTGATCACCCTCCCCGGCCCTCACCAGAATTTACACGCCTTCTTCCCCCAGTTCGGAGATGAGATTTTCAATCCCGCCATCGAGCGGCCTGTCGAGCGAGCGGCTGAACGACGACGAGATCGCCGCCACCTGCGACCGCTTTCTGGCCGAGATCCTCAACACCTATCCCGAGCGGGATAAGGACACCACCCGGACCCGCCTGTGGAATGAGCACTTCATCCGGGCCGTGATCAAGGGCGCACCCCTGTACTACAAAGGGCCGAGGACGAAAAAAGTCAAGGACGACCGCAAGATGACCGCCTACGACCTGGCCTGGATAGGCTCGCGCTCGGCGACTTCACCGACCGGTCCGCGGGCTTTCTCAGATGCCTTGCGGCAGGGGAAGAGTATGAAAGCGGCATGGTCGGCGTTTTACACCGAAGGCCGCAAAGCGGGCGAGATCAAAGACGTCATCGTCAAAGTAAATCAGAAAGGGCTGGTCGTCACGCCCAACTGTGGGGTAGAAGAGCGGGCCATTGACTGGCGCATCGCCACGATCAAGGCCAAAGCCAATGAGTTCGATTTCCGCGGCATCAAAGACAAGCTGCTGGAGGTGCTCAGGCAAACCGGCTGGGCACCCCAATTCGTTAAGGCACTCGCCTATACGCTAGGCTTGCCATCTCTCCTGTCCAGTGTGGAGCGGGCTAACCCACCCGCTCCACCGGGAGTCTTTTTATTTTAACTGACTGTGTATAATCGCCTCCCGGCCAAGCTATCCCCCTGGTTCGCCGTGAGGCAGCCTGGTTTCCGAGATCGGAAAGCCGATCCCCCACCCGAAGTACCCATAAAACGGAGTTGTCACATGAAGAAAACGAGGACCATCAAAGCCACGGAGACTGGCGATCACTGGAAAGGAAAGACCATCCCGAGGATACTTCTCCAAGGAAAATGGCTGGAGGAAGCGGGATTTCCACCGGGATCAATGGTAAATGTGACAATCCAATCGGATGGGGCTATACTTATACGTAGGAATAAGAATGAATAGATGACCGGAGCAATTTTTTCAGATCTGTTGCCGAAGAAAAAGCTAAAGAGCATATGTTCGGAGAAATTGACAAAATGTTTGGGAAATTTCCTGGGCAGGTATCAGGCAACAAGAAAATAAAGTTTACCCACAAACCCACCAATTAGCGAGCAAGGCGAATTCGCCCGTTTTACACTGAACAGCTAGTTGACACTGAATTGATTTGTCCCAAGTGTAAATTTCGTTTTCAATTTTATGGAATATTCGGTTATTGCATAGGCTACCGAAGCGAAAATCTTATCAGCATGTTGAAAAAGGTTACATATTGGATGGCCTCGGAAGAAGTTGACTCTCTAACCAAAATATAAAACTGGCCGGCACACTTTATAAACCGGCGACCGTTGCTCCTTATCCTGCGGTGGTGATTTATTCCGCCTGAGGGAGAAAGGACGAGTTCTTTTTATGAGCATTTGAAATCCAAGCTGCCTCAACATGGCATTGCAGTATTGATCTTTGATCGCAGGGGATCAGGTGCTTCAGAAGGTAATTTCGAAACCGCAGACTTCGAAGATCTGGCAAGTGATGCCATTTCGGCGGTAGAGTATTTACAGTCACGGCCCGATATCGATAAATCCCACATCGGATTGCATGGAATCAGTCAAGGCGCCTGGATCCACCAATTGCCGCAGCGAGAAACAGATATTTCGGTGATCGTGGTTGTTTCTGCGTCTGGCGTTTCTCCTGCGGATCAGATGAACTATGGCGTTGCCTTTCACCTTGAAAAGGCTGGTTTTGATCAAAGCGTTATTGATAAAGCCATCGAATTACGAAATCTAGTCAATAAATATTACCGTGGTCAAGTTTTCAGAGAAGAAGTTGTAACAGTGTTAAGGCGTTATGAAAACGAGCCCTGGTTTGAAAAGGCTTACTTATATTCAAGCATCGAATTGCCGATGGATATTACCCAAAGCAAGTGGCGTTACGAAATGGACTATGAACCGCTTTTGATTTGGAAGAAGGTCAAGCAACCCACATTATTTCTGTTTGCTGAAGTGGATGAATGGGTGCCAATTGACCAAAGCATAATCAATTACAAAAACGCAACTGTTCATTTGACCGACGTAACACTAAACAGCTAAGCGGGACTGACCACCTAATGTGCAATCAGGCCAGCAAACCATCAAAAGAATATCTTATTGTGCTTCTTGATCGGTTGGCATCCAGATTAACTACACCTCGTTCTTCCTGATTGTGGGTGATGCCAACAAGCTCGGATAATGCGCTGTCGACCCAAAGTACTGATCGTTTCAAGAATGTCAAATTCAGTAAATCACAGATTGAGGTGATTGGCTGGCCGGAATAGCCATCACAACATCGTAGACAGCTTCGATCGCACGAATGAGCAATCGAGTAAAGCGATGGAAACGAAAGCGGGTTTCGTCCACCCGGCGAAAACCAGGAGCGAGCAAACGAGCGAACTCCCAACGCAGGAAGACCCAGGCATTGACCAGGATCATGCCCACGGCTAACAGGAAGAAGCGTACGGCTGGATTACGCGAAGTCGTCATCGCTCGAACTCGGCGCATAATCCGGTAACTGCACTCGATCCCGAAACGGCGTCGATATTCGTGATGGATTTTCTCTGGAGGCCAATCTAATTCAATCACGATGAAAGCCAACCATTTGCGGCGTCGTTTGCCTGATTTGTCTGGAACCAAGGTTGCTTTGAGGACCAAGGTTGTTGAAGTGCCATCTGTAAAGGTGTACTCGGTTTGATAACTCTTGCGACCCTGACACAAAGCTCGGGTGCCCCCTTGCTTGCCTCGGATGGGACAGGCAATGATCGTCGGCTGCTTGCATGCTTTCAAATGGTCGATAATCCCGCCCGAGGCAAAGCCTTTATCCAGATAGAGTACTCGGATCTCGCCGAAACCGAGTTCCTGTAGGCGTGCGAGCAGGATTTTGAGAATATCGAGCGTGTTTTCATCGGGCAGCACATAGCGTAGAGCTAAGGTCAGGCGGACCTGACGCCAGATGACATAAGCGCTGGCAATCCGAATGAAGTGGGTGGTGCCTTTCTTGGCCTGACCCGCGCAGGTGACTTCCCGTAGACTGGGCTGCTTGCCGTAGAAAGGTTCATCATGAAAGTCAATCGCCACTTCCACCTTCGTTCTTGGCATGCTGGCGGGAATGCAATCGGCTAAGGCTGCATTCATCTCGTTTTCTTGCTCACGGAGTGCCTGGATATCTAAAGCTGCGTTCAGATATTCGCGGATGGTGTTGCTGTCCGCCACATCTTGTAAGTCATTGCTCGCTGCTTCGATACTACTGCTTTCGGCACTGGCTTTCAGCACCACATCGAGGATGCCCTCGGTCGTGCATTTGTAGCCAGCTACATCCAGTTTGACGTGATCTTTCAGGATGTCCAAGGTATATGCTCGAATATCTTCAGCTTTTAGCTCGTATTGCGGTATCATTCGTTTGGGCCTCTTTGGTTTGGGTTGGTTTTGGTGGCTTAACCTTACCAAAGATGCCCTTTTTGTCAAACCTGTGATTTACTGAAATTGGTACAATTTATTATTGGTAATATTTGCAGATAGTAAAGATAGCTACATCCTCACTGGTCACTGCCTGCTGAAGAAATATGACCCTGCACAGCAAGAAGCTAGCAGCGCTGGGGGTTTGTACCCCAAGGCAGTGTGCGGCTTGATAGGCCGTTGTGCTCAATTCTCCACTGTTCAAGCAATACTTCCACCTCTTTCATGGATCGGAAACTTCGATCTTTTTCTGAACCGGCCTGACCACCGCCCTTCCACCGCTTCTTCGTATTCCGCCGGCACCACGATCCCCATCGATCCCAAATTGATATTATTCTGCTGCAGGAAGGCGATGATCTCCTGCCGGTCGGACTTGTCCTGCTTCTGCCCCTCCAGCCCGTTGAGCTGGATCACCTTCTCGATCGCCTTCAGTCGCGTCCCTGGCGATGTACTGGGGGACACCAACAGGTCGGCCAGCTTTTCAATGGCCAGGGGTAGCATATCGCTGATCTTGGCCTGGGCGGCCCGGTACTTAGGGTCGTGCCCCAGTTCAGCGAACAGCCGCTCGTAAGCCTCATCGAACTCCCTGGTCTTGGTCAGGTCGCGCAGTTGCGAGGCGGACAGCCCCAGCTCTTCGGCGATCCGCTTCCAAGTGTGGTTCTCTTTCAGATCCAGAAATAAAGCCGCGGCCGCTGCAGCGGTTCTCCTACTGCTAATATGGGTTACTTCAATGAGCATTGTGAGCTTGCGATTTGAGAAGTCGGGAACCTCATCGATATAATTTTCAGTATCCTTTTTATAGTACCTCTCCATATAATCTCTCCCCGTTGAGAATGAACTACCCCACCGCAAGCGGACGGGCACCAGATCCGGGCCCACTTCGCGGCGATCGGCCACCCCCTGACCGGAGACACGACCTACGGCGGACCCGCCCGCTACGGGCTCGAGCGGCAGTTCCTGCACGCCCACAGGCTCGCCTTCGACCACCCGGCGGGGGGTGGGCGGATCGAGCTCTCGTCCGAGCTCCCGGAGGACCTCGCCGCGGCCCTGGAGGCCGCCCGCGCCGCCTAGGCCGGCCCCTCTACAATCTCCCGACTCGGAAAACCAACCCCCGCTGGTGCCGAACCGGATCCTGACCGGCCTCGAAATGGGCCGGATCCCGGCAAGGACAGCGGGAGATTCACCCAAGAAACCAAGGAGAATCACCCAGATGCCAGCCAGCACAGGCCTCAAGGAGCTGCTCGAGGCCGGAGTCCACTTCGGCCATCAGACGCGGCGCTGGAACCCGAACATGCGCCGCTACATCTTCGGCGAGCTCGACGGGATCCACATCATCGACCTGGTCCAGACCGAGACCCTGCTCGAGCAGGCGAGGGTCTTCGCCGGGGAGCTATCGAGCGGCGGCGGGACCGTCCTCTTCGTCGGCACCAAGAAGCAGGCCCGGGGCCCGGTCCAGGAGTGGGCCGAGCGCTGCCGGATGCCCTACGTCAACCAGCGTTGGCTGGGTGGCCTGCTGACCAACTTCAATACGATCTCGCAGCGGATCAAACGCCTGCACGAGCTCACCGAGTGGCAGGAGGAGGGCAAACTCGAGCTGCTGCCGACCAAGGAGCGGATGGGGATGCAGGCCGAGCTCGCCAAGCTCGAGTACAACCTCGGCGGTGTCCGCGACATGGATCGCCTTCCCGACGCGATCTTCGTCACCGACCTGAAAACGGAGGAGATCGCGGTCCGCGAGGCGGCCCGGTTGCGAATCCCGATCATCGGGCTGGTCGACACCAACTGCGATCCGGGGCCGGTCGACTACGTGATCCCCGGCAACGACGACGCGATCCGCTCCTGCCAACTCGTGATCAGCACGATCGGCGGCGCGATCGAGACCGGCGCCGGCGCCTGGCGCGTCCAGGAGGAACGCCGCATCGCCGAGGAAATGGAGCGCCGCAAACGGGACGAGGAAGAGCGCAAGAAGCGCGAGGATGAAGAGAAGGCGCGGGTCGCGGCCGAGGAGGCCGCCAAGAAAGCCGCGGAGGCACAGGCCCAGGCCGCCCAGGCCGCGGGTCCCGTCGCCGGGGAGGGCGCCTCGTCCTCGCGAGCTGCGGGCGAGGCTCCCTCCCCGGCGCCACCCGCGGCAGGAGCGTCTAAAGCCCAGGGCTCCGGGGCCGCTGCTGCCGCCCCCCCGGCATCCGCAGAGGCACCGGGCGATTCCGGGTCCGCTCCGAAAGAGGGGGATTCCTGATGGCGATCACCGCTGCTGACGTGAAGGCGCTGCGGGAGCGCACGGGCGCCGCGATGATGGACTGCAAATCGGCGCTGAGCGAGGCCGACGGCGACGTCGACCGCGCGATCGAGATCCTCCGGGTCAAGGGCCAGGCCTCGGCCGCCAAGCGCGAAGGCCGCGGCACCGAGGAGGGCGTCGTCGCGTCCTACATCCACGCCAACGACAAGGTCGGCGCGATGGTCGAAGTCCAGTGCGAGACGGATTTCGTCGCCCGCAACGAGGACTTCAAGGCCTTTGCCTACGAGGTCGCCCTGCACGTCGCGGCGACGGCGCCGAGCTACGTCTCGAGCGACGAGATCCCGGCGGAGGAGCGCGAGGCCGAACGCAAGGTCTTCGAGGAGAAGGCGAAGGAAGAAGGCAAGCCCGACAACGTCGTGGAGAAGATCGTCGAGGGCCAGCTGAAGAAGTGGGGCCAGGAGGTGGCTCTGCTCGACCAGTCCCACGTCAACGCCGAGAAGCACGACTCGAAGTCGATCGAGGAGCTGCGCCAGGAGCTCGCCTCGAAGACCGGCGAGAACATCCGGGTCGCCCGCTTCGCCTACTTCCGCGTGGGTGCCTGAGGCATGACCGGCGAGGGGGCCGCCAGGTTCAGCCGGATCCTCCTCAAGCTCTCCGGAGAGGCGCTGATGGGGGAGCTGGACTACGGCACCGACGCGGCCGAGGTGCGGCGCCTCGCCAAGCAGGTCGCGGCGACCCGGGAGCGCGGGGTGGAGGTGGCGATCGTGGTCGGCGCCGGCAATATCTACCGCGGCATCGACGGCGCCGCGAAGGGAGTCGACCGGGCGACGGGCGACTACATGGGGATGCTGGCCACGGTGCTCAACGCGCTGACCCTCCAGGACGTGCTCGAGGACCTCGGCCAGCACACCAGGGTGCTCTCGGCGATCGACGTCAAGGAGGTCGCCGAGCCCTACATCCGCCGCCGCGCGATGCGCCATCTCGAGAAGGGCAGGGTCGTGATCTTCGCCGCCGGCACCGGCAACCCGTTCTTCACCACCGACACAGCGGCCGCACTGCGGGCGCTGGAGATCCGCGCCCAGGCGATCCTGATGGCCAAGAACGGGGTCGAGGGCGTCTACGACTCCGACCCGGCGACCAATCCCGAGGCCCGCTTCATCCCCGAGATCGGCCACCGCGAGGCGATCGAGCGCAACCTGCGGGTGATGGACTCGACGGCGCTCTCGCTCTGCATGGACAACGACCTGCCGATCTACGTCTTCAACATCGGAGACGAGAGCAACATAGATAGGATCGTCAGCGGCGAGAAGGTGGGCACGCTGGTCTCCAGCGTGCCCGCGGAATAGCTGCGAAGGGGCGGATTGCGGTGGAGTTGATCGACGAGTTGCTCGAGGACGCCAAGGGGCGAATGGACAAGTCGGTCGAGGCCAGTCGCGGCGAGCTGGCAACCGTCCGCACCGGCCGTGCCTCGCCGCACCTCCTCGATCGCATCATCGTCGACTACTACGGGGCCCAGACCCCGCTCAAGCAGCTTGCCAACATCTCCGCCTCCGACGCCCGGCTGCTCAGCGTCACGCCATTCGACAGCTCCTCGGTCGGCGCGATCGAGAAGGCGATACAGGAGTCCGACGTCGGCCTCACCCCGAACAACGACGGCAGCGTGATCCGCCTCCAGATCCCGGAGATGACCGAGGATCGGCGCCGCGAGATGGTCAAGGTCGTCAACGGCGTCGCCGAGGAGGGCAGGGTCGCGGTCCGCAACGTTCGCCGCGACGTGATGCACGACCTCCGCGAGCTCAAGAAGGGCGGAGAAGCCGGCGAGGACGACGAGCGCCGTGCCGAGACCTTGCTCCAGAAGCAGACCGACGAGGCGATCGCCGAGATCGACGCCCTCCTGAAGGGAAAGGAAGAGGAGATCCTGGAGGTGTGAGTGCCGCCGCGCGGTACGTAGCGATCATCACCGACGGCAACGGACGCTGGGCGCAGCAGCGCGAGCTCCCCGTCGTCGAGGGGCACCGGGCCGGCGCCGACGTCGTCAAGGAGCGGCTCCGCGACGCGGTCGACCTCGGCATCGAGGAGCTCACCGTCTTCTCCTTCTCTACGGAGAACTGGTCGCGCCCCTCCGAGGAGGTCGAGGGGCTGATGCGGATGTTCGGGGAGCGGATCGAGGCCGAGACCCCCGAGCTCGCCGAGGAGGGCGTCCGGATGCGCTTCATCGGCAGGCGCGAGGGCATCGGCCCCGAGCTCATCGAGCGCATGGATTGGGCTGAGCGGACGACCGCCGAGAACGACCGGATCGTCTTCTACGTCGCCTTCAACTACGGCGGTCGAGCGGAGATCGTCGACGCGGCGCGAAGCTTCGACGGCAAGGGGGGGAGGAGGGCTTTCGGCGCCATCTCTACGCGCCGGAGATGCACGACCCCGACCTGCTGATCAGGACGAGCGGCGAGAGCCGCGTCTCCAACTACCTGCTCTGGCAGTGCGCCTACTCGGAGCTGGTCTTCCGCGACGAGCTCTGGCCGGACTTCGGCCGCGCCTCGCTGGAGGAATGCCTGGCCGAGTTCGAGTCGCGCCGGCGACGCTTCGGAGCACGAGCATGATGGACCTCTTCGACGACGAGATGCTCGAGGTCGAGGAGCCGAAGCCGCCGCCGCGCCCGCCGCCGCCGCGCAAGAAGCGCGAGTCGAGGCTGCGCGGAGAGACCGCCCGGCGGATCCTCTTCGCGATCCCCTGGATCGCCTTCGCGATCGCGATCATCGTCGCCGGCGGCGCCTACTTCGCGATCGCGATGATCGCGATCGGGGTGCTCTGCCTGCGCGAGTACCACGCGATCACCGAGAAGCTGCGCCCGATCCAGCGCGCCGCCTACGTCGCCGTCCCGGCGCTGATCGTCGCCGCCTACTTCGGCACCTCCTTCAACGTCCTGCTCGTCCTCGCCGCCTCCTTCCCGGTGATCTTCGCCTTCGGCGTCGACCGCCGCCGCCCCGACGGGATCGTCGGCTCGATGGGGGTGACGCTGCTCGGCATCGTCTGGATCGGCATCCCGCTGGTCCATGCCGTCCTGCTCCGCGACCTGCCCAGCCACGGGGCGGCCCTGATGGTCGACGTCCTGGTCGGCACATTCGCGACCGACACGGGTGCCTACGCAACCGGGCGGATGTTCGGCTCACACCGGATCGCGCCCACGCTCTCGCCGAACAAGACCCTCGAGGGGCTGGTCGGGGGCTTCCTGATCGGAACCATGGCCTTCTGGTTCGCGGGGCTCTACCAGGACTGGCTCTCCGGAGTCGACGCGTTGATCATCGGCGCCGCCGTCGCCGCCGTCGCGCCGCTCGGCGACCTCTTCGAGTCGATGCTGAAGCGCGACCTCGGCAAGAAGGACACGGGCACGCTCTTCGGCCCCCACGGCGGCATCCTCGACCGCCTCGACGCGGTCTTCTTCACGGTCGTCGTCGGCTATTACCTCTCCGTCCAGCTCGTCTACTGAGCCGGCGGCCGCGAGCCGGTACCTACACTTCTCCCATGAAGAAGTTGGTCATCCTCGGCAGCACCGGGTCGATCGGGACCCAGGCGCTGGAGATCGTCTCGGGCTCCGATGAGCTCGATGTCGTCGGCCTCGCCGCCGGCGGCGGCTGGGAGGCGATCCTCTCCCAGGCGGCCGAGCACGGGGTGCCGGCCGTCGCCCTCGCCGATGCCGAGGCTGCCGGGCGGGCCGAAGCGGCCTGGGACGGCCGCGTGCTCGCCGGCGAGGAGGGGATCCGCGAGCTGATCGCCACATCGGGCGCCGACCTCGTCCTCAACGGCGTCGTCGGCGCCGCCGGGCTGGGCCCGACGATCTTCGCCCTCAGCGAGGGGATCGACGTCGCCCTCGCCAACAAGGAGAGCCTCGTCATCGGCGGTGAGCTGACGACCGCCCTCGCCGAGGCGACCGGAGCGCGGCTGCTGCCCGTCGACTCCGAGCACTCGGCGCTCTTCCAACTGATCGGCGCCGTGCCTCCGGGGACGGTCGAGCGCCTCGTGCTCACCGCCTCCGGCGGGCCCTTCCGGGGCCGCACCGACCTCGCCGGCGTCTCGGTCAGCGACGCTCTCGCACACCCGACCTGGAGCATGGGCGGGAGGATCACGATCGACTCCGCGACGCTGATGAACAAGGGCTTCGAGGCGATCGAGGCGCACCACCTCTTCGGCGTCCCGTACGAGCGGATCGCGGTCGTCGTCCACCCGCAATCGATCGTCCACTCCCTGATCGACCTCAACGACGGCGCCACCCTTGCCCACCTCGGCCTGCCCGACATGCGCGTGCCTATCTCCTATGCCCTGCACCATCCCGACCGTGCCGACGTCGAGGTGCCGCGCCTCGACCTCGCCGCGGCAGCAGAGCTGACCTTCGAGGAGCCCGACCTCGAGACCTTCGCCTGCCTGCGCCTGGCGCTCGAGGCCGGCAGGTCCGGGGGGACCGCGCCCTGCGCGCTGAATGCCGCCGACGAGGTCGCCGTCGCCGCCTTCCTGGAAGGGAAGATCCCGTTCGGAGCGATCCCCGAGGCGATCGAGCGGGTTCTTGAGGCGATGCCCGCGCAGCCCGTCACCGATTTCGAGCAGCTCTTCGGGGCCGATGCCGAGGCCCGCCGCCGCGCCGCGGAGCTGGTCGAGGAGCTGGCGCCGGCATGAACTGGGTCTACATCTTCCTCGGCTTCTGCCTCCTGATCATCCTCCACGAGGCCGGTCACTACGTAGCGGCCAAGGCCACGGGCATGCGGGTCGAGCGCTTCTTCCTCTTCTTCGGCCCGACGATCTGGTCGTTCAGGCGCGGCGAGACCGAGTACGGGATCAAAGCGATCCCGATCGGCGGCTACGTGAAAATCACCGGGATGAACCCGGAGGAGGAGGTCCCTCCGGAGGTCGAGCAGCGCGCCTACCACCGACAGCCGGTTTGGAAGCGGATCGTCGTCGTCGCCGCGGGGCCTGCGGTGAACATCGCCCTCGCCTTCGCGATCCTCTTCGGCGTCTACCTCAGCGCCGGCGTCTCCGAAACGGCGCAGACGGTCGGCGAAATCAGGTCTGGTGCCCCAGCCGCAGGCGTGCTGCGGCCCGGCGACAGGATCCTCGCAGTCGACGGCCGGTCGTTTCCGCACGCCGATCGCATCACCCGGCTCGAACGCTTCGGCAAGCAGGTCGCCTCGCACAAATGCCCCGGCAAGCAGGTCGAGGGCTGCCGCTCCTCGACCCCCGTCATCCTGACCGTGAGCCGCGGCGGCGCACGGCGGACGATCAGGGTTCGGCCCGAATACGACCGGGCCAGTGGGAGGGCTCTGGTCGGCTTCAGGTACGGCGAGCTCCGTCGCGACGTGAGCCCCGGCTCCGCGGCCGCGGAAGCGGGGGACCGGATCTGGTTCGTCACCGAACGGACCGCCTCCGTCTTCGCTCACATCTTCGAATCCAAGCAACGCAAGGAAATCTCGGGCGTCGTCGGCGTCAGCGACGTGGCCAACCAGACGCTGGACATCGGGATCTATCCCTCGCTGCTGCTGCTCGCGCTCGTCAGCCTCTCCCTGGGGCTGATCAACCTGCTGCCGATCCTGCCGCTCGACGGCGGCCACATCTTCTGGAGCCTGGTCGAGAAGGCACGCGGGGAGCCGGCCTCGGTGCGGGCGATGGAGCGAGCGACGGCGGTCGGCATCGCGCTGGTCGTGATGCTCGTCTTCCTCGGCCTGGGCAACGACATCGGCCGACTCACCGGCGAAGGCTTCAACGTCCGCTAGGGCGTTTAGCGGTCAGGCCGTGGCTCTCGCACCGGTACGCTTGCCAGGTGGCATCGAAACGACAGATATTCGTCGGCGGCGTGCCGATCGGCGGCGGCGCCCCGGTCGCCGTGCAGACGATGACGAAGACCGAGACCGCCAACCTGGCGGCGACGATGGAGCAGATCCGCACCGTCGCCGAGGCGGGGGCGGACATCGTTCGCGTCGCCGTGCCCCGTGACGAGGACGTAGAGGCGCTGAGGACGATCGTCAAGGACTCGCCGATCCCGGTGATCGCCGACATCCACTTCAACCACACCCTGGCGCTGAAGGCGATCGACGCCGGGGCCCACTGCATCCGCCTCAATCCGGGCAACATCGGCGGTCGGGACAAGGTCGCCGAGGTCGCGGCGAAGGCGACCGAGGCCGGGGTGCCGATGCGGATCGGCGTCAACTCCGGCTCGCTGCCCAAGCACCTGCACGAGCTCGAGCGCAGCGCACCGGTCGAGGCGCTGGTCGCCGCCGCCGTCGAGTTCGTCGAGCTGATGGAGGGCCTCGAGTTCGAGGACTTCAAGGTCTCGATCAAGTCGACGAACGTGCCCAACACGATCGCCGCCAACCGGCTGCTGTCGGAGAAGATCCCCTACCCGCTGCACCTCGGGATAACCGAGGCGGGAACCAAATGGTCGGGCTCGCTGAAGTCCTCGGTCGGTCTCGGCACCCTGCTCGCCGACGGAATCGGCGACACGGTCAGGATCTCCCTCTCCACCTTCCACGCCGAGGAGGAGGTCAAGGTCGCCTGGGAGATCCTCAAGGCGCTGCAGCTGCGCGAGCGGGGCCCGGTGCTGATCGCCTGCCCGACGTGCGGGCGCCTTCAGTTCGACATGGACTCCGTCGTCGCCGAAATCGAGCAGCGGCTCGAGGGCTATGCGGAGCCGATCGAGGTCGCCGTGCTCGGCTGCGCCGTGAACGGAATCGGCGAGGCCAGCCACGCCGACTTCGGGATCGCCGGCGCCAAGAACGAGGGGCTGATCTACGCGCACGGGAAGCCGCTGCGCAAGGTCCCGCAGGAGACCCTCGTCGACACCCTCTTCGAGGAGATCGACAAGTCGCTCGACCGCGGGGGCAAGGTCGAGTTCGACGAGGCCGAGTCGCGCGAGGGCGCGGCCTGGCTGGCGAAGATCGAGGAGGAGAACGCCGACGAACTCACCCCCGAGAAGATCGCAAGGATGGAGCACGAAGCGGCCGAAAAGGGCGAGTCCGACAGGGTTCTGCTCGACGAGGAGGCCTCGCCGACCGCGGGCCGCCGCTTCACCCGTGCCTGACCTTCGATAACGAATGGAGGCCGAGACCACAAGCGGCGCCAAGACGAGGCCCCCCGGCCTCGACGCGACGACGGTTGCCGAGGCCTTCCAGCTCACCGTGGCCGCGTTCGGGGACCGAGTCGCCCTGCGCACGAAGGAAGACGTCGAGAGCTACACCTGGTCCGAGTACGCGGACCGTGTGCGGCGTGTCGCGGCGGGGTTGGCCGCGCTGGGCGTCGGGCGCGGCGACACCGTCGGGCTGATGTTGACCAACCGCCCCGAGTTCCATTTCGCCGACACCGCGGCGATCCACCTCGGGGCGACACCGTTCTCGCTCTACAACAGCTCGGCGCCCGAACAGGCCGCCTACGTCGTCGCGGACGCCGGCAGCCAGATCGTCTTCACAGAGGAGAGCTTTCTCGACACCGTGCTCGAGGTTCGCGACTCGGTCTCGGCGCTGACCCACGTCGTCATCGTCGACGGCCCGGCGCGGGACGGGGCGATAACGCTCGAGGAGCTCGAGCTCGGAGGCTCGGAGGGCTTCGATCTCGAGTCCGCCTGGCGAGCCGTCGAGCGGGACGACCTGCTGACCCTGATCTACACCTCGGGGACGACGGGGCCGCCCAAGGGCGTCGAGCTCTCCCACGACAACGTGCTCTCGGCCGTGCACAGCCTGGACGAGCTGGCCGGCATGCGCCCGGGGGGAGGGTCGTCTCCTGGCTGCCGATGGCGCATATCGCCGAGCGCAATTGCAGCCACTACCTGCCGATGACCCACGGCATGACCGCGACCTGCTGCCCGGACCCACGTGAGCTGATGGCCTACGTGCCGGAAGTGCGGCCGACCTTCTTCTTCGCGGTGCCCCGGATCTGGGAGAAACTGAAGGCGGCACTCGAGATCGGATTCGAGCAGGAGCAGGACCCGATCCGCCGCAGGGCGGTCGAGGTGGCCGTCGACGTCGGCCGCCGCCGGACGGAGGCGGGCCAGGAGACGGGGCACGTGCCCGAGGAGCTGGAGCTGGAGTTCAGCCGCTCGGACGCCGCCGTCCTCTCCGGCATCCGCAAGCGACTTGGTTTCGACCAGCTCGAATTCGTCAGCGTCGCGGCCGCCCCCTGCCCGCGCGAGGTGATCGAGTTCTTCCACGCGCTCGGGATCCCGCTGGCCGAGCTCTGGGGGATGTCGGAGACCTCGGGCGTCGGGACGTGCAACCCGCCGGACGGGATCCGGATCGGGACCGTCGGCCCGCCGACGCCCGGCGTCGAGCTGAAGCTCGCCGACGACGGCGAGATACTCGTGCGCGCGAAGGTCGTGATGCCCGGCTACCGCAACCAGCCGGAGAGGACGGCGGAGGCGATCGACCCCGAGGGCTGGATGCACACGGGCGACATCGGCGAGCTCGACGAGGACGGCTATCTGCGGATCGTCGATCGCAAGAAGGAGCTGATCATCGGCGCTTCCGGCAAGAACATGTCGCCGGCCAACATCGAGGCGGCGATCACGACCGCCAGCCCGCTGATCGGCCAGGCGGTCGCGATCGGCGACAACCGCCCGTACAACGTCGCCCTGATCACCCTCGATCCGGACATGGCGCCCGTCTTCGCCCGGCAGCACGGCATCCAGGCCTCCTCCCTCGAGGAGATCGCGAGCGCCAGAGCCGTGCTCGGCGAGGTGTCCGCGGCGATCGAGCGCGCCAATGAGAAGCTCGCCCGGGTCGAACAGATCAAGCGCTTCGAGCTGCTTGCGGCCGAGTGGCCGCCCGGCGGCGACGAGCTGACGCCGACGATGAAGCTGAAGCGCAGGCCGATCGCGCACAAGTACGCGACGGTGATCGAGGCTCTTTACGCGGACGAGTAGGTTTCCCCGCGTGACCCGCTTCTCCCAGGCCTTCCTGCCGACCCTCAAGGACCCGCCCGCGGATGCGGAGGCGCTCTCTCACAAGCTGATGGTCCGCGCCGGGCTGATCCGGCAGCTGGGCGCCGGTCTCTGGAGCTACCTGCCGGCGGGCTGGCGCACGATCCGCAGGATCGAAGCGGTCCTGCGCGAGGAGATGGAGGCGATCGGCTGTCAGGAGATGCTGATGCCGGTCCTCCAGCCGGCCGAGAACTGGGAGAGGACCGGGCGCTACGCGATCGACGAGCTGTTCAAGCTCGAGGACCGCAAGGGGTCGCCGATGGTCCTGGCGATGACCCACGAGGAGGCGGTCACCCACCACGTCGCCCGCGAGGTCCGCTCCTACCGCGACCTGCCGCAGATGCTCTTCCACCTGCAGACCAAGGAGCGCGACGAGCCGCGGCCGCGAGCCGGCGTCCTGCGCACCCGCGAGTTCACGATGAAGGACGCCTACTCCTTCGACCGCGACGAGGAGGGGCTGGCGCACTCATACGATCTCCAGGCCGGCGCCTACGACCGCATCTTCGACCGCTGCGGGCTGCGCTGGCACCGGGTCGAGTCCGACGTCGGGATGATGGGGGGGATCGGTGCCCACGAGTACATGGCGCCCTGCGCGGCCGGCGAGAACGAGGTCGCGCTCGCCCCCGGCTACGCCGCCAACGTCGAGGTCGCCTCTGCCGAGCCGCAGCCGGTCGAGCTACCGGGCCCGCTCGAGGCCCCGGAGGAGGTGGCGACCCCCGGCCTGACCACGGTCGAGGAGGTCTCCGCCGAGCTCGGGGTCGACGCGGGAGCGCTGATCAAGGCGCTGCCGGTCGTGGTCGAGGGGCGCGGCCTGGTCATGGCCCTGGTCCGCGGCGACCACCGGCTCAACGAGATCAAGCTCCAGAACGCCCTCGGCGCGCCGTTCCGCCAGGCGGGCGCCGAGGAGATCGCGGAGGCGATCGGCCCGGTCGGCTACATCGGCCCGGTCGGTGCCGGGGTGGCCGTGCTCAAGGACGCGGCGATCGCCGGCGACTCGTTCGTGGCAGGCGCCAACCGGCCCGACGCGCACCTGCGTGGCGTTCGCCCCGGCCGCGACTTCGAGTTCGAGGAGGTCGACGTGCGCACGGTCGAGGCCGGGGACACCGCCCCAGGGGGCGGCACGATCGAGATCGAGCCGGCGATCGAGGTCGGCAACATCTTCAAGCTCGGCACGCGCTACTCGGAGCCGCTCGGCGCCACCTACCTCGACGAGCAGGGACGTGAGCAGCTGATCGTGATGGGCAGCTACGGGATCGGCCCGGCCCGGATCGCGGCGGCGGCGATCGAGCAGCGCGCCGACGATCGCGGGATCGTCTGGCCGCGCCCGATAGCTCCCTGGAGCGTGCACCTGGTCTCACTGGCGAAGGTGGGCGAGGAGGAGCGCGACGTCGCCGACCGCATCTACGAGGAACTGCGCGAAGCGCTCCCCGGAGAGGTCCTCTACGACGATCGCGACGCCGGCCCCGGAGAGAAGCTCACCGACGCCGAGCTGCTCGGCTGCCCGCTGCGGATCGTCGTCGGCCGCCGCGGCCTCGCCGAAGGCGTGGTCGAGGCGACGGAGCGCGAGAGCGGCGCCGAGCACAAGCTCCCCCTGGAGGAAGCGGCGAAACGTGCTATCGAGCTGCTCCAGGCTTAGCCGCCCGCGCGCGGACGCGGAAGCTCGCTCGCGGCCATTCCGGTAACCATGAGTGCGAGCGAGCGAGAGCAGAGCACGCGGGCGCTGTTCGGCAGGGGACGCGTGCGCCGCCTGTTCGGGCTCGACCGCAGCGGCCCGCCGCCGCGACAGACGCAGAAGGGGGAACCGCTCAACCCCTGGACGATCCCCAACTTCGTCGGCTACGCACGGCTTGCGGCGATCCCGGCCTTCCTCTGGCTCGCCTTCGAATCGGGCGACGGCCGCTCGGCCGCGGTGGCGATCGTCTTCTTCGCCGTCGCCGCCGGCGACTACGTCGACGGGTTCCTCGCCCGCGTCACCGGCCAGTACAGCCGTCTCGGCGCGATGCTCGACCCGCTGATCGACCGCCTGACGATCCTCGCCGGAGCGGTCGTCTGCTGGCATTTCGAGCTGCTGCCGCGCTGGGCGCTGGCGATCCTCGTCGCCCGCGAGGTGGCGATGCTGGCGCTCGCCCAGTACGCGGTCCGCCACGGGGTCGAGGTCAAGGTCAACTGGCCGGGGAGAATCTCCGTCTTCCCGATCATGGGCGGGATCTTCCTCGCCCTCGTCGCCGACGGCTTGGTCGCGGAAGCGCTCCTGGTCGTCGGAGTCGCCCTGGCGATCGTCGCCACCGTCCTCTACGCCCGCGCCGGGATCGCCGAAGCGCGGCAGGCGGAGGCGCTGCAAGAGAAGCCTCACTTTCCATAACCTTCAACCTACGGTTGAACCTTCGGAGCCCGGGGACCTATAATCGATGCGCCAGGCAACGGAGGCTACGCCTCACTCAAAAGGAGCGCGATGGAGGACACCTTTCCCGATCTCGGTTCGCTCAGCGACGAAGAGCTGAAGGACCTGATCGAAAACCTCACCCAGGAGGAGAACGAGATCTCCTACAAGCGGCGCGTGCTCCACGGGAAGATCGACATCCTCCGCGCCGAGCTCGTCAACCGGCTGCGCCAGAAGCGCGAGCAGGGGGGGTCGCTGATCTCGGGCGACGACGTGCGGCAGCTGACGGAGATTCTCGCCGGCCGAGCGCAGGACGCCCCGGCGGACGACGAGACCGCCGGCTAGGACGGACGCCCGGTGGCCGCTCACTGCCCGGAGTGCGGGTTCGTCAACCCCGAGGGGGCCAACTACTGCCAGAAGTGCGGCGCCTACCTCGGCGGCCCCTCCGAGGGCGGCGAGGACCCGACGACGATGACCTACAAGGTCGACGACACCGGCGACATGCAGCCGGTCGACATCGACGAGGAGGTCGAGCGCAGCGGCGCGGCGCTGGTGATCCGCGCCGGCGGTGGCCGGGCGGGGGAGAGCTTCACCGTCAGCGAGGACCGGGTCAGCATCGGGCGCAGCCCCGACGCCGGCGTCTTCCTCGACGACGTCACCGTCTCCCGCAACCACGCGCTGCTCGTTCGCCGCCGCGACGGGCTCTACATCGACGACCTCGGGTCCCTCAACGGCACCTACGTGAACCGCCGCCGGATCGAGTCCCATCGCCTCGCCGACGGCGACGAGATCCAGGTCGGCAAGTACAAGCTCAGCTACCTGGAGAAGTGAGAATGGCCCTCTCGGAGACGCGACCCCCCGAATCGGCGAGCCGGCCGCGCAAGGCGCTGACGATCGGCGCCGTCTGCAAGATCCTGCAGTCCGAGTTCGACGACATCTCGATCTCGAAGATCCGCTACCTCGAGGACCAGAAGCTGCTCACCCCGAGGCGCACGCCCGGCGGCTATCGCCTCTACAGCCAGGCGGACGTCGAAAGGCTGCGCACGATCCTCAGGCTGCAACGGGACGAGTTCCTGCCCCTGCGGGTGATCCGCCAGGAGCTCGCCGCGGGAGGCGAGATCGACCTCGGCGGCGACGGCGAGCGGCGCCAGTCGGGAGGCTCGGTGCGACGCGCGATCCTCGTCAACACCTCGAGCGCCTACCTGACCCTCGAGCAGGTGATCGAGGAGACCGGGGCCCGCGAGGACCTGATCGCCGAACTGGAGAACTACGGGATCGTCCAGCCGGAGAAGCGCGAAGGCAAGGTCGTCTACGACGAGACCGACCGCGAGGTGATCAAGGCGGCGAACGAACTCTCGCGCTTCGGCGTCGGCGCCCGCAACATGAGGGTCTTCCGCACCTCCGCGGACCGCGAGTCGAACCTCCTCGAAGCGGTCCTCGGCTCCTCGCTGCGCTCGCGCAATCCCGATCGCCGCAAGGAAGCGCTGGAGAGCCTCGAGAGCCTGGCGGCGACCGTCAGCCACCTCAAGCATCTGCTTCTGGTCAGGGACCTGCGCCGCCTGGCCGGCAACTAGCCGGGCGCGTCGCATGGCCCGGATCACCCGCCGGCGGACGATCGCGGCCCCCGTGGGCGAGGTCTGGGAGCTCGTCTCCGACCCCTACAGCCTGCCCCGCTGGTGGCCACGCACGAGCCGGGTCGAGAACGTCGAGGACCGCGGTGGGCGGCGATCCGAGTGGACGAAGGTGCTCGAGACCGCCGAGGGCCGTGGCGTCCGGGCCGACTTCCGCTGCCTGAGCTCGGCCGAGGGGGAGCGCTACGTCTGGGAGCAGCAGCTCTCGGGGACTCCGTTCGAGCGGCACCTGCGCAGCTCGAAGGTCGAGATCGGCCTCCGGCGGCAGGGGCCCGAGACGGAGGTCTCGATCGCCACGGAACAGTCCCTGCGCGGCATGTCGCGACTCGGCTCGCCGATGATGCGCCACGGGCAGGGAGCGATCCTCGAGGAGGCGCTCGACGGAATCGAGCGAGCCCTCTCGGGGGAGGCGCCGTGACGGCCGGCGGTCCGCTCGCGGACGGGGCTCAGGAGGCGCCGCGTCGGGACTCGAAGTGGTGGGGTTGGGGGGATCCCGGAATCGCCCCTGAGCTCGACGAGCGGGCGTTGGCGGCGCTCTGCGAGCGGATCGGCGAGTTGAGCCCGAGGCCGCGCGCGGCGGGGCTCGAGGACTTCTCGCTGCCACCCGCCGAGCCGATCCCGCAGGCGCTGGTCGAGGCGGTGGGCCCGGCGGCGGTGTTCACCTCGCACGAGGACCGCCTCCGCCACGCCCACGGCTGTGGCTACGCAGACCTCGCCCGGCTCCGGCTCGGCCGGCTCGACTCGGCCCCGGACGCGGTCCTGCTGCCCGGCGACGCCGGCGCCGTGCGGCGGGTGCTGGCGATCTGCGCCGCCGAGGGCGTCGCCGTCGTCCCCTTCGGCGGCGGCACCAGCGTCGTCGGCGGCGTCGCACCCGAGCGCGGGCCGCATGCCCGGCTGATCAGCCTCGACCTCGCCCGGCTGCGTGGCGTCGACGTCGATCGGCGCTCGCTGACCGCGACCCTCGGCGCCGGCCTGCGCGGCCCTGAGGCCGAAGCCGCCCTAGGGGGGTCCGGGCTGGTGCTCGGCCACTATCCGCAGTCCTTCGAGTACGCGACGATCGGCGGCTTCGCCGCGACCCGCTCCGCGGGGCAGGCCTCCAGCGGCTACGGGCGCTTCGACGGCCTGGTCAGCTCGGTCCGCCTGGTCGCGCCGGCGGGTGAGCTGCGCACTCTCCCAACCCCGCACACCGCCGCCGGGCCGGCGCTGCGGGAGCTGGTCGTCGGCTCGGAGGGCGCTTTCGGGGTGATCCCCGATGTCACCGTCCGCGTCCGACCCGCCCCCGAGGGGCGACGCTACGAGGCCTGGGTCGCCGAGGACTTCGAGGCCGGTTCGGAGATCGTCCGCGCCCTCGCCCAGGGCCCCGGCCTGCCGGACGTGATCCGGGTCTCCGACCGCGAGGAGACCTGGGTCTCGCTGACCCTGCAGGGGCCGCGCGGCGCCGCCGGGGCGATCTTCGGTCGCTACCTGGCGTTGCGGCGCCGGGCCGAGGGCTCGTTGATCGTCGTCGGCCACGAGGGCGACCCGGAGTCGGTGGCCCGCCGGCGGGCGCTGACGGTGCGGGCCCTGCGCGCCGGGGGCGCTGCCTACCTCGGCACGGCCGCGGGGCGCTCCTGGGAGCACGGCCGCTACAACGGGCCCTACCTGCGCGACACGCTGATGGAGATGGGCGCGATGGTCGAGACCCTGGAGACCTCTCACACCTGGTCGCGGCTCGGCGAGCTGCACGGCGCGGTCGGCGAGGCGATCCGCTCCGCCCTCGACGCCCAGGGGACGCCGGGGCTCGTCTTCTGCCACCTGTCGCACGCCTACCCGGACGGGGCCTCCCTGTACTTCACGTTCATCGCCAGGGCCAGGGGCGGCGCCGAGATCGAGCAGTGGCAGGCGGTCAAGCGAGCCGCCTCCGAGGCGATCGTCGGCTGTGGGGCGACGATCACCCACCATCACGCGATCGGCCGCGACCACGCCCCGTACATGGAGGCCGAGGTCGGGCCGCTGGGGCTCGGGACACTGGCCGCGGTCAAGTCCGAGCTCGACCCGACCGGGATCATGAACCCGGGAAAGCTGCTCGGCTAGCCGGTTTCGCCGGCTTCGACGATCGGGCCCGTGACCGGCCCGGAGAGGACCGGCGTGCCTTCGTAGTCGGGCGCGACCTTCGCCTTCCGCGCCTTGGCCAGGGCGACGCGCAGGGTGGCGTCGTCGACCAGCGAGACTTCCATCCGGTCGAAGCCGCTCGCCAGCAGCCCGAGCACCTGGGGGGCGACCTGGAAACGGCCGGAGATCACGCCCTTCTGCGACTTCGTCGCCACCAGCGGCAGGCGTTCGTCGGACTTGCGGATGAGTGAGACCGTGTACGACTTGCCCTTCGGCGCCGTCCCGAGCCCCTTGGCGCTGAGCAGCAGGACGACGTCCTGCCCGGAGCGCCCGAACAGCGCCTGGCCCTTGGCCTTGCCGCCGCCGACTGCGGTCAGGATCGCCTCGGTCGGCTGTTTGCCACCGTTGCCGCCGCCCGTCCCGCCACCGTTCGTCGCCGCCGTCGTGGCGCCGGAACCGCTGCCGGACCCTTCGTCGCCGCCGCCGAGCACACCGGTGACGAGCAGGATGACGATCACGACGACGACCGCGCCGCCGGCGATCAGCGCCCTCAGGGCGCCTCGATCCTCCGGCAGCCGCGGCATCTTGAAGGGTCGCCCGGCACCCGCCGCGGCCGGTTTCTCGGCTTCCTTCGCCGCCGGTTTCGCCCTCGGGGGCGGCTCGACCTTCTGCCGCGGCTTCGGCTGGTCGGCTCGGGCGTAGGCGCCGCCGGAGCGGGCGCCGGCTCGCCTCCGCCGAGCTCGGCGAGAGCCTCGGCGACCCGGCCCCGAACCTCCTCGACACCGATGCCCATCAGGGCCCCGATGTCCGCGTAGCCCTCTTCCCGCTGCGCGAGCAGGCGCAGCATCGCCTTCTGGTCGTCGCTGAGGCCGCTGTCGAGCGCCGCCAACGCGGACCTCACCCTGGAGCGCACATCGTCGACGTCGCCTCCGGTCAGGGAGGCGATGTCCTCATAACCCTGCTCGCGCCGCGCGAGCAGGCGCAGCATCGCTTTCTGGTCCTCGCTGAGCCCCACGGACTCGCAAGCCTACGGGAGAGGAGCGGCGGGGGAGGGTAGGGTCCGGGCGATGTCAGACAACCTTAATGAGCTCGACGAGACGCCCCATTTCGCTTCCCTGCTCGGCATCGAGCCGCTCGACGACGACCCCGAGCACGCCCGCGCGAGGGTGGCGGTCCGCGATGAGTTGCGCCAGCCCTTCGGGCTGATCCACGGCGGCGTGCTCTCGACCCTGGTCGAGACCGTCTGCTCGCGGGCCACGGCGCTCGCCGTGCTCGGCGACGGGATGGCGGCGGTCGGGCAGTCGATCAACGTCAACTTCGTGCGGCCGGTGACGGCCGGGCACGCCGAGGTGAGGGCTCGCGCCCGCCACCGGGGGCGCACGACCTGGGTCTGGGAGGCGGAGGTGCGCGACGCCGAGGACCGCCTCTGCGCGATCGGCCAGATGACGATCGCCGTAAGGCCGTTGCCGAACCAAGGCTGACGAGGACGCGGGAAGCGAAGCGCGCTCTGCGCGCGAGCGAGGACGCGGTCGGGCGCCGGCCTAACCGCCGAAGCGGTTGGTGATCGGCAGGCGGCGGTCGCGGCCGAATGCGCGCGGCGTGATCCTGATCCCCGGCGCCGCCTGGCGGCGCTTGTACTCGGCCCGGTCGACGAGCCCGACGACGTGGTCGACGACCTCGGCGGGCAGCCCGGAGGCGATCATCTCCTCACGCCCCTGATCACGCTCGACGTAGGCCTCGAGGACGCGGTCGAGCAGCTCGTAGGGCGGCAGCGAGTCGCTGTCCAGCTGCTCGGGCCGAAGCTCCGCCGACGGCGCCCGCTCGATCACCGAGGCCGGGACCAGCTCCCTGCCCGCCTCCGCGTTGCGGTGGCGGACGAGCTCGTAGACGAGGGTCTTCGGCACGTCCTTGATCGCCGCGAAGCCTCCCGCCATGTCGCCGTAGAGGGTCGCGTAGCCGACCGACATCTCGCTCTTGTTGCCGGTCGTCAGGACCAGCCACCCGTTTCTGTTTGAGAGCGCCATCATCAGGTTGCCGCGAATCCGGGCCTGGATGTTCTCCGCCGCCAGGTCGGGCTCCGAGGGCCGCGCCGGGTCGCGGGGGAGGCCGTCTCCGACCGCCCCCTCGCCGGCGGCGAACGGCCCCGCCAAGGCGCGGGCGTACTCGTCCATCGCGCCCTCGATCGGGATCTCCAGCGCCTCCGCGCCGAGGTTCGCGGCGATAGTTCGGGCGTCCCCCTGTGTTTCTGAGCTGGAATGAGGAGACGGCATGACAACGCAGGTGACCCGGTCGGGCCCGAGGGCGTCGACCGCGAGCAGCGCCACGAGCGCGGAGTCGATGCCGCCCGAGAGGGCGAGGCCGACGTGCCGAAAGCCGTTCTTGAGGACGTAGTCGCGCAGCCCGAGGACGAGCGCGGCGTAGACCTCGGCCAGGTCTCCGAGCGGCTCGGCGAGCGGCCCGGCGGCTCCGGGCGCCAGGTCGCAGACGAGCAGCTCCTCCTCGAACTGGGCGGCGCGCGCGATCACGGTGCCGTCGGGGTCGATGAGCAGGCTCTGGCCGTCGAATACCAGCTCGTCCTGGCCGCCGGCGAGGTTGCAGAAGGCGAGGTGGGCCCCGTAGGCACGGGCGAGGCCCCCGAAGAGGTCCTCGCGCTCGCGGCCCTTGCCCCGGTGGTAGGGAGAGCCCGAGGGGTTGGCGATGAGCGTCGCCCCCTCCGCGGCCTCGAGGGAGGCCGGCGGGCCCTCGACCCAGCAGTCCTCGCAGATCGTCAGCCCGACGAGGGTGCCGCCGACCTCTGTCGTCGCCGGCTCGGCGCCGGGGATGAAGTAACGCTGCTCGTCGAAGACGGCGTAGTTCGGCAGCCTGTTCTTGCGGTAGACGGAGCGAACCGCGCCGCCCTCGAGAACCGCGAGCGAGTTGTGGGCGTGGCGGAAGTCCCCGCCGCCGGCCGCCGGCTCGGCGAAGCCGACGAGGGCGACGATGCCCTCGACGCCGGCCGCGATCTCATCCACGGCGCGCCTGCTCGCCTCGATGAAGTGGCGCTTCAGGTAGAGGTCCTCGGCCGGGTAGCCGGGCACGCAGAGCTCCGGGAAGACGACGAGGTCGGCGCCGGCGGAGCGGGCGCGGCCGATCCAGTCGGAGACCTTGGCGGCGTTCTCGTCGATCGCCCCCACGGTCGGGTTGACCTGGGCCAGGGCTACTCGCATCGGGCGCGCTTTCGGCTCACCGCCGGATTATCCCCGCCCGGGGCGAGGGAACGCGCCTGGCCTGCCTGTAGATTGGCCTGGAAATGAGCAGGGCCTGGAAACCGATCGGGGTGACGATCGCCTCGATCGTGGTCCTCGGGCTGCTTCCCTCGGTGGCCGCCGCCGGTGACCAGTGGGTGTTCAGGGCCCCGGCCGCCCGGCCGACGGACCACCCCGACCCGAACCGCCACTCCTACTCGGTCCCGCAGGCGCCGCAGTCGCCTGCCTGCTCGCCGCATTTCTGCGTCCACTGGGTGGCCGAGGGTCGCGACGCCCCGCAGCTGACCGACAACAACGGGATCGAAGACGGCGACGGGGTCCCGGACTTCGTCGAGCAGGTCCTGCAGGTTGCCGAACACGTCCACGCGGTCGAGAACGGCAGGCTCGGCTGGCGCGAGCCGCGCTCGGACGGCCACCGCGGCGGAGGCAACGGCAAGACCGACGTCTATCTCGCCGAGGTCGGGGGCAGCCTCTTCGGGTACGCGGCGCCGGATCGAGGCCAGGCCGATTCCGCCCACCGCCTGCCCCGCCACCTGCATGGGTACCTCGTCCTCGACAACGACTACGACCCCTTCGAGTTCCCAGGGACGAAGCCGCTCAACGACCTCGAGGTCACCTTCGCCCATGAGTACAACCACATCCTCCAGTTCGGCTACGACGCCTACCAGGACGCCTGGTTCGCCGAGTCGACGGCGACCTGGATGGAGGACCAGGTCTACAACGGGATCGACGACTACCTGCGCTACGTCCGTCGCTGGACCCGCCTCTACGACACGCCGATCACCTCGACCGCGATCCGCGAGTACGGCAGCGCCGTCTGGAACCAGTGGCTGGCGCACCGCTACGGGCGCTCGATCATCCGCAAGGCCTGGGCCGGGGCGGTCCACGTGAAGCCGGGAGGCTTCTCGGTCGCCGCCTACGACCGCGCGATCCGCGCCGCCGGGAATTCCGACTTCAACCACGACTTCGCGCGCTTCTGCCGCGACGTCGCCGAGTGGCGGACCGACGAAGTCTTCCGCGAGGGAGACCTATACCGAGACTTCCCGCGCGAGGGTGGCCTGCACTCCGGTGGGGCGGCGAAGACCCGGGACCTCAACCACACGACCTTCCAGATGCTCAGGGTCCACGCCAAGGGCGGCCGCGCCGTGATCGTCGAAATGGTCGCCCCGGCAGGCGCCGCCGCCGGCCTGGCGCTGGTCGGCAGGCTGGGCAGCGAGAAGCACGGCCACGCTGTCTCCGACCTCGCCTTCAGCGGCAAGGGCGGCAGGATGACGGTCCGTCTCTCGCGGCCGGGGCGCTTCTCCCGGGTCACGGCGGTGCTGATCAACGCCGACACCAGGGCCTTCGGGTTCAGCGCCCGGAGCTTCGACTGGAATTACTTGACCGACACGGCGCCGTTCCGAGCACGCGCCCGGGTCGTGCGCTGAGGCTCGGTCGGCCGCTCGGGGAGGGTCGCGGCCACCTCGGCGATCGCCGCTTCGAGGTCGAGCGCGAAGCTGTCGAGATCGGCCATCGCGTCGTAGTCGCCGATCAGCCCGAAGTCGATCTCGCCGTCGTAGGACATGATCCCCACGCAGAGCGCCTGGCGGCGGGCGAGGGGAACGAGGGGAAAGATCGATTCCATCCTGCGGCCGAGGACGTAGAGCGAGAACTGCGGCCCCGGGACGTTGGTGACGACGAGGTTGAAGAAGCGCTGGGCCGGTTGTAGGCGCGCGGCCTGGGAGGCGATCGTGGTCGGCGCGAAATCGGTGATCCTGGTCAGGATCTCGGCGCCGACGGCCTGGCCGGAGCCCTTCAGATCGCCCATCGTCTCGGTCATCAGCCGCAGGCGCTCGACCGGGTCCTCGCTCCAGACGGGGAGCGGCGCCATCATCGCCGAGATCCGGTTGCCGAGCGCCCCGTGCTCTTCCTCGGCGCGAACGCTCACCGGCACCATCGCCCGGAGCTCCAAACCCTCGGTGTCGTGGCCACGCGCCCTGAGGAAATTGCCGAGCGCTCCCGTGACCACCGAGAGGACGACGTCGTTGACGGTGCCGCCGTGCTCGTCCTTGACCCGCTTGAGCAGGTCGAGCCGAGTGCGGACGAAGGCGATTCGGCGGTGCGGCCCGATCTCGACGTTGAAGGGGGTGGGAGGAGCCGCCATCCCGGCGCCGATCATCTTGCTGGTCGCGCCGATCCCCTGCAGGATCTGGCGCGGCCCGCGCAGCGCGGCACGGAAGCCGCGCACGATCTCCGCCGGGCTCGTGGCCCTCTCCCGCCACGCCTCGCCGAGCAGATGCAGGTCGGTCGGCTCGGGGCGCGGGGCCCAGGTCGGCGGCTGCACCGGAGGGTCGGCCGGCTCGGGATCGGTGTCGAAGAGCACGGTGGTGATGTCGACGCCGGAGACGCCGTCGACCAGCGCGTGGTGGCTCTTGCCGACGATCGCGAAGCGGTCGCCCTCGAGCCCCTCGACCAGCCAGAGCTCCCAGAGCGGCTTGGTGCGGTCCAGCTGCTGGGAGAAGATGCGGGCGGCGAGGTTGCGGAGCTGCTCCTCCGAGCCCGGCGCCGGCAGCGCGGTCTGCCGCACGTGGTAATCGAGGTTGAGGTAGGGGTCGTCGACCCAGACCGGCCGCCCCTGGTCGAAGGGAACCTGTCGCAGCTTTTGGCGGAAGCGAGGCACCAGATGGAGCCGGGACGCGATGTGGTCGCGAAACTCGCGATGGGTGGGGGGGAGCCTTCGAAGACGATCGCGGAGGCGACGTGCATGTGGGCGCCGGCGCGCTCCATGTGGAGGAACGAGGCGTCCAGTCCGCTGAGTCGATCCTCACTCACAGCGTGAATGTTCGCACACATCTCGCCAGGCACCGAGTCGGCGGGTAAACGGCTTTCCAAAGCCGTTTGCAGCTTTCGTCGCAGGAACGCGCAGTGTGATGGCGCTCACCCAGCCCCGGGGTCGGCGCCCCTACGGTGACGCGCTCAGATCGAACGAGCCAACTGCCGAGTCCCGGGGCGAGCGCCACGGGAGCGGGGGAACCACGGTCACGCGATTCGGCGTGACAGGGGCGAATCGGGCGGTGATCCGCCTGTAACGGCCGCAGGGCACCGAGCCCGCGGCCGCGAGCCCGTCAGCTAACCCCGCAGGCGGACGAGAAAGCGAGTTGAGAAGACGATGCGCTTCATCCTGCCCGCGGCGCTGGCCGCAGCCGCCATCCTGCCGACGACGGCCCCGATCCAGGCCGACGCGGCGAGACACGAGCAGCAGCACCCACGGCGCGCGGAGAGCGTGCTCGCGCTGCACGTCTCGCGCCACAACCTCCTCTCCGGCCACGACCTCCTGGTCAGCGGCCGGGTCAGCCCCAGCCCCGGCGGGGCGCACCGCGTCAGGGTCGTCGTCTCCGGCCCCGCCGGCGGCCGGATTCACACGAGGACGGATCGCCACGGCGCCTTCCGGGCCCACTGGGGCCTGCACGGGGTCGGCATCTACCGCGTCCGCGCCTACGGAGTCCACGACCGCCGCGTCAGGGGCTCGGCCAGCGCCGTCAGGCGGGTCACGGTGTACCGGCCCGCCGCCGCCTCCTACTACGGCCCCGGCCTCTACGGGGGCGCGCTCGCCTGCGGCGGGACGCTGGAGCCCGGCACCCTGGGCGTCGCCCACAAGACGCTGCCCTGCGGGACGCGGGTCAGGCTGCGCTATCGCGGGCGATCCCTGACCGTCCCGGTCGTCGACCGCGGGCCCTACGTCGCCGGCCGCGACTTCGACCTCACCGAGGCGACGAAGGAGCGCCTGCGCTTCCCCGACACCGGAGTCGTGCTCTCGAGTCGCTGAACGGGGGACGGCGAGCTAGCCGGTGAGGCCGAGTCGCAGCTGGGGCTGGGCCCAGGCCTCGTCCCCGGCCCGCTCGAGGGCGCCGAACTGGGCGACCCGCACGCCCAGCAGGCGGACCGGGCGGGGTGGCGAGTAGGCACGCAGCAGGTCGAGGGCGACCGCGCCCACCTCAGCGGGATCGTTGGTCGGCCGCTCGAGCGTCAACGATCGCGAGACGTTCGTCCAGTCGTCGAGGCGAACCTTGATCCCGATCGTGCGGCCGCGCAGGTCGCGCGCCGCCAGGCGCCGGCAGAGCTCCTCGGCGAGCGCGGTCAGAGACGCGGCCATCTCCTCGCCGTCGGCGACGTCGACGTCGAAGGTGATCTCCGTCGACTGCGACTTGGTCTCGTGCTCGGTGACCACGGGCGTCTCGTCCTCGAGGCGGGCCCGGCGCCGGAGCCAGGCCCCGCTCCGCGGCCCGAAGGCGCTCCTCAGCTCGCCCTCGTCGCGGGCCGCGAGCTCGGCCAGCGTGCGGATCCCCATCCGCTCGAGCCGGACGACGGTCTTCGGGCCGATCCCGGGGAGGAGGCCCGGCGACTCTGAGGCGAAGCGCTCCAACGCCTCGGCGCGCGAGAGGGCCACGAGGCCGGCGGGCTTGCCGAGCTCACTGGTGACCTTGGCCAGCATCCGGCTCTCCGAGATCCCGATCGAGCAGCTCAACCGCGTCTCCTCGCGGATCTCGGCGGCGATTCGGCGCATCGTCGCCTTCGGCGAGAAGAGGCCGGTGAGGTCGACGTAGGCCTCGTCGAGGCCGACGACCTCGACCGTCTCGGCGTTGCGCCGCAGGATCGCCATCACCTCCGCCGAGGCCTCGCGATAGGCGGGGAAGTCGGGTCGCAGAAAGACGGCGTCCGGCAAGCGCCGGCGGGCGATGGCGGCGGGCATCGCCGAGTGGATCCCGGCCAGCCGACGCGCCTCGTAGCTCGCCGTCGTCACCACCGCTCGCGGCCCCGAGCCGCAGACGATCACCGGCTTTCCCTGCAACTCGGGCCGCCGCCGCAGCTCCACGGACGCGTAGAACGCGTCCATATCCAGATGGGCGACGAGGCGCTGGGAGTCACCTGCTTCCGGCACATCCTCACGGTACGGATTCGCCCGGCGCGAAAGGGCGCGGACGAGGGCAGGCTCGCCGCCTACCCCTCGCTGGGCCGTGGCTTCGGCCCCCTGGCGCGAAGGGCGAGGACCGTCGCCTGCACCACGAAGGCCGCGGCCGTCGCGACGGTGAACGCCTCGAGACCACCGAGCGTCTCGAGGCCGACGGCGAGCGCGAAGCAGAAGGCGGCGAAGCCGTAGAAGCCGACGAGGAAGCCGCGCAGTAGGGCCCTGAGCCGATCGTCGTCGTGCTGGGCCTGGGTGAAGACGGCGAGGACGCTGGTGAGCACCGGGAAGGGCGCCAGCAGGCCGCTGAGGGTAGGGCCGAGGGCACCCGAGGCGGCGGTGATCGCGACCACCAGCGCCAGCGCCGCGAGCGCCCGCGCGGCCAAATCCCAACGGGGCGGCGGCCCGGCATCGCCGACCGACATCGCGATCGGCGCCGGGAGCAACGCCAGGCCCGCCGCGAAGCAGGCCCCGACGAAGACCAGCGAGGCCGCCGGCGGGACGTCGAGTGGGCGCAGCAGGGCGACGCCGAGGAGGAACGCGCCCCAGCCCGCGAGCAGGCTGGGCAGCGGCCCGGCCCGCTCGGACGCCCTTCCGTAGACGACGACGAACAGGGTCAGCGCCGCCAGGCCGAGGAGGGCGCCGGCTGCCGCCCCCTCGCCGAAGTCGAGGCCGTGGACGAGCGTCAGAACGACGAGGATCGGGCCCGCGACGACCGGAAGCCCGCCGAGGACCCCGGCGACGGCGACCCCCCACCGGCGGCCGGCAAGCGAGACCGCGACCACGCAGGCCGGGGCCAGGAGGAGCTTCGCCAGCAGGACCGCCACCGGTCTCTCTTCCGGTCAGAGCTTCGAGATCGCCTCTTTCGCCGCCTCCATGTCGGCGCCGGTCAGCTCGCGGTACTTGCGGATCGCGCCCATACGGTCGCCCGCCCCGACCAGGTCGACGACCTCCTGCGGGGCCTGCTGGGCGGCCGCCTCATAGGGGACCCCTGCCTTCTCGGAAAGGATCGCGAGCTGCGCCTCGATCGCCCGCAGGCGCTCGAAGACCTGGTCGACGAAGGAGCTGAGCTGGTACTCGTTGTAGGCGGGCATGTCGTCTCCTCGGTTTGGGGAGGCGATCCTAGGCGCTGCGGCCGCCTCATCCCGCGCCCGCCTGGTCACTAGAGTGGGGAGATGGCATCGGCTGAGGCCAAGAACCTCGAGGCGATCTCGAAGGCGATCGACCAGCACAACGCCGGCTGCCCCTTTCCGGCGGCCGAGGTGCGGATGAACCCGTTCGAGATCGAGCGGCTGGGGTGGGACCGGATCAGGGGCCTGCCGCTCGTCCCCGACCCGGAGCTCGGCACGGGGCGGTTCCGGATCGTCTGCTCGCGCGACCTCGACGGCGAGGGGCTCGAGGAGGTCGAGGCGATCGGCCAGGAGGTCGAGACCGCGGTGCCCTCGCCGAGCTAGAAGTTCCAGAATTCGAGGCCCGCTTCGGAGAGCGACCTCGTCACTTCGGCGTTGAGGCGGGTCAGCTCGCCGGTCCAGATCAGGACCCCCATCGCGATCAGGACCAGCCCGCCCGCGGCGACGATCACCTGGTAGTGGCGCTTGACGACGGCGAAGGCGGTGGTCATCTTCGAGAAGGCGACCGCGGTGAGCAGAAAGGGGATCGCGAGCCCCGCCGAGTAGACGGCGAGCAGGAAGGCCGCCGCGCGCCGCCGAGTCGGTCAGCGCCGCGGCCGAGAGGATCGCGCCCAGGGTCGGCCCGATGCACGGCGTCCAGGCGATCGCGAAGGCGGCGCCGGCGACCACGGGGCCGCCCCTGCCGGCGCGCTCGAGCAGGGCGTCGACGTGCCACTCGCGGTTCAGCCGCGTGACGAAGAGCGAGGCGACGAAGAGGACGCCCATGGCGACGATCAGGGCGGCGGAGATCTTGGTCAGCAGCTGCTGGTTGTCCTTGAAGAAGGAGCCGAGCCCGGTCGCGGTCAGCCCGAGGACGATGAAGATCGCCGAGAAGCTGGCGACGAAGAGCAGGCTCGGCCCAAGCACCCGGCGCCAACCGGCGCTCTCCAGCTCGGCGGCGGAGACGCCGCTGACCGCCGAGAGGTAGCCGGGGACGAGCGGCAGCACGCAGGGGGAGAGGAAGGAGACGACGCCGGCGCCCAGGGCGGCGAAGACGGTGACCCCGGCGGCGGGGTCGGAGCTGATCTCGGCAACCAACACGACCCCCTCAGGCTACCTGCGGCGGCCTCTTGCAATGGCTCCGCCGGCACTGGAGGATCTCCCGAGATGACCGCTGCCGGGGGATCGACCGCGCCACTCTTCGACGCCGGCGGCGCCGCACGGCGCCTGCGTGCCTCGCCGCTGTTCGCGATCGGCCCGGCCGAGCCCGGGCCCGCGATCCGTCGCGGCCTGCTCGTCTCAGCTCCGGTCGGCGCCGCGATGCTGCTCGAGCTCGGGCTCCACAGCCCGACGAAGGGCTCGATCGCGACCGGCGCCCTGCTCGCCGGGTTCGCCGGCCTCGATGCGCCGGCCAGGGTGCGGGCCGCCTGGCAGGCCGCCGTCGCCCCGCTGGTCGGGGTCGCCGCGGCGCTGGGGGTGCTGACCGGCACCACGCCGGCCCTCGCGGTGCCGGCGATCGCCCTGTTGGGAGCGGCGGCCGGCTACTGCTTCTCGGTCTCGCTGCGGCTCTCGATCGCGGGGCTCTCGATCGCCCTCTCGGCGGTCATCGCCCAGGGCCTGCCCCTCGACGTGGGGGACACGCTGCCGGCGCTGCTGTTCGCGACGGCCGGCGGGCTGCTTCAGGCCCTCTTCTCACTGCTCGTCTTCGCCGCGGGGGACCGCATTGAGGAGGGCGGGGCGGAGGCCTGGAGCACGCCGGCGGCGCTCGCCGCGCTGCGGGCGAACCTGAGCCTGGAATCGGTCGCCGCCCGCCACGCCCTCCGCTTCGGCGCGGCGCTCGCCGCCGGAGTCGCCGCCTACTGGCTGCTGGGCATGGACGAGCACGGCTTCTGGATCCCGTTGACGATCCTCTTCGTCCTCCGCCCGGAGCGCGACGAGACATTCCGCCGCCTCGCCCTGCGCGCCGTGGGAACCGCCGTGGGGCTGGTGCTCGCGACGGCCCTCTCCGAGTGGCTCCAGGGCGAGGCGATCCCGCTCGCCCTCGCCCTGACCGTGGCCACCGGCCTCTCCTATGGCCTGCTCACCGTCCAGTACGCGCTGTTCACGGCGGCGATCACGACGTATGCGGTGCTGCTCGCCGACACTCTCGGCGAGCCGGCCCTCGCGGCCGCCGGCCAGCGCGCCGGCGCAACGGCGATCGGCATCGCGATCGCGGGAGCCGCGTTCCTGCTCTGGCCGAACCGCGCCGCCGGGCGGGTGGACGATCGGGCCTGACCGGTTGGCAATGGCGGGCCGTACGTGCCAAGCTGTCCCGACCGATGAAGCTGAAGCTCGTGCTCGTCCTCACAGCGGCTCTCTCGATGGCTGCAGCCGGTACCGCCCAGGCCGCGGTCACCGTCTCGAACGCCAATGACAGCGGCCCCGGCTCCCTGCGCCAGGCGATCGAAAGCGCGCCCCCGGGGGAAACGGTGATCGTCCCGGCCGGCGACTACCAGGTGAGCAGCGAACCGCTGAAAATCGAAAAGAGCGTGACCGTCACCGGGGCGGGGCCCAACGCGACGGTGATCCGCTCGACCGGCCCGTTCCGGGTCTTCACGATCATGCCGGCGCCGATGACGCAGGCCGCGGTGACGCTCTCGCAGATGATGATCCGCGACGGAAGGGTCTTCGAACTGCAAGCGATCGGCGCCGGAGTCCTCGCCGTCAACGCCAACCTCACCCTGAGTGGGGTGAACCTGACCGGCAACCTCGCCAACGCCAACGAAGAAGGCGCGGGGGGCGTCGGCGGGACCGCCGTCGGGGCCGGCGCCTTCCTCACGAACGGGCAGCTGACGGTGTCGGCAAGCAACGTCTACGGGAACACCGCCGAAGCGCGCGGCGGGCCCGGCGCCCATGGAGGCATGGCCGAGGGTGGCGGTGTCTTCGTGGCCAATAGCCCCTACAGGGTCGAGGGGTCGAGCATCACCGGCAACGTCAGCGACGCCTCCGGCGGCCCCGGAGCGACCGACGGGGGGCTCGCCGCCGGCGCCGGCGTGGCCAGCAACGGCAGCACTGAAGCATCGACCCTGGCCTCCAGCACGATCGCCGAAAACGTCGCCCAAGCGATGCCCGGGCCCAGCGGCAATGCCGGCGAAGTTGGTGGCGCCGGGCTCTTCGCGATCGCCGCCAAAAGCTCGGTCTCGCTGGCAAACTCGACGATCGCCGCCAACGTCGCCCGCAACGGCGCCGGCACGGGCAAACCGGGATTCGCGGCCGGGCTCTTCGCGGTCGCCGGAGCGGGGGGCACGGTGACGATCACGAGCACGACGATCGCCGCCAACCGACTCGAGTCGACGACGCCGGAAAGCCAGGGAGGCAACCTCTTCGCGGTCGGGCCGCCCGGCTCGATCTCCTTCGCGAACTCGATCGTTTCGGCCGGGGTCGGGCCCGCCGGAAGCGAGAACTGCGTGACCACGGAAAGCAAATCGCTCGGCTTCAACCTCGACAGCCTCGACCAGTGCGGCTTCCACGCTCCCGGGGATCAGGTGAACACCGACCCGGCGCTGTTGCCCCTGCAGAGCTTCGGCGGCCCGACGCTGACGATGGCGCCGACCGCCGGCAGCCCGATCATCGACCAGGGCGCCTCATTCGGCCTGAGCACGGACCAGACCGGAGCCCAGCGCCCGGTCGACTTTCCGACGATCCCCAACTCGCCCGCGCCCGGAGCCGACGGCTCCGACATCGGCGCCTTCGAGCTGCAGCCGTCGAGCCAACTGGCGCTGGGCAAGCTGAAGCGCAACCGCAGGAAGGGAACCGCGACGCTGAGCATCCGCCTCGGCCAGCCCTCCCTGGGCACTCTCGGGCTCCGCGGCAAGGGGCTCAAGGGCCGAACGGTGACGATCGCCGGGCAGAGCGAAGTCAAGCTCAAGGTCGCACTCGCCTCCAGGAAGCTCCGCAAGGCGCTGCGCAGGAAGGGCAGGCGCAAGGTCGGGATCAGGGTGACCTACTCGCCGACCGCGAACGCGGCGGTCACCGTGACCCGCAAGGCGAAGCTGATCCAGAAGGCGCATAGGAAGCGGAAGAAGTCCCGTACGCACAAACGGCACTAGGGGGTGTCCGGCAGATGCGATTGAGAACGATCGGCGCCGTCGCAGCCGCAACCGCAGCCCTGCTCGGCTCGGCCGCCACGGCCCAGGCCGCGATCACCGTGGCCAATACCAACGACAGCGGCGCCGGCTCGCTGCGCCAGGCGATCGCCGAAGCCCCGCCCGGGGAAACGATCGTCGTCCCGGCGGGCACCTACACGCTGACCAGCGAAGAACTGCTCATCCTCAAGCCGCTGACGTTCGTCGGGGCGGGGGCGGGCGAAACGGTCGTCCGCGGAGGCGGGAACTTCAGGCTTTTCCTGATCGTCGGCGCGACCGACGTCTCGATCGGCGGCATGACGATCCGCGACGGAACGCTGACCGGCACATCCCCGCAGGGAGTCGGCCTGCTCGCGACCAACACGAACCTGACCCTCTCCGGTGTGGTGGTCACGAACAACCTCGCCAACGCCGACGGAGCCCCGGGCGTCAAAGGCGGGAACGCCTCGGCGGCGGGGGTCCTGGTCGCAAACGGGGAATTGAGGTTGATCGACAGCAGGGTCATCGGCAACCGGGCGAGCGCCGTCGGCGGCGCCGGAGCGGAAGGCGGTAGAGCGGAAGCAACCGGCGTCCTCGTCGTCGGTCCGGTGCAGGTCGTCAACTCGACGATCTCCGACAACGTCTCGAATGCCGCCGGTGGCCAGGGGACGGCAAACCCCGCCCAGAAGGGAGGCCGAGCGGAATCCGCCGGTCTGCTCGGGGTCCAGAACGCGCCGCGGCCCACGGCCATCCTCAACAGCACGATCAGCGGCAACGTCGCCGAAGCGCCGGGCGGCCCCGGCGCCAACGGCGGAAAAGCCTCGGCCGCGGGGATGCTCGAGGTCTCCAATGCGGCGCCGGTGCTGATCGCCGATACGACGATCGCCGCCAACACCGCCGGCGCGGCCGGCGCCGGCGGCAAAGCGGAAGCGGGCGGGGCGCTCCTCGTCGCCGGCAGCCCGGGCCATATCTCCTTCGTCGGCTCGACGATCGCCGCCAACGGCGTCCACGCACCGTCGGCGGAAGCGGGGAATTTGCTGGCGGTGAAAGAGGTCAGCTTCGCCGACACGATCGTCGCGGGCGGCGTCGGCCCGGCCGGGACCGAGAACTGCCTGGCGGTCGAAACCGCGTCTCTCGGCTTCAACATCGACTCAGCCGACCAGTGCGGCTTCCACTCGCCGGGCGACAGGGTCAACACCGACCCGCTGCTGGGCCCGCTCGCCTTCAACGGCGGCCCGACCCAGACGATCGCCCCGGCCCTTGGCAGCCCGGCGATCGACCAGGGCGCCGCCTTCGGGCTGACCACCGACCAGCGCGGGATCGTCAGGCCGATCGACCTGCCGTCGATCCCGAACCCGGCCGTGCCCGGGGCCGACGGCTCCGACATCGGCGCCTACGAGCGCCAGCCGTCAAACGAGCTGGCGCTGGGCGGCCTGAAGCGCAACAAGAGGAAGGGCACGGCGCTGCTGACCGTCTACCTGCCGACGCCCTCGGCGGGGTCGATCACCCTCACCGGCAGGGGCCTCCAGCCCCAGTCTCTCTCGATCGCCGGTGAGACCGTGGTCGCGCTCAAGGTCGCGATCCGCAACAAGAAGCTGCGCAGGGCCCTGCGCAGGAAGGGCAGGCGCAAGGTCGGGATCACCGTCACCTACGCGCCGACCGGCAACGCGCCGGCCGCGGTCAGCCGCAAGGCGAAGCTGCTCCAAAGGAAGAGGAAGAGGAAGCACAGGAAGAGGCACCGCACGCACAGGCGCTCCAGCAACCAGGCTGGCTAGGGCGAACGATGGGCCAGGGAACGATCCGGAGGCTGCTGTCGGCGGCGGTCGCGCTGGCCGCCGCTGCGGCCAGCGCTGCGCCGGCCGCCCAGGCCGCGATCACCGTCGCCAACACCAACGACAGCGGCGCCGGCTCGCTGCGCCAGGCGATCGCCACGGCCCCGCCGGGGGAAGTCGTCCTCGTCCCGGCCGGCACCTACACGCTGACCAGCGGGCCGCTGAGCGTGGGGAGCGCGCTGCTCATCGACGGTGCGGGCAGCGCCGAGACGGTGATCCGCTCCGGCGGGCCGTTCAGGGTGATCGAGTACAGCGGCAATTTCCCGGCCACCCTCTCCGACCTGACGATCCGCGACGGCCATGTGGTCCAAAAACTCGCGACGGGCGCGGGCGTGTACAGCAGCCAGGCCGACCTCACTCTCCTGCGCGTCTCCGTCCTCGGCAACACCGCGGACGCGAACGGCCCACCCGGCGAAAAGGGCGGCAACGCCAGCGGTGCCGGCGTCTTCGCGAAAGAAGGAGGGCTCACCCTGCTGGAAAGCTCGGTCAGCTCCAACACCGCGACCGCCAACGGGGCCGCCGGAAAATCGGGTGGCCTCGTTCAGGGCGCAGGCATCTTCTCGATCGGGAGGCTGACCATGGTCAACTCGACCGTGGCGGACAACCTGGGCTCCGCCACGGGCGGGAACGGGCCCTCCAACCCCGAACAGCTGGGCGGCCTTGCGCAGGGCGGCGGGGTCTTCGCGCTCCAGACCGCCCCCGAGAGCGCCTACCTGACCAGCGTCACGATCAGCGGCAACGTCGGTGACGCCTCAGCCGGCCCGGGCGGCTCCGCCGGCATTGCGCAGGGCGGGGGCGTGTTCGACCTGGCGGCAAAAGCGAACGCCACCCTGGTCAAGGCGACGATCGCCGACAACGTCGTTCGCGCTCCGACGGGCACAGCGCAGGGCGGGGGGGTGTTCGGAAGCGCCACCGAACCGGGCTCCGTGGAGCTGCTCAGCGCGACACTCGCCGGCAACGGGCTCGTCGGTGTCGCCTCGAGCTCCGGCGGGAACCTCTTTCTCTCCTCCGAAGGCCACCTGAGGAACTCGATCGTCGCCAACGGCTTCGGCACGCCGGGGAGCGAGAACTGCGCCGCGTTCGAAGGCCTCTCGCTTGGCTTCAATATCGACTCGCTCGACCAGTGCGGGTTCCACGCTCCTGGCGACTGGGCGAACACCGACCCCCAGCTCGGCCCACTCGCCTTCAACGGCGGCCCAACCCAGACGATCGCGCCCGCGCCGACCAGCCGGGCCGTCGATAACGGCGCCGCCTTCGGCCTGAGCACCGACCAGCGCGGGGTGGTGCGGCCGATCGACCTGCCGACAATCCCCAACGCGGCCGTGCCCGGGGCCGACGGCTCCGACATCGGCGCGGTCGAGTTTCAGCCGTCGAATGCGCTCAGGCTCGGCAAGTTGAAGCGCAACAGGCGGCGCGGCGTCGCACTGCTGATCGTGCACCTGCCGGCGCCTTCGGCGGGGACGCTGACGCTGACCGGGAAGGGGCTGAAGACGCGGACGGCGGTGCTCGCCGCCGGCGAGACCCGGGTCAAGATGACCGTGGCGATCCGCAACAAGAAGATTCGCCGGGCGCTTCGCCGTAAGGGCAGGCGTAGAGTCGCGATCAGGGTCACCTACTCGCCGACCGGGAACGTTGCGGCGACGGCGACCCGCAGGGCGAAGCTGATCTTCAAGAAGAAGCGCCGCAAGCACAAGAGAACGCACCACCGGTCGCGCCACCCGGTAGATTTCCTGGCCAGCCAGCCAACGCGCGCCCGAAGAACGGCGCGGCAGACACAGGAGCAGACTTTGAGCAACCGTACTTTCGTGATCGGGGTCGGGATGACCAAGTTCGAGAAGCCCGGCACCAAGGAGGGCGACTACCCCGACTGGGCCAGGGAGGCGGGCGAAAAGGCGCTGCTCGACGCCGACATCCCCTACGCGGACATCGAGCAGGCCTACGCCGGGTACTGCTATGGCGACTCGACCTACGGGCAGCGGGCGCTCTACCAGCTCGGCCTGACCGGGATCCCGGTCGTCAACGTCAACAACAATTGCTCGACCGGCTCCTCGGCGCTCTTCCTCGCCCGCCAGGCGGTCAAGGGCGGCCTCGCCGAGTGCGCGCTGGCGCTCGGCTTCGAGAAGATGGAGCCCGGCAGCCTCGGGGTCAAGTACACCGACCGCACCAACGCCCTCGACCGGCACGCGACGCGGATGTTCGAGATCCGCGATCCGGAGGCCTCGCCGCCGGCGCCGCAGATGTTCGGCAACGCCGGCCGCGACCACATGGAGAAGTACGGCTCCAACCCCGACCACTACGCCTGGATCGGGTGGAAGAACCACAAGCACTCGGTCAACAACCCCTACGCGCAGTTCCAGGACGAGTACACGATCGAGGAGATCAAGGCGGCGAAGATGATCCACGACCCGCTGACCAAGCTCCAGTGCTCGCCGACCTCCGACGGCTCGGCCTGCGCGATCGTCGCCTCCGAGAGCTACGTCGACGAGCACGACCTCTGGGAGCAGGCGATCGAGATCGCCGGCCAGTCGATGGTCACCGACCTCTCCTCGACCTTCTCCGAGGACGCCGATTGCATGACGATCGTCGGCTCCGACATGTCGAAGGCGGCGGCCACGGCCGCCTACGAGGAGGCCGGGGTCGCCGCGGACGAAGTCGACGTCTGCGAGCTGCACGACTGCTTCAGCGCCAACGAGCTGATCACCTACGAAGCGCTCGGGTTCGCCGCCGAGGGCGAGGCCCACAGGCTGGTCGAGGAAGAGGCGACCACCTACGGCGGCAAGGTCGTCGTCAACCCCTCGGGCGGCCTGATCTCGAAGGGCCATCCGCTCGGAGCCACCGGCCTCGCCCAGTGCTCCGAACTCACCTGGCAGCTGCGCGGCGAAGCCGACAAGCGCCAGGTCGAGGGAGCGAAGCTCGCCCTCCAACACAACATCGGCCTCGGCGGCGCCGCGGTCGTGACCGTCTACAAGCCGGCCGCCGCCTAGCGACGGTCGAGAAGGAGAGGACGATGGCGAAGAAGGAGCGAGAGGCACTTTCAGGCAAGGTCGTGGCGATCACCGGGGGAGCCCGGGGGATCGGCAGGGCCACCGCCACGGCGCTCGCCCGCAAGGGCTGCCGGGTCGCGATCGGCGACATCGACGTGCCACTCGCCGAGCGAACCGCCGCCGAGCTCGGAGGGGGGACCCTGGCCCTCCCCGCCGACGTCACCGACCGGGCCTCCTTCGCCGCCTTCCTCGACGAGGCCGAGCGCCAGCTGGGCCCGATCGACGTCGTCATCAACAACGCCGGGATCATGCCGGTGACGCCCTTCGTCGAGGAGAGCGAGGACTCGGTCCACCGTCAGGTCGACATCAACCTGCACGGCGTGATCACCGGCACCCAGCTGGCGATCGAGCGGATGACGCCGCGGGGCGCCGGCCACATCGTCAACATCGCCTCGCAGGCCGGCAAAGGCGGCCTGCCCGGGATCGCCACCTACGCGGCGACCAAGCACGGGGTCGTCGGCCTGACCGAGTCGGTCCGCTGGGAGCTGCGCGGCAGCGGCATCGAAACCCACTGCGTGATGCCGACGGTGGTCAACACCGAGCTGACCAGCGGCGTCGGCCAGCGCTGGGTCAAACCCGTCGAGGCCTCCGACGTCGCCGATCAGATCGTCGAGGCCCTCGAAGTGGGGCGCTACGACGTCTGGGTGCCGAGCGAGAACGGCGTCTTCTACAAGATCGTCGGCCTGCTGCCCCGCAACGCGCGTGAGGCGATCGGCCGGCTGATGAAGGTCGACAAGCTGATGACCGAGGTCGACCACGGCGCCCGCAACGCCTACGAGGAGCGGGTCGCCCGGGAAAAGGCAGAGGCCCGGCGGGAAGCGGCCTGAGCTTGAAGCGGGCCGGGATGCCCGCTAGCCTCGCTTGCCGATGAGGGGATTTCTCGCCGCGCCGCTCGGCGTCGCCATGACGCTCCTGGTGACCTGCCTCGCGCAGGCCGCGCCACCTCCGAACGACGCCTTCTCCGCCGCGCAACCGCTGAGCGTCGGGCAGGAGCTCTCCGCCACCAACCTCGAGGCGACGTCCGAGCCGGAAGAGCCGGAACCCCTTGCCGCGATCAAAGAACCGAGCTGCAATTTCTCCCTCGACGCGGAACCGCGCTGCACGGCGTCGGTCTGGTACTCGTTCACGGCCCCGAGCACGACCACCTATACGGTCGAGACCTGCGACCGGGGAACCGATATGGACACGGTGCTGGCCATGTTCACGGGAGCCACGATAGGGACGCTGTCCGAAACCGCCGTAAATGACGACAGCTGCCCGGGCGGCTCCGGAAACGCGGGCAGCCGAATCACCTGGGCCGCGGAAGCCGGCGTCACGTACAGCATCGAGGTGAACGGGCGGCGATGCCGATCGCGGCTCCTTCTACCTGCGTGCCTACGCGGGGACGCCGCAGCCGCGGCCCGAGCCCGACACCGCGATCGACCGGGAATCCTCATACCGGTGGGCGGAAGCTCCGATGAGCCAGGAAGCGAGAGGAGTGCTGAGCGGA
This sequence comes from uncultured Solirubrobacterales bacterium, assembly GCA_963727615.1. GTDB lineage: Bacteria > Actinomycetota > Thermoleophilia > Solirubrobacterales > 70-9 > VRUE01. The sequence continues at coordinate 40,865 of CAVSHD010000008.1, forward strand.
CCGCGGCACAGCGCCAGCTTCGTCCTGGTCGGGACCCAGCCGGGCTCGACCTTCGATTGCTCGCTGGACGGGAGCGCCTACTCCGCCTGCACGTCGCCGGTTTCCTACGACAACCTCGCCGTCGGCTCCCATCACGAGTTCAGGGCGAGGGCCACGTCCGGCGGGTCGACCGACCCGACCCCGGTCATCCAGCGCTTCACGATCGACACCGATGCGCCCGAGACGACGCTGACCAGCCAGCCTCCGCCGGAATCCGCGAGCCCATTCGGCTCATGGGAATTCGCCAGCAGCGAGCCGGTTCCCAATTTCGTGGCGGCCGCCTGCGGCGTGGATCTGCAGACGCCCTTCGGATGCGGGAACTACGTCGGCGTCGAAAACCTCTGCCAGGGCCCGCACAGCTTCGCGGTCTCCGCCTGGGACCCGGCCGCGAACGTCGACCCGACTCCGGCGGTCTCCCAGTTCCAGGTCACGACCGGCACTCCCTGCGCGGCGCCGACGATCGATACTCCCACGCCGCCCACCCCGATCGCGACGAGCAGTGGGGAAATCGTCTTCTCCTACCACGACAACGGCGCCGGAGGCACGACGTCGATCGAGTACGGCAAGACCGCGGCCTACGGGATCGATGGAGGCAGCCAGCCTGCCGGGCCGAGCGGGGCCGGCGGGGAGTCCGACTACTTCATCCTGAAGTACATCGAACCGGCCACCACCTATCACTACCGAGTGACCCTCGCGACCCCGTTCGGCTCGGTCTCCACGGCCGATCAGACTTTCACGACCAAACCGCTGGAAGGCCACACACCGCCGGCCATCCACAACGGGACCCCGCGTGTGGTCGGCTCGCACGCCGCGGAAATCCCATACTTCGTCGACCCGGCCGGCGCCGACACCGAGTCCGAAGTCCGCCTCGCCGGCAAACAAGCCCACCGGACCGGGGTCGCCGACGTTCCACGCTCCGGGGGAGATCCCGAAATCTGCATCCGGCCCGCAGCCGCAGTCGGTCCAAGTCGTCGACCTCGATCCGGGCATCTACCACTACCGCGTCGCGGCCTCCCAGTCGATCACCGGCGGCCCCGAAGTCCTCGGGCCGGAAGAGACCTTCACGGTCCCGGCCGCGCCGGCCACCCCCGCGGCGGTGGCGGTTGCGGCAACGCCACGCCGCTTCCGCCTGCGCCACCGGAACATCAGGGTGAGCCACATCACCCGTCACTCGAAGAGGCTGATCGTCAGGCTGCACGGCCTGCCGGCCAAGACCAGGGTGAAGCTGAAGCTGATCGCTCACGGGGCGAAGCAGTCGGCGCGCAGGAAGGCGAACCGGAACGGGCGGCTGACCTTCAAGCTGGTGCTCTCGAAGCGGATTCGCAAGGCGCTGCGCAAGCCGAAGGTGAAGAGGGTGAGGCTGCGCTTCAAGGCAAGTCCGCCCGACGAAGCGTCGAGCCACCTGACTCTGACCAAGCGCATCCAGGGCCGCAAGCGCAGCCGATCCCACCACTGACCGAGGAGCTGCCCGGTGAACCGCATCTACGAGGCGACCTGGGGGAGGGCCTTCGCGGCCCTGTACGACCGCTCGCTGAAGGGCACGGAGGACGCCGGGCTGCGGGATACGCGGAGACAGACGCTGGCCGCCGCGAGCGGCCGGACGATCGACCTCGGTGCCGGGACGGGCGCCAACCTCGGCCTCTACCCGGAGGCGGTGACCGACCTCGTCCTCGCCGAGCCCGACTCGTACATGTTGCGCAGGCTGCGGGCGAAGGTCGCCGAGACCGGCGCCGGGGCGCAGGTGGTCGCCGCCTCCGCCCGAACCTCCCGTTCGAGGACTCGAGCTTCGACACCGCCGTCTTCACCCTCGTCCTCTGCACGGTTTCCGACCCCGCCGCGGCGCTGGCCGAGACGGCCCGCGTCCTGCGCCCGGGCGGGCGACTGCTCTTCGTCGAGCACGTGCGCTCCGAGGACGAGAGGGTGGCGCGCTGGCAGGACCGCCTGGAGACGCCCTGGCGGGTCTTCGGCGACGGCTGCCACTGCAACCGGGACACGGTCGCCACGATCGAGGCCTCGCCGCTGACCGTGGAGCAGGTCGAGCGAGGCCGCCTGCCGAAGGCGCCCCCGATCCTGCGCCCGATGGCCCGCGGCAGGGCCGTCCTCACGCCCTGAGGCCTGGTCCGAATCCGCACCCTCGCCCGTCGCTCGGGCCTTTTTCCCCGGTATGGAGGGGAAGATGGCCCGAAGGGCGCCCGCCGGTCGCCGAGCAGGCGTCTCCTCAGCGAGTCAACGCACGATAATGGTGGTTATGTAAACCCAGAGCCGGAAAGGGAGAATTCCGCGCCCCCGGCGCCCCTGACCGTGCCCCTACCGCGCGGCTTCGATCGCGGATTCGAGTTCGGCGGCCGATTCCGGGGTGCCGACCGTTTCGAGCTTGCCGCTCGGGCCTTCGACCGCGAACGACGGCGTCCCGCTGAATCCAAGGCTTTCCGCTTCGCTCGTGGTCTTACGGACCTGTCCTTCCAGCTTCGAGCTCTTGCGTTCGCGGTTCCAGCGCCCGATGTCGCGAACGCCGGCCGCCTTGGCGACGGCGGTGAGGAATTCGTCGGTCACGTAGGGCGCCGTCTCGACTCCCTGGTTGCGATAGAAGATCTCGAGGAAGTTCCAGCCGCGGCCCTGTTCGCCGGCGGCGAGAGCAGCTGCGCCCGCCGGTTCGGACTGTTCGTCGATGATCGTGTAGTTGCGGAATTCGATCCGCGCCGAGCCGCCACGGACCTGGGAGTCGACCACGCCGGGGATCACTTCCTTGGAGAAGGCCGCGCAGACCGGGCACTTGAGGTCGCCGAACTCGATCACCTTCACCGGCGCGCCCGGGTCGCCGAGCGTCATGCCCTTCTGCGGGAGCCCCTGAAGTTCCGAGTTCACTTCGGCGACGTCGGCCAGGTTCTCGGCTTCGCCGCCGCTGCTCTTGTTGGCGTTGACGACGATCAGCACGATCACCCCGGCGAGAACCAGGAAGGCAGCCGCGCTCGCCACCTGCAGGAGCTTCTTGCGGCGCTCCTGCCCCGCGGCGGCGGCCTCGGCCTCGAGGCGCTCCTCCTTGCGCTTCTCGCGGTCCTTGCGCCCGCTCACGCCGGAGCCCCGACGTAGCGGACCATTCGCGTCGCGTTGACGATCAGCAGCACGGTCATCAGTATGGCGCTTGCCACGCACCATTGGCATACCGCTTCGATCACGAAGAGCTCCAGATAGGTCAGGAAGACGCTGTAGCCGAAGCCCGCCAGCGCCACCGCGAAGCCGGTCATCCGAGCGCCGTCGCCGCGCAGCAGCGCCGCGCCGAGCAGGATCACGTAGCCGGCCAGGCCGAAGAGGGCGATGTTGACGCCGAACAGGTGCGAGTAGGAGCTGTCGGCGACGGTCTGGCAGCCGTGGCTGCCGCCGACGCAGACCGGGCTGCCGCCGCCCGAGTCGGCGATCGCGATGTAGGTGGCGACGCCGAGGCCGAAGGCGGCCACGAAGGTCGCGACGCCGCGCAGGGCCCCCTCGCCGGACGATTTCAACGAGCCGACCCGGTCATCGGCTCCGCCTGCGGCCGAAGAGCCTGCCCAGCGCGCCGACCCCGCCCTCGGGGACGAGGCTCGGCCGCCCCCCCTCCGGCGGGCTGAGGCGGCCCGCCTCCTCCGCGCTCAGGGTGAGGGTGACGCCCCGCTCGGCCGTGCGGGAGACCTCGGGCGCGTCGGCGAAGCGCAGCGCGCCGCCCGCGTCCCTGAAGACGACCCCGTCGAAGATGTGCTCGCGGTGGTTGTCGAGCATCTCCCTGACGGTGCCCACCTCGGTTCCGTCGGCGGCGAAGACAGGCGTCCCCGGCGCGACGGCCGAGTAGTGGACCGCGGCGCCGTCATCGACCGGCGGATTCGAGTCACCCTGCGCGCTCACTCGACCTATTCTTGCGTGTTCGGCCGACGGGCGGCGGAGAACGCCGCGATCGCCCGCGAGAGCCGCCCGCCCTGCCAGGCGAGCGGCGAGTGGCCGGGCTCCTCCGCGATCAGCTCCGCCTCCGGCAGGTGGCGCGCGTAGGCCTCCGCCGTGGCCCGCGGGTGGCCCGGGTCGGCCTCGTCGCCACTGGCGACGACGAGGGCCGGGACGCGCAGCTCGCGGAGCTGGTCGAGCGAGTGGAACGGCCGCGACCCCGGCACCTCGCGAAGCGCCTGGGCCACCGCGCCCAGGTGCCGGTGGGCCGCCATCCGCTCGCGGGTGAAGCGAACCACCGAGTCCCGCCAGCGGGGGTCGATCCCCTGCGCCCGCTCGATGTATTCGACGAAGCCGTCGACGCCGCCCTCGTCCAGCGCCGCCGCCAGGCCGTCCCAGTACTCGAGCGACCCGGCCGCGATCGTGCCGTCGTAGACCGGCCCGATCGCGACCAGCGCCGCGACCCGCCGCGGATGGGCAAGCGCGTAGGCGACGGCCGTGTGGGCGCCCATCGAGTGCCCGGCCAGAACCACCGCCCCCTCGCCGGCCTCGGCCTCCACCACCCGCTCGAGGTCGGCGACCAGCTGCGGGTATACATAACTCCCGGCCGGACCGGGCTCCGACTCGCCGTGGCCGCGCGCGTCGTAGGAGATCACGGAGTGGCCGGCGCGCGCGAGCGCGCGCGAGCCGTGCAGGACCTGGCGGCGGGTGGCGGTGATCCCGTGACAGAGGACGACCGGCGGGCCCTCGCCTTCCCTCTCCCCCGCGATCCCCACCGGCCCGCCGATGGCGAACGGCTCCGGCCGGGCGGCCGACATCACTCGATGGCGGCGACGGCCCGTTCGATGTCGTCGACGGACTGGAAGGTGGCGCTCGTGCGCGAGACGTGGCGGTGGCGGATCACGCCCTCGCCGTCGATGACGAAGATCGAGCGCATCACGTAATGGCCGTCGACGGTCTCGTCCTTCATCCCGACCAGCCGAGCCAGCGGGCCGAGCCAGCCGGTCACCCCGTAGCTGCGCGAGACGGCGATGTCCTCGTCGGCCAGCAGGGGAATGTTCAGTTCCTGCTCCCGCGCCCAGCGCTCGTGCGACTCGACCGACTGGGGTGAGATCCCGAGCACCTCGGCGTCGATCGCGTCGAGGCGCTCGGAGTCGTCCCTGTAGGAGCAGAACTGCTTCGTGCAGACGGTCGTCGCGTCACCGGGGTAGAAGGCGAGGACGACGTTGCCCCCGCGGTAATCGGCGAGCCGGTAGGCCCTGCCCTCGGTGCCGGGCAGCTCGAAGTCGGGCGCGGGGTCGCCTACGTCGGGACTGGCCATCGAGCGAAACCCTAGCGCCAGTCCGCCGTCGCCCTCAGGGGCGTTCGATCTCCGCCCGCTTGATGATCACCGTCTGTTTCGGTTTTTCGCTCGGGGTCCCGAGTTCACCGATCCTTTCGACGACGTCCATCCCCTCGCTGACCTTGCCGACCAGGGCGTATTCCGGGGGCAGGCCGGCGTCGGCCCCGGTGACGACGTAGAACTGGCTGCCCGAGCGCCCGGGAGGCTCGGCGGATGACTTCGCCATCGCCACCACCCCCTTCGTGTAGGCGAGGTTGGCCGGCGGCTTCTCGTCGACGCTGTAGCCGGGGCCGCCGGTGCCGTTGCCGAGCGGGTCGCCTCCCTGGATCACGAATTCGGGGACGATGCGGTGGAAGGGAAGGCCGTCGTAGAAGCCTTCTTCGACAAGGAAGGCGAACGAGTTGGTCGTCTTCGGCGCGCGCTCGGTATCGAGCGCGATCGTGAAGTCCCCGCAGGACGTTTCGATCCTGGCCGACGCCCTTTCGCCCTTCTTCAGGGTCGGCTTCGGCTTCGCGAAGCTGACCTGCTTCGGCTTTGGCTCGGGAACCTGTTCGCAGCCTTCGACCCCGGCGGTGCTCGAGCCGCCGCCGCCGCGGCCGATCAGGATCGCGGCGACGACGCCGATCGCCACCAGGGCGAAGACGGCGAGGATGATCAGGCGGCGATCCGTGCCCTGCTCCATCGGGAGCGCAGCCTAGAGGATCGGCGCGGCCCCGGCCCTGGCATGATCGCCGCGTGGGCGCCCCCGACCCCCTGCTTCCCCTCGCCACGGCACTGCTGCACGCCGGTCCCGAGCCCGAAAGGGCGCTCGTGGTCGGCTGCGGCGATGGCGACGGGGCCCTCCTGCTCGCTCGTGAGTTCCCCCGCTCCAGGGTGCGCGGCGTCGACGACTCCGAGGCAGCCGTCGCGCGCGCCGCCGGCCGGGTCGGGCTGGACCCCGAGGGGAGGATCGCCTTCAAGGTCGGCGGCCGGCGCCGCCTGCCCTTCCCCGACGCCCACTTCGACCTCATCGCCCAGGCGGCCGGCCGGCCGGCCGTCGCCGAGCTGGCCAGGGTCCTGCGGCCCGGTGGGCGCCTGGTCCTGGCCGCGGAGCCGGGCGGCCGGCGCCTCCCGGGTCGCTGGTCGGCCCGCCGCCTCGCCGGGCGAGGATTCGAGAAGCTCGTCGAGGGCGAGGCGGGCGGCGGCAGCTTTTGCGTCATGGCGCTCCGCGCGCCGCTCTCGCGGTGACCCTCCTACTAGTCTCAAGCGCCCATGGCGAGCGCGGAGCGATTGGGCATCGACCCCGAGATGCCGCTGACGTTGCTGGTCAACCCCTCGTCCGGGGGAGGCCGCACGCTGAAGCTGCTGCCCCGGGTCGAGCAGGCTCTCGACCAGAGGCGGGTCGAGTTCCGGGTGCAACGCACGAAGAGCCTCGATCACGGCGTCGACCAGGCGCTCGGCGCGATCGAGGCCGGCGAGCTGCCGGTCGTGATCAGCGGCGACGGGCTGATCGGCGCGGTCGGCGGCGCCATGGCCGGATCCGAGACGCCGCTGGGGATCGTCCCCGGCGGCCGGGGCAACGACCTCGCAAGGGTGCTCGGCATCCCTGAGGATCCGGAGGCGGCCGCCAACCTGCTCCTCGACGGCGAGAGGCGGCGCATCGACGTCGGCGAGGTCAACGGCAAGCGCTTCCTCGGCATCGTCAGCGTCGGCTTCGACTCGGAAGCCAACCGAGTCGCCAACGAAACCCATTTCCTGCGTGGCAACCTGGTCTACGCCTACGCCGCGATCCGCACCCTCGTCAGCTGGAAGCCGGGGCGCTTCACGGTGCGGGTCGACGACAGCCGCGAGCGCTTCACCGGGTACTCGGTCTCGGTCGCCAACAACCGCGCCTTCGGCGGCGGCATGTTCATCGCGCCCGAGGCCGAGCTCGACGACGGAGAATTCGACGTCGTCATCGTCGGCGAGGTCGGCAAGCTGCGCTTCGTGGGTAACCTGCCGAAGGTGTTCAAGGGCACCCACATCGAGGAGGAGCAGGTCCGCGTCTTCCGTGCCCGCCACCTCGAGCTGAGCGCCAGCCGATCCCTACCCCGTCTACGCCGACGGCGAGCACCTCACCGACCTGCCGGCGTCGCTGCGCGTGCTGCCGCGGTCGCTCAGCGTCATCGTCCCGCCCCGGTCGGGGGCTTGAGCGACCGGCGTCCGAGCGGCGGGCTGTTCGCGGCGAAGCGGGCCGTCGCCAGGTCGATCGGCGCCGCCAGCCGGGTCAGCGGCCGCGGCGGCGGGACGACCCTTCCCGGCCGCGTCCTGCTCCGCCTCGCGCCCGACGCGATCGGCCGCCTGGGCGCCGGCCTCGAGGACGGCGACCCTGGTCAGCGCCACCAACGGGAAGACGACGACGGCGGGGATGATCGCCTCGATGCTCGCCGCCGACGGCCGCCGGCCGGTCCACAACCGAGCCGGCTCGAACATGACCTGGGGCGTCGCCACGGCGCTGCTCGAGCAGCGCGGCAGCGAGGGCCTGTTCGAGGTCGACGAGGCCTGGCTGCCGCAGGTGGCCGCGGCGCTCGACCCGTCGCTGATCGTCCTCGGCAACCTCTTCCGCGACCAGCTCGACCGCTACGGGGAGATCGAGGCACTCGCCGATGAGTGGGCCGGCGCTGGTCGCGGCGCGGGCCGGCCGCAGCCGCTTTGTCCTCAACGCCGACGACCCGCTGATCGCCGACCTCGGCCGCGACGCCGAGCAGCATCGCCGCGACGGCGTCGTCTACTTCGGGATCGAGGACGCCCGAACAGGCGCTGCCCGAGCTCCAGCACGCCTCCGATGCCAAGCACTGCCGACGCTGCGGCCACCCCTACGCCTACGAGCGCGCCTTCCTCGGGCACCTGGGGCACTACTCCTGCCCCAACTGCGGCGCCACACGGCCGCGCCCCGACGTCGCCGCGACGAGGATCGCCCTGCACGGGATGAGCGGCTCGACGGTCGAGCTGCGCCTGCCGTGCGGCGAGCGCAGCCTCGAGCTTCCCCTCCCCGGCCTCTACAACGTCTACAACGCCCTCGCCGCGATCGCCGCCGGGCTCGAGCTCGGCGTCGGCCCGCAGCACACGGTCGACGCGCTCGCCGACGTGCGCGCCGCCTTCGGCCGGGTCGAGACGATCGAGGTCGAGGACACCCCGGTCTCGATCCTGCTGATCAAGAACCCGGCCGGCGCCAACGAGGTCCTGCGCACGCTCGGCCTCGAGGCGGGCGGCGACGGCCTCGACCTCTGGATCGCGCTCAACGACCGGATCGCCGACGGCCGCGACGTCTCCTGGGTCTGGGACGCCGACTTCGAGCTGCTCGCCGGCGCCGTCCGCCATGTCGTCTGCGCCGGAACCCGAGCGCCGGAGATGGCGCTGCGGCTGAAGTACGCGGGCTGGCCCGAGGCCGGATCGAGGTCGAGCCGGAGATCGCCGCCTCGCTCGACCGCGCCGTCGCCGCCGCCCCCGGGCGCCTCTTCGCCCTGCCCACCTACACCGCCCTGCTGGAGCTCCGCAAGCTGCTCGCCTCGCGCGGCCTGGCGAAGGAGTTCTGGGAGTGACACCAGGAGTGAGATCCGCCCAAGGAGCGTCCGTCATCTGGCACGACCTCGAGTGCGGCGCCTACGTCGCCGACCTGGAGCTCTGGCGCGAGCTGGCGGCCGAGGCGGGCGGGCCGATCCTCGACCTCGGCTGCGGCACCGGCCGCGTCGCGCTCGACCTGGCCCGGGCCGGCCACCGGGTGCGTCGGGGTCGAGATCGCCCCGGAGCTGGTCGAGGCCTTCAACGCGCGCGCCGGCGGCGACGACCTGCCGGCGACGGCGACGCTCGCCGACGGCCGAGAGTTCGAGCTCGGCGGCGAGTTCGGGCTGGTCCTCGCGCCGATGCAGTTCGTCCAGGTCCTGGGCGGCGCCGCCGAGCGCCTGGCCTGCTTGCGCTGCGCCCGTCGGCACCTCCTTCCCGGGGGCCGCGTCGCGGTCGCGATCGTCGACGGAATGCCACCCGAGTTGGTCGAGGAGGCCCCCGCTCCGCTCCCCGACGTCCGCGAGCTCGACGGCTGGGTCTACTCGAGCCTGCCCCTCGAGCGCCGGCCTCGCGGAGGGGACGATCGTCGTCCGCCGCCTGCGACAGACGGTATCCCCGGCCGGGGAGCTGAGCGACCTGGTCGACGAGGTTCCGCTGCGACTGCTCGCCGCCGAGACCGTCGAAGCCGAGGGCCGCGAGGCGGGGCTCGACCCGCTGGGCCGCCGCCAGATCCCGCCGACCGACGCCCACGTCGGCTCGGTCGTCGTGCTGATGGGGGCCGCCTGATGGAGCTCCGCGTCCTCGCCCTCTACCCCGATCAGATGAACATCTACGCCGACCGCGGCAACATCGTCTTCCTGCGCGGCGCTGCGAGTGGCGGGGGATCGGCTTCGCATAGCCGCCGCCGGGGCCGGGGACCCGATCGACCCCGGCGCCCACGATCTCTACTACATCGGCGGCGGCCAGGATCGCGACCAGCGCGCGGTTGCCGCCGACATGGTCGCCTCCAAGCGCCGCTCGCTGGCCGCGGCCGCCGACGACGGCGCCGTCGTGCTCGCCGTCTGCGGCGGCTACCAGCTGCTGGGGCACAGCTACCAGCTCGGCGAGGAGGAGCTGCCGGGCCTCGGCATCGCCGACCTCGAGACCGTGCGCGAGCCGGGGCCGCGGCTGATCGGCAACGTCGCGATCGCGGCCGAGCTCGCCGGCGCGACCCGGGAGATCGCCGGCTTCGAGAACCACGGGGGCCGCACCTACCTGGGCCCCGAGGCCCGACCCCTGGGACGCGTGCTCACCGGCTTCGGCAACAACGGCTCCGACGGCGTCGAGAGGGCGTCCGCCGGGACAACCTCTTCGGCACCTACCTGCACGGGCCGCTGCTGCCCAAGAACGCCTGGCTCGCCGACCACCTGATCTCGCTGGCGCTCACACGTCGTCACGGCTCGAGCTCCCGAGCTCGAGCCGCTGCGACGACAGGGCGCTCGCCCGCGAGCGCGCCGCCCGACCGCTCGGCCCGCATCAGCGGCCGGTTGAGCCGAAGCCGCCGGCGCCGCGGGCCGACTCGGTCAGCTCCTCCGCCTCCACCGGCTCGGGGAGCGCCACCGGCGCGATCACCAGCTGCGCGATCCGGTCACCGGGCTCGACCCGGAAGATCTCGGCCGGGTCGGTGTTGAGGAGCAGAACGCGGATCTCCCCACGGTAGCCGGAGTCGATCAAGCCGGGCGCTGTTGACGAGTGAGATTCCGTGCTCGCGGGCGAGCCCCGAGCGGGGCAGGACCAGACCGGCATGGCCCTCCGGGACCTCGACCGCGACCCCGGTGCCGACGCTCCAGCGCTCCCCCGGCCCGATGTGGGCAGCCTCGCAGGCGTAGAGGTCGAGGCCGGCGTCGCCCCCGTGCCCCCTCGTCGGGAGCGTCGCGCCTCTTTCAGTTCAGAGACGTAGGTTCACGTCGTCACCTAACCGGCAGCTCGCACGGGTGGCCGCCTGACAGGGGCCGAGAACGTAAACCTCGCCCGCAGGCTCCTGTCAGGGACGGACCCGCGTGCCGCTGCGAGATCGTCGAACCTGTGCAGCTCGGCAACCGGAACCTTGGCCTGGACCAGGACGCCGTCGTCGCGGTCGGTGCGCTCGAGGCTGCCGGCGACCTCGTGGAGCTCGTGCAGGCGGGCGCCCTGCGTGTAGGGAATGAGCAGCTCGACCTCGGCGAGGGTCTCCTCGAAGGCCACCTCGACCCGCTCGCGCAGCGACTCGAGCCCCTCGCCGTCGGACGGCCGAGACCAGCACCGAGTCGGGGTGGGCGAGGGCCGCCTCGTGCACCTCGTCCTCGTCGAGCAGGTCGGCCTTGTTGAGGACGAGCAGCCGCGGCTTGGTCCCGGCGCCGATCTCCTCCAGCACCGCGTCGACGGCCCGCATGTCGAGCAGCCGCCGCTCGCGCGGGCTCGGAGGCGTCGACGACGTGCAGGATCAGGTCGGCGAGGACGGTCTCCTCGAGCGTTGCCTTGAATGCCTCGACCAGCTGGTGCGGGAGCTTCTCGATGAAGCCGACCGTGTCGGTGAGCAGGTAATCGCGGCCCGACAGCTCGAGGCTGCGCGTGGTCGGGTCGAGGGTGTGGAAGAGCCTGTCCCCGACCCCTACCTCGGCGCCCGTCAGCGCGTTGAGGAGGGTCGACTTGCCGGCGTTCGTGTAGCCGGCCAGCGCCACCCGCGGCAGCGAGGAGCGCTCGCGCCGGGCCCGCATCACGCCCCGGTTGCGCTCGAGCCTGGCCAGCCGCCTGCGCAGGGCGGAGATGCGGTCGCGGGCGAGCCGCCGATCGGTCTCGATCTGGCTCTCGCCCGGGCCCCTGGTGCCGATCCCGCCGTCCATCCTGCCCGCGCCGAGGCGCTCGAGATGGGTCCACAGCCCGCGCATGCGAGCCAGGTTGTACTCGAGCTGGGCCAGCTCGACCTGGAGCTTGCCCTCGGCCGAGTGGGCGTGGTCGGCGAAGATGTCGAGGATCACCGCCGTGCGGTCGATCACCGGGACCCCGAGCGCCGCCTCGAGGTTGCGCTCCTGGCGCGGCGCCAGCTCGTCATCGCAGGCGACCAGGTTGGCGTCGAAGGCGGCGATCTCCGCCTTCAGCTCGCTCGAGCTTGCCGCGGCCGAAATAGCGGTCGGGATCGGGCTGCGGAGCGTTGCTGGGTCGTCTCGCCGGCGGTCGCCACGCCGGCGGTGCGCAGCAGCTCCTTGAGCTCGGCCAGGGGGTCCTCGGCCTCGCTCTCCGTCGACGATCCCGATCGCCAGCGCCCGCTGGCGCGCCCGCCGGTTCGAGACGCCGGCGCCGTTGCCGGCATAGCGGCTCTGCGCGGTGCGCCCGTTTCTCGATCGGTCCACTCGCCGACAGTGTAGGAGGCGCCGCCCGGCGGGTGGGGATCGCTTGTAGGGTTACCCGATCAGGGTCTTCCTCACAGGCGCGACCGGGTTCATCGGCGGCACGTGGCCGGCAGCTGCGAGACCGCGGCGACGAGGTCGTCTGCCTCGTCCGCAGCCCCGAGAAAGCGGCGAAGCTGACCGAGATCGGGTGCGAGGCCGTGCCCGGCGACCTCGGCGACCGAGCGGCGATGAGCGAGGCGATGAAGGGCTGCGACGCGGTCATCCACGCGGCGGCGATGTACGAGGTCGGGATCCCCGCGTCCCAGCACGCGGCGATGCACGAGGCGAACGTCGTCGGCACCGAAAACGCCCTCACGGCTGCGCGCGACGCGGGCATCGGAAAGATCGTCTACGTCTCGACCTGCGGCGCCTTCGGCAACACCCATCACCAGATCGTCGACGAGACCTACCGCCACCCGGGCGAGGGCTACAGCTCCTACTACGAGCAGACCAAGGTCGAAGCGCACCGGATCGCCGACCGGATGATCGAGGACGGGCTGCCCTGCGTGATCGTGCAGCCCGGGGGCGTCTACGGGCCCGGCGACGAGTCCCAGCTCGACAGCCTGCTCGACCAGTTCCTCTCCGGGAAGATGCCGCTCATCCCCTTCCCCGAGCTCGGCCTCTGCCTCGCCCACGTCGAGGACACGGCGGCGGGCATCGTCCTCGCGCTCGACAAGGGCCGGAAGGGTGAGACCTACGTGATCGCCGGGCCGCCGACGACGATGAGGGAGGCGGTCGAGACCGTCGCCAGGGTCTCCGGGCGCAAGGCGCCCAAGCGGGCCCTGCCGACCGTCGCGATGAAGGCGTTGAGGCCGATCGGGCCGCTGGTCGGCAGACTCATGGGCCAGCCGCCGAACCTGCGCGAGCTGATCAGCTCCGCGGACAACATCACCTTCTGGGCGACGAGCGAGAAGGCGGCCGACGAGCTCGGCTTCGACCCGCTCGGGGTCGAGGAGGGCATCCGCGCGGACGCTCGAGGGGGACGATCGCCTCCCGGACCCCGGCCGCCGCCTGAGACCCGGAGCCACGATGAGGGTCATCGACGTCGAGCACCTCGGGCGACCGCACGTGATCGGCTGCTGGGAGGTCGACGGCGCGCTCGTCGACCCCGGCCCCGAGTCCTCGCTGGAGACGCTGCTCGCGGAGCTCGGGCCGGAGCCGCCGCGGGCGATCCTCCTCACCCACATCCACCTGGACCACGCCGCCGCGACGGGCGCATCGTGCGGCGCTGGCCCGACACGCCGGTCTATGTCCACGAGCGCGGCGCCCCGCACCTGATCGAGCCCTCGCGGCTGCTGGCCAGCGCCGAGCGACTCTACGGCGACCAGATGGAGCGCCTCTGGGGCGAGATCGTCCCGGTTCCCGAGCGAAACGTGCACGCCCTCTCAGGGGGCGAGTCGGTGCTCGGGATGCGGGTCGCGTACACGCCCGGCCACGCCTCGCACCACGTCTGCTACCTGCACGAGGAGAGCGGCGCCGCGTTCGTCGGCGACGTGGCCGCCGTCCTCATTCCCGACGCCGACCTGGTCGTCCCGCCGACGCCGCCACCCGACATCGACATCGAGGCCTGGCTCGACTCGATCGGCACGGTCGAAGCCTGGGAGCCCGAGCGGCTGGCGATCACCCATTTCGGCGATGTCGATTCCCCCGCCGAGCACCTGTCCATTGTCCGCGAGCGCCTCGTCGAGGAGGCGCGGCTGGCCCGCGAGCTGAGCGAGGCCGAGTACGAGCGCCACCATCGCGAGCTCGTCGCCGAGCGGGCCGCGACCGAGGCCGCGGCCGCCGAGCTGATCCAGTGCGTCCCGCCCCAGTACCAGTGGCGCGGCCTCGACAGATATTGGAACAAGCTCGCGGAGAGGCAGGAGGCGGTCAAGGTCAGAAGGGTCGTCCGGGTAGGGCCGGAACGTCTTGTACTTTTCCCGCCGCGCCATTGGCGGACGGCCACAGCCCCTCCTCGGGAAAAGTTAAGTGGAGGTCCTACCCGGACGACCCCTCATGCAAGATGCTTGCGCATCCGCTCGACCGCCTCTTCGATGCGGTCGTCGGGCGTCGTCAGCGAGATCCGGAAGAAGCCCTCGCCGCTGGGCCCGTACATCGAGCCCGGTGAGACGATCACCGCCGCCTCCTCCAGCACCAGCTCTGAGAACGAGGTCGAGGTATGGCCCTCGGGGACCGGAGCCCAGACGTAGATGGTCCCCCTCGGAGCGGCGACCTCGACGCCGATCTCGCGCAGCGCCGCCGACGACCAGGTCGCGGCGGCGGGCGTAGGCCTCGTTCATCCGCTCGAGTGGGCCACTCGGCCCCTGCAGGGCGGCGACGCCGGCCATCTGCACCGCCTCGAAGAGCCCCGAGTCGACGTTCGTCTTCAGCCGCCAGTAGGTGGCGATCGCCTCGGCGTTGCCGAGGATCGCGGCGCAGCGCCAGCCGGTCATGTTGTAGCCCTTGGAGAGCGAGAAGACCTCGACGCCGACCTCCTTCGCTCCCGGCGTCGCCAGGAAGCTCGGCGCGACGTAGCCGTCGTAGGTGGTCTCCGAGTAGGCGTTGTCGTGGACGACGAGGATCTCGTGCTCACGGGCGAAGGAGACGACCATCTCGAAGAACCCCTCGGGGACGACGGCCCCGCTCGGGTTGTTCGGGTAGTTGAGGAACATCAGGCGGGCGCGGGCGGCGACGTCGGCAGGCACCGCGCCGAGATCGGGTGCGAAGCCCAGCTCGGGGACGAGCGGCAGCAGCTCCGGCGTCGCCCCGGCGAGGATCGGGCCGCCGGTGTAGACCGGATAACCGGGGTCGGAGGCGAGCGCCACGTCGCCCGGGTCGAGAAAGGCGAAGCAGAGGTTGTAGATGCACTCCTTGGCGCCGATCGCCGGGATCACCTCGTCCTCGGGGTCGATCTCGACCCCGAAGCGCTCGCCGTAGAAGGCCGCGAAGGCCTCGCGGAACTCGGCCCGGCCACGATTGCTCGGGTAGCTCTGGTTGCCGGGGTCGGCGACGGCCTCCTGCATGGCCTTGACGATGTGGGGATAGGTGGGCTCGTCGGGGTCGCCGATGCCGAGGCTGATCACGTCGACGCCCGCCGCCCGCTTGTCGGCGACGCGCCGCTCGAGCTCGGCGAACATGTACGGGGGCATCGCCTCGAGTCGCTTGGAGGGGTCGGTGATTCCCATGGGCGCCAAAATCTATTCGTATTCGCTCCCCGGCTCAGTCGATCGACTCGAGCCGGGAGACGAGCTCGGGCGAGAGCTCGCCGGCGCAGACCGGCTCGGCCCAGCCGGTGAGGCGCACGTCGAGCCCCTCGGAGACCTCGACCTCGAGCTCGCCGCCATCGAGAACGATCGTGAAAGGGCCGGCGACGCCATTGAGGAAGGCGGCGACGGCGGCGCCGCTGGCCCCCGTGCCGGACGACAGGGTCTCCCCCACCCCGCGCTCGAAGATTCGCGCTCGCAGCCGGCCGTCACCGGCGCCGTGGCTGTCGAAGAAGGAGACGTTGGTGCGATTCGGGAAGAGCTCGTGGCCTTCTATCTCGGGCCCGATCGCGCCGAGGTCGAGGCCCTCCAGCCCCTCGCCGACGGCGATCGCGCACTGCGGATTGCCGATTGAGACGTGCTGGAACTCCCACTCGCGCCCGGCCGCGGCCAGCGTGCCGCGGCCGTCCGGAGGGCCGGAGGGGAAATCTCCCGAAGTCGTCGATGCCCGGCCCATCTCGACCGAGCAGGTGCGCTCCGAGGCGATCGTCGGCGTGACCGGGCCCGCCGCGGTCAGAATCGAGAAGGTGTCGGCATCGGTCCAGCCGTTGCGGCGGAGGTAGAGGATCGCCTCACGGGCGCCGTTGCCGGAGAGCTCGGCCTCGGTGCCGTCCGGGTTGAAGATCCGCAGCTCGGCGACGTGGGCCGGGTCGCTGCTGCGCGAGAGCAGCAGAATGCCGTCGGAGCCGACGCCGAAGTGCGGGTCGCAGACCAGCCGCGCCCGGGGGCCGGTCAGCTCCCAGGGCAGCCCCTCGCGCTCGAGGATCACGTAGTCGTTGCCGAGCGCCTGCCACTTCTCGAATCGCACGGTCACCTCCGGGTCAGGCGGCCACGGCTTGGACCCGCTCGCGCAGGCGTACCCGCAGGCCTCGCGGGCTCATCGTGAAGCCGAGCAGCTCGGTGACGGGCCCCGCCTCCGGGTCGAGCTCGATCTCGAAATTGCGGGCGATCATGCCCAGTGCCGTCTTCGCCTCGAGGAAGGCGAGGTTGCGGCCGGGGCAGAACCGCGGGCCGGCGCCGAACGTCAGGAACGACTTCTGCGCGGGGACCTCGAGCCGATCGTCGTCCTCGAGCCAGCGCTCCGGCCTGAACTCCTCGTCTCGGTCCACCACCTGCCTGCCGGCATGGCGGTGGAGGAGGACCAGCCGGGTTCCGGCCGGGATGCCGACCCCGGCGATCTCGGTGTCGGACAGCGGCTCGACTCCCGAGATCGGGACCACCGGCGTCAGCCGCATCGACTCGCGCAGGACGCCCTCGCCGTAGCGGAAGCCCTCCACCGTCTCGTACTCGGTCGCGTGGGTCTCCTCCCCCAGCACCTCGCAGGCCTCCTCCGCCCAGCGGTCCTGGACCTCGGGGCGCTCGGCCAGCGACCAGATCGTCCACGCCATCGAGTGCGACGTGGTGTCCTCGCCGGCGAGCAGCAGGGTGAAGACGTTGGCGAGGATCTCGTCGTCGCTGAACGTGCCGTCCTTTTCCTGGGCCGCGATCATCCCCTCGAGGAAGTTCTCCGGCTCGTCACGAAGCTCGGGGCGGGCCGCGATCCGCTCCCGGGTTCGATCCATGAAGCCCGCCACCGCCGGCCGCAACGCCGCCAGCGAGCGGTCCAGGGCGCGATCGGCGGGCAGCTTGAACCAGCGCCAGTAGGGCAGCACGGCGAAGAGGCGACGGTTGGTCATGTGGAAGACGCGGTGCAGATGCTCCTGGATCTCGACGTCTCCGCCCTCGAGGGTGTTGAGGTCGTGTCCGAATGCGAGCGCCGAGGTGACGTCGACCGTGAACGAGGAGAGGGCCTCGCCGATGGCGAGGGTCTCGCCGTTGCGGGCCGCCCGTTGAAGCCTGCCGTGCAGCCGCCCGGTGCAGGTGCTGACGACCTCGAAGTAGCGCTGCAGATGGTTGCTGTTGAGCGCCGTGACCGCCAGTCGCCGCGCCCGGCGCCAATCGTCGCCCTCGGCGGCGAAGACCCCCGGGGTTCCCCACATCTCTTCGGTGATCGTCTCGATCTCGCTCCAGCGCCGGAAGCCGTCCGGGCGCTCGCGCAGGACCGCGTTGACGACATCGACGTCGCCGAGCACGACGATTCTGCGCGGGCCAAGGTCGAAGCGATAGATCGGGCCGTACTCCTCGCACCAGCGCTCCGCCGTCCGGTGCGCGCGCGTCGGGCGGCTCTGGTGCGCGTTGCCGATGAGCGGCAGGCGCCTCGGGCCAGGCAGATCCTCGATCGTGCGCGTGGCGGCCATCTCGGCGTCAGTTTCTCAGATGGGCATGGCGCCCTCCCGCGGGGACCCGAGGCACCGGCTCGGGCGCGGCGGTCAGATCCGGGACGCGATCTCGGCCGCGACCTCGGCGTCGCCGCGCCCGGCGCGATCGATCCGCTCCAGGTTCGCGACCTTTCGCATCCAGGTGAGCTGACGGCGGGCGTAGTTGCGCGAGCGCCGCTTCATCAGCTCGAGGTCGCCGCCGAGCAGCTCGTCGAAGCCGAGCGCCTTGCGGGCGGTGCGCGAGGGGCCGGCCCCCTCCGCCCTCCGCACCTCCTCGACCGCGCCCGAGGCGGCGATCGCCTCGGTCCGCGCGTCGATCCGCTCGTACAGCTCCCCTCGCGCCATGTCGAGGCCGAAGATCGTCGTCGGGTGGCGAGTCGCGGGCGACCACAGCTCCGAGTCCTCGGCGCCCGGCTCCGCCTTGACGAGGGAGAGCTGCGCAACGGCCGCCCGCAGGTAGAGCCCGGTGCCACCGACGACGATCGGCCTCCTCCCCCCCTCAAGCGCGGCGTCGACCTCGCGGTGCGCGAGCTTCATGTAATCGCCGACCGAGAAGGGCCGGTGACGGGGACGAAGCCGACCAGCCGGTGCTCGAGCCGCGCTCGCTCGGCCTCCGTCGCCGCGCCGGTGAGCAGCGACAGCCCCTCGTACACCTGCAGCGCGTCGCAGGAGATCGCCACCGGATCCTCCCCCCGCTCCCGTAACAGGTCCGCCAGCTCCAAGGCCACGCCTGTCTTGCCCACCCCGGTCGGCCCGAAAATGGCTAGGACCTGCACGGCGCCCTACGGGATGGGGGCACTACCCCGAACGGCTTGTGCCGAAGGCTGAGAGAGGGGTAGTGCCCCCATCCCGCCGAGGATCGTGGAGGGCGCCATCACCGGATCAGTTGAGTGAGGGGCTTCGCCGCTACCCCGGTCAGCGTCTGCGACGTAGCGGAGCCGATCTCGACCGCGACGAGCTCGCCCGGCTCGGCGATCCCCTCGAAGTTGACCGCCTTGTTGTGTCGCGTGCGCCCGCGCAGCCGCGTCTCGTCGGTGCGGCTCGTGCCCTCGACGAGGACCTCCATCTCGCGGCCGACGAACCGCAGCGCCCGTTCGCCCGCCCGCCGCTGGACCAGCTCGACCAGCCTTTCCATGCGCTCGACCTTGACCGGGTGCGGGACCTGGCCGTCGAGGGTCGCCGCCTCCGTCTCGCGACGTGGCGAGAAGACGAAGGTGAAGGCGCCGTCGTAGCCGACCTCCTCGACCACCTCCAGGGTCTGCTCGAAATCGGCCTCGGTCTCGCCCGGGAAGCCGACGATGATGTCGGTCGTGATCGCGCAGTCGGGAACGTGCTCGCGGATCAGCGCGACTCGATCCAGATAGCGACCGCGGTCGTACGTGCGCCGCATCCGTTTCAGGATCGGGCTGGAACCGGATTGCAGGGGCAGGTGGACGTGCTCGCAGAGCGAGTCGAGCTCGGCGTGGGCGCGGACGACGTCCTCCTTCATGTCCTTCGGGTGGGGGCTCGTGTAGCGGACCCGCTCGATCCCGTCGACCGCGTCGATCTCGGCAAGCAGCTCGGCGAACCCGATCCGGGTCTCGCCGGCGAGGTCGCGGCCATAGCTGTTGACATTCTGGCCGAGCAGGGTGACCTCGCGGACTCCGTCGGCCGCCAGCGCCCGCGCCTCGTCGACCAGCTCGCCCGGGTCGCGGCTCACCTCGCGGCCGCGGGTCGAGGGGACGATGCAGTAGGAGCAGCGACAGTTGCAGCCCTGCGAGATCTGCAGCCACGCCTGGAAGGGACGCTCACGGCGGGCCGGGAGGTGGCCGGAGAAGTCCTCGAACTCGAAGTAGCCCTGGGCGCTCAGCGAGTCGGAGGCGAGGAAGTCGGCGAGCCGCTGTATCTGGCCTGGTCCGAAGGCGACGTCGACGAAGGGAAAGCGCCTGAAGACCTCGTCCTTGACCGACTGCGCCCAACAGCCGCCGACGCCGACGACCCGCTCCGGGTCTTCGGCCTTGAGCCGCTTCGCCTCGCCGAGATGGGCAATGAAGCGGTTGTCTGCCGACTCGCGGATCGAGCAGGTGTTGAAGAGGATCAGGTCGGCGTCCTCGCGGCTCTCCGCCTGCTCGTAGCCGAGCGACTCGAGCATGCCCTGCATGCGCTCGGAGTCGTGCACGTTCATCTGACACCCGAAGGTCGTTACGTGGAACCTCTTCCCCATCGCACCCCAGATTACTGACGGTGCGGAGACAAGCAGGTCGCGGGACGCAGGGAGCGAAGCGTGCTCCGCACGCAAGCGCCCGAGGACGCCGATATGCGCCGGCTACCGGACCGTCAGGGTGCCGATCATGCCGGCGTCGGCGTGCCCCGGGATCGTGCAGAGGAAGGTGTAGGTGCCGGGCGCCAGGTCGGCGGTGACGGATGTCTTGCCTTCGGCGATCGTTTCCGAGACGGCGATCTGCTTGCCGTCCTGCTCGATTGCGACATCGTGTTCCAGCGCCGCCGGATTGGTGAAGTCGATCGTCACTTCACCCGGTTCGCTGCTCAGTTCCTTCTTGTCGAAGGCGAGACCGGTGGCCGAGGCCGCCAGTTGCAGGGTGCCGCCGGGCCCGTTGACGGGCGCCTTCTGACCGCCGCTTTCCGGCGTGCCGGCCTCGGCCGGCGGGCCGCTGGAGCCTTCCTCGCCTTCTTCGAACTCTTCGCCCGCCTTTTCGAGCTCCCCGGCGCGGGCTTCCTGCTCCTCCTTGCCATTGAGGACGGCGTAGGTCGTGGTGACGCCGATCATCGCCACGAAGACGAGAACTACCAGAGGCCCGAAGCGCCCGGGGAACTTCTCCGAGCGCAGACCGACGAAGCTGGTGATGACCGCGAGGGCGGCCAGGGCGCCACCACAGATGTAGAAGGTCGTGCTGTAGGACATGGCCGCGGCATCCTATCCACTAGCGGCGGCTGGAACCGGCGCGGTTTGGAACCGATCGTTAGGCCGCTTTGGCGGCCGCCACCGGGGGATTCGGCTCCGCGGCGTCGGCGCCGGACGCGGCCTGCTCCGCCGGGGCGGCCTCGCCGTCGAGGCCGAGCGCGGCCCGGATCTTGACTTCGATCTCCGCCGCCAGCTCCGGGTTGTCGGCGAGGAACTGCTTGGCGTTGTTGCGGCCCTGGCCCAACCGGGTTTCGCCGTAGGAGAAGAAGGAGCCCGATTTCTGGACCAGGTCGTGCTCCATGCCGAAGTCGAGCAGGCCCCCCTCGCGGGAGATTCCCTGCCCGTACTCGATGTCGAATTCCGCCTGGCGGAACGGGGCCGCCACTTTGTTCTTGACGACTTTGACCCGAACCCGGTTGCCTACCGCCTCGGTCCCTTCTTTGAGGGTTTCGATGCGGCGGATGTCGAGCCGCTGCGAGGCGGCGAACTTCAGTGCCCGGCCGCCCGGCTGGGTCTCGGGCGAGCCGAACTGGACGCCGACCTTTTCGCGGATCTGGTTGGTGAAGAGGCAGACGGTGTTGGTGCGGTTGAGGTTGCCCGCCAGTTTCCGCATCGCCTGCGACATCAGTCTCGCCTGAAGGCCGACGGTCTGGTCCCCGATCTGACCCTCGAGCTCCGCCTTCGGCGTCAGCGCCGCGACCGAGTCGATCGCGACGACGTCGACCGCGGTCGAGGCGATCAGGCGGTCGGCGATCTGCAGCGCCTGCTCGCCGTAGTCGGGCTGGGAGACCAGCAGCTCGTCGCAATCGACGCCGATCGCGTTCGCGTAGATCGGGTCCATCGCGTGCTCGGTGTCGATGAACACGCAGACCCCGCCCCTCGCCTGGGCCTCGGCGATGACGTGGTAGATCAGGGTCGTCTTGCCGGAAGACTCGGGTCCGAAGATCTCGACGATCCGGCCGCGGGGCACGCCGCCGATGCCGAGCGCCAGGTCGAGCGCGAGCGAGCCGGTCGGGATCGCCCCGATCTGCACCTTGCTGTCGGCGCCGAGACGCATCAGCAGGCCCTCGCCGAACTCCTTCCTGATGTGGGACACGGCGTTCTCGAGCGCCGCGTCTTTGGCCTTGGCCTCCTTGGCCGAGGCGTCCTTCAAAGCTGCTTTCTTATCTGCCATCTCTTCCTTCACCTCAGCTCGACGTGCGCCAGCGGGGTGTACTTCGCACCCTGTGGCTTGAGTTCGGAACGGTAAAGCGCCACTCGGACGGCACGAACGCGCGTTCGCCCGACTGTCTCCGGCAGCGCCGCGGGAGGCTCGGCGACTCGCATCGGACGCTTCGAGCCCCTGCCCTCGGGCCGCACGCGGGCGACCGTCAGGTGGGGCCAGAAGGGCCTCCCCTCCGGCTCGTGGAGCCGCCCCGCGACCAAGCTCTCCACCAAAATCGCCTGCAACGAGACGGCCTCCGGCGACTCGACCGGGAGCGCGAACAGTCGTGCCCGCCCCCGCGCCGGCCTCTGCACCGGGTCGCCAAGCGCGATCCGCGGGGCAGGCCCCTCGAGCGCCTCGACCAGCTCCGCGATGCGGTCGACCTCACGCGCCGGCCGGTATCCGAGGAAGGCGAGCGTGAGGTGGAGGAAGTCGGCGGGAACCGGCCTCAGGGCGGGGTCGGCGAGCGCCTCCCTCCCCCAGGTCGCGATCGCCCCACGCAGGGCCTCCGGCAGGTCGAGGGCGACGAAGAGGCGGACCCGCGGGCTCTTGAGGCGCTCCTTGCTCACACCGTCAAGCTACGGCCCCCCGGCGCACGGGACAACGGCGCTTTGCAAAAAATCGCCGTCCGGTTGCCTACAGGGGATTGACGCCGTCGCCGAGCAGCATCCGCAGCAGATGCAGCCCGACCAGCGCCGAGCGTTCGCGGATGTCGGCGCGCCCACCCGGGATCACGGGATCGCGAGCGATCGCGGTGCCGTCGGCGAGGCGGGCGTTGAAGCAGACGTAGCCGACCGGCTTCTCCTCGCTGCCCCCGTCCGGCCCGGCGATCCCGGTCACCGAGACCGCCACGTCCGCCTCGAACCGCTCGAGGGCGCCGATCGCCATCGCCTCGGCAACCTCCGGCGAGACCGCGCCATGCCGCTCGATCAGGGCCGGGGCGACCCCGAGCAGGCCCGCCTTGGCCTCGTTCGAATAGGCGACCACGCCGCCGGCGACGTAGGCCGATGCGCCGGGCACGTCGGTGAGCCGGGCGGCGAGCAGGCCGCCGCTGCACGACTCGGCGAGGGCGAGGCGCCGGTCGACGAGCAGCTTCGCGACCTGGGAGTCGATCGTCTCGCCGTCGAGGCTGAACAGCTGTTCTTCGTGGCGCTCGGCGAGGCCGGCCCGGACCGCATCGGCGGTCCCCGCGGCGGCGTCCCTGTAACGCACGTCGATCTCGATCTCGCCCCGCCTCAGGCAGGTCGTGATCTCGACCTCGCCCAGCGCCACGCCCTCCTCCTCGAGCTCCCGCAGGCTCTTCGCGATCTCCGACTCGGGGATCCCGAACATGCGCAGCGTGTACCCATGCAGGGGCGTCGCCCGCTCGAGCAGCTCGCCGACCGGCCCCGTCTCCAACGCCCTCGGCCACATCGGCTGCAACTCGCGGGGCGGGCCCGGAAGGACGACGACGACCAGCTCGCCCGCCGGGACGACCAGGCCCGGAGCGGTCCCCACCGGGTCCAGGGTGGTGGCCCCCTCGGGCACCATCGCCTGCTTGCGGTTCGCCTCGAGCACCGCCTCCTCGTCGAATTTGAAGCGTTTCGCGAAGCCGCGCAGGATCTCGGCGATCTTCGCCTCGACCTCCTCGTCGAGGGCCAGCTCGCGGCCCGCGAAGCGGCCGACCACCTCCGCGGTCAAATCGTCGGCGGTCGGGCCCAGCCCGCCCGAGGTGACGATCAGGTCCATCCCCTCCTCGGCCAGGAAGCGCAACCCGGCCTCGAGGTCGTCGGGACGGTCGGCCACGATCAGGATATGGGCGACCTCGATGCCGAGCTCGGCCAGGCGTTCCGAGACCCAGGGGCCGTTCCGGTCGGCGATGCGCCCGGTCAGGACCTCCGTCCCGGTGACCAGGATGCCGGCTCTCACAGGCATGTCGGCCTCCGGCCTTCAGGCAGGGGAGTGAGCTCTCCGGAGGAGTCGATCGCGTAGCCGAGCGGGCTGCCGGTGTCGGGAATTCCGCCTATCCGCTTGCCGTCGATCCGCATCGTGATGCCCCCGTTGCCGAAGGCGACCGTGAAGCTACCGGAGCGGAATCGGCCGATATCCGCGCCGGCCGGGAATTCCCTGCCGGCGACCAGCGGGCGGCCGCCGCCGTCGACCACGCAGACCCAGACCAGGGCGGTGGACCGGAGCTCGAGGTCGACGACGCCCGGCGCCGGGGCACGGCCCTTGCGATGCTGCTTCGCGGCCACGTCCGGTGCCGGCTTCGCCGGCGCCGTCGCCCCGATTTCGCCGGCGGAGGGGGCGCCGCCCCCTCCGCCGCCCCAGGCGATGCCGATCGCGACCGCGACGGCGAGAACCCCGAGGCAGACGGCGAGGGTCAGCGCCAGGCGCGGGCTCCCCCTCCTCGCCGGCGCGCCGACGACCGAGGGGGACGGGTCGACCGGGTAGCGCTCCGCAAGACGGGGGCCGTCGAGCCCCAGGTGGGCCGCGTAGGCGCGGATGAAGCCCCTCGCGTAGGCGTCGCCGGGGAGCACGTCCCATTCTTCGCCCTCGATCGCGACCAGGAAGCGACGGCGGATCTTGGTCGCGGCCTCGACCTCGGCGAGGTCGATCTCACGCTTGGTCCGTGCCTTCCTCAGGGTGGCGCCTACGCCGTCCACCCCGGCATTGTCGCCATTCCGGGTTGGCTTAGGGCTCGGGGTCGCCTTCGACGGCGACGGGCTCGGCCTCGGGCCCCCCGACGGCGTTGGCGAGATCGGCCTGGGTGATCAGCACCTGACGTGGCTTCGATCCCTCGTACCCCGAGATCACGCCGCGACGCTCGAGCATGTCGATCAGGCGGCCGGCGCGCGTGTAGCCCACCCGGAGGCGGCGCTGGATCATCGAGACGGATGCGGTTTCGGTCTCGACCACGATGCGGATCGCCTCGTCGAGCAGGTCGTCGCTGTCGGGGTCGAAGTCGCCGGGGGATTCGACCCCCTCCTCCGAGACCTCACGGGTCTCGAGCAGCTCGTCTTCGAATTCGGGCTCGCCCTGCTTCGCCCAGTGCTTGGTGATGCGGGCGATCTCGTCCTCGGTGATGAAGGCGCCCTGGATCCGTTGCAGCTTGGAGGTGCCGGCGCCGCGGAAGAGCATGTCCCCCTGGCCGAGCAGGGCCTCGGCGCCGCCCTGGTCGAGGATCACCCGGGAGTCGGTCTGCGAGGAGACGGCGAACGCGATCCGGGCCGGGATGTTGACCTTGATCGTCCCGGTGATGATGTCGGTAGATGGCCTCTGGGTCGCCAGCACCAGGTGAATCCCGGTCGCCCGCGACTTCTGGGCGAGGCGGATGATCGAGTCCTCGACTTCGGCCGGCGCGACCATCATCAGGTCGGCGAGCTCGTCGATCACGCAGAGAATGTGCGGCAGAGGCGCCTCGCCGGCCTTCTTCCGGGCCCGGTTCAGCTCGTCGAGGTTTCGGCAGCGGGCCTGGCCCATGATCCCGTAGCGGCTCTCCATCTCGCCGATCAGGTTGGCGAGGACGTTGGCCGCCAGACGCGGCGAGGTGACGACCGGCGTCAGCAGGTGGGGCACGTTCTCGTAGTGGTTGAGCTCGACCTGCTTGGGGTCGACGAGGACGAGCCGCACCTCGTTGGGCGAGGCCTGCATCAGGATCGAGGCGAGCATCGCGTTCACGCAGCCCGACTTGCCCGATCCGGTCGTGCCGGCGACGAGCACGTGCGGCATCTTCGCGATATCGGTCCAGACCGCGTTGCCGTCGATCCCCTTGCCGAGCCAGGCGACGAGCGGCGAGGTCTTCTGCGGACGGCCGGCGTAGATGTCGCCGAGGCGGACGATGCGGCGACGCGTGTTCGGCACCTCGACGCCGACGGCCTGTTTGCCGGGAATCGGAGCGAGGATGCGGATGTCGGTGGAGGCGAGCGCATAGGCGAGGTCGTTGCCGAGCTCGGTCACTTTCTTGACCTTGGTGCCCGGCGCCAGGCGCAGCTCGTAGCGCGAGACGTGGGGGCCGCTGACGATGCCGACGATCTTCGCCTCGACGCCGAAGTGACCGAGCGTCTCGACCAGTTTGCGTCCGACGATCTCGTGATCGCGCGGATCCGGGCCCCTGTCGGCCCCCTTGCCCTTCTCGAGTGCCCTGGCGGGCGGCGGCCGGTAGGAGATCTGCTCCGATTCGGTGACGCCCCTCTTGTTGCCCTGCGGGGTGAGGGCCGGGATCTCGGTGGTGGGGGGGGCATCATCCGTTGATCCGTCGGCCGCTGCGTCCGCACCTTCGGCCGCTTCGTCGGGGCCCTCCCCCTCCTCCGAGAGAGTCAGATTGCGATCGTCGTCGGGGGAGGGCGGGGCTTCGCCCTCATCCGGCACGTCCTCCGCTTCGCGTCCGGGGGCGGCCGGTGAAGCACCGTCCGCATAGATGTCGTCCTGGTCGACGAAGGCGACGGTGGGGTCGAACTCCTCCTCGTCGGGGTAGTCGCTCATCACGTCGGTGACGCCGGCGCGGGTCTCGCGGTCGGAGAGGCTCTTCTCGCGGCGTCGCTCCTCACGGTGCAGGATCGCGGTCTCGGCGACCCCCCGGCCACCGAGGACGGCTCTCCGCGCTCCGCGCCCGATGCCGCGGAAGATCGCCGAGATCGAGGCGCCCGTGACCAGCACCCCCCCGATCGCGAGCAGCAGCACGGTCGCGATCCTGGCGCCGACCGTTCCGAAGAGGTACTCCAGCCCGGTTTCGATCCCGTAGCCGACCTTGCCGCCCTCCCAGCCGAAGAAGAGGACGAACGTCAGGTAGACGCCGGCGGCGATCAGCAACAGGCCGAGCAGGTCGAGGTGGCGCTGCTCCAAACCCTGAAAGGGGCTGGGCCGCACAGATTTGCGGCCTTTCGGCTTCCTGGCCTTCGAGGCGCGCTTGGCCCCGCGCTTCTTACGCACGAACATTGGCCACCGCTTCGACGCCGACGGCGCGACCCCTGCGCCCAACCGCGCGAGCCCAGTTGTCCCCGGTTTGCGGGAACAACTGCGCTCTCGCGGGTCGATCTGGGAGTAAATTAGCCCTAAAGCAGGGCCTTCGGCAAATCGCCGCGGCTAACATCGCTTTGCATGCAACACGTCGCCGACATTGACGCACCCGGAGGCAGGGTCCTCCTGGTCGAGGACGACGCCGAGATCGCCGACGTCCTGCGCCGCTCGCTGCGCAACGAGGGCTATGAGGTGAAGAACCTCGGCCGACGGCGTCGACGCGCTCGACGCGGCGGCCGGGTTCGTCCCCGACCTCGTCGTCCTCGACCTCGGCCTCCCCCGGCTCGACGGGGTCGAGGTCTGCCGCCGACTGCGCGCCGACAGCGACGTCCCGATCCTGATGCTGACCGCCCGCACCGAGACCGAGGACCGGGTCGACGGCCTCGACAGCGGCGCCGACGACTACCTCGTCAAGCCCTTCGAGCGGCGCGAGCTGCTCGCCCGGATCCGCGCCCTGCTGCGCCGGCGCCCACCGCGCGGCTCCGCCTCGCTGGAGGTCGGTGACCTCGCCCTCAACCCCGACACCCGCGAGGTTCGCCGCGGCGAGCGCGAGATCGAGCTCACCAATCGCGAGTTCGAGCTGCTCGAGTTCCTGATGCGCAACGACCGCCTCGTCGTCTCCCGCGAGCGACTGCTCGACGAGGTCTGGGGATATGACCCGACCGCGGCCACCAACACGATCGACGTCTTCGTCTCCAACCTGCGCCGCAAGCTCGAGGCCGGCGGCGAGCCGCGGCTCCTGCACACCAAACGCGGCGCCGGCTACGTGATCCGGGACTAGCCTTGGCCCGGCGCCCGAACCGGCCCCCGCACAGAGGCAGGCGCCTGAGGCCGCGCAACTGGCCTGTGCGCTGGCGGCTCGCTGCGACCTCGGCCGGCCTCACGCTGATCATCCTGCTCGTCTTCGGCGCCGTGATCGGCAAGGTCGCCACGCAGCCGGATCCGCGACGACTTCAACAGCGAGGTCCGTGGCGCCGCCCAGACGCTCGCCGCCGAAACCCGCATCGTCTACACGCCGATCGGCAGCCGTCGTGCAGAGCCCCAACCTCAACGACTTCGTCCGCCCCGACGACGCGACCGCCCGCATCTACGACCTCAGCGGCAACCTGATCAAGCACAGCGCCGACTCTGCCGACCTCGGCAGCGTCGACCCCGGGATCACGACCCACGGGCAGAACCGGGTCGCGACCGCCGAAGTGCGCAACGAAAGCGGCGCCGCGACCGGGCTTCGTCCAGTACGGGCGCAGCGCTCGAGCACGTCGACTCGACCGTCGATCGGCTCTGGCTCTTCATCGCCGCCGGCATCTTCGGCGGCACCCTGCTCGCCAGCCTCGCCGGGCTTGCGATCGCCGGCCGGGCGATGCGCCCGGTCTCCTCGCTGACCGCCAGCGCGCGCGAGATCGCCGATACCGGCGACCCCTCCCGCCACATGCCCGAGCCGAAGGCGGACGACGAGGTCGGCGAGCTGGCGCGAACGCTCGAGCAGATGCTGCGCTCGCTCGACGCCGCCAGGGCCGAGCGCGAGGCGGCGATGAAGAAGCAGCGCGAGTTCGTCGCCGACGCCTCGCACGAGCTGCGCACCCCGCTGACCAGCATCCTCGCCAACCTCGAGCTGCTCCAGGCCTCCCTGCAGGAGCCCGGCCGCGACGACGAGCAGGCGATGATCGACTCCGCCCTGCGCTCCTCGCACCGGATGAGCCGCCTGGTCGCCGACCTGCTGCTGCTCGCGCGCGCCGATGCGGGCCGCACCGGCGCCCATCGGCGCTGCGACCTCGCCGAGGTCGCCGGCAACGCGGCGGTCGAGGCGGCGCCGCTGATGGGCGATCGCGAGCTGCGCCTCGACAACGACCGTGCGCTCTGGCTCCAGGGCAACCCCGACGAGCTGCACCGGATGATCCTCAACCTGCTCGACAACGCCTGCCGCCACACGCCCCCGGGCTCGAGCGTCGAGCTGCGGCTCAGCGCCCGACGGCGAGGATGCCGTGGTCGAGGTCGCCGACGACGGTCCCGGGATACCTCCCGAGATGCGGGCCCAGATCTTCGACCGCTTCGTCCGCGGCGACGGCCCGGCCGATACCGCATCGGGCTCCGGAAGCGGGCTCGGCCTGGCGATCGTCAGCGCGGTCGCCACCTCTCACGGGGGCAACGTCGAGGTCGAGGAAGCGCCCGGCGGCGGCGCGCTATTTCGCGTCCGAATCCCGCTCACCGGCGCCGGCCGCGGCGGCCGGCTGCGGTTTTAGATCTCCTTTAGCGACCGCACATACGTTTTCAAACGGACGAGACACAGGGTCCGCCGGGTTCTCCCCAACAGCCCCCGGCGGGCCCTTTTTTTCCTCCCGGCCTCAGACCTCGACGACGACCGGCAGCACCATCGGCCGGCGGCGCAGCTTGTCGTAGACGAAGCGGGCGACCGCGTCGTGCATGTCTTCCTGGATCAGGTTGAGCTCGCGGGTCCCGGCCTTGGCCGAGTCCTCGAGCGAGTCCTCGACGACGTCCTGGATGTCTTCGACCAGCCCCCCGGCTTCCTCGAGGAAGGCGACGCCGCGGAAGATCACCTCGGGGTCGGCGACGACGCTGCCGTCGTCGGTCGAGATCGTCGCGACGACGATGAAGATGCCGTCGGCGGAGATCGCCCGCCGGTCGCGCAGGGCGACGTCTTCGGGGTCGCCGATGTTGACGCCGTCGACGAACATCACCCCGGCGTCGATGTCCTCGCCGAAACGAGCGCCCTTCTCGTCGATCTCCAGCGCCAGGCCGTTGCGGCCCTGGAAGATGTTCTCCTTCGTCGACGCCCAGCGATTCGGCGAGCTCCGCGTGCAGGCGCAGGCGCTTGAAGTCGCCGTGGACCGGCATCACGTACCTCGGCTTGGTCAGGTTGATCATCAGCTTCAGCTCCTCCTGCCAGCCGTGGCCCGAGGCGTGGATCGGCGCGTCCTTCGCGGTCACGACGGAGGCGCCGATCTCATAGATGCGGTCGATCGTCTCGTTGACGGCGCGCTCGTTGCCGGGCACCGGGGTCGCCGAGAAGACGACGGTGTCGCCGGAGTGGAGCTGCGACGTCGCGGTGGTCGTTGTTCGCCATCCGCCGCAGCGCCGAGAGCGGCTCGCCCTGGCTGCCGGTCGAGATCACGACCACCTTCTCGTCGGGGAAGTTCTCGATCTCCTTCGGCTGGATGAAGCAGGCCCTGGGGCGCGTCGGCGATCCCCAGGTTGGAGGCGATGTTGAAGTTCTTGCGCATCGAGCGGCCGACGAGCGCCACCCGCCGGTCGAGCTTCGACCGCGGCGTCGATCACCTGCTGCACGCGGTGGATGTTGGAGGCGAAGGAGGTGACGATGATGCGCCCCTTGCAGTCGCGAGAAGGTCTCGAGCAGCGCCGGGCCGACGCTCGACTCCGAGGGCGCGGTGCCGGGCCGGTCGGCGTTGGTCGAGTCGCCGCAGAGCAGCATCAGGCCTTCGCTGCCGAGCTCGGCCAGCCTCGACATGTCCGCCGGCCGGCCGTCGACCGGGGTCTGGTCGAACTTGTAGTCGCCGGTCATCAGCACCGAGCCGAGCTCGGTGCTGAGCAGCACCGCGCGCATGTCCGGGATCGAGTGCGAGAGGTGGATCAGCTCCAGCTCGAACGGGCCGGCCTTGACCTTCTCTCCCGCGGGCAGCTCCTGCAGCGGGGCGTCGGAGAGCTTGTGCTCGTCGAGCTTCGAGCGGACCATGCCGATCGTCAGCAGGCCGCCGTAGATCACCGGCGGGTTGCCGATCTCGCGCAGCACGTAGGGCAGGGCGCCGACGTGGTCCTCGTGGCCGTGGGTGAGGACGATCGCCTCGATGTCGTCGGCGCGCTCCCTCAGGTAGGAGAAGTCGGGCAGGACGAGGTCGATGCCGAGCATCTCGGGGGTCGGGAACATCAGCCCGGTGTCGACGACGACGATCCGGCCGCCGTATTCGACGACGGTCATGTTCTTGCCGATCTCCCCCAGCCCGCCGAGGGGGATGCACGCGAAGCTTCTTTCCCGGCCACTGTCCTAGCCCGCCGTGACCGCTACTCCGACGCTCTCCAGCGCCGCGCGAACGACCGCGCGCTGCGGCGTCGTCGACTTGCACCATCGGCAGCCGCATGGCGCCGGACGGAATCACGCCGAGTCATCTCCATCGCCGCCTTGATCGGCATCGGGTTGGTGGTCACGGCCAGCGCCTCGTACAGCGGTCGCAGGCCGGCGTCGATCTCGCGCGCCCGCTCGAGGTCGCCCGCCTGCGACCGCGTCCCAGATCTCGCGCATCTGCGGGCCGACCACGTGCGAGGCGACGAGTGATGCCGCCGGCGAGCCCGAGCTCGAGCGTGCGGAAGAAGATGTCGTCGTTGCCGGCCAGCACCGCCATCCCGTCGATCGGGCCGAGGTCGTCGTTGTTGGCCTGCTTGACGCGCGACCACGTTGTCGATCTTCGCCAGCTCGGCCAGTTCGGAGGGCGAGACGTTGACGATCACCCGCGAGGGGATGTTGTAGACGATCAACGGAAGGTCGGGGACCGCGGCCGCGACCGCCTCGAAGTGGGCTCTGATGCCGGCCGGGTTGGGCTTGTTGTAGTAGGGGGTGACGACGAGCGCGGCTTCCGCGCCCGCAGCCGCAGCCGCCTTCGTCAGCTCGATCGAGTGGCGGGTGTCGTTGGTGCCCGTGCCGCAGACGATCGGCGCCTCGCCGCCGACCTCGTCGACGACGGCGCGCAGAGCGCCGATGTGCTCGGCGTCATCGAGGGTCGTCGACTCGCCCGTCGTCGCCGGCGACGACCAGCCCGTGCGAGCCGTTCTCGAGCAGGAAGGCGAGCCAGCGCCCGCGCGGCGGCCTCGTCGACGGCCCCCTCGGGCGTCAAACGGGGTCGCCATCGCGGTCAATATGCCTCGCAGCTCGGTCATCGGCATCAGCGTACCCATTCAGAGCAGCTTCTCGAGGCCGACGGTGAAGCGGTCGGGCAGGCCGGCCACCCTGCGCACCGCGAGCAGCACCCCCGGCATGAACGAGCGCCGGTCGATCGAGTCGTGGCGGACGCTCAGCGTCTGCCCCTCGCCGCCGAAGACGACCTCCTGGTGGGCGACGAGGCCCGGCAGCCGGACCGAGTGGATCGGCTCGTGGACGTTCCCCCCGGCTCCGCGGATCAGCTCCGCGGTGCGCTTTGCCGTCCCCGAAGGCGCGTCGAGCTTGCGGTCGTGGTGGAGCTCGACGATCTCGCACTCGGGCATGTGCCTGGCGATCGTCTGCGAGACCTCCATCAGGAGCACCGCGCCGATCGCGAAGTTGGGTGCGAGGAAGCAGTTCGCCGAGGCGTCCTCGGCGGCCTCACGGGCCGCCTCGAGGTCGAAGCCGGTGGTGCCGACGACGACGTGGACCCCGGCCGCGAGACAGGCTCGGACGTTCTCCAGCGCCGTCTCCGGGACCGTGAAGTCGACGACGACGTCGGCGTCGCCGAGGACCTCGGCCAACCCGACTCCGAGCGACGGGTCGGCCCGCCCCGTCAGCTCCATGTCCTCGGCTCCCTCGACCGCCTCGCAG
Source organism: uncultured Solirubrobacterales bacterium (assembly GCA_963727615.1). Taxonomy (GTDB): domain Bacteria; phylum Actinomycetota; class Thermoleophilia; order Solirubrobacterales; family 70-9; genus VRUE01. The sequence goes on from CAVSHD010000008.1 coordinate 73,227, forward strand.
ACGGTCTGCCCCATCCGCCCCGCGGCCCCGGATACGACAACCCTGATCACAGACCCGCCATCCCCGGACGCGGAGGCGAATGCCCATCCATATCCGGCTGTTTAGGCATTCGCGAGAGCAGAGGAGATGGCGGATTTCTCAGCGCGTCGCGGAAGCCGGCCTCGTCACGGCCGATGCATGCCGCCGAGAGGCTCTCCGCCCCGTAAAGCTCCCCGGCGAGCGCGGTCAGCTCGTCGACCTCGACGGCGTCGACCTTGGCGATCATCTCGTCGAGGCTGTCGATCGGCAGGCCGAAGAGCGTCGAGCGCGAGATCCTCGACATCCGCGCCGCGGTCGACTCGGAGGAGAGGACGAGGCGCCCCTTGACGCTCTCCTTGGCCCGCGCCAGCTCCGCGCCGGTGACCGGCTCGGTGCGCAGCCGCTCGAGCTCGGACCCGATGATCGCGCAAGCCTCCTCGACGTTGTCCTCGCGGGTCCCGACGTAGGTCGCGACCAGGCCGGAGTCCGTGTACTGCTCGTTGTAGGAGCCGACGGCGTAGGCCAGCCCGCGCTTCTCGCGAACCTCGCGAAAGAGCCGCGAGGAGGTCGAGCCGCCGAAGATCGAGTCGAGCACTGCGAGCCCGTAGCGGCGCTCGTCCTCACGCGAGATGCCCGGCGCCCCGAAGCAGATGTGGTACTGCTCGGTGTCCTTCTCGTAGAAGCGCAATCGCGCCTCCTCGGCGGGGGCGGCGCCATCGCGGGGGCCTTCAGGCCCGGTGGCCGGCGAGACGAGCAGCTCGGCGAGCTCGACGATCCGCTCGTGCTCGAGATGGCCGGCGGCGCCGACCACGACATTGGCGCCGGTGTAGCGGGCGCGGTGATAGGCCTCGATGTCCGGGACCGGGATCGAGGCGATCACCTCCGCCTCGCCGAGCACTCGCCTGCCCAGCGGGTGGTCGCCGAAGACGGCGTCGGCGAGGACGTCGTGGACCCTGTCCTGCGGCTCGTCCTCGTACATCGCGATCTCCTCGAGGACGACGTCGCGCTCGGAGTCGATTTCGGGATAGGTCGGGGCGAGCAGCATTTCGGAGAGCAGCTCGAAGACCTCGTCGGTGTGCTCGTCGAGGAAGCGGGCGTGGAGGTGGGTCGTCTCCTTCCCGGTCGCCGCGTTGACGGAGGCGCCGAGCCCGTCGAAGCGCTCGGAGATCTCGATCGCCGAGTAGCGCGCCGTGCCCTTGAAGAGCAGGTGCTCGAGGAAGTGCGAGACGCCGGCCTGAGCCGGGGTCTCGTCACGGGAGCCGGTGCGGACCCAGAGCCCGAGGGCGACCGAGCGCACCGAGGGAACCTCCTCGGTGACGACTCGGACGCCCGAACCGAGCTCTGAGCACCGTGCCCCCGCCATCACGATCCGCTTCCTCGACGGGGGCGAAGAACGGAAGCGATGTTCTGCTTTGCGGCGCTCAACTTCGAGCTAGCGGCGCTCGCGGTCGCCGCCCTCGCGGCGCCGACGGCCGTCGCGTCCGCCGCGTCCGCCGCGCTCGCCGCCATTGCGGCGGCCACCGTCGCCGGAGCCGACCGCCTGCAGCTCCTCCTGCGTCTTGCCCTCCACGGAGGGATCGGTGGAGAGGCGCAGCCCGATCCTGCCGCGCTCGCGGTCGACCTCGACCACGGTGACGTCGATCTCGTCGCCGGCGGAGAGGACGTCGTCGACCGAGTCGACCCGCTCGCCCGGCTTCACGTTGGAGATGTGAAGCAGGCCGTCGGTGCCCTTGACGAGCTCGACGAAGGCGCCGAAGGTCGTCGTCTTGACGACCTTGGCGGCGGGGTACTTATCGCCGATCTCGGCCTCCTTGGTCATCGACTCGATGCGGGCGACGCAGGCGTCGACCAGTTCCCCGGTCGGCGCGTAGATGCGGATCGTGCCGTCGTCCTCGACGTCGATGTCCGCTTCGAACTCCTCGCAGAGGGCGCGGATCGTTTCGCCGCCTTTGCCGATCACGGCGCCGATCTTCTCCTGGTCGATCTTGATCGCCTCGATCCGCGGAGCGTGCTGGGAGAGCTGCTCGCGCGGGCCGTCGATCGCCTCCGCCATCTTGCCGAGGATGAACTGGCGGCCCTTGTTGGCCTGCTCCAGCGCGTCGGTGAGGATCTCGAAGGTGACGCCGGTGATCTTGATGTCCATCTGCAGGGCGGTGATGCCCTCGGCGGTCCCGGCGACCTTGAAGTCCATGTCGCCGAGGTGGTCCTCGACGCCGGCGATGTCGGTGAGGACGATGTAGTCGTCGCCCTCCTTGATCAGCCCCATGGCAACGCCGGCCACCGGCGCGCTGACCGGGACCCCGGCCGCCTGCAGCGCCATCGAGGAGGCGCAGACCGAGCCCATCGACGAGGAGCCGTTGGACTCGAGCGTCTCGGAGACGACCCGGATCACGTAGGGGAACTCCTCTTCGCCCGGGATCGTCGTCGACAGCGCCCGCTCGGCGAGCGCCCCGTGGCCGATGTCACGCCGCTTGGGGCCGCGCATGAAGCCGGCCTCTCCCACCGAGAAGGGCGGGAAGTTGTAGTGGTGCCAGAACCTCTTCGACGTCTCCAGGCCGAGGGTGTCGATGCGCATGTCCATGCGCGTCGTGCCCAACGCCACGTTGGAGAGGATCTGCGTCTCGCCGCGGGTGAAGAGCGCCGAGCCGTGCACGCGGGGGGAGATGTCGACCTCGGTCTCGATCGGACGGATCTCGTCCTGGGCGCGGCCGTCGGGGCGCTTCTTGTCGACGGCGATCGCCTTGCGGATCGTGTCCTTCTCGATCGAGCCGAAGGCGGCCTTGACCTCGGACACGCGGGCCTCGTCGGCCTCTCCGTCGCCGGCGTCCGGCGCGTACTTGGCGACCACCTCGTCCTTGACGGCGTCGATCGCCTCGTAGCGCTCGAGCTTGCCCTCGGTGGCGATCGCGTCGATAAGCGCCTGGCCGTGGGAGGAGCGGATCTCGTCGATCAGGCCCTCGTCGATCTTGGGCGCCTCGACCTCGATCTTCTCCTTGCCGACCTTCTGCTGCAGCTCCTCCATCGCGGCGACCAGCTTCTTGATCTCCGAGTGGGCGATGTCGAGCGCGTCGAGGATCTCCTGCTCGGTGACGCCGCTGGCGCCGGCCTCGACCATCAGGATCGCCTCGTCCGTGCCGGCGACGATCAGGTCGAGGTCGAGCTCGGCGAGGCTCTCCTCATCGGGGTTGACGACGAAGTCGCCGTCGAGCTTGCCGATCCGGACGGCGCCGACGTGGGCGGCGACGGGGATCGGGGAGATCGCCAGCGCCGCCGAGGCGCCGTTCATGGCGAGGATGTCGTAGGGGTGGACCTGGTCCACCGACATCGGGATCGCGACGAGCTGGGTCTCGTAGTGCCAGCCCTTGGGGAAGAGCGGGCGGATCGGCCGGTCGATCATGCGCGCGGTCAGCGTCGCCTTCTCGCTTGATTTGCCCTCGCGCCGGAAGAACGAGCCGGGGATTTTGCCGGCGGCGTACATGCGCTCCTCGATGTCGACGGTGAGGGGAAGGAAGTCCACGTCGCGAAGGCCACCGACGGTGGCGGTGCAGAGCACCATCGTGTCGCCGGCCTGGACCACGACCGCGCCACCCGCCTGCTTCGCGAGCTTTCCGGTCTCGAAGGAGATCTGGCTCTCGCCGATGTCCGCCGAAACGCGGGTTACGTCAAACATGCTCATTTAGTTTTTACCTCCGGCCGCCCGGGTGGCGGCTCACTGGATTCAGAACTCTCGTTCTCTTTCGCGAAAGAGAGTACAGAGGCTGCAATTCGCGTACATTCCGCCCCGCCGAGCGATCGCTCTGGGGAGTTGACCGCGCCAGGGCATGGTCGCCTCACCGAACGACAAAGAGCGCCGGAGTCCCGGCGACCCCGGCGCGAATTCCGGACTCGAAGTCTCGCCGCACGCGGGCGGCGACGGCATCCGAGCGCCGGTCCTCCTCGAAGCGGTCGAGGTCGAGGCCGAGGCGCTCCGCTCGCTCCCAGAGGTGCGGGTCGTCGATCCGCCCCTGGTCGGCGTAGATCGAGTCGACCATCTCGAAGAAGCGCCCCTGCAGGCCGGCGGCCTCGGCCGCGGCGTGCAGCGCCGGCGAGCGCGGCCGCTTGCCGGCCAGCGGGAAGTGGCGAAAGACGATCCTCGCCGGGCGCCCGGCGATCTCGCGCCAGGCCGCCGCGCAGTGCGGGCAGGCCAGGTCCGCGTAGACGACCAGATCCTCCCCCTCCCCACGCAGATGGTCGTCCGCGCCCACCGGGGGCACGGAGGCGCTGGTCAGGTCGGGCACTACTCCGCGAGCGCGTCGAAGATGACGTTCGCGCCCGGGGCCTCGCCGGGGCTCGGCGATTCGTAGCTCCACTCGACCCGGCCGTCGGCGTCGATCAGGACCAGGGTCCGGTTCGACATGCCGGCCGCCTCGAAGTAGGAGCCGTAGGCTTTCGAGACCTCGCCCTTGGGCTCGAAGTCGGCGAGCAGGGGAATGTCGATGCCGAGCTTCTCGCGGAAGGCCTTGTGCGCGTGGATGTGGTCGATGCTGACCCCGAAGAGCTCGACGCCCTTGGCCTCGATCTCGGACTTGACCTCCTGGTAGACGGAGAGCTGGTCCGAGCAGACCGAGCTGAAGTCGAACGGGTAGAAGACGAGCAGCACCCGGTGGCCCCGTAGGTCGGAGAGCGCGACCTCGTCCCCGTCCTGGTCGCGAAGCTTGAAGTCGGGGGCCTGCTCTCCGGCTGCGATGACGGTCATGGCCGGGGCCTAGCGGCGCAGGCCGAGCTCGGCGACGAGGGCGCGGTAGCGCTCGAGGTCGCTGTGCTCCAGGTAGCGGAGCATGCGGCGCCGCTTGCCGACCAGCATCAGCAGGCCGCGCCGCGAGTGGTGGTCCTTGGGGTGGGTCCGCAGGTGCTCGGTGAGCTCGTTGATGCGCTCGGTCATCAGCGCCACCTGCACCTCGGCGGAGCCGGTGTCGCCGTCGGCGCGACCGTGCTTGCCGATCAGCTCGCTCTTTTTCTCTTTGGTCAGGCTCATGTCTCGTAAAAACGCCGTGCCCTCGAGGGGGTCACGGCCGTTGGAAGCTAGCACAGACGCGCCTGGCGTCCTCGACGTCGATCTTCATCTGGGCGATCAGATCCTCGACCCCGCCGAAGCGCTTCTCGCCCCGCAGGCGCTTGACGAACGCGACCCGCAGCTCGGTCCCGTAGAGGTCCTCGGAGCGGTCGATCAGATAGGTCTCGATCAGCACCCCCCGGCCGCTCTCGAAGGTCGGGCGGACGCCGACGTTGACCGCCGCCGGGACGCCGTTGGCGAAGGCCGCGTAGACGCCGTGCCCGGGGATCGCGAGGCGATCGTCGGGGACGATGTTGGCGGTCGGGAAGCCGAGCTCACGGCCGCGCTGGTCCCCCGAGACGACCGTCCCCTCGACCATGAACGGCGCGCCCAGGCAGTGCCGAGTGCTCTCCATGTCCCCGGCCGCGACCAACGCCCGGATCCGGGTCGAGGAGACCGCCTCGCCGTCGACCTCGACCAGGGGCACGACCCTGGTCTCGAACTCCGGCCGGGAGGCGAGCATCGCCGGGTCGCCCTGGGCCCGGGCGCCGAAGCGGAAGTTCTCGCCGACGGAGACGTGCTGGCGCCGAGCCTCTCGACCAGGACGTGGTCGATGAAGCCGCCGGCGTCGAGCTTGGCGAACTCCTCGTCGAAGGGAATCACGACCAGCTCGCGGACCCCGAGGCCCTCGATCACGTCGCGCTTGACCCCGAAGGGCATGATCAGCTTCGGCAACGCCGCCGGGTGCAGGACCTCGAGCGGGTGGGGGTCGAAGGTGAGGACCGTGTCGGCGCCCTCGATCACCGCCCGGTGGCCCCTGTGGACGCCGTCGAAGGTGCCGATCGCGACCCGCCGCGGGCGCGGCTCGGCGTCGGGCAGGGAGGTGACCTCGATGTTGGCCATCAGCGCAGCGCCTCGCCGGCGGCCGGGACCAGCTCCCCGACCCGCTCGATCCCGATCTCCTCGCCCGCCTCCTCGACCCGGAAGGGGCCGATCGCGGTGCGGCGAAGCTCGGCGCAGTAGGCGTCGCCGAGGGTCTCGACCAGCGTCCGGATGTAGGTGCCGGCCGAGCATTCGACCTCGTAACGGGCCGTGCCGCCCCCCTCGGCGAGCAGCTCTGCTCGGTAGACGTCGACCTCGCGTTCGGGGGTATCGACGACCTCGCCGCGATGCGCCTTCCTGTAGAGGCGCTCGCCGCCGACCCTGACGGCCGAGGTCATCGGCAGCTTCTGGCGCACGGTGCCGGTCGGTAGCTCCAGGGACCCGGGAAGGAGACCGGTCTCGGTCAGCTCGCCGTCGGGGTCGCCGGTGCTCGAGCGCCAGCCGAGCCGGGCGGTCGCGACGTAGGTCTTCGGCAGCCCGGTCAGGAAGCGCTGCAGGCGCGTCGCGCGGCCGAGGAGGACGATCAGCAGCCCGGTCGCGAACGGGTCGAGGGTGCCGGCGTGGCCGGCCTTGCACCCGCGCTCGCGTCGGACCCGGCATGACCATGTCGTGCGAGGTTATCCCGGCGGGCTTGTCGCAGAGCAGCACCGAGCCCGCGCCGGCGGCCATCAGGGGTCGAGCTGGGCGCCGACCTCGCCGCAGAGGAACGTGACCAGCTCCGCGAGCTCGAGGTTGGTGGAGAAGCCGGCGGCGCGCTTGTGCCCGCCGCCCCCGTGGTGCCGAGCGATCGCCGAGACGTCGACGTCGCCCTCGCTGGAGCGCAGGCTGACCTTGCGGGCGGCCCGCCCCCTGCTGCCCTGGTCGCGGACCAGAGCAGCGACCTTGGCCCCCTCGACCGAGCGCAGGTGGTCGATGATGCCCTCGGTCATCTCCTCGCCGGCGCCGCTCGCCCGCGTAGTCCGCCTCGGTGATGTAGGTGAGCACGAGGCGGTCGTCGCAGTGCATCTCGATCCCGTCCAGCGCGCGCGAGACGAGCCGTAGCTTCTCGATCGGCACGTGCTCGTAGAGGCGCCGGTAGGTGTCGTCGACATCGACCCCGGCGTCGATCAGCTCGGCGGCGATTCGGTGGGTCTCGGCGTTGGTGTTCTCGTACATGAACTTGCCGGTGTCGGTGACCAGGCCGACGTAGAGGGCCGAGGCGATCTCAGGCGTCAGGTGGCCGCCGATCTCGCGGCCCAGCCCGTAGACGATCTCGGCCGTGCTCGAGGCAGCGGTGTCGACCAGGTTGACGTCGCCGAAACGGGTGTTGTCGTGGTGGTGGTCGATGTTGACGATGAAGTTGCCGCCCTCGGTCAGGAAGTCGACCGGCATCCGGTCGATGTTGCCGCAGTCGAGGAAGACGACAGTTCGGTCGGCCATGTCGGCGGGGGGCTCGTGGAAGACCTCCTCGAGGGGCAGGAACCGGTACTCGATCGGCAGCGGGAACTCCTTCGCCGCCATGAACATCACCGAGTCCTTGCCGATCTGGGTGAGCAGGTGGTGCATCCCCAGAAGCGAGCCGAGCGCGTCGCCGTCGGGGCCCTCGTGGGCGGTGAGCAGGAACCGGTCGCGGTCCCGCAGCTCGGTGGCGACCCGCTCCAGCTCGGTGGCCGTCGCGCCGGCCGCCTCGCTCACTCCTCTCCTCCCGCGACCGGCGGCTCGTCCGCCTCGAGCAGCCCGCTGATCCGCATCCCGGTCTCGACAGTCGGGTCGTAGTGGAAGCTCAGCTGAGGGGTCCGCTTCATCCGCGTCTCGGCGGCGATCTTCGCCTGGATCGCGCCCTGCGAGGAGCGCAGCCCCTCGAGCGTCGCCTGGCGCTGCTGCTCGTCGCCGAGCACGCTGACGTGCACCTTGGCGGCGCGGATATCTGGGCTGGTCTCAACCGAAGTCACAGTTACGAAGCCGATGCGAGGATCGCTCAACTCGGTGCTGATCGCCGCACCGATCACCTCCCGGAGCACCTCGTTGATGCGGCGCATGCGAGGCGTGGTCATCCTAGTGGCTGTCCCTAGTCCAGCGTCTGCTCGACCTGCTTGGTCCGGTAGAACTCGAGGACGTCCTCCTCCTTGACGTCCGCGTAGCCCTCGAGGACGATCCCGCACTCCTGGCCCTCCTCGACTTCCTGCACGTTGTCTTTGAACCTGCGCAGCGAGCCGAGCTTGCCGTCCCAGATCACCGTGCCCTCGCGGATCAGGCGGACGCTGGCGTCGCGCGCCACCTTGCCGTCGGTGACGACGCAGCCGGCGATGCGGCCGACCTTCGAGGCTTTGAAGGTCTGTTTGATCTCGGCCTCGCCGAGCGTCTCCTCGACCTCGACGGACTCGAGCATGCCCTCCATCGCGTTGCGCAGGTCTTCGGTGATTTTGTAGATCACCGAGTAGGTGCGAACGTCGACTCCCTCGCGCTCCGCCGCCTTACGGGCATCGGCCAGGGGCCGCACGTTGAAGCCGATGATGATCGCGTCGGAGGCCGAGGCGAGCATCACGTCGGACTCGTTGATGCCGCCGGTCTGGGAGTGGATGATGTTGATCCCGACCTGCTCCTGCGGGACCTTCGCGATCTCGTCCTGGAGCGCCTCCAGCGAGCCGGCGACGTCGGCCTTGAGGACGATGTTGAGCTCCTTGATCTCGCCCTCCTGGGCGCGCGAGAAGACCTCCTCGAGACTGACCTTGCGGGCGCCTGCGGCGGGCCAGCGCCTCGGTCTTCAGGCGGTTGGCGCGTTCCTGGGCGAGCTGGCGGGCGCGGCGGTCGTTCTCGACCACCTGGACGAACTCGCCGGCGTCGGCGACGCCGTCGAAGCCGAGCACCTCGACCGGCATCCCCGGCCCGGCGCTCTCGACCCGGTCACCCATGAAGTCGTGCATCGCCCGCACCCGGCCCCACTCCGGCCCGGCGACGAGCGCAGTCGCCGACCTCGAGGGTCCCGCGCTGGATCAGGATGCTGACCACGGGGCCGCGCCCGGGGTCGAGCTGGGACTCGATCACGGTGCCCGAGGCCTCGGTGTCGGGATTGGCGCCGAGCTCCTCGAGCTCGGTCACCAGGAGGATCATGTCGAGCAGGTTCTCGAGGCCTTCGTGGGTCTTCGCGGAGACGTCGCAGTAGACGGTCTCCCCTCCCCAGTCCTCGGGCGTCAGCCCGTCGGCGGCCAGCTCGTTTCGGACCCTGTCCGGCTGCGCGCCCTCCTTGTCGATCTTGTTGACCGCGATCAGGATCGGGACGTCGGCGGCGCGGGCGTGGTCGATCGCCTCTTTGGTCTGCGGCATGACGCCGTCGTCGGCGGCGACGACGACGACCGCGATGTCGGTGACCTTGGCGCCGCGGGCGCGCATCGCCGTGAAGGCGGCGTGGCCCGGGGTGTCGAGGAAGGTGATCGTCTTCTCGTCGTGGTGGACCTGGTAGGCGCCGATGTGCTGGGTGATCCCGCCGGCCTCGCCGGCGGCGACCTCGGTCTCGCGGATCGCGTCGAGCAGCGAGGTCTTGCCGTGGTCGACGTGGCCCATGATCGTGACCACCGGCGGCCGGTCCTCGAGGGTCGTCCTCGGCGTCGTCGTACTCGGGCGCCTCGGGCTCCTCGTCGGCGGCTGTGACGATTTCGATCTTGCGGTCGTACTCGTCGGCGATCGCCTTCACCGAGTCGTCGGTGAGCGTCTGGGTGAGGGTCGCCATCTCCCCCATCATCATCAGCTTCTTGATCACCTCGGCGCTGCCCAGGCCGAGCAGTTCCGCGACCTCGCGGACGGTGGCGCCCGACTGGACCTTGGTCGCCTCCGGCTCGAGCGGCTCCTCGGCTTTGGGGGGCGGCTCCTCGAGCAGCGGACGGCGGCGGCGGCCGCCGCGACGGCGAGGCGGGCGCTGCGGCGGCGGGCCGCCCATCTGGTCGCGGCGCGCGGCCTGCGAGTCGATCACGACGCGGCGTTTTTTCGCCCCGCCCCCGCCGCCGGCTGCCGGTTTGGCCGCTTTCTTGGCCGCCGCGGGTTTCGCCGGTTTCTTCTGCGGGCCGGCGTTCTTCAACGCGGCTTCGGCCTTCGTCGGTTTCTTCGGCGTCGCCTCGGCTTTCGGGGCGGCTTTCGTCGCCGCCTTGCCGCCGTTGCCCTTGGCGGCGGAGAGCGCCTTCAGGGCGTCGGCTTCCTCGACGCTGGAGGCCGCGGCTTTCGCCTCGACCCCGGCCGCCTTCAGCGCGGCCAGCAGCTCTTTGCTGCTCAGCCCCTGAGCCTTGGCGATCTCATGAACGCGCTTCTTTGCCACTAGGCCTGCTCAGCCTCCTCGGCGACCGTCTCTGCCTGCTCCTCGGCGGCCTCGTCATTCCCGACCGCGGCGTCCTCGGCAAGCTCCGCCGGCGCCTCGTCCTCATCAGCCGCCTCGTCCTCGACCTGTTCGTCGCCCCCGGACGCCTCGTCCGCGGGTGGCGTGGGCTCGGAGGGGTCGAGAACGGCGGCGGAGCCGCCGCCCGCAGGCCCCTCGGAGGCCGCGTCGGGCCCCGCGGCAGTGAGGTCTGAGCCCTCGGTGTCGGGCGCCTCGGCGTCCGGCGCCTCGGCCTCGGGGTCGACCGCGTCGACTTCGGCGACCGTCTCTTCCTCGGGCTCGTCGACCGGCTCCTCGAACTCCGCTTCGGCGCGCTCGACGATCGGGGTGACCTGGCCGTCGTCCGCATCGGGGTCGGCGAGGATCGCGACCTCGGCCTCGTTGACCGGCCCGAGGACGGCGATCTGGTTGGTCTCGAAGCGGGCCAGGGCCTGGTGCGTCGGCAGACCGCAATAGGTCGAGTCGGCGATCGCCGCGTTCGGGCAGCGGCGGCCGTTGGAGAGGACCGCGAGACAGCGGCCATCGGCCTGCTCCTCGCCCTCGTACTCGATCTCCTCGTCGTCGGCGGCGAACTCGGTCTCCGATTTGATGTCGACGCGCCAGCCGGTCAGGCGGGCGGCGAGGCGGGCGTTCTGGCCGTCGCGGCCGATCGCCAGCGAGAGCTGGTCGTCGGGCACGATCACGGTCGCCTGGCGCTCCTCGTCGTCGACGATCACCTCGCGCACCCGGGCCGGCGAGAGCGCCTTGGCGACGAAGCGGCCGGGCTCGTCGTTGTGGGGGATGATGTCGATCTTCTCGCCGCGCAGCTCGGATACGACCATCCTCACCCGCGAGCCGCGCGGGCCGACGCAGGCGCCGACCGGGTCGACGCCGTCGGCGTGAGAGATCACCGCGATCTTCGAGCGGTAGCCGGGCTCGCGGGCGACGCCGACGATCTCGACCAGCTTGTCGGCGATCTCGGGGACCTCCATTTCGAAGAGGCTCTTGATCAGCTCGGGGCTGCGGCGGGAGACGACGATCGCCGGCCCTTTGGTCGAGTCGGAGACATCGGTGATCACGGCCTTCACCCGCATCCCGTGGTCGTAGCGCTCGTTGTAGACCTGCTCGGACTTGGGCAACAGCGCCTCGACGCGCTCGCGCAGCTGGACCAGCGTGTAGCGCTTGTCGGACTGCTGGATGATTCCCGTGATCAGCTCGCCGACGCGGTCCTGGTACTCCTCGAACATCATCATCCGTTCCGCCTCGCGGATCCGCTGCAGGATCACCTGCTTGGCGGTCTGGGCGGCGATCCGGCCGAAGTCTTCGGGGGTGACGTCGCTGGTGCTGATCTGATCCTCGTATGGAGCGATCATCTCGGGGTCGAGCTCGGGGTCCTCGGGCTCGCGCAGCTCCCCCGTCTCGGGGTCGATCTCGCGCTCTTCCTCCTCCTGCGCCTCGGCGGCCTCGGCGAGCAGTTTCTCCTCCAGCTCGGGCGGCAGGATCAGTTCGAAGACGCGGAAGTCGCCGGTCTCGTGGTCGAGGTCGACGCGCGCGTATTTGGCGGCCCCGGAGGTCTTCTTGTAGGCGGAGAGGAGCGCGTCGGCGAGCGCGTCCATCAGTTTGTCCGAGGAGATTCCCTTCTCCTGCTCGAGCGCCTTCACAGCCTCGACGATCTCTTTGGTCACGGAGTCTCCTTGACGTCGGTGGGTTGAGTTGTGCGGCTGTACTTCGGACCCGGCGAGGAGACCTCGAGCGAGTATTCGGCGAGTAGGTGATTGAGGTGCTTGGTGACGCGTTCGCAGAGGGCGAGATCGACGCCGCCCGGGTGGTCGATGAAGATCCGCAGCGCCTCGGAGCCGGGGCGCTCGACGGCCACGACGTCGAGGTCCGAGTCGAGCTCGGACAGCTGCTGTTGGATGTCCACTTGGAGGTCTCTCATATGGGTTCCGGGCGAAAAAAAAGTGGGCCAGGCCCACTTCTCGATGCTGCAGGGTCGAAAAAGCTTGAGCTCAGTATAGCCCGCTCGTGCGTGCTCTCAGGGAGTCGACCCTGTCGAGGATCGCGTCGGCGATCGAGCCCTTCGACGCCTGCGGGACGGCGGTCTCGCCCGCCGCGTCGATCAGGGTCACGGCGTTCTCCTCGCTCTCGAACCCGATCGACGGGTCGGAGACGTCGTTGAGGACGATCAGGTCGGCGCCCTTTCGCTCGCGCTTGGCCCGGGCGCGCTCGACGCCGCCCTCGCCGTGCTCGGCGGCGAAGCCGACGATCGTCTGCTCCTCGCGCCGTCTCTCCGCAAGGGCGGCGAGGATGTCCTCGGTCGGCTCCAGGCGAAGCTCCAGCGAGCCACCACGACTGAGCTTGCCGGAGGAGACCTCGGCGGCGCGGAAGTCGGCCGGCGCCGCCGCCATCACGAGGACGTGCGCGGCCGGGAACTCCTCCCCCGCCGCCGCTGCGAGCTGGGCCGCTGTCTCGACGTCGATGCGGCGAACCCCGGGGGGCTCGGGAAGGGCGACGTTGGCGGCGACCAGGGTGACCTCGGCGCCGCGACGGGCGGCCGCCGCGGCCAGCGCGATGCCCATGCGGCCGCTCGAGCGGTTGCCCAGGAAGCGGACCTGGTCGACCGGCTCACGCGTGCCGCCGGCGGTGACCAGGACGCGCAGCCCGTCCCAGGGCCGCTCGCCGGCCGGCAGCGTGGACTCGACCCGCGCCAGCAGGCGGGCGGGGTCGGGCAGGCGGCCGCGGCCGTGCTCGCCGCGCGAGGCCAGCCTCCCCGTCTCCGGCTCGATCACGGTCACGCCCCGGGCCCGGAGCGTCTCCAGGTTGGCCTGTGTCGCCGCGTCCGCGTACATGCGGTCATTCATCGCGGGGGCGACGAGCCGCGGCGCCGCGCAGGCGAGGAACGAGGTCGTCAACATCGAGTCCGCGGCGCCGGCGGCGAGCTTGGCGAGGGTGTTCGCCGAGGCCGGGGCAATCAGATAGGCGTCGCAGTTGGCGGCCAGCTCGAGGTGGCCGATCGGGTCGTGCTCGGGTCGGGGGTCGCCCGGGAACGAGCCGCGCAACGGGTCGCGCTCGAACTCGGAGACCAGGACGGGGGCGCCGACGATGCCCTCGAAGGAGGCGGCGCCGACGAAGCGGGTCGCGCTCTCGGTCATCAGCACCCGGACCCCATGGCCCGCGACGGTCGCCAGGCGCGCAAGCTCGAGCGCCTTGTAGGCGGCGATCCCACCGCTGACGCCGAGCAGGATGCTGGCCATCGGTTGTTCCTCCTAGGTCACGGAGCGCGCCCGCAGGCGCGGCCCCTCAGGCGCGGTACTCGTATTTGAGCTTGCCCTCGGCAAGCTCCTCGAGCGCCACCGAGAGGTAGTTCCTCTCGTTGCCGGTCTCGACCATCGGCGGCGGGTACTCGCCGAAGCTGCCCTCGCCGAGGTTGTGGAAGTAGCTGTTTATCTGTCGTGCTCTCTTGGCGGCGACGACGACCGCAGCGTAGTGCGAGTCGGCGTGCACGAGAAGCTTGTCAACGCGTGGTTTGATCATTCGGCCGCGGAGTCTAGAGGTAAGCCGGCCTCGGCGCGCACGATCTCCTCCAGCTCGGCCGCGGCGCGGGTCAGGTCGTCGTTGACGACCCGGTGGTCGAAGTCGCCCTGGACGGCGAGCTCCTGTTCGGCCGTTTCGAGGCGGGTGTCGATCGCGTCGGCCGAGTCGGTGCCGCGCCCCTCGAGGCGGGCGCGCAGCTGGGTCGGGTCGGGCGGCGCGATGAAGATCTGGACCGACTCGGGCATCGCCGCCCGCACCTGCTGGGCGCCCTGGACCTCGATCTCGAGGACGACCGACCTGCCGTGCTCGAGGCAGCGCCGGACCTCGGAGCGCAGCGTCCCGTAGCGGTTGCCGCTGTAGGTGGCGAACTCGAGGAAGTCGTCGGCGTCCATCCGCGCTTTGAACTCCTCGCTCGAGAGGAAGTGGTACTCGCGCCCGTCCTCCTCCCCCTCGCGCGGCTCCCGGGTGGTCGCCGAAACGGACAGGGTGAGGTTGGGAACGCGTTCGAGCAACCGTGAGATCAACGTCCCCTTGCCCACACCCGAGGGACCCGTGATTACGAAGACTTTGGACATGCCGACGGATACTGACCGGCGCGGCGGCGGCGCAGGGAGCTAGCGCCGAAGGAGGCTGACCAACTCGGTTCTTTGCCGCTCGGAGAGGCCGCCGATCGTCTTCGAGGGCGAGATCCGGCACTGGTTGAGGATCCGGTTCGCCTTCACGCGGCCGTACTTGGGGACCGCGAGCAGCATGTCGAAGACCTTCGCCGTCATCACGTACTCCGGCGGGTCGAGGAGCAGCGCGTGGATGCTCGCCTTGCCCGCTTTCAGGTCCTTCTTCAGCTTCGCGCGGGCGGTGCGGATGTCGTTTGCCCGCTTGAGCGCGTCCATCCTCTGGTCCAGCGACCTCTCGGGGGCCGCGGCGGAGGTCTTGACTGGGGCGCTCATTCGGCGGCGAGTATAGCCGTGGCCCGAGCACGCGCAAGGGCATTTCTTCGATTTCCCGTCAAATTCACCTAGACCTCGACTCGAGGTCGAGTTACGGAAACAACTTGGACCCCGCCGGTAACAACTCGGCGAGCTCGCGGGCGACCCTGCGGCCGGCCATCGGGTCGCGAAAGCTCTCCGTGCCGACGGCGACGACGTCGGCCCCGGCGGCGATCATTTCCAGCGCCCCGGTGCCGTCGCAGACGCCGCCCATGCCGATCACCGGGACCCCGACCGCCGCCGCGACCGAACGCACCTGCTCGACCGCGACCGGACGCACGGCGGGCCCCGAGAGGCCGCCGAAGCCGGCCGCGATCCCGGGCCTGCCGCTCACCGGGTCGACCGCGCTCGCCTTCAGCGTGTTGATCGTCGAGACCGCGTCCGCCCCGCCCTCCTCGGCGGCGACGGCGACGGCCGCCGGGTCGGCGACGTTCGGAGTCAGCTTGACGAAGAGCGGCTTCTCGGTGCGCGGGCGCAGCGCCTCCAGGAGCGAGGCGGTTTCGGCCGGCTGCTCGCCGACGATCAGGCCCGAGTGGACGTTCGGGCAGGAGACGTTGAGCTCGATCGCGGCGACCTCGTCGCGATCGCCGACGCCGTCGACGAGGCGGGCGAAGAGCTCGTGGCTCGTCGCCATCACGGAGACGATCAGCGGCACCGGCAGCTCGGCCAGCTGCGGCAGGTCCTCGGCGAGGAATCCCTCGAGGCCCTTGTTGGGCAGGCCGATCGAGTTGATCAACCCGGCCGGGGTCTCCCAGATCCGCTGCGGCTCGTTTCCGGCCCGAGGCTCGGGCGTGATCGTCTTCGAGACGAAGGCGGCGAAGGGGAACTCCTCGAGCAGTGCGTCGCCGTAGACGCGCCTGGCCGCGATCGCGTCGAAGGTCCCCGACGCGTTGATCACGCGGTTCTCCAGCTCCAACCCGCAGAGCTCGACGGGGTCGCTTCGGCCCGCGGGTCCTGTCGCGGCGGCATCCCCCATGTGCTCGGGCGCTTCGCGCCCTCCGCTATGGGGGTCCCCCGCCGCCACGCCACCCGCGGGAGAGGCGTCCGCGTGGCTGCCGGGGGGTGGCGCCGATTTGGGGGACCACCCCGAGGAGGCGGCTCCAGCCGCCCCCGCAGCGAGTGGTGGCTCCAGATCGGCGAGGGACCCGCCGGCCCGCCGCGCAGTACCGGGCCGTCGACGCAGAGGCGGAGGTAGCCGCCGTCCGGCTTCGGGACGGCGCAGCCGAAGCAGGCGCCGAAGCCGCAGGCCATCGGCGACTCCATCGCCAGCTCGCAGGCCACTTCGCGCGCCGCGCACAGCTCGGCGACCGCATCGAGCATCGGCGGCGGCCCGCAGGCGTAGACCGCGGCCGAGGTCGCATCGTCGCCGGCGAGCATCGCCGCCAGCAGGTCGGTCACACGGCCGCGCTCGCCCAGGTGCCCGTCGTCGGAGGCGAGCCCGATCTGGCAGTTCGAGAAGAGGTCGTCGAGGCCGCCGGAATGGGCGCGGTCGCGGAAGCCGAGGAGGATCTGGGCGGGCACCCCCCGGTCCGAGAGCCGGCGCCGCAGGAGCGCCAGCGGCGCGATCCCGATGCCCCCGCCGACGAGGATCGCCCCGGCCGCGCCGGGCGCCAGCTCCCGCGGAGTCGAGAAGGGGGCGCCGAGCGGCCCGTTGACCCAGACCCGCTCGCCCGGCACGAGCCCGCAGATCCGCTCGGTCCCCGGCCCGACCGCCTCGAGCAGGAAGTCGAGCCCGACCGCGCTCGGCGTTGGCGCGGCGTCGGCGACGGAGAGGGCGCGGGGCAGGAAGGGGCGGCCGCCGCGCTCCTCCCAGTGGTGCTCGGCGGCCAGCATGTAGAACTGGCCCGGCTCGGGCATCGGCCCGAGCTCGTCGCGCAACGAGACCACTCGGTATCCCCCGGACTCCCGGTTCTCGACCACCTCGCAGAGTCGCCTGCCGAGCGGAGCCGTCACGGCTCTTGCGACGTCGCCGCCGAAGCGGAGGACGTGGCGGAATGCTCGTGGATCTCCTGTAGCGAGAGGACCTCCGCCTCCCCTCCGACCCGGGCGGCTATCGCGCGAGCCGCCGCCGTGGCCCCCGTCATCGTCGTCACGCAGGGGACGCCGTGACGGACCGCGGCGGTGCGGATCTCGTAGCCGTCGGAGCGGGCCCCGGAGCCGGTCGGGGTGTTGATGACCAGGTCGCAGCGACGCTCGCGAATCAGGTCGACGACGTGCGGCGACCCCTCGCCGAGTTTGTTGATCTTGGTCACCGGGATCCCCATCGAGGAGATCGACTGGGCGGTGCCTCCGGTCGCGACGACCTCGAAGCCGAGGTCGTGGAAGCGGGCGGCGATCTGGGTGGCGGCGGGCTTGTCGGTGTCGGTCACCGTGATGAAGACCGCGCCCTCGGTCGGCAGCGAGACGCCGGCCGCGCTCTGCGCCTTGCCGAAGGCGGTCGGGAAGTCGGTGGCGATGCCCATCACCTCGCCGGTGCTCTTCATCTCCGGGCCGAGGACCGAGTCGGCCCCGGCGAAGCGCGAGAAGGGCAGCACCGCCTCCTTGACGCTGACGTGGGTGGGCAGCTCGGCCGGCAGCTCCTGGTCCGCGAGGCGCTCGCCCAACATCAGACGGGCCGCGACCTTGGCGAGCGGCACCCCGATCGCCTTCGAGACGAATGGGACGGTGCGCGAGGCACGCGGGTTGGCCTCGATCACGTAGAGCTCGCCGCCCGCCACCCCGTATTGGATGTTGATCAGGCCGATGACGCCGAGCTCGAGCGCGATCCGCTCGGTGGTCGCCCTGATCTCGGCGAGCATCTCCTCGCCGAGGCTCATCGGCGGCAGCACGCAGGCCGAGTCGCCGGAGTGGACTCCGGCCTCCTCGACGTGCTGCATGATCCCGGCGACATGAACCGTCTCGCCGTCGGCGAGGGCGTCGACGTCCACCTCGATCGCGTTCTCGAGGAAGCGGTCGAGCAGCAGCGGGTGCTCCTGGTCGGCCTTGACGTTGGCCTTCAGGTAGGCGTTCAGGTCCTCGGTCGAATAGCAGATCTCCATCGCCCTGCCGCCGAGCACGTAGGAGGGCCGGACGAGGAGCGGGAAGCCGACCTCCTCGGCGATCACCGCCGCCTCTTCCGCCGAGAGCGCCGTCCCGTAGGGCGGGTGCTTGATCCCCAGCTTGCGCAGCAGGGCGCCGAAGCGACCGCGGTCCTCGGCGAGGTCGATCGCGTCGACGGGGGTGCCGAGCAGCCTGATGCCGGCCTCCTCGAGCTCGCGAGCGAGCTTCAGCGGGGTCTGGCCGCCGAACTGGACGATCACGCCCTCGGGGCGCTCCTGCTCGCAGACGGCGAGCACGTCCTCCGCGGTCAGCGGCTCGAAGTAGAGGCGGTCGGAGGTGTCGTAGTCGGTCGAGACGGTCTCCGGGTTGCAGTTGACCATCACCGCGTCGCGGCCCAGCTCGCGGGTGGTCATCGCCGCGTGCACGCAGCAGTAGTCGAACTCGATCCCCTGCCCGATCCGGTTCGGGCCGGCGCCGAGGATGACGACCGAGTCGCGATCGCCGCGCCGCACCTCGGAGGCGACCGTGCCGTCGGGCCGCGGCCTCTCGTGGCCCGAGTAGTAGTAGGGGGTCGCGGCCTCGAACTCCGCCGCGCAGGTGTCGACCGCCTTGTAGGCGCGGGCCAGGCCCTCGGTGCCGTCGCCCCCGGTCGCGAGCGCCTCGAGCTCGCGCAGGAACCAGCGGTCGACGAGGCAGCGCTCGTGCACCGCCTCGACCCCGAGCCCGCGGCGGAAGGCCTCCAGGACCTGGTCGAAGCGCTCGGCGCAGGGAGTCTCGAGCAGCGCCAGCAGGCTCTCGTCGTCGTCCGGGAGCTCGGCGGCCGAGTCGAGCTCGCGCGAGCGCAGCGCCTTGGCGAAGGACTCGCGGAAGGTGCGACCGATCGCCATCACCTCGCCGACGCTCTGCATGTGGGTCGAGAGGCGCCCCTCGGCGCCGGGGAACTTCTCGAACGCGAAGCGTGGGATCTTGGTGACGACGTAGTCGATCGTCGGCTCGAAGGAGGCCGGCGTCGCCTGCGTGATGTCGTTGGGGATCTCCTCCAGGGCATACCCGACCGCCAGCTTCGCCGCCATCTTCGCGATCGGGAACCCGGTCGCCTTCGAGGCCAGCGCCGAGGAGCGCGAGACCCGCGGGTTCATCTCGATGACGACGATCTCCCCGCTCTCGGGGTCGACGCCGAACTGGACGTTGGAGCCGCCGGTCTCGACCCCGATCGCGCGGATCACGCGGATCGCCTGGTCGCGCAGCTCCTGGTAGAGGCCGTCGGTCAGCGTCTGGGCGGGGGCGACGGTGACCGAGTCCCCGGTGTGGACCCCCATCGGGTCGACGTTCTCGATCGAGCAGATGATCACGACGTTGTCGTTTCGGTCGCGCATCACCTCGAGCTCGAACTCGCCCCAGCCGAGCACCGACTCCTCGACCAGGACCTGGTTGATCGGGCTCGCGGCGAGGCCCTCGGAGACGACCTGGCGCAGCTCCGTCTCGGTCTCCCCCACGCCGCCCCCCTGGCCGCCCATCGTGAAGGCGGGCCGGACGATCGCCGGCAGGCTGATCCTCTCCTCGGCGAGCGCCGCCTCGACCTCTCCGAGGCTCTCGACCGTGATCGACCAGGGGATGCGCAGGCCCGCCTCGGTCATCGTCCGGCGGAACTCCTCGCGGTCCTCGGCGCGGCGGATCGCGTCCTGGTCGGCGCCGATCAGCTCGACTCCGAACTTCTCCAGGGTGCCGTCCTCGTGCAGCGCCATCGCCACGTTGAGAGCCGTCTGGCCGCCGAGCGTCGGCAGCAGCGCGTCGGGGCGCTCCTTCTCGATGATCTTCGCCACCGGGCCGGGCAGCAGCGGCTCGACGTAGGTCGCGGTCGCGAACTCTGGGTCGGTCATGATCGTCGCCGGGTTCGAGTTGACGAGCACGACCTCGTAGCCCTCCTCGAGCAGCACCTTGCAGGCCTGCACCCCCGAGTAGTCGAACTCGGCCGCCTGCCCGATCACGATCGGGCCGGAGCCGATCAGCATGATCTTCTCGATGTCGTCGCGCCTGGGCATCAGGCGGCCAGCTCGAGGAAGCTGTCGAAGAGGTGGCGGGCGTCGTGCGGGCCGGGCCCGGCCTCCGGGTGGTACTGGACCGTCGCCGCCGAGACGTCCGGGAGGGCGAGGCCCTCGACGGTGCGGTCGTAGAGGTTGAGGTGGGTGAGCTCGGCGACGCCGAAGTCGGTCTCCCAGCGCACCGGCTCGTCGCCCTCGATGCGCGGCTCGCCGCCCGGCCCCTCGACCGCGAACCCGTGATTCTGAGAGGTGATGTCGATCGCCCCGGTGGCGAGGTCCTTGACCGGGTGGTTGGCGCCGCGATGGCCGAAGGGCAGCTTGAAGGTCTGCAGCCCGACCGCCCGGCAGAGCAGCTGGTGGCCGAGGCAGATGCCGAACATCGGCCGCTTGCCGACCAGGTCGCGGACGGTCTCGACGACGTAGCCGAGCGCGGCCGGGTCGCCGGGCCCGTTGGCGAGGAAGACCAGGTCGGGGCCCTCCTCGAGCACCTGCTCGGCGGAGCTGTCGCAGGGCAGCAGCGTGATCCGGCAGCCGCGCTCGCGCAGCTGGCGGACGATGTTCATCTTGATCCCGGTGTCGATCCCGACCACGTGCGGGCCGTCGCCCTCGAAGCGGACGGGCTCCGGCGGGGTCACCTCGCGCGCCAGGTCGGCGCCGTCCATCGGCGGCTCGGCCTCGATCCGCTCGCGGGCCTCGGCCTCTGCCATCTCGGCCGGAAAGATCCCGCCCCGCATCGCGCCGCCGTCACGGATCCGGCGGACCAGGGCGCGGGTGTCGACGCCGCCGACCCCGGCGACGCCGCAATCGGTCAGCCAGTCGAGCCAGCCACCCTCCGCGGAGGCGGCGTCCTCGCGGTTCTTGGGGTCGCGCATCACCACTCCGCGGGCGTGGGCGCGGTCGGACTCCATCGCCGCCGCGGAGACGCCGTAGTTGCCGATCAACGGGTAGGTGAAGACGATGATCTGACCCGCGTAGGAGGGATCGGTGACCGACTCCTGATACCCGGTCATCGCCGTGTTGAAGACGACCTCGCCGGTGACCGGCTCGCGGTGCCCGCAGAGGCCGCCGCCGTCGAAGCGGGTGCCGTCCTCGAGCAGGACGTAGCCGTCGCCACTCATTGCGCGACCCCGAGCGAGAAGGAGCGCAGGCGGAAGGCGACCTGGCCCGCGGCCAGGGTCATCACGACCCGGCCGGTCAGGCTGCGCCCCGCGCACCACGAGTTCTCGGAGCGGCTCTCGTAGCCGTCCTCGCCGACGGTCCACTCGGCCCCGAGGTCGCAGAGGGCGACGTTCGCCTCGCTGCCGACGGCCAGGCTCGGCCGCTCGAGCCCGAACGGCGCCGCGCCGCCCGCGAGCCGCTCGACGAGCAGGCCGAGCTCGATCACGCCGGGCATGACCAGGTCGGTGTGGATCGCGGCGAACGCGGTCTCCAGCCCGGTCACCCCCATCGCCGCCCCCTCGAAGGGGACCTCCTTTTCCTCATTCGCGTGCGGGGCATGATCGGTCGCTATGCAATCGACGGTACCGTCGCGCAGGCCCTCGATCAGCGCCTGGCGATCGGCCTCGGCGCGCAGCGGCGGGTTCATCTTGAAGCGGGCGGCATCGAGGCTGCGAACCGCCTCGTCGGTGAGGCAGAGGTGGTGGGGGGTCGCCTCGGCGCTGATCCTCACACCGGCGGCCTTCGCCGCCCGCACGGCTTCCACCGACTCGACGGCGGAGAGGTGCTGGACGTGGATCCGGGCGTCCTCGTAGGCGGCGAGGGCGGCGTCGCGGGCGATCATCGTCGACTCCGAGACCGACGGGACCCCGGCGAGCCCCAGCGCCGCCGAGACCGATCCCTCGTGCATGACCCCGGCGGCCGAGAGCTCGGGGTCCTCCTCGTGCAGTGCGATCGTCCCGCCGCAGAGGCGTTGGTACTGGAGCGCCCTGCGCATCAGGCCGGCGCTGCGGATCGGCAGGCCGTCGTCGCTGAAGCCCAGCGCCCCCGCCTCGCGCAGCTCGGCCATCTCGGTCAGCTCCTCCCCGGCCATCGCCTTGCTCACCGTCGCCAGGAAGCCGGTCGCCACCGAGGCCCCCTCGCGGGCGGCCTCCCGCAGCGCCTCGACGTCGGCGGCGGTCGACACCGGGGGCTCGGTGTTGGCCATCGCGATCACCCCGCAGAAGCCGCCGGCGGCGGCCGAGCGGGTCCCCGTTTCGATGTCCTCCTTGTGCTCCTGGCCCGGCACCCGCAGGTGAACGTGCGGGTCGAGGAACGCCGGCAGGGCGTGCATCCCGGCGGCCTCGACCAGCTCGGCGCCCTCCAGCTCCGCGGTCCCCGGCGGCGCCAGCTCGGCGATCCGGCCGGCACGGACGACGACGTCGTGGGGGCCGTCGATGCCGGCGACGGGGTCGAGCACGGTCGCTTCCCGCAGGATCGCCTCGGCGCCCGGTCCGGAGCGCAGGTCGAGCGCCTCGGCCAGGCTCACGCGGGCTGCCCCTGCTCGATCGGCGTCGGCCGCTCGCCGCCCGGCTCCGGGCCCGCGGAGGCGGGCTCGCTCCGGTTGTCGGTCGAGGCCAGCAGCTCGTAGAGGATCGCCATCCGCACGACGAGGCCGGAGGCCACCTGCTCGGTCATCAGCGATTGCGGCGAGTCGATCACCTCGCCGGAGAGCTCGACGCCGCGATTGACCGGCCCCGGGTGCATCAGCAGCTGCCGCGGGCCGAGGCGGCGAGAGTCGATCTGGAAGCGGGCCACGTACTCGCGGATCGAGGGCACGAAGCTCTCCGACATCCGCTCGTTCTGCATCCGCAGGGCGTAGACGACATCGGCCTCGCCGATCCGATCGAGAGAGTGGGACACCTCGCAGCCGAGCGCCTCGATCCCACGCGGGATCAGGGTCGGAGGGCCGCAGACGGTGACCTCGCGCCCATCGCCTGGAACGCGGTCAGGTTCGAGCGCGCGACGCGGCTGTGGAGCACGTCGCCGACGATCCAGATCCGTCGACCCTCGAGCGTCTCGAGCCGGCGGCGCAGGGTGAAGACGTCGAGCAGCGCCTGGCTCGGGTGCTCGTGCTTGCCGTCGCCGGCGTTGACGACCGCGGCGTCCGATCCACCCGGCGACGAGCTGCGCGGCGCCGGCGTGCGGGTGGCGGATCACGATCGCCGCCGGGTCGTAGGCGGAGAGGGTGGCGACCGTGTCCTTCAGCGACTCGCCCTTGTCGACCGAGGAGCCGGCGGCCTTGACCGAGACCAGGTCGGCGGAGAGCCGCTTCGCGGCGAGCTCGAAGGTGGAGCTGGTTCGGGTGCTCGCCTCGTAGAAGAGGCTGACGATCGTGCGGCCGCGCAGGGTCGGCACTTTCTTGATGTCGCGGCGGCCGACCTCGGCGAAGCTCTCGGCGCGGTCGAGGATCGCCTCGATCTCCTCGCGGCCGAGCTCGTCGATGGCGAGCAGGTGCCTCATGCCGCCACCTCCGCCGGCTCGGAGATCGTCACCTCGTCGACCTCGTCCGTCTCCTCGAGCCGCACGTTGACCCGCTCCTCGCGGGCGGTCGGCAGGTTCTTGCCGACGTAGTCGGGCCGGAAGGGGAGCTCGCGGTGGCCGCGGTCGCAGAGGACGGCGAGCTGCACCCGGCGCGGGCGGCCGTAGTCGAAGATCGCCTCGATCGCGGCGCGCACCGTGCGGCCGGTGAAGAGGACGTCGTCGACGAGGACGATCGTGCGGCCGGTGAGGTCGAAGTCGATGTGGGAGGCGTGGACGACGGGCTGGGCGCCGGGCACCTTGGCGCCGACATCGTCGCGGTAGAAGGAGATGTCGACGTCGCCGATCGGCAGCTCGACCGCGGTCAGCTCACCGAGGAGAGTGTGGAGGCGGCGGGCGAGGACCGCGCCGCGGGTGTGGATGCCGACGATCGCCAAGCCCTCGGGATCCGGGTTTTTCTCGGCGATCTCATGGGCGATGCGCTGCAGTGTGCGCCGCAGGCCATCGCGCTCGAGCACGACCTTCCCACTCATTTTCGCTTCCTTCCTGGCCTCTCGGGACCTGGTTAAAGGACGGAGCCAATGTAGCAGTGCGGCCCGACGATCCGTGCGAGACTGGCCCGGTGAAGGCGGACGTTGCGGGGACGATCTCCGCGCATGAGGCGGCGGGGCGGCGGTTCGAGGCCGCAGGGGTCGGGAGCTTCGTGCGCGATCAGGGAGACGGCGAGCCGGTCGTCCTGGTGCACGGCGTGCCGACGAGCAGCTTCCTCTACCGGGGGGTGCTGCCCGAGCTGGCCCAGCGCGGCCTGCGCGGCGTCGCCTTCGACCTCCCGGGCCTGGGGCTGGCGCAACGGCCGCGATCCTTCGACTACGGCTGGGGCGGCCTGGCCGCCTGGATGGGAGCGGCGATCGACGCGCTCGAGATCGAGCGCTGCCACCTCGTCGTCCACGACATCGGCGGGCCGGTCGGGTTCGAGTGGGCGATCCGCAATCCGGGCCGCGTGCTGTCGCTGACCGCGCTCAACACCTTCGTCGCCGTCTCGACCTTCCACCGGCCCTGGCCGATGCACCCCTTCTCGATCCCGGTCGCCGGCGAGCTCTGGCTGCACAGCATGATCCGCCCGGCCTTCCGCCAGATCTACTACCTGGTGGGGATCGCCGATCGCGGCGCCGTTCCCGCGGCCGAGGTCGACGCCCACCACGCCCTGCTCAAGCGCGGCGACGGCGGTCGCGCCTTCCTCCGGATCATGCGCGGCTTCGATCTCAGCGAGGAGAAGGAGCGGTTCTTCTTCGAGGGCCTCGCCGACCGGCCCTACCCGGCGCAGGTCGTGTGGGGCGAGAGGGACACGATGCTCGACGCCGGCAAGCGGGCCGACGTCCAGCGCGCCCTGGCCGTGGAGGAGCCGGTCCTGCTGCCGGCCAAGCACTTCCTCCAGGAGGATCGGGCGGCCGCGATCGCCGAGGCGGTCTCAGCCCTCGCCACCTGACTCGGGCTCGCCGCGCTCGCGGGCGCCGTTGGGGACGAGCCGCGGCCCGCCGCGCTCGGCAAGGGGAATCTCGACCAGGTCGAAGTCGCGCGGCGCCACCGTCGCCTCGAAGACCTCCCGCGCCTCCTCGAGCACGGCGCCGACGTGGTAGCGGGAGGAGATATGGACGGCGGCGAGCATCGCCACCTCCGCCTCGGCGGCGACTTCCGCCGCCTGCACGACGGTCGAGTGGCCGGTGTCGCGGGCCCTCCCGGCCTCCTCGGCGGCGAAGCTCGAGTCGTGGACGAGCAGCTCGGCGCCGCGCGCCGCCTCGATCGTCGCCGGGCAGGGCCCGGTGTCGCCGGTGATCACCACCGTTCGACCCGGCCTGGCCTCGCCGACGACCCGATCCGCGCTCACCGGGCCCTCGGCGCCGGCCACCGTCTCGCCCCGCTGTAGAGCGGCGAAGGCGGGGCCTTCGGGGACGCCGAGGCGCCTGGCTGCCTCGATGTCGAAGCGCCCGGGGCGCTCGTCCTCGACCAGGGCGTAGCCGCAGGCGCGGACGCTGTGGGAGACCTCGAAGGCGCGGATCTCGCCGTCCTCGAGCTCCATCACGTCGCCGGGCTCGAGCTCGACCAGGTCGAGGCGGAATCCGAGCCTCCCGATCAGCCGCCCGAGCGTCCTGAACAGATCCTCGAGGCCGCGCGGCCCGTAGACGGTGAGCGGCGCCTCGCGGTCGGTCAGGTCATAGGTTTTCAGCAGCCCCGGCAGGCCGAGGAAGTGGTCGGCATGGAAGTGAGTCAGGTAGATCTCGTCGACCTGGACCAGCCCCAGCGACTTCTGCAACTGGCGCTGGGTCCCCTCCCCGCAGTCGAACATCAGCCGTTCGCCGCCGCGGGCGACGAGCAGGCTGGCGGTCGACCGCCGCGCCGAGGGCACGGCGCCGCCGGTGCCCAGGAACGAGACGGAGAGGTCCATGATCCGAGCCTACGCGAGGACGGACTAAGCTGGAGCCTCTGCGCCCGTAGCTCAGCTGGATAGAGCGCTTCCCTCCGGAGGAAGAGGCCACAGGTTCGAATCCTGTCGGGCGCGTCGGGGCGTTGCCGTGGGCGACGGGGGACCGGGACCTGCGCCCGGACCGTGCGGGCCGGACTCGCGTCCCGGCCCCCCGCGCTCACGCCATAGGAGGTACCTGGACCTGACGCCCGCTGCGCCCGGCCCACCCCGAGGGGGCGGGCTGGACGCATTTGGGATGGGAGTGTGAGGGCATCGCCTCGGTCTCCTGGTCGCGGGACGTCTCGGTCTCACCTTGCTGGCGGCCGAGCCGTCTCCCCTCGGAGACCTCTTGCTTTGCGTCCCCGCCTCGCGACGGGTTTGCCCTGGGCAGCTGAACTGGCATCGGTAATCGGCAGCCGAGGGCCGATCTGAGCGGGCTCGTACGTACGGCTACCGAAAACTCGGGGCGCCAGTTCGCATACTGTCCCGGCCATGGGCGAGCGAGCAACCGAGAACGGCGGCGGGCCCCGGGACGACCGACCCCCGCGCGGCGCCCTGATCGTGATCGCGGTCGGCCTGATCGCGACCCTCGCCGCCGCCGCCCTCGCCAACGAAAACCTCAGCGGCGACGCCGCCCATCTCGAATGGATCCAGACCCGACCGCTGCCCGACTCCGGGGCGGTGGCGCTTGCCGGTGGCGGGGAGATGAGCCTCACGGGCGCCGGGCTGCAGGCGACCGGGGCCAACGTCAGCGGCTACGCGCTCTTCCGCAGCGCCGCCGAGCTCCGGATCTCGAAGGGGGCGCGGGTCGGCAGGGCCCAGATCCTCTGCGCGATGCGGGCCGGGAACGGGACCGAAGTCGCCCAGACCCCCAATCTGCGCGCCTCCTACCCGCGCTCCAGCCCCAACCTGATCGCGCAGGAGGCCTACGAAGTCTCGCTCGTGGAGTTCGCGTCGAAGGGCACCGGGCTGGCCGTGGTCGACCTCGAAGACCTGCCCGACTTCTACGCCACCGAGGAGGGGGTCAAGCTCGAATGGCCCACCTACCGAGTCGGCCGCGAGCGCTGGCGCTACTTCCTCCCCCCGGCCCGCCGGCGAAGGAGCTGGTCCTTCCCTTCACGACGGTCTGGCGGACGACCAAGACCCCGGCGATCGAGATCGACTGCTCGCTGACGACAAGCGCCGGCACCCAGACGGTGCACACCGAAGGCGAGATGGGCCGCTTCCCGCCGACGATCGACGAAAGCGCCGAAGCCGAAGAAGAAGCGGCCGCGGAATCCGAAGAAGCCGAAGGCGAAGAAGAAGGCTAGACCTCGCCCAGGGGGGCGACGAGCAGCTCGGGCCCCTCTTCCATCCCCTTGCCCACCTTGTTCACCTTCGGGTTCGCCGGGTCGGCGGACATCCGGGCCGGGTCGAGGGAGGCGCTGCAGAGCTCGATCGCGTCGGCGAGCTCGAGGTCGGGTCGGAGCCAGGCCGCCTCCGCCTCGGGGCCGGGCAGGATCGCCGGCATCCGGTCGTGGACCCTGGCGACCACGGCATTCGGCTTCGTCGTCACGATCGTGCAGCTGTAGAGCCAGCCGTCCTCGACCCCCCTGTCATCCTCCTCCCACTCCTTGCGGGTGCAGATCCCGGCGAAGGCGAAGGGCTCGCCGCCGTCGACCGTGAAGTGCCAGGGCTGGCGGGGCTGCTTCGGGTCCTCGGCCTTCATCCACTCGTAGAAGCCGTCGGCGACGATCAGGCAGCGGTGACGGAACTTGTCGACCAGGGGCCCGTAGGCACGGCTCGAGGTCAGGTTCTCGGCTTTCGCGTTGATCATCCGGTAGCCGACCTTGAGGTCCTTGGCCCAGCGCGGCACCAGGCCCCAGCGCATCAGTCGCGCCTCGCGCTCACCCGCGGCGGCCTCCTCGGGCTCGGGAGAGGAGCGCACCGTGAGGATCTCCTGGGTCGGCGCGACGTTGAAGCGACCCATGGCGCCCTCGACCTTCTTCGCCCGCTCCTTCGCCGGCGGCGGCGCCTCGCCCGCCGCGTTCCGCTCCAGGGCCCTCTCGAGCTCGACCTGGAAGCGGTCGGCGACCTTCTTCGTGTCCTTCGTCGTGACCGTGAAGCGCCCGCACATGGCGAGCCCAGCCTAGAGGGTGGGCGAAGCGGGCCGATCAGCGCCGGTCGGGGTGGTCTCGGTACCACTCCAGCGTCCGGGCCAAGCCGTCCCGCAGCCCCACCCGGGGCCGCCAGCCGGTCAGCTCGCGCAGCTTCGTCGAGTCGACGAACTGGCGGTCGATCTCACCGTCCGGGTTGCCCTCGCCCCGGAAGTCGGGGGCGACGTCCGTGCCCGCGAGCTCGGCGATCAACTCGACCACCTCGCGGACCGAGTGCGGCCGCTCGCCGCCGGCGTTGAAGGCCTCCCCCACCCCGCTCCCGGCCGCCAGCGCCTCGGCGATCGCCAGGTAGGCGGCCACCGCGTCGTCGACGTGGAGGAAGTCGCGCTCGGGGCTGCCGTCGGAGCGGATCACCGGCGCCCGCCCCTCGACCGCGGCGATCGCCGCCTCCGGGATCAGCCGCGTCAAATTGAGGTCGCCGCCGCCGTAGACGTTGGCGAAGCGGGTCACCGCGAGCGGCAGCCCGTAGGCGTTGGCGTAGCTGCGGGCGATGATGTCGGCGGCCGCCTTGCTGGCGTCGTACGGATAGGCGGCACGCAGCGGGAAGCCCTCGCGGTAGGGCAGCTCGGGGCTGGGCCCATATGCCTTGTCGGAGGAGGCGAAGACGACCCGCCCGACGCCGTGGGCGCGGCAGGCTTCGAACACGTTCCAGGCGCCGGCGACGTTGACCTCCAGCGTCTCCCGAGGCGACTCCCGGGCGACGCCGACGATCGTCTGCGCGGCGAGGTGGAAGACCGTCTCGCAGCCGCCCACCGCGGCCTCGACGCCCTCGGCATCGCGCAGGTCGGCCTCGAGCAACTCGACCTCGCCGGCGATTCCGAGCAGCTCGAGCCCGGAGCGACGCGGGCCGCCGACGTCGGCCTCGCGGGGATCGGGGCGGTCGAGGACTCGCACCGCCTCGCCGCTCTCGAGCAGCGCCCTGGCGAGGTGGGAGCCGACGAAGCCGTGGGCGCCCGTGACCAGCGAGCTCACGGCGAGGCCCCGTCGGCCCAGCCCGTCCAGGGCACCTCGCCCCGCGCCCAGAGGTCGTTGAGCTCGACCGCGTCCTTGTAGGTGTCCATGCAGTCCCAAAAGCCGTGGTGGCGATGGGCTCGCAGCTGGCCGTCTGCCGCCAGGCGGCGCAGCGGCTCACGCTCGAGCACGCTCTCCTCGTCGAGGTAGTCGAGCGCCGCCGGCTCGAAGCAGAGGAAGCCGCCGTTGATCCAGTGCTCGCTGCGCGGCTTCTCGACGAAACCGGCAACCCTGCCGTCCTCGGCGACCTCGGCGACCCCCCACTGGAGCCGCGGCCTGACCACGGTCATCGTCGCCAGCGCCCCCTCGCCGCGATGGAATCCGAGCAGCGCATCGAGGTCGACGTCGGCGACGCCGTCGGCGTAGGTGACGCAGAAGGCGCCCCCCTCGACGCGGTCCGCGAGCAGCGAGAGCCGGCCGCCGGTCGGCGTCTCGACGCCGGTCTCGACGCACTCGACCTCGATCCCGGCGGGCCACTCCGCGGCGGCGACGAACCGCTCGACCATCTCGCCCAGGTACCCGGTGGCAAGCAGGAAGCGGTCGAAGCCCTGAGCGGCGTAGATGCCGATCACGTGCCAGACGATCGGCCGACCGCCGATCTCGACCAGCGCCTTCGGCAGCGTCTCGGTCCGCTCCCGCAGCCGCGTCCCCCGCCCGCCACAGAGAATCACCACCGGCGGTCTCTCCATCAGCTAAGCGATCCCGACGGGGCGAGACGAACCTCGACGGCGCGGGACGATCTCTGACGGGGTAGCCGTAGCGGGCGACGGGCGGTCGCGGCGGGGGTGAAGCGTCTTGTACTTTTTCGCCGCAACTCGACCGCGGCGCCAGCCCTGAGGCGATTCACGAAAAAGTTAAGCGAAACCCCCGCCGTGACCGCCCTCACCCACCCGCCACCGCCGGCAGGATCGTGACCTCGTCACCCTCGTTGATCGCCGTCTCGAGACCCTGTTGGAAGCGGATGTCCTCGCCGCTCACGTAGACGTTGACGAAGCGCCGCAGGTCGCCGTCCTGGGTGATCCGCTCGCGCAGGTCTCCGTGGGCATCGAACACGGCGTCGAGGACCTCGCCGACGGTCGCGCCGGAAACCTCGACCTCACCTTCTCCCCCGGTCGCGGCGCGCAACTGGGTCGGGATCTTCACGGTGACGCTCATCAGACGGTGACCTCCTGGCGGAACTCGGACTCGAAGCTCTCGAGATCGGGCTCGATCTCGCGCATCTGGAACCTATCGCGAGCGGCGTCGAGCGTCTTCAGGCCCTCGCCGGTCAGGTAGATGACGACCCGCTCCTCGGGGGCGATTTCGCCGCGCTCGGCGAGCTTGCGGAGGACGCCGACCGTGACCCCGCCGGCCGTCTCGGTGAAGATCCCGGTGGTCTCGGCGAGCAGGCCGATGCTGTCGCGGATCTCGTCGTCGTCGACGGCGTCGATCCGCCCGCCCGTCCCGCGGGCGTGCTCGACGGCATAGGGGCCGTCGGCGGGGTCGCCGATCGCCAGGCTCTTGGCGATCGTCTCCGGCTTCTGCGGCTTGCAGACGTCCCAGCCTTCGGCGAAGGCGGTGGCCACCGGGCTGCAGCCCTCCGGCTGGGCGCCGTTGAAGACCGGCTGCTCCCCCTCGACGAGGCCG
Source organism: uncultured Solirubrobacterales bacterium (assembly GCA_963727615.1). GTDB lineage: Bacteria > Actinomycetota > Thermoleophilia > Solirubrobacterales > 70-9 > VRUE01. Next base: position 103,791 of record CAVSHD010000008.1, read on the forward strand.
AGGTCGAGCCACTCCTGGAAGCCGCGCCCGAGCTTCGTGAACAGCGAGCCGGAGGCGATCGGGCAGACGACGCGGTCCGGCAGCTCCCAGCCGAGCTGCTCGACGGTCTCGTAGGCGAGCGTCTTCGAGCCCTCTGCGTAGTAGGGGCGCAGGTTGACGTTGACGAAGGCCCAGGGCCGCGTTTCGGCGAGCTGGGTGCAGAGCCGGTTGACGTCGTCGTAGTTGCCCCGCACGCCGACCAGGTTGGTGCCGTAGACGCCGGTCGCGAGCAGCTTCTGTTCCTCGAGGTTGGCGGGAACGAAGACGTAGGAGTCGAGCCCGGCGGCGGCGGCGTGGGCGGCGACCGCGTTGGCGAGGTTGCCGGTCGAGGCGCAGGCGACGGTGTCGAAGCCGAGCTCCTGGGCCTTGGCGACGGCGACGGCGACGACCCGGTCCTTGAACGAGTGCGTCGGGTTCGCGGCGTCGTTCTTGATCCAGAGCTCGGCGTCGAGCCCGAGCCGGTCGGCGAGCCGGTCCGCGCGCAGCAGCGGCGTCAGCCCCGGCTCGAGCGGGTCTCCGGGGCGCCCGGCGAAGGGCAGGAAGTCGGCATAGCGCCAGATCCCCTGGGAGCCGGCCTGGATCGCACGCTTTGCCTCGGCCGGGTCGAGCCCGGAGTGGTCGTAGGCGACCTCGAGCGGGCCGAAGCAGTTTTCGCAGAAGTAGTGGGCGCCGAGCTCGAAGGTCGAGCCGCACTCCTTGCATCTCAAGCTATCGAGTGACATCCGAATCTCTTTCTGTCGCCTTCAACAAAAAAACCTCCGCCGCTTGTGGGGCAGAGGTCCGATCGGACGTTTCCCCACATCTTCCAGGCCTGAGCTGCGGACCTGCTGGAGTTGGCACCTCCCCTCGGACCGAGGTCCGAGGTGGTTGCCGGGGCTTCATTGGGCCAGTCCCTCCACCCCTCTAGATGTGGCGCTTATGTGAGGGGAAGACTACCAGGGGCGGTCGCGGCCGCCCGCCGGCCGAGGCAGGGAAGATTCATTCAGTGCGCCCGCGCCCGGGCGTCTAACCTAGGCAGCGATGCCCGTCGACACAGACACCAAGTTGAGCCCGAGCGATGCCGAACCTTCCGAAACCGAGGCTGCGACGGGCTACCCGGCGCGGCGAGCATCTCGTCGGCTCCGCCGGCCAGCCTGAGGCACAAGCCCCCAAGGTCGAGCAGATCGACTCGGCCGGCCTGCGCTGGGTCAACGTCGACTCCCCCGCCGCCCCCGAGCGCGCCTGGCTCGAGGAACATTTCGACTTCCACGCCCTCGACCTCGAGGATGTCCTCTCCCGCAACCAGCGGCCGAAGATCGATGTCTACGACGAGTACCTGTTCATCGTCCTCCACTTCCCCATCTTCGATCGCCAGGCCGGCCGGCTCGGCACCGGCGAGCTCGACCTCTTCGTCGGGCCCGATTACGTGGTCACGATCCCCAACCAGCCGCTGCAACCGGTCGAGTACCTGTTCGAGCGCTGCCGCTCGAAGGAGGAGCTGCGCGAGCAGCTCTTCGCGCGCGGGTCGGGCTACCTGCTCTACCGCCTCGTCGACGACAGCTTCGACTACTGCTTCCCGATGCTGCGCAAGATCGGCAACAAGCTCGACGCGCTCGAGGACGAAATCTTCGAGGGCCGCTCGGAGGAGGTCGTCCGCGACATCTCCAACGTCAAGCAGGAGATCATCAACTTCCGCAAAGTGATCCGGCCCCAGCGCCCGGTCCTCCGCGACCTCGAGAAAGTCAAGACGCGCTACCTGGCGACCGACCTCGACCTGGAGATCTACTTCGACGACATCGTCGACGCCCACGAGCGGATCTGGGACATGCTCGAAAATTACAAGGAGGTCGTCGAGGCGCTCGCCGAGACCAACGAGTCGGTGATCTCCCACCGCGTCAACGACATCCTCCGCGTGCTCACCTCGATCAGCGTCATCGTCCTGCCGCTGACCCTGATCGCCAGCATCTGGGGGATGAACGTCGGCGTCCCCGGCGAGGGCAACAACACCGACTTCTACGTGATCGTCGGCGCGATGCTCGTCATGTTCGGGGGCATGGTCGCCTACTTCCACCGCCGCGGCTGGCTCTGAACAACCGCGCCATGCCCTCCGCTCCCGGGCGGGCGCGTTCATAGCCACCGGCGATCTCGCGCCCGCCCTCCCGCGTCCGGGCATGGCTCCTGTCGCTCAATAGGATGGGCCGTGTGGCCAACTTCCGCATCTGGGCTCCCGACCGCTTCAAGTACGTGAAGGACGCATCGAAGGACATCGAGGAGGAGTGCGTCTTCTGCGCCAAGCAGGCGGAGGAAGACGACGAGGCGAACCTGATCGTCCACCGGGGCGAGCACTGCTTCGTGATCCTCAACCTCTACCCGTACACGAACGGGCACCTGATGGTGACCCCCTACGCGCACGTCGCCCGCTTCCAGGACCTGCCCGCCGAGACGATCGCCGAGATGACCGCGCTCGCGCAGCTCTCGATGGCCCGGCTCGAGGACGTCTACGAGCCGCACGGCTTCAACGTCGGCCTCAACCAGGGCAGGGCCGCCGGCGCCGGGGTCGAGCACCACATCCATCTGCACGTCGTCCCGCGCTGGGGCGGCGACACCAACTTCATGCCCGTGATCGCCGACACCAAGGTGATGCCGCAGACGCTCGAGCAGAGCTACAAGGCCCTGAAGGGGGCGTTTTGACCCTCTCGCCGCCCTCCATCTACAAGGCCTACGACATCCGCGGGCTGCACGGCTCGGAGATGGACGAGACGACCGCGGAGGCGATCGGCCGCGCCTTCGCCCGCGTCCTGGGGCGCCTGCGCGGCAAGGCGGTGGACGAGCTGCGGGTCGGCCTCGGCCGCGACATGCGGCTGACCGCGCCGGCGATGGCGGCGGCGGCGCGCGAGGGCCTCGTCGCCGAGGGGGTCGAGGTGCTCGACGCCGGCATGGTCGCGACCGAGATGCTCTACCACCTGGTCGGCTCGCGCGAGCTCGACGGCGGAGCGATGGTCACCGCCTCCCACAACCCGAAGGCCTACACGGGCATCAAGCTCGTCCGCGAGGGCGCGCTGGCGCTGTCGGGGGACGCCGGGATCGGCGACGTGCGGCGCGAGATCGAGGGTGGGCTCGGCCCCGCCCGCGGCGGTGGCTCCTGCGAGGAGGTCGACGTCTGGGGCGAATTCCGCGAGCACGCGCTCTCCTTCATCGACCCATCGTCGGTTGGGCCGATGAAGGTGGTCGTCGACGGCGGCAACGGCATGGGCGGCCCGATGGTCGGCCCGATCCTCGAGCGGCTGCCGCTCGAGCTCGAGGAGATGTACTTCGTCCCCGACGGCGAGTTCCCCGACCACGAGCCCAACCCGCTGCTCGAGGAGAACCGGCGGCTGATCATCGAGCGCGTGCGCTCCAGCGGCGCCGACCTCGGGATCGCCTGGGACGGCGACGCCGACCGCTGCTTCTTCATCGACGGCAACGGCGAGTTCTGCGACGGCGACTTCGTCTGCGCGCTGCTGGCGCGCTCGATCCTCGCCAAGGAGAAGGGGGCGACGATCCTCTATGACCCGCGCTCGAGCCGCGCCGTCCCCGACCTGATCGCCGCCGACGGCGGCCGCTCGGCGCTCTCCCGCGTCGGCCACGCCTTCTTCAAGGCGCGGATGCGCGAGGAGCGCGCCGCCTTCGGCGGCGAGGTCTCCGGCCACTACTACTTCCGCGACTTCTGGAACGCCGACTCGGGGACGATCCCGGCGCTGCTGATGCTCGAGCTGCTCTCGCTCGACGGCCGCAGCCTCGCCGAGCTGATGGCCGACTTCCGCTCCCGCTACTTCATCTCCGGCGAGATCAACTCCGAGGTCGCCGACGGCGAGGCGAAGATGGAGGAGATCGTCGAGCGCTTCGGCGAGGGGGCGGAGGTCACGCGGCTCGACGGCGTCTCCCTCGACTTCCCGGACTGGCACTTCAACGTCCGCCCCTCCAACACCGAGCCCCTGCTCCGCCTCAACCTCGAGTCGCTGGTCTCCCGCGAGGACATGGAGGCCAGGCGCGACGAGATCCTCGGGTTGATCCGAGCGTGAGCGAGCTGACCCCGGAGGGCGCCCTCGAGCAGGCGGCCCTCGCCGGGATCCACCTGCTCGCGATCCCCACCCCGTTCGCCGTCGGCAGGGTCAACTGCTACCTGCTCGAGGACGAGCCGCTGACCCTGGTCGACACCGGGCCCAACTCCGGCAAGGCGCTCGACGATCTGCAGGGCAAGCTCGGCGAGCGGGGCCACTCGATCGACGACCTCGAGCTGGTCATCGTCACCCATCAGCACATCGACCACCTCGGCCTGGTCGAGATCATCGTCGAGCACTCCGGTGCCGAGGTGGCGGCGATCGGGGTCGCCGCCCAGCGCCTCGCCCACTTCGACGCCGACGCCGAGGCCGACGACCGCTTCGCGGTCGAGCTGATGCTGCGCAGCGGCATCCCCGAGGAGGTGACCGCGGCCCTGCAGAGCGTCTCGCGGAGCTTCCGCAGCTGGGGCTCCCACGTGCAGGTGACGAGGCCCCTCGACGACGGCGAGGAGATCGAGTTCCGCGACCGCACGCTCCGCGCCCTCCACCGCCCCGGCCACAGCCCCTCCGACACGGTCTTCTGGGACGAGGAGCGGCGGATCCTGATCGCCGCCGACCACCTCCTCGCCCACATCTCCTCCAACCCGCTGATCTCGCGCCCGCTCGACGGCTCCAGCGAGCGCACCCAGGCCCTCGTCACCTACATCGAGTCGATGAAGCTGACCCGCGAGATGCCCGCCGAGTTCGTGCTCGGCGGTCACGGCGAGCCGATCGTCGACCACGTCGCCCTGATCGACGAGCGGATCGCCAAGCACGAGCGCCGCAAGGAGAAGATCCACGGCCTGATCGCCGAGCGCCCGCGCTCGGGCTACGAGCTCGCCCAGGCGATCTGGGGCAACGTCGCCGTCACCCAGGCCTTCCTCACCCTCTCGGAGGTGATCGGCCACGCCGACCTGCTCGTCAACGAGGGGCGAGTCCGCGAAGCGAGCGACGGCGAGGTCACCCGCTATGAAGTGACGGCCTGACGCGGCGACCGCGCGCGGTCCGAGCGGCTCAGCTCTGCTCGGGGACCATCTCGATCGCCCCGCACGGGCACTCGGCGACGCAGAGGCCGCAGCCCTTGCAGAAGTCGAGGTCGATCTCGTAGAGCTCGCCCGGCTCGCCGAGCTTGATCACGGCGTTGTCTGGACAGACGCCGTAGCAGTTGTCGCAGGAGAAGCAGCTGCCGCAGGAGAGGCAGCGGCGCGCCTCGAACACGGCGTTGGACTCGTCGAGGCCGCCGACCACCTCGTCGAACGCGGAGGCCCTCCTCGCGGCCTCGAGCCGCGGCTGCTCGGCCCGCGGAGCGTCGGCGTAGTACCAGGTGTTGAGCATCTCGAAGGTCGCCAGCTCGGGGCGCGGCGGCGGCTCCAGCTGCTCGCCCCGCAGCCAGGCGTCGATGTGGCGGGCGGCGCGCTTGCCGTGCCCGACGCCGACCGTGACGGAGCGCTCGGCGGGCACCATGTCGCCGCCGGCGAAGATCCCTTCGTGGCCGGTCATCATGTTCGGCCCGACCTCGACGACGCCGTCGGAGACCTCGATCCCCGGCACGCCCTCGAGCAGGGCGAGGTCGGCCTCCTGGCCGAGCGCAAGCACCAACGAGTCGGCCTCCAGCTCCTCGGTCTCACCGGTCGGCTGAGGGAAGCCGTCCTCGTCGAGCTCCATCCGCTCCAGCAGGAGCTTGCCGTCGTCGAAGTGCTTGACGGTGGAGAGCCAGCGCATCATCACCCCCTCCTCCTCGGCTTCGGTGACCTCGAAGTCGTGGGCCGGCATCCGCTCCCTGGTGCGGCGGTAGACGACGACGGCGTCGGTCGCGCCGAGCCTGCGCGCGGTCCGCGCCGCGTCCATCGCGGTGTCGCCGCCGCCGTAGACGGCGACGCGGCGCCCGAGCAGCGGCTTCTCGCCCTCCTCGAGATCCTCCAGCAGCGAGACGGCGTCGACGATCCGCGCGGCCTCGCCGGCGGGGACGTAGGCGCGGCGTCCGATGTGGGCGCCGACGGCGAGGAAGGCGGCGTCGAAGCCGCCCTCGCGCATCGAGTCGAGGACGTTCTCCACCCGCCGTCCCAGCTCCAGCTCAACCCCGAGGTCGAGAATCCGCTGCACCTCGGCGTCGAGGACGTCGCGGGGGAGGCGGTAGCGGGGGATGCCGTAGCGCATCATCCCGCCCGGCTTCGAGCCCGCGTCGTGGATCGTCACCGCGTGGCCACGGCGGGTGAGGTGGTAGGCGGCGGAGAGCCCCGAGGGGCCGGCGCCGACGATCAGCACCCGCTTGCCGCTCGGCTCGGCGCCCGCCTCCACCGTCCAGCCGCGCCTGATCGCCTCGTCGCCGAGGAAGCGCTCGACCGAGTGGATGCCGACCGCCTCGTCGAGCTGGCCGCGGTTGCAGGAGGTCTCGCAGGGGTGGTAGCAGACCCTCCCCATGATCGCCGGAAAGGGGTTGTCCTCGATCAGCTTGCGCCAGGCCCGCTCGTAGCCCTCCTCCCCCTCCTCGGCCTCGTAAAGCCAGGCCTGGACGTTCTCCCCCGCCGGGCAGGCGTCGTTGCAGGGGGGCATCCGGTCGACGTAGACGGCGCGCTCGTCGCGCCAGCTGCCGGTCTTGTTCGCCAGGCTCGAGCCGACGTCGAGCGTGATCGCGTAGGGCTTGGCGCTCACCGGCCCTCCTCCTCCGGGGCGCCGTCCAGAAGCCCGTAGTCGCGGATGTTGCGATCGGCCATCGCCTGCAGGCGCTCGACGATGTCGGGGCGCCCGTGCTCGCCGAAGAGGTGGGCATAGCGGCGCTGGAGCCGCAGGTACTCCTCGACCGGCGTCCGGCGCCGGATCTTGGAGACGCCGACCACCTCGCCGTCGACTGCCTCGAAGACCGGGAAGAGGCCGGTCTCCTTGACCAGCCGCGCGAGCTTGATCGTGTCGCTCGGCTCCGAGCCCCAGCCCAGCGGACAGGGCACGAAGACGTGGATGTAGCGGGCGCCGTGGATCGCCATCGCCGCCTCGACCTTGCGCTCGAGGTCGTGCTGCTCGGCGACGGTGGCGGTCGCCACGTAGGGGATGCCGTGCGCGATCGCGATCCGCGGCATGTCCTTGCCCTGGCCGAACTCGTTGCCCGCGTGCTCGCCGATCGGCTTCGTGTTGGCGGTGCGCGCGGCCGCCGGCGTCGCGCCGGAGCGCTGCACGCCGGTGTTCATGTAGGCCTCGTTGTCGTAGCAGACGAAGAGCACGTCGTCGTTTCGCTCGAACATCCCGGAGAGGCAGCCGAAGCCGATGTCGACCGTGCCGCCGTCGCCCCCCTGGCCGACCACCCGGACGTCGTCGCGCCCCTTGGCGCGGAGGGCGGCCGCGACTCCGCTGGCGACCGCGGGAGCGTTGCCGAACAGAGAGTGGATCCAGGGCAGCTGCCATGAGGTCTCGGGGAACGGCGTCGAGAAGACCTCGAGGCACCCTGTCGCGTTGGCGGCGACCACCTTCCCCTCGGTCGCGCGCATCGCCGCGTCGAGCACGTAGCGGGCGCCCAGCGCCTCGCCGCAGCCGCGGCAGGCCCGGTGCCCGCAGGTGAGCGTGTTGGAACGGTCCATCCGCGCCTGCACGGTCCGCTGCTCGGGGTCGAGCAGGCGGTTGCCGATCACGTTGCTGCCGACCTGGTAGAAGCGGACCCGCTGGTGGCGCTCGGGCGCCTGCCCCTCGGCCGGCCCGGGCATCAGTGCGACCCCCCGGCGACGATCCCGACTTCGCCCAGGATGTTCTCCGCGTGGGGGCCGCTGCGGCCGGGCTCGGCCATCCTCTCCAGCTCCGCCTCGACCCGCTTCCAGTCCATGTCGAGGAAGCCAACGGCTCGAGCCGGTCGGCGACGGCGTCGTCGAAGAGCCGCCGCAGGGAGGCGCCGGTGATCGCGCGGCCGCCGAGGCCGGCGATCACCGTGTAGCCGTGGAGCCGGAGGCCGGAGAGGGCCATCCGCACGTTCGCGGAGACGATCCCGCCGACCCCGACGGCAAGTGCCTTCTCGAGCACGACGACGCGCTTGGCGCCGGCCAGGGCCGCGCGGACCTCCTCCATCGGGAAGGGCCGGAACGACTTGATCGCGAGGGCGCCGATCGCTGACCCCCTCGTCTCGCATCGCGTCGACGGTGTCCTCGATCGTCCCCAGCACCGAGCCGAGGGCGACGACGATCGTCTCCGCGTCGTCGGCGCGATAGCCGCGCAGGAGCCCGCCCGAGGGCCGCCCGAACGCCGACTCGAACTCGGCCGCGACCTTGGGGATCGCGTCGAGCGCCTGCATCTGCTTCGCGTGAGCCAGGTAGTTGACCTCGGTGAAGGCCTCGGGACCGACCATCGCGCCGATCGTCATCGGGTCGTCGGGATCGAGCACCTGGCGGGGCTCGAACCGCGGCAGGAAGGCGTCGACCTGCTCGCCGCACGGGCACGTCGATCGGCTCGAAGGCGTGGGTGAGGATGAAGCCGTCCATGCAGACCATCATCGGCAGCGAGAGCTCCTCGGCGAGGCGGAACGCCTGCACGTGCAGGTCGACGGCCTCCTGGTTGGTCTCGGCGTAGAGCTGGATCCAGCCGGAGTCGCGCTGGGACATCGAGTCGCAGTGGTCGTTCCAGATGTTGATCGGCGAGCCGATCGCCCGATTGGCGACCGTCATCACGATCGGCAGGCCCAGGCCCGGAGGCGTTGTAGAGCGCCTCCGCCATGAACAGGAGGCCCTGGCTGGCGGTCGCCGTGTAGGCGCGGGCGCCGGCCGCCGAGGCGCCGATGCAGACCGACATCGCCGCGAACTCCGACTCGACGTTCATGAACTCGCAGGGCTGAGCCGGCCTTCGCGCACGATGTCGGAGAGCCCCTCGACGATGTGGGTCTGGGGCGAGATCGGGTAGGCGCAGACGACCTCGGGGCGGCAGACGGCGACCGTCTCGGCGACCGCGGGCGACCCTCGATCTGCCGGAGCACGGGCACCTCCCCCATGCTCCGCTCGACCATCGTCGAAGACGCCTCCGCGGCGGCGGCGTTGGCCTCGCCGGCCGGGCCCGGGGAAGCGCTCGCCGATCGCGCCGAGCAGCGAGCTCGAATCTAGCGCGCCGGTGAGCGCCGCGAAGCCGCCGAGCAACGCCGTGTTCGGTAGCGGCCGACCGAGGTGGCGGCGGGCGATCTCGGTGGCCGGCGACGGTGATCAGCCGCTCCGGCCGGAAGCCGCGCGACGAACTCGCCGAGGCCGAGCTCCCCGAAGCTCGCGGCTGCTGTTGAGCAGCACGTAGCCGTCGGGCGCCAGGCCGCTGAAGAGGTCGACCTGATGCAGCAGGGTCGCGTCCTGGACGATCAGCGCGTCGGGCTCGGCCACCGGCTCGCGGGGCGGATCGGCAGGTCGTAGATACGGCAGAAGGCGACGACGGGCGCGCCCATGCGCTCGGAGCCGAAGCTCGGGAAGGCCTGGGCGTGACGGCCCTCGTCGAAGGCGGCGATCGAGAGCAACTCGGCGGCGGTGACGACGCCCTGTCCGCCCCGTCCGTGGACGCGCACCTCGAACGTCGCACTCTTGCCCTCCATTGAGATCAGGCTACTCGCTGCCTTCCTGCCGACCATCCGGGTTTTCCCCCATTCCCGGTCGGGAGGGCTGCCTGCTCTGCGGCCGTACGACGGCGGGCCCGTTCAGGGACGAGAAGCCGAGTGACCGGGCGGACGAGGCCTGGAAGAACGCCGGGCTCGATCGCATTACGCTCCCCGAATGCCGCCACGCCTTCGCATCGCCGATGATCGCCGCCGGGGCCAACGCCGAGGCGCTCTCGACTTTCATGGGCCAGGCCAACATCTCGACCAGCTTGGGCCACCACGGGCGCCCGATGCCCTGCTCGGTGACATTTGATGGTCAAAATCCGCTCTGGCAAGCCAAAGCGTCCGGCCAAGAAACGGATGCTGATCATCGTCAACCCGTATGCGACGACCGTCTCGGACAGGCTCAAGAACCTCGTCGTCTACGCGCTCCAGGGGCGCTTCGAGGTCGAGACGGTGGCGACCGAGGCGCAGAACCACGCGACCGAGATCGGGCGCGAGGTCCGCGACCACGGCTACGACGTCGTCGTCGCCTTCGGCGGCGACGGGACGCTCAACGAGGTGGCCAATGGGCTCGCCGGCACCGACGTGCCCGTCTCGGTCCTGCCCGGGGGCTCGACCAACGTCGTCTGCCGCACCCTCGGCATCCCCAACGACGTCGTCGACGCGACCGAGCACCTGCTCACCCTTGCCGACGAGTGGCGGCCGCGGAAGATCGACCTCGGCAGGGTCGACGAGCGCCACTTCGTCTTCTCCTGCGGGGTCGGGATCGATGCCACCGTCGTCAAGCGCGTCGACGCCCACCCGCGGCTGAAGTCGCGGGCCGGGCCGTACTACTACACCTGGGCGGCGGTCTCCAGCCTTCTACCGCGAACTTCCTCTACGACCCGGTGCGGATGCGGGTGGAGAGCGACGCCGGCGACCCGGTCGAGGGCGTCACCGCCCTGGCCCAGAACTCGGACCCGTTCACCTACTTCGCCAGCCACCCGATCCGGGTCTGCGAGGGGGTCGCGATCGACGACGGCGAGCTTTCGCTCGGCGTCCTCAAGCGGGCGGCGCAGCGCGACATGCCGACTTTGATCCCGCGCCTGTTCAGCGACAGGCGGCCCGCCGCCCGCCACCGCCAGATCGACCACTTCGAAGGCGTCCACAGGGCCTCGGTCGAGTCGATCTCGAAGACCGGCGAGGGCGAGGTCCGGCCGCTGCCGATCCAGGTCGACGGCGACTACATCGGCGAGCGGCCGCGGATCGACCTATCGGTCGAGCCCGGCGCCCTGACGATCGTCGCCTAGACCCGGGCGCCGGCCGGGGGCTGAGAGTCAAGCCTGGGTAGGACCGAGGACTCCCCAGGGCGCCGGCCGGGGGCTGAGAGTCAAGCCTGGGTAGGACCGAGGACTCCCCAGGGCGCCGGCGGAGGACCAAGCTCGGGTAGGACGCAGGGAGCGCGGCGTGCTCCGCACGCAAGCGACCGAGGACACACCCGGGCGCCGGTCCTCAGCCGGCCGGGGTGATCCGGTAGACGTCGAAGACCGACTCGACGTTGCGCAGGCGGGAGACGCAGCTCCTTGAGCTGCTCGGTGTCGCCGACCTCGACGACGAAGCGGTTCTTGACCATCGGCTGTTTGGTGGTGCAGCTGGCGCCGATGATGTTGATCCCGGCCTCCGAGAAGGTCCGCGAGAGGTCCTCGAGCAGCCGGGTGCGGTCGTAGGCGTCGATCTGGACCTCGACCCGGTAGGAGGATTCGTTCTCGCCGTCCCAGCTGACCTCGACGAAGCGCTCCGGGTCGCTTTTCAGCGCCGTGACGTTGTTGCAGTCGGTGCGGTGGATCGTGATCCCGCGGCCGAGGCGAGACGTAGCCGACGATCTCGTCGCCGGGCACCGGGCGGCAGCACTTGGCGAGCCGCACGGCGACCTAGTCGGCGCCCTTGACGCTGATCCCGTAGGTCGGCGGCGTCCTTGGTGCGGCGCGCCTTGTCCTCGCCGCGCTCGCGGCCGAGCGGCTCGTGCTCCTCGACCGCCTCGCCGGCCTTGAGCCGCTGCATCAGCTTGTTGGCGACGGTCTTGGTCGAGATCTTGCCCTGGCCGAGGGCGATGTAGAACTCGCTCGCCTTCTGGTGGCCCATCTCGCGGATCACGTCGGCGAGCAGCGGCGAGCCGGCGACCTTCTGCATCGGCAGGCCGCGGGTGCGCAGCGCTTCGTCGAGCTTTTCGCGGCCGCTGCGCTCGGCGTCCTCGCGGCGCTCCTCCTTGAACCAGGCGCGGATCTTGTTGCGGGCGCGGCTGGTGCGGACCAGCTTCAGCCAGTCGCGGGAGGGGCCGCGCTTCTGCTTCGCGGTCAGCACCTCGACGATGTCCCCGGAGCGCAGCTGGTAGTGGAGCGGGACGATGTTGCCGTTGACCTTGGCGCCGACGCAGCGGTGGCCGACGTCGGTGTGGACGGCGTAGGCGAAGTCGAGCGGGGTCGAGCCGCCGGAGAGGCTCTTCACTTCGCCCTTCGGGGTGAAGACGAAGACCTCGTCCTCGAAGAGGTCGACCTTGAGCGACTCGAGGAACTCGGCCGGGTCCTGGTCGCCCTCGGCCTCGACCAGCTGCCGCAGCCAGGTCATCTTCTCCTTCTGCGGGTCGGCGGCGCCGCCCTCCTTGTAGGCGACGTGGGCGGCGATCCCGTACTCGGCGAGCTTGTGCATCTCCTCGGTCCGGATCTGGATCTCCAGCGGCTTGCCCTCGGGACCGATCACCGTCGTGTGCAGCGCCTGGTACATGTTCGCCTTCGGCATCGCGACGAAGTCCTTGAAGCGGCCGGGCAGCGGCTTCCAGAGCGAGTGGATGACGCCGATCGTGCCGTAGCAGTCCTTGACCGAGCCGACGATCACCCGCATCGCCGTGAGGTCGAAGATCTCGTTGAACTCGCGGCCCTTCTTGGTCATCTTCGTGTAGATCGAGTAGAAGTGCTTGGCGCGGCCGGAGATCTCGGCCTCGATGCCGAGCCGCTCCAGCTCCTCGGCGAGGAACTCGCCGGCCTCGTTGACGTAGAGCTCGCGCTCGTCGCGCTGCTGGGCGACGAGCTGTTTGATCTCCTTGTACTTGCGCGGGTGCAGGGTCGCGAAGGCGAGGTCCTCGAGCTCCCATTTGATCGCGTGGATGCCGAGCCGGTGGGCGAGCGGCGCGTAGATCTCCAGGGTCTCGCGCGACTTCGCCACCTGCTTCTGCTTCGGCAGCGCGCCGAGGGTGCGCATGTTGTGGAGGCGGTCGGCCAGCTTGATCAGGATCACCCTGACGTCGGTGGCCATCGCCACCATCATCTTGCGGTAGTTCTCGGCCTGGCGCTCGTCGCGGCTCTCGAAGGTGATCCCGGTCAGCTTGGTGACGCCGTCGACGAGCTGGGCGATCTCCTCGCCGAACTCCTCGCGGATCTCCTCGAGGCTGGCGCTCGTGTCCTCGACGGTGTCGTGGAGCAGCGCCGCGCAGAGGGTCGCCGGTGTCGAGCCGCATGCCGGCGCAGATCTGGGCGACTCCGACCGGGTGGGTGATGAACTCGTCGCCCGAGTGGCGGCAGCTGGTCGGCGTGCCGGTCGCAGGCGAACTCGAAGGCGTGGCTCGACCGCGTCGCGGTCGATCGTCGCCAGGGCGAGGGCCGTCTCGGCCTGCGAGGAGGCGCCGTCGACGGCCCCGTCGCGGCCCCGTTGACGCTCGCGGGCGAGTCGAACTCCTCGACCACGGCGAAGAGGTCGGCGAGGAGCTCGCTGCGCTCTAGGTCTGTTTGAGTCCTTCGAGGTATCGGCGACCCTCCTGGTAACGGGCGCCGTAGGCGCGATACGCCGCCGAGCGCTCCAAATCTGTCCTCTCTGAGGATACGACCCCGACGGCGCCGCCTCCACGTTGCGGCGCTCCCTGCACGAGCCCGAGCTCGGCGAGCACGCGCGAAGCAGCGCGCCGCGGCCTCCGGTCCGCGCGGGTGAGGGCCGCTCGCCGCGCAGCGCCTCGTGGAGCTGCGCTCGCCGCCTCCGCCTCGCCCACGCGGCGCGCAGGTCGCGGAAGACGCCGGCGAGGACGCCGCCGCGGGCGAGCTGGTCGGCCGAGCGCGGCGAGCGCGAAGCGGCGCTCGGGCTCCCCCCAGGCGAGGTGCAGGTAGCCGGGGCCCGCCCCGGCGCGGGCCCGCCACGGGCTCGAAGGGCAGGCCCGCGAGCCGCTCGAGGTCAGCTGCGAGGGGCGGGTCGACGAGGACGACGTGCTCGAAGCGCGGCCGCCAGGCTCCGGCTCGCGCTCGAGCGCCCCGTAATCGGCGAGCCGCGCCCCCGTGCGCTCCATCGGCGCCCGGCCGCGCGGCCGGTCGGCGACCAGCCCCAGCACCGAGGCGCCGCTGGAGGCGAGCTCGGCGAGCACGGCCGCCGGCGCGCCCCGCGGCGCGGCAAGTCGTCCTCTCATCCCCGCCGCCGGGCCGCCTTCCTCGCTCGATCCAGGCGCCTTCGGCCGATCGGCGACTGGCCGAGGCCGGGCCGGCGGCCAGCTCGGCCTCGAAGCGCTCCCACCAGGCTGTCGGCCGCGTCGAGCGCCGCCGCGTCGCTCTCGGCGCCGGGCCCTTCCGCGGCCGAACCGTTCTCACCCGCCTCGTGCGGGTAGAGCTCGCGGAGGACGACGCGGGGCTCGATCGCGCCGTTCCAGTGGTTGACCTCGAGCCGCACGGCGGCGTCGACCGCCTCCTCCTCGCCGACCCCGAGCCGCGAGCGCCCGAAGGCGACGCCGAGCGCCCGGTGGGCGCCGCTGTGGAGGCTGAAGCGGGCGTGTCGCCCTCCTGCCCATCGGCCGCACGTCGCGGACCCGCGCCGCCGGGACGAGCAGCCGCACGCCGGGGTTGCCCATGCCGAAGGGCGCCAGCCGGCCCAGCTCCTCGGCGAGCTCGAGCCCGAGGGCGGCGCCGCCGACCATCGCGTCGATGCGCTCGGTGCTGGTCAGGTCCTCGGGGCCCAAGCGGCCTCCCGCGTGCGCGGCGAAGGCCGCGCGGAAGGCGCTCGAGGCTCGCCTCTCGAGCTCGAGGCCGGCGGCGGCGCGGTGGCCGCCGAACGAGGTGAGGTGCTCGGCGCAGGCCTCGAGCGCGGCGAGCAGGTCGAAGCCGGGGATGCTGCGCCCCGAGCCGCGCCCGCCACCCTCGCCGTCGAGCGAGATCACGATCGCCGGGCGGTGGTGGCGCTCGACGAGGCGCGAGGCGACGATCCCGATCACGCCCGGGTGCCAGCCCTCGCCGGCGACGACGAGCGCCGGGGCCTCGCGCAGCTCGTCGGGCAGCTCGCGAATCGCGCGCCTCGGCCGCGTTGGACGACCTCGCGCTCCGTCGCCCGCCGCTCGCCATTTGCCCGGCTCAGCTCCCGTGCGATCTCCGCCGCCCTGCTGGGATCCTCGGTGAGGAACAGCTCGACCCCGGCGTCCGCCCGATACAGCCGCCCGGCCGCGTTGATCCGCGGCGCCAGCCGAAACGCCAGATCGCCCTCATCCAGCCGCGTCGGCTCACATTTCGCCGCCTCCACCAGCGCCTTGATCCCCGGCCGCTGCATCAGCCGCACCTCCTCCAACCCGCGCTTGACCAGCGCCCGGTTCTCCCCCACCAGGGGCACGACGTCGGCGACGGTCGCCAGCCCCACGAGGTCGAGATCGCGGCCGCAATCGGAGGAGGCCGCCCCCGACCCTTCCCGCAGAGCGCAACTCAACTTCCAAGCAACCGCGGTCCCGCAGAGATCGGCAAACGGGTAGCCGTCGAGAGACGGGTGCAGGATCGGGCAGTCGGGCAATTGCTCACCGGGCTGGTGGTGGTCGGTGACGACCACGTCGATCCCCAGGGACTTCGCCAGCGCCACCTCCTCGACCGCGGTGATGCCGCAGTCGACCGTGACCAGCATGCGGGTGCCGCGATCGGCGAGCAGCCGGACGTTCTCGGCCGACAGCCCGTAGCCGTCGGCGATCCGGTCGGGGATCAGCCAGTCGCACTCCGCCCCGAGCTCGCGCAGAGCGCCGACCAGGATCGCGGTCGCGCAGACGCCGTCGACGTCGAAGTCGCCGTGGACGGTGATTCGCTCACCCGCGGCGATCGCCGCCGAGACCCGCTCGACGACCGCGGCCATCGACCCGAACTCCTCCGGCCGATGCGCCTCGTCGGCCTCGAGGAAGGCCCGAGCCTGCTCCGGCGTCCGGTACCCACGCCGTACGAGCGTGATCGCGACCGGCTCGCTCAACCCCAGCTCGTCGACGACGGCGCGCGCGTCGGCGTAGGAGTACGGCTCGGCGCGGTATGCCCGGATCGTCTCAGCCACCCACTAACCGTAGGTCTGCTCATCGGACGCCGAAGCGGCTCTCGAAGTCGCGGAAACTGCGGCGGGTACCTCAGGCCTCGTGCTGTTCGGTGCGCACGCCGATCACCCAGACCACGGCCAGGCCGATCACGACACCGGGGATCGCCAGCAGCGCGGTGAGGATGTCGGTGTCGCCGAGGCCTTTGCCGGTGACGGCGGTGACGATCGAGCCGAAGACGACGGCGCCGATGACGGCGCCGAGGAAGGCGCCGACGATCCCCTGCCAGAACCGGTCCTCGGGCACGAAGACCGTGAAGTGCCAGAGCGCGATCCCCATCGTGAAGAAGACGAGCAGAGCCATCAGGTCCTCACCTCCATCATCGATTCCTCCCGTGCTTGCGGCGGCGCTGGCGCCGCTCGCGTCGCTGGGCATTGCGCTCGCGCCGTTCGGCCGAGGCCTTTTCCGCCGCCGCCGCCTCGCCGTTCGCGGACTGGCCGCCGCCGCCCTCGGGCTCGGCGGTGGCCACGGCGCCCGCCGCCGGCTGGGCCTCGGGCTCGGCCGCCGCCGCGCCGGCCTCGTGCTCACCTTCGCTCTCCGAGTCGTCGGCGAGCCGCGCCAGCTCGACCTCGTCGGCGAAGGCGGGGACCGAGCCGTCCAGCTCGGCGATCCGCTGACGGCGCCTGGCGAAGCCCGGCTCGCGCTCCTTCCACGCGGTCAGCACGGGCGAGGCGATGAAGATCGACGAGTAGGTTCCCGACGCGATCCCGACGAACATCGCGAAGGCGAAGTCCTGGAGGGTGACGCCGCCGAAGACGAACAGCGAGACGACCGCGAGCAGGGTCGTGAAGCTGGTCGCCAGCGAGCGGGTCAGCACCTCGCTCATCGAGCGGTTGACGATCTGCGAGAACGCGGCCCGCGGCATGCGCGGCATGTTCTCCCGGATCCGGTCGAAGACGATGATCGTGTCGTAGAGGGAGTAGCCCAAGATGGTCAGGAAAGCGGCGACCGTCCCGCTCGTCACCTCCCGGCCGGTGAGTGAGTAGACGCCCGCGGTGATCAGGATGTCGTGGAAGAGGGCGATCAGGACCGGGACGGCGAACTTCGGGTCGAACCGGAAGGCGATGTAGGCGCAGATGATCAGCAGCGAGAAGACCAGCGCGTTGCGGGCGCTGTTGGCGATCGTCTTGCCGAAGGTCGGGCCGACGCTGGTGCTGTCGAAGGCGTTTTCCTTGATCCCGAATTCGTCTTCGAGGGTGTTCTGCACCTTCTTGATCTGGCCCGGGCGCAGGGTCTGGGACTGAACCAGGAAGGCGTTCGAGCCGAGCCCCGGATTGCTCTCCTTCTGCACCTCCGCCCCGGAGACGCCGGCGGAGTCGAGAGCTTCCCGCACCCCTTCCTCGTCGGTCGCCTGCTTCAGGGCGACCTCGATCCTCGTGCCGGACTCGAAGTCGATGCCGAGGTTGAGCTGCTTGGTCGCCAGCGCCAGGCCACCGACGATCAGGATCACCCCGGAGAGGGTGAAGAACCAGCGGCTCGCGCCCATGAAGTCGAAACGCCAGCGCTGGCGTTCGGATTTCGAGACCCCGAGGACGGCCGGCGAGTTGAGCAGCCGGGTGCGGCTCATGCTGCCGAGCAGGGCCTGGGTGAAGACGACCGCGGTCAGCAGCGAGACGATCGTGCCGACGCCGAGCGTGAAGGCGAAGCCCTTGACCCCCGCCGTGGCAAGCACGAAGAGGACGAACGCCGTCAGCAGGGTGACGACGTTGGCGTCGACGATCGTCGCGATCCCTCGTTTGTAGCCGGCGGAGATCGCCGCCGACATCGATCTGCCCGCGCGCACCTCCTCCTTGATGCGCTCGAAGATGACGATGTTCGAGTCGGCGGCGACGCCGATCGTCAGCACCAGGCCCGCGATCCCCGGCAGGGTCAGGGTGATCGGGATCAGTTTGATCAGGGCGAAGAAGATCACCCCGTAGGCGCCCAGCGCCAGCGCCGCGATCAGGCCCAGGACCCGGTAGAAGATGAGCAGGAAGAGGACGACGAGCGCCAGGCCGATGATCCCGGCCTTGATCCCCTCGTGCAGGGCTTCGCTGCCCAGGGTCGCCGAGACCTGGCTCTCGCTGATCAGTTTCAGTTTCAGCGGCAGGGCGCCGCGCTGCAGGAACGACGCCAGTTCCTGGGCTTCGCCGATGCTGTTGAAGCCACCCGAGATTTCGGCGCCCGTGCGGCCGTCGATGCCATCGGGGTTCTGCGCGAAGTTGATGATCGGCCGGGTCTTGACTTCGTTGTCGAGGACGACGGCGAAGTGGCCGGAGAGCGCTTCGGTTTCTTCGGCGCCGGGCAGGCCGATCGCCTGCGCCTGGCCGCGTTGGGCGATGCTGCGGGTGACGTCGTGGAATGCCCCGCGGCCGGCGTCGGTGAAGCCGAAGGTGACGTTGGGCCTGCCGCCTTCGCTCGTTTCCTGCTTGGGCCGTGTGATTTCGGTCCCCGAGAGCGCCGGTTCGTCCTTGATCGCGAACCAGCCCGGTTCCGCTTCGACGAGGGTTTCCCCGTTGGAGTTCTGCGGCTTTTCGGAGACGATCGTCGTCCCCTGCGGGACCTTGACGATCACGCCCGCGTCGCGCCGCCTCTTTTTTCCCGTCGGGTCGACGAAGAGGTCCTTTTCGGTGAACTCCGGGCCCGCGATCAGCGTGTGCGACTTGTCCTTCTTGAAGAAGTAGTAGGTCGTCGGTTCACTGCAATTCGGGCAGTCCTTGACGAGTTCCTGTTCGGAGCCGAGCTTGGTCGCCGCGTACTCGGTGGGCAGCGCCCCGGCGAAGATCAGGCGTTTGTTCCGCAGCTTCTTCGGGTTCCTGCCGGCTTCCTTCCATTCCTTTTCGGCTTCCTTCAACGGGCCGGCCGGAGGCTGTCGGCCCGGGTGCCCGCCGATCGCGGCCTCGCGGCCGATCAGACCCGGCTCCCAGTCGAAGAAGTAGAGGCGGGCGGGCTTGGTGGCGCACTCGGTCGCCTTGCCGACGCTGGTCGCGCCGGGAATCCCGACCTGGATCTGGTCCGAGCCGACCCGGGACACCTCGATCTCGGAGACTCCGAGTTCGTCGCAGCCTTCGCGGACGATGTCCACCGCGCGGCCCATCGAGGAGCTGTCGATCGTCGGCTGCTGCGGAGTCGGCCGGCCCTGGAGGATCAGCTCGATCCCACCCTTGAGGTCGAGGCCGAGCTTGGTTTCCCTATTGGCGATGACGATGCCCGAGGCGATGACCAGCCCGAGCACGAAGAGCAGTACGAAGAGGTGGCGGCGCCGTTTCCCCATGTCCCCGGCTCAGCTCTCGGGCGTGAGGACGATCAGCAGGCCGCCGTCCTCGTCGTAGGCGGGGAACACGTCGGCGACGGCGTCGGCCGGGAGGTCGCCCTCGGCGTTGACGGAGACGCGCTTGCCGAGCGAGCGCACGCCCCACTCGAGCGAGGTCTCGATCGGGTCGGTCCTGCCGTCGCCGTCGACGTCGGCGCTCGGCCCGCCTTTGCCTTCTTCGCGCCACTGGAGCCCGAGGACTTCCTGCACCGGGCGCCCGATCACGTCTTCGTCGGAGAGGCCCGTCAGCTCGAAGCTGCCGCGCCCGGCGTCGATCACCCGGGCCTGCTTGTCGCAGACGAAGAAGGCGGCGTTGGGGGCCGGGTAGTAGTCGTCGAGCAGCTCGAAGACGAAGCCGAAGCCGCATTTGGCGCAGCCCTTCGGCCGGGCGCTGAACCCGGCGGTTCGTTCGGAGCTGGCCTCCCTATGGCCGCAGTTGGGGCAGATGAAGAACGGCATCCCATGCCAGATTACTGAGAGTCGGCGCAAACTCCTGCGGTCGCCGCCTAGAAGAGGCTCGCGGCGCCCTCCGGGACGGCGATCCCAAGGTGCTCGAAGGCGCGCTCGGTGAGCACCCTGCCCCGCGGGGTCCGCTTCAGCAGGCCCTGCTGGAGCAGGTAGGGCTCGAAGATGTCCTCGATCGTGTCGGGCTCCTCGCCGAGCGCGATCGCCAGGGTCGAGAGCCCCACCGGGCCGCCGCCGAACTTGGTCGCGACGGTGTCGAGCAGGGCCCTGTCGGAACGGTCGAGGCCGCCCTCGTCGACCTCGAGCATCTCCAGCGCCGCGGCGGCCACCGGGGCGTCGATCGCGCCGCGGCCCTTGACCTGGGCGAAGTCCCTGACCCGCTTCAACAGCCGGTTCGCGACCCTCGGAGTCCCGCGCGAGCGGCCGGCGATCGTGCGCGCGCCCTCCTCGTCGATCTCGACCTCGAGGATCCCGGCCGAGCGCTCGACGATCTCGGCGAGGTGCTCGGCGCCGTAGTGCTCGAGTCGGTGGCAGACCCCGAAGCGGTCGCGCAGTGGCGTGGTCAACAGGCCGGCCCGAGTGGTCGCTCCGATCAGCGTGAACGGCGGCAGCGGCAGGGTCACGGTGCGGGCGCCGGCGCCCTGGCCGAGCACGACCGGGAGCTCTCCGTCCTCCATCGCCGGGTAGAGGGTCTCCTCGACGGCACGGCCGAGGCGGTGGATCTCGTCGACGAAGAAGACGCTGCCGGGCTCCAGGGAGGTCAGGAAGGAGGCGACGTCCGCCTTGCGCTCGAGCGCCGGCCCCGCGGTCTGGACCATCGGCACACCGAGCTCGGCGGCGACGATGTTGGCCAGTGAGGTCTTGCCGAGCCCCGGCGGCCCGGCGAGCAGGACGTGGTCGAGCGGCTCGCCGCGCCGCTGGGCGGCCTCGATGAAGATCGCCAGCTGCTCGGTGACCTGCTCCTGGTTGACGAAGTCGGCCAGCGTCCGCGGCCGCAGCGAGCGGTCGAGGTCCTCGTCGGGGACGTCGGCGCGAGCGTCGTGGACGCGAATGTCGCCCGCCGTCTCGTCGATCCCCGGGGTGCGGATGCGGTTCGGGTTGATCCCGCCCTCGTCGCTCATGCCGCCTTGCCCGTTCCCGCCTTGCGCAGGGCCGAGGCGATCAGGGCCTCCGGGTCGGAGCCCTGAAGCCCGTCGAGGAGCTGCTCGGCCTCGAGCGGCGCGTAGCCGAGATTGACGAGCCCGTCGCGGGCGAGGTCGCGGGCATCGCCGCCGTCGGCCAGGGCCTCGACGACCTCCGCCTCGAGGGTGCCGGCGACCTTGTCGCGAAGCTCGACGATGATCCGCTCCGCGGTCCGCTTGCCGATCCCGGGCACGGCCTGGAAGCGCTTCGCGTCGCCGGCCGCGATCGCCCTCAACAGCTCCCGCGCCGGGCCTCCCGAGAGCGTCGCGATCGCGACCTTGGGGCCGACGCCGCTGACCGAGACCAGCTCGCCGAAGAGGTCGCGCTCCTCCTCCGACGCGAAGCCGAAGAGCGCCAGCGAGTCGTCGCGGGCGACGAGCTCGGCGTGCAGGAAGGCCTCCTGGCCGGTGGCCGGGACGGAGCGCAGCGTCTCCGAGGACACGGTCAGTCGGTAGCCGACCCCGTTGGCGTCGATGACGACGTGGTCGGGCCGGCGGACGACGACCGCGCCGCGGACCGCGGCGATCATCCCGCGACCCGCTCGCGGGCCTCGTCGGCCGCCGCCACCGCCTGCCGGCGGGCGGTGGTTCCGCCGTGGCAGATCGCCACCGCGAGGGCGTCCGCCGCGTGGTCGGGGTTGGGGGTCTCGGGCAGGCCGAGCAGGGTCCCGACCATCCTCTGGACCTGCTTCTTGCCGGCACCGCCGGACCCGCAGACGGCCATCTTGATCGCCTGCGGCGTGTAGGCGAAGCAGCGCACGCCTCGCTCGGCAGCCGCCAGCATCGCGACGCCGCTGGCCTGGCCGACGGCCATCGCCGAGCGCACGTTCTTGCCGAAGTAGACCTCCTCGATCGCCATCGCCTTCGGCTCGTGCCAGGAGATCAGCTCGGCCAGGCGAGGGGTGGATCCGCTCCAGGCGGCGCTCGGCCGGCAGCTCGGAGGGCGTTTCGACGACGCCGCCGTCGAGCGCGACCATGTGATTGCCCTCGACTCGGACGATCCCGAAGCCGAGGTTCGCTGCGCCGGGGTCGATCCCCATCACGACTTGCATGGAGACGGATTCTGGGCGGAAGGTCGGATGCCTTCCGGGGACAGAGCGCCGGCGCCTAGGCGACGATCTCGGCCATGACCTCTTCGGGGATGTCGAAGTTGGCGTGCACCTCGCTGACGTCGTCGTTGTCCTCGAGCTCGTCGAGCAGGCCGAGCAGCGGCCTTGGCGTCGCCCTTGCCGACCTCGACCGTGCTCTTCGGCTCCATCGTCACCTCCGAGGACTGGACCTCCACTCCGTCGCCCTCGAGCGTCTCGCGCACGTCGCCGAGCTGCGCCGGCTCGCAGAGGATGCGCAAGAGGTCACCGTCCTCGCTGACGTCCTCGGCGCCGGCGTCGATCGCCGCGAGCACGTCGTCCTCGCCGTAGCGGGAGCCGTCGAGGCTGACGACCCCGCGTTTCTCGAAGATCCAGGCGACCGAGCCGGGCTCGCCGAGGCTGCCGTCGTGCTTGGTGAAGGCGAGGCGCACGTCGGCCGTGGTCGCGGTTGCGGTTGTCGGTCAGCGCCTCGACCAGGATCGCCGCGCCACCCGGCCCGTAGCCCTCGAAGGAGACATGCTGGATCGCCGCCGCGTCGGCGCTGGCGCCGGTCCCGCGGTCGATCGCCCGCTGGATGTTTTCCTTGGGCATCGAGGCGTCTTTTGCCTTCTGGACGGCGGTGGCCAGGGTCGGGTTGCCGTCGACGTCGCCGCCGCCGTCGCGGGCGGCGACGATGATCGCCCGCGCCAGCTTCGAGAACAGCTTGCCGCGTTTCGCGTCGGCGGCGCCCTTCTTGTGTTTGATCGAGGACCACTTCGAATGACCGGACATGCATGGCATTCTATGAAGCACGGCGATGGCAACCCACTCGCAAAGCCGAAGGCGTCGCGAGAGAGCATTTCCGCGAGCCTGATCTTCGTCGCGATGCTGCTCGCGGCGCTCTCGCTCTGGACGGCGCTGCCGCTGAGCTGGCTCTACATCGGCTCGAAGGTCTCGAAGACCCAGTTCCCGGCCGAGACGCCCTACGCGGTCGTGATCGTCGGCCTGATGCTCTCGATCGTCGATCGTCGCCTGGCTGATCAGCCGCCTCAACCGCCTCTACGTGGAAATCACCGGCACCAACCGGCTGGCGCCGATGCGCCCGGCCTGGATGCGCAGCATGCGCGACACCCCCATCCAGCGCGGCACGACGACGGTCGTCGAGGCGGTGCTCATGGGCTCGGTGCCTGCTCGCCGCCCTCGCCCTGACGATCTGGTTCTTCCTGCTCGCCGGCTCGCCGCTGCCGAACGGTAGACCGTCAGATATCCAACACCCGGTCAGGGCGATTTCCCTGTTCGCCGAGCGGGCGCTACGCTTCGAGTCGTGCGCCTGCCAAGTCCCGCGATGGCAGTCGCCGTGATCGTCGCCTGGTCCTCGCCGCGGTGGGCAGCGCCGCCGCGACCAGGTCCTCGTGCGCAGCGGCCCGAGGCAGGTGGAACGCCGCGTCGCCTTCCGGCACAAGTCGAAGTCCAAGGCGAAGCGCGGGCCGCGGGGCAAGCGCGGAAAGCGGGGCAGGCGCGGGCCGATCGGGCCAGGGGGCGCCGAGGCCAGGCCGGCGCACCCGGCCTCCCGGGGGCTCCGGGAGCACCCGGGCCGCAGGGGCCGTCGGCGGTCCGCGTCGACTACAGCTCGGCGCCCGACGGCTTGGAAAGGGAAGTCGCGCATGTCGGCGGCTTCGACCATGGAAGAGCTCTGTTTCGGGACGCCGCCGGAATTGATCGTCTACGTCAAGTCCGACGCGCCGGCGACCCTTGACTACTCGTCTTGCCCTCGACAGCACCGGCTCGCGCTGGTGGCGAGCAACGTCGGAAAGCCTTCGGGGCGGGCAGCAGGATCGCGGTGCTCGACGCTCGACTCTCCCCCGGCACCCACGCCCGTGGCGAGGTCCAGGCGATCACCGAACCGCGACCGAAACCATCAGCCTCCAGCTGCACACGATCGCCAGCGACGAAACGGGAAGCTGCCAGATCTACGGCACCGCCGTTCCGGCGACCTGAGCCGGCAGCTCAGACGACGAAGCTGCCGTCCTCCTGCATCGTCTCGCCGTCGACCTCGAGCCTGCCGCCGAGGCGCAGGTCGCAGACCATGTCGGTGTGGACGGCGGACTCGTTGGTGCCGCCGGACTCCGGGTAGCTGGCGCCGACCGCCATGTGGACGGTGCCGCCGATCTTCTCGTCGAGCAGGACCTCGCGGGTGCCGCGGTCGATCGCGTAGTTGGTGCCGATCCCGAGCTCGCCGAGGCGTGCGGGCGCCCTCGTCGGTGTCGAGCAGCTTGATCAGGTACTCCTCGCCGCGCTCGGCGCCCGCGTCGACGACCCTGCCGGCCTCGAAGCGCGAGCCGGACGCCGGAGACCTCGCGCCCGCCGATCACCGCCGGCAGGTGGAAGGTGACCTCGCCCTCGACCGAGTCCTCGATCGGGCCGGTGAAGAACTCGCCGTCGGGCATGTTGTGCTCGCCGTCGCAGGGGATGAACGTGCGGCCGGCGATGCCGAGCGTGATGTCGGTGCCGGGCGCCGTGACCCGCACCTCCTCGTGGCCCTCGATCCACTCGGCCAGCCGCTTGCACTCCTCCGAGGCCCGCTTCCAGGCGGAGAGCGGGTCGGCGTCGTCGGCGAGGCAGGCGCCGAAGTAGAAGTCCTCGTAGTCGGCGAGGCTCATCTCGGCCTCCGAGGCGTAGGCGCCGGTCGGGAAGAGCGTGTAGCACCAGCGATAGGCGCCCTCGGCGCTGCGCTTCATCATCCGTCGCCATCAGCTCGCCGGTCGCCGCCTGGCGCCGGGTCTGGCGCTCGGGAGGGACGGCGGAGAGCTCGCGCGTGTTGGTGCTGGCGCCGACGCGCGATCCGCACGTCGGCCTCGTCGACCGTCCACTCGCGAGATCGGCGAGACCCAATCGAGCTGCGCGTCGCTGGCGTGCTTGAAGTAGGCGGCCGACTGGCCCTCGAGCGAGACGTTGATGACCGGCAGGCCGCCGGCCTTGAGGACCTCCTCGTAGACGGCGAGCAGCAGCGGCTCGGCGGCGCTCTCGCCCTCGATCACGACCTTGTCGCCCTCCTCGACCCCGGTCGAGTAGCCGACCAGGATCTTGGCCAGGTTCTGCGACCCGCGGATCTCTCAATTCTCCGCCTCCTCGCATCGCTCTCGTCGCTCGCCGGGCCGTCGTGACCATCGCCATGAACAGCGCGTGCAGCCTCGGATCGTCGGTCAGCTCCGGGTGGAAGGCGCAGGCCAGCACCCCTTCCCCGCGGATCGCGACCGGGTGGCCCTCGAAGGAAGCTATCGCCTCGACGCCGGGGCCGTGCTCGCGGACCCACGGGGCGCGGATGAAGACCGCTCGCAGCGGCTCGTCGCCGATCCCCTCGACCTCGAGGTCGGCCTCGAAGCTCTGCAGCTGGCGGCCGAAGGCGTTGCGCTCGGCGGTCGCGTCGATCAGGCCGAGGTGCTCGGCGTCGCAGACGATCAGCCCGGCGCAGGTGCCGAAGACGGGCCGGCCGGCCTCGTGGTGGGCGCGGATCGCCCGGCTCGAGCCCGGCGGCCTCGATCCCCTTCGCGATCGTCGTGCTCTCGCCGCCGGGGATGACCAGCCCGTCGAGGCCCTCGAGGTCCTCCGGCGCGCGGACCTCGCGCGCCTCGGCGCCGAGCCGCGCAGCATCTCGAGGTGGGCTTCGAACCCGCCCTGGACGGCTAGGACGCCGATCAGCAGCGTCAGGCCCCGCGGTCCTGGAGCAGGGCGTCGGCGGCGGCGAGATCGGCGATCTCGAGCCCCGCCATCGCCTCGCCCAGGCCGGTCGAGGCGGCCGCGACCCGCTCGGGGTCGTCGAAGTGCGTGGTCGCCTCGACGATCGCCCGGGCGCGGCGCTCGGGGTCGGCGCTCTTGAAGATCCCGGAGCCGACGAAGTTGCCCTCGGCGCCGAGCTGCATCATCAGCGCCGCGTCGGCCGGGGTCGCGATCCCCCCGGCGCAGAACATCGGCACCGGCAGCCTGCCCGCCGCGGCGACCTCGCGGACGACCTCGAGCGGCGCCTGGTGCTCCTTGGCGGCCGCCGGCAGCTCCTCGGGGCCGAGCTGGGCGAGCCGCTTGATCCCGGAGACGATCTCGCGCATGTGGCGGACGGCCTCGACGACGTTGCCGGTCCCGGCCTCGCCCTTGGAGCGGATCATCGCCGCGCCCTCGCCGAGCCGCCGCAGCGCCTCGCCGAGGTTGGTCGCGCCGCAGACGAAGGGGACCTCGAAGGCGAACTTGTCGATGTGGTTGCTCTCGTCGGCCGGCGTCAGGACCTCGGACTCGTCGATGTAGTCGACCTCGAGCGCCTGCAGCACCTGGGCCTCGGCGAAGTGGCCGATCCGGGCCTTGGCCATCACCGGGATCGTCACCGCCTCCTGGATCCCCTTGATCATCGTCGGGTCCGACATCCGCGCGACGCCGCCGTCCCTGCGGATGTCGGCCGGAACCCGCTCCAGCGCCATCACCGCGCAGGCGCCCGCCTCCTCGGCGATCTTCGCCTGCTCGGGCGTGACCACGTCCATGATCACCCCGCCTTTCAGCATCTCGGCGAGGCCGGTCTTGACCCTGAATGTCGCGCGCTCGGCCATCGCCATCCATATGACGTGGCCACGCAGAACGTCCTCACCCATCGAGGTCGTATTTGTTGCCGCATGCCGAGACAACTACGACCTCGCCGGGTTCGCTGGCGATGCGCCGACGAGCAGAGGCGGCGCATCGCGGAGGCGACCCCCGGGCGTTACTTCAGTTTGTAGGCGCGGATGCGGTCTTTGTGCGCCGCTTCGTCCCGCGCGTAGAGCCCGTAGGCGAGCGCCTGGACGAGCGCCATCAGCGCCGTGTTGGAGCGCGCGAAGGAGGGGCTGTTGGAGGAGAAGTAGAGGGTCTGCTCGGCGTGCTCGCCGACCTCCGACATCGAGGCGTCGGAGATCGCCAGGGTGCGGGCGCTGCGATGCAGGGCGAGCTTCATCGCCCGCAGCAGCAGCGGGTGGGCGCGGCCCGAGGAGAGGACGATGACGAGGGTCTCGTCGTCGATCCGCCCGAGTCGCTGCAGCGACTCGCCGCCGGTGCTGGCGACGATCTCGGAGCGGATGTCGAGCAGGCTGAGGGTGTGGCGCAGATAGCTGGCGAAGAAGGCCATCTGGTCGACGCCGACGATCACGATCCGCTGCGACTCGGCGAGCGCGGCGACCGCCCCGTCGACCTGCTCGCGGGTCAGGTTGCGCGCCGTTTCCTCGAGGTTGGCGTGGTCGGCGCCCGAGGCTGCCCTCGAGCTCGGAGTGGTCGAAGGAGAAGAGGGCGCCGTTGCCGCGAGGGCGCGGCGCCGGCGGTCGCGATCGTGTTCCGGTACTCCTCGATCGCGGCCTGCTGGAGCTCCGGGTATCCCTCGAAGCCGAGGGCCTGGGAGAAGCGCACCACCGTCGATGACGAGGTGCTCGCTCTCCGGGCCAGCTCCTCGGCGGTGAGGAAGGCTGCCTCGTCGAGGTGGTCGACGATGTAGCGGGCGACGTCCTTCTGGGAGCGGGAGAACTCATCGAACCGCTCCTGGATGTACTCGGAGAGGCTCTTCTGGCTGGGGGCTGGTCTTGGTCGCAGTCTTGGTCACGGCGGTCCATTTCGCCGGACCTCGTGGTTCCTTTCCTCTTTGCCGATCTGGTTGGATGGCCGGGCAGATGGACCTCGAGCAGGCGCTGCGCCTCACCAACCGCAACATGGTCGCCTTCGACCTCGATCCTCGGCTCGGCGCGATCCTCGCCCCCGAGGCGACGCTCCGGGTCCTGGGCCACGACGAGCCCTCCCCCGACGCGGCCCGCCTCTTTCAGCGCTGCGGCCCGATCTGGCTGACCTTCGCCGCCGCCCACGCGGTCGCCGCAGCACCGCGGCGAGCCGCGCGACTGGTGGGCGCTGGCCTGGCTGCGAGGGACCGAGATCGCGACCGACGCGCTCTGGGCCGAGTCGCCGGCCGTCAGCCGGCCCGGAGCGAAGGCCGGGCTGCGACTCGCCGGGGTCGCGAACCTGGCGATGGCGGCGGGCTTCGCCTGGTTGTCGAAGAGGCGATGAGCGACCTGGCCGGGCTGCCCAGCGCCGCTGGAGCCTGCGCGGCCTCACCGATGAGGGCGACGAGGCCTGGCTGATCCGCGGCGTCTCCCGCAAGCTCTACCGCTGCCCCGGCTGCCACGGCGAGATCGAGATCGGCAGCGAGCACACGATCGTCCAGTACGTGCACCGGCTCGGCGGCACCGAGCACCACCACTGGCACCGGCGCTGCGCCGAAGAGCTGCTGGTCCCCGACCCTGCGCGGCTTGAAGCGGGTGCCGGCCGAGAGAGTCCTCGCAGGGCAAGCTCGAGGCGCGCGGGCGGCGCCGTCGGGGACGGCGCCGGCGCTAGGGATGCAGCTGGCCGCGGCGCGAACTGGGCGCCTCTTCGTGCGGATCGGCCGCACCTACTTCGAGCTGGTCGGGGACGCTGCTGCCGCTCGCGGTTGCTCGTCTTCGTCCCGCTCGGCCTGATCCACGCGATCCCCGTCCACGCCGACCTCCGATCGAACTCGAGCGGCGGGGGTGCGAGGCTGCTCGGCGTCGCGATCGCGATCCTCGCGCTCGCCGGCGACCGGGCTGATCGGCGAGGTCTTCTACACCGGGGCGGTGGCGATCGCGCTCACCCACCCCCGCGAAGGGAGAGCCGCCAAGCCTGCGCGAGGTCGCGCGCATGGTCAGCTACGGCAGGCTGATCGCGGTCGACATCCTCTTCGGGGTCGCGGTCGCGGTCGGCCTCGTCGCCTTCGTCGTGCCCGGCGTGCTCGCCTTCATCTACCTGGGCCTGGCGGCGCCCGTGGCCGAGATCGAGAGCCGCGGCGTCCGCGCGTCGTCTCCGGCGCAGCGTCAGCCTCGTCCGCGGCCATTTCTGGCTGGTGCTCGCTGTTCTGGGGCCGATCGAGGTCGCCGGCGACGCGCTGACCAACCTCGCGACCTCACCTCGGCGACACGCTGCTCGGCGACTCGCTCCTCGTCGAGTGGCTCGCCGACACCACCTCAAACGTCCTCTTCACACCGTTCTATGCCGTCGCCGCCGTGCTGCTCACCCTCGATTTGATCGCCGACCGAGACGGCTCCGCCCCCAGCCTCCACGCCGGGCCCACCGGGGGGAGAGAGCGCATCGCTCGCTGACTCTTGCCCGGGATGCCGGGCAAGAGCAAGCGAGCGTCGTTGGGGCCGGACCCTGGCATGAGCCTGGCTCCGGCTCAGCGGGGACTAGGCTTGAGCCGATGGCGGGCCATCCAAACGTGTTCGGCGACGAGTGGCAGCGCGAGATGGAGCAGGGCTCCTTCAGCGTCCGCGGCACCCGGGTCGGCAGGCTCGCCGGCGCCACCCGGGTCGGGGTCACCGTCGCCGAGGGCGAGGTGGTCGCCTTCGCCCCGGGTCGTGACGGGGCCCACGAGCTGATCAACCGCGGCGAGGCCCCGGCCCGCTTCCTGATGCTCAGCTCGAAGGCCCTGGCCGACGTGATCGAGTACCCAGACAGCGGCAAGGTCTCCGCCCAGGGCGGCGAGTGGGGAACGCCGGAGGCGATCGCCTACATGCTCCCCACCGAGCCCGAAATGGGCTACTTCGAGGGCGAGCCCGAGTAGCGCCTACCCGACCCGCAGCTCGACCGGGTTGCCGTGGTACCCGGCGCGAGCGAGCAGCCGCTCCTCGCCCCCCGGCCAGACGGTCATG
This sequence comes from uncultured Solirubrobacterales bacterium, assembly GCA_963727615.1. Classification (GTDB taxonomy): domain Bacteria; phylum Actinomycetota; class Thermoleophilia; order Solirubrobacterales; family 70-9; genus VRUE01. The sequence continues at coordinate 133,490 of CAVSHD010000008.1, forward strand.
CGAACCGCGGCACGATCCCCGTCGGGCTCCATCCGCAGCCAGGCCAGGGGCGCCTCCGCGGAGGCCGTGGCTCCGGCCTCGGCGACGACCCGCTCGAACTCGGCGCGTTCGGCGTCCGGCAGATACTGCATGACGACCGAGTGGAAGACGACGGTGGCGACGCCCGGCACGGGCTCGGCGAGACGCTCGGCGACCCACCCGGCTGCCGCGGCGCGCTCGACCGCGATCGGCTCCCGCGCCGCCAGGTCCAGGGCCCCGCACAACCGGCTCATCCGCTCCCCCTGGTCCGGCCACACATAGGAGAGCAGCGTCAGGCGACCCTCCTCGGTGGCGGGATCCACCGGGGCGGGATCGCAACCCGCGACCGATGCGACCCGGGCCTCCCGAGCGGCGGGCGGCGACCCGAGCAGATCGAAGCACAGCCGCACGGGCGACGACGGCGGCCCCCAGGCGAAGTCGCCGGCCTCAAACCGGTAATTGCTCCAGCGCAGGTTGAGCCCACCGCTGGCGCCCACCTCGAGCAACCGCAGCGGCAGCCCGGTGGACGCGGCGACCTCGAGAAAGCCGGGCAGCAGACCCGCGCAGCGACCCACCTCGTTGGTCTGGACCGGCCTGAGGATGAGCCGAGCCAATCGGTCGGCGTTGTCGGCAAGGGTCGTGCGGAAGGCCGACCAATCGGCTTCCGCGCCCGCCCGGTCGGTCGGGCCGGACGCCTCGGCGGCGATCCGGTAACGCTCGGCCAGCTCGGGTGCCCCGCCTTCGAGGACGAGCCGGTGCACGGAACCCAGCATCCGCAGCACGAGGGCCGAGGGGCCCGGGTCGTTCCGGTGCTCGGCCAGCAGCCGCCTCGTCGGCCCGCCGTCTTCGAAGTCAGCGGCCGCCGCCGCGAGGATGCGCTCGTAGAGCGCGGAGCCGAGCCGGCCGCAGGCGGCGGACTGGAAGCGAAGCCACTCCTCGACCGTCTTGCCGTAGACGAAGCAGTCGGCGGCCCGGCCGGCCGCTGGGCGAGCTCCCCCGCCGCTCACTCGCCCATCGCCTTGATCACCAACCGCTTCGGTCGGCCGCCGTCGAACTCGCAGTAGAAGACCTGCTGCCACGGGCCCAGGTCGAGGCGGCCGTCCGTGACCGGCACGATCGCCTGATGGTGGACGAGGAGGTTCTTCAGGTGGGCGTCGCCGTTGTCCTCACCCCCACGATGGTGGCGGTAGTCGCCCGGGTCAGGGGAGAGTTCCTCGGCGACGCGGTCGGCGGCCGGCCTCCAGCTCGGCGGCGCGACCTTGTCGAGCCATTCGAGCACGTCCTCGTGCAGGCCGGGCTCGTCGTCGTTGACCCAGACGCCGGCCGTGATGTGCATCGCCGAGACGAGCGCCATGCCCTCGGCGATCCCGGCCGTCTCGACCACCTCCTGCACCTCCTCGGTGATCCGGATCAGCTCGCGCCGGGCCGAGGTCTCGAAGGTCAGGTACTCGGTGTGCGACTTCACCGGCGACTCTCGTCGGAGATCTGCTGCCCGGGCCAGAAGGGCCACTCCTCGAACTCGTGGCAGCGACCGTCGGCGCCGAGCCGCAGGACCCAGAGGTCGCGGTACTCGGCGCCGGTCCCGTAGCGCACGTCGACCCTGACCACCGCGATTTCCCCCTCGACGGCGACCGTCCGGTGGGCGAGCTCGAACTCCTCGTCGGGACCGCGACGCTCGCGCTCCCAGAGCACCGCGATCTCCGCCAGGCCGCGGGCCGGCACCTCATATGGAGACATGCGGTAGGAGGCGTCCTCCGCGAAGACCCCGGCGAGGGCCTGGGTCCCCGGCGTCCGCCAGGCGGCCTCGTAGCGCGCCAGCCACGACTCGACCGCCTCGCGGCCCGCATCGGCTCCGAACGCCTCGGCGACCATGCTTCCAGCCTAATCCGCCCACAACACGAGAGCGCCTGAGCCCGGTGCCCCTCCGCGTAACATCAATGGAAGGAGAGCCCATGCGACGTTCCGCAATCCCATTCCTGATCACGATAATGGCGCTCCTCGGCGCCGGCCTCGCCGATGCCGAGCTCTCTCAAAAGGGCAATCTGAGGCTCGCGTTCGGCGGCCGGATCGCCCCCAAGCGCCTGCCGCGAACGACGGCCGCGCCGGTCTCGGTGAAGATCAACGGCGCGATCGACGCGGTCGACGGCGGCCGGCCGCCGCAGCTGCGCAAGGTCGCGATCGCCTTCAACCGCTACGGCCGGGTCTCGACACGGGGCCTTCCGACCTGCGAGCTCGGCGAGCTCGAACAGACGACCACGGCGATCGCCCGCAAAGCGTGCGGGCGGGCCCTGGTCGGCCACGGCACGTACACGGCGAGGGTCGCCCTCTCCGGACGGGACCCGTTTCCCGTGGTCGGCGAAATGCTGGCATTCAACTCACGGGTCGCCGGCAAGCCGGCGCTGCTGCTCCACGTCTACGGGTCGAAGCCGGTGCAGTTCGCCTTCGTGATCACCTTCAGGATCGTGCACGTCGAGAAGGGAAAGTTCGGGACGATCTTCGTCGCCCGGATCCCGAAGATCGCATCCCAGCTCGGCTACGTCACCGACCTCAACATGACCTTCGGCCGCCGCTACGCGTACCGGGGCCGCAGCCGCAGCTTCCTCAGCGCCCGCTGCGCCGCGCCGAGCGGCTTGCCGGGGGCCATATTCACCCTTGCCAGGGGAAGCTTCTCCTTCAACAACGGCCAGCGCATCAACACCGCCCTGGCCCGCAACTGCTGGGTCAGGTAGGAGAAGGCCCACGCCCGCTGGTGAGCCGCCGCTTCCTGGGCGGTTTCCACCAATCGTCCGCGACCCTCTCGCCGCGGGGCCCAGGCGTCGATAGAGCTAGCGTGAGCATCCTCGGCTCCCTGACAGAACGCGCCCACGAGCTCTGGTGGGAATTGACCGGCTCCCGTGGCTGGCGCTCGGTGGTGGGACCGACGGCCTTCGCCGTGATCTCGATCGCGCTGCTTGTCTACGACCACCTCCAGAAGAGGGTCCCGCACGTCACCTTCTGGCTCGCCCTGGCCCTGATCGGAACCGTCTTCGTCTGGATGCTGCAGACCAGCCGCAGGCAGTACGGAGTGTTGGTCGAACAGTCGCGCAACGCGCTCAGCGACAGTGTCACCGGGCTCCACAACAGGTTGCGACTCGAGACCGACATCGAAGCGACCGTGCTCGACCCCGAGGACCGGCGGGTGCTCCTCATCTTCGACCTCGACGGCCTACAGACCTACAACGACCGCTTCGGCTACGTCGCCGGCGACGAGCTCCTGCGCCGAATCGCCCAGACCCTGGTCCAGACCGCGGCGCCGCTCGGCGGCGCTGTATACCGCCTCGACGGCGGCCGGTTGGCGCTGCTCGTCCCACTCGGCGAGAGCGAGCTCAGCGAAGTCGTGCACGTCGCCACCACGGCGCTCCACGACGAAGGCCGGGACATGCTGATCGGCCGCGCCTACGGCGAGGTCGCGATCCCCGACGAAGCGACCGACGCGGACAGCGCCATGCAGATCGCCGGCCAGCGCCTCACCGCCCACAACCAGCGCCAGCATCGCTCCGCCCGGCGTCAGGCGCACGCCGTGCTGATGGCGGTGCTCGCCGCCCGCCGGCCCGAGCTCCGCGCCCACCTGCGGGTCGTCGTCTACAGGGCGATCGCACTGGGCCGCCGGCTCGGCCTCAGTCGCGAGGAGATGGACGACGTCGCCCTCGCCGCCGAGCTCCAGGACGTCGGGCTGATGGCCGTGCCCGAGGCCGTGCTCGAGAAACGGACGGCGCTGAGCGAGGAGGAGGCGATGATGATCCGCAACCGGCCGGTGGCCGGCGAGCAGATCATCGCCGCCGCCCCCGGCCTCGCCCCGGTCGCGCTCGCTGGTCCGGGCCAGCGCCGAGCGCTTCGACGGCTCCGGCGTCCCCGACGGGCTCGCCGGCGAGGCGATCCCGCTCGGCGCCCGGATCATCGCCGTCGCCGTCGCCTTCGCCGCGCTCACCTCCCCGCGGCCGTACCGCAGCGCCGGCAGCGAGGAGGACGCGCTCGATGAGCTGCGCCGCTGCGCCGGCACTCAGTTCGACCCGGAGGTCGTCGAGACGCTCGCCGCCGACCTCAGCGAGGAGATCCCCGAGCGCTCTCCGGCCGTCGCCTAACTCGGGGCTAGGGCGCGTACTTTTCGGCTTCTTCGATGCCCTTCTGGGCTTCTTCCTTGCCTTTTTCGATGCCCTTCTGGGCTTCGTCCTTGCCTTTTTCAAAGCCCTTCTTGACTTCGGCTTCGGCTTTTTCGAGTTCCTTCTTGGTCTTCGAGTTGGTTTTTTCGAGGCTCTTCTTCGCTTCCTTGAGGCCCTTTTCGGCCGCGTCGGTCGCTTCTTCGACGCCCTTTTCGACGTTTTCCTGGATCTTCGAGCTGCTGTCGCTGCTGCTGCTGCTCCCGCATCCGGCCCAGGCGACGCCCGCCACGCCGATCGCGAGCAGGGCGGCGAGCGTCCTTCCGCGCCTCGCGATGTTCCGCTTCAACTCTCCATCTGACACTTCGGCCCCCTAGGTTCGAGATCTGACGACGGTCGGCCGCGATCTTCCCATCCCGGTGCGCGGAGCGCTAGCCGCCGCGCAGGAAGGCGCGGATCACACCGACCGCCGGCGAGACGAACGGGAAGTAGATGCTCGAGGCGTGGCCGCGGTTGGGAACGACGTAGAGGCGGCCGCGCGGGAACCGGCGCCGCACCTGGCGGGCCTCGGCGACCGAGGTGACGTCGTCCAGCTCGCCGGCGAGGACCAGGGTCGGGAAGGACGTCGGCGCCCGCCAGCCCTGCGGCACCGGCGGCTCCAGCCCGCCGGGCGGCGGCGCCGGCCACTGCAGGCAGTTGGTCAGGTGGGCGGCGGACGAGAGCAGGTACTCGCGGCGGCTGAAGGGCGCGAAGTGGCCGCGGGGCAGCCCCCTGACCGAAGCGCCCAGCTCCCGAATCCGCTCGCCGGTCGGCCGCTGGGGGTCCCAGAGCAGCGGGTAGTCGTTGCACTCGACCGCGATCTCCATCCCGTAGGAGAATTCGCGCAGGTCGCCGTGGCCGATCGACTCGGTTCCGACCAGCCGGTTGAGGCGGCGCGGCTCGCCGGCCAGGTAACGGCGGTCGCCGTCGTCGAGGCTGAGATAGGAGCGCGGCGCCAGCGTCCCGGCGCCGAGCAGGAAGGCGAGCAGCCCCTCGGTCGAGCGGCCGGCGGCGTGGAAGCGTCGGACGACCCGCCGGAAGCGCCCGACGGCGTTACCCGAGCATGTCGGCGCCCGCCGGCAGGCGACGCCGAGAGCGTGGATCCCGGCCGGGTAGAGGGTCCGGTAGTAGGGATCGTCGGCCGGGTAGGCCGAGTCGAGCACCAGCCCGCGCAGGCGCTGTGGGAAATGGGCCGCGTAGGCCTGTCCGAGCAGGGTGCCGTAGGAGTCGCCGTAGAGGAAGGCCCTGCCGACGCCGAGGGCGGCTCGCACCGTGTCGATGTCAGCCGCCGCTTCGGCGGTCGTGTAGGCGGCGTAGGCCGGGCCGAGCTGGTCGGCGCAGAGCCCGATCGCGATGTATTCCAGGATCGCCCCCCGCTGCAGGCCGCTGCACGAGATCGCCTCCGAGAGGCCGGTCCCTCGCTCGTCGACGAAGACCAGGTCGCGACGGCGTAGAAGCGGGCCCAGCATCGCCGCCACAGAGCGCACGAAGGGCGCCGCCGTCGAGCTGTATCCCGGCCCTCCGTCGACCGCGACGATCGTTCCCAGCCGGGGGCGGCTGCGGTCGTCGCGGGGGCGCAGCGCAAAGGCGATCCGCGTCGTCCCCAGCGCCGGCTCGGCTCTCCGCATCGGCACGGTCACAGCGCCGCAGCGCAGGGGTCGGGCGGCACCCAGGTCACAGCGGCGCAGCTTCGGCGCCGCGCCCGCCGAGGCGGGTGCCGGGGCGAGTCCGACGACGACGGCGCAGCCGATTGCGATCGCCGCCTTGCCGAAAGCCCTCATGGGCGGACGTTAATCGACCCGGTGCCGGGCCCGGGCGAGAAAATCGGCGATCGCCCCGGCGACCGCGGGAGCGTCCTGGGCGATGAAGCCGTGCCCGGCGCCGGCGTACGTCTCGAGCCGGGCGGCCCCGATCGCCCCGGCCAGGGCGCGCGAGTTGGCCGGCGGGATGACGACGTCGAGCTCACCGGCCATGACGAGGGTCGGCGCCACGATCGCCGCGAGGCGCGACTCCGCCGGCTCCTCGTACCACTTCGCCATCGCGGCCTCCTGGTCCGCCAGCGCCACCTCCGAGAGCGCCGCCCGGGCGCTGGCGACCGCCGCTCCGAACTGAGCGTCGACCCGCTCGGCCACCGGCGGCGGGAAGAGCAGTGAGATCAGCCGGCTCGCCTGCTCGCGTGGGGTGCCGCCGTGGTCGAAGAGCCGCGCCATCTGCGCCGGCGCACCCAGCTTCGCTCCGGGGCCGCCGGGGTCGGTGGCGAGCAGCACCAGCCGCTCGACCCGGTCGGGGTGGGAGGCCGCGAGCTGCTGGGCCACGAAGCCGCCCATCGACCAGCCGGCGACCGCGGCCCGCTCGAGCCCGAGCGCGTCGACGACCCGCAGGGCGTCCTCGGCCATCCGCTTCACCGTCAGCGGCCCGGCGCCGAGGTCGGACCTCCCCAAGCCGCGGTTGTCGGGGCAGATCACCGTGTGGCGGCGAGCGAGCTTGCCGAGCAGCATCGGGTCCCAATCGGCGCCGGTCGCGGCGTAGCCGTTGACGATCAACAGGGGCGGGCCCGAGCCGTGCTCGCGCCAGGCGATCCGGCCATCGCCGGTGTCCACGAGGTTGACGTCCATCGGCCGGAATTCTCACGCCTGCGGCCGCTCGGCGGAGTCCCGCATAAGATCGGGCCGTGGCCGAGCTTCACGTCCTCCGCGTCTTCGTCAACGAGGACGGCGAGTGGGGCAACCCGCTCGGCGTCTTCCTCGACGGCTCCGAGGTGCCCGAGGGAGATCGCCAGCGCGTCGCGGCCGAGCTCGGCTACAGCGAGACCGTCTTCGTCGAGGACCGCGCGACGGGCAGGATCCGGATCTTCACCCCCGGGCTCGAGCTGCCCTTCGCCGGCCACCCGACCGTCGGCACGGCCTGGCTCCTGTCCGAGACGGGGACGCCGGTCACCTCCCTGAGCGTCCCGGCCGGCGAGGCGGAGGTCCGCGCCGATGGCGAGCTGGTCCACGTCGCCGGCCGCCCCGAGTGGGTCTTCGACCTCGACTTCGTCGAGCTGCCCTCCCCCGCCGCCGTCCGCGCCCTGGACGGCGCCCCCTCGGGCGGCGAGGCGACCTACGCCTGGGCCTGGATCGACGAGGACGCGGGGACGGTCCGGGCGCGCTGCTTCATCGAGGAGGCGGGGATCGCCGAGGACGAGGCGACCGGGGCGGCGGCGATCGCGCTGGGCGGCAGGCTGGGCAGACCGGTGACGATCCACCAGGGGCACGGCTCGGTGCTCGAGGTGCGGCCGCTCGGCGACGGCCGGGTCGAGGTCGGCGGCGCGGTCCGGCTCGACGAGGTGCGCGATCACCCCGTCTGAGCAGCCCGGCCAGGCAAAGCCGCGCGCCTCTCCGACAGAGCCGCCGTCCTCGCCCGCGCGCCGCCTCGCTCGGGTCGCCGCCTGGATCGGGGGCGTCGCCCTGCTCATCTTCGTCCTCGACCTGGTCGGCATCCCGGTCGAGGACTGGATCGAGAAGCTCTTCGACAAGCTCGGCGAACTGCCCGCCTGGGCGATCGCCGCCGGGATCGTCCTGCAGACGGCCCAGACGACGCTCGCCGCCCTCGCCTGGCTGGGCATCCTCCGCGCCGCGCTGCCCAGAGCCCGAATCTCCTTTCGCCTCGTCCTCGCCTGCTACGCGGCCGCCGTCTCGATGAACGGCTTCCTGCCGGCCAACATCGGCACCTGGGTGATGCTCGTCATGTTCACGACGCTGCTCGCCGGGGCGACCTTCACCGCGATGCTCTCCGGGCTCGCCGTGCAGAAGATCCCCTTCTCGATCTTCAACGTCGCCGTCTACATCTACCTCTTCATCTCGATCAGCGGCTCGTTCTCGGTCAAGCTCGGCTTCCTCGAAGACCACCAGGGCGTGATCGGGCTGATCGCGATCGGCGCCGTGATCCTGATCGCGCTCCTCGTCCGCGTCTTCTGGGAGAAGCTCGCGGGGGTCCGCGAACAGCTGCTCGCCGGCGGGGCGATCCTGCGCACTCCGCGGCGCGCCTTCGTCCGCGTCTTCATGCCCGAGCTCGGCAGCTACGTCGCGCGACTGGCGATCGTCGGCGTCTTCCTCGGCGCCTACGGGATCCCGGCGACCTTCCACAACATCGCGACGGTGACGGCGTCCAACTCGATCTCCAACAGCGTCTCGGCGACCCCCGGCGGCGTCGGCGTGACCCAGGCCCTCAACACGACCGCCCTGAAGAAGGAAACGAGCGCCTCGACCGCGACCGCCTACTCGATCAGCCAGCAACTCGTGACGACGGCCTGGAACCTGGTCTTCGCCGTGATCATGGTCTCCTGGGTCTTCGGCTGGTCCGGCGGCAGGGCCCTGGTCGAGTCCTCCTACGAGGACGCCAAGGTCAGGAGCCGGGAGATGAAAGAGAAGCGCCGGAAGAGGGCGCCCTCGCCACCGTCCGGCGAATAGTGTCGGCGACCTGCTGCGGGTCGTCGATCATCGGCACGTGGCCGGTGCCCTCGAGGACGAGGAACTCGGCGCCGGGGACGACGGCGTCGACCCGCTGCCGGTAGGCGTCGAGCGGGAAGAGCACGTCGTGCTCTGCCCAGGCGATCGTCACCGGGCAACTCGCCTGCAACGGCTCGAGCCTGTGGCCGGGGACGATCAGCTCCTCGGCGACGCGACAGCCGATCGTGTCGTCGGCGGCCTGGAGCAGGTCGGCGCGGCTGACGCGCTCGCCGTGGACGGCGACGTCGCGCATCGCGTAGCGGCGGAAGCGCGCCGAGCGCGCGAGGGGCCCGAGCATGCGGCGACCGCGGCGGGTGTCGCGCACCGTGTTGAGGAGCAGCTTGAAGACACGGTCCTGTTCGTCCCATTGCCGGGGCCAGAACCCGGCCGGCGAGAGCCCGCAGACGGACTTGGCGCGACCGCGGCGGGCCAACTCGAACGCCATCCAGCCGCCCAGCGAGTTGCCGGCGAGGTGCACCTGCCCGAGGCCGAGCTCGTCGAGCCGTCGCTCGGTCGCATCGGTGAGGACAGGGATCGTCGCCGGCCGCTCGGCCGGCGGCGGCTCGCCCCGGTGCCCCGCGGCGGTGAGCGCGATCACGTCGTGGTCGCCGGCCAGCAGCGGCACCGTCCGGCGCCAGACCCGCTCACTGCCGAGGATGCCGTGCAGGAGGACGAGCGGCTCTCCCGACCCTTCGCGGATCATCGGGCGGGCTCCCGCCACATCTCGCGGATCGGCGGGCCGCCCCTGCCGGGCATGTCGAAGACCCCCGTGAGGGCGAAGCCGTTGCGCTCGTAGAGAGCCCGGTTGCGCTCCGTGCTCGCCTCGAGGTGGGCCGGCGTGCCCTCCTCGTCGCAGACGTCGGTCACCGCGCGGATCAGCTCGCCGCCGAGGCCTCGGCCCTGGCGCCTCGGCTCGACTCCCAGGTAATGCAGGTACCAGTGGCCCGGCGAGCGCGGGTGGTGGCGTTCGAGCCGCAGCAGCGTGCGCAGGCCGAGCGGCAGGCGGCGGCCGAAGACGCCGGCCATCGCCGCCGCCTCGCGCACGGTCTTCGCGATCGGCACCCGCCAGCGGCCCGGCGGCGCCCAGATCGCCGCGCCGCCGCCGTCCTCGCTGACCCAGACCCGGCGATACCCGGGAACCAGCGCCGCGATCTCGGCGTTGAAGTAGGCAAGCAGCTTCTCGGCTCGGGTTTCCTCCTCGGGCAGCAGGTGCGCCCAGCAGGGGTCGTCCGCGAAGGCGAGCGCCAGCGCCTCCGCCGCGGCCTCGCGGTCGTCGGCGGATTCGGCGGGCCGGATCCTGCTCTTGGGCCCCGCTGGAGCTCCCACGGCGATAACCATACGCCCCGGCTGGGGACTTCGCTGCGGCTGCGGGCCTCGAGAAAGCGGGCGCGCGGGGCGGGCTCAGAGGCGGCCGATGACCACGATCCCGGCGACGCAACTCGCCGCCAGGAAGGCCAGTGCCACGTTCTCCCTGCCCCGCTTGCTCAACGTGTACTCGAGGAGGTCGTCGAGTCTGTAGCGGTTCATGTCCTTGTAACACTCCGCACGCGGATTTGCTGCGGTTCGAGCGCTCCCCTTCTGCCCCGGATCCCGGGATTCTCGCGAACTGGCCAGCCAGCCAGTAGCATGCCCGCAAGCCAGCGACGAGGAGGGTTAGGTGAGCGACAGCGGCAGCGCGACGGAGACCGGAAGCGCCGGAGAGAGCGTCGAGGACGCCCTGCTCCTGGAGCGCAAGCACTGGGTGGACGGGCCCCCGCACGAGCTCTTCGAGCGGATGCGCGGCGAGTGCCCCGTGCACTGGACCGAGAAGGTCACCGAATTCCCGGAGGCGGCCGGCTTCTGGTCGGTGACGACCGCCGACGACGTCCACGAGGTGAGCCGCGACTGGCAGACCTACTCCTCCGAACTCGGCGGCGTCGTCGCGATCAACGAGGTCTTCCCGATCGAGCTGGCCCGGGCGATGTTCATCGGCATGGACCCGCCCAAGCACGACAGGATCAAGGCCCTCTTCCAGGCGGGATTCACGCCGAAGCGGATCGCCGCCCACGAGGACGAGATCCGCGAGATCGTCGTCCGCGTGCTCGACCGGCTCGAGGGGCGTGACTCCTGCGACCTGGTCACCGACGTCGCCCAGCCCGCCGTCTCGCGCGTGATCGGCAGCTTCATGGGGATTCCCGAGGAGGACGACGCGTCCTGGGCGCAGCTGATGAACGCGGCGCTCGGAGCCAGCGACCCCGAGTTCACCCAGAGCCCGCAGGAGGTGCAGGGCTTCCTCGACGCGACGATCGCCGAAATCTTCGAGCGCTGCGGGAAGATGATCGCCGAGCGCCGCGAGAGCCCCAACGACGACCTGACCAGCGTCCTCGTCCACGCCGAGGTCGAAGGGCAGAAGCTCGAGGAACACGAGATCGTGATGGGGTTCTTCCTGCTCGTCGCCGCCGGCAACGACAGCACCAAGGCCACCTACACCAGCGGCATGAGGGCGCTGCTCGAAGACCGCGAGCAGCTCGACGAGGTCGTCGGCGACCCGACGCTGATCCCTGGGATGGTCGAGGAGGCGCTGCGGATGTTCCCGGCCTTCGCCCACTTCAGGCGCACGGCGACCAAAGACACGGTGCTGAACGGCAGGGAGATCAAGGAGGGCGAGAAGGTCGTCATGTGGTACACGTCGTCGAACCGCGACGCCACCCGCTACGAGGACCCCCACCGCTTCGACGTCCACCGCAACCCCGAGCATCAGGCCTTCGGCGCCGGCGGCCGCCACTTCTGCCTCGGCACCGCCCTCGCCCGGCTCGAGCTCAAAATCCTCTTCGAGGAGACGCTGAAGCGCTACCCGCGGATGGAGATCGAGAGCCGCCCGCGGTTCGTCGAGTCGGCCTTCCTCAACCAGCTCAAGCAACTCCCGGTGCGGTTGAACCCCTAGCCGGCCGGGGCTATCCTGCGGCGGTGGTTGCTCGCAGGCCCGCAGGGAAGGCGGTGGCGCTGCTCGCCCTCGCGGCAGCGCTGCTCGGCGCCTGCGCGACCCTGGCCCGGGCGGAGCTGACGGCCAGCGGCAACCTCTTCGTCACCTTCGACGGCGGCATCGTGCCCAAGGCCCTCTCCCGCGACTCGCCCTCGCCGGTAACGGTCTGGATCTCGGGCCAGGTGCGGACGCTGTCCGGCGAAAAGCCCCCGTCCCTGCGCGAGCTGACGATCGGCATCAACCGCGACGGCCGCCTGGAGACCAAGGGCCTGCCGGTCTGCAGGAGGTCCGAGATCGACCTCGTTTCGAGCGCCGACGCCCTTGGCGCCTGCCGCGACGCCCTGGTCGGGACCGGCATGTACCGCGCCCGGTCGACCTTCCCCGAACAGGCGCAGACGCCCTCGCACGGGCGGATCCTCGCCTTCAACGGCAGGGTCGGCGGCAAGCCCGTCATTCTCGGCCACGTCTACGGGGTGAAGCCGGTGCCGAGCACCGGGATCATCGTCTTCTCCATCACCCACCCGCACGGGACCTTCGGCACGGTGCTCGAGGGCAAGGTCCCCGCGACGCTCTCCCGTTGGGGGTACCTGAAGCGGATCAGCCTCAGCCTCCATCGCGACTACTCATCCGGCGGCCGGCGCCGCAGCTATCTCTCGGCCCCCTGCCCCGCCCCGCACGGCCTCAACCGCGGCTCCTTCCAGTTCGCCTTCGCGAAGATGCTGTTCGACGACGGGCGCACGCTCTCGTCGACGCTGACGCGCACCTGCCGGGTCAAGCGCGAAGCGGGCCGATGAGCGCGAGGCCGGGCCCGCGGGCGGCGGCCGCGGCCATCCTCGCCTGCCTGTTCTGGGCGCTCGGCGTGACCGGGGCCGGCGCCGAGCCCACGCGCCTCGCAGTGCAGCGGATCTCGGCGGCGGGCGGTGACGCCGAGGCCCCACAGCTGGCGATCGACCCGGCGGGCGACACGGTGGCGGTCTGGTCGCGCTACGACGGCACCCATCTGATCGTGCAGGCGGCCCGCCGGCCGTCGGGCGGCGCCTGGTCGGCGCCGGCGAGCCTCTCGGCGCCCGGGCGAGACGCCCGCGAAGCGCAGGTCGCCGTCGACGACGCCGGCTTCGCCGTCGCGATCTGGTCGCGCAACAACGGGTCGCGGACCGTAATCCAGGCCTCCTTCTCCTCCCCCGCCGGAGGGTGGTCTGCGCCCGTCGACCTCTCCGATCCGGAATGGAGCGCGGAGGCCCCGCAGGTCGCCGTCGGTCCGACCGGCGAGGCGGTGGCGGTCTGGTCGCGCTACGACGGCACCCACGACAGGATCCAGGCGGCCACGGGGAGCCCCGGTGGCGCCTGGTCGGCGCCGGCCGACCTCTCCGCCGTCGGGCGCAACGCGACCGAGCCGCAGGTCGCGGTGGACGCCGGCGGCGGCGCGGTCGCGCTCTGGGCTCGCCACGACGGCTCCGCCTTCATCGCGCAGAGCGCCACGCGCCCCGCGGGCGGAGTCTGGGGCGACGCCGAAGACCTCTCGGCAACCGGGCACAGCGCCGAAGGCCCGCGGCTGGCCGTCGACCCCGGCGGCGATACCGTCGCCGTCTGGTCGCGCAGCGACGGCACCGACGAGCGCGTCCAGAGCGCCGCACGGCAGTCGGGCGGCGCCTGGTCGGCGCCGGTCGAGCTCTCGCCCGCGGGTACGAACGGCGCCGATCCCGAGGTCGCCCTCGCGCCCGATGGCGAAGCGGTCGCCGTCTGGTCGCGATCCGGCCTCGGGCCGAACAGCATCATCCAGGCCGCCACGGGCAGGATCGGCGCCCCCTGGTCGCCCGCCGTCGACGTCTCAGCGAACGGCGAGGCGGTCGAGAGCCCGCAGGTGGCGATCGACGGGGCCGGGGAGGCCTTCGCGGCCTGGTCGAGCAGCGACGGCGCGCCATCGCTGATCCAGAGCGCGACCCGCCCGCCGGGCGGCGCCTGGAGCGGGCCGCAGCGCGAGTCGGAACTGGGCAGCAACTCGGGGGAGCCGCAGGCGGCCCTCGACACGGCCGGGGACGGCGCCCTGCTCTGGACGAGGGAGATCGGGGTCGACTCGGTCGTCGAGGCGATCGGCCTCGACGGGACCGGGCCCCAGCTCCGCTCGCTCTCGATCCCGGCCGTCGCCACGATGGGGTTGCCCGTCGCCTTCTCGGTCGCGCCCTTCGACGTCTGGTCGGCGATCGCCTCGGTGCGCTGGAGCTTCGCCGGCCAGGGCGAGGCGCTCGGCCCGTCGGCGTCCCACGCCTTTCCCCGCCCGGGCGCCTACCAGGTGACGGTGACCGTCGCCGACGGCGTCGGCAGGATGACGGAGGCGTCCGGCGCCGTACGGGTCTACGCCAAGGCTCGAGCCGCCCGCAACCTCCGGGTCCGGGGCAGGCGGGCGCGGCTGCGGGTGCGCTGCCCGAGCCCGGCGGGCTGCGAGGGACGCCCGAGGCTGATCGCCCCGGTCGAGGTGAGGCACGGCGCACGCCTTGTCAGGAGACGCCGCCGGATCGGCCGCACGAGGTTCGCGATCCCCGGCAGGGGCGCGATCACGGTCGTCGTCAAGCTGACCCGACCGGGGCTCCGTGCCGTGCGAGCGGCCCCCCGTTCCGGGCTGAAGGCGCAGCTGACGGGGCCGGGGATCAAGCACCGGGTCGTCGCCCTCCACACTCGCCGACGGCGCTAGCTCAGAGCCCGAGGCCCCCCACCCCGCGCTCGTTCCAGCCGAGGTGATGGGCGAGCTCGTGGCGCAGCGTGCGCTCGACCTGGGCGGCGAGCAGGGCGCGGTCGTGGCCGAAGTCGCGCTCGAGGGTGTCGCGGTAGATCACGATCCTGTCCTCGTAGTTGTCGCGGGCGATCCCGTCGCCGAAGTACTGGCCGTAGGCGCGCACCTCGGCGCCGCGGTCGGAGACGACGACCGCGACCCTCGCCAGGACCTCCTGGAATTCCTCCGGCAGGCGATCGATCGCGTCGACGACCAGCGCCTCGAAATCGTCGAGCTCGGGCTCGTCGGCCATGCCACCAACGGTAGCCCGACGCCGCCCTCGGCGGGTCAGCCCTGCGCCGCTCGCAGGTTGCCGATCACGCCGACCCGGAAGCCGAGCCAGGGATACGTGTAGTCGTAGAACTTGTTGTCCTGGGGCTGGAGGCCGACAGCCGAGAGCCAGAGTTGGTAGGCGGGGGCGTTGGCGATGCCGCCGTGCAGCCGCCGCCAGACGCGCCCCCGGCTCCGGCCCGCGGGCGGCGGGGTGATCGTGTCCGTCCACTCGACCGCGTTGCCGCCCTGTTCGAGGGTGCCCCAGGGCGAGGGCGTCAGCGCCTGGCCGACCGTGCTCAGGCTGCCCTGGTAGAGCGCCGCGTAGGTTTCGGGGGCGATCCCGAACGGGTTCACGCTTGCGCAGACCGCGGCTTCGATGGGCGCCGGGCACCAGCTGGGCGCCGCCAGCCCGGAGGCGTGGTAGTTGGCCAATGGCTGGGTCGCGGAGTTCGTCACGTTTCCGTTGACGGGGTTGAGGATGGTCGAGGCGGGCGCCGTTTCCGTCCCGTCGCCGAAGGTGCCCGGGTTGGTCGGGTACTTCCAGTAGGAGTCGGTGCCGCCTCCGTTCGGGTCGAAGTAGGCGGCCTTGATCCACTCGTTCTGGCTGGGAACGACGAACCCGGCCTTCGCGGCGCGGGTCGCGCCGGTCCGCTTTTCGCGCGCCAGGTCGTACATGCCCCGCTCGGTCCGCGACGAGAGCCGGACCCGGTAGGTGACGTAGCGGAAGGGGCCGCTCGCGGTCCTCCTCATGCGCAGGACGCGGCCGTTGAAGAGCGAGTTGACGAATCGCGCGGCGCGCGGGAAGTTGGCGAACCCGTAGGGCTTGTTCGCCCATTCGGGATAGGCGATCGAGTAATGACGCCCGGGCCTGGCGCGATTCGCCTTGTTGACCTGGCCGTACTTGGGCCAGGCGGCAGCGCTCTGGCTCTGGTCGTAGAGGTCGTGCGGGTCGCGCCCGGCAGGGTCGGCGGTGTTGAGGAACTTCACCCACTGGGCGACGGTGACTTCCAGCTGCCCGATTCCGTAGCGATACGGGACGCCCCCGACTTCCTGGCAGGCCGGGGTCGCCGTCACCCCCGCGCATGACGGATAGATCGCGTCGCTGAAGGGGACGATCCCGACGGAGGGGTTGCCCGGGTCGCCGACGGCGACGGTCCTCACCGAGACGACCGCGCCGCGCCGCTTGGCGGCGGCGAGCGAGGGGCCGGCGAGGGCGAGCAGCGCCGCCGCGAGGATCGCGAGGAGCAGCGCCGGCTTCGATCGAGGGCTCAAACCGTCCCTTCCATTCGCATCCAGGCCGTCCGCACCTTCATCGGGTCCGATCCACCCGTCATAGGCCCTTGGATGCAGGCTACTGCGGGGCCGGGCGGGCCACAACCCGACCTGGACGGCCTTCGGAGAACCCCACCGATGCGCGGCGGAGAACTGCGGATGACGAGCGGTCCCCGCCCGAATAGGTTGCCGGCATGGGAAAGGGAACGGGTGGATCGAGCTTCAACTGGCTGCGCTGGACCGGAATCGGCTGCCTCCTCTGGGTGGCGTTCGTCATCCTCACCGGCGCCTCGACGATCGCCCTGATCCTGACTCCGGTGATCGGGCCGATCGCCGGCTGGCTGCTTGGCGGCGCCCTCTACCTGCTCGGGGGATTGGCCCGGCCCTAGAATCCCCCCATGGGCCTGCCGGAGAGCGCCAGACGGCTGATCGAGACCGACGCCCTCGGCCACCTGGTGACGATCGACCCCGACGGCAGCCCGCAGGTGACCTGCGTCTGGGTCGGGGTCGACGGAGAGGACCTCCTCACCGCCCATCTCGACCCAGGCCAGCGCAAGCTCGAGAACGTGCGCCGCGACCCCCGCGTCAGCCTCTCCTTCGAGGGCACCGAGGTCCGCCCGCCGGGGCTGCACGAGTACCTCGTCGTCCACGGGCGGGCGACGCTCGAGGAGGGCGGCGCTCCCCAGCTCCTCCAGGAGCTCGCCCGTACCTACCTCGGCCCCGAGGTGCGCTTCCCGCCGATGGACGACCCGCCCGCCGGCGTCCGCATGCGGATCGCCGTCGAGCGGGTCGGCGGGATCGGCCCCTGGGCCGAGTAGGCGCCGCGGCCCGCTCGGCCCGCCGAGCGAGGGCGGGGCCCGCGGTTGCGGTCGATCACCGCCAACGATGCGGCGATCCCCCGATGGCCGCCACCCGGGAGCTGCATAGGTTGGGCCCAGAGGCTCGTGCCCCTGCCCGTCGCCGGCGGGCGGGTGCGACGAGCCCACCGAACCGGCGCAACGAGAGGAGATCGAGATGACCAAGGACTACCCGGGCATCCACGCCCACCTGGAAGAGATGATGGGGAAGCTCGGCGAGGCGGCGCCGGAGACCATGGCCGGCTTCACCCAGCTGCATGGGGCCAGCACCGGCGGCGGCGCGCTGGACGCCAAGACGAAGGAGCTGATCGCCCTCTCGATCGGAATCGCCGTCCACTGCGACGGCTGCATCTCCTTCCACGCCCACGACGCCCTCAAGGCGGGCGCCTCCCGCGAGGAGATCGTCGAGACGATCGGCGTCGCCGTGATGATGGGAGGCGGCCCCTCCGTGGTCTACGGCTGCGAGGCGCTCGAGGCCGTCGAGCAGTTCGAAGCCGTCGGGACCGCGTAGCCGCCCTCGCGGGCGATGCTGTTCCGAGAGAGGACCCAGCGGGCGCAGATCGTGCTCGCCTACCTCGTCCCGTTCGCCTTCGGCGCCGTCGTCGGGATCGCGCTGGGGGTCTCCGCCGGCCTCTACTGGGCCCTCTCGGCGCTCGCCGCCGTCGGCGGCGTGCTCGCCGGGCTCGAGCACGAGACCGGGAGGGAAGGCGCCCGCCGCGGCCTGATCGGCGGCTCGCTCTTCGCGCTCGGCATCCTCCTCGCCCACGCGGCCACCGGCGCCGAGGAGAAGGTCTCGCTGGGCAGCTTCCCGCCGCTCCTGATCGTCATCGACGCGTTCATCGGCATGCTGCTCGGCATGCTCGGCGCCTGGCTGCGAAGCAGGCGGCGGGATACCTAGATCCCGAAGTACCCCTTGATCCCGTTGAGCATCAGCTGGGTGCCGATCGTCGCGACGAAGAGGCCGCCGAACTTGGTCATCAGGCTGATCGTCTGTTCGGAGAAGTTCATCCGGTTGACGAGATAGAGGTGGCCGACCGGGATCAGCGCAACCGTGACCGCGACGGCGATCAGGGCCGCCCAGACGCCGTCCCAGCCCGAGCCCGAGGAGGCGATCGTGATCACGGCCGTGATCGCCCCGGGGCCGGCCATGAACGGGATCGCGTAGGGGACGACGATCTGGTCGGCGGCGCTGGCCGGCTGCTCGCGCTCGCGCGCCGACTCGCCCCCCTGAGCGCGGCTGGCCTCGCCGCCGAGCAGCATCTCGAAGCCCATCAGCACCAGGACCACGCCGCCGACTATGCCGAAGGCGTTGAGATCGATGCCGAGCAGGTCGAGCAGCTGCTTGCCGATCAGCGCGGAGCCGCCGAGCAGGATCGCGATCGTCGTCATCAGCTTGATCACGTACTCGCGGCGGCGCTCGGGCTCGTTTTCGGTCAACACCCGGAAGAAGACCGCGCGGATGAAGGGATCGACGAGCAGCACGAGGGAGACGGTCGCCTGCAGGGTGAGGTCGACGAAGCTCATCTCAGATCGAGACCGTGACCGGGAAGGTGGCGATCCAGATCGCGGTGCAGAGGAAGAGCAGGTAGCCGAGCGCCAGCAGCGCGACGCGCTGCTTCGGTTCGCCCAGCTTGGTGCTGATCCCGGCGAAGAAGAGCGAGGCGGCGAAGAGGACGACGGCCAGCACGTAGTTGTCGGAGCGCTGGTTCGACTGGCGCGCTTCGGTCGTCGCCTCTTCGGCTTCGCCGAGCAGGCGCTTCGATTCGGCCTTCTTGGCGAGCCTGTATTGCGGCATCGCGAACGGCGTCGGCGGGGCGCTCGGGTTCTTCAGCGGATGGGTCGCGACCCAGGCATCGACCGCCGGCTTGAACTCGTGGCGGAAGCGCGCGAAGTAGAAGTCCGCCAGCCTCCGTTCCTTCGCCGCGTAGGCGTTGACCCAGTCGCTGAAGGTGAGGACGTCGACCTCGGTCTCCTGCCCGGCTTCGTCGGAGGCGCGGGTCGACTCGACGCGGGCCGCGTTGGCGCGGCTGAAGTCGATCGCCTGCACGCCGCTCCAGCGCGAGGACTGGTAGGAGCTCCAGGCGGTCGCCACGGCGGCGATCGCGAGCAGGATCGTCGCCAGCAGCTCCATGTGCGGGTGCAGGCGCAATAGCCTGCCGCGCGGAGCCGAGGGGTCCTGCTCGGCCTCGGGCTCGCTCGCTGCCATGGCGGGCAGGCTACCGTGCCGGTTCCCGGCCCCGCCGTCGCCGGCGGAGGCTGCGCTACGCTCGCCACGATGCGACCGCCGAACCTGCTGCTGCTGATCACCGACCAGCAGCGGCGGCCGCGGCACTGGCCCGAGGACCCGGGCTGGCTGCGGGACCTGATGCCCAACGAGGCGGAGCTGGCGAGGACCGGGCTGAGCTTCTCGAACGGGTTCTGCAACGCCTCGATGTGCTCGCCGAGCCGCGCGACCCTGTTCACCGGCCTCTACCCCGCCCACCACGGCGTCACCCTGACCCTGACCGCCGCCGACCTGAAGCCCGACCCGCGCAACAGCCCGGCCGTGCTCGCCGGCCTGGCCCGCCTGATGCTGCGCCGTGGCGCGCCCCGCGGGCGGGCCCTGAGGCAGTTCGGCCGCGGGGCGCTGCAGCTCGGCCCGCAGGCCGGCAACGAGACGGAGCTGAGCCCGGAGACGCCGAACCTGGCCCGGACGCTGCGGGCCGGCGGCTACGAGGTCGGCTACAAGGGCAAGTGGCACCTGACCAAGCCGCTCGGCGACGGCTGGAGCGAGCGCGACACGGAGCTGCTCGCGGAGTCCTACGGCTTCGCCGACTGGGAGCCGCCGGACGCCGGCGAGAACGCGAAGGCGGAGAACTTCGGGGGCGGCAACGCCGGCCCGCTGTCGGAGGGCTGGGACGAGGTCTACACCCGCCAGGCCGAGCGCTGGCTGTCCCGGGCCGACCTGCCGGAGCCGTTCTGCCTCGTCGTCTCCCTGGTCAACCCGCACGACGTCCTCGGCTACGCCTCCTCCTACCGCCAGGGCGGCTACGACGTCGCCGAATTCCGCGACGCCGGGGTCGGGCTGCCGCCGACGATCGACGAGGACCTCTCGACCAAGCCCGTCGTCCAGACGCTGATGCAGATGGGCATGACCGCCTACCTCGGCCCCCTGCGCGGGCGCCGCGCCCAGCTCGACTACGTCAACTTCTACGCCCACCTGCACCGCCTGGTCGACGCCAAGATCGGCCGCATCCTGGCGGCCCTCGGCGACCCCGGCGACCCGGGCTCGCTGCGCTCGCGGACCGTGATCGTGCGCGGCTCCGACCACGGCGAGATGGGGCTCGCCCACGGCGGCCTGCGCCAGAAGGCGTTCAACGCCTACGAGGAGACGATCAACGTGCCGCTCGTCGTCTCCAACCCCGTCCTCTTCCCGCGCCCGGCGCAGACCGACGCCCTGGCCTCGCTGGTCGACGTCCTGCCGACGATGGCGGGCCTCGCCGGCGCCGCGGCGCCGGCCGGCGCCCAGGGGGTCGACCTCGGCCCCGTCCTCGCCGGCCATGCGGCGCCGGAGCGCGAGTCGCTCGAGCGCTCGGGGGCCGACTTCCGCGACCTGCTCGAGCGGCCCGCGGCCGGCGGCTCGGTCCGCGACTCGGTCCACTACACCTACGACGACCACCAGGCGGCGACCGCCCAGGTCGACGCCCCGGGCCAGCCGAACCGGGTGCGCTGCATCCGCGAGGAGCGGATGAAGTACGCCGTCTACCTCGACCCGGAGCGGCGGCGGGCGCCCGAATACGAGATGTACGACCTCGAGCGCGACCCCGAGGAGCGCCACAACCTCCTCGACCACCGCAGCGGCGAGCCGCGCGAGCCCTCCTCACGGGCCGACCGCGACCGCCTCGAGGAGGCGCTCAGGGCGCAGATGGCGGCGCTCGGCACCGACAACCTCTCCTGAGCCCGGAGGGCGGGCGGGCGCCTACCCTTCCGAGGCGAAGAAGCCGCCGTTCTCGAGGTGGGGCTTGAGCTCCTTTTCGATGCTGCCGACGACCTGTTCGTATTCTTCCGGGCAGGTTTCCAGGCGCGACGGGGGAAGCGCTTCGATTTCGGCCACTTCTTCGTAGGCTTCCGGGCTCGAGCCCGCGACCCAGCAGAGCACGTTGAAGGCGCGTTGCAGGTCGAGCGAGTGGGCGTCGGCGTATTCGGCCAGTTCCGGCGGTTCCTGGCGGCCGGAGAAGTCGGCCCAGAAGGCGGCCGCGTCGGCGGCGTAGACGTCGCCTTCGGGGATCTGGAGCATGAGCGCCGTCGCGATCGAGTCGGCGCCGTCCTCTTCCTTGCCGAGGACCGGCAATTCGTAGTTCTCGATCAGGGCGTGGGCGAACTCGTGGGCGAGGATGAAGCTGTTGACCGCGCCGGCCCGTTCGCCGACTTCTTCGGGGCCGATTTCGGTGTTGCCGTTCGCCACGACTTCGAGGACCAGCGCCGCGAACCCGTAGGGCAGCGTGATCGAGTTCTCTTCGGGGTCGTAGAAGGGGCCGCCGCCGATCCCGTTGACCCCCTTGATCAGCAGCGGGTTCGGCAGTTCGAAGGCCTTGGCCAGGGACTTGGCGACCTGCTTGGTCCCGCTCGCCGTCAGCATTTCGTAGCCGACCGCGTCTTCTTCGGTTTCCGGTTCCTGCCAGACGACCCTGACCTTGCCGGAGTCCGCGCTCGACCCTTCGCCGCCATCCGTGGTCGAGGACCCCGAGCCACCGCAGCCGGCCAGGAGCAGCAACGCGATGGCTGCCAGGAACAGGATGGCCCCCGAGCTGGGCGCCCCGGGCGGAGAGGGTCGCACGCCGGCATCCTATGCGCCGCCGAGGCGGGATTCCATTCGACATAATCCCGACCCGTCGATGGGCCTCCTCAACGCACGCCCGAAGCTCGAGCCCGGCGAGCAGGTGCGCTGGCAGTCGCTCGCCAACCGGGTGGTCAGCGCCGCGATCGCCGAGGGTGGCCGCCTCGTCCTCACCGACCGCCGCTTCTTCTTCCAGCCCAACCGCTTCGACGCGCCCGCGCACAGGCCGCGCTGGGAACACCCGCCGGAGGCCGTCACCGGGCTCGAGGTCGTCGGCCGCGACGCCGCGATCTTCTCGGGCGGGACCCGCAAGCGCCTCGGCATCGAGACGGCCGACGGCCTCGAGGTCTTCGTCGTCAACCGCCTCAAGCGCAAGATAGCCCGCCTGCGCGAGCTGCTCCCCGGGGTCTGATCTCGGCGGCCCATCGGGCCGGGATCGTCGCGCCCCTCAGGACCCCGGAGTCCGCGACCGCCGCGCGACGACGAGCCCCGCCCGCCATCCCGGCGCCCGCCCCCCGGCGGGAGGCGTGAGCGACGCGGTCTCGATCCCGGCCCCCGCGAGCAGCCAGGAGACCAGCGAGTTCGAGTTCCACATCTCGCCCGCGACATCTCGATTACGAAGCTCTCCTCCCCGGCGTGAACGGTGAGCGCCGAGTGGTAGAGGTCGCGGGCCCGCCGCCGCTCGAATCGAGCCGCCGCCGCCTCGTACACGCGGCCGTTGAGGCGGACCGAGTGGCCGCCCGCGCCCAGGGGCAGCCAGTAGAGGTCGACCGCGGCGCTCCCCGGGGCCATCAGTCAGCCCTCCGAAGGGGCGGCCGAGCCGAGCCGCTCGGCGCGCTGTTTGATGCCACGCAACATCTTCCGCTCCATGACCAGGGAGCCCGGCTCGATCGGGAGCATGCCGAGGCGCGCGAGCAGCGTCGGCAGACGGAAGCGGTTGCGGCTGATCAGCCGGGTCCGGCCACCGTCCTCGACGAGCACGAACGTCCAGACCCAGTTGCCGTCGTCCGAGCGCCAGGAGAGAGCCCGGCCGGGCTCGACCCGCCCGACCCGCATCCGGTTGGAGCCGAGCTCGATCGCGTCGCCGACCTCGGGGCCCTGGAACTCCGGCAGGACCCGGTCGACGCTGTGCATGCCGAGGCCGAGGAGGTTCTCGATCCAGTCGTAGGTGTAGGCGCCGCCGCGGGGCGCGGGGCCCATCTGCGCCAACCAGGGCCAGACGGCCGCGGCCGGGGCGGCGATCTCGATCGCCCGCGTCGACACGCCGTCGGCGCTCTCGAGCAGCTCGTCCCCGGGCAGCCGCGCCGCGGCCTCCTCCCGGGTCGCGCCCCAGGTCATCACCGGCCGCCGCAGGAGGGCGAGATAGAGAGCCGAGAGCGCTCCCCCGGCGAGGGCGAGGCGCCACAGCTTTGCGGATGTCCGGGGCTCTGCTTCCATGTAGGCGGCTGCGGAAGACAAGATATGACGCCGCCCCAGCGCCGAGATTGCGGGCGCCCCGCCGCCGAAGCGCGGTCTTTCCCGGATGGAATCGGCGGGGGCCGGCCATAGGTTGTCAGGCAGCACCCGCACCCGACGGCGGAGCTTCCATGGATGATCGCCTGACCCCACTTGACGCGTCGTTCCTCGAGCTCGAGGAGGCGGACGAGTCCGCCCACATGCACATCGGCTGGGCGATGATCTTCGACCCGCTGCCGGGCGGCGGCGAGCCCTCGCTCGAGGCGCTGCGCGAGCAGACCGAGGAACGGCTGAAGCCTCTGCCCCGCTTCCTGCGCCGCCTCTCCTCGCCGCGGATCGGCAGGCTTTCCCTGCCGACCTGGGAGCCCGACGACGGCTTCGACATCGCCGCCCACATGCGCCACGCCACCCTCCCCGCGCCGGGCGGCGAGGAGGAGCTGCTCGAGTGGCTCGGCGACTTCTACTCGCACCGCCTCGATCGCGCCCACCCACTCTGGGAGACGACGCTGCTCGACGGGCTCGACGGCGGCCGCTGGGCGCTGGTGACGAAGGTCCACCACTGCCTGGTCGACGGGATCAGCGGCGCCTCGGTGACGAGCGCGCTGCTCGATGCCGAGGCCGACCCGGCCCCCGGCTCCGGGGGGCTGGCGGCGGCTCTGGCGACGCCCGAGGAGGGCGAGGAGGACCGACCCGGCACGATCTCCAGGCTCTTCGGCGCGGTCGGCGACGGCGTCGGCCTCGCGACGCATCCGCGCCGGCTCGCCTCGGCGCTCTCCCGATCCCGGGCGCTGGCCGAGATGGTCATCCGCGAGGAGCTGGTCGGGGCCCCCCATACCAGCATCAACGAGGCGATCGGCGGGACGCGGCGGCTCGCCGCCGTCGAGGTGCCGCTGGCGGACCTCAAGCAGATCAAGCGCGAGCTCGGGGGGACCGTCAACGACGTCGTCCTCGCCGCGACCGCCGGCGGCCTGCGCCGCCTCTTCGAGCGCCGCGGAGAGGGCTCGGACGTCGAGAGCGTGCGGGCGATGGTCCCGGTCAGCCTGCGCCGGGCGAGCGAGGAGCTGGCCCTCGGCAACAGGGTCTCCTCGCTCTTCGTCGACCTGCCGATCTCCGACCCCGACCCGCTGGTTCGGTACCGCAAGACGACCGAGGCCGCGCGTGAGCTGAAGAGCGGGGACCAGGCGGCGGGGACGGAGGCCCTGATCGAGCTCGCCGGCGTCGCTCCGCCCGTCATCCACAGCGTCGTCGCCAGGCTGGCGTTCACGCCGCGGCTCTTCAACCTGACGATCACCAACGTGCCGGGCCCGCCGGCGACGCTCTACTCGCTGGGGGCGCCGTTGCGGCGGATCGTCCCCCTGGTGCCGATCTTCAGCGGCCACGCGGTCGGCGTCGCCGCGGTCAGCTACGACGGGACGCTGACCTTCGGGCTCAACGCCGACCGCGCGACGGTGCCCGATCTCGACGTCCTCCGCGAGGGGATCGAGGAGTCCCTGGACGAGCTGCGGCGCCTCGCCGATCCCCGCTCGAAAGCCCCGGGGGCGCTCGGCACGTAGGCTGCGGCCCGCATGAACGACGAATGGCGAATCCAGGTCGACCTCCATGACCCGAAGCACGCCGGGCCGCTGACCGAGCGGCTCGACGCCGAGGAGCTGGAGCACGACCTCAGCGGCGCCTTCGACGATCGCATCGTCGTCAGCCGCGACGAGGGGCGGATCTTCCTCTACGCCGGCTCGAAGGAGCAGGCCGAGGGTGCCCGGGAGCTCGTTCAGGGCCTCGCCGCACGGCACGGCTGGAGCGTCGAGGCCGTCCTCAGGCGCTGGCACCCGGCCGCCGAGGACTGGGAGAGCCCCGAGGCTCCCCTCCCCGACGACCACGCCGGCGAGCAGGCCGAGCGCCGGGCGCTGATGGCCACCGAGCGCCACGAGACCGAGGAGCGCGGCTATCCCGCCTTCGAGGTCCGCGTCGACCTGCCCTCTCGCCACGAGGCGGTCGAGCTCGCCGGGCGGCTGCGGAGCGAGGGCCTGCCGGCCGTCCACCGCTGGCGCTTCCTGCTCGTCGGGGCCACCGACGAGGACAGCGCCGGAGCGCTCGCCGAGCGGATCCGCGGCGAGGCGCCCGAGGGCAGCCGGGTCGCGGTCGAGGGCACCTGGAAAGAGGCCTACGCCGAGCGCCCGCCGAACCCCTTCGCGGTCCTGGGCGGGCTCGGCGCCTAGGAGAGCTCTCCCGCACACGCTGTTCGGCCGAATCCGGGCCCGGCGAGCGATCGGGTTGAGTAGATTCCCAGCGTGGGCTTCGACCAGTACCACGAGCCGCCGGAGGAGCTGTCCGAGGAGACCCGGACCTTCGCCCGCCTCTGCGCCTCGCTGACCGAGGAGGCCGAGGCGATCGGCTGGTACGAGCAGCGGATGGCGGTCGAGGCCGACGAGGAGGCGCGGGCGATCATGCACGACGCCCAGGGCGAGGAGTTCAAGCACTTCTGCATGGACCTCGAGTTCCTCCTGCGGCGGACGCCGCTCTGGCGGGAGATCGCGGCCGGGGTCCTCTTCCAGGAGGGCGACATCGTCGAGCACGGCGAGGCCGCCGAGGAGCAGGCGACCGAGGGCGCCGAGGAGCGCGGCGAGCCCTTGGCCGGCGGCGAGTCGCTGGGCATCGGCAGCCTCAGGGAGGCCGGTTGATGAGCCACCTCCTGCGCGCGCAGGCGCCGATCACCGAGGCCGGCTGGGAGCTGCTCGACGGCGAGGCGCGCGAGCGCCTGGCGCCGGCGCTGGCGGCCCGCAAGCTCGTCGACTTCTCCGGCCCGCACGGCTGGGAGCACTCGGCGACGAGCCTCGGCCGCGTCGAGGACGTCGCCGACGCCCCGAAGGGCGTCGATGCGGTCCGGCGCCGGGTCCTGCCGCTGGTCGAGCTGCGAGCGCCGTTCTCACTCTCCCGCGCCGAGCTGGCCGACGCCGACCGCGGCGCCGAAGATGCCGACCTGGCGCCGCTCGACGAGGCCGCCCACCGGCTCGCGGTCGCCGAGAACGCCGCCGTCTTCCACGGCTGGAAGGCCGCCGCCATCGCCGGCATCGCCGAGGCGTCTCCCCACGACGCGATCGCGCTCGGCGAGGACTGCGAGCGCTACCCGCGCCATGTCGCGATGGCGATGAGGGCGCTGCTCTGCGCCGGCGTCGACGGCCCCTACGGGGTCGCCCTCGGCCCCGACGCGCACACCCGGGTGCTCGAGAGCAGCGAGCACGGCGGCTACCCCCTGCTCGAACACCTGCGCGAGATCACGCGGCGGGCCGCTCGTCTGGTCGCCCGGCGTCAGCGGCGCCGTCGTCCTCAGCATGCGCGGCGGTGACTTCCTCTTCGAGTCCGGCGAGGACCTCTCGATCGGCTACGCCGGCCACGACGCCGACGCGGTCCAGCTTTATCTGGAGGAGAGCTTCAGCTTCCGGGTCGCCACGCCCGAGGCCGCGGTCGCCCTCAGCTGAGGGCCGGCGGGACGGGCAGGCCGGGCGCTGCTACAGCGGCCGCAGGCGCTGCTTCTGCACCCGGGCCAGCTTCTTCTTCAGGCGGCGGAGCTGCCGCTCCTGTGCTTCCGTGCGTTCGTGGCCCGGGTGGGCGAGGTTGACCTGCTCCAGCGGGTCTTCTTCGAGGTCGTACATCTCCCACTGCGGCCGCGCCGGCGGCCTGGGCACCGACTCGACCGGGACCTCGTTTTCGATCGTCACCTCCACGTCGTGGTACTTGGCCAGCTTCCAGCGGCCTTCGCGGATCGCGACCACGTGGTTCGGCGCTTTCGGGTAGATCCCGTTGTTCTGGCCGGACTGGTAGTCGTCGTAGGTGAAGACGACGTAGCTCTGCACCGGCTTCGCCTTGCCGGGCCGCAGGACTAGCCGCGAGTAGTCGACGCCCTGCCACCCGGCGCGGGCCGATTCGGGGGCGCCGGCGAGGCTCGCCAGGGTCGGCAGGAAGTCGACGTGGGAGACGAGCGCGTCGGTGCTCAGCGGCCGCGGGTAGAGCTTCGGGTTCGAGTAGACGAGCGGCACCCGGATCGACTCCTCGTAGAAGTTGAAGTTCTTCTGGCGCAGGCCGCCGTGGGCGAGGCCCATCTCCCCATGGTCGGCGGTGCGGACGATCAGCGTCTCGTCGAGCAGGTCGGTCTGTTCGAGCTTGTCGAGGACGTTGACGAGGTAGCTGTCGGAGGAGCGCATCAGGTTGCCGTAGTAGTTGAGGTAGGCGCGCTTTTCCGCCTTCGTCCTCGGCTTGCCGGTGAGGTTGAAGATCTTGAGGAATTCTTCCTGGACGGTGGGCTTGGTCGAGAGGTCTTCGCCGTTGGTTTCCGGCACCTCGATGTCGCCCGCCAGCCAGGAGCGGTCATAGCCGGCTTCGTTGAATGTCTTGCTCGGGTAGAAGAGGACGTCGTGCGGGTTGACCAGCGAGATCACCATGAAGAAGGGCTGTTCGGCGGCGGCGTGGTTGTCGAGGTACTGGAGCACCCCTTCTTCCTTCGCCTTCGCCGACCGAGTCCATGAAGCGGCCGTCGTTGTCGACGAAGCCGCCGCCCGCCTCGGGGACCGTCTGGTTGGCGCCCGCGTCGGGCGGGTTCCAGCGGTCGAAGCCGTACTTTTCGAGGTCGGACGGCTTGGCGTCTTCCTTGGTGGCCGGTTTCGAGCAGTGCCACTTGCCCTTGTAGACGACCCGGTAGCCCGCCGCCCTCATCACGCTCGCCACGTTCGCCAGGCTCGTCGGCAGGTCGACCTGGGGGAATTCGGCCGCCGGCATGTCTTCCTCGAGCGTGTACTTGACGCCGTGCTGGGCGGGGAAGTAGCCGCTCATCAGGGTCGAGCGGGCCGGCGAGCACATGCAGGCGTTGGTGAAGGCTCGCTCGAAGCTGATCCCGTGGCGGCGCAGGCGGCGCATCCCCGGCAGGTTCTGGCGCAGCCAGTTGGCCGGGAAGTGCTGGATCGAGCGTTCCTGGTCGGTGAGGAAGAGGATCACGTTCATGCCCGCGACGCTCCGCCCCTTGCCCTTGCTCGCGGCGAGCGCCCGCTCGACCCCGCCGCCGCCCTGCGCGACCAGCGCCGCCGCCGCGGCGCCGGCCCCGGTGCCGATCAGCTCCTTGCGCGTCAGGCGCCTTTCGCGCCGTTCCTGCTCGGTCATCGCTTCCTCCTGAAGACGTCGACGGCGTCGCTGCCGAAGGCGGTCGAGTAGACGTTGCGGCCGTCGGGGCTGACGACGACGGAGCTGACCCCGCGCAGGGCCCGGGCCCTGGTGCAGCCGGCGACCGACTTCGGCGCCAGGCAGCCGGGCCTGCCGGGCTTCTGGGCGACCGTGCCGGTTTCCGGAAAGCGGTTGAGGACGTCCAGGGCCCCGGTCTTGAAGGCGGCCACGTAGACGCTGCGGCCGTCGGGCGAGACGGCGAGCCCCTCGGGGGCGACCATCGCCCGGCCGAAGGAGCAGCCGACCGCGCGCAGGTAGACGAGGCAGCCACTCGTTCCCGGCTTCTGGACCTGGCCGAGGGCGGTGGTCGTCGGCGCGAAGGAGACGACGCTGTTGCTGAAGAGCGTGGTCGCGTAGACGACTTCGCCATGCGGGCTGCTCGCCACCGCGTTGGCGCCGCTCAGCTGCACCCCGGCGGCGCAGCCGGCGAGCGGCTGGTTCGCGATGCAGCCGCTGCCGTCGGTGGCCTGCGTCAGGGCCCCCGTGGCGGGGTCGCGACTGAGCACGGCGAGCGCGTTGGAGAGCGCCGACGCCGCGTACACGTTCGTGCCCGCGTTGCCGGCGGCAAGCCCCTCGACCGCGCCGAGCGCGAAGCCGGGGGCGCAGCCTTCGGCGCTCGATTCGGCGATGCAGCCTTCGGCGCCGGGAAGCTGCGTGAGCAGGCCGGTTTTCGCGTTGCGCGAGAAGACGGCGACCGCGTTGCCGAAGAAGGCGCCGACGTAGACGTTGGCCCCGCCGGGGCTGAGCACGACGACGTCGGCGCCGAGCAGGGCGCGGCCGGCGACGCAGCCGGGGATCGGCAGGACCGAGACGCAGCCGGCCGCGGAGGGCGGCACCTGGCGCAGGGAGCCGGTCTTCTTTTTGCGGCGGAAGGTCGTGATCGAGTTGCTCCCCCGCGAGGTCGCGTAGACGTTCTTGCCGTCGGCGCTGACCGCGACCGAGTTCGGCCCGTCGAGGCCGATCGCCGGCGAGCAGCCGCCGGCCCCTTTCGCGGCGACGCATCCGCCCTTGCCTTCGGGCTGGCTCAGCGCGCCCGTCTTCGGGTCACGCAGGAAGACCGCGATCGCGTTGCTTTTCGAGGAGGCGACGTAGACGTTGCGCCCGTCGGGGCTGACCGCGACCGCCCGCGACCCGAGGAACGGCCCGGGCCCCTTCAGCGCCCGGGCGCCGCCGCAGCCTCCACCCTTCTTCCTCGAGCTGTCGGCCAGGCAGCCGGCCCTGCCGCGCAGCTGGGTCAGCGACCCCGTTCCCCCCTTTGCCTTTGCCGCGTGCTTCGGCGCGCCGAGGGCAGAAGCAGGGGCGCCGAGGGCGAGCGCCACGGCGAAGAGGCCGGCGATCGAACGGAGTGTGCGACGAGGGGGCGGCATCGAGAGGCGGCCCCGCGACTACCCGACGCCGCGGCAACCGACCCGCCGAGCCTACCCTTCGGCGGCGGACGCGACCTCGCCTGCGGACGGAGAGCCGACGCAAGCGAGCGCCCAGCCGTTTGGAGCATCCGCACGCCGCGGGTAGGATCGGCGCCATGCCCCGCAAAGGTTCGAGAAGTCTGTTCGTCGAAATCTGGGCCTTCATCGCCGTCGCGGCGATCGCCTTCGTCGGCGGCCTGCTGATCGGCGACCTCGGCTCCTCGCCGAAGACCGAAACCGTCGTCGTCGCCGAAGGAGGCGAAGAAGCCGAAGCGCCGGCGCCGGAAGCCGCGGTCGCCCCGCCCGCGGAAGGCGGCGCCGCGATCTTCGCGAGCGACGGCTGCGGCAGCTGCCACACCTTCAAGGCGGCCAACTCGACCGGAACGGTCGGCCCCGACCTGAACGAATTCCTCGCCCCCGACGACAACAAGGCCGGGATCGAAGAGATGATCGACGACCCGAACGCCGAGATCGCCGAAGGCTTCACCGCCAACGTGATGCCGCAGGACTACGGGAAGACGATCTCCCAGCCGGAACTCGAACAGCTCGTCCACTTCCTGATCGCAAACTCGCCCGCCGGAGGCACGAAGCCCGAGGGTGCCGGCGGCGAGGAAAACGACACCGGCGGCCCTGCCAACTGAGCTGCGGCTCATCCGCCGGTCGATCGGCGGGCTGACCCTCCTCGGGGCCGGCGCGATGCTCCTCCTCGCCGCTCCCGCGAGAGCCGTCGACTACAACTGCTCGGACTTCGCCAACCAGGCCGAAGCGCAGGAACACCTGCTGACCGGCGACCCCTACCACCTCGACGGCGACGGCGACGGCATCGCCTGCGAGTCGCTGCCCTGTCCCTGTGCGGAGGTGGCGGGCAGCGGCCCCGCGGCGCCGGCGCCGCCGGTCCCGGCCGGAAATCGACTCCGGGCCCAGGTGCTCCGGGCCGTCGACGGCGACACCCTCAAGGTGCGCGTCCTCGCCACCGGCGCGAGGATCTACGTGCGGCTGGTCGGCATCGACAGCCCCGAGACCCACCGCCCCGGGACGCCGGTCGAGTGCGGCGGGCGAAGCGCGTCCAGATCGATGCACCGCCTGGCCGACGGGCGGCGGGTGCTGCTCGTCACCGATCCGACTCAGGATCGGTTCGACGAGTACGGCCGCCTGCTCGCCTACGCGATGCGCGGCCACCTCGACCTGAACCGCGCCCAGGTCCGCCGGGGCTGGGCCGAGGCCTACGTCTACGGGGGCAATCCGTTCCGGCGGGTGCGGGCCTACCGCCGGGCCGAACGCTCAGCCCGCTCCCGGCGCCGCGGCGTCTGGTCGCGCTGCGCCGGCGATTTCCACAGCTTCAGCCCTGCTCGCGATCGCGCTTGGCGGCCTCGCGATCTTCAGCCGCCCGTTCGCGATCTTCAGCGGCCCTCTTCCGATCTTCCGCCGCCTCGGCGCGAGCGCCCGCCGCTCTGATTCGCGCTTCGGCGGCTGCCGCTTGCTGCTTTTCGGCGCCGAAGTCGACGTCGGGCCCGACCAGGTCCCGGGTCGCACGGTCTGCCATCTCCGCCGCCCGATCGGCAAGCTCCGCGGACCTGTCTCGCTCCCTGCTCGTTTCGTCCCGCAGCCGGGCGTTCTCGTCGCGGGCGCGTGCCTGGGAATCGCGATCGGCGGCGGTGCCGGTCCTCATCCCGGACGTCACGGCGCGGGCGATCTTTCCTTCTTCCCGCGCGTGCTGAGCCTCGCCATGGGCTCGCCGTTGCTCCAGCGTGCTTGCGGGGTCGGCCTCCAACGCATCGTCAGAGGCGGCCTGCTCGCGATCGGAGACCAGTTGATCGGCCTCCGCGGAGGCCGCGTCGCGATCGGAGAGCGTTTGGTCTTTGTCCGCTGCGGTTTGATCCGCATCGGAAGCCGTCTGGTCGGCGTCTGAGGACGTCTGGTCGTCTGCCCTGCCCGTGCCGCTCCGAGGCGTTGGATCAGCTGCCATGACGCTGGGCTCTCTTCCGATTTACAGGGTGGCTTGATTGCTCTCGAGTCCGCACCCTTGTTTCGAGGGTACTCCTCCCCTGGCGCCCGACCTGCCCCGGAGGCGTCCATTCTCGCCGAGGACCTCGAGCGCGAGCCGGGCCGGACGGTGGGTCCGGGCTAGGGGCCGCTGCCAACGGCGAACGGCCCGATCTGAGCGGTCGCCGGGCCTTTTGCGGTGAGCTGCGTGCCGGAGCCCAGGGTCGGCTGCGGGGCCGAGAATTCCACCGTTCCGTTGATCGGCTGGCCGTTGGTTATCGGCTGGCCGGAGCATTTGAGCCCGTTTTCGGCTTCGTCCGTCATGACTTTTTCGCAGCTGAAGGCCATGCCGTTGCTGGCATTGCCGCCGCTCACCTGCACGCCGGTCGGGAAGTCGAGCGTGAACTCGTCCAGCGCCCCGAAGCTGCCCAATTCCAGCGTGAAGTCACGGGTGCTGTTGTCGCCGGTGCCGGTGAGAGTCCCGCCACCGGTCGGGTCGGGCGTCTGAGCCAGGACGAAGGGGCCGTAGGTCGTGCCGCCACCGGAGCCAAGCAATTCCGTGCCCGCCGCGAGTTGACCGGGTCGCGGTGATTTGAGTTTGAACCCGCCCATGGCGTCCAGGGTCGTGCCGACTTCGAAGCCGTGGCAGTCGAGCCCTCGGTCTTCGAAGCCTGCGTATTTGACCGGGTCGCAGATGAATCCCGCCGCACCCCCGTTTTCGATCTCGAGGCTGGGGGGAACGACTATGAGGAAATGATCCAGCGTCGTGTTCTGGACGTCGAGGTGGACTTTGAAGTCGACCGAGTTCGCGTTTGCCGGGCTTGGAGAGAGGGTGCCGCTGCCGCTCACCACCGGTGTCGGTGCAGGGGGCCCGGCGGTGAGCCCCCCCACGCGGGGCCCGGCGGTGAACCCCTCCACGGGGGTGCCGTTCGCGTCGTCGAGCGTGCCGGAGATCGGTTCGGTTGCCGACACCGGGACGTCGTAGAAGATGTCGAAGAACGAGTCGACGGCCGGAGGTGCCGGCGGGTCCAGTTTGCAGACCACCGCGGCCGGCCCGCCGGTGAGCTGCAGGGTTTTCATCTCGCACTTGACCTGATCGCCTGCGCCGCTCACCTTCGGCGGGTCGCGGGGAGTCGGATTCGGCGGCAGCAGTGGGATCGTGACTCCGTGCAGCGGATCGGTCGGGTCGATGCGCAGCCGCACGTGGTCGCCGGGTTCGACCGTGTAGTCGGTGATCGTCGTGCCCTTGCCCGGCGGTCGCGGCGGAACTTCGCCCGCGCAGCCGCCTTCGCAGCGCACCGGCTTGATCTTCGGCGGCAGGATCTTCTTCTTGCCCTTCTTCTTCTTGTGCCTCTCCTTGCCGACGTGGACGATCACCACCTTGCAGGCCGCGCGGTGGACGACCCGACCGCGCTTGAACCTCGCCCGCACGGTCACGGTTTCCATTCGGGTCGGAGGGTCGATCTTGCGGCTCTTGACGCGGAACGCGTAGCCGCGCTTGAAGCCGGGCGGCACGCCGCGCTGATTCTTCGTCGGGACGAGGCGGATCGAGTAGCCCTTGGCGTTGCGGGGGTTGAGGAGCTTCGACCAGATGAAGCCCTTGCCCTTGTCGACGAACTTGAAGCGGACCGCCGCCGTCTGCCCGTGCGCGATCACCTGCACCGGCGGGGCGCAGCGGACCTTGAACTTTTCCTTGCGGCGTTCTTCTTCTTCCTTGCGTTTCTTCCGTTCTTCTTCTTCGCCTTCGCCGAGCCAGATGCCCCCCGGGAGCTGGTGCAGGTAGTCCTCGGTCTCGCCGTAGCGATAGGGAACGGACCGACCGCGGCCGGTCGGGTCGATCTGGACCTGGTCCAGGGTGGCCGTCACCCGATACCAGAGTTCCCGGACCTGCTTGCCGGCTTTGAAGGTGATCGGCAGCATCGTCGCCTTGCCGATCGAGGATGCGGGGACCGGCATGTTCCGCACCGCCCACTCCGGCGCACAGCCGTCGCTTTCATCCGCCCAGTCGCCGTCCCGGTTCCAGTCGAACCAGGCGTTGACGTAGACGGTCCTGCCGGTCGTGGGAAGGGCGGGGCTGCCGCGCATCGCCACCGTCAGCCGCGCCGTCCCGCAGGCGCGCGGCGCGGCGAGCACGGCGCCGTCGTCGCGGTCCCGGTCGACCTGCATCGAGTCCGCCTCGCCGTCGGACGTCGGGCCCAGCCGCAGCACCCCGAGCCCTTCGTGGCGCGGGCCTCCGCTGGCCAGCTTGGACGGAAAGCGACCGACCACGCCCGGCTTCGAGAGATACCCCGCCCTGGCGCCGTCGGGCGCATCGCCGAAGTCGATCTTGCCGCCCTTGGCGGCAGCGGACGAAACGGAAATCGCCGCAAAGGCGAAAACCATCACCAACGTACGCATCGCATATGTGACGCGTCGACGAGATGCGCCCAAACCCATTCCGGGTCCCCCCCAATAGCCCATGCAGACCTACTGTAGCCCGGCGATCCGACCGTTGCAAGTGGCCGGGGGTGGTGACACGGCGACCTCAACTCCCCTCCCGTCCGGCGACGAGGCGCGCCGGCCCTCGTTCGAGATCACACGCACCCAATGAGAACGCACCCGGATCGTCGACCTGCCGACGCCGATCGCCTCCCCGGAGCACAAACTGTACGAGCTCCTCGCCCGGGAAAAGGGCGATGCCGCCGATCGCCTCCCCGATGGCCGCAAACTGCGCGAGCTCCTCGCCGCGGGAAAAGGGCGATGCCGCCCACGCAATTCAATTAGGTTTGAACCATTGTGTTTGCGACATCGGTCGACGTGGAAATCTCCGTCGAGATCGAGCGGCCGCCCGAGGTGGTCTGGGCGTTCGTGTCGGACCCCGAGCGCTGGCCCGAATGGCTCGATGAGTTCGAGGAGGTCGTCCCGGAGTCGGATGGTCCCGTCGGCAAGGGCTCCGTGTTTCGCTACACGGTCTCGCCGGGCCACCGCTCGGCGACGATCGAATTCGTCGAGTGGGAGCCGGGGCGTCGTTTCGGGTGGGATGGACCGCCGCTGCCATGGCATGGAGGCAGCGCTCGGCCGCGAGGCTTCACCGAGCTGACGACGACCGGTGCGGGCCACACGCGCGTCGTGAGTCATTACCAGCCGGACCTCTTCGGAACGATGGCCCTGTTGCGCCCATACCTCAGACGCTGGCTCTCCAAGCAGCGCACGAAGGACGCCGAGCGCTTGAAGCAGCTGTTGGAGAGCCCTGCCGACCATTAGGCAACGTCAAAATGGCCGGGCTACACGTCGCAGACCGCGATCGCCGGGGCGTCGCGGCGGGCCTTCTCGGTGGCGGTGTCGAGGTCCGCAAGCGGGGTGTAGGTGATCGCGTCGGGATCGAGATCGAGGCTGGCGGCGGCCTCGGGCTCCAGGCGCTCGATCAGCTCCTTCGAGGCGAGCGCCCGCCCGCCGCTCGCACAGGCCTCGATCCGTGCCGCCTCGTTGACCTCGTCGCCGAGCGCGGTCACCTCCCCGCGTCCGGCGGTGGTGATGTTGCCGACGTAGAGGGTGGACCCCCAGTGCAGCCCGAAGCGCATGACGACGTCCTCGGACTGCAGCTCGCTCCGCGCGGCGACGTCGCCGATCGCGGTGCGGAGCGCGCGCGCCGCGGCGATGCACGAGCGAGCGGCCGAGGACTCCGATCCGGCGTCCTCGGCCAGGAAGAATGCCGCCACTCCGTCGCCGACATGGCGACCGACCAGTCCACCCTCGTCAATCACGCACTGGTCGGCGGCGCGGACCAGGCGGCGGCCCAGCGCGAAATACCTGGCGGTGGATAGGTGCCGCGCCAGCGGCGAGGAGGCCTCGAGGTCGGCGAAGAGGACGGCAGCGGGGCGTCGCGCCGGGCGGGAGACACCCTGCATCCGCTCGAGATGCCCAAGATCGGCCATCGAGGCCATCGACCCGAGCATCGTCATTCCGGCCGCGGGCTTCGTGATCATCGCGGTCCCGGCGAGCCGACCGACGGCGTCGCGGATCCGCACGGCGACCAGGGGAATGTCGACCTGTATGTCCCCGAATCCCATCCCTGCCGCCGTAACCGATACCGCCGCCGGATCTGCGGGAGAGAGCTGATCAACCATGTCTCGCAGCGATGGGTCGACGATCTCGCGGAGCTCGTCGGCACCGCCCGGAGTGTCAACCAATACCCAGCCGCCGACAGCCGGGAGCATCAACCGGATCAACTCCGGGGTATTCGAGCCGAACCGCCAAGCACGACTCACGCTGATCGCCTCGGGCCCGAAGAAATGCGCCCCGATCGCCCAGGGCGCGAGCTCCATGCCGGCACCGAAGGTGAGGCGCAGTTCATCGGTCACATAGACGAGGTTCCAGCGGTCGTCGACGACCCATCCCCAGTGCCCTGTGTCGCGCAGCGCCCCTGCCACCTCGGCGAGAGCCGGGTCCTCGGGCAGCGAATATGGCCCCTGGGCGTTCATCGGGCGACTCTAACCTCGGGGCGTGGCCGGCGCTGACAACCCGGTCATGACGGGCCCTGCTCCGCGATTCGATTTGGTTTGAGGCATCGTGTTTGCGACATCGGTCGCGCTCGGCGCGTGGCTTCACCGAAATGACGACTGCCGCTGAGGGCCGCACGCGCGTCGTGAGTCGTTACCAGCCGGAGCTCCTCGGAACGATGGCCCGGCGCCGACCGCTGGGCGCGTCACGCCGCGGCCGCCACCTGGGCATTGCGGGAGTTCCGCAGTCTAAGCGCGGGTGTTTCTCGGATGGACGATCCAGGAACACGCCATAGATTCGTGACGAAGACGCTTGCATCAGGTGGACCAGGGTGCAGGGCAACAGCACGCGACGAGGAGGCGAAAATGCCCACCGCAGCCAAAGAGCCAAGAGATGCACCCGGGCGCGACGCGGTTGAGAAGAGCGCGTCCCGGCGGTGAGACGCTGGGGGCGTCAGGCAAGAAGGAGGAGGCCACGGCCGTGAGCCGACTCGGCCTCTCCTCGCTCGGCCTCCTTTCGTTCGATCGTCTCTTGACGCTGCCCGCGGGTGTGCACAGGGCAGTGGGGCTGATCCCCGAGATCGCCAGGAGCACGGCCTTGCTGCGCGACGTCGTGCGCGCGCTCGAGCAAGTCGCCGGGGACACCGATGCCCTGGTCGGGATCCGCGACGACATGGCGCGCGTCGCCGAGGCGACGAGCGTCCTGGGAACGATGGACGGCAGGATGGCGGCCATCGAGGAGGCGATGCCGGTGCTGGTCGAGGTCCAGCGCCATCTCGCCCAGCTACCGGAGACCATGGCGGTGCTCCTCACGGCGCTCGACGAGCTCAACCAGAGCGTTGACACGCTTCAGGGGGCGGTGGAGCCGATGGGCCGCCTCGCCAACCGAGTGCCCGGCGGGAAGAAGAGCGGAATGGCGGGCACGTAGGCACGACCCCACCCGCCTGACTCGGAATGGCCTTCCCGGGATGGGGCGGGCTGGACTCGAACCAGCGACCGACGGATTATGAGTCCGCTGCTCTGACCAACTGAGCTACCGCCCCGGGTGGTCGATTATCGCCGCTTCCGGGGGTACAGAGGGGTTCCTCAGCAGGAGGAGAGGCGGCGGGTGAGCTGCATCGGCGTCCCGTAGCCGCCGCGGTGGCCCTTGAAGCGGGCGACGGTGAAGACGCGGTGGCCGCAGACGGTCCTCGGCCTGGTCAGGCGGACCTTGGCGAAGACGGGGCCGACCATGTTGACGAGGGAGACGCCGCGGCCGACGGCGGACTGGGCTCCCCAGTGCAGCCAGTGGATCCGCCTCATCTGGACCATGTAGGCGTCGGCTGCCGGGCGGCCGTTGGCGAGGAAGTCGCAGGCGCCGGGACGCCGGGAGTAGAAGCCGGCCGGGCTCTCGACCGGGCTCGAGCTGGAGATGCAGACGACCTGCGGTTCGGCCGTTGGGCGAGCGCCGGCCTGACTCGGCCCCGCCAGCCCGAACGCAGCCAGGGCGAACAGGAGCGGGAGCAGCAGACGGGAGGACCTCACGGTCCCCAATGGTAGAGCCCCGTCGTGGCCGAGCGCCTCGTTGCGGGCCCGCCGCTAGGCGCTGAAGAGCTGCGCCAGCGAGCGGCCCACGTCGGGTGGCTCCTCGGTCCCGTCGGCCGCCGCCTGGGCGCCCTCGGCGATCGCCTTGGCGGCGTCGGCGATCTGGTGGGTGCGGCCGCCGCGGATGGTGCCGGTCTTTTTTGCTTCGGCGAGGTCGGATTCCATCAGCCCGGCGAGCTCGGCGAGGCGGCGCAGGCCGACGACGCCGGCCGTGCCCTTGAGGGCGTGGGCCTCGGCCCGCATCGTCTCGAAGTCGGTCGTCTCGGTCGCCAGGCCGGCGGCGATCACGTCGCAGCGGCGACGGGCCTCGACGGCGAAGGAGGCGAGCAGCTCGGGATCGGGGTCGGCGGGGGCTTTCTTGTCCGTGCTCATTCGGTCACCGCTTCCACGGCTTCGGTCAGGGCTTCGACGCCGAAGGCGCCCTCGATCTCAGCTCCGATCGTCCCGTCCCGTTCGATCGCGAAGAGCCACGGCTCGCTCGGCAGGTGGAACGCCTTGACCTGCGCGTTGGTGCCCTTTTCCGGATCGTTTTCCTTGTAGATCTCCATGTGGATGAACGCCGCCTTGTCTCCGTAGAGCTGTTTGACCTGCTCGGCCACGTCGACGACCGGGCCGCAGACCCGACTCTGGCAGAACTGGGGGGTCGCAAACAAGAGGATGATCGGTTCCTTGCCGTAGGCGTCGGCATAGTCGACCTTGTTCTGGGTGTCGGGCGGGATGCGTGTCGTGATCTTCGCCAGATCCCCCCCCACATCCTGCGCCGTCGGGGTGTGAATAAGGGGCGCCTTGTCCCCCACCCTGGGCACGCCCGAGTAGCCGCCGACCTCGACGCTCGGCAGCAGCGTCCCGGTCAGCTTGCCGTCTTCCTTGACGACGGCGGCGATCCGCCACTCGCCGTCGCTGGGGAAGTCGACCTCGGTCGAGTAGACGGCGGTCGCCGCGTCGGGGTCCTGGGTCGTCGTCTGGGCACGGAAGGCGGGCTGCGTCGCCAGCGTTTCGATCGAGGCCGGGAAGGGCCCGACGGCCGGCTCTTCGCGCGCTTTGAGTTTGGCCCGCGCCGCGGCGCCCTTGGCCCCGGCCTTTTCCGCTTTCTCGTTGACCTTGGGCACCGGCGCGACGTAGAGGGCGACTTCCGCGTCGGACACCTGGCTGCGGTCCTTGTGGAAGACGCCGAAGGGGAAGCGGTTCTTGCCCTTGTAGTAGACGGCGGCGGCGGGTGAGACGACGAGTTCGGACGCTTCCGCGGCTTCGAGGATCTCCGCCAGGGAGCGCCCGTCCGCCGCCGGGAACTCGCTCTTCGGCGGCGCCGGGCGGTTTTCGGCGCGTGCCGAGCCCGTGTCGGTCGTGCCGCTCGAGCCGCACCCCGCAATCGCCGCGAGGGCGACGAGCAGGCAGGCGCAGACGGCGATCAGGCGTGCGGGACGCATCGCGCCATGTTATTGAGGGGGGATATAGGGTGCCCGCTACCCGACGGCGAGCAAGGAGACTCAGTTGGCGCACGAGAGAGCTGCATTGATCACGGGGGCCTCGAGCGGCATCGGTCTGGCGATCGCCCGCGCCCTCGGCGAGGAGGGCTACCGGCTGACGGTCTCCGCCCGCCGGCCGGAGAAGCTCGAGGAAGCCGCCGAGGGCCTGCGCGGCGAGGGGCTCGAGGTGCTCAGCGTCCCCGCCAACATGGCCGACGAGGAGGACGTCGTCGGCCTCTTCGCCAAGCACCGCGAGGCATATGGCCGCCTCGACGCCCTGGTCAACAACGCCGGGGTCGGGATCGGCGCGCCGATGGCCGAGATCCAGACCAAGCACCTCGACATGCAGCTCGGCGTCAACCTGCGGGCGCTGATCATCGGCACCCGCGAGGGGCTGCCGATGCTGCGCGAGGCGGGCGCCGAGCACGGCAAGGCGCTGCTCGTCAACACGGCCTCGATCGCCGGCAAGATGGGCCAGGGCTGGCTCTCGATCTACGCCGCGACGAAGGCGGCGGTGATCAACTTCACCGAAGGACCCACCGCGAGGCGGGCGCCGACGGGGTGCAGTGCACGGCGCTGGCGCCCGCCTTCGTCGACACGGCGATGACCGAGTTCGTCAAGGGCCAGGTCCCCGGCGAGGAGATGATCCAGCCCGAGGACATCGGCGAGGCGGTGCGCTTCCTGCTGCGCACCTCGCCCAACTGCCACGTTCCGGAGATCGTCTTCACGAGGCCCGGAGAGGGCATCGGCGGTCCCTAGGTGACGCCCGCCTGAGGACGCCACCGGTGCGCCTGCTGCTCGCCGCCTTCGGCGATGCCGGCCACGTCTTCCCGGCGATCGCGCTGGGCCGGGCGCTGGCCGGGCGCGGCCACGAGGTGACGATCGAGACCTGGGAGGAGCGCCGCGCGGCCGTCGAGGGCGCCGGGCTCGGCTTCACCGCGGCCGAGGAATACCGGATGTTCCCGCCGCCCGACCCCGACTCGGCCGACGGCGCCCACGCCGCCGAGGCCGCCCGGGCGCTGCTGCCGCTGCTCGAGGAGCTGCGCCCGCACGCCGTCGTCAGCGACATCCTCACCCTCGCCCCGGCGCTCGCCGCCGAGAAGGCGGGCGTGCCGCTGGCGACCCTGATCCCCCACATCTACCCGGCGGTCGAGCCCGGCCTGCCCTTCTTCGCGATCGGCCTGGCGCCGCCGCGCACTCCGCTCGGGCGCGGCATCTGGAGGGCGGGGACGCGGGCCCTGAACGTCGGCCTCGAGCACGGCCGGCGTGACCTCAACCGGCAGCGCCGGCGGCTCGGCCTGGCGCCGCTGGACCGCTTTCACGGGGGGATCAGCCCCGACCTGGCGCTGGTCGGGACCTTCCCGCAGCTCGAGTACCCGCGGCGCTGGCCGGCCGGGGTCGAGATCACCGGCCCGATGACCTTCGAGCTCCCCCACCCCGAGATCGAGCTGCCCCCCGGAGAGCGGCCCCTCGTCCTCGTCGCGCCGAGCACCGCCCACGACTCCGGCAACCACCTGGTCCGCACGGCGCTGGCGGCGCTGGCCGAGGAGCCCGTGCGGGTCGTCGCGACGACCAACCGCGTCCGCCCCCAGGCGCCGATCGAGGTCCCCGGCAACGCCGTCCTCGTCGACTGGCTCAGCTACTCGCAGCTGATGCCGGCCGCCTCCCTGGTCGTCTCCCACGGCGGCCACGGCACCGTGGCCCGCGCCCTCGGCTCCGGCACCCCGGTCCTGATCTCACCGATCGTCGGCGACATGAGCGAGACGGCGATGCGGGTCTCCTGGGCCGGCGCCGGGCTCTCCCTCCCCTGGCGCCTCTGCCGCCCCGCGCCGCTGCGCTGGGCGGTGCGCCGCCTGCTCGAGGACGGCTCCTTCACCGCCCGCGCCGCCGAGATCGCCGCCTGGGGCCGCACCCACGACGGCGCCCAGCGCGGCGCCGAGCTGGTCGAGGGTCTCGCGCACAGCAGGTCCGCTGCGAGCGCCTGAGCTCCGGGGGTGGGACTCGAACCCACAACCTCTCGATTAACAGTCGAGCGCATCTACCAATTGAGCTACCCCGGACCGTGGCTAGTCCGGTGAACACAGCGGACTCGGTGACTCGTTGGAATCTAGCGGCAACTCGACCAGGCCGGCCTCGACCTGGGCGTGGCAGTTCGCGCAAAGCAAGACGCACTTGTGGCCTCCACCCTCGCTCGTCGATGCATCGGTGATGCCCGTATTGGCCGAGGTGAAATCCTTTCTCGTCGGGGTCGAGATGGTGGAATTGGAGCGCCCGCCGGATGCTCGAAAAACCGCAGATCGCAGCACTTTCCTCCCGCCTCTTCGACCAGTTGCGCTTGACGACCCGGCGTCGCTTCGAGACGGCTTCCGCGTGCAACTCGTGCACCGGTAATAGCCGCCGACCCGCAGAAAGAAGGCCGTATGGCCGTGCTCGGCGGCATCTCGCGTCGCCTTCTTCGGCGCACCGGTCACATCGTGCCTCCGGTTGCGTGTCGAGCCCGAAGCTTGCTCAACCAGTAGCGAACTGTCGTCCGGCTTCGATCTAGCCTCCGGCAATCTTCCTGATCGACACGCCTTCTTCCACGAGCTCGCGCACGGACCTCGTCAAGCGTTCCCCTTGGCGCGTGCCGGTCGCTGCCCACGGGTCTGAGGCCGTGCTTCTTTAGCCAATAGCCCACCGTCGACGGATGCTTTTCAACCCGACGCCCAATCGCCTCCAACGACAGGCCCTCGGCCAAGCAGCTCTCCAGAAACGCCTTCTCCACGCCCGCAACCCTGACATCCGATACAGACAGAATGTTGCGAACATACGTTCGCAACGTTGGAGCAGGCCGTTGCT
Organism: uncultured Solirubrobacterales bacterium; assembly: GCA_963727615.1. Taxonomy (GTDB): domain Bacteria; phylum Actinomycetota; class Thermoleophilia; order Solirubrobacterales; family 70-9; genus VRUE01. The sequence continues at coordinate 175,532 of CAVSHD010000008.1, forward strand.
CAGCCGACCCGCTCGGTGCGGGCGATGCGTTCGACCAGCGCCGCCCGCTCGCGGCTGAGCTCGGCGCGCCGCTCGTACTCGTCGGCCTCGCCGGCGGCCGCGATCTCGGCCTCGAGGCGGCGCTGCTCGAGCAGCAGGAAGTTGAGCTTCATCGCGTCGGCGGACGCCGGCTGGTCGGCGGCGAGGATGACCAGCTCGGCGATCACGCCGGCGAGCAGGTCGTCGTCGTGGGGCAGGTCGGAGGCAGGTTCGTCGGGGTGCTCGCGGAGCCAGGCCAGGGCGCGGGCGCCGAGCGGCGAGAGGTGGGCGTCGCCGAGCGCGTCGAGGTACTCGCGACCCTCCTTCGGCAGCGCGATGCACATCGCCAGCAGCGCCCGCTCGCGGCGCTCGCGCGAGGTCAGCTCGCCGCCGCCGGGGGCCGCGGTCACCCGCGGCGCCGCCGCTCCGTCCTCGACCGGCCCGCCGCTCAGCGGCCGGGCCGCGGTCACCCGCCCCATCACCATCGCCGGCTCGAGGTCGAGCCGCTCGGCGACGCGGCGCACGAGGTCGTCGCGGGTCGCGGTCTCCCCCATCGCCGCGATGATCGGCGCCGCCTCGGCGAGCGCCTGGTCGCGCTCGGCGGGCGAGCCGACGTCGGTGCGGTCGAGGACGAGGCCGACCTGGAAGTCGGAGAGCTCGACGGCGCCCTCGAGCAGCTCACGGAAGCGCTCGGCTCCCCCCTCCGCCGCCAGCATCTCGGCCGGATCCTCCCCGGCCGGCATCGCCGCGACCCGGATCCGCATCTTGCGCCCGGCCGCGACGCGCTGCGCGCGCAGCATCGCCTCCTGCCCGGCGGAGTCGGCGTCGAGGGCGAGGACGACCTCCTCGACCATGCCCGAGAGCGTCGCCACCTGCTCCTCGGTGATCGCCGTGCCCATCACCCCGACCGCCTCCTCGATCCCCGCCTGGTGCAGGGCGAGCACGTCCGTGTAGCCCTCGACGACGACCGCCCGGCCCGCCTTGGCGATCGCCTGCTTGGCGCGGTCGATCCCGTAGAGCATGCGGCTCTTGTGGAAGAAGTCGGTCTCCGCCGTGTTCACGTACTTGGCGCCCTGGTCGGAGCGCATCGCCCGGCCGCCGAAGCCGAGGGCCCGGCCGCGCCGGTCGCGGATCGGGAAGATGATCCGCGAGCGGAAGCGGTCGTACTCCCCCCCGCCCCGGCCCCGCTGGACCAGCCCCACGCCGCGCAGCTCGTCCACCTTGAACCCGGCCCGCTGCCCGCGCAGCAGCACCTGGTCCCAGGCGCTCGGCGCGTAGCCGACGCCGAAGGCGCGCAGCACCTCCTCCCCCAGGCCGCGCTCCGCCATGTAGGCGCGCGCCTTCTCGGCCTCGGTCGAGTCCCACAGGTAGGAGGCATAGAAGGCGGCGGTGCGGTCGAGCAGCTCTTCGAGCCGGCGGCGCTGCGCCCGCCGCGCCTCGGCCCGCGGGTCCTCCTGCTCGCGCTCGAGCTCGACCCCGTAGCGGTCGGCGAGCAGCTCGACCGCCTCGGCGAAGGAGAGCCCCTCCTTCTCTTCGACGAACTTGATCGTGTCGCCGCCGACCCCGCAGCCGAAGCAGTGGTAGAGCTTTTCGGAGGGGTCGACCGAGAAGGAGGGCGTGCGCTCCTCGTGGAAGGGGCAGAGGCCGACCCAGCGGGCGCCCTGGCGGCGCAGGTCGGTGTGGGCGGAGACGACCTCGACGATGTCGGCGGTCTGCTTGACCCGCTCCAGGCTGTCGGCCGAGATCAGCGCCACCGGGGCTCCCGCCGCGGGCTCAGAATTTCGTCTCCTCGGGCACGGTCAGCTCGGTGAAGCGGGCGATGCAGTAGCGGTCGGTCATCCCGGCCAGGTAATCGGTGACCCGCTGCACGGGCGCCGCGCCCGGCTCGCCCTCGGGAGCCTCCTCGGGGTGCTCGACGTAGTACTCGAAGAGGCCGCGCAGGGTGCGCTGGACCCGCTCCTGCTCGTGGCGCGCCGCCTCCCCGAGGTAGACGCGGTCGAACATGAACTTGCGCAGGCGCAGCATCGCGCCGCCGACCTCCTCGCCCTGGGCGATGTCGCCGGCCTCGGCCGAGTGGGCGACGATGTCGCGGACGAGGGTGTCGATGCGAGCCGACCCGGTCGGCCCGAGCAGCTCGATCTCGGCGGCCGGCAGGTCCGCCTGGCCGAGGACGCCCGCCCGCAGGGCGTCGTCGATGTCGTGGTTGATGTAGGCGACGCGGTCGACCAGCTTCACGATCCGCCCCTCCAGCGTCGCCGGCCGGTTGGCGCCCGTGTGGTTGAGGATGCCGTCGCGAACGGGCTCGGTGAGGTTGAGGCCGGCGCCGTCCCGCTCGAGCACGTCGACGACGCGCAGCGAGTGCTCGTTGTGCTTGAAGCCGGGCTCGCCGCGCTCGCGCAGCGCCCGGTCGAGGGCGTCCTCGCCGCTGTGGCCGAAGGGCGGGTGGCCGAGGTCGTGGCCGAGGCCGATCGCCTCGGTCAGGTCCTCGTTGAGGCCGAGCGCGCGGGCGACGGTGCGGGCGATCCCGCAGGCCTCGAGGGTGTGGGTGAGGCGGGTCCGGTAGTGATCGCCCTCGGGGGCGATGAAGACCTGGGTCTTGTGCTTGAGGCGGCGGAAGGCCTTCGAGTGGACGATCCGGTCGCGGTCTCGTTGAAAGGGGGTTCGCAGCGGGCTGTCGTCCTCCTCGACACGGCGCTCTGCCGGGTAGGAGGGCGTCGCCGACCCCGAGAGGAACTCCGACTCCCAGGCCCTGACCCGGTCCTCCAGATTGACGGTCGCCTCCATGGCTCCGATCCTAGATGGTCGGCGGCCGCCCTCCCGAGCCTCCGCTCAGGCGGCGGCGCGCAGCTGCACGTGAGCATGGTGCTCGAGCGTCGTGCCGACGGCGCGCTCGGCCAGGCGCAGGTCGCGCCCCTGCGCCGCGGGCGCCTCGGCGAGCGGCTTCGCGATCGCCGCGACCATGAAGGCGTGCGCCTCCTCGGTGAGCGGGAACGAGCCCGCCTCGCAGGCGGCGCAGACGACCCCGCCGGCCGCCCCCGAGAAGCCGACCAGGTGGTCGACCTCGCCGCAGCGGGCGCAGGACGCGAGCTCGGGGGCGAAGCCGGCCGCCAGCGCCAGCTTCAGCCGAAAGGCGAGCGCCGTCTCCAGCGCCGCGGCCCGCTCCTGGGCGGGGTCGTCGAGCAGCTCCAGGTAGCGACAGAGCAGGTTGTAGGCGGGGCGGTTGGCCTCCGCCGAGTCGAGCAGCCGCAGGATCGCGTCGCAGGCCCGGGCGCCGGCGTCGATCGCCGCCGCCGAGGAGCGCAGCCGCGGGTAGCCGTCGACGGTGGCGACGTTGGTCACCGTGAGCAGCTCGCTGCGCCCTTCGTGGAGGAGGAGGTCGAGGCGGAAGAAGGGCTCGAGGCGGCCGCCGAAGCGCGAGCGCGGTTTGCGGACGCCCTTGGCGATCGCGTTGACCCGGCCGCGCGCCGCCGAGTAGAGGTGGAGGATGCGGTCGGCCTCCCCGTAGCGGATGCTGCGCAGGACCACCGCCTCGGTCTTGACCGTCTTTCCGGGCACGCTCCCAGATTGACCGCCGACCCGGACGGCGCTCGGGCGCTTGTCCCTGCTCCGGGGGGGTCAAGTGCCCGAGCGACGTCGTGGCGGGCGCCGGGTCAGGCGCGGGTCGCGCGGCGACGCGGGCGGCGGCGCAGGCGCACCTGGCAGCTCGGGCAGAAGTAGGTCGACCGCCCGGAGACGACGATGCGCTCGATCGCCCCGCCGCAGGAGGGGCAGGGCTCACCCTCGCGGGTGTGGACGAGGAACTCGTTCTGCATGCTCCCCCTCTCGCCGAGCCCGTCGCGGTAGTCGTCGATCGAGGCGCCCCCGTGTGTCAGCCCCGCCTCCAGCGCCGCGACGACGGCGTCGCGCAGCGCCTCGAGGTGCTCGGGCTTCATCGAGCCGGCGGGAGAGAGCGGGTGCAGGCGCGCCCGGAAGAGGGCCTCGTCGGCGTAGATGTTGCCGACGCCGGCGACGTGGGACTGGTCGAGCAGGAAGGACTTGAGCGGCGCCGTGCGCCCGGCGGCGCGCTCGCCGAGCAGCTCCGGCGTGAACTCCGCCGAGAGCGGCTCGACCCCGAGGCTCGCGAAGCGCCGCTCGAGGCCGTCGCCGTCGAGGAGGGAGGCCTCGCCGAAGCGACGCGGGTCCGTGAACCAGAGCTCGCGGCCGTCGTCGAGCCGGAAGCGCGCCCGCAGGTGGCGCTCGGAGGTCGAGCGCTCGCCCTCGTAGAGGCGCATCCCCTCGGAGGGGTCGACCCGGTCCTCGCCTTCGACGAGGACGAGGTTCCCCGTCATCCGCAGGTGCATGACCAGCGTCCGGCCGTCGTCAAGCGCCAGCAGCAGGTACTTGCCGCGCCGGCCGAGCGCCTCGATCGTCCTCCCCGCCACCCCGCGCTCGACCTCCGCCGCCGCGACCGGCCGCGTCCAGCGCTCGTCGAGCACCTCGAGCTCCGCGATCCGTCGCCCTTCCAGCTCCGGCTCGAGCTGGCGGCAGACGGTCTCGACCTCGGGCAGCTCCGGCATCCGCCAGTTCTACCTCAGCGCCGATGTCGTAGTTGATCTCGCTATGCGAGATCAACTACGACATCAATTGGTCTTGGCGCGGGGGTGGGCGCTGAAGTAGACCTGCTTGAGCTCCTCGCCGGAGAGGTGCGTGTACATCTGGGTCGTGGAGATGTCGGCGTGGCCGAGCATCTCCTGGACGGCGCGCAGGTCGCAGCCCCCGGCGAGCAGATGGGTGGCGAAGCTGTGGCGCAGGGTGTGGGGGCTGAGCCGGCCCTCCAGGCCCGCCGCGCGGGCGTGGCGCTGGACGATCTTGTAGAGGCCCTGGCGGCTCAACGGGCCGCCGCGGAAATTGACGAAGAGCTTCGCCTCGTGGCGGTCGCCGACGAGCTTCGGGCGGCCGCCGCGCAGGTAGACGCTGATCGCGGCGATCGCCTTGCGGCCGAGCGGGACGAGCCGCTCCTTGGAACCCTTGCCCCGCGCCCGCAGGAAGCCCTGGCGCAGGTCGATGTCGGCGAGCTCGAGCCCGATCGTCTCCGAGGCGCGCAGGCCACACGCGTACATCACCTCGAGCAGGGCCCGATCGCGAAGCGCCGTCGGCTCGTCGCCCCGCGGAGAGGCGAGCAGCTTCTGGACCTCTGCGTAGTTGAGGACCTGGGGCAGCTTCTGCGAGCGCCGCGGCGCGATCAGGACCGCGGTCGGGTCGTCGCCGATCAGCTCGTCGCGGCGCAGGTGCTTGTAGAAGGAGCGCAGGCAGGCCGCCTTGCGGTGGATCGTCGACGCCGAGCAGGCCGGCCTGCCGTTGCCGGTGGCCAGGTCGGCGAGGAACTCGGCGACGTCGGCCGGCCGCACCTTGAGCGCGTCCATCTCGTGGGCGGCGAGGAATTCCCCGTACTGGAGCAGGTCGGTGCGGTAGGCGTTGAGGGTGTTGCGCGAGAGCCCCCGCTCGAGCTCCAGGTAGGAGAGGAAGTCGAGCACGAGGCCCTCGAACCGCTTGTCCGCCCCGGGCCCGCCCGGCACCGGTGGTTGCGGCGGCTTTACCGCGATCGCCATGCCGGGAGGTTCTCCCGGCGGCGACTCATCCCTTGCGGCGCAAGGCGGCACCCGCGAGCGCCGCGCCGGCGGCGAGCGGCGCGGCGAAGAAGAGCGGGTCCTGATCCAGCCCTCGACCCATCGTCCGCGACGGCAGCCCGGCCTCGAGGTAGCCCTCGAGACTGACCGGCTCGGCGCCGACCGAATGGCGCTCGCCCGCGGCCGCCCGCAGCGCCGTCAGCGCCTCGGAGCCTCCCGGCCAGCGCTCGGCGCCCTGCGGCGCCGCCACCGCGACCGGCGCCAGCAGCAGCTCGAGCACCGTGCGGGTGTGGTGGCTGAGCCCCCGGTGGCGCTGACGCGGGTCGGCGCCGGAGAGGCGCGGCGAGAGCATCGTCGGCATCCCCAGCGCCAGCGCCGCGTGGGCGGTGTCGAGGGCCGCCATGCCCCCGTGCCCGAGCTCGCTGTCGGAGCCGATGATGCCGGGCCCCGGGCCGGCGACGATCGCCTCCCAGCCGAGGCCGGCGGCGGCGTCCAAAGCGCCGGCGGTCGAGATCGCCTCATGCTCGCCCCCGTAGGCGGGGCCGGCGGTGACGTGGCCCGTGAGCAGGCCACGCTCGCGCAGCTCGGCGACGTCGCGGGAGAGGCTCCCCGGCAGCGCCCCGCCACTCGTCTGCACGTACCCGAGGCGCAGTCCGGGCGTCTCCCGGGTCGCCGCCCAGACCGCCGGCGCCAGATGCCCGTGCAGCGGCAACACGAGCACCGGCACGGCGCCGTCGCCACGCCCCGCCCCGCCGGCCAGCCGCCCGGGGCGACCGGCCTCGACCGGCTCGACGGGGTGCTGGATCGAGGTGTAGTTGAGCTTGACGACGTGCTCACCCGCGCCTGCGCCGGCCTCGAGCCCGCGGCTGAGGTTGACGTGGACGACGTCGAAGCCCCCCGAGCCGAGCCCGAGCTCGACCGCGCAGACGTTGACGACGACCTCGTCGCCGACCCGCATCTCGCCGAGCAGCCCCTCGTCGGCCCAGGCCGGGCGCCGCTCGCCGCCACCTCGACGGTCAGCGGGTCCTCGTCGACGACGATCCCGCGGCGCAGCTGGAGCCGACCGCTCACTCGCCGCCGGGCTCGGCGGCGGCCGCCTCGACTATCCCCTCGCAGACCGCGAGCATCTTCTCGAGGTCGGCCTTCGAGACCCGCTCCTCGGCGGTGTGCACGTCGCGCGGGCCGTTGGAGAGCAGCACGCAGTCAAAGCCTTCGATCCGCAGGGCGTTGACGTCGCTGCCGCCGCCGATCGCGACCCGCTGCGGGTCGAGGCCGGCGCTGCGCAGCCCCGCCTCGGCGAGGCCGAGCGCGACCGAGTCCTTGGGCAGCTCGTAGCCGCGGAACAGCTCTTCGACGGAGACGTCGACGTCGCAGCCGTGCTCGCTGGCCCCCCAGGCGCAGGCCTCGGTGATCTCGCCGGCGACATTCGCGGCGCGCTCGCCGTCGAGGCTGCGGGTCTCGGCGACGAGCCAGCAGTGGCCGGGGACGACGTTGCCGGAGGTGCCGCCTTCGATCAGCCCGACGTTCGCGGTCGTCCCTTCGTCGAGGCGCCCGAGCTCCATCCGGGTGATCGCCGCCGCGGCGGCGGCGATCGCGTTGCTGCCGTCCTCGGGCCGGATCCCGGCGTGCGCCTCGACCCCGGAGAAGTCGGCCCGGATCTTCTGCTGGGTCGGAGTCGCGACGACCACCTCGCCAACCGGGCCGGCGTGGTCGAGCACGAACCCGCGCCGCGAGCGCAGCGTCGAGGCGTCGAAGGCCTTGGCGCCGCGCAGCCCCTGCTCCTCGGCGACGGTGAAGAGCAGCTCGAGGCCGATCGCCGGCGGGCCCTCGGCCTCGGCTAGCCGCGTGGCCATCTCCATGAAGACCGCGACCGCCGCCTTGTTGTCGGCGCCGAGGATCGTCTCGCCGGCGCTGCGGAAGACCCCGTCCTCCTCGACGACCTCGACCAGGCCCTGGTGCGGGACCGTGTCGATGTGGGCGCAGAACATCACCGACGCCTCATCCTCGCCCGGCAGGCGCGCCAGCAGGTTGCCGCAGCCCGCCTCGGCCGGGCCGGCGGCGTCGTCCTCGGAGACCTCGAGCCCGGCGGCCCGCATCTCGGCCGCGATCGTGTCGGCGACCTCGCGCTCCTCCCCGGTAGGGCTGCGAATCTCGCACAGGCGCACGAAGGTCTCGTGCAGTCGCTCCACGGGGGGAGCGTATAGCGATTGGCGCTCGGTAATCGGCCGCCCCCGAGGCGAGGCTCGCCGCTCAGCTCGAGTGGCGGACGCCGATGTCGCTGCCCTCGACCTCGGGCAGCTCGGCGCCGTCGGCGGGACGCTCGCCGGCGTGCCGGGCGGCGGCGCCGACGAACTCCCGGAAGAGGGGCTCGGGCCGGTTGGGCCGCGAGTTGAACTCGGGGTGGAACTGGGAGGCGACGAAGAACGGGTGGTCGGGCAGCTCGATCATCTCGACCAGGCGCTCGTCGGGCGAGGTGCCGCCGCAGACCAGCCCCTCGTCCTCGAGCCGGCGCCGGAGCTGGTTGTTGACCTCGTAACGGTGCCGGTGGCGCTTGTAGATGACCGCCTCGCCGAAGATCTCGCGGGCGCGGGTGCCCTCGTGCAGCTTTACCGGGTCGGCGCCGAGCCGCATCGTCCCGCCCATATCGGAGACTTCCTTCTGCTCGGGCAACAGGTCGACCACCGGGAACGGGGTCTCGGGGTCGAACTCGGCGGAATTGGCCCCCTCCATCCCGACCACCGTGCGGGCGAACTCGACGACCGCGATCTGCATCCCCAGGCAGATCCCCAGGTAGGGGATCGCCCGCTCGCGCGCGATGCGCGCCGCCGAGACCTTGCCCTCGATCCCGCGCTCGCCGAATCCGCCCGGGATCAGGATCCCGTCGGCGTCCCCGAGCCGCTCCGGCTCGAAGTCCTCGGAGTCGACGAGCTCGACCTCGACCTCGACGCCGTGGTGGATGCCGCCGTGCTCGAGGGCCTCGATCACCGACTTGTATGCGTCCGCGAGCTGCACGTACTTGCCGACCAGGGCGATCTTCACCTTGCCCTCGGCGGCGTCGGCCCTCTTCACCATCGCCTCCCATTCGGCGAGGTCGGGAGACGGGGCCTCGACACCGAAGTGGTCGAGGACGATGTCGTCGACGCCTTCCGCCCGGAAGACGAGCGGCACCTTGTAGACGTTGTCGACGTCGTGGGCGGAGACGACGCTGTCGGTCGGCAGGCTGGCGAACAGCGCGATCTTGCTGCGGATCTCGCGGTCGAGGCGGCCTTCGGAGCGGCAAACCAGGGCATGGGGCTGGATCCCGATCCGGCGCAGCTCGTTGACCGAGTGCTGGGTCGGCTTCGTCTTCAGTTCCCCCGCGTGACCGATATAGGGGACCAGGGTCAGGTGGATGAACATGCTCCGCTTCGGCCCCAGGTCGGTGTAGAGCTGGCGGATCGACTCGAGGAAGGGCAGCGACTCGATGTCGCCGACCGTGCCGCCGATCTCGGTGATCACGAAGTCGACCGACTGGGTCTCGGCGACGATCAGGATTTTGTTCTTGATCTCGTCGGTGATGTGCGGGATCACCTGCACGGTGCCGCCGAGGTAGTCGCCGCGGCGCTCGCGCTTGATCACCGAGTTGTAGACGGCGCCCGCCGTCACGTTCGAGGCCCGCGACGTGTTCTCGTCGGTGAAGCGCTCGTAGTGGCCGAGGTCGAGGTCGGTCTCGGCGCCGTCCTCGGTGACGAAGACCTCACCGTGCTGGAAGGGGCTCATCGTGCCCGGGTCGACGTTGATGTAGGGGTCGAACTTCTGGAGCTGGACCCGGAAGCCGCGGGAGACGAGGAGGCGACCGATCGAGGCCGCGGTGATGCCCTTGCCGAGAGCCGAGACGACACCGCCGGTGACGAAGATGAAGCGGGTATCTCCTTTTTCGGCTCTGCTCATTCTCTGCCGAGCGAGTCTAGCCAGCGCAGGGGCGGAACCTCCTCGATCGTCGCCGAAATCGAACGCAACTCGCCGAAAATCGTAAGTCCGGCGACGAGCGCCAGGGCGAGGAGCCGCCCCGTCCCCCCCAGCGTCGTCAGCAGCCAGACCCCGGCGACCGCGCCGATCAGGTTCGAGCCCGTGTCGCCGAGCATCGCCCGCTCGCGCAGGGTGAGCCAGGCGCCGACGGCGATCGGGCCGACGAAGATCCCGAGCAGCTCCAGCGGCGCGATCGTCCAGGCCCCCAGACAGAGCCCGGCGCCGAGCAGCGCCAGCCCCTTCTCGGCTCGCCCGGGCCGCAGGTCGAGCAGGTTGAAGGCGTTGGTGGCGAGGATCAGCAGCGCCACGTCGGCGAGGTAGCGCCAGGATTCGAGGCCCCGCCCGGAGACGACGTAGGCGGCGAGCGCGAGGGCGCCGATCGCCTTGATCGCCCCGGTCGAGAGCCGCCCTTCGCGCAGCGCCCGCGCGTGGCCCCGCCAGCCGCGCGGTGCCTCCCCCCCGCGCTCGCCGCCACCGAGCGCGTCGTCGAGGAAGCCGAGGAAGGCGACCCCGAGCAGGTACGGCATCCAGCGCCGCAGGTCCGGGTCGAGCAGCTCGAGGTCGCCGCGGTCGTCGAGGAAGGCGAGCGGCGCCAGGGCGACCAGGGCCGAGGTGGCGAGGACGGCGCCGAGCGGGAAGGCGAGCCGCGCCCCGCGCCAGTTCTCCCGCACGAGCCCGGCGTCGAGCAGGCCGCGGACGCCGGCGGGGACGACGAGCAGGGCCAGCGCCAGCGCGACCGGGAGGCCGATCCAGGTCATCGGCCGCGGTGCGGCGCCAGCAGGTCCGGCAGCAGGCGGTCGGCGCTGCCCTTGACGCCGAAGCTGCCCTCCGCGCCGAGCAGCGCGAAGACGGTCGCCAGGCGGCCGGAGACGAGGTCGACGTCATCGACGCTGGAGAGGTCGTTGGCCTGGTAGAAGGAGACCGAGGAGACCTCGCCGTCGCTGACCTCGACCCCGACCGCCGGGGTCTTGGTGGCGACGATGCCGCTCATCAGCCCGGCCTCGAGCTGGCCCGCGAGCGCCGTCCGCTTCGGCCCCATCCGCTGCGGCTGGATGCGGACCACGATGACGCCGTCGAGCCCCCCGAAGTTGCCGCTCGCGCGCGAGAAGAGGTGGCCGCGGACCGTCTCGATCAGGGTCCCGCCCCGAACCACCTGGCGGCCGACGCCGACGCCGAAGGCGGTGAGCGCGTCGGGATTGTGGGCGAGGCCCGCGAAGCGGGTCTTCGAGAGGTCCCCGGAGAGGGCGTGGACGTCGACCGGCTCGCGGACGACGCCGACGCCGACGAGGTGGGCCCCGGTCGGCCCCAGCGCCTCCTCGATCGAGTTGGAGACCTGGCCGGGAAGTTCGCCGATCGCGAGCAGGCCGATCCGCTTCCCCTCCAGGCGGTCGCGGACGAGGACCGGGTAGACGCGGTTGGCGAGCTCGTTGGAGCGACCCAGTTCGCCGTTCAGAGTGTCGGCCCGGTCACGCGCTTCCCGGAGGTTGTCGAAGAGGCTGTGCTCGAGGTCGCGGCGGGTGCTGCTGAGGGTGTCGCCGCCGAACTCGGCGCCGATCAGGATGCCGATCGCGAGCGCGATGAAGACGGCGACCAGCGAGACGGCGTGGTATCGAGCGCTGTAGCCCATCGCGGAAGGGTAGATGCGGAGCGGCCGAAAGGGTGCTGCTACCTTGGTCGCATGAGAGCGGCGGGGGCCATCTCACTAGCTGCGGTGGCGCTGTCGCTCGCGACCGCCGTCCCCGCGGCGGCGGTGTCGCCGCCGACCGGTCCGTCCCACTGCCGCGCCGGTCGGGTCCATCGCACGCTCCAGGGCTTCGCCGGGGCCTTCGACCGCGGCGACTACGCGAAGCTCGACGAGATCTTCGCCCGGCCGCCCGACTTCCAGTGGTACTTCACCGACGGCCGCATCGGTCGCGTCGCAAAGCGGCGAGCCACCCTGATCCCTTACTTCCGCCGCCGCCACGCAAGGGGCGAAAGGCTCGGCGTGGGCAGCTTCCGCTTCACCGGCAACTCGCCGCACTACGGCAACTTCGAAATGACCATGCGGCGGCGGATCCCGGGCGTGCGCCGCGGGCGCTGGGAGCGGGCTCCCGGCAAGGGCGCCGCGGTCTGCCGCGAAGGCGCCACCCGGCTGATCGTCATGAGCTTCGGAACCGAGCCCGGCCGCTAGCCGATCCCGAGCCAGATCCGGATCTTCAACCAGAGCAGGTCGGCGAGGTCGCTGAGCGCCGGCGAGGTCGCGATCACGATCACCAGCAGGACGGTGAAGACGGCGAGGAAGAGGGCGAGGGGACCGATGGTCGAGGCCGGCGTGTAGAGGCGGCTGACGCCCTTCGCGTCGACCAGCTTCTCGCCGATCCGCAGCCGCGTCAGGAAGGTCGAGGACATCCCGCCGCGCTTGCGGTCGAGGAACTCGATCAGGTTGAAATGGGCGCCGACGCTGACGATCAGGTCGGCCCCCTTCTCGTAGGCCATCAGCATCGCGACGTCCTCGCTGGTGCCGGCGGCGGGGACGAGCGCATGGTCGAGGCCGAGCTCGAGCAACCGCTCGCGACCCGGCGCGCGGCCGTCGGGGTAGGCGTGGACGATGAGCTCGGCACCGCAGTGCAGGGCGGCGTCGCTGGCCGAGTCCATATCGCCGAGGATCACGTCCGGCTTCAGGCCCTCGGCCAGCGCCCCGTCGGCGCCGCCGTCGACGGCGACGACGAGCGGGCGGACGTCGCGGACGTAGGCGCGCAGCGCCTTGATGTCGTTCCGGTGGCGGTCGCCGCGGACGACGATCAGGACCTGGCGGTCGCGGAAGACGGCCCTCGTCGGCGGAAACTGGACGGCCCCGGTGAGCAGATCCGTCTCCCCGCGCACGTGGGCAACCGTGTTCTCGGCGAATTCGGCGAGCGCCTCGTCGACCCGCTGGCGCTGCTCGTCGAGCTGGCGCTCGAGGTCGACCGCATCGAGCACGCGGCCGCGCATCAGCGGCTCGCCGCCGGCGCTCACCGCGCCATCCTCGATCCGCACCCGCATGCCGTCGCGGAGCAGCTCGAATGGGTCGGCGTCCTCGACGTCGAGGAGCAGGATCCCGGCGCGGGCGAGCATCAGCGGGCCGGCGTTCGGGTAGCGGCCGTTGGAGGAGGTCGAGGCGTTGACCACGGCCCGGATCCCGGTCGCGATCAGCTCCTCGGCGGCGATCCTGTCGATGTTGACGTGGTCGATGACCGCGACGTCCCCGGGGGCGAGCCGCTTGACCAGGTCCTTTGTCCGCCGTCCCAGTCGGGCCGCGCCCTCGACCGCCTCGCCGGGCGCGCCACCACCGCGCCGCGAGAGCAGCGCCGGAAAGCGACGGCGACTGGCAGTTGCCACGCGACGAGGTTAACCGCTCCGGCAAGCGATGAGAGCGCGGTTCTTGCCGCTGTGCGGGAAGGACTGCGCTCACGCGCCTCAGGCGGCGGCGAGCAGCTCCCGGGCGTGGCGGGTGGCGGCCTCCGAGCCGCCGCCGAGCATGCGCCGGATCTCCTCGACCACGGCCTCCCCCTCGAGCCGCTCGACCGTCGCCGTCGCCGGCTCGGCGCCGACGTCCTTCTCGAGCCGGAAGTGGGTCGCCGCCAGGGAGGCGACCTGGGGCAGGTGGGTGATGCAGAGGACCTGACGCCCGTCGCCGAGCGCCCGCAGCCGCTCGCCGACGAGGCGGGCGGTGTTGCCGCCGACGCCGGCGTCGATCTCGTCGAAGACGAGCGTTCCCGCTCCGGCGCCGCGACCGAGCCCGGAGAGCGCCAGCATCACCCGCGAGAGCTCGCCGCCGGAGGCCGCGTCGCGCAGGGCGGCGGCCTCGATCCCGGGATTGGGCGCGATCCGCAGCTCGACGGTCTCCGCTCCGTCGGCGCCGTACCCGCCGGGGGCGGGCTCGAGGACGACCTCCATCGAGGCCCCCGGCATCGCCAGCCGCTCGAGCTCCTCCGCGACCCCCTGCCGCAACGGGCCGGCCGCCTGCTCGCGGCCGGCGCTGAGCCGCTCGGCGAGCCCGCGACGGCGCTCCTCCGCCTCCGCCAGCGCCGCCTCGGCCTCGGCCCCGCGCTCCTCGGCGCCGGCAAGGCGCTCGATCTCCACCCGACAGCGCTCGGCGTGGGCGAGCACCGACTCGACGCTGCCGCCGTGCTTGCGCAGCAGCCGGTCGAGCGCCTCGAGGCGCTCCTCGACCGCGGCGAGCCGGCCGGGGTCGGCCTCGACCCCCTCGGCGTAGTCGCGCAGCTCGGCGGCGACGTCGCCGAGCTCCAGTGCCAGCGAGCCGAGCCGCTCGGCGATCGCGTCGAGCCCGGGGTCGAGCCCTCCGGCGCCCGAGAGCAGCGCCTCGGCCCCGGCCAGCGCCGCCGCCGCGCCGCCGTCCTCCTCGGCGCCGATCGCGGCGGCGTGGGCGCCGGCGGCCGCTTCGCGCAGCCCCTCCGCGTGGCGCAGGCGCTCCCGCTCGCTCGCCAGCCCCTCGGCCTCGGCGGGGTCTGGGGCGACCTCCTCGATCTCGGCCAGCTCGTAGCGGTGCAGGTCGAGGTCGCGCTCCCGCGAGCCGTCGCGCTCGCGCAGCTCGGCGAGCTCGGCGGCGAGCGCCAGGCAGCGGCGGTGGGCCTCGCGATAGCTCTGCCGCAATGCCAGGTGCTCCGCGCCGGCGAAGCCGTCGAGGACATCCATCTGCGCCGAGGCGATCGTCAGCCGGCGGTGCTCGTGCTGACCGTAGAAGGCGAGCAGGCGGCCGCCGAGCAGCTTCAGGTCGGCGGCGGCGGCGGCACGCCCGGCGACGAAGGCCGAGGTCCGGCCCGAGGCCGAGACGCGCCGCCCGAGCACGACCTCCTCGGCGCCCTCGGGGAGGCGCTCCGCGAGCTCGGCCATCTCCGGCTCCTCGAGCAGCTCCGGGGGCAGGTCGAACACGCCCTCGACCCAGGCCTCGCCGGCGCCGGGCCGGACGATCTGGGGCCGCGCCCTGCCGCCCATCAGCAGGTCGAGGGAGTGGGCGAGCACCGTCTTGCCGGCGCCGGTCTCGCCGGTGATCGCGTTGAGGCCCGGGCCGAGGCAGAGCTCGGCCCGCTCGATCAGCAGCAGGTTCTCGATCCGCAGCTCGCGCAGCACGCTCCCTGTGTAGCAACGGGGGCGGACCGACTCTCCCTCGATAGTGTCGTTCGCGTGGCCACCCGCGTCCTCATCCTCGGAGCCGGATTCGGCGGTTTGGAGCTGGCGACGACGCTCTCGGAGCGACTCGGCCCGGAGCAGGTGGAGACGACGCTGATCGACGCCAACGACTCCTTCGTCTTCGGCTACTCGAAGCTCGACGTGATGTTCGGCCGCAAGGCCCCCGAGCAGGTGCGACTTCCCTACGCCGAGTACGAGAAGCCCGGCGTCCGGCTGCTGCGCGAGAGGATCGTCGCGATCGACCCGGGCGCGCTGCGGGTGACGGACCGACGCCGGCGAGCACGAGGCCGACCACCTGGTGATCGCGCTCGGCGCCGACTACGACATGGACGCCACCCCGGGGCTGGCGGAGGGCGACAACGAGTTCTACTCGGTGCCCGGGGCCGAGCGCTGCGCCGAAGGTCTGCCGCCTTCGCGAGCGGCCGGGCGTCGTCGGCGTCTGCGACGCGCCCTTCAAGTGCCCGCCGGCGCCCAGCGAGGCGGCGCTGCTGCTGCACGACCACCTGGTCGAGCGAGGGGTCGCGCGACCGCTGCGAGATCTCTCGTGATGCCGCTGCCGAGCCCGGTGCCGCCCTCGCCGGAGACCTCCGAGGCGCTGCTCGCGGCCTTCGCCGAGCGCGACATCGACTTCCACCCCGGCCGCCGCATCGCCTCGCTCGACACCGGCCGCGGCGTCGCCGTCCTCGACGACGGCGCGGAGATGCCCTACGACCTCTTCCTCGGCGTCCCCAAGCACCGGGCGCCGGAAGTCGTGATCGAGAGCGGCATCGGCGAGAACGGCTACGTGCCGGTCGACTCGCGGACGCTGGAGACGAGCGTCGCCGGACGTCTACGCGGTCGGCGACGTCGCCACCGTCGGCGTGCCGAAGGCCGGCGTCTTCGCCGAGGGCGCGGCAAGGGTCGTCGCCGAGGAGCTGATCGCGCGGATCGCGCGGCGGCGACGCCCCTCCCGGCTACGACGGGCCGGGGCTCCTGCTACGTCGAGTTCGGCGGCGGCCGGGTCGGCCGGGTCGACGTCGACTTCCTCGGCGGCCCGAAGCCGACCGGCGCCTTCCAGGAGCCATCGGCGGAGCTGGTTGCCGAGAAGCAGAGCTTCGGCGACACCCGCACGGCCCGCTGGTTCGGCCGCTAAGCCGTCTAGACCTCGGCCGGGCCGTCCTCGCCGCCGGTCGGCTGGACGAAGTCCTCTGCCCGGACGAGGAAGAAGCCGAGCGCGGCGCCGACGAAGGAGACGATCGCCGCGATCAGGAGGATCTCGTTGAAGGCGCCGACGAAGGCGGCGTCGGCCGCCTTCAGAAGGTGCGGCGTCGCCCTCGGCCCGAGCGCTTCTTCGACCGCCCGCGAGCCACCGGAGGAGACGAATTCGCCGAGGCCGCTCGGAGGGTGCGGGAGCGCGCCCAGCTTCGAGTCGACCCGCGACTGGAAGACGGCGCCGAGCGCCGCGACCCCGGTCGCGATCCCGACCTGGCGAAAGGTCGTGTTGATGCCGGAGCCCATCCCCGATTTCTCGACCGGGACGACGGCGATCGCGGCCTGGCCGATGCCGGGGTTCGTCGTCCCGATGCCGGTGCCGGCGACGAGGAAGCCGGCGAGCAGCGTCGTCCAGCTCGAGCCCACCGAGACGCCGTGCATGAGCAGCAGCCCGACCCCGACCAGGGCGAGCCCGGCGCCGAGCAGGACGCGGATCGGGACTCTGTGGGAGAGCGAGCCGGAGATCGGGGCGACGATGAAGCCGAGGACGGTCAGCGGCAGGAAGCGCAGGCCGGCCTCCAGCGGCGAGAAGTCGAGCACGCCCTGCATGTAGATCGTCAGGTAGAGGAACATCGCGAACATCCCCGCCGAGAGGCAGAAGGCGACGGCCGAGACCCCGTTGAAGGCGGGCTTGCTGAAGAGCTTCAGGTCCAGCATCGGGTGGTCGCTGCGCAGCTCGATCGCGACGAACGAGGCGAGCAGGACGACGGCGCCGGCCAGGCAGGCGACGATCAGTGGGCTGCCCCAGCCCTCGGGGTTGCCGCGGATCAGCCCGAAGATCAGCAGGAAGAGCGCGCTCGAGAACGTGACCAGGCCGGGGAAGTCGATCGGCTCGGGGTCTTCCCCGAAGACGTTGGAGATCTTCGCCTCGGTCAGCGCCATCGCGGCGATCCCGATCGGCACGTTGATGAAGAAGATCCACTCCCAGCCGAAGTTCTCGGTGACGACGCCGCCGACCAGCGGGCCGATCGCGACGGCGCCGCCGACCGTCGCCCCCCAGACGCCGAACGCGGTCGCCCGGTCGCGACCGTGGAACTCCTGGCCGATCAGCGCGAGCGAGGTCGCGAACATCCCGGCGCCGCCGATCCCCTGCAGCCCGCGGGCGAGGTTGAGCAGGGTCGGGTCGTTGGCGATTCCGCAGAGGAAGGAGGCGAGGGTGAAGACCCCGAAGCCGATCGTGAAGACGCGCCGCCGGCCGAGCCGGTCACCGAGCGAGCCGGCCGTGAGCAGGAAGGCAGCGAGCATCAGCGAGTAGGCGTCGACGACCCACTGGAGGCTCGAGAGGCTGGCGTCGAGTTCGCGCTGGATGTCCGGCAGGGCGACGTTGACGACGGTGATGTCGAGCAGCAGCATGAACGTCGCGATCGAGACGCAGGACGAGGGTCCACCATTTCCGCTCCATGCGCGGAAGCCTAGTGAGGCGGAGCCCGGCCGCTCGATGCCGTAGACCGCGAGGTGACCGAACTTCTCGCGGATCCGCTGGTAGAAGCTCGTGCCCGGAAGCTGCGCGAGCCGGCCGACGCCATCGGCGAAGCGGACCTCGACCTCCGAGCCGGGCTCGAGGGCACCCCCCCGCTCGCCGTCGACGGCGACGTCGACGGGCTCGCGGCCGGCGGCGTTGCCGACGTGGAGGACGTCGCCGGGGGCGACGACCAGGGCCCGCGCCGTGAGCGAGTGCGGCGAGATGTAGCTGACGACGTAGCCCTTGACGCCCCAGGCCAGGATCGGCCCCTGGTTGGCGAGGTTGTAGCCGGTCGACCCGACCGGGGTCGAGGCGACGAGCCCGTCGCAGCGGACGTGGCCGACCTCCTCGCCGGCGATCCTGTAGCTGAGCTCGGCGACGCGGTCCTGCGGACGGCGGCTGAAGCTGATGTCGTTGAGCCCGAGCCGGGCCCCTCCTTCGAGCTCGACCTCGAGCCCGGGCAGGTCGATCGTCTCCGTCTCGCCCGCGAGGGCGCGGCGGATCCCCTCCTCGGCGCGGTCGCGCTCGACCGCGGCGAGGAAGCCGACGGTGCCGAAGTTGACGCCGAAGACCGGGACGCCGGTGCGGGCGAAGCGGCGCAGCGCGTGGAGGATCGAGCCGTCGCCGCCGAGGACCAGGCAGAGGTCGATGCCGTCGGCGCCGGGGGGCGCCTCGGCGAGTCCGGCCGCGGCCTCGCCGTGCTTGGCGCGCTCGGCCTCGGCGGCGACGATCCCCCAGCCGGCCTCCCCGGCCGCCGCGATCGCGGCCTCGACCGCGCCCGTCGGCGAGGGCGGGTGAGAGTGCGTGACCAGGACGGCGGTCGGCATCCCGCTCAGACCTCGACCCGGCCAGCTCGGCCTCGAGGTCGAGGCCGGGGTCATCCGCCCGTCGACGCACCAGACGAAGGTCTCCAGGTTGCCCTTCGGGCCGGGCAGCCCGGAGGGGGCGAAGCCGCGGATCGGCGAGCCCCAGCTCGCGGGCCGCGGCGGCGACGCCGAGGACGGCCTCGCGGCGGTCGGCGGGGTCGCGGACGACCCCCCTGCCGACCCGCTCACGGCCGAGCTCGAACTGCGGCTTGACCATCGCCAGAGCCTCGCCGCCCGGCGCCAGGCAGGCGGCCACGGCGGGCAGGACCTTGGCGAGCGAGATGAAGGAGACGTCGACCGTCGCCAGGCCGGGCGCGAAGGGAAGCGCCGGCGGGGAGAGCTCACGTGCGTTGAGGCGCTCGATCACGGTCACCCGCGGGTCCTCGCGGAGCGAGTGGGCGATCTGGCCGTAGGCGACGTCGACGGCCGCGACGCGGGCGGCGCCGCGCTGGAGCAGGCAGTCGGTGAAGCCGCCGGTCGAGGCGCCGACGTCGAGGCAGTCGCGGCCCGCGACCTCGATCGCGAGCGCCTCGAGCGCGTTCTCGAGCTTGATCCCGCCGCGAGAGACGAAGCGCGGGCCGGCGTCGACGAGGAGCTCGGCCCCGGGCTCGACCAGCTGGCTCGGCCGCAGGGCGACCGGGCCGTCGGGGCCGAGCCGGACCTCACCTGCGCGCACGGCGCCGGCGGCGGCGCTGCGCGAGGGAAAGATGCCGCGCTCGGCGAGAACCGCGTCTATGCGGGCCTTCTTCATCGCTGGAACGGTACTGCGGCGTCCCGACGGGCACTCCAAGGGGTGAGGGAGGCAGATCTTTATGCGATCTGGACCGCAGGTTTACTTAATGATTAAAATTGAGTAGAATGCTTCCCGATCAGGTGCTGAGCTCGCGCTGGGAAGCGGGCTCTGTGATCCGAATCACACACAAATCGCACATACGTTCGTATTCTGATTCAAGGATTTGATCAGGAGGCCGATGAGGTAGTTCGACACAAGACTTTTTGGCTGGGTTCCGCGCCACCGACATAGCGGCACTGCTTCCCACAGTTCCGCACCGAGTGGCAACATCGGGCCCGACCTACCTCCCACAGATCCACATATATAGAGATACATATCTCTCCTCCCTGTAGTAACCCCAGATAGCGCCCCTCCGAAAGGAGGGGCGTTTTCTGTTGTGGGCGGCTTTGCAGCGCCAAATCTCGGGTGGCATGTGATGGCCCCTGGTCAGTTCGGTCGCGGCGACCAGCGGCCGTGACGCTTTGCGCGATGTACGATGGCCCGCGGACGAGGAGGGGAATACGAGTGCGGGCGAGGGCAACGGCGGGACTGCTGTCGATGGTCGTCGCGCTCGCCTGCGGGGCTGCGCTGGCGAGCAACGGGACCGCCGTGAGCATTCCCGTGCCACCCGTCAAAGTGCTGGTGAGAGGCTCTGTCTCGCCCGTAAAGCTCCCACGGCTGCGGCGGGTTCCCGTCACGCTTCAAATGGGCTTCCAGTCGATCCCCGTTCCGGAGGGACCGGTTCCCGAACTTGACGAAATCTCGTTCGGGGTGGCCCGCCGGATCGAATTCGCCCCCGAATCCTGGCCGCAGAGCTGCTCGCTGGCCAAGCTCTACTCGCCCCGCATCGACCCTCGACAAGCGTGTGCCGAATCCCTGGTCGGCCACGGCACCGTCGCCTCCGAAATCACCATTCCGGGGCAGGCTCCGGTGAGCGTCACCGGACGACTGCTGGCTTTCTACGCGTTTGCAGGCGGTCGGCCCAGGATCCTCGCTCAGGTCACCACAGGCGAACCGCTGCCGCTGGTTTACGTGATCCCATTCACGATGAAGAAGGCCGACGGCCGTTACGGGACGACCCTGTCCGTGCCCCGAAGGCGGATGCGCGCAATTGCGGGCAAGTGCGCCCCCGGTTACCCAAACTGCTTCGCCCCAAGCCCATACACGCTGAAAGGCGTCTACGGCCACATCTCCGCGATGACCATTTCGCTACATCGCGTCCTTCGCATCCGCCGCCACCGACTCAGCTTCGTCAACGGCCACTGCCCACTTCCGCCCGGCGCCCCGATTGGTAATTTCAGTTTGCTGCGGCTCTCATTGGCGTACGCAGATGGGCACGCGGATTCCGGCATCGTCACCACGCCGTGCATGGCACGGGAGCCCTAGGCGCCGCGCCAGGGCAGGCCCGGCTCAGCAGGGGCCGGGGTCGATGAGAACGCGGATCGTGTCGGAGACGGTGGTGGTCCCGTCGCTGACTTTGACCGTGACGTCGTGCTGGGAGTAGGAGCAGGAGCTGGGCAGGATCGCGTAGAGCTTCAGGGTCGGGCTCGCGACCGTCGTCGAGAGCGGTGTCTGCGTACCGTTGTTGATCCGGTCATACCATTCGTAGGTCAGGGGATCGGATTCCGGGTCGGAGGCCGTTGTTTTGAATGGCACGTTGACGTAGGCGCCACCGCCGTCCGAGCTCGTGACGAGGATTTTTTCGTTCGCTTTCGGCGAGGTGATTTTCACCGTCGGCGGTTTGTTGAGCGGGTCTTCGAGAACGTTGATCGCGATCGACGCTTCCGCGGTCGAGACGCCGTCACTGCCGCGGAAGGCGATCGTGTGGGAGCCGACCGAGAGGTCCGACATCGTCCTTGAGGTTTCGTGGCCGGTCGCGAACGAGGTCGGGCTGCCGTCGAGGAACCAGCTCACCTGCGAGTCGGCCAGGTGGAGGCCGGGCTCGTTGAGGTCGGTGCTCTGGCCCCGGAAGGTGACCGTCTGCGCTTTGTAGAAGGAGGCGCCGCCTTCCGGTGAGGTGATCTGCACGCTGGGCGCGTCGTTGACGATCGTGATCCGCGACTCGTCGGTCTCGACGTGGCCGTCGGGGAAGGTCGCGGCGACGACGATGTCGTGGGGGCCGACTGCGAGGTCGCTCTTCGAGAAGGAGGCGCCGGTGCCGATCTGGGCCCCGTCGGCGGTCCAGCGCAGGGTCGGCGCGCCCATGCCGTCGTCGTAGACGAACGCTTCGAACTGGACCGCGGGCAGGCCGCGGTGGAAGCTCGAGCCGTCGGCCGGGCTGCGGATCTCGACGTCCCGGGGGAGCAGGTCCCTGATCGTCGCGCCGGCGTCGATGAAGCGGCCGGCGACATGGCCGTCGACGGGTTCGCCGTCGCAGTCGGTGGTCTTCAGCCCACCCGGCCGCGTGTTGGAGATCAGCGCTCGTTCGACGTCGGACGCACTGGCCCCAGGGACGGCCGCCCAGGCCAGCGCGGCCACGCCCTCGGTGAACGGCGAGGCGACGCTGGTGCCGTTGACCGCCTGCGCCCCGCCGGCGGCGGCGGGGTCGGAGCCGACGAGGACCGTGCCCGGGGCCCAGATGTCGACGCCGCCTCCGGCGCCCCAGTTCGAGTAGCAGGCCGGCACGACGCCGTTGTCAGTGGCGCCGACGCAGATCACCCCGGCGTTCTCGCATGGAGTGAAGAGGTCGCCCTCCCAGCAGACGACGAAGCAGTCCTGATGGTCGACGTCCTTCGAGTCGTTGCCCGCAGCGGCGAAGAGCAGGATCCCGCTCGCCCGCAGCGCGGCGGTCGTCGTCTCGAAGGGCAACACGGTCCAGGAGACGGAGGCCGGCACCGGGACGCCGTAGCTCATGTTGATCACCTTGGCGCCTTCCGCGGCTGCGATCGTCGTGGCGCTGATCCCGGTGAAGAAGTCATACAGCGTGTAGACGAGCACCGGCCGGGCCACGGGACCGGCCGGTCCGGCGGCGCCGATGCCGTTGTCCGGGACGCCCATCGAGGCGTTGACGACCCCCGTCCCGTGCCAGGGGCAGGAGTGCCCTCCCGAGCACGACCCGAGGTTCTGCGACCCGATCGCCTCGAAGCCGGGCACGTTGGAGCGGGCGATCAGGTCGGGCTGCATGTCGCCGTTGGTCGAGGGCGCGAAGCCCATGTCCAAGACCCCGACCCTGATCGAGCTCGGATTGAGCCGGTCGAGGTTGGCGAGCAGGGTCCAGGAGGGAGCGACGCCGGTGCTCTGCGGTCCGGTCCCCGCCAGCTGCAGCCAGTTGTAGGCGTTGCTCGACCAGCCCGGGCCGACGACACTGAAGCCGCTGGGGCCGGCGGCGAGTCCCGGGTCGCGCCTTCCAGATACGTGGCGCCTTCGGCGACCCAGTCGATGCCGACGTCGGTCCCGTGCGATGCCTCGTCGGCGACCGCGGCCAGCGTGCCCAGGCCACGCTCGGAGGAGACGACGGTGCTCGTCCCGCGCGTCTTGGAGAGCTTGCCGATGTGGGCGGCGAGCCGCGAGGTGTTGCCCGCACGGGCGATGCGGATCAGGAAGACGTCGGTGCCGGGGGCGTCGGCCGTGCCCAGCAGCTTGCCGTGCCAGCGCCTGAGGACCTTTTTCAGGTCCTTGCGCTTGCCCTTGAAGACGATCTCGTTGGCGACGAAGTCGGAGCCGCTGCCGTCCGAGCCGACGACCCGGGCCAGAGGCCGCCGGGCGCCGCCGAGCTTGGGAAGCGCCCTGCCGGTCGGCTTCAGACTCGAGTCGACGGCGACCGTCGCCGGCCCGCCGCACGCTTTCCCCGCGGGGCGCAGGAGCAACAGCCGGTTGCGGGCCTCCGAGACGTCGGCGCCCAGCTTGTCCAGCTTGCGCCGCCGCTTCGCGCGCGCGTGGCGCGCCTGCTTCCCGATCGCGTTCTGGACGCCGCGCAGCTTGCCGAACGCCTTGCAGGCATTCTTCGGGGAGAGGCCGCGGCGCGACGATCGGGTCCTTGCGGCCAGCCCCTTGCGCAGCTTGGCCGGCACCACCGAGGAATGGGAGATCGACCTTGCGAGCTTGCCGATCTGTCTCTTCACCTGCGCGGCCCTCGGCGCGTCCGGGCGCTGCTTCGCCACAGCCGGCGCCGAGACGGCGAGCGCGACCAAGACGATGGGCACGAGACTTGCCGATGCCAAACGGGTCATCGGCCACTGAGGCTACCCAGCGCCGACCGGGCTTTCAACCGGCGATCGAGGCAGACGTCCGGCCGCCACGCCTCCCAGACGGTCAAGGGCCCGCAAGCGCTTGACAGCCCTTGAGCGCACTGCCACCCTGAATCCGAATCGAATGATGGGGCGAAGGGTCACGTTGATTTGGGTTGCGGCGATCGCGCTGGCGTCGGCGCTGGCCGCGCCCTTCGCGCAGGCCGCCCCGACCGTGGTCGGCCAGACGGGGATAGCCCCCAACGTGAAATGCGAAGGGGGCCCGCAGAACTACACCTACGTGCAGACGGGGGTCGCCGAAGGCGCCTCCTACACCGTCCCGGGCAAAGGGCTGCTCACCTCCTGGAGCTTCCACTTCGGCACGAACACCCTGCCGGGCCTGACCCTCAAGGTGATGCGACCCACCGGCGTCTTCAACAGCTACGAAGTCATCGCCGAGAGCGGCGCCGGCGCCGAGCAGGTCAACACCGTCAAGACCTACCCGATCGGCGTTCCCGTCGAAGCCGGAGACCTTCTCGGCTATTACGCCGGCGGCAGCGCAGGGCGCTGCCTGACAGAAACCGGCCTGGTCGGCGACTACGTCAGCTACTACATGGGGAACCTGGCGCTCAACTCGTCGTCGATCTTCACTCTTACCGCGGCCCGGTTGCCGGTCTCGGCGACGCTGCAGCCGCCGCCGACCGTCTCCTCGCTGAGCCCGCCCTCGGGGCCGCCGACCGGCGGCACCCAGGTGACGATCCAGGGGAAGATTTCACCGGCGCCACCGGGGTCAGCTTCGGCGGAGCGGCGGTCGCCTTCCACGTCGACTCCGACACGCAGATCTCGACCGCCTCGCCCGCGGGCCCACTCGGCGCCGTCGACGTCCGGGTCACCACGGGCGCGGGACAGAGCGCGATCACGGCCGCCGACAGCTTCACCTACGCACAGTCGAGCTCGGAATCGGGCTCGAGTCAGCAGCGGGTCGTCAAGAAGCGGCGCACCGGCAGGCGGGCGGCGGCGCTCAGGCGCTGTCGCAAGAAGCAAAAGAGGCACATGAAGCACAAGAAGAGGGCGCGGCGTCGCTGCGTCAGGCGGGCGAAGAAGCTGCCGGTCTGAGCGCCGCGCTCAGAGCAGCGCCAACTGGCTGCTCTCGAGGGCGAGAAGGGCGCGCTTGCGCTCGAGCCCGCCCCCGTAGCCGACCAGCGAGCCGTCGGCGCCGACCACCCGGTGGCAGGGGACGACGATCGGGGTCGGCGTGCGACCGACCTCGGCGCCCACCGCGCGCGCCCGTTGGTGCGGCTCGGTCGCCGCGGGGAAGTCGGCCGCGTCGATCGTCGCGGCGAGCTCGCCGTAGCCGAGCGTCTCGCCGTAGGGAATCTCGCGCAGCCGGTTCCAGACGGCGAGCTGGAAGCGGCTGCCACGCAGCTCGAGCTCGAGCTCGAAGGCGCGCAGCTCGCCGGCGAAGTAGGCGTCGAGCTGCTCGGTGACCGTCGGCAGCGGCCGTCGCCGCAGCCCGCCGGGGCTCCAGCCGGGCCCGGGGAACCTGACCAAAGTCAGGGCGCCGGCCGGCGAGGCGCCGATCGTCAGCTCGCCGACCGGGGTCGCGTGCTCTGTCCAGCCGCCTTCCATGTGAGGTGAACGATCGCCGACGGCGCGGACGTGAGATACGGATCGCAGCCCCGTTTGGCCTTGCCGATAAGGGGCCGCTCATAGCCGGCGGTCGCCCAGAACACCCCCGCCTCGTCGCGGGTCGCGAGTTTCGCCGACGAGCAGGCTGGGTAATCTGCCCGCATGCGGGGGGGCGCAGGCGAGAGCGCGAACTTGGGCTCCGGGCCGGCCGCCGGAGGCGTCGGCGCACGCCCGCGAGCTGGGGTTACCGGCGCCAGCGGCTATCTCGGCGGCAGGATCGCGGTACGGCTCCTGGCCGAGGGCTGGGAGGTCGTCGGCATCGGCCGCCGGCCGTCCCCGACCCCGGCGTCGGCCACGTTCCCTTTCGGCTCGGCGAGCCCGTCGACCCCGAGTCGCTGGCCGGCCTCGACGCGCTCGTCCACTGCGCCTGGGATTTCGGGCAGCGGAGCTGGGAGGAGATCGACGCGGTCAACGTTCAGGGCAGCGAGCGGCTCTTCGAGGCGGCCGTCGCGGCCGGGGTCGGGCGGCTCGTCCACATTTCGACCGTCAGCGCCTCGGGCGTGCCGCGCTCGATGTACGGGCGCTCGAAGCTCTTCACCGAGCGGGCGGCGCAGGAGGCCGGCGGCAGCGTGATCAGGCCCGGCCTGCTCTACGGTGGCGAGCCCGGGCGGGATGGTCGGGATGCTGACCGACGCTCGTCCGGGCGCTGCCCGCCGTGCCGGTCCTGGTCGGCGCCGACCGGCCGCTCTTCCTCGCCCACGAGGCCGACGTCTCCGGCCTGTCTCGATGGTCGCCGGCGGGGCACGAGCCGAGCTGACGGCGACGCCGATCGTCGCCGCCTCCACGGGACCCGCACAGCCTGCGCGAGGTGCTCGGCGCGATCGCCGAGGCCGAGGGCCGGCGGCGGCCTTCTTCCGCGTCCCCTGGCGGGCCGCCTATCTGCCGCTGCGCGCCGCCGAGCTGGTCCGGCTGCCCTCGCCGATGCGCTCGGACAGCGCCCTCAGCATCGCCACGCTGGACCCCGACCCGTTCGCCTGGGGCGCTCCCCCCCGCGACGCCTCCTTCAGGCCGTTCGAGATGGCGGCCCTGCGCCCCGCCGCCGAGCCCGCGACCTCGTGAACGTCGTCATCGGCTCCGGCCCGGCGGGCATCGCCTGCGCCCGCCGGCTCGCCGATGACGGCGCCGAGGTGACGATTCTCGATGTCGGCCGCGAGCCCGATCCGGAAAAGGCCGCCCGCTACGCGCCGCTCTCCGCCGAGCCTCCCTCCGAGTGGGACCCGGGCCTGGTCGAGGAGCTGCGCGCCGAGTTCGCAGTCAGCCGCGACGAGCTGCCGCTCAAACCGGTGCTCGGGTCGCTGCACCCCTACGCGCCCGAGGACCCGAGCGCCCCCGCCCCCGGCGACGGCGTCGGCATCACCCCCTCGCACGGGCGCGGCGGGCTCAGCGCCGTTTGGGGCGCGGCGCTCCTCCCCTACCGGGCGACCGACCTCGCCGGCTGGCCGATCGACCTCGACGCCCTCGCCCCCTTCTACGCCTCGGTGGCGGAGCTCATGCCGATCGCGGCGCGCCGGGACGGGCTCGAGGGGGAATTCCCCCTGTATGTGCCCGGGAGCCCGTCCGACGTCGAGCCGACGCCGCAGATCCGGGCCTTCCTCGAGCGACCTCGAGAGCGGCGCCGAGCGGCTGGCCGCCCAGGGCATCGCCGCCGGCCGGGCACGGATCGCGGTGCGCGCCGAGGACGGCGACAGGAGGGCGCGGCTGCCGCCGAACCGGGCTCTGCCTGCACGGCTGCCCGCTGGGCGCGATCTGGTCGGCCGACCAGGAGCTCGCCGGGCTGATCGCCCGGCCCAACGTCCGCTACGTCCCGGGACGGCAGGTGGAGCGCTTCGAGGAGGGGGCCGCCGGAGTGACGGTCACCGCGCGGACGCCGTCGGGGGACACGGAGGAGGTCCGGGCGGAGCGGCTATTCGTCGCCGCCGGGGTGCTGCCGACGACGCGGCTCGTCCTGCGCTCCCTCGACGCCGCCGGCGAGGCGGTCGAGCTGCGCGACTCGCAGTACTACACGTTCCCGCTGCTCCGTGCCCGCGGGCGCCGAGATCGGCGTCGACCGGCTCGGCAACACGCTCGCCCAGGCCTTCCTCGAGCTCAACGACGCCGAGGACCCGAGCCGCGCCGCGCATGTCCAGGTCTACGGCTACAGCGACCTGATGCTGCGCGAGGTCGCGGCAACCCTGCGCCTGCCTCCCGCCGCAGTCGAGAAGCTTGCCCGCCCGCTGCTCTCGCGCCTGCTCTTCTGCCAGGGATACCTCCACTCCGACCGCTCGCGGCGGATCCGCGCCGAGCTCGGCGACGACGATGCCCGGGCAGCCGCTGCGCCTCTCCCCGGTCGGGTCCGAGCAGCAGGTGCGTCGCGACGTCGACGCGGTCGTCGGCCGGATCAGGAGGGCGGCGCGGCCGCTGCGGGCGGTGCCGCTCCGCCGCTGCTGCGGGTCTGGGACGCCGGGCAGGGGCATCCACGTCGGTGGCAGCTTCCCGATGAGCGAGCGGCCGAGCGGCCTCGCAGACCGACGTCCTCGGCCGGCCCGCCGGCCTGCGGCGCGTCCACCTCGTCGACTCGAGCGTCTTCCCCTCGGTGCCGCCGACGACGATCACCTACACGGTGATGGCGAACGCCCAGCGGATCGCCGCGCGCCTCGGCCGAGCCTGACCGGACAGGGCGGATGGCGATCCGACAAGCGGACCGGCCGCCGTCCGTTTCCGGACAGCGGTCCGCCTGCCTGCCGGATCCGCTTGCTAGAGATACACGTCTCTTCTCCCTGTAGTAACCCCAGCGCGTGCCCGGCTCCTAGGAGTCGGGCTTCCTGCTCGTCACTGAAGAGACGGCGGAAGGCTAGCCGATTGAGCGCTTTGGTTCAAGCTCAGCTGAGGGCGGGCTCGCCGGAGCGCAGCGCGGCGAGCACGCGCTCCGCCACGGCCGGCCCGGTGAGCCCGACCTCCTCGCGCAGCAGCGCCGGCTTGCCGTGGGTCACGTAGCGGTCGGGCAGCCCGACCCGCAGCACCGCGGCGCGCTCGCCGCTGGCGCGCTCGGCGAAGGCGTCCTCGAGGTGCTCGAGCACCGCCGAGCCGAAGCCGCCCGGCGAGGACGTTCTCCTCGATCGTCACGAGCAGGTCGTGGCCGAGCGCCAGCCGCTCGACCAGCTCGGTGTCGAGCGGCTTGGCGAAGCGCGCGTCGGCGACGGTCGGCGCTGAGGCCGTGCTCGGCGAGCACCTCGGCCGCCTCGCGGGCGACCGCGACGCCGTAGCCGTAGCCCGAGCAGCGCCACCCGCTCGCCGCTCGTGCAGCAGCTCGCCGGTGCCGATCGGGATCTCCTCGGCCTCGCCGGGCAGCTCGACGCCCTCGGCGGCGCCGCGCGGGTAGCGCAGCGCGGCCGGGCCCGTCGTGGGCGATCGCGGTGCGCAGCATGTGGACGAGCATCGCCTCGTCGCGCGGGCGCCATCAGCGACGATGTTGGGCAGCGGCCGCAGAGTAGGAGACGTCGAAGGCGCCGTGATGGGTCGGGCCGTCGTCGCCGACCAGGCCGGCGCGGTCCATCGCGAAGGTGACGTCGAGCTCCTGCAGGCAGACGTCGTGGACGATCTGGTCGTAGGCGCGCTGGAGGAAGGTCGAGTAGATCGCGCAGACCGGCTTGGCGCCCTGGAGCGCCAGGCCGGAGGCGAGCAGGACCGCGTTCTGCTCGGCGATGCCGACGTCGTAGTACTGCTCGGGGACCTCGTCGGCGAGCTTCTGCAGCCCGGTCCCCCCCGCCATCGCCGCGGTGATCCCGATCACCCGGCGGTCGCGCTTCGGCCTCGGCGACCATCGCGTCGCCGAAGACCTGCGTGTACTGGGGCGGCGAGCCGGCGGCGGGCGGCTGCTCGAGCCGCTGCGATCGCGTCCGGCGAGTCGGACTCCGTGACCGGCACCGGTCGACGGGCCGAATTCACTCCGATATGCCGGGTCTTCGGCCCGTCGGCGGCGGCGGGCTTGCCGTTGACGATCGATTCGGCTTCGCGGCGTGCCACTTCTCCATCCCCTCGAGGCCGCCCTCCTCGGCCGGGGCGAAGCCCTTGCCCTTGACGGTGTGGATGTGGACGACGACCGGGCGGTCGGCCTCGAAGGCCTCGCGCAGCGCCTCGCGCAGCGCGTCGACGTCGTGGCCGTCGATCACCCCCATGTAGGCGAGGTCGAGCTCCTCGAAGAACAGGCCCGGCGCCCAGTAGGCCTTGATCGCCGACTTGATCTCCGGGCCCGAGCCGTTCGATCCGCCGGCCGAGCCCGAGCGGCAGCTTGGTCAGGCGGTCCTCGACCCCCTCGCGGGCGTGGTAGAGGCGCGGGTTGAGCCGCACGCGGTTGAAGTAGCGCGAGAGCGCGCCGACGTTGGGCGAGATCGACATCCCGTTGTCGTTGAGGACGATCACGATCGGCGTCTGCAGGCCGCCGGCGGCGTGCAGCGCCTCGTAGGCGACCCCGCCGGTCAGCGCGCCGTCGCCGATCACCGCGGCGACCCTGCCGTCCTCGCCGATCCCCTTGCGCATCGCCTCCTTCAGCCCGACCGCGTAGCCGATCGAGGTCGAGGCGTGGCCGGCGCCCATGATGTCGTGCTCGGACTCGGAGATCGAGCAGAACGGCGCCAGGCCGCTCGTACTGGCGGATCGTCGGCAGCTCGTCGCGGCGGCCGGTGAGGATCTTGTGCGGGTAGGCCTGGTGGCCGACGTCCCAGAGGATCTTGTCGCGCGGCGAGTCGAGCAGGCTGTGCAGGGCGACGGCCAGCTCGCAGGTGCCGAGGTTGGCGCCGAAGTGGCCGCCGATCTCGCCGATCGTGTCGATGATGTAGGCGCGCATCTCCTGCGCGACCCGCTGCAGCTGCTCGTCGTCGAGGCCGTGCAGGTCGGCGGGCCCGTCGATGCCGTCCAGCAGGACGCCGCGGCGCGTCGCCGCTCTCGTGCGCTGTCCTGGCTGCTCGCTCATTCGTTCCTGGTGAAGATGTAGTCGGCGACCCGCTTCAGGTCGCCCGTCTCGCCCGCCCGCCTCGGCCAGCGCCTCGAGCGCCTTGGCGTGCGACTCGGCGGCGAGCTCGCGCGCCCGCTCGAGGCCGAAGAGGCTGACGTAGGTGAGTTTGCCGTGTCGCTCGTCGCTTCCATGGGCTTGCCGAGCTGCTCGTCGCTCCCGGTCACGTCGAGGATGTCGTCGACGATCTGGAAGAGGACGCCGAGCTCGGCGGCGAATCGACGATAGGGAATTGTCTCAGGTTCGGCCAGGCCCTCGAGGGTGAGCACGATGCCGACGCTGGCCGCGATCAGGCGGCCGGTCTTCAGCGCGTGCAGGGCCCGCAGGCCCTCGGCGTCGCTCCGCGCTCGCCGGCGACGTCGACGTACTGGCCGCCGACCATGCCGTCGACGCCCGGTCGCCGCGCTCAGCTCGGCGAGCGCGGCGAGCACCCGCCGCGGCTCGCCCGGCTGCTCGCAGAAGATCCGCACCGCCTCGGCGAAGAGCCCGTCGCCGGCGAGGATCGCGACGTCCTCGCCGAACTCGACGTGGGAGGTCGGCTGCCCGCGGCGCAGCTCGTCGTCGTCCATCGCCGGCAGGTCGTCGTGGATCAGCGAGTAGGTGTGGATCAGCTCGATCGCGCAGGCCGACGGGCAGGAAGCGCGCCGGGTCGGCGCCGAGCGCGCGGGCGGTGGCGAGCGCCAGCACCGGCCGCACCCGCTTGCCGCCGGCGAGCAGCGAGTAGCGCATCGCCTCCTCGAGCCCGGCGGTCGCGGGCGCCGTCGAGAAGCGCAGCTCGCGCCAGGCTCGGCGTCGACCAGCGGCGCGCAGGTCCTCCGGGTACATCCGCGTCACGGGCCGGGCTCGCCCGGAGCTCTCGGCCTCGCCGCGATCCGGCGGTTGGCCTCCTCGACCGCCTCGGCGGAGAGCTCCGCGGCCTCGCGGGCGAGCTCCGCGGCGCGCTCGTCGTCGGCCTTCGCCGCTCGAGCTCGGCGGCGATCGCCTCGCAGCCGCTCGGAGATCTCGCGCAGCCTGCTCACCACTCGCTCCCCGGGCACGCCCGGTCCTGGCCCGCCCTCCGTTCGCGCACGATCGCGCCGAGGACCCCGTTGACGAAGCCGGGCGCGTCGGCGCCGCAGTACTCCTTGGCGATCTCGACCGCCTCGTCGATCGCGACCTCGGCCGGGACGTCTCGCTGTGCTCGATCTCGTAGAGGGCGACCCGCATCACGTTGAGCTCGAGCGGCGCGATCCGCTCGAGCGCCCAGCCCTTGGCGTGGGCCTCGATCTCGTCGTCGAGCTCTTCGCGGTGGTGCCTCGACGCCCTCGGCGAGCTCCCGGGTGAACGGCCGCGACTCGGCGAGCAGCTCCTCCAGCGGGCGCCCGGTGACGTCGCGCTGGTAGCTGGCGAAGACGGCGTCGCGGCGTCTGGTCGGACCTACGCACGGGAGACGTACTCGCCGCTGCGCGTGTCGACCCGGACGACTCGCCCTCCTCGATGAAGAGCGGCACCTGCACGACGACGCCGGACTCCAGGGTCGCCGGCTTGCTGCCGCCGCCCGAGGCGGTGTCGCCCTTGACGCCGGGCTCGGTCTCGGTCACCTTCATCTCGATCGCGCTCGGCACCTGCACGTCGCTCGGCCGCTCGTCGACGAAGAGGACGTCGACCTCGGCGTTGGGCAGCACCCAGCTGCATCGCCTCGCCGACGACGTCGCCGGGAATCTCGATCTGCTCGTAGTCGCGGTTGTCCATGAAGACCGCCGCGTCGCCGGAGTCGTAGAGGTACTGCATCTTGCGCGACTCGGTGCGCACCGGGCGGAACTTCTCCCCGGCCCTGAACGTCTTGTCCTGCACCGAGCCGTCCTCGATCTTGCGCAGCTTGGTGCGCACGAAGGCGCCGCCCTTGCCGGGCTTCACGTGCTGGAACTCGACGATCTTGTAGACCGTGCCGTCGACCTCGATGTGGGACCCGTTCTTGAACTGGTTGGTGGAGATCACGGCGGCGAATCCTAGAGGGACCGAATTCTTCGCGCCGCGCGCGGGTTCAGCCAACAGGCGCTGTAATCTTCTGCGCCGCAGGGAGCATGGTGAGCAGAGGACACTGACGACAGCCGCGCTCGCGATTGTCGCGACCGCGGTCGCGGCGGTGTCGCCGCCGCCGAAGATCGTGCCGGGAACGTCCCGACCCGCGACCGAGTACGTCGGCTCGAGGTCGAGCCGATCTGCAAGCGGAACAGCGAATCGCAACGCGCCGATCCTGAGACGGGCGTCAGCAAGAAGGTGAAGGCGCGAAAAGTTGAGCCGGCGCCAGCCGCGAGTTCGTCCAAGGTCGCGAGGAACTTCGGCAGGACGCTGCGGGCGATCAGGCGCGGTCCCGCGCCCGCCCGAAGACAACGCCCGGCTGGAAAAGTGGTTCAGCTGCCTGAAGATCCTCAAGAAGAACCTGCGCGACGTGTCGGCAAGGCGCTGAAGGAAGAGGAACAAGATCAAGGCGACGCACGAAAAGATCGCCGCCGAACGCAGCAGCAACGCCGCCAACAACGTCAGCTACGTCTTCGAATTCCACGTACTGCCACTTCGCCGTCGCGGTTCCCTGAGCGTCTAGCTCGGCGCGATCTTCCGCGGCGGTGCTCGTCGTCAGGGCCGTCGCGGCGCCGCCGGCGAGGACCCGCCGCACCAGGCCCGGCGCGAGGATACGCGGCGACCGCGGCCAGCGCATAGGGCCGCGGCACGTAGCGCTCGGCCCTCCCGCCCGGCCCCGCCTCGACGATCGCCTCGGCGACCTTCTCGGGCTTCGAGACGATCCAGCGGGTGAGCGCTCTCTCGCGCAGCTCGGCCGCCGGGAAGCCCTCGGTCGCGATGAAGCCGGGCAGCACCAGCCCGACGTGGACCCCGGCCGGCTTCTCCTCGGCGTAGAGCGCGTCGGTCCAGCCGATCAGCGCGAACTTGCTCGCCGAGTAGGCGCCGGTGCGCGCCCGGGCGACCCGGCCGGCGGTGCTGGCGACGTTGACGATCGCGCTCGGCGCCGACGCCCGGAGGCGCGGCAGCAGCGCCTCGGTGAGCCGCACGACCGCGTCGAAGTTGAGCTCCATGTGGCGGTCGACGTTGGCGTAGCCGGCCTCGGCGAAGCCGCCGCGCCAGGACGCCGCCGGCGTTGTTGACGAGCAGGTCAGGCGGCCGCGGCGCTCCTCGAGGTGCGGCGCGCACCCGGCTCGGGGCGTCGGCGTCGGTGAGGTCGGCGGCGACCTAGCTGGCCCGGCAGGGAAGCGACTCGGCCAGCGCCCGCAGCCGCTCCTCGCGGCGGGCGACCAGGACCAGCTCCGCCCCCGGCTCGCGGGCGAGCCGCCTCGCGGTCGCCTCGCCGATTCCGCTGGAGGCGCCGGTGACGACGCGCTGTCGAGCGGGCGCGGCCATCACGGGCGAAGCTATTCGAATCGTCTGTATGCGGACATTTGTCTCGTGACCCGGCATACTGCCGATCCTCATGGCCGAGACGCCCGCCCTGCTCGACAAGCTGCTTCGCTCCGGCGCGCCCTCCGGCTACGAGGGCCCGGCGGCGGCGGTCTGGCGCGAGGAGGCCTCCTTCGCCGAGCTCTCGAGCGACGGCCTCGGCTCCTCGATCGCCCGCGTCGGCGAGGCGACCCCGCTGCTCGCCGTCGTCGGCCACATCGACGAGATCGGCCTCGTCGTCACCCACATCGACGAGAAGGGCTTCCTCTGGTTCGCGCCGATCGGCGGCTGGGACCCACAGATCCTGGTCGGCCAGCGGGTCGAGGTGCGCGGCCGCGAGGGCCCGTGCCCGGGCGTCGTCGGCCGCAAGCCGATCCACCTGCTCGAGCCCGACCAGCGCAAGAAGGTGGTCGAGCTGAAGGGCATGCACATCGACATCGGCGCCGCCGACCGCGAGGAGGCCGCGGAGCTGGTCCGGGTCGGCGACCCGGTGGTGATCGCCGCCGAGCCGGTGCGGCTGGCCGGCGACCGGCTCGCCTCGCGCGCGATGGACAACCGGCTCGGCGCCTACGTGGCGCTCGAGTCGCTGCGCCGCTGCCACGAGCGCGGCTCGCTGAGCGGCAGCTTCGCCGCGGTCGCCGCCGTGCAGGAGGAGATCGGCCTCTTCGGCGCCCGCACCTCGGCCTTCGAGGTGCGCCCCGACCTCGCGGTCGCGATCGACGTCACCCACGCGACCGACGCGCCCGGCGTCGACGAGAAGGAGGTGGGCAGCCACCCGCTCGGCTCGGGCCCGGTGATCGGCCGCGGCTCGACCCTCTCGCCGAAGGTCTTCGAGCTGCTGGTCGAGACCGCCGAGGAGGCCGGCGATCGAGTACACGGTCGGCGCCAGCGGCCGCGGCACCAGCACCGACGCCGACGCGATCCAGATCTCGCGCTCCGGGCATCCCGACCGGGCTCGTCTCGATCCCGCTCCGCTACATGCACTCGCCGGTCGAGCTGGTCGACCTCGGCGACGTCGAGGCGACCGTCGAGCTGATCGCCGCCTTCGCGGCGCGCGCTCGACGACGGCGTCGACCTCAGCCGCTAGGCGCCCGCCGCGCTAGTTGGACGCCGCGCAGGAGACCAGGTCGCGGCCGTCCGCCTTCGCCGCGTAGAGCGCCTCGTCGGCGCGCCGACCAGGTCGTCGGTGTCGAAGCGGCCCGGGGCCGGAGACGGCGACGCCGATGCTGACCGTCACTGCACCCCGACCGGGCGCCGGTCGCGGACCGCAGCCGCAGGCGCTCGGCGATCTCGACGGCATCGGCCTCGGCCCGCCCCGGGCAGGATGACGAGGATCTCCTCGCCGCCGACCCGGTAGATCGAGTCGCCGGCGCGCAGCGCGGCGCGCATCGCGTAGGCGACGTCCTGCAGGACGGCGTCCCCGGCGGCGTGGCCGAGCTGGTCGTTGACGCGCTTGAAGTGGTCGAGGTCGCAGAGCAGCAGGGCGTGCGAGAGGCGCCTCGGCGTCGCTGCGTCGGCTGGCCGTCGAGCTCGGCGAGGCGCTGCTCCAGCGCGTTGCGGTTGAAGAGCCCGGTCAGCGGGTCGAGGGTCGAGCGGCGGCGGTGGGCGCGGTCGGACTCGACCAGGGCGCCGGAGAGGATCACGGTGCTGAGCACCAGCGCGACGGCCGCGAACACGCCTGGTGGTGCCCGGCCGCGGCGGCCGGCTCGAGGACCACGGTGCTGAGCAGCAGCAGGGCGAGGATGTAGGCGGTGCCGATCGCGATCCCGCGCGGCTCGAAGCGCGCGCCGAGGGTGACCGCGGGCAGCGCGAACCACATCAGGGCCGGGCTCGAGGCGCCGCCGGTCGAGACGCACCGCTCCGGCGAGCAGCAGCGGGCAGGATCCCCAGGCGGCGGCGACCCAGATCGCCGGGTGGCTGCTGCCGCGCATGAAGCGGTCGGCGACCGCGAAGCCGCCGAGCGCCGAGCGCCAGCGGCACGCATCCACCACCAGCCGACGTCCGGCGCCGAACGGCGATCAGGCCGAGGGCGAGGATCGCGAAGCAGGCGACCCGGTAGCGGCGCAGGCGCAGCTCCATGTCGATCAGGCGCTCGCGGCGGGCCTCCTCGCGGATCGCGGCGAGCGACTCGTTGGCTGTTCGACGGCGGTGGCGATCGACGACTCCAGGATCGTCCGCGGCCGGCGTGCGCGCTGCCAGCAACCGCAGCGCAACGGCCCTTAGATCTGCACCGTCGCTGCCGCGACTCAGGCGACGATCTCCAGGTCTTTGGGTAGGCCGCTGAGGTTGCGGTAGCCGTCCTCGGTGACCACGACCAGGTCCTCGATCCGCACCCCGAGCTCGCCGGGCAGATAGACGCCGGGCTCGATCGTGACGACCTCGCCCGCCGGCGAGCGTGTCCTCGGAGCGCGGCGAGAGGCGCGGCCCCTCATGGACCTCGAGCCCGACACCGTGGCCGAGGCCGTGGCCGAAGCGCTCGCCGTGGCCGGCGGCCTCGATCACGTCGCGGGCCACCGCGTCGACGCCTCCCCGCCGACCCCGGCGCGCGACCGCCTCGAGCGCCGCCGCCTGGGCCTCGAGCACGGTCTCATAGACCTCGCGCGCCGCGCTCGCCCGGGTCGCCGGTGGCGTAGGTGCGGGTCCCGTCCGAGCAGTAGCCGTCGAGCTTCGCGCCCATGTCGAAGACGACGAGCTCCCCCGTGCCGATCTCGCGCTCGCCGGGCTCGGCATGCGGCAGGGCCCCGTTCGGCCCGGCGGCGACGATCGCCGGGAAGGAGGGCTCGCCGCCGAGCTCGCGGATCCGCGCTTCGGCGGCGGCGGCGACCTCACGCTCGGCGCGACCGGCCAGGCCCCGCTCGATGCTCCAGCGCCAGACATCGTCGGCGAGCTCGGCGGCGGCGGCGATCGCCGCCAGCTCGTCGTCGTCCTTGACCCGCCGCAGCTCCTCGACCATCCCGCCCGCCGGCGACCAGCTCGACGCCATCGGCAAGCTTCCCCTCGAGCCGCCGCAGGACCCGCACGGACATCTGGTCGTCCTCGAAGCCGACGCGGCCCGCGAAGCGCTCGGCGATCCCGCCCAGCCAGTCGTCGGTGACGGTGATCACCTCCCAGCCCTCGACCTCCGCCTCGGCGCGCTCGGTGTAGCGGAAGTCGGTGAAGAAGAGGCGCGCGCCCTCGCCGCACAGGCAGGCGCCGTTGGTGCCGCCGAAGCCGGTCAGGTAGCCGACGTTGACCAGCTCGGTGACCAGTGTCATCTCGAGCTCGCGCTCGCGCCACCAGCTCGGCGAGGCGGTCCCCCCTCCCCCGCATCAGGCGGTCGCCATCCTCAGCACCCCGAGCTCGCGCGGCGATCGCCCCCAGCGCCTCGCGGTATCCGTCCGGGCCCAAGGCCCGACACCTTGGCGAGGACGAGGCCGTCGAAGACCGAGACCCGCCGCCAATCGTCGCGCGACTCGACATCGGAGAGGTGCACCTCGACCGCCGGCAGGCGGGTCAGCTCGAGGGCGTCGGCGATCGCCCGGCTGTAGTGGGTCCAGGCGCCGGCGTTGACGACCACGGCGTCGGCGACGTCGGGCAGGCGGTGCATGAGCTCGACGAACTCCCCCTCGGAGTTGGTCTGGAAGAAGGTCGGCTCGAGCCCGAGATCGTGGGCGAAGCCGGAGACCCTCATCTCCAGCTCGCTGAGCGAGAGCCCGCCGTAGATCGAGGCGTCGCGACGCTCGAGGACGTCGAAGTTGACGCCGTGCATGACCGCGACCCGGTTGTGGGCGCTGCTCACACCGTCTCCCGGCTCAATAGAGGCCCTCCAGCACGGACTCGACCCTACCCGGATCGACGACCTGCCCTTCGCGGGGCTCGCCCGGCTTCGAGAGGAGGACGAAGCCGACGCCGGCGGCGGTCCGCTTCTTGTCGCGCTGCAGCGCCTCGAGCACGGCCGCCGCCTCGACCGAGCGGTCGAGGGAGACCGGCAGCCCGTGGCGGGCGAGGATCTCGCCGACCTCCTCGGCGAGCTGCGGGGCGTCGGAGAGCCGCAGCGCCGCCAGCAGGCCCAGCCCCACCGCCTCCCCGTGGCGGTAGCGCGAGTAGCCACTGGCCGCCTCGATCGCGTGGCCGACCGTGTGGCCGAGGTTGAGCACGTGCCGCAGGCCCCCGTCGCGCTCGTCCGCCGCGACGACCGCGCACTTGTAGCGGGCGCAGTCGAAGACGAGGTCGTCGAGCGCGTCGGGGTCGAGCCGATCGATCTCCCGCACCCGCTCCCAGAGGGGCCCGCCGGCGAGCAGGCCCGTCTTCAGGGCCTCGACGAACCCGGCCGCGAGCTCCTCGGCGGGAAGCGTCGCGAGTGCCCCGGTGTCGGCGATCACGGCGGCCGGAAGGTGGTAGGCGCCGGCGTAGTTCTTGCCCTCGGGGAGGTCGACGCCGGTCTTGCCCCCGTATGCGGAGTCGACCTGGGCGACGAGCGTGGTGGGCACCTGGACCACGGGCACGCCGCGCTGGTAGAGGTGAGCGCAGACCCCGGCCAGGTCGCCGACGACGCCGCCGCCGACGGCGACGACGTGGTCCTCGCGGGTCATCCCGGCGCGGGCCAGCTCGCGGAGGACCCGCTCGGCCCCGGCCATCGTCTTCGCCCCCTCCCCCGGCTCGACCTCGACGCGGGCGGCAAGGGGCTCGATCAGGCCCGCGTAGGGCTCGCCGACGTTGGCGTCGGTGACGCAGAAGCGGCCTCCCTCCAGCGGCCACCAACCCGACCCGAGGAGGCCGCGGCCGACGTAGACGGGGTACTCGCCGGAGAGGCTCGTGGCCCAGAGCAGCCGGGTCCCGGCGGGCAGGGCATCGAGCGCCAGGATCGCGGGCAGGGCCCGGGCGACGACCTCGCGATCGGCGCTGGGGACGACGACGTCGGCCAGCTGCGCGTAGAGCGGCAGCCTCTCGGCGAGCAGCTCGACGACCCGCTCGGGGGAGCTCGCCAGGGGCCGGTCGGTGTGGGCGATCCGGCGCCAGGCCTCCTCGGCGTCGAGGTCGAGCCAGACGACCCGGTGGCGCGCGAGCGCCTCGCGCACCCGCGGCAGGAGGACGCTGCCGCCGCCGAGCGCCACGGCGCCGCCCTCGGCCCGCTCGAGAAGCTCGCCGACGACCTCCTCCTCGCGGGCGCGGAAGGCCTCCTCGCCGTCGCGCTCGAAGGCGGCGGCTATCGACAGGCCCAGCTCCCGCTCCATCAGCTCGTCGACCTCGGTCGTCTCCAGCCCGGCAGCGGCGGCGGCGGCGAGCGCCGTCGACTTGCCGGCCCCCATGAACCCGATGAAGCAGATGGCCGGCCGTCTGCTCTGCTCTCGCTCGCTCGCGCTCATCATTTCCGGAAGTCTCGCTCACTCGCTCCCGCGTCCGCGACGGCCGGGTCACCACAGGGACGACTCACGGCCTCACCCGCGGAAGTCGATGCGCTGCTTGTAGGCGTCGATCGCGGCGAGGGCGTCGTCGATGTGGTCGCCGCCGAACTTCTCCCGGTAGCAGCGGGCGAGGGTCAGGCAGACCATCGCCTCGGCGACGACGGCGGCGGCCGGGACCACGGTCGAGTCGGTGCGCTCGCGGAGCGCCTGCGCCGGCTCCTTGGTGGCGGTGTCGACCGAGCGCAGCGGCTTGGTCAGGGTCGAGATCGGCTTGATCGCCGCCCTCACCGAGAGCGGCTGGCCGTTGGTCATCCCGCCCTCGAGCCCGCCCGCGTGGTTCGTCTCACGGTGGTAGCCGCGCTCCGCCGACCAGAAGATCTCGTCGTGGGCCTCGGAGCCGGGCCGGCCGGCGACGTCCCACGCTTCGCCGATCGCCACGCCCTTGACGGACTGGATCGAGGCGACGGCGCCGGCCAGCCGGCCGTCGAGCCGGTCCTCCCAGCTGACGTGGGAGCCGAGCCCCGGGACGAGGCCGAAGACACGGACCTCGAAGCTGCCGCCGAGGCTCTCGTTCGCCTTGCGCAGGCGGTTGATCTCCTCGACCATCGCCGCGCTCGCCTCGGCGTCGAGACAGCGCACCGGGTCGTCGTCGACGCCCTCGAAGTCGGCCGGCTCGAGGTCGGGCCGCTCGGGCGCCCGCACCGAGGCGATCTGGAGGACGTGGCTGTGGACGCTGACGCCGAGCGCCGAGAGGAAGCCGCGGGCGATCGAGCCGGCGGCGACGCGAGCGGCGGTCTCGCGGGCGCTGGCCCGCTCGAGGACGTTGCGGATGTCGTCGTGGCCGTATTTCTGGGAGCCGACGAGGTCGGCGTGCCCGGGCCGCGGAAGGTGGACCGCTTCCGGCTCGAACCCGTCCACCGGCCAGGGGCTCATCCGCTCCTCCCAGTTGGCGTAGTCGCGGTTGGCGACGAGGACCGCGATCGGGCTGCCCAGGGTGCGGCCGTGGCGGAGGCCCGAGCGCACCTCGACCGAGTCGGTCTCGATCTTCATCCTGCCCCCCCGCCCGTGCCCGAGCTGGCGACGGGCCATGTCACGGTCGAGCGCCTCGCGGTCGAGCTCGAGGCCGGCCGGGACGCCCTCGACGATCGCGACCAGGCCCGGGCCGTGCGACTCGCCGGCGGTGGTGAAGCGGAAGCCACTCATGGCGGCCAAGGCTATACGCCCGCGGGCCCGCGGGCCCGAGCCTCAGCCGTGCCTGCGG
This sequence comes from uncultured Solirubrobacterales bacterium, assembly GCA_963727615.1. Lineage (GTDB taxonomy): Bacteria > Actinomycetota > Thermoleophilia > Solirubrobacterales > 70-9 > VRUE01. The sequence goes on from CAVSHD010000008.1 coordinate 215,600, forward strand.
TGGTGCCGCGAGCGCTTCCCGTGGGGCTTGGCCTTGCGCCTGTGGAGCAACACCCTGCGGCCCCACTGGCTGAAGGCGCCGGCTCTCCCTTCGAAGAGGACCTTGAGGTGGACGCGGGTCCTGCCACGTTTCGCCAGCCGGACCCGGGTGATCGCCCAGGTCCGGATCGGCAGCGAGACCGTGCCGCCCCCGGCCGGGGCCGTGCGCCGAACCAACTTGACGCCGCTGCCGGTCAGCGAGACCGTGCCCGCGCCCGGGACTTCGACCAGGACCCTGCCGAAGCCGGTCTTCTTGTTGAGGCGCAAGCCGAGGATCCTGAAGACCGGCTTGCGCGGCTCGACCGGCGGGGGCGGTGGCGGCGGAGGCGGTGGGCAGGCGTCGGTCGGCGAGCGCTCGTATGCCCCCATGTCGGGGACCGGGGCGGCCCCGAAGCACCTGCCCTGGGCGCGCTCGTTCCCTTCCAGGTCGTAGGGCCCGATCGGCGGCCGCGGCAAGGCCTCCGTCCAACGTGGGCGAGTCGCCGCCGACCCGGAAGTCGCCGACCTCCGCCTGGAGGAAGGTCGGCTCGCCGTCGATGTTGCCGTTGGCGCCGGCCGGAGTGACGTCACCGCGTTGCCGGGCGGGTCGTCGACGACGGCGAAGTCGGAGTTGGCGATGTTGACGTGGGCTTCGGGCAGGCCGCCTTCGATCGCGGCGGCGACGTCGGCCCCGGAGGCCGACCAGGCGATCGAGTTGGCGACGTCGACGACGAGCTTGGCGCCGAAGCCGCTGAAGACATGGATCGCGTCGCCCGCTTCGTTGTCGGCGACGGCGGTCACGTTGCGCAGGACGACCGGCTCGTCCTGGCCTTCGCCGGAAGCCGAGACGTAGACCGCGTTCGATTCGCCCTGCTTCTTCTTCGCCCGTCTGCAGCGTCCAGCAGACGCTGTTCGCCAGCGTCGTCCCTTTCTCGAGGTCGCAGGCGTTGCCCAAGACTCCGTAACGGGCGACGAACACCCGGTTTGCGGACCCCGATTCGAGGATCAGGTTGCCCTCGCCTTCGAGGGTCAGGTCGTGGAGGTTGGCTTTCGCTTTCGAGGTGACGTGGACGTCGGCCGCGTCCCGTCGTGAGCAGCACGGCTTCTTCGCCCGTCGGAGAGCCGATCTCGATCGAATTTTCGATCTGCAACCCGGCGAAGGGCAGCGTGTATTCGCCCGTTTCGAGGACGACCGAGTCGCCGTCACCGGCTTTCGCCACGGCGCCGGCGATCGAGCAGCGGGCGCCGATCGTGCACGGATTCGCGCCCGGGCCCGCGGGTGAGGCCCAGAAGGTGTTGCCCGCCGCCGAGGCCGACGACGCGGCGAGCATCGGCGCCGACAGCAGACAGACGGCCGCAACCAGCACAGGCCGCACAATCGCTCTCCGTAGACAAACGCTCCCGTTTCCCATCCCTGCGGAAAATGCTACATCCACGCGGCCCCCAGACGTGGGATTCAGCCGCGTGCGGCGGCGCGCATCGCGTCGATGGGCGCCTCGCGCCCGGTCCAGCCTTCCAGCGAGAGCCCACCCTGCCGCACGAGGATCTCAATGCCGTCGACGGTGACCGCCCCGGCCGACCGGGCCGCGTCGAGAAGCGCCGAGGGCTCGTCCCCGTAGACCATGTCGACGACGAGCTGCCCGGCGCCGAGGGCATCGGCCCGCAGCGGCAGCTCGACGAAGGGATCCTCCCCGCGCAGGCCGACAGCGGTCGAGTTGAGGACCAGGTCGTAGGCGGCGGGGTCCGGGTCGGCGACCGGTGAGCCGCCGAGCTCCTCGCAGAGGTTGCGCGAGCGCAGCTCGGTCCGATTCCAGACCTCGACCTCGGCGCCCTCCCGGACGAGCGCCCAGACGACCGCGCGCGCGGCGCCCCCGGCGCCGAGCACGAGCGCCCGGCGCCCGGCCGGGGAGTCGGGCAGGGCGGCCAGCAGCCCCGCGGCGTCGGTGTTGTCGGCGTGGATCTCGGCGCCGTCGAAGCCGAGCGTGTTGGCGGCGCCGATCTCGCGGGCGGTCTCGGAGATCGCGTCGGCGAGGGCCAGCGCCGCGCCCTTGTGCGGGACGGTGACGTTGGCGCCGACGAAACCGCGCCCGGACAGCGCCCGGGCCAGCTCCTCGAATCCGTCGGGAGCGACGTCGATCGCCTCGTAGGACCACTCGTCGCCGAGCCCCAGCACACGCAGGGCCGCGGTCTGCATCGCCGGCGAGCGCGAGTGGGCGACCGGGTGGCCGAGGACGGCGAGCCGCTTCATTCGCAGGAATCGGGAGATTCGCCGCCGGCGGCTTCCCGGGCTTCGTCGTAGCGGGAGACGTCGGCCTCGAACTTCGCTTCGCTCGAGGAGAAGGCGTGTTCGCCACAGGTCCCGGGCTTGACGACGTAGAAGAGGTAATCGACCTTCGCCGGGCGGGCGGCCGCTTCGATCGAGGCCAGGCCGGGGCTGTCGATCGGCCCCGGCGGCAGGCCGGCGTGGGTGCGGGTGTTGTAGGGGGAGTCGACGGCGAGCTCCGATTCGGTCAGCGGCTTTTCGTAGTTGCCGGTGGCGAAGCGGGTCGTGGCGTCGATCCCGAGCGGCATCCCTTCGTGGAGGCGGTTGTAGATCACCGCGGCCACCAGGGGGCGCTCCTTGTCGAGCATCGCCTCGCGCTCGACCATCGAGGCGATCGTCAGCACGTCGTAGACGGTCAGGTTCTTCGACTTCGCGTAGCTCAGGTCGACCCCCCCGATGCGCCGCTTGAAGTCTTCCAGCTGCAGCTGGACGAGGTCGGCCACCGGCGCCCCCGGCTTCAGTTCGAAGGTGTCGGGGAAGAGGAACCCCTCGAGGTCCTTGGCGCCCTTGCCGCCGTACTTCGCCGGGCTCAGGTAGGGCGAGCGCACCGTGGCCTTCTCGTAGCTGCCCCGCAGGCCCGCTTCCCGGGCCAGCGGCGCCGCCTGGGCGCGGCTGTAGCCCTCGGGGACGGTGACCGTCGCGACCTTCTTCACGGGCGCCTTGGAAAGAGCGTCGATCGCCGCCCCGTACGACATGTCGTGGGCGAGCACGAAGCGACCCGGGTAGAGGTCCGAGCGCTTGCCGGCGATCGTCGCCCGGATCTGGAACAGGGTCGAGCTGGAGACGACCCCGTTGCGACCGAGGAGGTCGCCGACCTCGCTGACGCTGGCGCCCTTCGGAATCCTGACGACGACCCGCCCCGAGCCGTCGCCGTGGAGGGGCTGGAAGAGGGCGACGAGAAACCAGGCGAGGAGGAGCGCCGCAATCGCCCCGACCGCCCGCAGCGGGTGGCGACGGACGGCGGCGAGGGCGCCGGAGCCGCGGCCCGGCGGCCTCGGGCCGCGGGGCGGGGCGGGACCGCGGGGCGGTGGCGGGGCGGCTCGCGGCGGCGGCGGGAGCTCCTCCTCTTCCTCCTCGAAGGGCCCTGGGTCCTCGTCCCAGAACTCCTGCTCGGGCGTCCGCGGCGGCGACGGCGGGTCCGGTGGGGGCGGCGGCTCGGCCGGCGGCGGCTGCTCCCGGCGGCCCCCGCCTCGCTCTCGCCCTCCGGCCGAAGCTGCCCCTCGCGCTCGGCGCGACGCGCCTCGCGCTCCTTACGGCGCTGCTCGCGCTCGGCGGCCCTCGGGTCGTCGGGGTCGGCGAACGGTCTTCCCCGAGCCAGTCCTCAGCCATCTCCGCGCTCCTCGGGCGAGGAGCCGGGATCGTCGCCGGGGGCGCGGGAGGCGAGAAAGGCCTCGAGCAGGTGGGCGGCGGCCAGCGAGTCGGGCGGAGCCGTCGCCCCGCCGCGCCTGCTCGCCTCCGCCATCCGGGTCGTCAGCCGCTCGTCGTAGGTCTCGACCGGCACCTCGAGGAGCGCCTCGAGTTCGCCGCAGAAGGTCCGCACGAGCCCGGCCTGCCCGCCCTCCTCTCCGCTCAGGTGCAGGGGCAGCCCGACGACGACGAGCTCGACCGCGTGCTCGCGGACCATCTCCGCGACGGTGCGCGGCTCCGGCGGCTCGATCGTCGGCAACGGCGTCGCCAGGGTGCCGGTCGGGTCCGAGAGCGCGCACCCGATCCGCGCGGTGCCGTGGTCGAGGGCGAGCACTCGCACCCTCAGCCGGCCTCCCGCTCGAGCTGCGCCCGTGCCGTCGCCAGGGCGTCGTCGAGCTTCGCCGGGTCCCTGCCGCCCGCCTGGGCCATGTCGTCGCGGCCGCCGCCGCCGCCACCGACCAGCGGCGCCGCCTCGCGGACGATGCTCGCCGCCGAGACGCCCTTCGCGACCGACTCCTTGCCGACGAGCGCGACCAGCGCCACCTTCTCGCCGCTGCTCCCGCCGAGCACGACCGTGCCGCCGCCGCCCAGGGTCGACTGCACCCGGTTGCCGAGCTCGAGCAGGTCCTTCTGGTCGCCAAGCTCGGTCGCCGCGATCACGTCGGCAGGCCACCGATCTCCTCGGCGAGCTCGACCAGGCGCGTCGCCTCGTCGCCGATCAGCTCCCTGTTCGCCTGTTTCTCGCCCTCCCCCGCCCGGGCCAGCCGCTCGGCGGCCCGGCGGGCGCCCGCGAGCGGGTCCTGGGGAGAGCCGAGCAGCTCGCCGACCTCGCGCAGCTGGTCCTCGCGAACGCGGAACCAGTCGATCGCGGCGGGGCCGGTGAGGGCCTCGATGCGGCGCACGTTGGCGGCGCTCGAGCCCTCCGAGGCGATCCTGAAGATGCCGATCTCGGCGGTGTTGGCGACGTGGGTGCCGCCGCAGAGCTCGCGCGAGACCCCGTCGACCTCGACCACCCGCACCCAATCCCCGTATTTCTCGCCGAAAAGCGCCATCGCCCCCAGCCGCTCCGCATCCTCGCGACCCATCTCCAGCCAGCGCACCGCGTGGCTCTCCTTGACCCACTCGTTGACGCGGTCCTCGATCGCGCGCAGCTCCTCTGCCGAGAGCGCCTGCCCGTGGGTGAAGTCGAAGCGCAGCTTGTCGGGGCGGACGGCGGAGCCGGCCTGGCGGACGTGGGTGCCGAGCTGGGCGCGCAGCGCCGCGTGCAGGAGGTGGGTGGCGGTGTGGTTGCGCATCGTCGCGTGGCGAATCTCGCGATCCACGATCGCTTCGACCGCGGCCCCCTCCGGCACGACGCGACCTCCAGGGCCTGGTCGTCCCCCACCCTGTAGACGTCGATCACCTTCGCTTCGCCGGTCGCCCAGCGCAGGACGCCCGAGTCGGCTACCTGGCCGCCGCCCTCGGCGTAGAAGGGGCTCTGCTCGAGCTTGACCAGGGCGCGGCCGTCGTCGGTCTGGACGGCGGCCAGGCCGGTGGTCGCGCGCAGGGCCTCGTAGCCGACGAACTCGGTCGCCGGGGCCGAGGCGGCGAAGGACTGGACGAGCTCGTGGCGATCCTCGGAGCCGTGCGCGGTGGCGGCGCCCGTCCGCGCCCGCTGGCGCTGCTCCTCCATCAGCTCGTCGAATCCGCCGTCGTCGACCGAGAGGCCCCGCTCGGCGACCAGCTCCTTGGTCAGGTCGTAGGGAAAGCCGTAGGTGTCGTGGAGCTTGAAGGCGTCCTCGGCGGAGATCCAGGATGTCTCCTCCTGCTTGGCCTCCTCGACGAGCTGCTCGAGCAGCTCGGTGCCCCGCTCCAGGGTGCGGCCGAAGCTCTCCTCCTCGTCGGCGATCCAGCGCTCGATCGTCTCGCGCTCGGCGCCGAGCTCGGGGTAGGCGTCGCCCATGATCTCGATCGCCCGCTCCGCGAACCGGCCGAGCCAGGGCGACTCGAGGCCCAGCGTGCGCCCCTGCTGGATCGCCCGGCGCATGATCCGCCGCAGGATGTAGCCGCGGTCTTCGTTGGAGGGAACGACCCCGTCGGCGAGCAGGAAGGTCGCGCCGCGCGAGTGGTCGGCGACGATCCTCATCGCGCGGGTGGTGGCGCCGCCGTCGGCGTAGGAGCGCCCGGAGAGCTCCTCGGCGAGGTCGAGCAGCGGGCGCACGAGGTCGGTCTCGAAGACCGACGGCGCGCCCTGGAGGATCGCCGCCATCCGGTCGAGGCCCATCCCGGTGTCGATGTTGCGCATCGGCAGCTCGGTGACGCTGCCGTCGACGCCGAGGTCGTAGGTCATGAAGACGTGGTTCCAGAACTCGAGGAAGCGGTCGGTGTCGTCTCCGGGCCGCTCGTCGGGGCCGCCGAGCTCCTCGCCGCGGTCGAGGTAGAGCTCCAGCAGGGCCCGCAGGGCCCGCTCGGCCCGGCCTGCCAGAAATTGTCCTCGCGGCCGAGCCGGACGATGCGCTCATCCGGGACGCCGACCCGCCCCCAGATCGCGATCGCCTCCTCGTCGGGGCCGAGGCCGAGCTCCTCGTCGCCGCCGAAGACGGTGACCCAGATCCGCTCGGGGTCGATCCCGAACCCCTGCGTGGAGAGCTCCCATCCCCAGGGAATCGACTCCTCCTTGAAGTAGTCGCCGAAGCTCCAGTTGCCGAGCATCTCGAAGAAGGTCAGGTGCCGGGCGGTGTTGCCGACCTCCTCGATGTCGGTCGTCCGGAAGCATTTCTGGACGTCGGCGAGGCGCGGGGCCGGGGGCTTCTCGCGGCCGAGGAAGTACGGCTTGAAGGGCTGCATGCCGGCGGTCGTCAACAGCACCGAGGGGTCGTGGACCGAGGGGACGAGCGAAGCGGAGGGAACGATCCGGTGCCCGCGCTCCTCGAAGAAGGAGAGGTATGTGCGACGGATCTCGGCGGCCTTCATGAGGGGCAGAGCCTAAGGACTATCGGCGGCGGCAGGCCGGGTCAGGCCGCTGCCGCGATCGTGCCGTGGCCGACGATCGCCTCGCCGGCGAGCAGCACCGCCGTCTGGCCGGGCGAGGCGCCGAAGAACGCCGCGCCGAGCTCGAGGTCGAGCTCGGGATGGGTGCCGGCCTCAGCGGCCGCAAGGGCGGCCGGCACCGTGGACGAGTGATAGCGCAGCCTGACCGAGTCGACGCTCTCTCCCGAGCGGTGCAGGACGGCGTCGCTGAGCCTGACCCGCCGTGCCTCGGCCTCGGTGCGGGTGCCGACCGTGACCGTGTTGTCGTCCGCGTCGGTGGCGACGACGTAGAGGGGCTCGGGGGCAGAGACGCCGATTCCTCGGCGCTGGCCGACGGTGAAGTTGTGGTGACCCGAGTGCTCGCCGAGCTTCCTGCCCTCGCCGTCGAGCACGGCGCCGCGGCGCTCGCGCAGGCCGCCGTGGCGACGCAGGAAGCCCGCCTTGCCCTGTCCGGAGAGGAAGCAGAGGTCCTGGCTCTCGGGCTTGCGGGCGATCTCGAGCCCGTGCCGAGCGGCGATCTCGCGGACCTCCGGCTTGCTCAGCTCGGTGAGCGGGAAGCGCAGACGGTCGAGCAGCTCCGGCGGCAGGGCCGCGAGCATGTAGCTCTGGTCCTTGGCGGGGTCGGCGCCGGCGGCGAGCAGCGGCCCGTCGCCGTCCTCGACGATCCGCGCGTAGTGCCCGGTGACCAGGTGGCCGGCGCCGACGCGCTCGGCGAGGTCGACCATCGCCGCGATCCGCACCTCGCCGTTGCAGACGATGCACGGGTTGGGGGTGGCGCCGGCCGCGTAGCCCTCGAGGAAGCCGGCGACGACCCGGCGCCGGAACTCCTCCTCGAGGTCGAGGGTGAGATGGGGGACGCCGATCGAGTGGGCGACGGCGCGGGCGCCGAGGACGGCCTCCGGCGAGCAGCAGGCCTTGGCGCCGTCGGTCTCGGGGTCGGCCCAGAGCTTGAGCGTGACGGCGATGACCTCGGCGCCGTTCTCGCGCTCGAGCAGCGCGGCGACGGCGCTGTCGACGCCGCCCGACATGGCGACGAGCACGCGGCTCTCGGCGGGCGGCGCGAGCTGCTGCTCGGAGGCGGCGGCGCGCGCCAGCGCCCGGTGCAGGGCGTCGGCGGCGAGTTGGGCCGCGTGCAGCTTGGCAGCGGTCAGGCCACCGAGCGCCGCGTCGACCTGCTCGGCGCCGATCCGGGCGACGTCGAGCAGCGGCTCGCCGTCGACCATCTCGGCGACCGCCGCGGTCGCCGCCGTCGTTGCGCCGCATCCCTCGCTGTCGAAGCTGACCGCGGCGACGCGCCCCGCGTCGAGGAGCAGGGAGACCCGCGCGAGGTCGCCGCAGGCGGCGCCCCCGGCGGCGCCGGTGAAGGCCCCGGCCGGCGCCGGGCCGCGCCGCGACCCGTCGCGCAGATAGTGCTCGAGGACCTCCTGGTTCATGGCACTAAGGGTAGGCCGTGCCGAGCATGTGCCGCAGATCCGCGACGATGGCCTCAGAGTCCTCGTCCAACTGACGCCAGGTGAGGTGAATGGTCCGCCAGCCCTCCACGGCCAAGAGCCGGTCACGCTCGCGATCTGCGTGGAAGGCGCTCTTGGTGCCGTGAACCGCTTGCCCGTCGAGCTCGACGATCAGACGCCGCGAACGCCAGAGGCAGTCGACCTCGATGAAGCGGCCACGCACACCCAGGTCGGCATTGAGCTCGGGCCGCGGCAGGCCGCGTTCGTCGACCAGGCCCAGAAAGCGCTCCTCGAGGCCGCTGCGTGTGATTCCGAGCGGTTCGCCGCTCGCTTCCAGCGCCGAGCGGATGGCGGCTGCGCCCCGGTGCCGGCCGTGCCGTCGGATCAGATCCGGAAGCGAGAGCGCGCTGGTCAGCCCCCGCACCTCGGCCTCGTTCATCGCGCGCTCGAGCGGGCGCTCGTCGAGGTTCGCCGCGAGATCGAGCAGTGTGCGCGACGCAGACGTAGCCGGGATCCCGTCGACCGCCTCGACTTCGTCGGCGCCCAGGGTGGCCCTGTGCGCCCGGATCCCGGCGCGTTTCCGGAATGAGGTCGTCCGCGTCACTTCCGGAATCGACCCGGAGCGCGACGTCAGCCCCCAGAGCTGCCCCGCCGAGCGGTGGCTAAGCACCGCCCCCTCCCCACTTGCGAGCACCGCCGCCATCCACCGCCCCTCCTGGGTCAGCTTGCCATGGCCGACGGCATACAGGCCGCGGTGCACCAGCCCCAGCGACCCACGTTCGGCGCGGCCCCTGATCTCGCCGGCGGACATACCCATCGAGAGCAACTGCCGCCGGGCCACAACCCCGTGCTGAACGGTCGCCAACCTCCAAATCTCCCCGTCAAGGGGTCGTCCTTCCATTCGGTGCTGCATTCGTGTTCCCCACGAACGTCAATGCAGCACGCGAGCTCAACTCGCTCCCCTGGACCGGGATCCCCGGACGAAAAAAGAGGCTCCAACCCGCCGTTACCGCCTCTGGCTTTGATCCCTTGAAGTAAAGGGTGGGAACCTCCTCGCGATCCCAAGGGACCGAGAGAGTCCGGCTCCCGCGCCGTTTGTGTTGGGTCAAACGGTGAGACGGCTCTCGAACGGGCTCGAGCCTCAGGACCCACCGTACCACCGGCGCGCCCCCGGCGAAAGCGGTGGTCGAGCTCGTCCGGACGGCGCCCCGCGGGCGCCCGTCGCCGCGCCCGGAAGCGACGCTACTCGACGTCCAGGTTGGAGAGCAGCAGCTCCGCCTCGCTCCAGTCCTCGGGCAGGACGCAGAGCCAGATCTCGCCGTGGCCGAAGCGGTCGATCGGCCAGTCCGCGGTCAGCGCCGCCTCGATCCCCGCCTCGACCAAAGCCTGATGCCAGGCGCGGGCGGTGCGCAGGTCGGAGAACTCGCGAACCGCCTCCCAGCTCTCGAAGCGCGGGTCGGAGACGTGGACCGGGGTCTGGCCCGGGCCGGGCCCGCGGCCGCCGAGGCCCCGGCGCAGACGGTCGAAGAGGCTCACCGGACGGCCTGCCCGTCGCCACTCACCTCAGTGACCCGCCATTCCCCGCTTGTGGATGGCGACCCCGAGCTCCTTGAGCTGGATCGCGTCGACGGGCGCCGGGGCGCCGGTCAGCGCGTCGGCGCCCGACGCCGTCTTCGGGAAGGCGATCACGTCGCGAATCGAGTCGGCGCCGGCGAGGCGCTGCACGATCCGGTCGAGGCCGTAGGCGATCCCGCCGTGCGGCGGCGCTCCGTAACGGAGCGCCTCGAGCAGGAAGCCGAAGCGCGCCTCCGCCTCCTCGGCGTCGATCCCGAGGGCCGCGAAGACCCTGCCCTGGAGGGCGGCGTCGCTGATCCTGATCGACCCTCCGCCCATCTCCTGGCCGTTCCAGACGATGTCGTAGGCAAGCGCCCGGGCGGCGCCGGGGGCGGCGGGATCGAAGTCGCCCGACGGGGCCGTGAAGGGATGGTGAAGCGGGTCCCAGCCGCCCTCCTCGTTCTCCTCCATCAGCGGCCAGTCGACGACCCAGAGCAGGTCGTCGGATCCCTCGGGGATCAGGCCGAAGCGCTCGGCGAGGTCGAGCCGCAGCTGCCCGAGAACCGCGTTGGCGACCTTTGGGCGGTCGGCGACGACGAGCAGCAGGTCGCCCTCCTCCGCCCCGAGCAGCCCGTTGAGGGCGCTCAGCTCCTCGGCGCTGAGGAACTTCGCCGTCGGCGAGCGCCAGCCGTCCCCCTCACGGAAGGCCCAGACCAGGCCCTTGGCGCCGAGCTCCTGGGCGCGGTCGATGAGGCCGTCGAGGACCGAGCGCGGCACGTCGCGGGCGCCCGCGTTGAGCCCGCGGACCGCGCCGCCCGAGTCGATCACCGAGCGGAAGACCTTGAACTCGGTCCCGGCCAGGGCCTCGGCGAGGTCGACCAGCTCGAGCCCGAAGCGGGTGTCGGGCCGGTCGGTGCCGAAGCGGGCGATCGCCTCGTCGTAGGGAAGGCGGCGCATCGGCAGCTCCAGCTCCGGGCCGCCGACCCGCTCGAAGACGTGGGCCAGCAGCCGTTCGTTGACCTCGATCACGTCGTCGACGCCGACGAACGACATCTCGACGTCGAGCTGGGTGAAGTCGGGCTGGCGGTCGGCGCGCAGGTCCTCGTCCCGGAAGCAACGGGCGATCTGGTAGTAGCGCTCGAAGCCGGCGACCATCAGCAGCTGCTTGAAGAGCTGGGGCGACTGCGGCAGGGCGTAGAAGGATCCCTGCTGGAGGCGGCTGGGGACGAGGAAGTCGCGGGCGCCCTCCGGGGTCGAGCGGGTGAGGACCGGGGTCTCGACGTCGAGGAAGCCCTCGCCGTCGAGGAACTCGCGCATCGCGACGGTGACCCGGTGACGCAGCGCCAGCGCCTCGCGCATCGCCTCGCGGCGCAGGTCGAGGTAGCGGTGGCGCAGGCGGGCGTCCTCGCCGACCTCGCCCGAGAAGCCCTCGATCTGGAAGGGCGGCGTCTCGGCGTCGGAGAGGAGGTCGGCGGCGCTGACCTCGAGCTCGACCTCGCCCGTCGGCAGATCCGGGTTGACGGTCTCATCGGAACGCCGCACGACCGTGCCGAGGGCGGAGACGACATCCTCGGCGCGCAGCCGGTGGGCGAGCTCGAAGGCCTCGCCGGAGGAGTCGGGGTGGAAGACGAGCTGGACGAGCCCGGTGCGGTCGCGGAGGTCGATGAAGATCAGGCCGCCGTGATCGCGGCGGCGATGGACCCAGCCGGCGACCCTGGCCTCGGAGTCGACCCGCGCCGGGCAGGGCCTGGCCGCACCAGGTGTCGCGGTAGGCGTTGGGACGCAGGGCTGGCGGCGAGTCGGTCATGCTCGGGACGGGCAGTCTCTCACCGCTCAGCCGCTCAGCTCGTCCAGGGCCCGGCCGGGATCGACGGGGCGCTGCTCGCCGCTCTCCATGTCGCGCAGCTGGGCGCTGCCGTCGCCCTCGAGGATGAGGACGCGGCGGGCGCCGATCCGGTCGGCGTGCTTGAGCTGGCCCTTGAGGCCGCGGCCGCCGAGGTCGAGCTCGGCGGCGAGCCCAGCGCGGCGCAGCTCGCCGGCGAGGGCGAGGGCGCGCGGCCGCTGGCCCTCCTCGGCGACGGCGAGGAAGGCGTCGAATTCGGGCCTTCTCCTCGACCTCGCCGAGGGCGAGCAGGATCCGCTCGATCCCGGCCGCCCAGCCGATCGCCGGGGTCGGCGGGCCGCCGAGCTGCTCGATCAGGCCGTCGTAGCGCCCGCCGCCGCCGATCTCGGACTGGGCGCCGAGCCGGTCGCAGACGAAGGAGAAGATCGTCCGCGTGTAGTAGTCGATGCCGCGAACCAGGGAGGGGTCGATCGAGTGCTCGACGCCGGCGGCGGCGAGCAGCTCGCGGACCTCGGCGAAGTGCTCCGCATCCTCGCCCTCGAGCCGCTCGACGATCGTCGGCGCGCTCTCCATCACACCCCGGGTCCCCGCGTCGTCGGAGTCGAAGGCGCGCAGCGGGTTGATCTCGATCCGCTCGCGGACATCCCTCGAGAGCTCGCCCTCGTTGGCCCGCAGGTGAGCCTTGAGCTCCTCGAGATAGGCGCGACGCGAGTCCAGCGAGCCGAGGCTGCCGATCCGCAGCTCGACCCCGGGGACGCCGAGCTCGGCGAGCAGGTCGGCGAGCAGGGTGATCACCTCGGCGTCGGCGAGTGGCGAGGCGCTGCCGATCGCCTCGGCGCCGATCTGGTGGAACTGGCGGTAGCGGCCGGCCTGGGGTCGCTCGTGGCGGAAGAAGGGGCCGGCGTAGGCGAGCTTCACCGGCTGCGCGAGCTTCTGCATCCCGTGCTCGAGGTAGGCGCGGCAGATCGGTGCCGTGCCCTCCGGGCGCAGGGTGACGCTGCGCCCGCCCTTGTCCTCGAAGGTGAACATCTCCTTGCGGACGATGTCGGTCGAGCGCCCGACCCCGCGCTCGAAGAGCTCGGTGTCCTCGAAGGCGGGCGTGGCGATGCGGCCGTACCCGGCCCGGTCGAAGATCGCGCCCGCGACCCCCTCGACCCGGGCCCGCGCCGGGGCGTCGGCGGGGAGCACGTCGAAGGTCCCGCGCGGTGCCTGGTACTTGCTCGCCATGAGTCTCGGCGACCTTACTGCGAGCGGCCGGCGCTAGCGGGCCAGCTCGGCGAGGAACGGGTTGGTCGCCCGCTCGGCGCCGAGCGTCGTCGTCCCCATGTGCCCGGGGTAGACGACGGTCTCCTCGGGGTGGGACTCGATCAGCTTGCGGATCGACATGATCAGCGTCGGGCCGTCGCCGCCGGGCAGGTCGACCCGGCCGACCGAGCCCTGGAAGAGGACGTCGCCGGAGAAGATCGCGTCCTCGCCGCGCACCGAGTAGGTGACGTGCCCGGGGCTGTGCCCCGGGGTGAAGATGACGTCGAGCTCGAGCCCGGCCAGCTCCAGCGTCTCACCGCCGGCGACGGTCTCGTCGGCCTCGTAGTCCTCGAAGGGGCCGAAGCCGTCCCAGGGGACGAAGTCCATGATGTTGGCGAGGATCGGGGTCTCGATCTCCGGGCAGTAGACCGGGGCCCCGGTCGCGGCGGCGACCGGGGTGACGGCGCCGACGTGGTCGAAGTGGCAGTGGGTGAGGAGGATCGCCTCGGCCGTGCCGCCGATCTCCTCGAGGGCGGCGAGGATGCGCTCGGGCTCCTCGCCCGGATCGACGATCAGGACCCGGTCGGAGCCCTCGCGGCGCAGCAGGAAGCAGTTCTCTGCGATCGCGCCGACGGTCAGCATCTCGACGTCGAGGGCCACGGCCGGCCCCCTCAGCCGTCGTCGCGCGAGCGCATCTTGGCCCGCTCGCGCTTGCGCCACATGTAGGAGTCGATGTAGTACCCGGCCGGGATGTAGAAGACGAGCATGAAGGCGCCGAGGACGACCGCGACGCCGAGCGGTCGTTTGAAGAGGACGAGGATCAGCACGGTGAAGATCGCCGCGGCGGCGACCCCCGCAGGGTCGAGCTGCGCCAGGTCGGCGGGTTGTCGGGGCCGCTCTTGCCGCCGCCGCGCCGCGAGCGGGCCTGCGCTTTCGCCTCCTGCCGGGTGCGGGGACGGGCGCGGCGCTTGCTGTCGATGCGGCCGCCCTGGGTCCCCTTGTGCTTCTTGCGGCGCTTCTTCTTCGTCTGGGCCATCGACGAAATCTAGTCGAGGCGGCTCTCGATCGTGTGGCGGGCGGGGTCGAAGCCGCGGATCGGCACGTCATCCGGGTAGCCGGCGAGGGCGGCCTCGGGCACGAGGCCGACCAGCTCGGCCTCCAGCGGGCGGGCGCCGAGCGGGTCGGCGAGCTCACGCACCCGTTCGACCACGGCGGCCAGCGGCGTCGTCAGCGGGTCTTCGACGTTGGTCGAGACCTGAGCGCGGCCGCTGCCGAGGGCGAGGCCGATCGCCCTGACCCCGGGCAGGCCGCCGCCCGCCTCGCGCAGCCCGGCGGCGACCGCCCGGGCGACCTCGACGTCGCCGCTGTCGAGCTCGACGTTGAAGGCGGCCAGGGGCGGGCGGGCGGTGACGAGGGTCGCGCCGGCGCTCGGGTGGGGCTCGGCCGGGCCGCGGTCGGGGCGCAGCTCGCCGCTCTCCATCCGCAGCCAGAGCTCGGCCGGGCCGCCGTTGCGGAAGTGGGCGCGCTCGCGGCGCTCGGGGGCGGAGGCGAGCTCGCCGTAGAGGAAGACGGGGACGCCGAGGTCGGCGATCCGCTCGGCGACGGCGAGCGCCGCCTCGCGGGCCGGGTCGCGGGCGTCGGGGTCGGTCCAGACGAGCGGGCAGACGTCGAGGGCGCCGATCGCCGGGTGCAGGCCCCGGTAGGCGCCCATCTCGATCGCCTCGATCGCGGCGGCGGCGCCGGCGGCGAGGGCGTCGACCAACCCATCCGCCCCACCGTCGCTCGCCCCGGCGGGACCGGCGAGGGTGAAGACGGTGCGGTCGTGGTCGGCGTCGGAGTGCGTGTCGAGCAACCGGGCGCCGCTCGAGAACGCCGCCCCGAGCGCCGCGATCCTCGCTGGCTCGCGCCCCTCCGAGACGTTGGGGACGGCGAGCAGGGCCCTCACGTCAGAGGAGAAGCTCGCCGTCGCGTGCGATCAGCTCACCGTCGACCGCGACCGTCGGCCGCAGGACGACGCAGTCGAGGTGGACGGGGACCTGGACGGTGCCGCCGATCGCCGCCGAGGCGCCGAAGGCGACGTGGGCCGTGCCGAGGATCTTCTCGTCCTCGAGGATGTTGCCGGTCAGGATCGCCTCCTCGTTGGTGCCGATCCCGAGCTCGGCGACGTTGGTGCCGTCGGCGCCGTGCGCGGTCAGCAGGGCGAGCAGCTCCTCACCCTCGGTCCCGACCGCATCGGTCAGGTGCCCCTCGCGGACGGTGAGCGGGACCGGGGCGGCGACGCGGCCGACGCCGGCGATCGAGCCGTCGACGACGAGCGTCCCCTCCCCCGTTCCCTCGAGCGGCGCGATGAAGCCCTCGCCGCAGGGCAGGTTGCCGAAGGCGCCGCGGGCGCTGAGGTCGCCGGCGTCGACGATCGAGGTCCGGGTCTCCAGGCCGAGGCGCAGGTCGCTGCCGTTGGCGCAGGTGATGCGGGCCTCGGCGCCGCCGTCGAGCAGCGCGCAGATCGCCTCTCCCCTGCGCCGCAGCTCCGCCAGGTCGGCCCCCATCACCCGGGCGAGCATCTCCTCGGTGACGCCGGGCATCGTCGCGATCCTCGCCCCGGCCTCGCTGGCGGCCTTGCGCGAGGCGGTGTGGGAGAGCGACTGGACCGTGGGCGCGATCACGACGTCGGCGGCGGCCATCGCCGCGGCGACCGCCCGCGGCGGCTCGGCGGCGTGCGACTCGCGCTCGGCGATCGTCGCCAGGGTCGCCTCCGCGCCCACCCCCTCGGCCACCGCGCGCAGCGCCTCGCCGAGCCCATCCGTCGCCGGGTTGCAGACGACCAGGACCTCCTCGCCGCTCTGCACGGCCAGGCAACGGCGGACGACGGACTCGACGGCTCTCTGGAGGTCTGCGGCCATTGGACAAGGCTATTCGCCTCAGCCCCGGCTCTGCGCCCCGTGCAGGGCGTGGCGCCGCGGAAAGCACATCGCCAGCGGCCGATCCGTCCCTTCGATGTGGTGGTACTCGAAGAAGGCGGAGTGCGATTCGGGCCGGAGGGGAAAGCCGTCGCCGCCGACGGCGGCGCCGATCGCGGCCAGGGCCCGGGCCGGTGGGGGCCCGGCGGCGGCGGTCTCGATCTCGACCGCCGCCTCGGGCGCGGGGTCGGCCCCCCCGGCCAGCCGTCCGAGCGCGGCTCCGCGCACGGCCAGCCCCACCGGGTGGGCGTCCGGCGCCGCCGCCCTCAGCTCGACGACACCGCGTCCCCGCATCTCGCGCTGAACGCGGGTGAGTGCCGCCGCCAGTCTCTCGCCCTCGAGGCGGTCGATCGTCGCCGACT
Organism: uncultured Solirubrobacterales bacterium; assembly: GCA_963727615.1. Classification (GTDB taxonomy): domain Bacteria; phylum Actinomycetota; class Thermoleophilia; order Solirubrobacterales; family 70-9; genus VRUE01. The sequence continues at coordinate 231,768 of CAVSHD010000008.1, forward strand.
CGGCGAAGACCGTGATCGCGGGCACGTGGTCGGTCAGCGAGGGCTCGGGCCCGCCCGCCGCCGACAGAGCGCCGACGAACTCGGCCAGCGACAGGCGCCTCGGCTCGAGGTCGCACCGCGAAGTCAGCAGAACGTCGTCCCGGTCGCCGCGGACGAGGGCGAAGCGCGGCATTTCCCGGTGCTCGCGGAGGCTCAGGGCCACCGGCTCGAAGAGATCGGGGTGACGGGCGCGGAGCTCGGCCTGCATGCGGAGAGCCCGCTCCTCGGCCTCGGTCGGCTCGGGGCGAGGCCGCCGTCTGTAGCGGAAGCCACAGCGTCCGGCGAGGGCTCCCCGGAAGCCGGCCATCGTCGCGCGCAGGAACAGGTCCCAGTCCTCGTATCCGCCGCCGATCTCCTCGTCGAAGCCGATGCCGGCGTCGAAGATCGAGCGACGGATGAGGCTGCCCGTGTCGCTCTGGTTGCCGTAGAGCTGGCGATAGGGAAGGTAGGGGCCGGGAATCTGCCATTCGCCGCTCTCGGCGCCGAAGAACTCGAGGGTGGGTGACGCCCAGGCGGCGTCGGGCCGTTCCTCCAAGACCGACGTGAGCTTGGCGATCGTCAGCGGTGAGAGGAGGTTGTCGGCATCGAGCGGGAACACGGCCTCGACGTTCGGCCAGCGCTCGAGCGCCGCCAGGATGCCAGCGTTGCGGGCCGCGGAGACGCCCAGGTTCGGCTGCCGCAGGTAGGAGACCCGGCCCGGATCGGCGTCGCGCATCGCCTCCCCCACCCGGTGCGTCTCGGGATCGGGACAGCCGTCGTTGACGATCACGACCCCGACGCCGATATCGATTTCCTGGCCCAGCGCCGAGCGAACGGCGCCCGCCAGGTACCCGCCCTGGCGCCAGACCGGGACGACTACGGCGATCCGTATGTTCGAATCTCCGGACACCCATCAAGGCTAGGACCTCCGCCCTCCGGGGGCCCAGACCCGCCGCTACCATTCCCGTCCCCGCCGGAGTAGCTCAGCTGGTTAGAGCAGCGGAATCATAATCCGCGTGTCGGGGGTT
>CAVSHD010000009.1:0-19623 GCA_963727615.1 uncultured Solirubrobacterales bacterium
GTCGCGTGCAGGTCCTCCTCGTCCTGGACAGGCTCGCCGCTGAGCGCCGCCGAGGCGACGATCAGGGTCGGCGCCCGGCGCAGCTTGGCGGCGCCCTCGGGGCCGGCGGCCTCGCCCAGGAGGCGCAGCGACTCGGGGCCGACGACGCGGAAGCGCCAGGGGGCGGTCAGGTGGTGGTTGGGGGCCCAGCGGGCGAGCTCGAGCAACTCCTCGATCTCCTCTCGGGCCAGCGGCTCGGGCGCGAACGCCTTGTGGGTGCGCCGGGTGCGGATCGCGGTCTCGACGTCCATGCCCCTGGAACATAGCCGCCGCCCGGCGGCTACCAGGAGAAGCGCCGTCCCAGCCCCAGCGGGACGAGGAGGGCGAGCAGGCCGACGCCGACGCCGATCCCGATCGGGATCCAGGGCGAGGCGGGGTCGTTGGGGTTGGGCTCGACGGCGCTCGCGGGCGCCGCCTGAACCAGGCCTTCGGGCTTCTCTTCGGAGGGAATCGTGGGCGGCGAGATCGCACCCGAGCCGGCGACCGGCGGCAGCGATTGGCTGCCGGGAATCAGCGGGCCGGCGCTGCCGGAGCCGCCGCTTCCCGAGCCGCTCGAGCCCGAGCCGCCGCTCGACGTCGAGGGGCTCGACGGTGGCGCGGTGACCCCCGGGATCGGCACCGGAGGCAGCGTCGGCTTGACGCTCGGCGTCGGCGTCGGGACCGGCGTCGGGGCGGGCGTCGGCGCCCGCGGCGCGACGCTGACCGGAAAGGCCTCGCCGGCGGCGGCGACGAGCACCTCGCCCGTGACCCAGATCGAGGTCTGGTCGCTGCCGCTCGAGTAGCGGAATCGCCCGTCGGCCTGCTGGAGGCCGTTGACGTAGTCGAGGGCGCTCTTGCCGCCCGACCTGATCGTGGCGGGGTCGGCGCCGACCGCGATCATCCCCTGAATCGCCCAGGCCGTCGACTGCGAGTTGACGGCGCCGTCGCCGCCGGTCGCGAAGCCGCCGTTGCCGTGCTGGTGCTTGCGCAGATAGCCGAGCCCCGCCTGGGCGGCCTTCGAGCTCGGCATCGCCTGCATCGCGGCGCCGGTGACGTCGGCGTTGCTGGCGCTGCTCGGCAGGTCGCCCCAGCCCCCGTCTCCGTTCTGGGCGTTGCCCAACCACGACTGCGACTGGGAGAGGCTGCCCGTCGACCCGGCCGCGCGCAGGGCGACGATCGCGAAGGCGGTGCTCCCCGGCCAGCCTTCGTAGGAGCCGTCGCCGCGGCGGCGCTTGAGCAGCGCCGAGACCAGGTCGCGGCCGGCGAAGGAGCGCGGGTCGAGGCCGGCGCCCTCGAGCGCGAGGATCGTGCGGGCGAAGTCGCCGCTGCTGCTCAGGTCGGAGGCGTTGTTGCGCAGGTAGTCGACGGCGGTCTTGCCGCCGCGCGAGACGTCGAGCGGGTTGCGCCCCGCCGCCTCGAGCCCGAGCATCGCCCAGGCCGTGGTCGAGGGGCTGGAGGCGTCGCCGGGCGAGTCGCCGAAGCCGCCGCCCTTGTTCTGCTGGGAGGCGAGCCAGCCGGCGGCCTTGCCGGTGTCGGCCGCGCCGGCGCTCGCCGGCAGCGCCGTGAGCATGGCCAGGGCGAGCAGCATCGTCGCCACCAGCGCCGGCCGGCGCCACTCGAATCGCCGCCGAAAGCGGGAGAGCATGCGGATCATCGCGGGCCCCGCGGCGAGCGCGAATACCACGTTGCCGGCGACGTGGGCGGCGTCGAACGGAACCGCCCGCGACTCGAGGACAAGGAAATGCTCGAGCGAAAGGTCACCGCCATATGTTGCCATCAGGGAGAAATTGAGCAGCGCTCCGTAGGCGAAGCCGGCAAATCCGCAGACCGCGGCGAGCGTCAGCCGGCCGACGTCGCGCCTGCTGAGGGCCAGCGCCGCGCCGAGCAGGCCGCACATCCCCCAGCCCGCCATCTGCCACGGCGTCCACGGCCCCTGGCCGAACCAGAAGTTGGAGACCAGCGCCGTCAGGGCGCCGACGGCGAAGCCCGGGGCGCCGCCCAGCGCGTAGCCGGCGAAGACGACGATGTCCGTCGTCGGCTTCACGTTGGGGAAGGCGGCGAAGGCGACCCGCCCGGCGATCGCCAGGGCGGCGAGCGCCGCGACCAGGGCGACGACCTGGGAGGGCGGCCGGGAGCGCTCGTACCAGGCGAAGCCGGCGAGCAGGACGCCGCCGAGGATCAGGAAGCTGGCCAGCTCCCAGGACATCACCGGTCACCCTCCTCGAGCAACAGGGCGGCGCCCTGCTCGGGGGTGACCACCCCGGGCGCTCGAGCACCCGGGAGACCTCGGTCGCGAAGTACCAGCCACCGGAGAGCACCTCCGCGGCGGCGCCGTCGGCGATCGCGACCCCGTCCCCGAGCAGCACGACGCGCTCGGCGAAGGCGGCGGCGAACTCGACGTCGTGGGTGGCGACGACGACCGCCGCGCCGCCTCGCGCCAGCCCCTCGATCAACTCGACCAGCTCCGAGCGCGGGCCCGGTCCATGCCCCGGGTCGGCTCGTCGAGAGCCACCAGCCCCGGCAGCGCCTCTCCCTCCATCCGCCCCGCCAGCGCGATCGCCAGCGCCAGCCGCTGCCGCTCCCCGCCCGAGAGGTCCCGCGGGTCGGCGTCGACGGCGTGCCCGAGGCCGACCGCGCGCAGCGCCGCCGCCCCCCGCTCCCCGGGCAGCTCGTCACCCACCCTCTCCCGCACCAGATAGTCGCCGGGGCTCTGCGTCAGCAGCGCCATCCCGCCGGGTATCTCGACCCGTCCCTTGACCGGCTCGACGAGACGGGCCAGCGTCCGCAGCAGGGTGCTCTTCCCGGCCCCGTTGCGCCCCATCAGCGCCACGCGCTCGCCGGCGTCCAAGGACAGGTCGACGCCCTTCAGCACGTCGTGTCGCTCGTCGTCGCGCTCCAGCTCGACCCACAGATCCCGCGCCTTCAGGGCCGGCGGGCGCCGCCTGGGCCTCCCGGCGAGCGGGTCCTGTCGTCGGGTGAGGGGGGCCTGCGGGTCGAGCTGTCCTCGACCCCCCTCACCCGACGCCACCCGCTCGAGGGGGCGTCCCCGAGCGGCGCCCGCCGGCCCCGCCGCAAGCTGGGTCCTAGCGTCGCGGACGCCGACCGGGAGCGGTTCCAGGCCCGCGAGCGAGAAGAGCCGGGCGGCGGGGGTCTCGAGCGCCGTGTCGTTCTCCTGGGCCCAGGAGAGAAAATCACGCGGAGGCCCATCGAAGGAAACAGCGCCCGAATCCATCGCGACGACGCGGTCGGCCGCGGCGAGGCAGCGCTCGAGGCGATGCTCGGCGAGCAGGATCGAGACGCCCCACTCCTCGTTCAGCCGTCGCAGCAGCCAGATCAGCTCGTCGCCGGCGACCGGGTCGAGCTGTGAGGTCGGCTCGTCGAGGAGGACCAGGCGCGGCCTGGTGACCAGGGCAGCGGCGAGGGCGACGCGCTGGAGCTCGCCGCCGGACAGCGAGTCGACCGTGCGCCCGAGCAGGTGCGGGATCGCCAGGGCGAGGGCGACCTCCTCGACCGCCCGCGCCCTCGCCCCGGGCGCCTCGCCGCGCATCTCCAGGGGCAGGCCGATCTCGGCCGCGACGGTGGTCGAGACGACCTGCGACTCGGGGTCCTGGGCCAGGTAGCCGACGACCGCCGCCAGCTCGCCCGGCCCGACGGCGACGGCGTCGAGGCCGGCGACCGCGACCGCGCCCTCGAGCTCGCCGCCGTGGAAGTGCGGGACGAGGCCGCAGGCGGCGCGCAGCAGCGTCGACTTGCCGCTCGCCGAGCGGCCGGCGAGCAGCACCAGCTCCCCCGCGCCGACCTCGAGGTCGATCGCCCGCAGCGCCGGGCGGGCGGCCTCCGGATAGGAGTAGGTGAGGCCGGCGACGGCGAGAGCCGGGGCCGGGCGGGCGCGGGTGGCGACCGACTCAGACATCGCGGGGGACGAGGCCGGCGATGCCGACGATCAGCGCCAGGGCGAGAGTCGCCGGCGACGCTCCGAGCTCGACCGTGGGGTAGGGGTGGAAGCCGCCGGCGCCGAGCGCTCCGAGGCCGGCGGCGGCGGCCAGCAGCCCGGCGGCGGCGGCGTAGAAGCGGGCGTCGTGGCGCGAGCGCGGCTGCCGCTCGCGGCGACGGCGGCCCGGGAGGCCGTAGCCGCGCAGCTCGACCGTCGCCGCCACGTCGACGGCGCGGTCGAGCGAGCCGGCGAGCAGCCGGCGGGCGAGCGGCGCGCGGCCGACCGGCGCCGCGGCCGGGCCGCGCAGGCGGGCCGCGTCGCGCAGGCGCGCCGCGTCGGCGGCGGCGACCGGGACCAGCCGCGAGACCAGGGTCGCGGTGAGCGCCGAGCGCCCCGCCAGCGGCCGCAGCGCACGCAGCACCCGGTCCGGGTCGACGCAGGCCGAGTAGACGGCGAAGGCGATCATCACCGCCGCCGCCCGCAGCCCGAGGACGGCGCCTTCGGCGATCGCCTCCGCCGTGACGTCGACTCGGCCCAGCAGCGGCCACTCGCCGAGCCGCGCGAGCACGGTCTCGCCGCGGCTGACGACGATCGCGTTGACGACGACGATCAGCAGCGCCAGGCTCGCCGCCATGCGCAGCGCGGCCCCGACCGCCCGCCGTGCCCCGGCCAGGAGGCCCGCGGTCGCCGCGGCGACCGCGGCCGCGGCCAGGACCAGCGGGCTCGAGAAGGCGATGGCGACGAGGGCCAGGGCGCCGAGGTAGGCGACCGCGGCGCCGGGCGAGGCCCTCTGCAGGGGCCGCGACCGCGGCGTGTAGGCGAAGGGCGACCTCATCCCCGCCCCCGGGCAGCGGCAGCGCGACGTCGGAGCCGTCGGCGCCGACGGCGACCGCGTAGCGGTCGCGGAGCGCCGCGGCGTCGAGCAGCCGTGCCGCCCTGGCGACGCCACCCGCCTCGCAGCCGGTGACGACCCAGGTCGGCGGCGCTTCGTAGCGGCGGGTCGCGGCGACCAGGCCCGCTTCGGCCCCCAGGCTCCGGGCCGGCGTCCCGGCTTCGTCGAGGCCCTCGAGCGCGCAGCCCGCTCCGGCGCCGACGGCGCCGATCCTGGCGAAGACGCCGCTCGCTTCCGGCCCGTCCCCGATCGGGCCGGCGGCCGGGTCCTCGCGCAGCTCTCGCCAGGGCCCGACCAGGACGCGGGTCGCCCCTTCGGGGTGTCCGGCGGCGACCGACACGCCGGCCCCGGCGAGCCTTTCGCGCACCGTCCCGCAGGCGGCCCCGCCGCCGCGGCACTCGACCGCGACCGGGTGGCGCCGGCCCTCGTAGCCGCCGGTGAAGGGCTGCGGCCAGGAGCCGACGACGGCCGGCACCCGCATCGCCGCCGCCCAGTCGCGGTAGTCCCACCAGATCGCCTCGCCCCCGTGCAGGCCGTAGTCGGCGGCGCCGACCGTCGACTCGACTCCGTCGACGTAGAAGAACCAGTCCGAGGGCCCGGCGCCGACCGACTCGACAGCTTCCAGCCCCTCGATCGACTGCACGAAGCCACCCCCGAAGCGGGTCGAGGTCTCCGCGTTGCGTTCGAGGACGCGCATCACCGTGTCCGCCTCGCCGACCTCGTCGGCGCGGCGCGACAGCACCGGCCGCGCGCCGTAGTCCCGGGTCACCGTCAGGCTCGCCGAGCCCAGCTCGCGGCCGGGGCCCAGGCCGCAGCCCGCGGCCGCGAGCGCCGCCAGGAGCAGCGCGATCGCGACCGCGGGACGGCGGCCGGCGCTCAAGCGGCCTGCCTCAGGGGCAGATCGTGGCGACGCACACGCCCACCGCGTTGGAGGGAATTTCCTTGCCGTGCGTGGCGCGGATCGTCTCCGGGCCGGTGATCGTGACGGCGGCCCTGCCCCGGGCATCGGTCGGGCCGGCGGCGCCGGTCACCCGGGCGCCCTTCACCGGCCTGTGCCGGCCCTTTTCGTCGTAGGAGAGGACGCGCACCTCGAACGGCGCTCCGGCGATCGCTTCGCCGGGCGCCTCCAGCGCCAGCTCGTTCGGGTAGGGGAACGCGGCCAGGGCCCAGAGCACCTCGTCGCCCGGCTTCAGCTTCACCGCCTCGCCGCCCAGTTCGGGGTTGACGTGGTTCACCTTCAGGTACCAGGAGCGCTTGGCGTTCGCCTTCGAGCCGCCGACGCCGCAGATCCCCAGCCCGAAGCTGAAGGAGTCGGTGATCAGCAGCGGCCGCAGCGCCCTCGTGCCGCGCGCCGCCTGGGCGAGCAGCCCCAGCGCCGTCGGCCCGCCGACCCTGTCGGGCCTGCCGCTGCCGCCGGTGCCCCTGCCGAAGCAGGTGGCCCTGCGGCTGGTCGGGATCTTCGTCGTGCCCGTGCGCAACGTCTTCTCGGCGAGCGTGCGCCTGCCCTTGCCGACCACGCGCAGGTCGGCTTCGACCTTCTTGGCCGAGGCCGACGCGGCGCCGGCGGCGAGCAGGAACAGGGCCAGCGCGCACGCGGCCGCCAGCCGGATTGGAATGAGTAATGGCATTTAAGCCGCCCTTTCCTCGAGGGTTGTCGTGGCTGGCCGGGGACAGGTCTCCTGGCTTCCGGGCTGGTCGGCCGCACCTTCCCGGGGCGCTCGTCGCGCCCCAGTGGCCGGCCCCCGTGAGTGCGGGGGCCCGCGACCTCCTTTTCCCGGTCACAGTGGCGGGACCGCGCCGGCCTTGCACCGGACTTCCCTTGACCACCGACCGTATGTGCGGCGAGTGTAACGGCGGTGGCGGGGGCCGCGCCCCTCGACAGATCCGCACCCAAACAAGAACGCGATCGTCGATCGCTGGATTTGCGTCCAGCGATCTAAAACGACTGACCAATCGGGCCTAGGCTCGCCGCCGCTCGCAACACGACGCGGAGGTGGACATGAGGCAGGGATGGCGCCGGCCGACGCCGGCGATGATCGTCGCGCTGCTGGCGCTGGTCGCGGCGCTGGCGGGCAGCGCCTACGCGGCGGGCCGGATCAACGGCCGCGCGGTGAAGGTGAAGTCGCTGCCCGGCAACCGGCTGAAGCCGCACTCGGTGCCCGCCAACCGCCTCCGCCGCGGGGTCCTCGGCGAACGCCTCAGCGCCCCGATCACCGGCTCGCAGATCGACGAGCGCAGCCTCGGCCAGGTGCCGAGCGCCTCCTACGCCGACGTCGCCGGCTTCGCCCAGACCGCGGTCGACGCGCAGACCGCGGCGACGGCGATCGACGCGGTCGACGCCCAGACCGTCAACGGCCACCGGGCCGGCTGCCTCGCCGGCACCGTCCCCTTCGCCGGCGCCTGCTGGCAGGCCTCGCCAAACGAAGCCGCGGTCACGGCGCCGGTCGCCGCCGCCGCCTGCGCCGCGCTCGGCGGCACCCTGCCCGAGGCCCTGGCCCTGGCCGCGTTCGCCCAGCAGCCGGACATCAACCTGGAAGGGGAAGAGTGGTCAGGCGACATAACGAATGTCTCCGGCGCAACGTATACGGCGTAGTCGACAGTTTCCGAATCGGCGCGATCGAACTTCACGATTGCTCCACGAACACCAAGTAACTACCGCTGCGTGATCCCGATCGTCGTCTAGTCACGCGCCGCGCCCTCTATCCTTCGCGGGGATGTCGCGGCTCTCGCACCCCGCCGTTGACCGCGTCGCGGCGAGGCCCGCGGCGACGGCCCTGAGTCGGCGCTCGCGCCCGGCCCTGGCCCTGGCGCTCGCCTGCCTGGCCCTGCCCGTGGCCGGCGCCGGCGCCGCTCCCCGCCTCCACCCGCCGGCGGCCGGCGCCCGGGCTAGCGTGGCCAGCGAGCCGGCCCGCGTCTCGGCCTACTGGACGCCGGCCAGGATGCGCAGCGCGCGGCCGCTCGGCGGCGCCGTGCGCCGCAACCCGCTCGCCCTCGCCACCTTCGCCCCCGTCGTCGACGCGACCCTCCCCCCCTTCGCGGTCAACGGCCGCATCTTCGTCCGCCAGGGCCGCAACCAGGGCTACTGCTCGGGGACCGCGATCGACAGCCCGACCCGCCGCCTGGTGCTGACCGCGGGCCACTGCGTCAACTCCGGGCCCCGCGGCCGCCGCGGGTCCACGGCCTGGTCGCGCTTCATCGAGTTCGTCCCGGCCTACACCGCCGGCACGGCGCCCTTCGGGGCCTTCATCGCCCGCCGGCCCGAAGTCTTCGCCCCCAAGCCGTGGGTCAAGACGGGAAACCCGAACTACGACGTCGGCGCCTTCCTCACGGCGCCCAACGAAGCCGGCGTCAACGTCGCCGACGCGGTCGGGGGCGGCGCCACGATCGGGCTCAACCTGGGCCGCAAGGAGCAGTTCCAGACCTTCGGCTACCCCGGCAAGACCACCCGCCTCCAGCGGTGCGACTCGCCGGCGACGGGCGAAGACCGGCTGACCAGGCGGATCCCCGGGCCGCCGACGATCAGCGTCCGCTGCCACTGGCTGCCGGGGGCGAGCGGCGGCGGCTGGCTGGTCGCGGAAGGGACGATGGTCGACGGGCTGACCAGCTACGGCCGCAACCTCGACCCCTCGCACACCTACGGGCCCTACTTCAGCCGCGAGAACGTCGGCGCCCTGGTCGAAGGCCTCTAGGCTCAGACGCCGAGCTGGTCGCGGTAGAAGCGGTAGTCGCCGCGCTCGGGCCGCAGGTTGGAGGCGAGCGCCAGGTGGTGGCGGGCGCGCTCGGTCTCGCCGGTCTTGGAGAGCGCCCGGCCGAGGCAGAAGTGCGCGTAATCGTTGACCTGGTGGGCCTCGACGACGGCGTTGAACTCGACCGCGGCGGCGGCGAAGCGCCCGCAGCCGAAATAGGCGCGGCCCAGCGCCTCCCGCACCGAGGCCTTCTCCGGGGCCCGCCTGGCGGCCCGCTCGAGCTGCTCGGTGGCGTGCTCGCAGTCGCCCTCCTCGAGCAGCTCGATGCCCCTCCTGTAGAGCGTGAAGGTGGAGTCGGGCTCGGCTTCCGGGGCCATCGGGAAAGTGTAGGACGCCGCCCACGCCGCCCCCTGTGGGCGGCGCCGCGAAGCGGTGCTGCTACGGTGTGTGGGTCGGGCCTGGCGTTTCCGCCGCCCGAGAGGTTCCGTTTCCGTCGTGCTCGCACCGAGCGTCTTCGGGCCGCTGGATCTCCCCGAATCGCTTAAAGAAGGAGCACATAGTCATGTCTTTTGCCGACCTCGGCATATCCCGCCCTGTGGTGGGCGCGCTCTCCAGGCGCGGCATCACAGAGCCGTTCCCCGTCCAGAAGATGGTCGTCCGCGACGCGCTCGCCGGCCACGACCTGCTGGTCCAGTCGCCGACGGGCTCGGGCAAGACCCTCGCCTTCGGCATCCCCCTCGTCGACCTGATCGAGCCATCGAAGCGCCTCTCCGCGCTCGTCCTCGCCCCGACCCGTGAGCTCGCGAGCCAGATCGTCGCCGAGCTCGAGACCGTCGCCGAGGCCCGCCGGCTGCGAATCGCCGCCGTCTACGGCGGCGTCGGCTTCGGCCCTCAGATCGCCGCCGCCCGCCGCGCCGACGTCGTCGTCGCCACCCCGGGCCGGCTCGAGGACCTGATCGAGCGCGGCGTCGTCTCGCTCGCCGACGTCCGCGTCCTCGTCCTCGACGAGGCCGACAGGATGCTCGACATGGGCTTCAAGCCGGCCGTCGACCGGATCGTCGCCCGCACCCCCTCCGAGCGCCAGACCCTGTTCTTCTCGGCGACGCTCGAGGGCGCCACCGGCAAGCTCGCCGCCGCCTACACGCGCGGCCCGCGCCGCCACACCCACGACCCTCCCGAGCGGCGCAACGCCGAGATCGAGCACCGCTTCGTCCACGTCGAGTCGCAGAGCGCCAAGCTCGAGCGGTTGCTCGCCGAGCTCGCGGCCGGGGGCGAGGGCGAGAACCGCACCCTGGTCTTCGTCAGGACCAAGCGCGGCGCCGACCGCCTGGTCAAGCGGCTGAGGAGCCGCGACGTCGCCTCGGTCGCCATGCACGGCGACAAGAGCCAGGGCCAGCGGGAAAGGGCGCTGGCCCGCTTCGAGGACGGCGACGTCGCCACTCTCGTGGCCACCGACGTGGCGGCCCGCGGGATCGACGTCGACGACATCACCCACGTGGTCAACTTCGACGCCCCGGCCGACCGCGACACCTACGTGCACCGGATCGGCCGCACCGGCCGCGCCGGGCGCAGCGGCGCCGGGATCAGCTTCGTGCTCGCCGACCAGGCCGACGAGATGGGCCGGATCGCCCGTCAGCTCGGCCTCGCCGCCCAGTTCGACGGAGACTCCGCGCACCGTCGCCAGGAGAATCCGGGCCGGCCGGCCGGCGAGCCCTCCACCGGCAAGAAGCGGCGGCGGCGACGCCGTAATCGCAACCGAAACCGGGTGTCGGCGTGAGCGCCGCGCGCACGGCCGAGTGCTGGACCTGCGACGGCTGCGGCGTCTCGGTGCGGCGGATCGACGGCGCCCGGACCGCTCTCCCCGATGCCTGGGCCAGCTCCGGCGCCGGCCGCTTCTGCCTGCTCTGCAGGCGGACGCAGGCCGCGGAGGAGGCGATCGCCTCGGCGCCGGCGGAGACCCCGGTCTCGGCCAGGGCCAAGATCCGCCGCGCGGCGCTGATCGAGTTCGAGGTGCGCCGCACCCCCGAGCTCGCCGACAACATGATCGCCCGCGCCTGCCGCGCCACGGCGCCGGCGGTGGCGCAGGCGCGCGAGCGCCTGCACCTGCCCGAGGCGCCGCGGGCCAAGGCCGCGGCCCGCTAGCCGAGCCGCAGCTCGCTCAGCACCGAGCGGGCGGCGTTGAAGCCGCACATCCCGTGGGCGCCCGGCCCCGGAGGGGTCGCCGCCGAGCAGACGTAGACGCCCGGGATGCCCGTCGCGTAGGGGTCGAGGGCGAGCCGCGGCCGGACGAGCGTCTGCCACGGGGTGTTGGCCCCGGTCATGATGTCGCCGCCGACGTAGTTGGCGTTGCGCGCGGCGAGCTCCGCGGTCGAGCGGGTCGAGGTGGCGAGGATCCGCTCGCGCAGGCCCGGCGCGAAGCGTTCGATCTGGTCGAGGATCGCCCCGGTGGCGTCGCCCGGATACCCGTTGGGGACGTGCGCGTAGGCCCACACCGGGTGCCGGTCGCCGTTGGAGCGGGCCGGGTCGGCGAGGTACTGCTGGCCGACGAGGACCAGCGGGCGCTCGGGCATCCGGCCGCGCGCCACCTCGCGCTCGGCGAGGGCGATCTCCTCGAGCGAGCCGAAGGCGTGCACGGTCCCGGCCCGGGCCGAGAGCGGGTCGCGCCAGGGCACCCCGCCCTCCACCGCGAGGTCGACCTTGAAGGCCCCGGGGCCGTGGCGATAGCGGCGGTAGGCGCGGGCGACGCGGGCCGGCAGGCGCTCGCCGGCGACCGCGGCGACGCCCCGCGGGGCGAGGTCGAGGACGACCGCGTCGGCGGCCGGCAGCTCCTCCAGGGAGGCGACCCGGCGTCCCGTCTCGATCCGCCCGCCGCGCTCGAGGATGACCGCCGCGAGGGCGTCGGCGATCGCCCCCGAGCCGCCCCTGGCGACCGGCCAGCCGGCGCTGTGGCAGGCGCAGGTGAGGACCGCGCCGACCGAGGCGCTGAGCGGCGAGCCCAGGGGCCGGAAGCCGTGCGCCGCGGTGCCGGCGAAGAGCGCCCGGGCCTCGGCGCTGGGCAGGGCGCGGGCCAGGCCCCGGGCCGAGGGCAGCGCCCGGAGGCCGAAGGCGGCGAGCAGCAGCGGGTGCCTGGGCAGCCTCAGTTTGGGCGCCAGCAGGTCGTCGAGGAGGCGCTCGAAGGCGCGCGACGCGGGGCCGAAGAGGCGCTTCCAGGCGGCGCCCGCCTCGCCCAGGCCCGCGGCGGTCTCGTCCAGCGAGCGCAGCATCGCCGCGGCGCGGCCGTCTTCGAAGGGGTGGGCGAGGTCGACCTCGGGCCAGGCCCACTCGAGCCCGTGGCGGTCGAGCCCGAGCGGCGCCAGGGCGGGCGAGCCGACGACCAGGGCGTGCACCGCCGAGCACTCGTCGTGAAGCAGCCCGGGCAGGGTCAGCTCGCTGGTCCGGGTGCCGCCGCCGATCTCCTCGGCGGCCTCGATCACGGTCACCCCCACCCCCCGTGTGGCGAGCGTCGCCGCGCAGGCCAGCCCGTTGGGGCCGGAGCCGACGATCACCGCATCGCTCATGCGGGCTTGGCCGGAAAGGGCTCCTCGCCCAGCCAGGGCTGGCGGCCGATCATGTCCGCGACCTCGACCGTGCCCTCCTCGATCAGGCCCTCCGCCGCGTCGTGGATCCGGTAGCGCTGGCGCGGCAGGTTGGCCGGCTGGGACTCGAGCATGACCACCCGCAGCTCGCCGGGCTCGAAGCGGCAGCGTTCCTGGACCGCCTCGAGCAGCCCCTCGTCGTGGAAGTGGCCGTCGCCGAAGTTGTAGCCGAGGACGACCCCGGCGACGACCTCGCCGTCGCGGACGTCGTAGGCATCGACGTCGTCGACGGCCCGCTCCAGCAAGCCGTTCAGGGCGCGCCCGTGCGAGTGCATCGAGCGGAAGGCGAGGCCCTTGAAGATCAGCACCTCGACCAGGTCGTCGTCATAGCGCTCGCGGAGCTGCTCGACGACCACCGGGGCGACCTTCTTGACCCTTTCGTCGAGCTTCTTCTCGGCGCCGGTCTCCTTGCTGAACAGCCACTCGCTCGTCGCCCAGTTGCCGGCGTAGTAGCGCATCGAGGGCAGGAACGAGATCAGGTCCGGCCGCAGGTTGCCGAGCACCGGGATGCCGACGCAGACGACGGCGAGGATCAGGATCAGCAGCGGGTCGTCGATCGTCGACCAGGGCACGTCGCCGTAGTGGCCGAAGAGGAAGAGGACGCCGAAGATCATGAACACGTTCCACTCGAGCGGGACCGCGAGCGGGAAGGTCGAGAGGATGTGGAGGTGGAAGACCACCATCCCGGCGGCCGCCAGCCAGCCGAGCGGCCCGCCCTGGGTGAGCAGCAGGATCAGCGGCAGGGTGAACTCGACCGCGGTCCCCATGTGCGCGGCCAGGGCGCCGAGGTCGGAGGGGAGCAGGTCCCGCGGGTGGTCCCGGTAGAGCCGCCGCTTCATCGCCTTCGAGCGGTTCCACGGCGTGTTGCTGATCATCACGGTGACCACGAACGGGAAGTGGTGGTTGAGCTTCGAGGAGGCGGCCCCCCACCAGATGCAGACGAGGACGAGCTGGGCGGCGACGATCATGTTTGTGAGCGGGAAGAGGAAGACGATCATCAGGGTCCCGTAGACCTCGGCCCGGGCCGCCAGGAAGGGGACCTTGTCGCGCAACCCGAGCAGGCCGAGGACGATCAGCAGCGAGCCGACCGCCGCCGGGTCGAGCCGACCGGCGACGGCGCCGAGTCGGCCACCCCCCCGGTGAGGAGCAGGTAGAGCAGCCAGGCGAGCACGGCGGCGTAGAGGCCGACGTCGAGGATCGTGCGCACGTTGCCGGCGGTGAACGGCACCCGCCTCGGCCACGGCGGCAGGCGCGTGGTGCCCGGTCGCAGCCAGTAGAGGATGCCGCCGATCATCGGCTTGAAGCGCAGGGTCAGCGGCAGCGAGCCGGCGCCGAGCCCGAGGACCTCCCAGAGCATCGTCCAGACGACGGCCTTCTGGAAGACGATCGGTTCGGTCCACCACTCGCCGAGGCTGCCGATGCCGCCGAGGTCGGGCGTCGTCGCCGAGATCACCAACAGCCCGCCGAGCGCGTAGACGGCGACCTTGACGACGTAGAGGAGATAGACGAAGTAGGGAGTGCCGAATCCGTTCAGCGCCCAGTCCTGGGCCAGCGGCTCGATCCGCTTCAGGTGCGACTTGCGGCGCCACTCGTCGACGTCGAACGGCGGCACTGAGGGCTCGATGAATCCCATCGTCCGCTGAGCCTACTTCTCCACTGCCCGGAAAGAGAAACGCACCGGCGCGGCGGCTGGAGCCCGCCGCGCCGGTGCGCGTGAATCAACTGGATTCCGCTGCTGCTTCTACTTCTTCCCGCAGCTCGTCTGGACCTTGAACTTGTTGTTCTTGACGTGCTTGGCGTTCTGGCCCCTGATGTTCAACCTGGCCCTCGGCTTCGCCTTGCAGAGGTCCTTGGAGTTGATGATCAGGCCCTTCTTGCCGCCCTGCATCTTCAGCACGAACTTGGTCACCGGCGTGTCCGGGAGGCGATTGAAGGTGGTCTTCAACCCGCCCTTGACGGTGCTGATCACACCGCGGACGCGGACGTTCAACTGGCCGCGAAGATCCGCGAGCAGATCCGGCAACTTGTGGTTCGAGGACACCAGGTACACGGGCCCGGAGAGCTTGCCGCTGATCAGCGGCGAGTTCGCCGTGGCGTGACCGTAGACGGCCCCGCTCGGGCAGTTCTGCGCCGCCAGCTGCACCCTCGTGCAGATGGTCTTGATGTGCCCGTTGTCGAGCAGCATCGTCGGCGGCAGCGTCAGCGCCGTGTAGTTGACGTTGGCTTCCTTCGTCTTCGACCGGAGCACGGCCTGGAGCCTCGGGTGGCCCCTGCGCTTGGCGGCCTTGCGCCCGCCGAGCAGCTTGACGCCGAGCTTCGGCTTGAAGTCAAGCTGGTGGCAGTTGCTCGTCGCGTACTGGTCGGAGAACGAGTACGAGGTGAACGCGGCCGGGTCGGCCGGGTTCGAGCCACCGCCCATGATCGACCCTTCCGAGGCGTTCGTCCGGCAGTTGGTCGGGTTGTGCATGAACCCACCACGGTCCACATCGACATAGATCTGCCGGATGTCCAGCTTGACCCCGTCGAACAGGTTCGGGATCACGTCGGAGTTCGCCGTGATCCGAGTTGTTTCCGGATCGACGTTGAGTGCGACCCTGATCACGACGGTGCCGAGGTCATAGGGGCCTGCCACCGCGGGGGTGATCACGACCATCGAGATCGGCGCGCCCTTGTAGGGACCGGCCAGGTAGGCCTTGCCGGCGATCTTGATCGGCCCGTTGCCGCTGCCCGCGGCCGTCGTCGTCGCGCCGATCTGGCTGTCCGAGCCGCAGCTGGGCGACGCCAGCTCGGCGGTGCCGCTGCTCGCTTCCGCGGCGGCGATTGCGCCCTCCGAGCAATACGGGATGCCGGCGATCTTGCCGGCGAGCCCGTAGGGGAGGGAGACGTTGGCGACCTTGAGCTCCTGTTCACCGTCCTGGCGGAGGATCCGCACCCTGAACGGGCTGTAGGAGTTCGCGCCGTTGCTGTCGGACGCGGCCGTGTATTTGGGCTCGAACTTGCGCGCACCCAGGGTGTTGGGGCAGGCGCCACCGCCCGGGTCCGTCGTCAGCGTGAAGCTGCTCGTCGGAGCGGCGTTGGCCTGTCCCGACCACGGGGTCAGGGCTGTGTTCGTCACGTTCGGCCCACACGTCGGCGGGCTGGTCAGCGTGCCCTTCGAGCCCCCGAACATGTGGAGCTTGAACGAGCTGAACGTCGCCTGCGGGTTGTTGTCGACGACGACGGTCAGCTGACCGGTGCCGGGGTCGAGGTACACCTTTCCTTCGAGGCGCACGTTGACCCCGTAGCGCTGCGATCCGGCGTGGATGAATATCCGGAACTGTTCACCGCTGGTCGCGACGTTCGACTTCGACTCGCCTACGTAGACGTTGCCGGTCAGCGAGTCGGCCGGCAGCGACGGGGTCTGCACCTCGACGGTGCCGATCTTCGAGGCGTCCGGGCAGGCGATCGGGTCGTTGGTCCCCATCGCGAACTGCCCATCGGTGCAGGCCGCCAGGCCGCTGGCCGAGGACGGGTTCAGGCCCATCCCTTCGGGCAGGACGACCTTCGCCGTCTTCAGGTACGAGTTTGCGATCGGGGCCTGCGGGTCGAACGGGATCCCGACGCTGACCGTGGTCGCTTCGGGAGAGTCGACGGCGGCGCCGCTCGGATCGACGTTGATCGTCGGTTTGAAGGGCACGAGTTCGCAGTTTTCCGCGCCTTTTGCCGTTTCGTACGATTCTTCGTCTTCGGCGCCTTCGTGCGAGTCGACGTGGAGGGTCGGTGACCTGACCTCCGGCGCAGTTGCTCGGCATCGTCAGGTAGGTGCCATTGCCGGCCCTGCCGTTGAAGACGAGCCGCGAGCCGTTGACGGGCGGGCCGCCTTCGAGCGGTGACTCGATGTCGCTGATCGTGAAGATGACGTGCTGGTTGACCGGGTCGAGCGAGCCGACGATGATCGTCGGTTTGGCGCTGCCGAGGAAGCCGACCATCGAGGGGACGCCGTCATAGGGGACGAGGTTGTAGACGGGAATCGCGGCCCGGATGTTGGTACAGGTGCCGGCAAGCGGCGCTTCCGGGCATGGCGGTTTTTCGATGGCGACGGTGAAGTAGTTGACCCCGACCTGCGCCGCGGGCGGGCATGCCAGCGTCGAGAGCTGGGCGACCGTGCACTTCGGCACCGCCTCCGGGTTGACGCTCAGGCCTTCGGGCGTGTTGACGACGATGTCTTTGACGAAGCCGTCGGGGAACAGTTTCGCGCCTTCAACCGAAAACTGGTTGAGGGTGAAGTCCGTGAACGCCCAGTTCGGGTGGCCGGCCGCCTGGGTGAACCATTTACCCGACGTTTCGGTGTTGCACTGCCCCGCGGCCACCGCCGGCGGGATTCCCGCTACCGGTTCTCCGGGTGGAGGAGTCGGCTGAAGTTTTGCTTCGGGCGTGTCTTCGTTTTCGGCGCAGGTGATCGCAGACCATTTCGCGATCCCAAATGCCGCCTTGTGCTGACGGCACGACGAACAGCGGCAGCCAGCCCCATCACCGAGACCAAGACGATCAAGCGCCTAAACATTCAATTATCTCCTCTGTTTACGCATTGACGAATCCCGCCGCCCCTGCGTGGCGCCTGATCACTCTCCCGCACATAACCTAACAGGCGAGGAAGGCCGAATCAAGTCCCCACATCTATCCGAACACCCGATCGCTCGAAAAGGTGCGAATACGCGACAAGGCCATACGACACCAAACCGTGACGTGAAATGACACCGGTTTGACAACAACGCTGCCCCGGGTGCTTCCGCGCCGAGCTTTCGCATTGCATAGGATCGGCCGCGATGCTCTTCGGACAGGAACACGTCGACCGCTACCGCGCCACCGAAGGCGAGGAGGGGCACGAGTGGCAGGGAACGCAGACCCTGCTGCTGACGACGACCGGGCGCCGCTCCGGAGAGCAGCGCACGACGCCGCTGATCTACGCCCCCCACGGCGACTCCTACACCGTGGTCGCCTCCAAGGGCGGCTCGGACACCGCGCCGGCCTGGTACCTCAACCTCCTCGAGCAGCCCGAGGTCGAGGTGCAGGTCAAGGGCGACCGCTTCCGGGCCCGCGCCCGCACCGCGAGCGCCGAGGAGAAGCCGGAGATCTGGCGGGCGATGGTCGCCGAGTGGCCCGCCTACGACGACTACCAGGCCGCCACCGAGCGCGAGATCCCGGTCGTCGTCCTCGAGCGCTCCTGAGCGGGCCGGCGCGGGGTCGTCGCCCTCTAGCCAGATTCGCCTTCACGTTCCTCGTCGTAGGCCCGGCGCAGGGCCTCGTCGAAGGGCTCGGATCGATCTCGAAGGGCTCGGCGCCGGAGCGGTCGGTGACGATGGTCGGGGTCGTCAGCCCCTCCACGAGCGGGCGGGCGACGCCGGCGTCGACCGGGGTGACCAGGCCGATCCACAGCGAGGACAGCCACGGCGTGATCAGCGGCAACGGCATCCGGGGGCGCCGCCGGACGGCGAGGGCATCGCGCGCCATCCGGTCGAGCATCTCGCCGTAGGAGAGCACGTCGGGACCGGCGATCTGAACCTCGCGGCCCGCCGAGGCGGGCACGTCGGGCGCCGCCACCAGATAGGCGATCACGTCGTCGATCGCGATTGCCTGCGTGGGTGTCTTGAGCCATGCGGGGCCGATCATCGCGGGGAGCCGCTGGACGAGGTAGCGCAGCGTGCGGTAGGACTCGCTGCCCGCGCCGACGATCATCCCGGCGCGGAAGTAGGTGAGTGGGGGGCCCACCGCGGCGAGGATCTCCGCGGTCCGGTGGCGGCTGCGCAGGTGCGCCGACCCAGGGCGCTCACCGAGTCCGCCCAGGTAGACGTTGCGGGCGACTCCCTCGCGGCGGGTCATCTCGCGCGAAGTTCTGCGCGCTCTGGCGCTCACGCTCCTCGAAGCTGCCCCGGGTGGTGCCCGCCCCATCGCGTGGATCAGGTAGTAGGCGATCTCGACGTCCTCGCCGGCTCCGCGCAGCGCCTGCGCATCGAGCACGTCGGCCTCGTGGAGCTCGAAGCCGCGATCGGCCAGGGCCTGCGCCCGCGATCGGTCGCGGACGAGACAGCGCACCGCCCAGCCGCGCTCGGCCAGCGAGGCGGCCAGCCGCCCGCCCACGAATCCGGTCGCGCCGGCGATGGGAGGGCCTTGGAGGCGATCGTCACATTGTTAGCGCCTTGCCGGCCGCCCGACCCGTCCGGCTGCGAAGCTGAGCCGGTGAAGACCCACCTGCTCGAACGCAGCCAGCGCGTCGCCGGTGCCGGTCGAGTCGGCCTTCGGGTTCTACGGCGACGCCCACAACCTCGAGCCGAGCACCCCCCCGTGGCTCCATTTGAGGTGATCGACGCCCGGCCCGATCGAGATGGGTGCCGGAACCCTGCTCGACTACCGGCTACGGCTGCACGGCGTCCCGGTTCGCTGGCAAACCCTGATCCGGTCCTGGGAGCCGCCGCTGCGCTTCGTCGACGTCCAGGTGAAGGGGCCCTACTCGCTCTGGGAGCACACCCACGAGTTCGAGCCCGACGGCGCCGGCGCGACCGTGATCCACGACAGGGTCCGCTACGCGATCCCCCTCGGCCTGCTCGGCGGGCTCGCCCACCGGCTCTTCGTGCGCCGCGACCTCGAGCGGATCTTCGACTTCCGCCGCGACGTGCTCGCCGCGCAGATGTCGGCCGCCGCCTGACCCGGCCGAAGCGCGCCGCGACCGCCATGGCAGGGGGCCGTCAGGGTGACGCGATCGCGGGTGTGGCTCCTCAGCGGTCGCGCAGCCGCCCCATCGTGCTTTCCAGAGCTCTGACCAGCTTCCGGGTCGCACCGGTGGTGGCGCTGTGCAGAGATTCCGCCTGGTGGCTGACCACCTGCGGCTGGAGCCCGGCGAGACGGGCCTCGAGGAGGCAACGCTTGTCATCGACCCCGTGCTTGGCGGCGTTCACGTCGCTCAGGTGCACCTCCACCCGGGTGACCTGGTCGCCGAACCGCGCCAGCCCACTCTCCACGATGGCCTCGGTTTCTCGAGAGAGCTCCTCGTGACCTTCGACCGTGTTGTCTGTGTTGACCTGGATCTTCATATCGGAGACCGTGCGCTTCGCCGACGTGTTCCGGGCTCAGTAGCGGTAGATCGCCGCCACTCCCGTCGACGTGGGCATTCTCTCGGCCGGTACGACGACGACCTGGCCATCCGCTCTCAGAACGATCTCACCCAGATCGTCGAGCATGTCATCGACGCCGACCTTGGAGAGCTCGTCGGGCTCGACGGTACCACTCGCGATCGTCGATCCGGCCGGGGAGCTGGCGTTCGGCCTCGATCAGCAGCGTCGCGATCTTCCCGACCACGGCCGCCTTGGCGACCTGAGCCGGATCCTCCTCGCCGAGGCCGTTGGCCGTCGCGGTCCCGAACCGCTTGATCAGCGCGGCCAGCCGGGCAAGGTACTGGGGCTCGACGGCCTGCCAGGCCCGCTC
>CAVSHD010000010.1:0-21217 GCA_963727615.1 uncultured Solirubrobacterales bacterium
CCGGACCGCGACCGCGTCGAAGGCCCTGCGCCGCCCGGCATTCGCCGCGGTCCTGATCGCGATCCCGCTGATCCTGCTCGCCGCTCCCGCCCTCTCCCTGACCACCGCCGCCCCCGGGGTCGACGAGCTGCCCACCTCCAACGCGTCCCGCCAGAACGCGGAAACGATCGAACGAGCGGTCGGCCCGGGCTGGGAAGCGCCCTTCGTGCTCGTCGCCGCGGCTCCCGAAGGGCCGATCACGACCCCGAAGCGGCTGCGGCTCCTCGAGTCGCTGGCAGCGCCGCATCGCCGGCCAGCCGGGAGTGCGCGCCGTGATCGGCCCCGGCCCGGTCGCCAGGGGCACCAAGCCCCTACGCCAGCTCGGCGGCACCCTCGCCGGCGACGGCGACGAAGGCGTCAGCGGCCTGGCCAAGCTCGGCCCCGGCCTGCGCACCGCCGCCGGTGCGGTCAGCCGGCTGCGCAGCGGCATCGCCGAAGGCGCCGAGGGCAGCGCCCTGCTCGAAGAAGGCGCCGGGCGCGCCCGGGAAGGGGCGGGCCTGCTCGCCGAGGGCCTCGAACGGGCCGCCTCCGCCGGCGCCGAAGCGAGCGAGGGGATCGGCCGCCTCGCCGAGGGCTCGAAGGAACTCGCCGACGCCCAGCGCAAGGTCGCCGTCGGCAGCCTCACGCTCCAGCTCGGCCTGCGCTCGCTCGTCCCCCAGATCCGCGGCGGCAGCCTGCGCCGCGCCCGCGCCTCGCCACCAAGCTCGCCGAAGAGGCCCGCGAAGACCCCGCGCTCCAGCCGCAGGCGCGCGAAGCGCGCACCCTGGCCCGGGCGATCGCCTCCTCCCGCAACGAAGCCAAGCGCCTGCGCGGCATCGCCGAAAAGGTCAACACCGGGCTCGAACAGATCTCCGCCGGCGGCAAGCAGCTCGAGCAGGGCGTCGGCAGCCTCGACGAAGCCGCCGCCGGGCTGACCGGCGGCCTCCAGCGGCTCGGCGGCGGCGCCCAGCAGCTCGCCGAAGGGCTGAGCGCCCTCCAGGGCGGCGCCGGGGCGCTACGGCGGGGCTCTCGGAAGGGTTCCAGCGCTCCGCGCCGCTGGAAGCCGGCCTGCGCCGCTCCGGAGTCAAGGTCTCGGCGATCGCGGCGCCGCTGGCCGAAGGGCGTCGAACGCCTCAACCGCAGCTCACCGGGCCTCTTCGACTCCGGCTACTTCGTCCTCTCCGCCCTCGAAGGCGCCTCGCCGCGGCGCCAGGCGCTGGCCGGCGAGGCGGTCAGCGTCCGCGGCGGCGGCCAGGCGGCGCGGATGCTGGTCATCTCCGACTACGGCCTCAACACCGACGGCTCGCGCCGGGTCGGCTCGCGGCTGAAGGAGGACGCCGGGCGGATCGCCCGCGAGGGGGGGCTGGAGACGGGGGTGACCGGCGGCGCCGCCGTCCTCAACGACTACGGCTCGGTGACCCGGGCGCGGATCCCGCTCGTCGTCGGCGCCGTCGTCATCGCCTGCTTCCTGATGCTGCTCCTGATCCTCCGCGCTCCCCTGCTCGCGGCGATCGCCGTCGTCCTCAACCTCGCCTCCGTCGGCGCCGCGATCGGGGTGATGTCCCTGGTCACCAGGATCCCCGACGGGTGGCCGCTCGGCGGCCACCCCTACGTCGACACGGTCGGCGCCGCCGCGATCTTCGGCGTCACCTTCGGGCTCTCGATCGACTACGCGGTGTTCCTGCTCGCCCGGATGCGCGAGAGCTACCGGCGCGACGGCGACAACCCGGCCGCGATCGCCACGGGCTCGAGAAGACGGCCGGCGTGATCACCGGCGCCGCGGCGATCATGGCCGCCGTCTTCATCTCCTTCGCCGCCGCGCCGATCGCCACGGTCAGCCAGATGGGGGTCGGCCTGACGGTGGCGATACTGCTCGACGCGACCGTGGTCCGGATCGTCCTCCTGCCGGCCCTGATGCTGATGCTCGGCGACCGCGTCTGGCGCACCCCCGGCTGGCTCGACCGGCCCTGCCCGACCTCGACGGCACCGCTTCGGAGGGCGAAAAAGGGACATCCACGTACCACGAAATGGCCCCGTAAGGAGTACAGTGCATGGGCCAAGTTGCCTTAATGTGTGTTAACAGGGAATTGTTGATACCGGGGATGGGTCGAGATGGCGTGGCTCACAGGCGTGTGCGTGATCGCGGCCTGGCGGCTGCTGCTCTGCGTGGCGCGTCGCCTTTGCGGAGGAAGCCCTGACCCGCGGCGAATACGTGGATCGTCTGGAGGGGATGTGCAAGCCGCGGCGCCGAAGCGACCCGGCGGGCGATGAAGGGGGTTCGCGACGATGTCCGGCACCAGACCGGATCCCGATCGCCGCCCGCAAGTTCGGCCGCGCCGCGCGCGATCTTCGGCGGCACGATCAAGCGGATCGGCCGTGTCGCCGCGCCCCAGCGGACGCGGCGCCTAAGGAGTGGTTCGTCTACCTGAACCGGCAGGAGAGCCTACCTGAAGAAGATCGCCGCGCAGCTGCGCAAAGGGCACACGATCAAGGCCCAGCGGCTGACCGCTCGCTTCATCCACAACGGCAACCTCGCCAACAACGTCACCCTGGCCTTCGGCTTCGACTACTGCAGCTTCAAGTTCTCGAGGTACGGCTAATGGGCGGGCGGAGGTGGGCGGTGCTACCCTCGTCGCGGTGCTCGTGCTCCTCGTCTTCGCCGTGCAGGCCGCGGCGCCGAGCGCTCCCAGCAGGGCAACCTGATCGTCACCCTCGACGGCGGCATCACCCCGAAAGCGCTGCCCCGCCACCGCGCGGCGCCGGTCGCCGTCCAACTGCTCGGCGGCGTCCACACGACCGACGGCTCGCCGATTCCGAGGGTCAACTGGATCAAGCTGGAACTCGCCTGGCGGGGGCGGCTCGACACCCATGGCCTGCCGGTCTGCCCGCAGGTGCGCCTGCGCAGCACCGACAGCCGCCAGGCGATGAGCGCCTGCGGCGGCTCCCTGGTCGGCAAGGGCAAGCTCTACGCCGAGATCTTCGTCCCCAACCAGAAGCCCTTCGGCGTCAACGCCCACCTGCTCGCCTTCAACGGCAAGACCAAGGCGAAGCGGCCCGCTGTGCTCGTCCACGCCTACACCCCCGACCCGCCGGTCTCCTTCATCATCCCCTTCACCGTTCGCCGCAACAAGGGCTCGTTCCGCACGGTCCTGGTGACGACGATCAGGCGCTCGGTCGGGCCCTGGCCGCACGTCGCCAACTTCCAGATCGACGTCGCCCGAAACTTCAGCCACAACGGCGAGGCGGCGCAGCTACCTGAGTGCCTCCTGCCCGGTGCCACCCCATTTCACCGCCGGCTTCCTCTCCTTTGCCCGCGCCATCTACACCTTCGCCGGCGGCAGGCAGCTGACCACCGAAACCGTGCGCAGCTGCCGCGCCCGCTGAGGCCGCGCGCTCGCGGTACGGCGAATACCCATGTTTTCCGCGGCTTCGGCATTGCCGTAATTTGGCTCTAGAATGGGCGCAAAGCCGACAGCCACCGCCAAATGAGCAACGAGTCCTGCCCTCATTCGGACCATTGACATTAGGGTCCGTCTGTGTTCTTATAGTTTCTCCCACTCCGAAAGGGAGCGACACCAGTCAGATGAACCTTAGGTGGAGAACAGCCGAGGCAGGGAAGCATCGGAAACCTGGGGCCAGAGGAGGGACCGAAGCTCCTTCGAAGAGACGATCTCTCGGTTCGAGGCAGTGGTGGCCGAGTCGTGCGATGGCGAGCGAGGAGTGGCCGGCCGGGATCGCCGCGGGGATCGGCGCGGCGATCGACTTCGTCGCCGCCGAGCCGGGCGCGGCGCGGACACTGGCGATCGACTCGCGCGCCGGGGGGGGGAAGCCGTACTACGCGGAGATGATCGAGCAGGTTCGCCGGGCTGCTCGGCGCGGGCGCGCCGCGCTGCGACCGGCTGCCGGCGTCGAGCGACGAATCGGTCGTCGCCTGATCGCCTCGATCTTCAGCTGCCACATCCGTGCCGGCACTGTCGAATCGCTCGGGCGAGGGGGACCCGGACCTGGTCTTCCTGGCCCTGCTGCCGTACATCGGCTTCTCCGAGGCCAATCGCTGGTCCACCTCCCTCGCGCACTGATCTTCATCAATCCGGGACCGCGGGTGTCCTCAGGTATAGGACGTTCCCGACAAGCCGCCGTCCCATGCCGTTGACGTGGTTTCTGCTTGACATTTTGGTATGGCTGTGTTCTCATTAGGTCCTGCGAGAGGCGCATCACGCAAAACTCGCAGCTGGTAGCCAGCCCGGAATCGTCCCGTCCATTCCCTGTGCGGCACGATTCCTTTTTAAGCAAACGTCATGGCCCGGAGGAGCTCCCAGCTCCTTCGGGTCGTTTGCATTCCCTCCGCCGCCGCGCTCAGGCGCGGGGCGCCAACGTCGTCCGCGAGAGCCCGGGTAGGTGGCCCGGTAGCCGCGGGCGCGGGCGAGTGGGCCGAGGGCGCCGAAGACCGCCCGCTGGAGGGTCGGGGGCGGCCGGCGAAAGACGACCACGTCGGAGAACTCGGCGCCGAGCAGCGCCATCTGCAGCGGGCTCGGCATTCCCTTTGCGTCGACGTGTCCCTCGCGGGCGAGTCCGAAGAGGGTCTCGATCATGTGCACGAAGCGCTCCCCGGGAGTGACTTCGACGCGGACGATCGCGTCGACCTCGCCCTCGTTCCACCAGTCGTGCCAGGTCCCCGGGCTGACGTCCGCCGTCTCCCCGCTGCCGAGGGTCGAGCGCTGCCGGTCGCGCAGCACTGTCAGCTCGCCCTCG
Organism: uncultured Solirubrobacterales bacterium; assembly: GCA_963727615.1. Taxonomy (GTDB): domain Bacteria; phylum Actinomycetota; class Thermoleophilia; order Solirubrobacterales; family 70-9; genus VRUE01. The sequence continues at coordinate 4,771 of CAVSHD010000010.1, forward strand.
AGCACCGTGAAGCGCTCACGGAGCGCCGGATGGAAATGCTCGCCTACCACCCGTGCTCCCGGCACCGCCCGCAACTCGGCCGTGGCCCGACCCTCGGCGTTCGCCCAGGGCAGCTCGAGGACCTTCGCGTACTCGCCGGTGACCGGGTTGTCCCAGATCTCGCCGACCTCGATCGGCCTGCGGTCGGGCTCCCCGCGGGGGTCGCGGATGGGACATGGCCCCAGTCTAGAGCGGCGGACCGAGGGGACCCGGCCGAGGGCAGGGCGAAATGGCAGCGGACCTAAGAGGCCGGGTCGCCGTTGCGCTCTGGCGGCGGTGCCCGCGGCCCGAGCCGCGAACAGCGCCCCGCCGAGCGCCGCTTTGAGCAGCATGCGGAGCTGGGCGCGGTCGAGGTCCTTCTCCTCGAGCCAGCGCAGCACTGCGCCCTCGACGAAGAAGAGCCAGCCATGGACGGCGGTTTCGAGCTGCGGAGTGGGCTCGGTGCTGACCGGCGACGCGTCCCAGTTGCCCAGCGACCCGAGCAGGGTCTTCCTCTGGATCGACGTGGCCTTCGTCGAGGATGGCGCCGATCTCGGGGTCGCCGCTGCCACCCCTGAAGATCGCCGCGTAGGCGGTCGCGTGCTCTTCGACGTAGTCGAGGAAGCCGTCGAGACTGGCGTCGAGCCGCTCCTCGGCCGGCAGGCCCGGGTCCGGCCGCAACAGCTCGCCGAGCTGCCGCTGCCCGCGCTCGATCGCGGCGACGATGAAGTCCTTCTTGGTCGGGAAGTAGTGGTAGAGCAGGCCTTTCGAGACCCCGGCGGCCTCCGCGATTTCCTCGGTCGAGACCTCCTCGTGCGGCCGCCGGCTCAGCAGCTCGACCCCGGCCGCGAGCAGCTGCTCGCGCCGGTCGTCGGTGCTCATACGAATCCTTGACGCTTCGCTCATTCGCCACGATATTTCCTGTTGACCATGAGTTCAATGCGGCCGATAGATGCTATAAAGCGAATATTGAACAAGCGGTCAACAGTGCGCTAGGCCTGGCGGGCCAGGCTGAGGCGATCGGGTCAGGGGACTTGCGACCGACCGAGTTGCTCAAGGCGACGATCGGACAGATCGACGCCTCTCAGTCGAGCCTCAACGCCTTTCGCATCCTCCGCCCGAGGCTGCCCGCGCCGAAGCGGAGGCGGCCGAACGCAGGCTTGCCGCCGGAGAGAGGCTGCCGCTGCTCGGGGTGCCGATCGCGATCAAGGACGACTCGGACCTCGCCGGGGAGCCGACCGCTTTCGGCTGCCCGGGGAGTTCGGGCCGAAGGCCTCGACGGGGCGGTGGCGGCCAGGCTGAAGGCCGCCGGCGCGGTGATCGTCGGCAAGACCGAACTCACCCGGAGCTGGGGCTGTGGCCTTTCACCGAGGGGCCCGCGTTCGGGGCGACCCGCAATCCCTGGACCTCGAGCACACGCCGGGGGGCTCCTCGGGCGGCGCGGCCGCGGCCGTCGCCGCCGGCCTGGTGCCGGCGGCGGTCGGGTCGGACGGGGCGGGATCGGTCCGGATCCCCGCCGCCTGGACGCAACCTGGTCGGGGTCAAGCCGCAGCGGGGCCGGATCTCGACCTGGCCCGACGCCGAGGCGTTCAACGGGCTCACCGTCAACGGGCCGCTGGCCCGCACGGTCGCCGACGCGGCCCTGCTCCTCGACGTCCTCAGCGGCAACCTGCCCGGCGACCGCCACCGGCCGCCGCCTCCGGTCGAGCCGTTCGCCGCCTCGGCGGCGCGCGACCCCGGGCCGCTGCGGATCGCGCTGTCGCTCAACATTCCCTACAGCGGCGCCCCGGCGCGCCTCGACTCCGAGATCGGGACGCGGTCGAGCGCGTCGCGAAGACTGCTCGAGGGCCTCGGGCACGAGATCGAGCCAGGTCGAGGTCCCCTACGGGATCTGGCCGGGGGCGAGCATCATGCCGCGCTCGATGACCGGGATCCGCGAGTGGGTCGAGCGGGTGCCGGATCGCTCGCTGCTCGACCCGCGGGTGCTCGAGAGCGCCCGCCACGGCCGCGCCCTGCGGCCGCTGCTCGGCCCGGCGCGCGCTCGCCGAGCAGATCGGCAGGCGGGTCGTCGGCAGGGTCTTCCGGCGCCACGACGTCGTCCTGGCGCCGACCACCGCGCAGCCGCCGCTGCGGGTCGGGGCCTGCGAGGGGCTGACCAACTGGGAGACCGACAAGGCGATCGTCGCCGCCTGCCCCTACGCCTGGCCCTGGAACGTGCTCGGCTGGCCCGGGGTGAGCGTGCCGGCGGGCTTCACCGAGGCGGGCCTGCCGATCGGCGTGCAGCTGCTCGGCCCGGCCAACAGCGAGCCGCGCCTGCTCTCGCTCGCCGCCCAGCTCGAGGCGGAGGAGCGCTGGCACGAGCGCTGGCCGCAGGCGAGCGAGGACTTCACCGGCAACACGGTCAACAGGGAAACCGCCTCGGCGAAGAAGGGAACCGAGGCCCGCAGATGAGGAGATGCAGATGTCGATCATCACGGAGAGGGCGGTTCTGTCCCATCTCCTCGACCAGCACCCGCGCCGGCTCACGCTCGACGAGCTCGCCGCCGAGATCGGCGAGGAGAGGGACGAGACCGTGATCGCGCGGGCCGTCGCCAACCTCTGCGCCGCCAGCTTCCTCGTCAGGGACGGGGCGGAGCTCGTGCCGGCGCCGGAGGCGGTCCTCTTCGACCGGCTCGGCGCCTCGGAGGGCCAGGGCCGGTGAGGGCGCGCCGGCCGATAGCGCTGGCGCTCGTCGCGCTCGGCTGCCTGGCGCTCGCCGCGGGCGCCTTCGCCCTCAAGCTGAGGGCCGGCGACATCATCATCTTCGCCGACGGCGGCTTCACGCCGACCAAGCTGCCGCGGCACGAAGACGCGCCGATCACGATCCACGGCGGCGTCAAGATCAAGACCGTCTCCGGCGAGCTGCCGCCGATCCTGGAAACGATCGAAGTCGAATTCGACCGCCACGGGTCCGTGGAAACCGAAGGGCTCCCCGTCTGCCGCCCCGGGCAGCTGGAAGCGACGACCGTCGACCAGGCCCGCCGTGCCTGCTCGGGCGCGATCGTCGGCAAGGGCAGCGGCTCGGCGATCGTCAAGTTCCCCGAACAGGCCCCGATCCCGGCCTCCTCGCCGATCACGATCTTCAACGGCCCGAAGAAGCACGGCAACCCGACGGTCCTCGCCCACGCCTACCTCGACCACCCGATCGTGACCACCTTCATCGTCCCGGTCGTGATCGAAAGGATCCACAAGGGGCATCTACGGCTACCGGACCAAAGCGACGATCCCGAAGATCGCCAACGGCGCCGGCATCCCGATCTCCGGCTCGCTGAAGATCGGCAAAAGGTGGACCTACAAGGGCAAGAAGCGCAGCTACGTCAACGCCCGCTGCGAAACCGGCCGGCTCCAGGCCCGCGGCAAGGTCCGCTTCAAGGACGGCACGACCCTGAGCGGCACCTTCCTCAGGCCCTGTCAGGTGCGTGGATGAACCCGGCGCTCGCGACAGGCCCGGCCCCGGCGCGTCCGCGACAGGAGCCGAGGGCCGAGAACGCGCTCTACGCCTTCACCGCCGCCCTCAGCCGGGCGTGACCTGCACGGAGCGGCGGCCTGCTTCACGCGCCAGGGCTGCCTGATCACCCCCGACGGCACCTCGGTCCACGGCCGCGCCGACATCGCCGCGGTCCTCGCCCAGCTGATCGCCCGCCGCACCGAGATCGAGATCGACCAGGTCGTCGTCCGGCGGGCCGGGGACGTCGCGCTCGCCAGCGGCCGCGTGACGATGCGCTCCGACGGCCCCGAGGGCAGCCGCTTCGTCCAGGCCCTCGACCCGACCATGGTCATCCACCGGGTCGAGCGCGAGTGGAAGCTCGCCGTCATCTCCCCCTGGGGCAGCCCATAGTGCTTAGGTACGACATTGATTATGCAGGTACGATCAAGTACAATCGAGGCACCGTTTGAACGATCGGAACTGTCAACCATGGCTAGGGAGTTCCGAACCGGCCGACTGCTGTCGTCAATTCCCTAGGCGGCACCGGCTTCAACAGGCCACGCCCGGGTGCCGGGGTCATTTCCTGCCGCGGCACCCGGCCAGCCTGTCCCGCTTGAGATGAGACCCCCCGCCGACACCGCCGTGCGCCTGCGCCCCGGCCGCCACGGGATCCCCCCCGAGCTCGTCGTCGAGAACCAGCGCGGCCGCATCGTCGCGGCAACCTGTGCCAGCCATCGCGAGCTCGGCTACGCGGGGATGAGCGTCGGCGACATCACCACCCGCGCCGGCGTCTCCCGCGCCACCTTCTACAAGCTCTTCGACAACAAGGGCCACTGTGTGGCCGACGCCCAGCTGGACGTCGCCGCCACGATGCGGGAGGAGATCGATCGTGCCGCCTCGGTCCCGCGGGCCTGGCCGGATCGGGTTGACGCGGTCATCGCCGCAACGCTCGACTACGCGTCGCGCTCTCCCGAGCGAGCCTTCCTCCTCTTCTCAGACCCAAATCGTGACGATCCGGCCCTGGCACGGACCCCGGACGCCTTCCAAGCGTTCCTCGCCGACCTCCTCAGCCCCGGCCGTATGCATTCCAGTGGGGCCGCCCCCTTCCGGAGCGAACCGAGCAGGCGCTGGTCGGGGGCCTGCGGTCGGTGATCCTCGCCCAACTGCTCGACGGCCTCGAGGATGAGCTGCCGGCGATGCGCGGCGAACTCGTGGAGATCGTGCTCATCCTCTTCCTGGGCCGGCACGAGGCAAGCAAGGTCGTGCAGCAGTCGTCCCCCTGACCTAAGCTGGGTCCGATGGCATCGGGCCCCCCAGGACAGCCACCGCAGTCAGGCGGCGGGAGCCAGACGAACTGGCGAGCCTGGGGGATCGGGGCCCTCGTCGCCCTGGTCCTGATCGTCGCTTTGCAGAACTCCCAGCAGGTGCGGATCGACGTCCTCTTCGTCAGCGTCGACGCGCCGCTGATCGTCACCCTGCTCGTCGCCGTCGGGATCGGCGCCCTGATCGGCTACGCGGCGCCCGTCCTGCGCCGCCACCGGCGCGACCAGCGCCGGCAGATCGAGCGGTAGGCCGCCCGGGGCGGTCTCAGCCGCCGCCGCGCGCGGCGAGGAACTCACCGCGGCAGTGCTCGCTGCAGAAGTACTCCGTGCCGCCGTCGGCCTCCGCCCTGACCGCGGTCCCGCGGTCGACCCTCATCCCGCAGACCGGGTCGGTCGCGCCGCGGCGCACGGTCGGGTAGAAGAGGGCGGCGAAGACCGCCAGCGCGATCAGGTTGAGGACCAGCTTGTAGTCGAGGGAGACGCTGCCGAAGATGTCGGCGCGGCTCGGCCTCGAGGTCGGGACCAGGTCGGCGAGGCTGAAGATCCCGTCGACGAGCAGCGCCGCGACGACCATCGTCACGAACATCAGCGCCGTGATCCGCAGCGTGAACTCCCAGCCGTAGTACTTGCGGTAGGCGAGGATGATCGGCAGCACGATCAGGTCGGCGAAGATGAAGGCGAGGACGCCGGCGAAGCTGATCCCCCCCGACCAGAGCACCGCGGCCAGCGGGATGTTGCCGACCGAGCAGACGAAGCTGAGGACGGCGATCAGCGGGCCGACGAGCACGTTCTCGATCGCGACCACGACGGGCGGGCGCGTCCTTGACGAAGAGGCTGTTGAAGAAGTCGTTGCCGAGCAGCCCGATGAAGCCGGCGAGCAGGAAGCCGATCCCGATCTCCTTCCAGAGCATCTGCCAGTCGCCGCGGAAGTTGGCCGCCACGTCCGACCAGGCCGAGGACGAGGTCAGGCGCTCGCGCCAGCCGAGGCTCTCCTCGCCGGCGGCGTGGTGCTGGTGGCCGGCGTCGGCCTGCTGGGCGTGGCGGCGGGCGCTGCTCCTCGAGGGCGGGCGAGACGAAGGCCCGCAGGCCGATCGCCATCAGGACGATCATGATCACGCCGCCGAGGTACTCGGCGAGGGTGAACTGCCAACCGATCAGGACCCAGAGGACGAGGCCCAGCTCCCAGACGAGGTTGGTCGAGGCGAACTGGAAGGTGAGCGCCGAGGCGGCGGAGGCGCCCTTCTGGAAGAGCGACTTGGCGATCGCGATCGCCGCGTAGGAGCACGACGAGGAGGCGGCGCCGAGCCCCGTCGCCCAGGCGAGCGGGCGGGGGCCGCTGCCGGAGAGGGCGCCCTCGATCCGCTCGCGCGGGACCCAGGCCTGGACGATCGCCGAGATCGCGAAGCCGAGCACCAGCGCCCACCAGACCTCGTAGGCCATCAGGAAGGCCTGTTCGAGGCCTTCCCCGATCTTGCTCGGGATCTCGCCCACGCTCCCCCATTCTGCCGTCTCGGCCCGCTCGGTCTGGATTGCGCCTATCTTGGAGCCGGTGACCGGGCGCATCGCCAGCAGCGTGAGGACGAGCCTCGGCGCCCTGGTCATCGACTTCTCCAATCGTGACATGGGCCTGCTCGGCCTCGCCACCGTCGGCACCGCCTTCGCCACCATGCTCCTTCACGATCGCGCTCGGCGTCTACGGGTTCGAGGCCCACGGCGCGACCGGCGTCGGCGTCGTCGCCCTCGTCCGCTTCCTGCCGGGGCGCTCGCCTCGCCCTTCGTCGCGCTGCTGATCGACCGCCACCCGCGGCGCTCGGTGATGCTCGGCGGCAGCGTCGCGACGCTCCTCGTCCTGGTCGGCGCGACGGTCGCCGCGGCGCTCGGCGCCCCCGCCCCGGTCGTCTTCGCCTTCCCGGCGCTGTTCGCGATCGCCAACTGCGGCTACGGGCCGGCCCACGCGGCCCTGACGCCGTGCCTCGCCGAGACCCCGCAGCAGCTCTCGGCGAGCAACGTCACCCACAGCGCGATGGAATACGCGGGGGCGCTGCTCGCGGCGCTGGCGGCCGGGCTCCTGCTCGGCCCGACCTCGCCCGGCTTCGTCTTCGGCGTCGCCGCCGCCTCGATGCTGCTCGTCGTCGCCCTCGTCCTCGGCGTGCGGCGCGATCGCCGCCCCGACTACGTCGCCGAGGACGAGGTCGTCGGCCTGCGCCAGGTGACTCTCGGGATGCGGACGCTCGCCGAGCACCCGGCGCTGCGGCTCGCCTCGGCGACGCTCGTCCTGCTCTTCTTCTTCGAGGGCTTCGCCGCGGTCGTCGTCGTGATCATGGCGCTCGAGCTGCTCGGCCTCGGCCTGGGCAGCGTCGGCTTCCTCAACGCGACCTGGGGGGTGGGGGCGCTGATCGGCGCGATGGCGCTCGCCGTGCTGCTCGACCGCGGGCGGCTGGTGATCGCGATCGCCGGCGGCAGCCTCCTGCTCGGCCTGGCGACGATGCTGCCCGGGATCGACCCGGTGCCGGCCGCCGCCTACCTCGGCTGGCTCGGCATCGGCATCGGCCTCGTCTTCGTCGAGGTGGCGGCGAAGACGCTGATGCAGCGGCTCGGGTCGGACGAGACCCTGGGACGGGTGATCGGCTCGCTCGAGTCGGCCCGGCAGGCCTCGCTCGCCCTGGGCTCGGTCGGCGCGATCGCCCTGGTCGATCTGCTCGGCGTTCGCGGCGCCCTGATCGCGCTCGGGGCCGTGATGCCGACCTTCGTCATCGCCTGCTGGACGAGGCTGCGAGCCCACGAGCTCGGCGCCCCCGTCGCCGAGGAGCATTTCCGCCTGCTGCGCGCCGACCCGATCTTCGCGCCGCTGCCGATCGCGGCGCTGGAGCGGCTCAGCCACGACCTCGTCCCGCTCGAGGTCCCGGCGGGCACCGAGGTGATCGTCCAGGGCGAGGTCGGCGACCGCTTCTACCTGATCGAGGCGGGCGGCGTGGAGGTCTTCGAAGGCGGCGAGCTCCGCCGCTACGAGGGGCCCGGGGAGTCCTTCGGGGAGATCGCCCTGCTGCGCGAGGTGCCGCGCACGGCGACAGTGCGGACCCGGGTCGAGACCCGCCTCCTGGCCCTGGAGAGCGACCAGTTCCTGCTCGCCGTGACCGGCCACCGGCGCAGCCACCAGCTGGCGCGGACGGTGGCCGACGAGCGCTGGCGGGCGCCGACCGCCTAGATTCTCGATTCCCCTCCGCCGATGGGCCGAAAATACGCCTATATGTAGGGAAATCGGCCCGTCGGCGGCTGTTTAGGCGGGGTCCGGGGAGGGGCGTAGCACCCGCATCCCGATGCCGGCGGCGATGTAGGCGATCGCGATCGCGATCAGGGCGAACTTCGTCGCCGCGAAGATCGTCGCCAGCAGCGGGAGGGCGCTGCCGGCCCCGTCCAGGGTCAGCAGCAGGCCGACGTTCTCGAGCGCGTCGCAGGCGGCTCCGAGCGCGCCGAAGTAGACGACGACCCCACCGAGCGCCGCCAGCCGCGGCCAGCCCCGCGCCCGAGCCAGGTCGCGGGTCGCGGCCAGGGCCAGCGTCAGGAACGTGCCGTAGGCGGCGAGGAAGCCGAAGTCGATCCAGAGCGACTCGCGGGCCGCGTCCTGCCCCTCCTTGCCCCATTCGTCGAGGATCTCCTGGGCGCGGCCCTGGCCCCCGCTCAGCTCGAGCGGCACGATCCCGGGCCCGCCGGTGTCCTTCATCCGCCCGTCCGAGGGCGACATCGCGAGCAGCAGCAGCACGGTCGCGATCCCAGAGACGATCAAGCCCCGCCGCCGCGTCATCGGCGCACTCAGGGGGCGAGCAGGGTGAAGCCGGCGCGCGCCGTGCGCGAGCGCAGCCCGCCACCGGCCACGGCGTAGGCCGACGCCCGGTAGCGGCCGGGCTTCAGGCCGCGGGCGTCGAGCGCCAGGGTGTGCGAGCCGCCGCCGAGCTTCGACGAGATCCTCCGCGCCCGGCGGAAGGCGGTGCACCGCCTGTGCTTGCCGTGGGCCGGCTTCGACGCCTTGCACCTCTTGCCCGCGAGGTAGCCGCGCAGCTTCCGTTCGATCTTGATCTTCACGGTCGCCGCCTCACTCAGGGTCAGCCTGAAGGCGGAGCCGACCTTGGCCTTGCCCTTCGCTCCCTTGGGCCCGCGCGCCAGGAAGCGCTTGTGGGTCATCCTGAACCGGGTCAGCTTCGGAGCAACCGCCGCGCCGGCCGCGGCGGGCGCCGGCGGGCCGGCATCGCCGGCGGGCGGGCCGGGCGCCGGCGGGTCGGGTGGAAGGCGCAGGGACCACAGCTCCTCGCCGTGTTCGCCGTCGTCGGCGTCGAAGAGGAGCTGTTCTCCGAGCGCCGCGGTGAAGATGACGTGGGAGCCGCCTTTGCCGGGGTTGACGTCGGCCGCGATCGCCGTTCCGGCGGCGGTCCCGTCGCTGACCCAGGGCTCGTCGCCGTGCGCTTTGTCCGTGGCGACCAGGAAGAGCTTCCCCCCGAACGGCGTCAGCCTTTCGACCAGGGAGCCTTCCGGGCCGGGGTTGAGGTCGGCGGCGAGCTCGGTCCCGGCTTCGGTCCCGTCCGAGGCCCAGAGCTCGGAGCCGTGTTCGCCGTCGTTCGCGGCGAAGTAGAGCCTGCCGTCGTAGAGCGTGAGGTCGGCGGGCTGAGAGCCGGGGATACCGGGGTGCACGTCCTTCACCCTGGCCGCGGATTCGAGCACCGGGTCGTAGGCCCAGAGCTCGCGGCCTTCGCCGGGCCCGGCGGCGGTGAAGTAGACCTTGCCGCCGAGGGCGACGAATTCGTCGGGAAAGGAGTCGCCGGGGCCGGTCTTGACGTCGGCGAGCATCTCGGTGGTCGTGCCGTCGGTGCGCCACAGCTCGTGCCCGTGGCTGCCGTCGTCCGCGTTGAAGTAGACGACCCCGCCGACGTTCGTCATCTCGTAGGGGTCCGACGATCCCCCCGGGTTGATGTCCTCGAGGATGTGGGTCCCGGGCTCGGTCCCGTCGGAGATCCACGGCTCGGTCCCGGCGCCGCCTTCGTCATCCGCGGCGAAGACCGCCCTCCCCGCCAGCCCGGTCAGCTGGTTGACGTAGCCGCTGGGGTTGCCGAGGGCGATGTCCTTGACCAGTTCCGTGCCGCCGCCGTCGTGCGCGTAGACCTCGAACCCGGTCGCGCCGGCGTAGCCGGACATGAACAGCCTTTCCCCGCTCGGGCGCAGTTCGCCGACGCTCGCTTCGTCGAAGAGCGCTTCCGTGTTGGCAGGGCTGCCGTCGGTCGACCACAGTTCGGAGCCGACGATCCCGGCAGCGGCGGTGAAGTAGAGCTTGCCGTCGAACGGCGTGAATTCCCCCGGTCCCGATTCGCCCGGTTCCTTGAGGTCGGCGAAGAGCTCGGTGCCGGCCTCGGTCCCGTCCGTGACCCAGAGCTCCTCGCCGTGGCCCCCGCCGCCGTCGGCCGAGAAGTAGACCCGGCCGGCGTACGTCGTCAGCTGGCCTGGCCCCGACCCGTTCGCCCCCGGTCGGATGTCCCTGACCTGCTCGACCAGGGTCGCCGCGTCGGCGTCGTCCGAGTCGACGCTCGCGAATATCGCAACCAGGCCGAACACGATCCCTCCGAGCCACCTCATCAGCGCCCCCAAGGTTACGACACCGGACTCGACCGGTCAGTCGTCTTTCTTGTCCTTGCGCATGGTGTCGGCGGCGTGGGTCAGTCGTTCGGCCTGCTCACGGACTTCGGCGCCGGCCCCGCGGGTCGCGGCGGCCGCCTCCCGGGTCGCGGCGGCGGCCTCGTCGCCCATCGCCGCCAGGCCCTCGCTGGGCTTGCCGCCGACGAGGTCGCGGAAGGCTTCCTTGAAGCGCTCGGTGCGGCGGTCGGGGCGGAAGCGGCCGACGGCCTTCGCCTGCTTCTTCGGCTTTCGGTCTCCGTAGCGGTAGCGGGCCCAGGCCGATTCCGGCTTGCCGATTCGCCAGGCTCCGTAGAGCGCGACCGGGCTGAGGAAGATGCCGACGACGCCGTGCAGGACGCGCCCCTTGGCGAAGCAGATCGCGACGCAGACGAGGACGAGGGCGAAGCCGACGAGGCTGCTGATCACCGTCTCGGTCGAGGTCGAGTCGATCACCACCGGGCTGACGCCGAGCACGATCAGGAACATCAGCGAGGCGGCGATCACGGTCGCGTCGATCGAGCTGCGCCCCTGCTCTTCCCAGTAGACGTCCTCGAGGTGGACCCAGAGCGCGAACTCGTCGATCGTCAGCCCGACGCCGATCCCGAAGAAGAGCCCGCAGATCTCGGTCCAGGGCTGGCGGCCGTCGGCGGCGAAGCCGAGCGTGCCGGCGACCATCATCGTCACGATCCCGAAGACCAGGTGATGGAGGTGGAGGCCCGACTCGCTTTCGACGTTCCCCGGCCACCAGGAGACGCTTTCGCTGCGGATGATCCGCGTGCTCATGCGGATGAAGGCGAAGGAGCCGAGGAAGCCGACGAGGACGAGGAAGACCGCCTGCTCGTGGTTGTCTTCGAGGCCGCCCCAGAAGTCCGAGAGGATCGACGCGGTGGTCATTGGTCGCGAGCGAGTCTACGCGCCGCGGCGCCGAGCCCGGATCGACGCCCTGCTCCCGGGCTGAGCGTCGTATCGTGCGGGCCGTGCGATTCTCCCGCCGCGCCGAGCTCGAGCCGTACACGACCCGGGACGGGTCGACGATCCGCGAGTGGGCGGGGCCGGGATACGCCGCCGAGGCCGCCGGCCAGAGCCTTGCCGAGGCGACGCTCCCGCCCGGCTCGGCGACCGTGCCCCACCTCCATCGCCTCTCCGAGGAGATCTACCTCCTCACCGCCGGGGACGGCCTCCTGCGCGTTGGCGACGAGGAGCGGCGGGTGACCGCGGGCGATTGCGTCGTCATCCCCCCGGGCGAGGTGCACCGACTGCGCAACACCGGCGCCGAGGACCTGATCTTCGTCTGCGCCTGCTCCCCTCCCTACTCGCACGAGGACACGGTCCTCTGCGAGGACGCTTCCTGAGCGGCCCTCAGCCGCCCCCAACGATCCCGGTCGCCCGCTTGCGGCTTAACCGACGCGGAAACGAGTGAGCGCTACGGAGGCGCGCCCCGGGCGAGGGTGAAAATCTCGGTGATCGATGCACGCATAAGTGAAGCGGTATCGCAATCGAAAGTGGAGGTGCGGCAGAAGATGCGAAAAGCATTGGAGATAGGCGGAATCATCGCCGCGATCGTCCTGATCGCGTTCGGAGTCGTCTCGATCGTGCTGGGAGCCAGCGGCCGCGACACGGTCACGACCGAACTCGAACGGCAGAACATCACCGGGTCGGAAGACATGACCCCGGCAGCGATCTCAGGAGAGGCGAAGGCGGCAGGGCTCTCGTCGAGTGTCGGGCTGCCGACCTGCGACGTCGCCGAAAAGGCGATCGACAACGGTGAACGAGCCCGCTGTTTCGCTTCCTACATGCGGATCCACGCCCTCGAGGCGACCGGGGGCTACGGCTACGCCGAAATGGGCCACTACGAAGCAAAGCCGAACACCCCGAAGAGCGAGCTGGCCCCCGGCGGTGGGACAGAAAACGAAGAGTTCGCGGTCACCGACCCCAAAACCGGGGAGCCCGCGGAAAACGGCGCCCGCAATGTCTGGGTGACCGAGACGGCGCTCTCGACGGCGCTCAACGCCAGCTACATGGCCGATCGCATCTCGATGTTCGGGATCGTGATCGGCATCGCCCTGCTGCTGACCGGGATCGGCTTCGCCGTCCTCGTCGCCGGCGGCGCCGTGCGCGACCCGGAGACGGTCCTCAAGTTCCTCCGCTCGCACAAACCGCACGCCCACGGAGGGGGCGATCAGGGCGAGTAGGCCAGGCTCGGCGCAGGGTCCGCCACCGCCGCACAGCGAAGAGCGGCGGGGCGGCCCCTGCGCATCGTTCGGCCGCCCGCGACCCGGAAGCCATGCGGTCTTTTTCGGATCGCGCGGAGGCCGGCAAGGGGCCGGCTCTGTGAAGCGTGCGCAAATCGTTCCTCGAGGGCCGTCACACGCCCCGGTACGTCGATCTGCTCGGGCGTCTCCTGGCTCGGTGAGGTCGTGGTCGGGACGGCGGGCCCCAGGACCCGTCAAGATCAGTAGTCGATGAAGCCAGCCGAGCCCAAGTACGTGTACGGGTTCGCCGAGGGCTCGATGGAGATGCGCGAGCTGCTCGGCGGCAAGGGCGCCAACATCGCCGAGATGGCCCGGCTCGGCGCGCCGATCAAGGTGCCGGCGGGGTTCACGGTGACGACCGAGGCCTGCGTCGCCTACCTGGCGGCGGGCGGGCCTTCCCCGGTCGACTGGAGGAGCAGATCGACGCCGCCCTGGCTGCGCTCGAGGTCGAGGCGGGCAAGCGGCTCGGCGACCCCGCCGATCCGCTGCTCGTCTCCGTCCGCTCGGGCGCGCGCGAGTCGATGCCGGGGATGATGGACACGGTGCTCAACCTCGGCCTCGGCGACACCGCCGTCGACGGCCTGGCGGCGCGGACCGAGGACGAGCGCTTCGCCTGGGACTCCTACCGCCGCTTCGTGCAGATGTTCGGCGAGGTCGTCTGCGGGGTCGACTCGATGGGGTTCGAGCGTGCGATCCGGGTGGTCAAGGACGAGCGCGGCGTCTCGCTCGACACCGAGCTGGGCGCCGCCGACCTGCGGCGCCTGGTCGCGGACTTCAAGCGGATCTTCGCGCGAGCAGGCGGGCGAGGAGTTCCCGCAGGAGCCGCGCGGGCAGCTGCTGCGCGCGGTGGCGGCTGTGTTCGAATCCTGGAACGGCGCGCGGGCGATCGAGTACCGGCGGCTCAACCGCATTCCCGACGAGTGGGGCACCGCGGTCAACGTGCAGCAGATGGTCTTCGGCAACAAGGGCGAGGAATCCGGCTCCGGCGTGGCCTTCAGCCGCGACGAGATCACCGGCGCGCCCCAGCCCTCGGGCGACTTCCTGCTCAACGCCCAGGGGGAGGACGTCGTCTCGGGCACCCGCGACACCGCCGACCTCACCGAGATGGCGGAGAACCTCCCCGAGGCCCACGCCCAGCTGATCGAGATCCTCGCCTCGCTCGAGCGCCACTTCGGCGACATGCAGGATGTCGAGTTCACGGTCGAGGAAGGCACCCTCTTCATGCTTCAGACGCGCTCGGCGAAGCGCCCCCCCCACGCCGCCGTCCGGGTTGCCGTGGACATGGTCGCGGAGGGGCTATTGACCCGCGAGCGGGCGCTGGCCAAGATCGACGCCTCGAAGCTCGAGGCGCTCCTGCACCCCTCCTTCGACCCCGATTCGAGTTCGAGCCGCTGGCCCGCGGCGTGCCGGCCTCGCCCGGGGTCGCCAAGGGCGCGATCGTCTTCGCCGCCGAGCGGGCGGTGGAGCAGGCGGCGGCGGGGGAGCGGGTGATCCTGGTGCGAGCCTTCACCGAGGCCGACGACGTGGCCGGCTTCAACGCCGCCCGCGGCATCCTGACCTCGGAGGGCGGCAAGGCCTCGCACGCGGCGCTGGTGGCGCGCGGGATGGGCCGGCCCTGCGTCTGCGGCGTCTCGGCCCTGGACATCGATCTCGAGGCGCGCGAGATGCGGGTCGGCGGCACGGTGCTGCGGGAGGGGGACCTGATCGCGATCGACGGCTCCAGCGGGGCGATCACGCGTCGAGGACGTGCCGCTGGTCCCGGCCGAGGTGGACGAGCACTTCCAGGCGGTGCTCGATGGTCGGACGAGCTGCGCCGGCTCGGGGTGCGCGCCAACGCCGACCGACCGGCCGACGCCGAGACGGCGCGGCGCTTCGGCGCCGAGCGGCGTCGGGCCTCTGCCGCACCGAGCACATGTTCCTCGGCGACGACCGCCAGGCGAAGATGCAGCCGATGATCATGGCCGAGGACGAGGCCGCGCGGCGCGCCTCGCTGGCCGAGCTCGAGCCCCTTCAGCGGGACGACTTCGAAGGGCTGCTCGCGGAGATGGCCGGGATGCCGGTGACGATCAGGCTGCTCGACCCGCCCCTGCACGAGTTCCTGCCGCGCGCCGAGGACCTGGCGGTGGAGATAGAGAGGCGCCTGGCCGCCGCCGGCGAGCGACGCGGTCGAGCGCGCTGGAGCGCGAACTGCACCGCGTCAGGCAGCTGGAGGAGACCAACCCGATGCTCGGCACCCGCGGCTGCCGCCTGGCGCTGCTGTTCCCGGAGATCTACGAGATGCAGGTCGACGCGATCGTCGCCGCCGCGGTCGCGGTGCGGGAGCGGGAAGGGGACGCGCCGCGAGCTCGAGATCATGATCCCGCTGGTCGACTACGAGCGCGAGCTGATCGCGATGCGGGAGCTGGTCGAGCGCACCGCGCGCGGAAGCGGTCGAGCGGCTCGGCGTCGAGCCGCTCGCCTTCACCGTCGGCACGATGATCGAGCTGCCGCGCGCCTGCCTGATCGCCGACCGGTTGGCCGCGCACGCGGACTTCTTCAGCTTCGGCACCAACGACCTGACGCAGACGGCGCTCGGCTTCTCGCGCGACGACTCCGAGGGGCGCTTCCTGACCGAGTACCTGCGCCGCAAGATCGTCGACCGCAGCCCCTTCGAGACGATCGACGTCGACGGGCGTCGGCGAGCTGGTGAGGACGGCGGTGAGCGGGGCCGCGGGCGGCGCTCCGACCTCGGGCCTCGGCATCTGCGGCGAGCACGGCGGCGACCCCGACAGCATCGCCTTCTTCCACGAGGTCGGCCTCGACTACGTCAGCTGCTCGCCGTTCAGGGTGCCGATCGCCCGCGTCGCCGCGGCCCAGGCCGCGATCTCGCGCTATAAGCGACCCGATCGGCGGTTCAGTCCGGTCGCCAGGGATCGAGGCGAGGAATCCAGCGCGCACGGCACGCTTTCCGGGCGAGGTTGGCTCAGAACCCGGGCTCTGAGTGCCGGGGCGTCCGATAGTGGGTCCGGCGACCACGTCACCGACAACGCCACACCCGCGAGGCCGGCCTTCCGGATAGACGAAGACTCTAACCGTCATGCAGATGACCATGACCTTGAGTCGGCCGCTGCCGGAGGTGTTGTTCCAGACGAAGTAAACCATTGGTCGAAGGGGCCGCTCGGGGGTTCGACTGGCGGGCTTCGTCGACCCAGACGTCGGAGCGTTCGAAAACCCCTGCTGTGATCGGGCCTTCCACGAGTATCCGCCCCCGACGGCCACATCGCCGTTCGCGCAGGTGGCGATGGCCTGCCCGGTTTCGTCCTTCCGATCAGAGCCCTGGAAGCCCAGGCGCTCGATGGACGCCCGAGTCCGCCGCGGATCAGCATGCAATTGGCGACGTCTTTGCCAGTGATGGATCTGCTGCAAATATCCACGCTCCTGATGGTGTTTTATTGCAGATTCGCCGGAGGTGATCTTGCGACCGCCGTTCCCGGCGATGCTCGCGCCCTCGAATCCCAGCAGGGCGGTCACGGAAGACGCAGCGCGACACCGCTGGGGATGCGACGTCGAGCCGCTGCTCGCGGCGCGTGCGTCCTCGGTGGTCTTCATCGTCTCCCTCATGGTGTCGTCGAAGTGGCGGTCAACGTATCCGCTCCGGAGGCGGCTCCCGAGCACCTGGGCGAGCCGGCGCCGCTGAAGACCCGCTGCCCGCACGTGCCGGCCAGCGGCAAGAGATCGTCGTCGATTTCGAG